>NZ_CATKPA010000001.1:0-1286186 GCF_949769155.1 Sphingopyxis sp. Geo48 | reverse complement strand
GGCGACTGACAGCTTCTGAGCATATTTCAACGTGAGCAGACATTCGGGGGCGGCATACGCGACACTAGCGGCAGGCTTTTCATTGTCACCTTGCTGCGTGTCGCGCGATGGTGGGATTTTGTCGCTGCATATCAAGACGGTTCCGAACGGCGCATTTTAGTCTCGCGCATCATAGAAATAGTCGCGCGATCGCGCAGCATGCCGGAGCCTCAACGCCGATGCCGAACGACAATTATTCGCCCGACGAAGTGCGTGACGATTTTGTTCCGAAAGAGGTGTATTACGCACAAGACTTCGCCGACCTGGAAGCGGACAAGCTCTGGCCGTTCGTCTGGCAGCTGGCGTGTCGCGCCGAAGAGATACCCAATGTTGGCGACTATGTTACCTACGACATCGTCGACGACTCAATCGTCGTCATACGCGCCAGCGAAACCGAAATAAAAGCCTATCATAACGTCTGCCCGCATCGTGCCCGGCGGCTGACCGAGGGCTGCGGCAACAACAGGCAGTTCGTCTGTCCCTTTCACGGCTGGCGCTTCGGCCTTGATGGCCGGAACATCAAGGTGATCGACAAGGGCGACTGGGGTGACTGCCTTAAGGATGAGGATATCAGGCTGTCCGAAGTCCAGTGTCAGTCATGGGGCGGCTTCGTCTTTATCAACATGGACACGAACGCCGAGCCGCTGCTCGATTTCCTGTCGCCCATGCCCGACTATTGCGAGAAGTTTGAATTCGAAAAGCTGCGATTCCAATGGTATAAAACGGTCGTGATGCCGTCGAATTGGAAGACCGTCCTCGGCTTTTTCAACGAATTCTATCATGTGCAGCAAGCGCATCCGCAATTGCTTGAATTCACCGACGACTATTCGAACAGCGGCGAATTCGGCCGCCATTCGCAGACATGGTTCGAATCCGAAGGCGCGCTTCCGTTCCGCAGATCCCCCCGCCTTCCCGCGCGACCAGAGCCGCCGATGAAGGAGCATATCGTTACCTTCGCCGAGCAGTATAAGGAAGATCTGCGCACCATGTTGACGCCGCGCAACTATGCGGCGGCAATGCGTGTCCGCGACGAGGTCCCGGCCGGGACGGGCGCCGCCGAGACCCTTACCAAATGGGCCGAATTCCAGATGGAGGCGGCGGCCGCCGACGGGTCGGGATGGCCCGAAGGGCTAACGCCCGAATATATCGAGCGGTCGGGACTCGACTGGCACGTCTTTCCCAACACTATCTTCCTTCACGGCTTCGTTGACGGCGTCCTCTGGTATCGCGTCCGGCCCAACGGCCGCGATCCCGAAAGCTGCATTTTCGATATTTGGTCGCTCGTCCGTTATGGTCCCGGTCAGGAGCCGCCACTCGAACGCGAATATTATGAGAACTGGCGCGACGGCGACTGGGGACTGATCTTCCGGCAGGATTTTGAAAATATTCCCGAGGTCCAGAAGGGCTTCAAATCGCGCGGCTTCAAGGGTGAACGCACAAATCCCGTGCAGGAACGGTCCGTGTCTAACTTTCACAGAGTACTGCGGCAGTTCCTCCGCGATCCCTATGACAAGCCGCCGGTCACCCGACAAAGGTGAGGACGACGATGTACGAAAATTACGAGCATATCCGGTTCGACCGCCGTGGCCGCATCCTGACCGTGACGATGGACAGTCCGCCGCTCAATGCGGTGGGCCGGGCGCTGCACGATGAGCTCTCTTACGTATTTCTCGACGTGGCGCGCGACGAGGAGTGCGACGTCGTCATCCTGACCGGAGCGGGGCGTGCCTTCTCCGCGGGCGCGGATTTGCCCGGGCTGCTCAAGGCGACCGAGGACAAGGCGTTGCGCACCGCCCTGCTTTCGCGTGCGCCCGCGATCGTTCATTCGCTGTTGAGTCTCGAGAAGCCCGTTATCGCGAGGGTGAATGGCCATGCGATGGGACTGGGCGCAACGCTGGCGCTGCTCTGCGATGTCGTGATCGCTTCGAACGATGCCCGTATTGCCGATCCCCATGTCGGGATCGGGCTGTCGGCGGGGGATGGCGGCGCGCTGATCTGGCCGCAACTGATCGGCTATGCGCGGGCACGTCATCATCTGCTGACCGGCGACCCGCTGACGGCGACCGAAGCCGAAGCGATCGGCTTGATTTACAAGGCCGTCGCGGCCGATTCACTGGACGCCGAAGTCGATGCCTATGCCGACCGGCTGGCAAGCGGCGCCACGATGGCGATCCGCGCAACGAAACGGTCGATCAACATGGAGCTTTGCCGCCAAGCGATCGCCACCGCCGAAGCGCATGCCGGGCTTGAATCCTACACGATGGCATCGAACGACCACCATGAAGCCGTGCTCGCCTTTATCGAGAAGCGTGCACCGGTCTTCAAGGGCGACTAGCCGGCCAATTCCATATAGCGCGCAAGGTGATGCTCGACATCACCGAAGCTGCGCTCGGACACCATCACCCGCCGCAGATAATGACCGACCGGATATTCGGTCGTCATCCCGATGCCTCCATGCAGATGAACCGCCATGCCCGCAATTCCTTTGGCTGCATCGAAGGTCTTGACCCAGCAACTCGACACCGCACGCCGCCGATCCTCGCGGCCGCCGCGATCGAAGACTGCAATGGCGTTGTAGAGGCTGGAACGGATTGAATCGGCGTCGATATACATTTCGACGACGCTATGCTGCAGCGCCTGGAAGTTCGCGAGCGGCTGGCCAAACTGGGTGCGCGTCTTGAGATAGTCAGCGGTGATTTCCACGGCCCGTTCGAGCGCTCCCAGCGTATCGGCACAAAGCGCGAGGCGCGCTTCGTCGAGCACGTCATCGATTGCATCGATTGTCGTGATACCCAGCAAAGCGTCAGGACCAAGCTCGACCTGCTCGAAACGGACGTCGATGGTGTCGGCATCGTCGATCGTCGCATAGCGTGTCGGGAAGATGGCCGCATTCTCCATTGCCGCCAAAAACAGGCCCACAACGCCGTCGCCCAGCAACGCCGTCACAAGCAGCCCGTCCGCACCCGCCCCGCCCGCGATCAAGCTTTTCGCGCCGGACAACCGGTACCCGGCGCCTGACGTCACAGCGCGGACTTCGGGCTCCAGCCTGTAGCGACGGCCGGGTTCATACAGCGCCGGCGCAAAGCGTCGGTCGCCGCTTGCCATCGCACCCAGAAGATCGAGGCGCTGCTGCCCCGCGGCGACCAGATCGACCAGCCCGGTCGCGAGGACGGCCGAGGCGATGTAGGGCTGGAGCGACAAGGCCCGGCCCATTTCTTCGGCGAGAATCAATACATCCTCGATATCGCCGCCCAGTCCCCCGGCATCTTCGGGCGCGAGCAACGCGAGCCAGCCGAGATCGGCATAGCCTCGCCAACCCGCACTGCCAGCCGCACCGTCACCGCGCCGCCGCGTCGCGAAATCGTCCGCGAGATAGCGCCGCGCACCGTCGCGCAGCATCTTCTGTTCCTGGCTCAGGGCAAAATCCACTCGCTCAACCTTTCTGTATCCTGCAGACGGCAGATCATCGGAACAGCGTGCTCCAGATGATGTTGCGCTGAATCTCGTCGGACCCGCCGAAGATCGTCGCGGCCCACCAATAGAGATATTGGGTGGTGCGCCCCGCGGCCGCCGGCGGCGCTCCGGCGACGAGCGGGGCTCCGTCGTCGGGGCCGAACCGCGGTACGACCTGCGGTCCGAGGATCGCCATTTCGAGGTCGGCGGCGCGCAGCAGATACGCTGCCCCGCGGATCGAGATCGCCGACGCCGCGGCACCAAGCCCCGGGCCTTCTTCCCCGGCCAGAACGCGCAGCACCGACCATTCGAGTGCATCCACATCGATCGCGAGCCGCGCGTGGCGGCGCCGGTATTCGCCCGCTTCGGCGGAGGGCAAGCCGCGGCACAGCTCGTCGTCGATCAATGCCGGAATTCGTGCCAGATACCGCCGCAACATGCCCAGATAGGCATTGTGCGTCCGCTCATGTCCGAGCAGATATTTGGCCTGTGTCCACCCGCTGTTTGGCTCGCCGATCAGATAATGGGCGGGAACGCGAGCATCCTCGATGAAGACCTCGTTGACATGCGCATCGCCGTCGATCGTATCGATCGGGCGCACCGTCACGCCCGGCGCATCCATCGGCATGATGATCATCGACAACCCGGCCTGCGGCTTCACCTCCGCATCGGTTCGCGCCAGGCAGATCATATAGTCCGCCATGTGGGCGTCGGTCGTCCATATCTTCTGCCCGGTAATCACATATTCGTCGCCGTCGCGCACCGCACGCGTGCGAAGGCTGGCAAGATCCGATCCAGCCTGCGGCTCCGAAAATCCCTGACAGAACCAGCAGTCGCCCTTCAGCATCGGTTCCAGAAACTCTTGCTGGAGCTCTGGGCTACCAAACCGGCACAGCACCGGCCCCGCCATCGACATTGCGATCAGGCTGTATTCGGGAGCATTGGCGAGGCCGCATTCCAGTTCGAAGATATAGCGCTGGATCGGCGACCAGCCTGCCCCACCGAATTCCGCCGGCCAGTTCGGCGCTGCCCAACCCTTTGCGTAAAGCTTCTGCTGCCACGGATGGACTGTGGCGCGTTTGTTGTGAAAGCCTGCCGCTTCACGCCGCGCCAGCCCGGGCGGCAGCTCGGCGGCAAGAAAGGATCGGACTTCGGCGCGAAACGCCTCATCTTCGGTCGAAAATTCCAGCTTCATATCGCCTTTTCCTTCTCGAGCACTTCGCATGCTGCGATCTGCCGGAGCCGGTCCTTGCGGACTTTGCCCGAGGGCGTTTTCGGGAGATCTTCGACAAGCACCAGATGCTCGGGCGTTTTCTGGCGCGCCAACCCCGCCGCGCTCACCATCGCGGTCACATCGGCCAGGTCGACCGACGCTCCGGCCGCCGGAACGATGAACGCGCAAATGGCTTCACCGGTCCGCTTGCTCGGCATCGAAACGACCGCGACTTCCTCGATCAGCGGAGAGGAAAACAGCACATCCTCGATTTCGCGCGCGCTTATATTTTCGCCCGCGCGGATGATCAGATCCTTCTTGCGGCCGGTACAGACGATGTGATCACCGTCGACGAGGCGGCCGAGGTCGCCCATCCGGAAATAGCCTTCCTCGTCATAGGCATCCTCATTGTCTTCGGGCCGCGCATAGCCGAGCGCCATGCTGGGCTCGCGCACCAGTATCTCCCCGTCCTCGCCCGCTTCTAGTGGCAGGCCGGTCGCGACGTCGACGATCTTGACCTCGCAACGGAGAAGGCGTCCGTCGGTTTCGGCCGCCAGCCGCATATCGTCGCGCGATGCGGGGCCGGCGGTCATCGTGGGCGCTTCGGTCGCGCCGAAAGTCCGGAACGGGATACAATTCGGAAACTGCCGCGCCGCGCCGTAGATCAGTTCGGGCGGGACAGATGCACCGCCGCACAGGAAATAGCGGAGCGACGGCACCGCTTCGTCGCGCGCGCGGGCGACGGCGAGGAAGTCCTGCAGGAAGGGCGTGGCGCCCAGCATGAAGGTACAGCGGTGCGCTTTCACAAGATCGAGCGCACGTTCGGCTTCCCAGATATCGACGATCACCGCAGGGACATCGATGATCCACGGCGCGTTGAGCGCCCACAGAAAGCCGCTGACATGCGTGACCGGCGATGGCGAGAACGTGCTGTCGCCAATGCCCAGATCCATCGCCGCGGCCATCTTGACCGAATCAGCGCCGATGCTGTTGTGCGAATGAAGAACACCCTTTGGCCGGCCCGTCGTACCCGAAGTGTACATCAGCAGTTTCACGGCGTCGGGATCGACCGGCCGGGCTGTCGTCAACGGCGCCCCGGCGAGTATCTCGTCGAAGCTCCGGCATCCTTCCGCCACGCCGCGAACGACGATCACTGCGGGCCCGTCGCCAAGATCGGGAGCGATCCGCGCCATCATCGCGGCGTGGTCGAAGCCGCGGAAAGTGCCAGGCACGAACATCAACCGGCTACGCGATTCCCGCAGCATGAAGGTCACTTCGGCGTCGCGGTTGATCGGGACGATCGGGTTCACGACCACGCCCGTCATTGCAGCCGCAAGGTTGATGACCGAACATTCCCACCAGTTGGGCAGCTGAAACGAAACGACCTCGCCCGGTTTCAGCCCGATAGCGTCAAAGTAGCCGGCAAGCCTTTGCGCACGATCGTAGAGATCGCTGCAGGAGAGCCGGTGCTCGCCGTCGATCAACAGGATTCGCCCTGGGTTGGCAGCTACCCGCTCGGCAGCGAGATCGGCGATCGTTCGATTGGTCCAGTCGCCATCGCGGACAGCGCGATCGGCGCGGTCGGGATTCCAGCGCGTTCGCCAGCCACCGGCGTCCTCGCGGTAGTGGCGGTCAGCCATGAAGGCGCCGCGTCGCCGAACGATCGATTTCGGCGCGTCCCTCGGCAACAAATGCCCGGCGGCGGGCGATAACGGGTATATCGGCTAGCACGTCGACGACGCGCGCCGATAGCGGCGCATCGCGGAAACCAGGGCGATGAAAGCGAATGTCGCCGTCGCCAGACCATGCCCGGTCGTAGTGCCACCGCATGACATTCACCATCGGGTGATCGGCGTCGGGTTCGGCCCCGTCGCCCGGGATCAGTTTCCAGCCGAAAGTTCGCACCTCCCCCGCGCTCTGGTTCACCCGTGCCAAGGCGTCGTCGGACAACGGACGCAAGCCCGAGACTTTGCCCTCGATCAGGACCGCGTCATATTCGGAAGCCCGGAAGCGACGGCCGTCGTCGCTCCGTTCGATCATATCCATCGCCGCGGGCAATTTCGCAAAGCCCATGAACTCGCGGCCGCTGATAAGCGCGCCGGGCTCGGTCACCCACATCACCGGGGCAAAGCCCGACTGGCGCTCGTCATCGCCATGGAGCGCGCTCACCGAAACGACGATCTCGCGATATCCGCGGCCGCCCAGATAATCCACGTCGCTGTAATCGATGCGGGTGACGGTGACGACCGGCTGCGCGGCGGTTCGGAAGAAGCGCGGCAGCAGCCGTTCGGCCGCCGCGACGCTGGTCTCGAAACCGATCGAGACGACCTCCGCGAAGGATATAAGGCTCCGGTCAGGTACCGGGCTCGGACCGAAAAGAGCCGGCATATCAAATCGCTGCGTCGCCAAAACCATGCTCCCTTCGCCCGCGAATGGGCGTTGCGGCGAACATAATCGAGCGGCTCTGGCGCATCTTGGCGGCGGGCGACATTGACCTGACATCCGGCGACCCTTGCCGCAGAAAACCGCCGGTTTCGGGGCGCGCATCACGGCAACATCATCCTATATCGCCTGTCGGGCAATATCTTGATTTTTGACGACAAAGAGCAGATGATTCGCGCCGTAACGGAGCGCGGCGATTCTTCGCAAATGACGTGCCGGACAAGAAATGGCGTCGAAAAAGGGCGTCAGGGAGAGCGAAATGGCTAGCACTGCAAAGCTTCTCGACAGAGATCACGAGGATGCCAGCGCCAAGACGGCACTGGTTCGTGCGGACATCCTGCGCCTGTATCCGGAGGTCGTAAGCCGGCTGGGCGGCGATCCCGAACCCCTGCTGGCAAAGGAAAATATCTCGCCGGAGATTTTCGGCCAGACGGGCGCGATGATATCCTATCGCCGCGCGATCCGGCTGTTGCACCGGACGGCCATCGAACTTCAGCGACCCGACTTCGGGATGACATTTGCATCGCATCAAGGCGGCACGGCGGTCCTCGGCCCGCTGGAAGTCGCGATGTCGAACGCGCCCACGCTTGGCGACGCCTATCGCTATTGTGCCGACCATTTACGTACTTACAGCCTGGCCAGCGAGCTGACGCTCGAGAATGAACGCGGCAGCGGCCGACCCTATATACGCTGGGAGATTTGCCTCGACCGGCTGCCCCACCAGGAGCAGGCGATCGAACAGGGGATGGCGCTGATGCACCACGCGATCCTCGCGCTGTCGGGCGGAAGCGTGCGTGCGCGCGAAGTATGGTTCGGCCATGATTATATTTCGGCGCCCACGCGCTACAGCCAGTACTTCGGCGCGCGCGTCGAGATGAACGCCCCGTTCAACGCGATTTTCCTCAACCGCGCCGACCTTGCAGCGCCGATCGCCAATCGCAGTCAGCAGCTGTACGACATGGCGACGTCCTTCATCGACACGCAGTTTCCGGATTCGGCGCGACCGCTGTCCGGGCGCGTGCGTTCGGTTGCTGCACGGCTCCTGTCGCATGGCGGTAGTCTGCACGTCGATGTAGCCGCCGCCATCGGAATGCACCCGCGCACGATGCAGCGCCGATTGAGCGAGGAAGGCGTAAGCTTCGAGGATATCAAGGACGAGGTGCGGCGCGAGGCGGCCATTCGCTACCTCGGTCAGCCGACGATCCCGCTGACGCGCGTTGCCGCGATGCTCGGCTATAGCGAGCCATCGGTGCTGACGCGCAGTTGCCACCGCTGGTTCGGCGCCAGTCCGCGCAAGTTTCGCAAGGATATGTCGACCGACGTCGAACTCTGACGCGTTATCCGGCGAGCAGCCGCTTGCCCTGATCGACCGCAGCGCCGAGCCCGCGCGTCACGGTCGCAAGATATTCGCGGCTGAAATGCGAAAGCTCGTGTGCGGTAAAATGGGCCTCCAGCGCGGAGCGGAATCCGGCAAGATCGTGCCCGTGGTTGAGCGATCGCTTCGTCAGGCGAACGCCGAACGGCGGCGCCTCGGCGATGCGCAACGCCAGCGCCATCGCCGCATTATCCAGCTCTGCGACCGGTGCGATCCGGTTGACGAGCCCGATAGCATTCGCTTCGGCGGCGGTCATGCGCTCGCCCGTGAACAGCATCTCCTTGGCACGGCGAAGTCCCATCACCCAGGGATGTACTAGTATCTCGACCGACGCCGCACCCAGGCTGTGAACCACCGGATCGGCGAAATAGGCGTCGTCCGATGCGACTATCAGGTCGCACATGTTCGCCATCATGAATGCGCCCGAGACACAGGCACCCTGCACGCGCGCGATGGTGGGCTTGGGGCAGTCCCAGATTTTCAGGCACAGCCCGTAGAAATGCTTTTCCTCATAGGCCCAGCGCTCTTCGCCAGACAGGTTGGCGCGCTTTTCCTCGCCTTCGCGCAGATCATGGCCTGCCGAAAAATGACCGCCGATGCCGCCGATGACGATGACGCGCACCGAAGCATCGGTGGCTGCGCGATCGAGCGCGGCTTCGATCTCGGTCAGCATCAACTGGTTCTGGGCGTTGCGCTTGTCGGGCCGGTTCTGTTCGATGACAGCCACGGCACCGGTCTGGCCATATTTCACAAGGTCGTAAGTCATGGGATGAAAGCCCGTCAGACAAGATCGAAAGCGATTTCAAGCCGGCTGGGACCAAAGGCGAAGAAATGAGCCTGCCAGGATACGCCGGCCTCGCCGCGCGCCAGGCGTAGGTTCTTCATGCGCTGGAGCAGACGGTCGATCGTGATCCTGAGCTCGCCTCGTGCGAGCAGATTGCCGACACAAAAATGGGGCCCGACGCCGAAAGCGAAATGCCGGCGCGCGTTCGTCCGCCGGATATCGAAGCGATCGGGGTCGGGAAACACCGCAGGATCGTAATTGCCCGCGCCAAAGCGCAGCACGATGATCGAATCCTTGGCGATCGGCACCCCGCCGATCTCTGTATCGCAGGTTGCCCGGCGCCAAAGCCCCTGAACCGGCGCCGCAGTTCGCAGCACCTCTTCGACGAAGTTGGCGATGAGCGACGGGTCGGAGCGAAGCTCGTCCTCAAGGCCCGGCGTGGTCGCGATCCGGTGCATCGCGCTGGCAAGGGCTCCCACTGTCGTGTCACTTCCAGCCGGCAGCATCTGCTCGACGATCTGGATGATCTCTTCGATCGCCAGACGTTTGCCGTTGACCTCTGCGTGGACCAGATCGTTGAGGATGCAAGGGCGCGGAACGTCGCGATATTCCTCGATGCGCTCGACCAGGAACTGCTGCAATTCGCAAATGGTGTGCGTGATTTCGACCTGACGTTCTTCGCCGTTGTTGGGGTCAGCCTCCTGGACGATCGCGTCGGCCCAGCGCTTGAAATCGGCGAACCGCTCGCGCGGCAGACCGATCTGGTCCGACAGGACATGATTGGGAATTTTGACTGCGAGATCATAGTAGAAATCGGCAGCACCCGAACCGATGATCTGGTCGATCATTTCGTCGACCACCCCCGCAAGATAGGCTTCCATCCGCTTGACGCTCGACACGGTGAACACCTTGTCGACGAGCGAGCGGTGAAAGCTGTGGATTGGTGGATCGGCCACAACCAGTGCGGTCACCGGCAAATAGCCGTTCTCGCGATAGATGGCGTCGATCCGCTCCTGATAGGGCGCCGTCTTGACGAGCAATTGGCCCGTAACGCTGGAAAAGGTCTTTGTATCCATCGCGGCCTTGCGGATATCGTCATAGCCGGTGACGATGTAGAAGCCGTTTGATTTGTCGTAATAGACGGGCCCCGCCTTGCGGATTTCTTCATAGGCCGCAAAGGGGCAACGCTGGATATCCGGGTCGTTGAAACTGATCTCCGGCGTCACACCTTGCTCCCTCTTGATCGCTGCCGGCATCGTGGTCAGAAATCATATCCGACGGTGATGCCGAACTCGCGCGGCTCTTCATAGGTGGCACGTGCAGCACCGGCCGAAATGGTTGTCGAGCTGAACGACTTGGCATTCGTGAGGTTGTGCACCCACAATGCGAGACGCAAGCCGCTGTTATCCGGCTTGTATGCAATCTCGGTCGCCACGCGCGCATAGGCGCCCTGAACCAGCAGGTCGAACGCGTCATAGGGCAGATATTTGCTCGAGTAGTGGACGCTGGGTGTAATCGTCAGGTCGCCACCCCCGACGCGGCCGGTGTAGGTCACGCTCGCGACCGCGCTGACTTTCGGCGCACGGACCAGCCGCTGGCCGCTGACATCGGCGACCACCGGGGGAAGTCCGCCCGCCGTGATGACCGGCTGATAGCCTGCGGCGTTCGGGAAACTGCGGAAATCCGCCTTGGGCATCCATGTCACCCCTCCCCGCGCGCTGAGCGAAGAGCCGAGATCGACGGTCCCGTCGAATTCGACGCCGAAAATGCGGGCCGAGGCCGCGTTGGTCGGAATGATTGTCGTCCCGGTAAACGACTGAATCTGCAGATCCTTATAATCGTAGAAGAACGCCGCGAGATTCAGCGAATAGCTGGGCTGCGCCGTCTTGTAGCCAACTTCATAGGCTGTGATCTTTTCGGGGTTCACCGGATCGCCGATGGTCAGGATCGGCAGGATACCGCTTTTGAAGCCCTTGCTGAAGGTCGCGTAGATATTGCTGCGGCCGTCGAGCGCATAGCGAAGGCCAACCCGCGGCGTGAAGCTGTCCCAGCTAGGGTTCGCAAAGTTGGTGAAAGGCGAACCGAAGAAGGTGATATAGCCCTTCTTCTTCTCATAGCTGTAGCGCAAGCCCGTGGTCAGTGTGAGCTGGTCCGTCAGATCAATGTCGGCCTGCGCGAAAATGCCGTAGGCGCGGGTCTTGACGCGGGTCGTCGCGATCAGCAGCGGATTGTAGATGACAGCCGGCGCACCCGGCTGGGCGCCCCCGCTGAAATCGCTGATAACCCCCGACAGATCGCCATTGCTGCTGAAGAAGTTGCCGCCCACGACGAATTTCATGCGCCCCATCTGTTCGGACGTGAACAATATGTCCTGAAGGAAATTGTCGTTGGGCTGCGTATCGGCGAACGCGATGCACGCAAATGTCATCGGCGCCGCGGCGAGGCACTGCGGTGAATAGGAAGCGTCGACATCGACGCGTTCGCGATGCCGGCTGAGCGTGTAGCTGGTCGTCGAGGTCAATGTGCCGGCGCCAGTGTCGATATCGATCTTCAGCGCACCGCCATAATTCTTGATCTCGGTCAGCGGATCGGGCGCGTCATATGCATATTCGAAGGGTCGCGTACCGAATACGGCGTCGGGATAGAAAGCTCCCGCGGTCAGACCGCCCGCCGGCAACCCGGCGCTACCATGATCGCTCTTGCGGTGCATATAATAGCCGCTGAGCAGAACCGAAACATTCTCGGTAGGCGTAAACAGCAACTTGCCGCGTAGCGTGACCGATTTCAGCCAGTCCATGCGATCGGAGCCATAGGCATTCTGGATTGCCGTCGGCAGACCGTCATAGACAATGTTCGTCGAATAGCCGTCGACATTGCGATAGGCGAAGGACAGGCTGGCGGCGATCTTGTCGGCAACGATCGGACCGCTCACATATCCCTTCACCCCCAGATCATAGGACGAGCGGCTGGATCCCGAGCCGTCATAAAGCCCGGCGGTTGCCGAAATGCTGCCCGTCGGCGTGAAGCTGGGGGTCTTGGTAAATATCTGGATCGCGCCGCCGGTTGAATTCCGCCCGAACAATGTGCCTTGCGGGCCCTTGGACACTTCGATCCTCTCAACATCGGGCAAGTCGATCGAGGCGCCAGCCTGGGTCCCCTCATAAACACCATCGATATAGAGTGCGATCGGGTTGTCCGAACCGGGTCCGGTGACGAGCGTCGTGATCCCGCGCAGCGCCGGCTGCACGAAGTTGCCTTGCGCCTGGAAGGTCAGGCCGGGCGTCACGGCGCCGAGATCGCGCAGATTGTCCACGCCAGCCGTCTCGAGCTGTTCGCCGCTTTGCACCACCACCGAGATCGGCACATCCTGAAGCCGTTCGGCGCGTCGCTGAGCCAGCACGATGATCTCGTTGCCGTCATTCGCGGCCGTCGCGTCGGCTGGCGGCGTGGTGCCCTGCGCCCAGGCGGGGGCCGACGACGACAGCAACACGAGAGCCACGCTTCCGAGTTTGAACCTCATCATTTTCCTCCCCAACCGAGCTCTTCTGATGGTCGCTCTTTTGATCCGTGATCACCGAATAATGAATTTGCCACGCACCGCGCGTCTTTATCTTTGACGACAAAATCCCGATTGCAGGCGGTCCGTATCAGTCGCTTCGACAACGATTTCGAAGCCATCGGGATACAGGCCGGGGGTGTCGTTCCGAGCGCAAAAATTGTCGCGGCCCGTCAAGATGCGCTGCGAACACGCATTCTAACGTCGAGAGCAAGAGAAGAGGTCTGAAACATGCAGGACGATCTGAACGAGATTTTGAACCACCAGCGAATCCGGCTGGTTTTGGAACGATATTGCCGCGGTATCGACAGGCTCGACGCCGAAGCGCTCGCCAGTGTCTATTGGGACGACGCGCATGACAATCATGGCATCTACAACGGCCCTGCGCGCGACTTCGCCGAGTTTATCATTCCCTACATGCGCGATCATTGGACCTCGACCACGCACATGATCGGCCAGTCGAATATCGAAGTGGCCGGTAATCGCGCCGCCGCAGAAACCGTCTTTATCGCGCATCACATCCGGCCCGATGGTGAGGGCATCGCCGACGACGTGGCCGGCGGCCGATATGCCGATGTCCTCGAATGCCGCGATGGCGAATGGCGGCTACTCGATCGCGTCGTCGTGATGGACTGGGTCTATACGCATGCCGGCCTCGCCAGCAGCGCCATCGATCCCGATGTTTTCGTGATCGGCCAGCGTGACACGGCCGATTTTGGCTACCAGCCCTACGACCGGCTTCGCGGCTGAAGGATCTGCACCCGCATGACCAACCGAACCGCCCCCGACGCAGCGACGCTCGTTGCGATCTACCGGCGCATGGCGCTCATCAAGGCCAATGACGAACGGTCGCGCAAGGTGATCATGACCGGCCGGCTCGTCATGCCCTATTATTCACCGCGCGGGCAGGAAGTGATCCCGAGCGCGGTGTCGGCCAATCTGAATGACAACGACTATATTTGCACTATCTATCGCGGCACCCACGATATGCTGGCCAAGGGCGTGCCGCTGAAAGACCTTTGGGCCGAGCTTGCGGGTCGCGTCACCGGAACCTGCAAGGGCAAGGGGGGCCCGATGCACATTACCCATCCGAAATCGGGGGTAATGGTGACGACCGGGATCGTGGGAAGTTCGATGCCGATCGCCAACGGTCTTGCGTGGTCGTCGCAGCTAAAGGGCGACGGCCGAGTGACAGTGGCCTATTTCGGCGACGGGGCCTCGAATATCGGTGCGTTTCACGAAGCGCTCAACCTGGCATCCGTTTGGAAGCTGCCCGTTGTCTTCGTTTGCCAGAATAATGAGTGGGGCGAGCACACCGCCTATGAGAAAGCAACGTCGGCACCGCGTGTCGCGGACCGGGCGGCATCCTATTCGATGCCGGGCATCCGCGTCGACGGAAACGATGTGCTCGAAACCTATGCTGCAGCGCGCGATGCAGTCGAGCGTGCGCGGAGCGGCGCAGGTCCGACGCTTGTCGAGGCGATGACCTATCGTTTTCACGGCCATATTTTCGGCGACACCGATGCCTATATGGACCCCGAGCGCAAAGCGGCGGCAATAGCGGCCGATCCCGTCCCCCGCTTCCGCGAGTGGCTGATCGAACAGGGACACGCCGCCGAAGCCGATCTTGCCGCCATGGAAGCGGCCATCGACGCCGAGATCGACCAAGCGATCGATTATGCGCTGGCAAGCGATTTTCCCGACGTCGGCGAACTGTCGCGCGATGTGTTCGCGGCGGAGGCGGCGTGATGGGCAGCATCACCATCCTCGAGAGCATTAACCGGGCGCTCGTCGACGCCATGGAAGCCGACGAAGCTGTGCTGATCCTGGGTGAGGATGTCGCAGACCCCGAGGATGGCGGCGTCCTCGGAGTTACCAAGGGATTGTCGACGCGGTTCGGCGATCATCGCGTGCGGTCCACCCCGATTGCCGAGCAGGCGATCGTCGGTGCCGCAATCGGCGTATCGCTGGGCGGGTTCAAACCCGTGGCCGAAATCATGTTGATGAATTTCACGACGGTCGCGATGGACATGATCGTCAACCACGCCGCAAAGCTGCGCTTCATGTCGGGCGGGCAGACCAATGTCCCGATCGTGATCCGCACGATGACGGGCAGCGGCTTTGCCAACGGCGGCCAGCATAGCGACTATCTGGAGGCCTGGTTCGCGCACACCGCGGGAATCAAGGTCGTCGCGCCGTCGAACCCGAGCGATGCCTATGGCCTGCTCCGCAGCGCCATCGACGATCCCGATCCGGTGATCTTCATCGAGAATCTGCCGACCTATTTCACCAAGGGCGAAGCGCCTGAAAGCGGGCACCGTGTCCCCATCGGCAAAGCCCGTATCGTGCGCGAAGGCAGCGATGTGACGGTCATTGCCTATGCAAAAATGGTCCAGGAAGCGACTGCGGCGGTCGAGGCCCTTGCGAGCCGTGGCACATCAGCCGAACTGATCGATCTGCGCAGCATCGCACCGTGGGACCGCGAAACGGTGCTGGCGTCGGTGAAAAAGACCGGACGGGCCATCGTCGTGCATGAAGCGGTGACGCCATTCGGCGCGGGCGCCGAGATCAGCTCGGTCATTCACGAAAATCTGTTTCACGCGCTCAAGGCGCCCGTACAGCGGTTGGGCGCGGCATTCTGTCCCGTCCCCTTCTCTCGTCCGCTTGAAGCCGCTTTCGCGCCCGATGCCGCAGCCATCGAAGCTGCGGCGGCCGCGCTACTAGGCTAAAATCAAAAGGATAATCTCTCCATGGCAGTCGAAGTCCTGTTGCCCAAAATCGGCTTTTCAATGAACGAAGGAGAGCTCGTCGAATGGCTCGTCGCCGACGGCGGTCAAGCGGTCGAAGGCGAGCCGCTCTATGCACTCGAGAGCGAGAAATCGACGCAGGAGGTCGAAAGCCCGGCCACGGGAACCTTACGAATTCGCGCAGCGATCGGGGAAACCTATCAGGTCGGCGCTATCCTCGCGGTCATCGAATAGATGGGCCGGCTCGACGGCAAGGTAGCCCTGATTTCCGGAGGCGCGAGTGGCCTCGGCGCGGCCGAGGCCGAACTTTTCGCCCGCGAGGGCGCCCGCGTCGTCGTTGGCGATATCCAGATCGAGGCCGGACAAAATGTCATAGACCGGATCGTTGCCGCGGGCGGCGATGCCGCCCTGACGCCGCTCGACGTCACCAGCGCCGAAAGCTGGCGGCAGGCGGTGCGATTCACCGTCGAACGGTTTGGCGGGTTGACCACGCTCGTCAACAATGCCGGCATTTTTCGCATGGGCGGCGTGCGCACGACGACGCCAGAAATCTGGTCCGAGGTGATTGCCGTCAACCAGACGGGAACGCTTCTGGGCATGCAGGCGGCAGTGCCCGAATTGCTCAAGGTCGCGGGCGCCGCGATCGTCAACATCGCGTCGATCTATGCGATTACCCCCAGTCCCGACGCCCTGTCGTATCACGCCTCGAAAAGCGCGGTTCGCATGATGAGCCGGGCGGCGGCGCTCGAATTCGCCCGGCAAGGCATCCGGGTCAACACAATCCTTCCCGGACGGATCGACACGCCGATCGCCGGCAACATTGCGCCGGAGCAACTGGCGGCGGTCAACGCCCGAATCCCTATGGGGTGGACCGGCGATCCCATCGATATCGCACACGGAGTCCTCTATTTCGCTTCCGATGACGCGCGCTATGTAACGGGGGCAGAACTGATCATCGATGGCGGCTGGTATGCCGGCGCCGGATCGATGATCGACGCACCGGAACCGGAAGGAAGCTAGATGGAAATCGACGGCGTCGCCGCCATTGTTACGGGCGGTGGATCCGGCCTCGGCGCGGCGACGGCGAAACTGCTCGCCGCGCGCGGCGCAAAAGTAGCGATCCTCGACCGCGACCCTGTCGCGGGCGAACGGAACGCGACGGAAACAGGCGCCCTGTTTGCGGAATGCGATGTCACCTGCGAAGCGAGCGTAAAGGCTGCTCTGGACGCCGCAGAGGCTCGGCACGGCATCGCGCGCATTCTCGTCAATTGCGCTGGAATCTCGGACCTCGTCAAAACCGTTGATGAAGGCGGAAAGCCCCATCCCCTAGATGCCTTCCGACGGATCATCGACATCAATCTGGTCGGGACGTTCAACACACTCTCGCAGTTCGCCGCCAGACTATGCGCTGCCGACCCGATCGGAGAAGAGCGCGGGGTGATCGTCAACACATCGTCGATCGCCGCCTTCGACGGCATCGCCGGGCAGGCCGCCTACAGTGCGTCGAAGAACGCTATAGTCGGAATGTCGCTGCCCATCGCGCGCGATCTGGCTCCGCACAAGATCAGGATTGTCGCTATCGCTCCGGGCACGTTCCTCAGCCCGATGGTCGAAGCCCTGCCGCAACATTACAGGGACGCGCTCGCCGCAGGCGTACCGCATCCCAGCCGGCTCGGCCGTCTGGAAGAATTTGCGGAATTCGTCGAGACGGTCATAGGCAGTCCGATGCTGAACGGCACCTGCGTCCGCTTCGATGGCGCTGCCCGCCTTCAGTAAACTCGGCGATGATCCGCTGCGATTCCGATTCTGGTCGATTGGAGACGGGCAGCTTTTCGACTAGATCAAGCATAACCTGCTGCCCGTACGCGCGCCTCATCGATCGAGAAGCCAGGGTAGACACAAAGAATCAGTTCGACGGTTTTGCTGGGACCCTCAACGAGGCGCCTGAAGCGCCATTGCTTCTTGGCGGGGCCGAAAACGACGATGGAAAGGCCGGGGACCTCCCGGTCGGCCGGGGAACCGCCCTTCAGCCGGTCAATATGCGTGGGCGTTAGAATTACACTCTCGCTCATGGCAACATCGAGGTGATCGAGGCGATGAAACACTCGCGAAAATTCTCGCGAAAGATGTGTCCAAACCGGTCCAAATCTGTCGTGAGTTGTCCGAATAACTCACTTCTGGAAGCGGAAATGCCGACATGGGAACAGCCTCGAATACTGGCAGAAAACTGCCGGAAAAGCCAGGTTTTGAAGGGGTTAGCGACTGGTAGCGGAGGAGGGATTCACACGAAAAACATAAGATACTGATTTATAACAACGTTCTTGATCGTCGTGCCGATAATTCCGCTCAATCCACCCCCAATTTTACCCCTTCGCGACAGGCCGTGCCGAAATATCGACAGGCCGACATGCGCGATCCCTGCTACGCCCGAGAACGCGGCTGTTTACAGTGTGATCGCAGAAAGGACCGCAGACTATCGACAAACACCACGGTTGCACGGCCGACCTTGGCTGCCTCGATGTCGCCGGAAGCGATGAGCTGGTAGATCTTGGATTTGCTGAGCCCCGTCATCCGTACTGCGTCGGGAATGCGAACGCTTATCGGCCCAATCGGGGGCGCGTCGTCGCCATTCGTTGCAGGCTGCCGGGCCGACATCGGACTATTTCTTACGTGCCCGGCTGAACGAGCGGTCGCTCGCCAGGAAGCCGCTAAGCATGAATGGAATGAGGTCCGGTACGGACTCGCGTCGGCCGTAGGCCGCCTCATAGGCCTCGGCGTAGTCGTTCAGCGCTTCGATGAGATCCGGCATGACGTTGATCGTGATCTTAGCCGGCGTCCGATCGGGCAGCCTTGGCAGCTTCAAATCAGCCATGACGGCCTCCCCAGGGTCCGGGCAATATGATGTCTTTGTGCACGACCACCCGTAGCGGCCAGCCGGGACGCACGCGCAAGGTCGGCTGGATATTGAGATTGCGCGTGACGAGCTGATCGCCGGCGCGCGCGCCGCTCTGCTGCGCTGACTCGCGGATCGCCCGGACAAGGTCGCTTTCGGTGCTGCCGAAGCTCAATTCAGTGCCGACGCCCAGCAGTGTCGACAGGGCGACGCCCTTCAGAAGTTGCCAAGTATGCCGGTCGATCCGGTCGGACAGACCCGCATAGCCCTGCGTATCGGTCGCCGGCACATTGTCGATACGAATCGACGAGCCGTCGGGCAGGATAATCCGCTGCCAGACGACCAGCGCACGGCTCTGCCCAAACGCTACAACGCTGTCGTAGCTGCCGATCAGCCGCGATCCTTGCGGAATGAGCAGACCGCGCCCGGTCACACTGTCATAGACGTTCTCCGTGATCTGCGCGGTGACGAGCCCGGGAAGATCCGAGTTGAGCCCGGTTATGAGGCTCGCGGCAATGATGCTGCCGGCCTGCAAGGTCCAAGGCGATACGGACTGCGCCAGCGCGTGCGGATTGATGTCGTCGTCGCGATTGGCGTGGCCGACCAATTCGTTCTTGCGCCCCTGGGCGTTAGGATCTCGGTCAGGGTCGAGGAGCGGCTTGGCAGTCTCGGCCGATGCTGGCGGAACACTTGCATCGGTAGTCACCGGTGCAGGGGCGGCGGCGCGACCGCCGCCCGCCAATTGCAGCATGACGCCAGACTCGCGTGCGGCCTTCTGCTCAGCGGCGATGCGCTGGCGCTCGGCTTCGGCTTCCTGCGCGGCCCGGCTCACCGCATCGGCAGCGGGGTCAGGGGGAACCATCCCGCCAAGCTGCCGCTGGCGCTCGAGGATCGGCCGCCCGAGATCACCGGGAAGCGGTAGCCCGAGCTTCGGCACGTCGCCATAGCTCGTCGGCGCGCCCGCGAGCGCATCAGGCGGCGCCTTCGCGCCAACCAGCTTTTCATCGCTTCGTGCGATCAGGCTCAGGGTCGCGGGCTTGAGCGCCAGCCAGGCGACGCCGATGATCGCGGTCGAGCCGGCGGCAGCGATGGCGACGATCGCACCGCGGCGAAAACGGGTGACGCGGCCCGGCGCCGCGCGCAGAACGAGCGTTTCGGGGTCGGCTTTGGGCGCCGCGATCGGCGCGGAAGAAGCGGTTGGATCGGTCACGCGCCCCTCCCGGCCTTGCGCTGCCGGCTCTTCGGCTGGGCGGCGGTGATACGGACAATCTGCTGTTTCTTGCCGCCAAGGCGCAGCTCGGCGACACCGAACAGGCGGTCGACCACATAATAGCGGCCGGCGACGCGATAGTTGACGAGCTGGGCCTCGCCATCCTCGCCAATCACGAACAGCGGGGGCGCCTCACCCACGGCGATCGCAGGCGAGAACTCGATGTAGGTCTGCCGCCCATCGTCGAACGCGCGCAGCGGCCGCCAGGCCGGCTTGTCGCCCGAGATCGCATAGTTGAAGTTGAGGCTTTCGACCGAGAGGCCCGACGCGATCGGCGTCGCCGCCACGGCTGCATCGCGCTGACGCCGGAGCGCGATCAGCTCGTCATGTGGATAGGTCCAGGAGATCGCCGCCATCGCGGTCGCGGGCGTGCTTTCGAGCTGGAGATGGTAGGTCCGGCGATCGGTAGCAATGACAAGGTTTGTGCGTAGGCCCGCCGAAAACGGCTTGACGAGGATGTGCACGCGCTTGCTTTCGCCGATGCCGCTGGTGGTATCGCCGACAGTCCAGCGCACGGTGTCGCCGGCGGCGACGGACACAATCGTTTCGCCCGGCTGCAAGGCAATGTCGGTGATGCGCTCGGGCGCGGCATAGAGCCGGTAGAGCACGCCTTCCGCCCAGGGATAGACCTGGACGGCATATATATATCCCGCGCTCGACGGCTCGCGCAGTGCCGCCCGGTTGGCGGCAGTGACGCGCGCGGTGGGTGACGCGGGTTCGCGGCTCTGCGCAGCGACGCCCATGGCAAGCGCCATCGCGCTCGCCGCCAGGATGAGGGCACGGATCATTGGTCGGTCCTTTCGGGGGATGGTGCGGCTGCGGGTTGAGCAAGGGTCGGATCGAGCGGCGAGCCCAGCGGAATGTCGGTGGGCGGCGCGACCGGGAGTGATTGTGCGGGATCGGGCACGGCCGATGGTTGCGGCGAAGGCGGCCGGTCCTGAGGCGTTTCCAGTTCGCGGCTCCAGTCGATCGCGTCAACATAGAGACCGAGCGGGTTTTTTCGGAGCACATCGGCCAAGCGCGGCGGCTTGATCTTCACCGTGAGCATCGCCGTCCAGCGTGACGTGCTGGCGAGGCTTCCCCGCTCATATTGCTGCTCGGTCCATTTGACCTGGAAGCTCGTATCCGACGCGCGGACGACGCTCGTCACCTGCACCGAAACCGTCTTGCGCCCGACATCGGCGAACGGATTGGAGGTGCGGGCATATTCGCCGAGGAACAGTGACGCACGTTCGGTCGCGAAATCATAGGCTGATAGCCAGTTTTCACGCATCAATACCGGATCGAGCGAGCGCGCTCGAACGCCGGTGATGAACCGGCCGAGGAACCATGCGATCTGCGGATCGGTCGGCCGATAGTCCTTGGCGGCAGGCGCGACGGCCTGTGCTTGCCCGAGTGCATCGACCTCGACCACATAGGGCACGACGCGGCTTTGCATCGATTGCCAGACCAGCGCGCCCGACAGACCAGTGGTCAGGAACAGGCCGCCGAAGGCCATCAGCCGCCAGTTCTTCGCCTGTGCGCGAGCCGAGCCGATACGCTCATCCCAAAGCTGGCCCGCTCGTTGGTAGGGTGTCTCGGGTTCGGGCGTTCGCCCATAGCGCTGCAATGCGCGTCGAAATTTCATCGCTCAGTCCCTTTCCTTGATGTCTGGAGTGGCGCCAGCGCCGCCGCGGTCGCCGCCCTGGATTGCGTGGATCGCCATCTGGCGGCGGTGGCGAGCATTCTGGCTGGCATGAAGCTTCTGCGCCCAGGCGGGTGTTCCTTCAGCTGCGCCTATCGGCGCGGCTGCGGGGGCGGCGCCGCCGGCACGGGTGCTTCCTGCTTCCCATGCGGCGCGCTGCCCACGATCGGCGGCAGCGCTAACGCCGAGACCGCCGCTCATCCGGTTGGCAGCCGCGCCGCGCATGGCGGTCGCAACGCCGCCGAGGCCCGCGCCGACGCTGGTCGAGCCCGAGGTTTCCTGCCCGAGCTTGTAGGCAGTGGATGCGGCAGACCCCATCGATGTACCGGCGCGGATCGCGCCGAGACCGGCCCCCGCGAGACCGCGTGCCGCGCCGACGGCGCCAGCGCCTGCCATCGCAAGACCTCCGCCGGCAAGCACGGTAGTGGCGATCACCGATCCGGCGCCGAGCTGCGGCGCGCCGGCGACGAGGCCGGATGCGATTCCCGGGCCGAAGATGGAGAGGCCAAAGATCGCGAGGCTCGCGAGCATCAGCGACACGGCCTGTTCGATCGACACCTCGTCGCCGGTGATCGCACTGGTGAAGTCGGCGAAATAGTTAGAGCCGATGCCGACGATGACCGCGAGCACCATGACCTTGATGCCCGAACTGACGACGTTCCCGAGCACCCGTTCGGCGAGGAACGACGTGCGGTTCCACAGCGCAAAGGGCACGAGCACGAAGCCGGCGAGCGAAGTAAGCTTGAATTCGAGGATTGTGATGAAAAGCTGGATCGCGAGGATGAAAAAGGCGGCGATGACGACGACCCAGGCGATCACCAGCACGGCGATCTCGATGAAATTGTCGAAGAAGGCGATCGGGCCAACCAACTCCTTCGCCTGCTCGAGGAGCGGCCATGCTGCCTCGAAGCCGGTCCCGGCCAGCTTGCCGGGTCGCAATAAATCGTCAGCCGTAATCGCGCTGCCCCCTGCGGTGAGGCCGAGGCCGGCGAAGCTGCGAAAGATGATATCGGACAGTGTCGAGAAGCTGTTGAGGATCAGGGCGAAGACGCCGACATAGAGGATCTTTTTGAGGAACTTGGCGATGACGTCGTCTTCGCCGCCGAGCGCCCAGAACAGCCCGGCGAGCGTGATGTCGATGCCGATCAGGATCGTGGTCAGGAAACCGACGTCACCGCCCAACAGGCCGAACCCGCTGTCGATGTAGGAGGCGAAGGCCTCCATGAACTGATCGATGACATTCAGGTCATCCATATGGGCGGGTTCCTGCTTGAAGTTGAAAGGTGTCGCGGGGACCGGCGGCCATGAGAGGGGCAAGCCCTACGGCCCCCGCGACGAGACAGGTTCGGACCCGGGGGGAGCTGGGGGCGCGGTCCTCGCCTGCCTCAGCTCATTGGCGTGGCGTGTAAGCCTTGCCGTCGCCGAGGAAGCGGCGCGTCGACTCGCGTGCCTCGCGCGCGATCTGGCCCCGCTGCGCCTGCTCGACCGATTCCGCCCGGAACTGCGCCGCCATCATTTGCTGAAGCTGGAGCTGCTGCTTGGCGGTGAGCGCGAGAAGCTGGTTCGTGGCCTGCTGCGCCTGAAGCGAGCCTTCCGCGCCCTGGCTGCGCGCGACGATGTCGGCGAGCGCCTGCGTGTCGCTCCGTACGTTGTCGACGATGCGGTTCTGGACCCCCATCGTCTGGCGAAACGCGGACATCGCGGTATCGAGTTGATCGCGTGCGCGAGCCACACGCTGATCGCGGCGGAACACCTGATCGAACTCCTGCGGGTAGAGCTGGCGGAAGCGCTCGTCGAGCTGATCGATGCGGAAGTCGACGCCCTGCGCCTGGCCCATGAGCTGGTCGATCTGCTGGAGGCGCTGGCGAAGCTCCTGAAGTTGCGGGAAATCGATCCGGGACAGGTTCTTGCCCTGGTTGATCAGCATCTGCGCTTCGTTCTGGAGACTCTGGATCTGGTTGTTGATCTGGGCAAGCGTGCGCGCGGCGGTGAGCAGGTTTTGCGAATAGTTCGATGGATCGAACACACTGAGCTGGGCCGCGACGGGCGTCGAGGTCAACGCGATGCCGATACCGAGCGAGCCGACGGCGCCGAGCGCGAGAGCGGAGAGGCACGCATATTTGCGGATAGGGATACGGGGCACGGGAAATTACTCCTTGTCTTCTGGGGGGCGGGCGGCAGGGTGACGCCCAAGCAGGTCGGCCGCCCAATCGAGGCCGGCTTGGGAGAGAAAGGTCGCGGCGAAGTCGGCCTGGCCCTTTTCGGCCAGCACCGCGTCTATGCGCTTCTGGCTGTCGGGATCGGACGCGCCGCACAACGCCAGCGCGATCGGGCCTAGCCCAAGCTCGAACAGCCGGTTGCCGCGCGCTGATTGCAGATAATATTGCCGCTTGGGCGTCGCGCGGCTGACCAGTTCGATCTGGCGCGCGTTGAGACCGAAGCGGACGTAGACCGTCTGGCCCTGCGGCTCGATCGCCCGATCATTGGGCAGCAAGATGCGCTGCGGACAGCTTTCGATGATGGCCGGCGCGATCGTGCTGTCGGCGATATCGGCTAGGCTCTGTGTCGCGAACACGACGCTGACGTTCTTCTTGCGCAGCACCTTCAGCCACTCACGGATGCGCGCGGCGAACAGCGGGTGGTCGAGGAACACCCAGGCTTCATCCAGTACGAGAAGCGTCGGCCGCCCGGTGAAGCGCTCCTCGAGACGATGGAACAGGTAGGTCAGCACGGGCGCAACGACGCCCGCCTGCCCCATCAGCGCTTCAGTCTCGAAGCACTGCACGTCGGCGATCGCTAGATCGTCTTCGGCGGCGTCGAGCAGGCGGCCGAACGATCCTTCGAGCGTATAGGGCGCGAGCGCCGATCGCAGCGGTGCCGATTGCAGCAGCAGCGACAGGCCGGTGAGCGTGCGTTCCTCGATCGGGGCGGTCGCGAGATTGGTGAGCGCCGACCAGACGGCCTCCTTGATCTCGGGTGTGACCAGTACTTTCTCATGGGCGAGCAGCGCGCCGATCCATTCGGTCGCCCAGGCGCGTGCGTTGGAGCGATCGATGTGGCGCAGCGGCTGGAAGGCGATCGTTCGCCCGCCCACGTCATCGGCATGACCGCTCTCACCGCCAAGCCCGAGCGCGTGATGCGCGCCGCCCATCGCCAGCACGGCCGCGCGCGCCGAAAATCCCTTGTCGAAGACATAGACCTGGGAGTCTGGATATCGCCGGAACTGAAGCGCGAGCATTGCGAGCAGCACCGACTTTCCGGCCCCGGTGGGTCCGACGATCAGCATATGACCGACGTCGCCGACATGCGTGCTGAGACGGAACGGCGTCGAGCCGCTGGTTTCCGCATAAAGCAGCGGCGGACCGTCGAGGTGCGGATTACGCGCCGGTCCTGCCCATACCGAGGACAGCGGCATGAGATGCGCGAGATTCAGGGTGTGGACGATCGGTTGCCGGACGTTCGCATAGACATGGCCCGGCAGGCTCGACAGCCACGCCTCGACCACATTCATGCCCTCGCGGATGCAGGTGAAGCCGAGCCCGTTGACGATGCGCTCGACCGCGCGGACCTTTTCCTCGACGCGGGCGCGGTCGATATCGGCAACGGTGATCGTCGTCGTCAGATAGCCGAACGCGACATGATCGCCGCCGAGCGCCTGCAAGGCGAGGTCGGCATCGACCACCTTGTTGTCGGCATCGCTGTCGAGAAGCTGGACCGGCTGGTTGTAGATGACTTCGCGCAGCAGCGCGGTGATCGACTTGCGCTTGTTGAACCACTGCCGCCGCAGGCGAGTGAGCGCTTTGGTTGCGTCGGTCTTGTCGAGCGCAATGAAGCGCGTCACCCAGCGATAGCCAAAATCCTCATGGTTGAGTCCGTCGAGGATGCCGGGACGGCTCGCGTTCGGAAATCCGAGGATGGTGAGCGTCCGCAGATGCTCGTCGCCGAGCATCGGTTCGAGCCCGCCGGTCAGCGGCGTGTCGGCGAGCAGCCCGTCCAGATAGATGGGCGTTTCGGGCACGGCGACGACATGGCGGCGCGCGGAGATCGCACCGTGGAGAAAGGTCAGCATTTCGCTGTCGCCGAGCGCGCGCACCTCGGGCATGAAGCCTCTGAACAGGTCAAGCGCACGATCCGTCTCGGCGATGAAGCCGGCAAGCGCTTGTCGCCAGTCGCGGCCCTTCGCGTCGTCGCTGCGCTCGATCAGCGCTCGGCCCGCCGTGTCCGCCTGATCGGGCGGAGGCAGGAGGGTGAGCGTCAGATAATAGCGGCTCTCGAAATGCGCGCCCGCGCTTTCGAACGCCGCGCGCCGTTCCTCATCGACCAGCCACGACGCCGCATCGGGAAAGCTGCTGTCGGGATAACCCAGCGCTTCGCGCCGCTCGGCCTCGAAATGGAGTGCCCAGCCCGAGCCGAAGCGCTTCAGGACATTGTTCGCCCGCGCGCAGGCGGCGACAAGCTCGGCTTCGGTGGCGGATTCTAGATCGGGGCCGCGGAACCTGAGGACGCGCAAAAAGCTGCCGTCCTTGTTGAGCACCACGCCGGGCGCGACAAGCGCCGCCCATGGAAGATGATCGGCGAGCCGGTCGGCCTTCTGACGGTATTCGCGCAGATTCAGCATGACAGATGCCCCTTCTGGCGAAGGTGGCGGACAAGGACCGGGGCGAAGTCGGGATCGCGCTTGGCGGCGAACACCGCGAGAGTGTGCCCGAACGCCCACATGGCCAGCCCGGCGATCCACTGCTGGAGACCGAGTCCGAGCGCGGCCGCGATCGTACCATTGACGATCGCGATCGCTCGCGGCGCCCCGCCAAGCAGGATCGGCTCGGCAAGCGCGCGGTGCATCGGCGCCTCGAACCCCTCGATATGGCTGGCGCCATAGGAATTTGGCGCGTTCACGAGATGAGCGCCCCGCCGCCGAAGCTGAAGAAGCTGAGGAAGAAGCTCGACGCCGCAAACGCGATCGACAGGCCGAAGATGATCTGGATGAGGCGCCGGAACCCGCCTGCCGTCTCGCCGAACGCGAGCGTCAAACCGGTGACGATGATGATGATCACCGCGACGATCTTGGCGACAGGACCCTGGACCGATTCGAGGACCTGCTGAAGCGGTTCCTCCCACGGCATGCCCGAGCCGGCGGCCTGCGCGGTGGCGGCGAGCGCAAGCCCGAGGCCGATGGCGGCGCCGGTGAGGAAGATGCTCCGACGATCGGGAATACGGGCAGGAATACGGGACAAGCGCATGGTCATTCTCCTTGGGGTTCGAGGGCGTGGTCGGGAGTAAGGTCGAGGACGGCGTAGCCGCCGTCGGGATCGAGGCCGGCGACGCGCGCGATCGTGTCGACGCGGCGCGCGAGGCCGCGCCCGGCGATGAACACGATCATGTCGATGGCGTCGGCGATCAGCCGGCGCGGAACGGTGACGACGCTTTCCTGCACGAGCTGCTCGAGCCGGTAGAGCGCCGACACTGCCGAATTGGCGTGGACGGTTGCGATGCCGCCCGGATGCCCGGTGTTCCAGGCTTTGAGCATGTCGAGCGCTTCGCGCCCGCGCACCTCGCCAACGACGATGCGATCGGGGCGGAGCCGCAATGTCGAGCGGACAAGATCAGCCATCGTGACGCCGCCGGCTCCGGCAGTGCCAATCGTACGCGTGCGCAGCCCCACCACGTCGGGCGCGGCGCATTGCAACTCACGCGTGTCTTCAATGATGATGACGCGTTCGTCGAGGTGCGCCATCTCGGCGAGCAGCGCGTTGGCAAGCGTCGTCTTGCCCGAACTGGTGCCACCCGCGACCAGGATGTTCTTGCGCTCGACCACGGCCATCGACAGCAGTCGCGCCGTGTCGGCGGGCATGATGCCGTCCCGCACATAGTCGAGCAAAGTGTAGATGCGCGCCGCGGGCTTGCGGATCGAGAAGCACGGCGCGAGGCTGACCGGCGGCAGGATACCCTCGAACCGCTCGCCCGCGCCTTCGCCGTGCGGTGGCAGCTCGGCTGACACGATCGGCGCATTGCCATGAACCTCTGTCCGTGCGTGGCTGGCAACCAGGCGGATGATCCGCTCGACCTGCGCGGGCTCATATTTGGTGCCGGTATCGATCCGGCCTTCGCCGAGTCGATCAAGGCGCAACACGCCGTCCGGGTTCACCATGATCTCGATGACCACCGGATCGGCCAGCGCTGCGGCGATGGTCGGCCCCATCGCGGTGCGCAGCATCGCGCGCCGACGCCCTGCGGAATTATCGGAGCCGAAAAGCGTGTCGCTCATCGCCCACCTCCATTGTCTTTCGCGGAGGCAGCAAGCGTGCGCTGGCCGCTGGCGAGCGCTTCGCCGACGCGGGCAATGAACGCCTCGAAGCGGTCTCGGCCGATCGCACGCGCCGCTTCGTCGGCTTCGGCCAAAGGGGCCTGCACCATCAGTTCATAGCGGATGAACAGCGCCAGGCTCTCGAGCAGCACATGCCCGTCACGCTCGACACGCCCCAGCGCGAGCGACATGCGATCGAGCCGCTGGCTGAACTTGTTCTCCAGCTCGCTCGCCGCCTGCCGGTTGAGCCAGGCGGTGAGCGCGTCGGTGAGGATCGCCGATTTGGACGCGCCGGGCTGGCTCGCCAGCGCCTCGAAGCGGTGGCTCAGATCTTCGGGCAGGAAGAGCTGGTAGCGGACGCGGTTGGGTTTGATCGCGGCCATTGTCAGAAGTCCGGCAGCATGTCGGCGCTGCGACCCTGATTGATCGCGTGAGCGCGGATCAGCGTGCCGGTGGCGCCGGCGCGGTCCATCGCGTGCTTGTCGGCGATCGTGTCGGTGTCGTCGCTGTCCAGGCCGAGCAGGTCGAGCTGCTTTGGCGGCTCGGGTTTTTTGGCGGGTTCTTCGCCGAGGCCGGGGTGGCGCTGCTGTTGCAAGCCGCCGTCCTCATCCGCCTTCGCATCGTCATCGGGCTTGCCGAGCCGGGTATCGGGCGCGCGGACCAGTCCGCTCCAGTCGTTGGGGCGTGCCTGCGGCCGGTCGGGATAGTCTCCGGGCGCGGGCTGCGGCGGCGGTGCGATCCGCTCGCGGAAATTGCGGTCCTCGTAATAGCGCAGCTTCCTCGCGCGGATCGGGGCCATGCCGGAGACAAGGACAAGCTCATCCTTGGGCGGGAGCTGCATCACCTCGCCGGTGGTCAGGAGTGGCCGGGCGGTCTCCTGCCGGCTGACCATGACGTGCGCCAGCCAGGGCGCGAGCCGGTGGCCGGCATAGTTGCGCATCGCGCGCTGTTCGGTGGCGATGCCGAGCGCGTCCGAAATCCGCCGCGCCGTGCGCTCGTCGTTGGTCGCAAACGCGACGCGGACATGGCAGTTGTCGAGGATCGAGTTGTGCTCGCCATAAGCCTTCTCGATCTGGTTCAAGGACTGCGCGATCAGGAAGGCGCGCACTCCATAGCCCGCGAGAAAGGCAAGACTGGTCTCGAAGAAGTCGAGCCGCCCCAATGCCGGGAACTCGTCGAGCATCATCAGGAGCTTGTGCTTGCCCGCCCTGGCGGGATCGGCATCGAGCTTTTCGGTGAGGCGGCGGCCGATCTGGTTGAGCACCAACCGCACCAGCGGCTTGGTGCGGCTGATGTCCGATGGCGGGATGACAAGGTAGAGCGAGACCGGATGGCCGGCCTCGACGAGATCGGCGATCCGCCAGTCGCAGCGCGATGTCACCGCGGCGACGGTCGGGTCGCGATAGAGCCCGAGAAACGACATTGCGGTGGAGAGGACGCCGCTGCGCTCGTTCTCGCTCTTGTTGAGCACCTCGCGCGCCGCCGAGGCGACGACGGGATGGATCTGCGGCGCATCCTTCGTGCCGAGGTGATTGGTGGTCATCATCCGCCGGAGCGTGGCGGTGAACGGCCGCTGCGGGTCCGACAGGAATGTGGCTACCCGTGCGAGCGTCTTTTCTTCCTCCGCATAAAGGACGTGGAGGATCGCGCCGACCAGGAGCGAATGGGAGGTTTTCTCCCAGTGGTTGCGCCGTTCGAGCGCGCCTTCGGGATCGACCAGGATGTCGGCGATGTTCTGGACGTCGCGGACCTCATGCTCGCCGCGCCGGACCTCCAGCAGCGGGTTGTATTTGGCGGAAGCGGGATCGGTCGGATTGAACAGCAGGACGTGGGAGAAGCGCGCGCGCCAGCCGGCGGTGAGCTGCCAGTTCTCGCCCTTGATGTCGTGAACCACGGCGCTGCCGGTCCAGCCAAGCAGTGTCGGTATGACCAGCCCGACGCCCTTGCCCGAACGGGTTGGCGCGAACGCCATGATATGTTCGGGGCCGTCATGCCGGAGATAGCGGCCGCGCGAGCGGCCCAGGAATACGCCGGCATCACCGTAAAGGCCGGCCCGCTCGATCTCGTTCGGCCTGGCCCAGCGCGCCGAACCATAGGTGGTGACGTGACGCGACTGCCGCGCGCGCCAGAGCGAGCCTGCGATCGCCGCGCCGCAGCCGATGAAACCGCTCGCGCCGGCGAGCGCGCCGGCCTTGTCGAAAACATGCGGCGCATAGGCATCGTAGTGATACCACCAGGGGAAGAGCGCCCAGGGACGATAGACCGGCGTGCTTCCAGCCATGAACCAGGCCGGACCAAGTTCGGGCTGGTAGGCGAGCATCGCCGCCGCCCATTGGGTCGCCGCCCAGAGGCCCGCGATCACGATTGCGAACACGACAAGGATCTGGCCGATGAGCAATTTGGTCGGGGTCACGTTGAAGCTCCCGCCCATACCGCCGGATGCGGTCGGGGCGCGGCTTCAAGACTCGGCTATGGGCCGCCCGAAATGAACGGAGCCGCTGGGGGCTGGTGGGTGACCGAAGGAGATCACTCGTCGGCGACTGACTCAATATTCCAGCTCTGTTCTTTTGATCGAGCTATGACCCGAGTTGATGATTCTGCCCTGTCGTTGTCCCTCGAGGTGGCACTGACCACCACACCGCACCGCCGATGACCCGCTACACCCTGCAAAAATCCGAGCTGCAAATTCGGGCTTGCGTGTCGGATTATCAGACATTATATCGCATTTAATGTAGTGAAATCGTGCGAGGCATGCATGGCGACAATCGCTCCTCCGCAGCCCGCGGCAACCGCGTTTCCCAAAGCCGACGCCATTAGGGCGTTGGTCGACGAACTGCTGCAAGTGGCCAGGGCTGAGGCACAGGTGCGCGGAATTGCCCTGCCTCCGGAAAACCCGAAGATCATCCAGGCGCCCGTGCCACTCGACTCCTTGTCCGTGGTCGACACGCTTTGCGCGGTGGAGCAGGTCCTCGACATCGAGCTTCGCGACAGCATCGTCCGCACCGGCGGCTACAATTCGATCGAGAAGGCGATTGACGACCTCCTCCCTAAGATCGAACGCGTCTGGGTTAAGAAGAAAGGGTCGAAGCCATGACCAATCTCGCACTCCGCCAGGAAGGCGACGAGCAGGAGCGGCGGCGCTTGGGCGACCGTCTGCGCGAAGCACGGAAATATCTCGGCCTCAAGCAGGAAGAAGTTGCTGCCTATCTCAAGATTCCCCGGACCGCGCTTACCGATATCGAGAATGGCCAGCGCCGCGTTGAAGCGATCGAACTGACGCGGCTTGCCCGTCTTTACCGCCAGTCGGTGGCCTATTTTACCGGCGAAGACGAGGCCTCCGCGAGCCTTCCCGCCGATGTCGCCCATCTGGCGCGACGCGTTGCGGCCTTGTCGACTGAGGACCGGGCCGAGCTGAGCCGGTTTGCCGAATATCTCCGCTCGCGGTCTGGCGGCGAACGGAGCTGATCGATGGCGTCGGATTATGCGAGCGCGGTTCGCGCTGGTACGATGGCAGCGGGCCGCCTGCATCGCGAACTCGATACGCGCGCACTGATCGAGACCCAAGGCGGCAGCGTCGATGTCTTCGGCGCGATCCATGCCGTGGGTCTACCCTTGCTGCTTCGTCCTCTGAAAGGCCTGCTCGGCGCCTATCTCAGCGCACCTGCTCCTGGCGTTCTCGTCACGACGGAACGACCGATGAGCATCCAGCGCTTCACGGCCGCGCACGAACTCGGGCATTTTTCGATGCGACACGAGCCGAGCCTCGACGATGAGAGCATCCTGCGCCGGATGCCGATGTCGCCCGAACCGGGAAACAACTTCGAGGAAACCGAAGCCGACGCCTTTGCGATCGCCTTCATGATGCCGAAATGGCTGGTGCTCGCGCACAGCGCGCGACAAGGATGGCAGATCGATCATTTCCGGCGCCCCAATGTCGTCTATCAGCTCTCGCTGCGGATCGGCGCCAGCTATGAGGCGACGTGCCGCACCCTGGTTCGCTACAATCTGATTTCGCCATCGGTGATGACCGACCTGCTCCGGACGCAGCCGCGCAGCCTGAAGGTCGATCTCCTCAAGGACTATCGGCCCGACAACTATCGCGGCGACGTCTGGCTGCTGACCGAGCGCGATGCCGGCTCGCGGATCGATGGCAGTCGCAATGATCTTTTCGTGCTGCAGCTCGAAGAACATAGCGGCGGTGGGTATCTCTGGGATCTCGACCAACTGATCGCCAGCGGCTTCGCCGTCGTTCGAGACGAGCGTGAGGCAATCGACGGCGATGGCATCGGTGGTCCCGTTGTCCGCCGTGTCACCGCGGCGCCCGATGCGCCGCGGCGCGGCCGCATGTCGCTCGACGAGCGGCGGCCGTGGCAGCCTGCGCCGGCCCTCACCAGCCTGACGCTCGATTTCGACCTCACCGGCCCGGAACAGACGGGCCTGTCGCGCGCCGAACGGCGGCACCTGCTCGAGGCCGCCTGACGCCCCATGATCGATATCGTCCGTGACCTTCGGCCGCTGTTCGGGCCTGCGCGCGATCAAGGCGCGCGGCCGACATGCCTCGCATTCGCCGCGAGCGACACCCACGCCGGGCTTCGCGACGGCTGGGCACCGCTGTCGTGTGAATTCGCCTTTTATGCCGCGCAGAAACGGGCGGGCAGACCGCCGACGAGCGGCGCACTGCTATCCACAATGCTGGACGCGCTACGGCTCGATGGCCAACCCGACGAGAAAGGCTGGCCGTATCTGGCAGCGGTTCCAGCCGATCATCGACTGTGGACGCCGCCGGCGACCGTTGGCCCGCTCTATGGCCGCAACGGACAGAGGGATGGAACCGACCTGTCATCCATCCTTGCCGCGCTGGATCGTGACACGCCGGTGCTCATGCTGACGATGCTGTCACGGTCTTTCTTCCAGCCGCGCGGTGATGGCGTCGTCGATCCGGCGAACGACGAACTCCCCGAGCCAGCGCAACGGCACGCGGTCGTCGCGGTCGGGCATGGAACCGTGGACGGCACCCCGGCCATTCTCATCCGCAACAGCTGGGGACCAGGTTGGGGCTTGGAAGGCCACGCCTGGCTTACTGAGCGCTTTCTAGCGCCGCGCCTTTTCGCCACGGCAAATTTGACGGAGGAAGTCGATGTATCTTCCCATACCGCCGCAGCCTGACTGCGTTGCTGGCTGGCGCGAGGCGGTCCGGCTCGTCGACCTCGCCACCGGACACCAGGCGCAGAATGTCGTCATCTCCGTGGCCGAGCCGACTGCGCGCGCAACACTCGCCGATCCCGTCGTGGCGGAAGTCGATGCCTTCCTTTCGGGCCATGGCAAGAAGCCCATCGAGACGGTCGCCAACACGATTTTTCCGGCAGCGCTGTACAGGCGCTACGGCGCGCCGCAATTCTTCGACCGGTTTCGCGACAACGTGCTGCCGAAGGTCCGGAGGTCGGGCGCTTGGTCGGGCTATTATTTCGAACGGATGATGGAATTGCCCCGCGCCGACGGCCAGCCAATCAATCAAATCTGGGGCATCGTCGAGCGCCTGCGCAACCCGAACGTCCGAGCGCTCAACAAATTCGAACTGCTGATCTTCGACCCCGCCCGCGACGTGAATGACTCGCCCTACGGCGGTCAGTGCCTGAGCTTTGCCAGTCTCAAGCTGATCGGCAAGGGCGACGATCGTCGCCTCGGCATGACCGCGCTCTACCGCAATCACTACTATATCGAAAAACTGCTCGGCAATCTGATCGGCCTCGGCCGTCTGCTCGAATTCATCGCCAAGGAAGGCGGGGTCGCGCTGGGTCCGCTCACGATCGTCTCGACCAACGCCACGGTCGACACCGCCAACTGGAACCGCGGCGATCTTAAGCAACTCTTTGAACGCTGCGATCAGGCGAGCGCACATCTCCGTGCTGCGGCGTGAGGCGCGCCCAACGGCAGTTCTAGCGGCTCATCGTTGTCATCCGCGACACCGTACAGGCTGAACATGCCCTCGATGAACTCGCGCTGCCCGCCGTAGCTCGGATGGCGGACCGCGGTGGTCGGAATGTCGAGACCGTCCAGCGCCAGGTGAGCGTCGCGCCCGATCGCGACGATCTGGCGGGGCCGGATCATTGACACGAGGGCTTGCAATATCGGCCAGGTCGCCTCGCGCTCGCTTCGCGTGTGGCATCGGTTCGACATCGGATCATCCGCTTCATGGGGATGGAACGGGAAAACGTTCCAGAGCATGACAGGCTGACCGATCCGCTCTAGCACACGCCAGACGATCGCCGCGGTGCGCTCCGCCACGGCGGGTCCCTGCGTCGCACGTTCAAATGCGATGCCGCCCATCAGCGTGCCGGCATGTCCGAGGTGAATTTCGTCGGTCAGCGGTACGCCCGTACGCCGCCCCCCGCGATAGCCGAGATCACGCGCGATCCAGATCGTTTCGACGCGATGATCAAGCGCCGCGGTGAGCAGCATTTCGAGATTGTCGCGGCGCCGGGCGGCGGCGTCGCTGCGGTCATGGACCGTGCAGCGATCGCGCCAGGGATTGAACACTGAGGGAAGTTCGGTCGCCGCCAGGGTGGACACAAAGGATTTCGGGGTCATGACGGCAATTCCTTGATACGCAGGCGGCGATTGGCGAAGTCGATCAGGACGCGGCCGCGCCGATGCTCCTGAAGGAAGCGGAAAGCCGTATAGCCCTGGAGGATCGCTTCCTCCCAAAGCCACAGCGGACAGCGTTCTGATTCGTAGCCGGCGACGAACTGGCGGACATGCTTCAGCATGTCCAGCGGAAGGCCACCGCGCTTCACGTTTTCAAAGTACCGGAGTTGCTGCGCTTGTCCGAAAATCCAGGAAGTTATGCCCTCTTCGATGAGAATCGCCCGAGCACCGTCTTCGGCGTCGTCGAGTTTCGGATCGCTCTTGCGCTTGAGACGGAGCAGCGCACGCAGCACTGGCGACCAGCCAAGCACCGCGACATAAGCGTAGTGAAAGACATCGTGGAAACGATAGTCGTCGGGTTCGAGCGCGTTGTCGGTGAGCCGGTCGCCGACATACACACCGCTTGAGCGTTGATACACGAATGTCTGCCCGCGAACGGTGCGTTCATAGACGTCGATCGCCATCCGCCGCGGCAATTGCTCTTCTGGGTCGAGCGCCGCATCGGTCGGCGCCGGATAGATGCGCTCGCGCGGCCAGCGATCGAAGATCTTGTGAAGATTCTTCACGGCGGCAGCCTCGATGGTAACACCGGATTCGTTTGCCGCCTGGATCAACCGGCGCATGACCGCGACCAGCCGGCCCGCGAGTGCTTCGCGGTCCTTCGCAAGACCGCCCGCCTGGAAATCGTTGATGAGCAGCCCAACGTCGCCTGCCAGCGCGAGCAGGCTATGCTCGAACTGCGGCATCGGTGCCTTGGCAAGCGGAATGTGCTGCGGCTGCAGCGCATGGAAACTGAGCGTTTCGTTGCCGCCCGTCTGCCATTGTCCGCCGTTTGTCGCCGCGGCGGCAGCGATGTCGCTGAGCGCCATGCGGCTGCGCCGTGCGATCGCCGCCAGATACCAAAGGACGTCACCAAGCTCTTCCGCGACGGCGTGAGCGTAACCCAGGTAGGAGGCATCGTCGCGCTGCTTTTTCTTGGCCTCACTGAGCAAGCTGCCGACTTCGCCGAAAAGGCCAAGCATCGAGAAGCCCAGTGCGCGGCCACCGCTGCGTTGATCAGTCCGCGCGGCCTGCTTCGCATAATCCGCAACAGTGAGAGCTTCGAAATCCTCGCTCATCGCCTGCCCTTCCGGCGATCCGATATCGCGTCTGCGGGGACGCTCACGCCATAGGCTTCAAGTGCCCGCAGTACGATCATCCGGATCGGCTCGCGGGAATCGAGCGACCGTTGACCGAGATCGCGTTTCGTAACGGCAGGAATCTGCACCTGAAGATGCTCGTCGCCGACATCGGTTTGCGCTGCGATATTTTTCATGAATCCATGAAAACATAATTTCATGAAAATAGAAAGCCCGAATCCTCCGGATCAGGAGACGCTCGGCCCGCTGCGCTGCCGCCCGAGTGTCCAGTTGATCCCGCCGTCGCGCATGATGCCCGAGACCGATTTACCGACATGGCGATCGAGAACAGAGCGCCACGGCACCAGCGTGAAATCGCGCGACCGTTCGATGAGCGCATGGCGACCACTCGTCATCTCGACTGCGCGCACGAGCCTGCCTTGAACAGCCTCCCCCTCTCTGGCCTCGGCGAACGGAACGCCTAACTTGTCGGAGAGCTGGCGGGCGACACGCAGCAATTCTCGCCGCTGGAGCGCGGCGAGCATCCCTCGCCGATAGACCGTCTGCCCATCCTGTTCGTCTGCAAGCTGTTCGGTGATCAGCCATTGCCGTCGCATCGCCTGCGCTGAACGAACCTCGTGCCCGAACCCAGCATCGCGCACTGGCACCGGCGCTTCGGCGACCAGCTCGCGATCGAGCCAGGTCGCGGCATCGGTTCCCGGTAATTTGTCGAGCGGGATCGCCGACAGGGTTTCAATGGCAACGGGGTGGTCGCGGAACTGCATGGCTTCGAACCTCTCGACCCTGGCGAGATGGTCCGGCGCGATGATCCAGCTTCCGTCGGGCTCGCGCTCGACGACGCCCGAGATTTTTCGCATCGCTTCAAGCCGCCGGACATGCGTTTCGGCGAAGCGTTCGCTGGCGGTCGGATCGTGCTTCAGATGGGCGTCGATCGAATAGCGCCCGCCGTTCGCCGCCGCGATCTCGTCGATCGTCCGATCGACGGCGCGAATGCCGCCCTCGCGTGGCGCGATCCGGACGATGGCATTTTCGGGGATCGTGTCGACCAGCTCGCCCTTGCCGATCTCGGCATAATGGGTGCGCCCGTCGATGCCGTCGACCAGCAGATAATGACGGTCTTCATGTTCGTCGGCGAGCCCGCGCATCACGACGCGGCCGATGATCGGCGTCGCCTCCTTCGCGACCGGGTCGTAGATGACGCGATCGACCGCAGCACGATCGAGCTTCCGCGCGGTCAGCTCGCGCTGCATGGTGCGGATGATGTCGCCGCGCTCGCCGATCTGGCGCAGTGTGTTCGCAAGGTCGGGCTCAAGCCGCCAGGTGCCGTTGCCGACATGCGAGGCGAGTCCCATGCGCCCGAGTTTCTGCAGGCGACCGACGCGAAGCGATTGCTGGAAGGGATCGCCATCGCTCGCGCTGACCAGCCGCGCGGTATCCATGTCGCGGATCAGCCGTCTGTCGATCGCGGTCAGCCGCTCGGCACCCGTATCGCTGCGAAGCCGCTCTTCGATTTCAAGGTCGGTGCGCGGCCCCAGGTCGAGGTTGACGATCTCGATCGCCCGCTGCCGGCTCCCGTGCGAGATATACTCGCGCGCGATCAGCAGATTCTCACCCCGATCGTTTACGCCGCGCACCACGATATGCGTGTGCGGATGGCCGGTATTGAAATGGTCGACCGCCACCCAATCGAGCTTTGTCCCAAGATCCTGCTCCATCTGCGTCATCAGCCGGCGCACGAACGGCTTCAAGTCGGGATACTGGTCGGCGTCCTCGGCCGACACGATGAACCGGAACTGGCGGCGGTCGCCGTCACACCGTTCGAGGAACGCCTTGCCATCGGCGACGTCGCTGTCGGGCGAGTAGAGCGCACCAGCCTCGCCCTCACGGGTCACGCCGTCGCGCTGAATATAGCGAAGGTGCGCCTTCGCACCGCCCATGCCTTTCCCGCCAAGGCCGACAGGCCGTATCTTGACGATCACGCGGCGCGACCGGAACGCGCCCAATCGGTCGCGCGATCTGAGCACCCGCGCAACACTCGCGCCGCGCCCGATCCGGCTGCCGTCGAAACGGCCGCGCCTGCCCGTTTTCATGCCGGCCCGCTTTGCCGCTTTCACGACGCGGCTCAGGTAGCGCTGCTCCTTGCCCCGGCCGCGCATCCGGCCCAGCTGCGGTTCGAACTCATCATCGCGCATAGCGGCGTCCTTCCATGCCGGAATGACGCTCCCCGCCGATAAGAATGGCGCGTCCTCGCCAGAGCGCAAGGAGTCTCGCGATTGGGATCGGAAAAGCCCAGAAAACCGCCACTCCTGGTAACCCTGTCTCGCACTCAAAGGGCGAGTCTCGCAAAAGCCTTCAAAAAACGATGTGCAGACAAACACTTACAAAATCGCGAGATTTTGCCTCTATCTTGCCATCGAGCCCGACTGCCACCTGCCGCCCCAGACGCCCGCTTTGCCTTCCCGCCTTCCCGATCAAAAAAGGGGAGCGGCGCCATGCGGCACCACTCCCGCGAACCTGCCCCTTCAACAGCGCATCGCCTTATTGCCAGCCTGCCTGTTCGGCCTGACGCAGCGCCCGATTGCACCGCTTCAGCCTCTTCTCAGCGGCCCTTAATTCGGCTTCGATCTGCCGCCGTTCTCCCGCGTCATCGCACCATGAAAGCTCCGCGCGAAGCTCCTCGATCTGTTGTTCAACCGACATCTCATCCTCCTGATACAAGCGAAAGATGAGCCATCGCCCGGCGGGGAGCGGGCGGGGTCAACCACCGCGCAGCGGCCGCGAAGCGGGCGACGGGGGAGCCGATTTTCTCGTCGCCGGAGTGGAGCGAAGCGGAACGCAGGTGGCGTGAAAATTGGGGGAACCGTCGATGGTTGAGGCGGTCCGTTCGCCGCCGGATACTCGGTGCTTGCTGAGCGGATTTCTTCCTCTCTGCAGGCCCGCAAGCGCGTTCCGGTGCAGGAAAAGGCCCACGCCAAGCCCTCAAGGCATGAGGAAAGCCCCGCGCCGGGTGACCGGCGCGGGGCCGATCCGGCTCAGTCGCCGGGGTTCCAGATAACGGCGAACGCGTCGTCGTCGTCCTGCCCGGCGGCGCGGCCGAGATTGGCGTAGAGGGTGCGGCCGCCAAGTTCGGGGGCCGACATGGCGAGGCGGACATATTCGCGCTGGCTCACCTCGCCGGTGCGGATCCAGCCGCCGCCCAGTTCGACGCCGTTCGACAGCACGCGGTAGTCGGGCTGGTCCCCGGTCTTACTGCGGTTGGGGATGATGGCGATCTCGGCATTGACCGAAAGCGTCTTCAAGGCGCCCCGGAACGAACCGTCGTTCTGGCGCTGGACATGACCGATTGAGGGCATTTCTCGTCTCCTTGCACATTCGCCCGACCCGATGCCGGGCGATGGGCGGACCGAAGGGACGGCCCTTGAGCGCGCTGCGAACCGCAGGCCGAAGCGAAGCGGAGGACCGGAAGCGCGGGGCTGATTTGGAGCGAAGCGGCCGCGAGGAGCGCCGCCAAAGCGGCGCGGGGAAATCAGTTCCGCGCGATGGTTTCGCGAGGCGCGCGGCCGTCCCAGGTCATGCGCCCAAGGAGCCGGCGACGGGTTGGTGAGACACGAAAGGACGAGATGCGCGCGCGGACAGGAAGCCCAGTCCGGCGTCTTTCCGGGAAGCCATGATTGCTTTCGCGGCCACGAGGCCGCGGCTATAGCCTCACGGCGATGAACGAAGGAACGACGATTGCGGGGCAGATCGAACGGCTGATCGTGCGGCTGGACGGCGCGGCGGTGTGCGATGCCTGCGTGACTGACCGGCTCAACCTGTCGGTTACCGCACAGGCCAATGTCGTCACCTGCGCGCTCGGCGGCACGCGCGGATTCGAGCGGCAGAAGGACGAATGCACGTTATGCGGAAGCGCCCGGACGGTGATCCGCCGCACCGCCCGGTAGGTCAGGCGGCAGGGGTTTTCGGCACGCGAGCGCGCAGTGCGGCGCGATTTGGGCTAGTTGCCGTCGCCCGCGAGCGCGCGCGACAGCGCCTCGTTGGTCGCGTCGATCTCGATGCGGTCTGCGAAAATCGCGCACCAGCCGCCACCGAACTCCCCGATGCGGGGCTTGGAACAGGTCATGGCCCATTCAAAGCCGATCGGCCCCTTGGCGAGCGTTTCGGGGCAACATCGCTGGATCACCACCGCGATGGCAGCGGCATCGAAATCGTCCATGCTGGCGAAACACACGATCCGCGCGGATGGATCGTCGGGGCAGGTTTCAGCGATGAAATCGGCTCCGATGGTGGGAAATTCGGGATCGTTGAACGCCTCGCGAAACCCGCTCCACCGCGCGTTCGCATCGTCCGGCGGAAAGGCTGCGAGCAGCGCCGCGCTCGGCGGATCGGGCGCGTCGTCATTCGCTAGCGCGTAGCCAGCGTTTGCGACTTCCTCGATCAGCGCGCACTCGGCGGCGGTGCAGCGAAAGGCGAAGCTGCCCTGAATCCAGATGTCAGCCATTGCTCGCCTCCTCCCGTTCGGGCGTGATGACAAGCGGGGGCACCGCGAAGTCGGCCGCATCGAAATGCGCGATGATCGCCGCATAGCTGCCCAATCGCTCGGCGGTGCAGCGCCCCATGAGGATATAGTCGTCCTCGTCGGCAGCGTAGCTTTGCGGTTCGCCGCTGCCGGTGAACACGGTGCGTTCCGCACCCCACTGGCAGGCATAGGCGCCCGACCAGCGCGCGAAGAAAAGCCCATGCGCGATGCAGAAGGCTTCGAGTCCCTCGAACCGCCCCCAGGCGACCTCGTGCGCCATGAGCGCCAAGGGCTCGCCCTCGGGCAGATCGCCGAGCGCGAAGGGTTCGCCGTCCCATTCGGTGGACAGCCCTTCGTTCGCGATGGCCTCGGCGAAGGCGGGAAGCTGGCTGGCGGGGAGCGTCCCGCCGATGGTGATGGATGCCGAAACACGGTCGGCCATGACAAGTCTCCTGTCTGAAATCCGCGCCGCGAGGGCCGCTTGCGGCCGAGCGGCGCGGCGATTTTATGGGGGACGGAACGGGCGGCGGGTGCGCCGCCGCCCGTCCAGTTTCATGCGGCTTCGCGCTCGGGCTGTTCCTGCGGCTCGGCCTTGGCAGGGGCCGGAAGCGCAATCACCGCGCCGGGGCCGGTCGGTTCCGGCTCGCGGTCGGGGCGCGCCGCGAGCACCTTGGCATGAGCCGCGACGGTGCCGACGCCGCCGCGCGCCGTATAGGTAGCGGGCGGGAACGCCATCCATTTCGGCACCCAACCCTCGACCTTGGGCCGCCCGTTCGCACCCTCCAGATGGTCGCGGACGATGCGCTTCAAGACCTTGCCCGGTTCCTTCGCATTGGCGGCGGCGACAGGTTCGCCCGCCACCTCGGCGACGATGCGGGTCAGCACCTCCTTGTCGCGGACACACTCGAAAAAGGCGTCGTCGGCCTGCCAGTAGCGGGCCATATCGACGCCGATCTCGCCGCCGACCGCCTCGATGGCGGCGCTGCCGCTGGCGAGCGTTTCGCCCATGACGATGACGATCACGTCCATTACGGCGCGGTCGGGCACGTCGAGCAAGCGCAGGAACACGCCGACCAGTCCGAAGTCGTCGCCGTTGCCGCCTGTGACGGTCGGTTCCTCGGGCGAGAAGCCGAGAAGGTCCAATACGGCGCGGCGCTTCGCGTCGAAGTCGGTTTCCGCGCGGCAAGTTTCGACGCTTTCGCGCACATCGTCGTTGCGCGCGGTCTGCGGCTCGGGCTTGACCGTCCACAGTGGCGACCCGACGATGACATGGGCGACCATCAAGCGCAGCGCGACCTTGGGATGACGGGTCAGCGAGGCGCGGACAGCGGCATGACGGTGCAGGTTGATATAGGTCTGCATCGTGCTCGTCACTTCGGGGCGCGGCACTTTGGGGCCGGTTTCGATTGCCTCGCCGCGTTCGAGCCGCTTGGCCTCCTTGCTCGTCACATAGCCTTCGTGGACCTCGACCTCGCCGCTTTCGCGCACATCTATATACACGCGCCCGCCCTTGCGCTTGGGTGCCTTGGCGAACTCATAGCGGTAGAAATATTCGCCGGGCGGGACGATCACCACGTCGAACCATCCGGCATCCAGATAGTCCTCCTTGCGCGCGTCGATTACGGCGTTCTGCGCGGTCCAGAACGCGTCGGCATCTGCAAAATAGCGGTCTTCGCCGAACAGATCGGCGACGATCGCAAGGCCGCTCGCATCGACGTCGAACAGGGCATGTTCGACCTTGATCGACTGCCCGCCGAACAGCCATGCCTTCAATTGCTGGCCGGTCGGGCAATAGGCGTCGTCATCGTCGTAGAGCGCCAGCCATGCCTTCTGCTGCTGCTTGCTCGCCAGCGTCAGATGCCGGACGGTCGCCGCGTTGATCTTCTCCTTGCGGTAAAGATCGCGGATGCGCGGAAGCAGGTTGCCGAGCGCTAGGATACGCTTCACGCCAAGCTCGGGAATGCCGAACGTCGCGGAGATATCCGCAATGTCGCGGCCCTCCTTGACCAGCCGTGCGAAGGTTTCCCATCGCGTCACCTCGTCGGGATCGAGCCGGGTGTTCTCGAGAAGCGATGCCTCGATGGCGTCGGCGTCGTCCCCGGCGTCGAGGATGGCGACGGGAAGCGGGCCGTGGTCGATGCCCTCGACAAGCGCGATGGCGTTCGCCGTCCAGCGCCGCCGCCCGGCGACGATTTCGTGGACGCCATTATCGTTGCCCGCCTGCGGGCGCACGATCAGCGGCACGATGACACCGCGCTTGCGGATCGAGGGCAGAATGTCGCCCACGTCCGGGGGCTTGGGTCCGTGCCGCATGTTCACCTTGGACGGAACCAGCTTGCTATGGTCGATAAAGTCGAGTTTCATTGGTCTGCTCCTTCTGGAGCGCCGGTCCCGTTTGTCTTGCTGGATGGGCGGGACCGGCACTCAATGCGGCGAAACGCGCCGCGCGTCATCCGGCCCCTCGATCATCAAGAGGCGGCGGAAGCTCGTTGCCGTTCCGGCTATCGGTGATGCGGCGAAGTTCGGCTTCGGCCAGAACGATTGCACCCATGCGCCGCGCGGTATCGGACCATAGCGAAAGCGGGGCCAGCGGCTCGAAATGCTCGTCGCGCTCGATGAACAGGCCGAAGGGCAAGCGGACGCCCGCAATCTCGGTAAGCGAGAACACGCCCATTTCCGGGCATCCGAACCCCAAGTCGGCGAGGCCGAACAGCGTGTCTCCATCGTCGTAAAGCTCGGTGGCGATCCACGTCGCCGCGCCGACCGGATTGAAGAATTTGACCACCGGGAACGGGTCGAACCGTTCGTCGCGCTGCTCGTGGAGGCGGCTGGCGCGCGCATTCGCGCGCAGCGCCGAAAGGATCGCATGGGGGAGCGTAATCATGCCGCTTCCCTCCCTTCGTCCTGCGTCTCGGCGTAGCGGGCAAGCAGCCAATCGGCGGCCTTGCTCGCCTGACTGGCCGCGCGAAAGATCGCGCGATTGTCCTCGCGCAGCACGTCGAGCCATGATGCCAGATAATCGGCGTGACGAACGGTCGGCACGATGCCGAGCGCGGCGCAAAGGAAGGCCGATCCCATCTCGGCGATCAATTCTTCGCGCGCATAGTCCTTGCTGCCGAACGCATTGCGCAGATTGCGATTGAGGCGCGACGGGTGGCCGCTGGCATGACAGAGTTCGTGCAGCGCCGTCCGGTAGAAATTGATCTGTTCGTGGAAGGCCGGTTGCGGGGGCACCTGCACATAGTCGGCGCTCGGGACATAGTAGGCCTTGTCCCCACCGATGCGGAAATCGACGCCCGATGCCGCAATGACCGCTTCGGCGATCGGCACGACTTGGCGTTCGGGAAGCGGTGCGGGGTCGGTGGCAAGGCCGGGGCGCAAGCCTTCGCACTGTGCGACGTTGAACACGGTGAAGCGTTTGAGGAACGGCACCGCGCGGGCTTCGCCGCCGGTCTGGCGCGCGCGTTCCTTCTCGGCTTCGGGGGTGAAGCGGTCGGCATAGACAACCCTTGTCCCGCGCTCGCCTTTCCTGACATTGCCGCCCGCCTCCAAGGCTTGGCGGAAGGTCAGCCACGATTGCGACGGATAGCCGTTCTCGATCACTGCTCCCCACAGGATCAGGACATTGACGCCGCTGTAATTGCGGCTGGTGAGCCCGTTGCGCGGGAGGCCGGGGGCGGCGGAGAAGCCTTGACCATTGGGGCGGCCCCAAGGCTGGACCCAAGGGAAGCGGCCCGCCTCAAGTTCGGAAACAATGCGGCCCGTCACCTCGTCGTAAAGATTGGCGCGCTCCGCCGGGGGCTGGCGTTTGCTGCCCTCTGCGCGCGCGCGTTGGCTGCCGGTCTGGTGCATGGCTATCCTCCAATGCCGCCCCAAAAACCCCAGGGCCTCCCCCGGAGCGGGGGTGGGCGGCGAATTGCGACCTGCCGGGCGCGGCCAGGAGGCGGTCCGCACCCGCAGGGCCGAAATGCAATGGAGGAGCCGGACCCGAGCGCAGTCGAAGGCCGGCTTGCGGGACGCCGGGCCGGGCCCAGAAGGGAGCGCCGCCCACCCGCGCGACGAGGGGAAGGCCCAACGAAAAATGCCGCCGCGCCGGTCAGGCGCGGCGACGACAGGCCGGAGCAAGGCTCCGGCATCCCGCCAGTCCGATCGTCACCTTTGGCCGGGACGCGCGAAGCGTGGCCCGGTGGAGCTTGGCGAACGGATGTGAGCCTAGCGGAATAGAGCGGCGGTCGCGCCGCAGGCGCGAGGCGCCTGAAAACCCGGATGCGTCAGGTCAGACCCTGCCGTCTTGAAGCACTCTCGTCGTGGTCGCCATGCGCGCGGTGACACGAGGAGCGAGCACTCGGCCCACTGGCCCCAACAGATCAACCGTGCAGCGGGGATCCGTTCGAACCGGTGCAAGCGGTCATCGCGGGCAACAGGCTCATCATGGCGGCACCGGCGATGATGATCGCGCCGACCGCCGCGGCGATGCCGGTCGCGGTCGGCCCCGCACCGCCGAGCTGCATCAGGCTGGAGACGACACTGCCGCCGGCGATCCCGGCGGGCACGGCGAAGAGAAGCGCGATCGCTCCGCGAAGCGGAACGGGCAACCGCGACGCGATGAGCATGCGTCCGATCAGCAAGACCGCGACGCCGACGACGAGGCCGAGAAGCAGACCGAGCAACGGCCCCAGTTCGCCACCCCCCGCCCACAGAAATGCGGCCGCACCGAGCCCGACCGGGAGTGCGAAGACGGCGAGCCGGAACATCGCCCAGGCGAAGAGGACGATGCCGGTGGCGGACAGGATCAGACCGAGCAACATCACGACCAACTCCATAGGCTCGGAACATAGCAGAAACACGATTCGGCATGAAGCCCCGATCGGCTCGCACTATGGGCGGTCTGGCGCGTTCTTCTCGGGCGACGTCGATCGCAGCGCGACGAACAGCGTGGCCGCACCGGCTTCGCTCCGGCCGGCAGGGGGCCGGTCGCCGATCGCGAAGAAGATGGCATTGACGGTACGCGGCGTTGCACTGGCGGCCGTGACAGCCGACCGGGAATTGACGGGCACTCCGGCGACGCTCGCGAGATAGGCGCGGGTCTCACCGGGCAGCGCGCGGCCGGTCCGCACGTGCTCGGCATAGCGTGCCGGTCCCGCGTTATAGGCTGCGAACAGTCCGGGATAACCGAAGCGGTCATACATCAGACGAAGATAGAGCGTCCCCGCCAATATGTTGTCGCGCGGGCTATGGGGATCACGTCCGAGCCCGAGCCGCGCGCGCATTTCGGACCAGGTGCCGGGCATGAGCTGCATCAGTCCCATCGCGCCGGCGTGGCTGGTAATCGGGCGCCCGTCCAGCACCGTGCGCCCGCCGCTCTCGGCGCGCATGACGCGCTCGATCCATTCTACCGGCACGCCGAAACGCGCCGAGGCTGCCTCGATATAGGGCCGCCAGTGAACGACCGACTGCGCGTCAGCCGGTGCCGCCGCCAGCAGCGCCAGGGCGGTGATGGCGACCCTCAGCCCAGCCACAGCAGTCGCACCTCGCCGATGACGTCGCCGCGCGATGTCGGTCCGAAATAACGCCCATCGAACGAATCCGGGCTGTCCATCAGCAGGAACAATGCGCCCGAACGCAACATCACGCAGCCATTCCACCACGGCATCGGACGGTCGCGGCCATCGGCTTCGCGGCGTTCGGCCACCGGGTGGCCGTTGACATAGATCTCCCGCCCGCGCGCACAGACGCGATCGCCGGGCGCGGCCGCGACGCGCTTGACCAGCGGGATATTGATCGGAATGTAGCGCCGCTCGGCGGCGAGCCGGCGCCAGCGGTCGGGCACCCGGACCAGCACCATGTCGCCCGATGCGATGTCCTGCCGTCCGCTGACGGCATAGAGACCGATCGGCGCGCTGGCCGATGCGTTCCAGACCAGCCACGGCGTTGGCGGCAGCGCGATCGTGGTCGCCAGCGCGGCCGCGCCGAGACCGATCAGCGCGGTGGGTTTAGCCGGCAGACGGGAGGGTAGCAGCCTAGCCATTGCCTCCCTCCCGCATGTTCGCGCGCGACCAGGCCTCGATATCGTCGATATGGTAGCGCCAGACGGTGCCATGCTTTCGGCACGGCGGGCCGCGCCGCTCCCGGCGCATCTTCTTGAGCGTGTCCCCCGCGAGACCGAGATGGAACGCGGCCTGCTTGGTTGTCAGAAACGGGCAATGCTCGCGTGCCCGCCGAGCGCGCTCCGCGGCCGACGACGCCGTGGCTCCACCGTCCACAGCGGATGAATCCGCCTCGATCCGTGTTCGCGCGCCGCCGCCTGCTTCGGGGTTTGGATCGTGTGTCATGAGTGCAGCGCCCGGTCCGACGAACCCGCGTTACCCGCCGATCAGGCCCGCACGCGCGGCTTCCTGTTCGGCGACATAGGCATCCAGCATGTCGGCCTGGCCGGGGAGCAGCGCGTCGATCGCAGGGAGGCCGTCGATATCGTCCCGGTGAAGCAGCACGGACGGGCACTGGCCTTCGACATTGCCGAGATTGGGGCGATGCTGGGCATAGCCGATGAGCGCGGCCAGATCGGGATCGAACGCTCGAGCGATGGCGGGCGGATAGACGAGATACTGATTCTCGAACGTCCGCAGCCATCCGAGGCAATAGGAGGTGATGACCGCGCGGCGCACATGATCGGACTGGTTAGCGCCGGCACCATGCAGGATCGATCCGAGGAACAGCAGCGCGGAGCCGGGTGGCATTTCGGCGGCGACCGGACGTGCATCGCCCGGTTGCGATGCCGCATCGTGATGGCTGCCCGGCCAGACCAGCGTCGCGCCACTCTCCAGCGTGAACGGATCGATCGGCCAGATGACGTTGATCTGATAGTGCATCCCGGTCTTGACGCCGCCCCAGAGATCCTGGTCGCGGTGCGGCACCTGCGCGAGCGCGCCGGGATGGATTTCGATCGCCTGGGTGAGGTTGAGAACGATACGATCGCACCATTCCCCGAGCACCGTTTCGGCGATACCGCGGATGATCGGGTGCAGCACAAGGCCGGCGATATGCCGTGAACGCCGCAACAACGCGCCAAAGCGCTTGGTGCGGGCTCCGTAGAATCCGCCTTCGCAAAAGGGCGTGGCGACGAAGCGCGGTGCGAGTTCGGCTTCGAGCGCGGTGATTAGCTCGGTCGGCACGGCGTTATCGACAATGACATAACCGTCGGCGAGCAGCATCGCGGCGAGGCGGGCGGGGTCGTGCATCGCCATTCCCTTCACGCGGCTCTTGCCGCCGCATCGGGAGTGATCGCACCCGGTACATAGATGCCGTTCGACGCCAGCAGCGCAGGCGTACCGGCGCAGATCTCGATGCGGAACGCTCCAAGGAACGCGCCATCGATGCGGCGCGCGGGGCCGAGCGGCGCTGCGCGCCAGCCCATCGCCAAAACCTCCTCGCGAAAAGCAGCGGTCACGACGCCGGTTAGCATGGTGATTCCGCTGCCGAGCGCATGATCGACCATCGCCGAGATGAGCCGGTTGCGGACACGCAGGCGTCCGGGGGCGCCCAATCGTTGCGGCAGGCAAAGTCGCGTAATCTCGCGAACCTGCTCCCCCCGGGGCGCATCGCACTCGCAGAGCGACGCGAAACGATCGGCGAGAAGATGTGCGCCCTCTGTCGATAGCAGCCGCATCGACCCCTGGTGAATGCAGCCATCGTCGGTGGCGATCAGATAGACCGCCTTGTCGCCGTCATAGCTGTCGATTTCATAGCGGCCGCCGACGACCGGAACATCCCAGCCCAGCAGATCGACGAACAGGGTCTTGCGGTCCTCGAACATCGAGGCGGCGCGCGCATCGGTAAGCGAGCACCCTTTGACAATATGGATCATGGCAGTAGCTCCCGTTCAAATTGAACAGTCGCGAAGGGAGCAGAGATGAAGGGCTCAAACAGTCGTCAATATTGAGGATGCGGCGATCCCGCTCAGAACCGCGGGACGATCTCCTCGATGCAGACGATTCCGCAGGCGAGCGCGATCGCCGGGAGCTGCGCGCGGGAATAGATTCCGAAATGTTCGCGCAGGTCACGCATGTAGGTGCGCACTGTCGTCGGGGCGATGTTCATCATGATCCCGATCTCGACGTCGCTCTTGCCCATCGCCGCCAAGCGAAAGCATTCGAGCCGCTTTGGGCTGAGATGGGGTAATTTCAGCGGGCGCGCCGGAAAGCCGTGCAAGCGCCGCGCCTCGGTAAACGCCTCGCTCGCCATCAGCGTCGCGATCCGGCAGATATGCGATGGCGGCAATTGCCCGTCGCGCGTTGCGAACGTACAGCATCCGGGCGGCTCGCCGGCGACGCCAATCGGAACGGTGAGGCCGTTGCGCAGGCCATGACGCGCGGCTTCGCGCACGATGCGCGCCTGTCGCCGCGTGAAGCCGCCCAGCAGTCGCTCCATTTCGTGCCAGCAGAACGCCCGGCTTGTCGAGCGCGCCGCGAGCAAGGCGGGATCGTCGCGGTAATAGCCTTCGGCGACGAAAACGTCGCCCCAGCTCTGGAAATTGTCCATGCGGAAATATCGCCCACCGGGCTGAAAGAAGGCCATGCTCTGGACGATCGCGAGCCATGGGAGGCCGAGCTGGCGTGCGGCGGCCTCGCTGCAACTGAACAGCTCGCGATCACTGTTCGCGCGCCTGGCCTGCTTAATATAGGCATCGAGGTCGCGAAACGGCACCGAGGGGCACTCCTTTCGACGCGCGCGTTGCGGGCGCGTCTATCGGGCGCGTGGTTCCAGCCCACGCGCGTGCAGCCCCCGATGATTTACTTGGTCTTGCTCGGCCGCCCCGTCGGCTTGTGCGGATGGCGCCGGAGCGTCACCGCCGGGCGCGCCAGTATCGCGCCGATTTCCAGTTCGTCGTCCGAAACGATCGAGATCGATATCCGGCCGGACAAGAGATAGACGGCATTAACGCCGAGTGCCTTCGCGAGCCGCTCCATTGCTTTCAGCGTCGGGCTCGACCGGCCATTTTCGATCGCACTCAGATAAGAGCTGCTCGTGCCCGCATCATGGGCGAGCGCTTCTTGCGTGATGCGCATCGCAAGCCGCAATTTCCTGAGATTCAAACTGAAGGACTTCGACGCATCCATAAGGGCGTAAGTTCACGCCCTGCGACCATTACTCCACACTGGATACAGGTTGGAGTTATTATCTATATTATTACGTTTTTACAAATATTTAAATGAGATTCCCGAACAACGCGCACTCAACTCTGATGCGGATTCTCAGGCGCGCCAAAAGACCGCATTCGGACGGTCGAATCGGTCGATGACCGAAGCCCTCACGCCAGGACATTGGCCGTGGACGCCGCAGTGGAAATCCCATCGGCGTCGTCACATCCGGGGCGAGCATTGATTTCAAGCGCCGAGCGAATCACGATGCGAACAACGTCCCGTGGACACGTCCGCAATCGCCGTTCCGGCGTGGCGTACAGGAATCATCGGATAGTTTGACGTGCCTGTGTGTCGTTGTCTCCTTTGATTTGAATGCAGCGCAGCGAAGCGGAGCGTCGCATTGGTTCATAGTTATGAAATCACCGTTCGTGTCGGGCCGCTGGCCGCCCACCATGCCAACCGACTACTCGCAACAGTCGGTTCTGGCGGTAATCCCGCAGCGGTCCGGTTTGCTCCAGCCCCGCCGAATTGTACTCGGATCTTCATGATGCAGCGGGATCGGTCCGGGGATCGGTAGTGACGAGCCCGAAAAACGTGGCGCCGGCATTGCCTGGAGGATATTGTCGATCTCCCGATAGACGCCTCGCGCTGCCATATGAGGATGGCGCGCCGCTTCGTCCGGATCAAGCACGGGGGCAAAGCAGGCATCGCTGCCTTCCAGCAGTGTGCGCCATTCTTCCCGTGTCCGCATGGCGAATATCTCGCTAAAACGCTGCTTGAGCTCGGGCCAGGCATCACGATCATAGCCGTCGTCAAAACTGCTATCGCCGGCCAACCCCAGCTTTTTGCAAAGCAGCGCATAGAACTTGGGCTCGAGTGATCCGACTGAGATGAAATTCCCGTCGGCGCACCGATAGGTCGAGTACCAGTGAGGGCCGTCAAGGATGCTGCAGCCGCGTATGCTGGCAACCTGGCCGGCGGCCTTCAGGCTCAGGAGCAAGTTCATCATGTGAGCGCTCCCATCGACGATCGCGGCGTCAACCACTTGCCCATTCCCGGTATCCCGCGCGTGCATTGCCGCTGCGAGGACGCCGATGGCCAAATAGAGCGCTCCACCCCCAATATCGCCTACCAGGCTTGGCGGCGCCATTGGCGGTTCACCGGGATGCCCAGCATACCAAAGGGCTCCTGACAGCGCGATATAGTTGATGTCATGGCCGGCCGCTTGGGCGAGAGGTCCCTGCTGCCCCCAACCCGTCATGCGACCGAATACAAGGCGGGGGTTACGCGCTAGGCAAACCTCGGGACCAAGGCCGAGCCTCTCCATCACCCCAGGCCGCATGCCTTCGATCAGTACATCGCCCCTTTGGACGAGATCCAGGACATGCGCGACGCCTTCGGGGGACTTCAGATCCAAGGCAATTACACGTTTCCCGCGGTTCACAATGGCGCCGCTGCCAAGATCGATATTTTCGGAGTTAGGGCTTACGCGTTCAATGACGACGACATCGGCGCCAAGGTCGGCCAACAGCATTCCGCAAAACGGCGCCGGGCCGATGCCCGCAATTTCGAGTATTTTGAGGCCTGCAAGCGGACCAGTTTTCGTCATTCAGGCATACCTGCGTCTGAGACCTTGGCGCTTTGATCCAGGCCGTTTCGCCGCTCCAGATTTCGAGACGGGTTGCAGTCGTGCTGGGCGGCAGTGTCGAAAGTAAGATTGGCAAAATGACCTTGATTCGCCTAATTCATTCTCTGGAGCAATTATTCCTGTGGGGCATGTCCATGCTCGATTCTCGCCTCAAGCATGCCGTCGCGGTTGGTCAGCTTCGTTCCTTCTCCAGGGCAGCGGATGCGGTTGGTGTCACGCAGTCGGCGGTGACCAAGAGTGTCGCTGAACTCGAACGGCATCTTGGCTATTCCCTTTTCCATCGGACCTCACGGGGCGCGATGCCGACAGAGGAGGGACGCGAATTTATTGATCGCGCAGCGCGCTTGCTTGCCGACGCAGCTGAACTACTCGGAGATACAGCCCGCCGCGCCGACGCCTATGCGGGCCCGCTTCGAATCGGACTGTTCCCAGGGTCAATCGACTGGTTGCTCACCCAACCTCTGGTTTCTTTGCTGCGGCGCCATCCGGCAGTGCGCGTCGAAGTCGTTTCGGGCAACAGCGAAAGGGGCGTGCGACTCCTGTCGCGCGGCGATATCGATGTCGCCTTTGGACTTGAAGCGGCCTTTGCACGCTGGCCGGAATTCAAGTGCGAGCGGGTCGCCTCGATCGAAATACTGCCTTTTGTGCGGAACAATCATCCCATTCTGGGGATAAACCCGACCAGCAAGGAGCCGCTGGTCCAGTTCGAATTCGTAGTGCCCTCATCTTCCGAACCCTACACATCGATCATTCAGCAGATGTACGAAAAAAGCGGTAAGCGTCCCGCTGACTGGATCCACATGACAGACTATTTTCAATTGGTTCGACGGATCGTTGCCACATCCGATGCTATCGGGATGGTTGCAAAACAGTTCACCGAGAACTCATGGTTTCGCGCCAATTTCGTGGCCTTGGAGGGAATCGGTTTATTCGATCCATTGACGCTTTGTTATGCTGTGCGTAGCCGCTGGCAGGTAAAACCGGCTGGCCGTGCGCTCGTCAGCCTTGTTCGTCAGGCATGGCGCACCGCATCATCGGATTAACGGCAAGGGGGCGGGGTGCGATCGGAAATCCGCTGCATCCGTCGCGATCAGCTAGAGCATTTCGCGCAGAAGTGGGAACCGGCTTTCCGGCAGGAAATGCTCTAGCAAATTGATCTTGGGCATTTTCCGAGTTGGCGGGTGATTCCACTCGCCTCGAAAATGGCCTAGAAGCTAATCGCCACTTCTCCGCCGATGACGCGCCCCCTGTTTAGCGGTGAAAGGCTTGCACCCGTGCCCCCGAAGGCCGCCGGCAAAGGTGTATCGCCGCCAATCGTCACCTCATTCAGGAGGTTTCGGCCATAGATGGAGAAGCGCCAGTGCTTGTTGTCGGTCGCCAATGTGAGGCTCGCATCGAGCATATCGGCGCCCTGAAGGAAGCCGACGTTGTTGTCGGTGAATGCCGCCTTGTCGCGATGCGTGAAGCTGACACGCGCCGTTGCTGTCCCCAATTCGCCAAGCTGCTGATCATAAGTCAGCCCCACGCCATAGGTCCATGGCGACAGCCTTGGCAATTTGAGCGCACGATCCACATCGTTGATGACGCCATCACCGCTGAGGTCGAACTGGACGTTGCGATACTGGCCATTCACGTAGCCGAGCTGACCCGAAATCACGAGGTTGGACAAAAGAAAAAACTGCCCCTCGGCCTCGACGCCTTTGATTGTGGCGTCGGCGGTGTTCCGTATGACCTGGCTGACGCCAAGCGGTCCGGGCAGGTTGATCTCGCGCTGCAGGTCCTTCATGCGATTGTAGAAGGCCGCCAGGTTGATCCGGTGGCGCCCGAATTGCTTCTTGGCGCCGAGTTCGAAACTGTCCTGGGTCTCTTGATTGAATGGCCCCGGCGGCACAGCGGGATCGGTGTTGCGCAAATTATATCCGCCGCTGCGGAACCCGCGCGTGTAAAGGCCATAAATCTGCGTGTCGTCATCCGGCTTCCACTGAAGGCCGATTTTCGGCGTAAACCCTCGCCATTTTGCCGCGTCGGCGAAATTGGTTGCACAGATCAGCGTGTCTAGATTGCAACCATTTGCGCGTAAGGCCGAGACCCGAACGGCTTTGCGTTCCCAACTATACCGCGCGCCGAGATTCAAGGTCAGCGTATCGGTGAAATGCCAGTCGGTCGAAGCAAAAATGCCCCATGTTGTCTGGTCTTGCGTACCCCCACCGGAAACGATCCGAGCACCGCCCAAAAGATTCCGCAGCTCGGCGTAACGAAGATCCTGGGAAAAATAGTATAGACCGGTTGTCAATTCGACGTCACCGAACCTTCCGGCATAACGAAGTTCGTCGCTGAGTTGATCCTGGTCGATTTCGAAAAAGGCATGAAAGAAGGACTGTGGTGTTCCATCGATATCAGCGCCCGCGGAGGATCGGAATTTCCGATAGCCAGCGATGTTGGTGAAGACGCCTTCGCCCAGACCGACATCGATGTTGGTTTCCACGATCGCCTGGTCCCATTTGGCATCATAGAAACCTGGGAAATTGATCGAAAACCTGAAGCTGTCGCGGGGAAACAGCGCGTGACTCTGGACAGGGGCTCCATCGCTTTCGACATCGCCATGCTCATAGCGGAGATCCATTCGGAAGCGGTCGCCACCCTTGAGCGAAAGTGCCGGGCGAATGATAAGGTCATGTGATTTACCGAAGCTGCGATTGTCGAAGCGGTTGCGAAACCAGCCATTGTCGTCGCTGTAGTAGACGGCCAATTTGGCAGCCAAAACGTCATCGACGATAGGTCCGGTAACCGTGCCGCTTACGGTCTTTTTCAGTCCCGTTTCAATGGATAGCTTGGCTTTGGCTCCAAAATCGAAGCTGGGCCGCGTGGTCCGCACAACCACGGCACCGCCGGTAACGTTGCGACCGAAAAGCAAGCCTTGCGGTCCACGCAGAACTTCGATCCCCTCAAGGTCGAAGTTGTCCAGCACGACACCAGCGTTGATGCCGAGGTAAATACCGTCAGTGAAAACGCCTACGGTGGGGTCGATCGATGGGATCGTGCTGTTGATGCCGAGGCCCCGGATAGTGAAATTGGCATAGCCCGGTGCCGTACCCACATCCTCGAGCTGGACGTTGGGAACGTCGTAGCTCAGACTTTGAAGATTCTGGACGAACTTGGCATCCAGCTGCGCTTCACCAAAAGCCGTGACCGCCATCGGTACTTTCTGCACGCTTTCGCCATAGCCCTTTTTGGTGGCGGTAACGACAATGTCCTCAGCCAGCGCTTCCGTGGCGCTCCCGGTTTGGTCGTTCGCCTGGGGCGTTGCTTCCTGGGCAAATGCTGTTCCCGAGCACAACAACGCGGCAGAAGCCAATAGACATCCTCTCATGGCTGATCCTCTCTTCCCAGGAGATATTGTGTAGTTCATGCCGTTTGGCGGCATTTGAGGGCCGTCGTCCAATTCAATTCGCTGCAGAACTATTCCTGCTGCTCATCGATATCTGGCGGCAGCACGACGCCATCGGCAGCCCGACGGCCGCTCAAAAATATCATGGTAATTCATCGGGTTGATTACGCTCTCAGCGCCCGTTCTACCGCCTCAAGGCTGTCATTCAGCCCGAGCGGGTGCTCGGCATCCGTGAAGTCGACAATTCTACCCCAGTGCCGGGCGACATCATCGAGCGTGAACGCCCTGTCCGCTCCGAAGGCGTGCCCAAGCGCGCGCTCCCACCTAAGCTTGGCGATATAGCCGGCTCCAACTTCAAAAAGCCCTTTGGTTTCGCTGCAATTCTCGTGCGCAAGCCAACCGACCAATGGACTGATCGCTTCCGCTCTGAGATTGGCGAGAAACTCTTGTGGAAAGGCAGTCGCGGTCATACGCGATGCGGCGATTGGGGCGATCGTATTAACCTGGATGTTTCTGGACCGCCCCTCCTCCGCCAGCGCGTTCGCAAGCCCCAATATTCCGAGCTTGGCTGCGGCATAGTTGGCCTGACCGAAGTTGCCGTAGATTGCGGCTGCAGACGTGGTCATGACGATGCGGCCATAGCCCTTGTCGCGCAGTATCGGCCATGCTGCCTGCGTCACTGCCCGCGTCCCATTCAGATGGACCCGCTGAAGCAGTGTCCAGTCTTCGTCGGTCATTTTGTGGAAGCTCACATCGCGCAGGATGCCGGCATTGTTGATGACGACGTCAACGGTTCCGAAGTTGTCAACCGCGGCTTGGATGATCAGCGCGCCCTCCTCGACCGACGCATAATTTGCCACCGCCTGACCGCCCGTGGCTCGAATTTCGTCGACCACATTGTCAGCGGCTGTGGAGCAGCTGCCGCTCCCTTTCTCGTCGCCACCCAGATCATTCACCACCACCTTGGCTCCGCGCCCGCCAAACATCAGCGCGTACTGGCGCCCAAGTCCGCCTCCGGCTCCGGTCACAACCACTACCCTGCCATCGAAACGAAGCTCTTCGTCCATCGCTTGTCTGCCTCTTTTACCTGAGCGACGCATCTGCGCATTTGATCCTGTGCGAGTCAGGCACGCGGCTCCATTTCCGTCGACGCTGTCGTTTTCGTCTGAGCCTTACCGAAAGGCTTGAATGCCGGTCAGGGCGCGCGAAACAACAAGCTTTTGAATCTCCGTCGTGCCATCGGGGATGGGGCAAATGATCGCCTCACGCACCAGCCGCTCAACGATGAATTCGCGGGTGACGCCGTTGCCGCCATGGATCTGAAGCGCATCGCGCGTCGCTTCGATCGCCATTTCGGTGGCGTACCACTTGGCCATCGAGCATTCCGTCTCTGCGCGCGTGCCCGCCTGGACGAGGGATATTGCCCGGTGCGTCAACAGACGGGCTGCGTCGATCTTGGTCGCCATGATGGCGATCTTGTCGGCGATCAGCTGATGGCCGGCGATCTTCTTGCCATGCTGCGCGCGATCGCGAGCGTACGCGATCGCCTCATCCATTGCTCGCCGTGCGATGCCGATACTCCACATCGCCATATGGCAGCGGGCAATCTCGAACACTTGCAACGTATTGCGCAATCCATCGCCGACCCGGCCGATCGTGTTTGCCACCGGTACGCGGCAATCGGACAGGAATATCTGTGCAGTCGATTGGCCGTTGAGCGCCATCTTCTGGATATCGCGCACCTCATACTCACTCTCGTCACGATCGACCAGGATGTGAGTGACTTCATTTTCGCCAGTCTTGCACGTACAGATGAAGATGTCCGAGTAGGCTCCGTTGGTGATCCAGGTCTTTTCGCCATTGATGACCCAGAAATCGCCGTCTCGTACGGCGCGTGTCTTGATGGCGGCGACGTCCGAGCCGACATCGGGCTCCGAGATGCCGAGCGAAACGAACTTCTCGGCCGCGACGAGGTCGGCAAGATAGCGTTGCTTGATCGTCTCCGGGGCGAAGCGGCGGATGAGTTCTGCGCCAACCGCGTTGATGAAGCCGGGTATGGCCACATCGAGCGAGGAATAGGCGATCTCCTCGAAAATGAGCAGATGAGTGAGCCATCCCATATCAAGCCCGCCCCATTGCTCCTGATGCGGTGCGGTAATATGGCCATAGCCGGTCAGTGCTTGAGTCCATTCCTTCATGAGCGGTTTGGGGATGAATCGCTCCCCATGCCGGCGGATTTCCGGCTCAAGCTTGTTGTCGAGAAAGCGGCGGACGGTTTCCACCGCCATGCGTTGTTCATCGGACAGCTCAAAGTTCATATCGTGACCCCGTGTTTCCCTAGGCGCGCTCTGACAACTACCGGCCCAGGATCGTGACGGCGACCACCGCCTCTTCCACCCCGATGACACCTCCGCCGTTCTGCGCGATCGCGAACCGGGCATTCGGAACCTGTCGATCTTCCGCCTCGCCGCGCAATTGCAGCGCAAGCTCGTAGATTTGGCCGAGCCCGGTGGCGCCGATCGGATGTCCCTTGCATTCAAGCCCGCCCGACGTGTTTACCGGAATACGCCCACCCAGCGCCGTCTCACCGCGCTCTGCCGCGAGTCCGCCCTCGCCAGGCGGCGTCAGGCCGAGCGCCTCGATTTCAATGATCTCGCCAACCGCCGTGGCGTCATGCACCTCCGCGACGCCAATATCTTCTGGCCCCACGCCGGCCATCGCATAGGCCCGGTTCGCCGCAAGGCGGCTGACATGGTGGTCATAATCAAAGGGATCGCGCGCGGCGCCGGTTTGCAGCACAGACGCCAGGATTCTTAGCGCCCTGTCCGGGGCTGCCGACAGTTTGCGCCGACCGGCTTCGCTGCAGATGATCGCAGCGGCGGCGCCGTCGCTGATCGGGGAGCACATCGGCAGTGTGAACGGGTAAACGATCGGAGGCGCAGCGAGTACACTTTCGACGGTATATGGGAGGCGATACTGGGCAAGCAGATTGCGCGTCGAATGCATGTGATTTTTCGCCGAGACGGCCGCGATTTGCGCTTGCGTCGAGCCGTAGGTCTTCATGTGCGCGCGTGCCATCGCGGCGTATACATCCATGAAAACGCTGTAAGGCTGACTCGATGTCGTTCCTTCCGGAACATCGACGCCATTGCCCATGGCCAGCAGCTGCGCGCGGCCCGACTCGGTTTCATGCACGTCCCAAGCGCCATCGAATGCACTGAACATGAGCGCCTTGTCGGGCGAGTACATCTTCTCCGCGCCGAGCGCGAGTACGACATCCGCTGCCCCCGATCGAACATAGGCGGCGGCCATGTGCAAGGCCGTGGAAGCCGTCGCACATGCGTTTTCGACATTCACCACGGGAACGCTTGAGATGCCCATCGCTCGCGCCACGATTTCGCCGCGGATCATGTCCTGGCCCTCCATATGCCCCTGGACGCAATTGCCGAAGAAGATGGCTTCGACATCGCCGGCGGTGCATCCTGCGTCGGAAAAGGCCTGCGACGAAGCTTCGGCGCAGAGCATTTTCAGGCTCTTGTCGAACTGTTTTCCGAACGGGGTCATCCCAACCCCCATGACGAATATGTCGGTCATTCGTTGATCCATTCTTCCAATGTGTTCCGCATCCGATCAGGTCTCACCGGTCGGAAAAATCGGGCTTCCGCTTCTCCCGGAATGCCGCCAGTCCTTCGACAATGTCGTTGGACAAGGCGTAAGCAGCCATGGTTTCGAGTTCCTGACGCAGCCCGACTTCGAGCGAGCTATCCTGCGCAGCGCGGACTAGCTGCTTCATGTAGGCGAGCCCTGGCCGGCTCTTTTCTGCAAGAGATTCTACCAGCGCTTGCGCTGCCGCAATGAGATCCTCGGGAGCAACCAGTTGGGTCACGAGTCCGGCTTCCTTCATCTCGGCAGCCGAGATGGTCCCGCCGGTCATCATCAGATGTTTCGCACGCGCTTCGCCGATCTTCCTAGGGAGTCGAACCGACCCTCCACCGCCGGGCAACAGGCCGTAATTTGCATGGGCGTCGCCAAATCTGGCCGGGTGCGCGGCAATGACGAGATCACAGCACAACACCAGTTCCAAGCCGCCGGCGAGCGTAAGGCCGTTGACCGCCGCAATTATCGGAAGGCGCGACGTCTCGATCCTGTTAAAAGCCTGACCGAGCGGCGGCAGAAACAGATTTAAGCGTTCGGCGAGAGTTTGTCCGCCTGTTCCATCGCCAATTGCGAGCAGATCCGCGCCAGCGCAAAACGCCCGTCCGGCGCCGGTAAGAATGCAAGCGCGCACCGTCGCATCTGCTTCCGCTGCCTCGATCGCTGCGGCGAGTTCCTCGGCCAAAGCCAACGACAGACTGTTCAACGCTGCCGGCCGGTTGAGGGTCACCCAAAGCGCTGGGCCGCGTTGCTCAACCAGGATGTATTCATAGTCCATTGCAGTCTCCCGCGCGCCGGCAGGCGGTCACCGGAATAGAGGATGTGGCTAGGATGGCTGCGTCGGTCATGCCCCCGAAATGCGCCGGTCCTGGCCCGCCCAATAGGGCTCTCGAAGCTTTGAACGAAGCACCTTTCCGACATTGCTCAACGGCAGTGGCTCGGCGGTAAAAACGACCTTGCTTGGCTTTTTTGCGGAGCCCAGACGCTGGCGCACCAAATCTATTATCTCGGTCTCCGTGATTTGTGCTCCGGGCTTGACACGCACCATTGCAAGCGGCGTTTCACCCCATTTTTCATGGGGCACGCCAAAGACCGCGACCTCGAGTACACCGGGATGGTCGGCAATTACGTTTTCGATTTCGGTGGGATAGATATTGAAGCCGCCTGACACGATCATGTCGTTGTTGCGATCGAGCAGATACAAAAATCCGTTTGTGTCGATCATGCCGACATCGCCGGTTTTGACCCAGCCATCTTCCATGCGCCGGGCGGTTTCCTCCGGATCGTTCCAGAATTCCTCCATCTGGCCATTTTCGAACCGTGCGACGATCTCGCCGGGCTCGTTTGGTCCCAGCACCTTTCCGTCCTCGTTACGGATTTCGATATCGGCGCCACTCATGGGACGTCCGACCGCCCGAATTGGGGCAGAACCTTCAAATTCGCCGAACCACTCGTTGGGCCCCATAGACGCGATGGGCAGGATTTCGGTCTGTCCATAGCCCGAATGAAGAACATGATTCCCGAATATCTGGCACGACTTGCGAAGCGTCGGCTCGGAGATCGGCGCTGAAGCACTCAGCAGAAACTTCAAATTCGGAAAGTGGCGGCCATATGCCCCGTCGTGATGCACTATGGCATTGAGCATGGTGGGGGCTACAAAGGCATGGCTGATCCGTTCCTGCTCGAGAGTGTCAAGAAAGGACGCTGGATCGAAGCCGTCCATCATCACGTTGCGGGCGCCGCAATACCAGGCCGGCACGAACAGGAAGCCCGATGCATGGGACAACGGGCCGACATGCAGAATGGCATCCCCTGGGGCCACTTGGGGGCCGATGCTGAAAAATGCGGCGGAGATCGTCATCCATGAACGGTGCCGATAGGCAACGCCCTTGGGTTTGCCCGTCGTGCCGCCGGTGTGGCGGATGACACAATAGTCCTCCGGCGCGACGACGGGATCAGGATCCCGGTCCGAGGCTGTCGCCAACCAATTCTCATAGTTGTGATCGCGGATAATGATCCGCTCAAGCGTCGGAGCTTGGGCATCCAGCCCCGCCAACTCCGAAGCCAATGCCTCATCGACCAGCGCCAACCGAGATCCGGTACTCGCGATCATATGGGCGTGCGCTTCACATCGGTTGCGCGCATAGAGAGGAACACGCGTATAGTTTCCAATGGCAGCCGCCAGTATGATGTCGGCGGCCTCGATGGAGTTCTTCTCCAGCGTAGCAATCCGGTCACCCGGTTGAAGGCCGCACTCCGCAAGAGCATTTGCGAGCTTCACGCCGCGCAACCAGGCTTCCGAGAAAGTCAACCGCCTGTGGCCGTGAACGAGAGCCTCTTGCTGGGCGAAATAACGTGCGGCGCGACGTATTTGCGTACGGACGTCCATCAGCCGCGCTCCTCTAAGGCGCTCGCCCACAATGGCGCAGTCGACACATAATAAACTGACATGCGATAGGCCTCTCCGGACTTCTTTTCGTAAGCATCTGTGTCTGCAGCATTGATCCAATCGTCCAATTCAATATTCTGCGATGCTATTCTTGCTGCTCATATTATCGTGCCGGATCATGTCGGCGGCTTTCTCGCCGATCATGATGCAGGTTGCATTGGTGTTGCCGTTGACGACTGATGGCATGATCGAGGCATCGGCCACGCGGATATTTGCGAGGCCGTGAACGCGCAGGCGGTTGTCGACCACCGCCATCTCGTCGGTGCCCATCTTGCATGTTCCCACCGGATGATAAGCATGATTGGCTTCTGCCCGGATATAGGCGTCGATCTCTTCATCAGTTTCAAGGTAGCGGTCAGGATAGAGAGGCCGTTTCATCATCGCCTTCATGCGATCCGAATGCAGGATCTCCTGCACGACACGGAAGGCATTGCGCAACGTCTTGAGGTCGTCGGGATGACTCAAGAGATTGAGGTCCATCTTGGGATCGGATTCGGGGTTTGAGTCATGTAAGGCAACCCAGCCGCGGCTCTTTGGGCGCCCAATATTGAGAATGATCGTATAGCCCCATTTCGTCATCAGCTTGTAGTCGCGCGCATGGTCGCGATAGGCGAGCGGCACGACATGGACCTGGCAGTCCGCCCGGTTCTGCCCCGGCGCGGATCGCAAGAAACCGCCTGCAGCCGTGGGCGGCGATGCCAGCCAGCTTTTCCTTTGCGTGAGATACTGGAATAGGTCTCGCACGGTCTTGAGCGCGCCAACGACATTGAGTGCGATCCCGAGCCGCTTCTTCGACTGGTAGATCAGCATCAGGTCAGGATGGTCGTGAAGATTCTGGCCGACACCGGGAATATCATGAATCACTTCGATTCCATGCTTCTCCAACTCATCACGCGGTCCGATACCGGAAAGCATCAACAGTTGGGGCGAATTATAGGCGCCGCCGCTGACAATGACTTCCTTTTCGCACGGGATCGTCTTCAACTGCCCGTCCTGGGAATACTCGACTGCCACCGCGCGGTTGCCCTCAAACCTGATACGATGGACGCGGGCATGTACTTCGACGCGGAGGTTGCCGCGCCTGCCCATCACCGGATCAAGGTAACACGCCTTCACGCTGGCGCGCTTCCCGTCCTTCACGGTAAACTGATAGATGCCGACACCTTCCTGGCTGGCACCATTGAAGTCCGGATTGGCTTGATGGTCCAGTCCAGTCGCCGCCTCGATGAAAGCATCATAGACATCGAATTCGCGCTTGCCGTTGGATACGTGAAGCGGTCCCGACGAGCCGTGAAACTCATCCTCACCGCGCTCATTATTCTCAGCCTTGCGGAAATAGGACAGGACATCGTTGTAACCCCAGCCGTCGTTGCCGAGTTCGGCCCAGTGGTCGAAATCCGACCGGTCGCCGCGGATATAGACCATCCCGTTCATACCGCTCGATCCACCCAGCATCTTCCCGCGCGGATTGTAGAGGCGGCGGTCGTTGAGCGCCTTTGAAGGGTCGGTGTTGAACCGCCAGTTGAGCGTATTGATCCGATAGTCTTGGATCAGCGCCGCAAAAGCGCCGGGCGTGGACACAAGCGGCGAGGTGCCTGGGCCGCCTGCCTCGAGCAGGCAAACGGTGACATCGGGGTCCTCGGACAACCGGCTGGCGATAACGCCGCCCGACGACCCACCTCCAATAATTACATAGTCAGCCATTTGCTTCCCTTGTCATTCGACCCATGCTGGCGACCCGGCGTCATGCAACATGCCAGCATCAACCGCCGCAGCCACGTCAGAGGATCTTTTCGAAGATGTTGAGTAGTCCTTCGGTCTTGCTCGAATAGGGTGGCAGAAGTTGACCAAGCAGGCTGAGTTTCGGCTGAGAGAACACCGGCTTGTAATGAGTGAAGCGCTCGAAACTGGCGACGCCGGTATAGGCACCGATGCCGCTCTGTCCGATGCCACCGAAAGGCAGCCGGCGCTGGAAGACGTGCATGACCGTGCCGTTGAGAGTCACGCCGCCAGCGTGCGTTTCGGAAATGATCTTGCGCCGTTCCTCACTTTCGTCGCCAAAATAATAGAGCGCCAGCGGGCGCTCATGCCGGTTTACGTAGCGAATGAGCTCGTCTTCGGAGCGATATGGCATGATCGGCAGGATCGGTCCGAAAATCTCCTCCTGCATCATCGCCATGTCATCGGTAACGTCGAGAACCGCCAACGGCACGATCCGATGCCGTTCAGGAAGCGTTCCATCGCCGTTGTCCGAGAGGTTGAGCACCGTCGCGCCCTTGGCTTCGGCATCATCGAGCAAACCTTGGAGCCGCGCGAACTGTCGGTCATTGATGATACTGGTGAAATCGGGGTTGCTTGCCGCGTTGGGGTAGCATTTGGCAACCTGAGCGCGGAGTGCGGCGACGAAGCTTTCCATCTGATCGACATGGACGAAGGCATAGTCAGCGGCGATGCAGGTCTGGCCGGCGTTGAGCAGCTTGCCGAACACTAAGCTTTCACAGACTTGTGCAAGCGATGCACCCTTGCCCACGATGGCAGGGCATTTGCCGCCAAGTTCCAGAGTAACAGGTGTAAGGTTGGCAGCCGCCGCTTCATAGACTTTGCGGCCAACCGCGGGTGAACCGGTGAAGAGAATATGGTCGAAAGGTAGGGCCGTCATCGCCTGTGCCATGTCGGGCCCGCCCTGGACAATCGCGAATTCCTCTTCGGCGAAATACCGGCGCACAAGCCGCTCGCTGGCTTCGGCGGCGTTGGCGGAAACTTCGCTCGGCTTTGCGATCACGCGGTTGCCGGCCGCCAATGCACCGGCCGCGCCAACGAATATGGTGCCGAGCGGATAGTTCCACGTGCCGAGAACGCCCACCACACCTAGGGGCTGGGGGACCAGGCGCGATGAACCGGGAAGGCCGAAGATGTCAGTCTTCACCCGCCGCGGCCTCAGCCACGTCTTCAGATTGCGGCGCGCAAATTTAATTTCCGATATGCCAAGCATCAGGTCGAGCAGGATAGTCTCGTAGCGGGATCGAATGCCGAAATCGGCGGCAACGGCATCGACCAATTCGTCTCTGTGCTGCTCAAATATCCGGCCAAGGCGCCCGAGCAGGTCCATGCGTTCTTCGTAGCTGCGCGAAACCTGCTCACGCGTCCCTTCGCGTTGGGTCGCGAAAATTCGTTCCAGCTCAGTTCTGTTCCGAGACGCATCCACGTTAAATCGTCCGGAGGCGCGCTGGCCGCTCGGCGCTGCTCGCCTGGGCGGTGCTTTCAGCTGCGCCGATCTCAGTGATCACAGCGCGCTCGATTCTGTACGCCGTGCCGATGAATGAGGGACCGTTGCCGGTGGAACGCATCATGGATGCTCCTCGGTCTGAAAGTCAGGTCGAAAAAATCGGGGGCAGCGGGCGGGAGAGGATGCCCGCCGCCCCCGTCGCAGCAGCGATCAGAACTTGACTGTCGCTTCGACGCCATAAGTGCGCGGCATGCCGCGGTTCAGATAATCGTAGCCGAACACGTTGATGTTGAGGCCGTAGGTGTAGTAATATTTGTCGAACAGATTCTTCGCCCACAAGCTAACCGACATATTGTCGTGCGCATAGGTTAATCGCGCATTGGCGAGCCAGTAGCCCGGATTTGCGCATGTAATCGCCTTACCCGCGAGCGTTATGTTCGATCCCGCTGGGGGTGTATCGCACGGTGTCTGCCCATAATTCTTGAACGGATCAAAATAGTACTTGCCCATGTAGGACGCATCACCGCGCAAGGTCAGCTTGTTGGTGCCGTCATCGATCATATCCCAGTCGAATCCGGCCTGGAACGTAACCTCCGGCGCGTTCGGGAAGGGATTGCCGTTGACGTTCAATGTCGGGCTGGCCGGGTTTGCCGGATCGATCACATTGCCTTTGTACTTGCTGTTGAGATAGCCCAGCGAAGCATCGAAACGCAACGTATCGGCCACCTGCCAGGCGAGTTCGGCCTCGCCACCGAACAGGCGACCATTGGCGCTGCGCGTGAAGGTTGTAGCGCCGACCACCTGCGTTACTTGGTGATTCGAATACTCGTAGTAGAAGCCCGCGAGGTTAAGTTGGACGCGGCGATCGAACAGCCGGGTTTTGAGCCCCGCCTCATATGCATTCACCTTTTCAGGCTGGATATAATAGACTTGATTGACGCCCTGATAGGCAAGCCCGTTGAAGCTGCCGCTGCGGTAACCGCGACTGTACTGGAGATAGCCCATGATATCATCGGCGAACTCATAGCTGACATTGATACGGCCGGTTAGCCTGTTTGCCTTTTCGCGCTGCTCAAGCGGCGCGAGATTGGGGTTGTATGGATTGCTGTAGGGGATCAGGTTGACAACCGGCGTCGTACCGTCGAGCGCATAGAGGAAAGTGCTGCCGTTAAGGTAATTGACCTTATCCTGGGTGTAGCGTGCACCCACCGCCACGGTCAGCCGCTCGGTCGCTTTCCAGGTTACGTCGCCGTAGATCGCCTTCGAGGGGCGCGACACGTCAAAACGCTGTTCGCCGAGGATCGGGGTGAACGGAGGCGCGCCTGCCCCGGCGCAGCCCGCCGAAAAGCTACCCCCCATGCCGCCATTGCCCGTATTATTGATCGCGATGTCGGTCTGGAGTGCAATCAGCGAGCGTGCATCAAGGAAGCCGTTGGGATTGATCTCGATCGCGTCGCAGAATCCGGCATCGCCAGGCCCCAACGCCGGATTGGCGGCAAAGGCTGGGATATAGCGGATCGCGTCGGGCGTTCCGATTGCGGCGTTATTGTAGCTGCCCGGAAGACCGGCGCCAAGCAGCAGCGGCCTCAGCGCCCCGAAAAAGTCCGGGTAGTTGACCGTCTTGACCTTGTCCCTGCCATAATAAAGGCCGGCAATGATATCGAGGCGGTCGTTCGAATAGCTGAAACGCAGGTCCTGGTTGAAATTCTTGCTCGTCGACGTGAGGCCGATCGAGCAGAGATCGGCTGGGCCGCCATCGCAATCATCAGGATTGTTGATATAGTCGCCGGTGTCGTAGCCGGTAATCGAGGTGACGGAGAATTGGTCGCTGACATCCCATTTGATGTTGAGGGCTATCCCTTTCGACTTGCTGATGTTCTTACCTACCCGATCAACTGCGACCTCATTGTCACGCAGCAACCGCCCGCCTAGGAAAGGTTGCGGATCGTAACGCGAATAGCCGAGCGCATCCTGCCCGCCCGCGAGTTGACCACCTGCATAGGGCGCGGTGCCCCATGGATCGTCCTTCGCGGCATAGAGCTTCAAATTGATGTCGAGATCGGGATCGGGCCGGAAGCGGATCGAGATGCGACCGCCGATCGTATCGGTGGTCCCTAGGTCGCGCTCATTCCCAGGCAGTACATTGCGCTGCCAACCATCCCCTTTTGCAAAAGTACCGGCGACGCGGACGCCCAAGATGTCGGGAACCAGCGTCGCTTCAGCGGCGCCCTGCACCGTGAAAGTGTCGTAATTGGCATAGCCGGCGGTCAGATAGCCATTGGCCTCTCCCAGATCCGGCTTGCGCGTGAAGAAGCTGATCGCGCCACCCGTGGTGTTGCGACCGTAGAGTGTTCCTTGCGGTCCGCGCAGTACCTCGACCCGGTCGATGTCATAGAGTTGCAGGCCATGGCTCGCCCGGAAGCTCTGATAGACTTCATCGACATAGACGCCAACCGGCGACGCAGTGGAGGCGGAAAATTCGTTCGCCACTGAAATCCCGCGCAGCGAGAAATTCGGTTGGGTGCGACCATAGGGAGTGGTGACTTGCAGGCTGGGGATCGCGCCCATCAAGTCTGAGGTCTCCGTGATGCCGCGCGTGCGCAGCGTCTCGCCGCCTATGGCGGAAACGGCGGCTGGAACATCCTGCAAATTCTGTTCGCGCTTCTGCGCCGTGACGACGATTGTCTCAAGGCCACCTTCCTGCGCCTCGGGCTTTTCGCCCTGCGATGCAGCGTCCTGGGCATGTGCCGGCACTGCAAGCGCACACGCGATCGATAGCGCGGTGGCACAAAGCAAATTTGTCCTAAAGGCTGTGACCATGACTGTCCTCCCCACGGCATTTTTTGATTTGGCGCCATTTGCCGCGCCTTGGGGCTCATCGTCCAATTCAATTTGTTGGCGAACTATTCCTCCCACTCATTGATTAAGGACTGATGAGCCTGCACCGCTGACGCTTCGTGGCGACGCAAATAACCCCATATATTTCATTGAATTAGTCACGCTGAGCGCGTCCATCGGGACGGATGCGCGCGTTCTGCTCGCCCCAATCGAGCCCTTCCAGACGATGTATCGGCGTAATTGGCGGTCCCGGCGGTTTCCCTTGTCGAGTTGCAAGGGGAATCAGCTATGATGAGATGTAGTGAGATACGGTTTCTTGGAGTTCATTCTACTATTCGCGGATGCATCTAAGTAGCTGATATTTCTAACAACTATGGCAGAAAACCGCGCCTCTAAATCGGCGGTTCTGACTTTTGAGGCTCATCGCGAAGCCGCCCGAAGGGGGCGTTGCCAATACGGCTGTCTCTGGTCGCTTGGTGGCAGGTGCTGGATGGGAGCGGAACAGCGCATGAATTGTGAGAACTCGATAGGATTCTTCTCGACATTCGACACTGCGGTTGCCGCGTCGATCACGTCGGCCCAGTCTTGGAGCATCCGCCTTCGCGGTGTGAGATAGAGCGCACTGTTGTAAGCGCCGCGCACCTCATCCTCGTCCTCGTGAGCGAGCGCCATCTCGATCCAATCCGGCTTGTAGCGTTCGGCTTCGTTCGCCCAGGTCGAGCCGAGCCCCCTAAACCCATGTACCGTCTGCCGATGGAGATACCCCATCCGATAACAGGCATAGATCATGGTGTTCTCGGAAATAGACTTTCCAGGCTTGGCTCCGGGAAAGAGGAACGCATCGTTCGTCGCCTGCAAGCGGCGCTGAACGATCATTGCGGCCTGGCGGGACAGCGGAACAAGATGCTCACGTTCCATCTTCATGCGCTCCGGCGACAGACGCCATAGCGGGTTCGGTCCATAGAGATCCTCGAACTCGTCCCTGGCCGCGAAGCGGGTTTCGCTGGTTCGGACCCATGTGAGCAAGGTGAACAGCAGCGCGTCACGGGTGATCTCGCGGCGGCGCGGCGTGTCCTCGCCGTCATAGGCGAAGATCGCTCGCACCAGCTTCGGAAACTCCGCGAGCGGCACGCGCGCCATGTGCCTGACGGGCGGCTTGGGCTTGAGCGCATCGTTGAGGCCGAGCGTCGGATCGATGGTCGCCCAGCCGCTCGCGATCGCGAAGCGATAGATCTGGCTGACGTTCTGCTTGAGGCGACGGGCGATATCGAGGGCGCCGCGCGCTTCGACCGCGCGGATCATCTCGAGAATCTCGGGCGGGTCGATTTCCGTGATCGGACGCTTCCCGATGACCGGAAAGACGTCGCGCTCCATCCGGTTGATGACGCGCAGGGCATGGGCCGAGTCCAGCCCTTCAATACGATTGGCGTGCCAGGCCCGCGCAATCTCTTCGAACAGCTTGAGCGCGGCCCTCTGCTTCTTCGCCCGCTTCCTGGCCTCGGCGGGGTCCTCACCCTGATCGAGCAGCCGCTTGGCTTCGGTCCGCTTCTCGCGGGCGATCGCCAGCGTGACGGTCGGATATTTGCCGAAGCTCAGCAGTTTTTCCTTGCCGTCGAAGCGGTATTTCAGGCGCCAGAGCTTCGATCCGTTCGGCTGGACGAGCAGGTGCAGGCCTTCTCCATCGGACAGCTTGTAGGGGCGCTGCCGCTTGGTGGCGTATTTGACCTCAAGTTCTTTCAAAGCCATCTGGGGGTATCGCCTGTTTTGGGGACAGCCGAAAAATACCCCCAAAATACCCCCAATCCAAATCGCCGTGGGTGGCCGCAGCCGGTCGCACCGGGACGCCGGCGTACGCAACGGGACGCGAAAAATATTTGATTTTCCTCGAAAAATGTCTGCCAGTGGCCTCAGTGGGTCACTGGTGGACAATCCGGGTTGGTAGCGGAGGAGGGACTCGAACCCCCGACACGCGGATTATGATTCCGCTGCTCTAACCTGCTGAGCTACTCCGCCCCGAAAGGCCGCCCTGTGGGCGAGCAGCGCCTATAGGCATGGTGCTGGCGCCGGTCAACATCATCTGCGTCGCCCGCGCAATTTGAATGCGAAGGCCGGTTCCCACGGCCCGCCGCGATAGTGCCAGGCTGCCAGGCCGGTGATCTGCAGCGGCCGCGGATGGAAATCCTGCCCAAGTTCGGCGACGAGCATCCGCGCGGTGTCGGACGCCACCTTGTTCTGGACGGTGATGTGGAGTCGCGGCGTTCCCTGGTCCTGCGCGCTCAGAAGACCGTGAAAATGATCGGCAATGTGGGCACGCGCCGCCAGCAACTCGCGGCTGACGACACGGAAGGCCGTGCCGCGGCCCAGCGAATAAACTTCGCTCACTTCGGCCAGCGGCGCGGGCGTGTCGGCGGCTATCGTCCGCACCAAATATTCGAGTTCCTCGAGCGCGGACGGCGGCAACTGGTGAAAAAGGGTGATGTGCGCCGCGATGTGGTTGCGCAGCGGCGGGTAATGCGCCGCACGAAGCGCGTCGAAATGGCGCTGGTCTGTCGCGCCCATCGTCGCGGTAAGGACGATGGGCGCGGCACCGGCGGCCCGGGAGGGAGGGGGGAAGGCCCGGGTCACCAAGGTCGAGACGGGATGGACGAAGCAGTAAAGGGAGGCTTGCCGTCGTCCATGGGACGCCCTGTCTCGTTGCCCTGCGCATTGGCCGAAGCCGGCAATGCGATCCAATCGATTAATTGGGTCACTATGATTGGTCTTTCCGATGACTTAGCGAAAACCGACGTTTAGAGTTCGCTCCAGAAGCGATGCAGCGCCGCCGCGACCTCGACGGGTCGCTCGGCGATCGCCCAATGCCCTGCTCGCTTGATCACCGTCAGCGGAGTCGCGGTGCGCTTGGCGAAGCGCTGGGCGACCGACAATTCGACATAAGGATCGCCCTCGCCCCAGACGAGCGCGCCGTTCGCGGGCAGCTTGCCGATGTCGCGCGCCCAGTCATGTTCGAAGCTGAGCCCCTTGGCCGAGCGGTAGAGTTTCAGGATCGCGCGACGCTTGTCCTTGTTCGCCCATTGCGCCGCCTCTTCTTCGGCTATCCCGGCCGGCATCCCCTGCTCGGCCAGCCCCTTTGCGAGCGCCGCGGGCTTGCTCAGCGCCATGAAGATTTCGCCGAGAATCGGCGTATTCCAGATGCGCGCGATGCGATGGCCGCGATAATCGGGATCGATCACCGCGTTCGACACCGCCCAGCTGCGGAACAGGTCGGGCCGTAGCATCGCCGCGCGCTGTGCGATCAGCGCGCCCCAGTCGTGCCCGACGATGTCGACCGGGCCGTGGGCCGCGACCAGCGCCTCGGCCTCTTCCACCGCCCAGTCGGCATAGGCTTCCTTGGTCGCGGAAAAGCCCGCCGGAAGCGGCCCGGTAAATCCCGGCAGCGCGGGGACCGCCACCGGCGTATCGCCGAGGTCGAGCGCGGCAAGCAGCGGCCGCCAGATCGCCGGACTGTCGGGAACGCCGTGAAGGAAAAGTTTGGCGGTGGTCATGATGCGGCCCCTTCGCCGAAACGGATGATCCAGCTTCGGTCGGTCGGCTCGATCCGCCCTTCGCGATATCCGCCGGCGAGCAGCGCCGTGCGCGCGTCAGCCCTGACGAGCGTCATATAGTTCCATGGGCCGCCGAGATCATGGTCGACGCGCGTCGAGGTTCCGCTGGCGACGTCGAAAATCTCCGGTGCGGTGTCGCCCGCCGCGACGAGCTGGTGCGTGGCGCGCGGCGTCGAAAGCTGCGGTCCGTCCTCGATCCGGATATCGCTAGCGGCTTGCCCGGCCGCGCTGTCGCCGTTCGCCATGCAGGCGGTCATCGCCAGCAGGATCAGCCCATGGCCCGCAAGGTTTCGCATCACCGCTTTTCCCCTTCCCGACCGTCGACCGCGCCGGTCTATTCCATTTCCCCGCGATCGCGCCGCAGCTGATACCATTTCTGCACATTTGCATTGTGCTCGCTCAGCGTGCGGGCAAAGGCGTGGCCACCATCGCCCTTCGCGACGAAATAGAGATAATCATTCGCCTCGGGATCGAGCACCGCGGCGATCGATGCCTTGCCGGGGTTCGCGATCGGCCCCTTCGGCAGGCCGGCCATGCTGTAGGTATTATAGTCGTTCACGGCGACAATCTCGGACCGCAGGATGCGGCGGCCGAGGGGTTTGCCCTGGGTGATCGGATAGATGATCGTCGGATCGGCCTGCAGCCGCATGCCGACCGCAAGGCGGTTGGTATAGACCCCCGCGACGGTGCGGCGCTCGGCGGCGACGCCGGTTTCCTTCTCGACGATCGAGGCGAGCGTGATCGCTTCGTTGCGGTCCTTCGCGGCGCTGCGCGGCGAGCGCTTTGCCCATAGCTCGTCGAACGCCTTGTTCATCGCGGCCTGCATCCGCTTCACGACCGCGGCGCGCGTCTCGCCGGTCGTGAAGGCATAGCTGTCGGGCAAAATGCTGCCCTCTGCCGGCACCGGAATGTCGCCCTTGAGCCGCGGTTCGGCCATCAACCGCTCCCACACCATGATCGAGGGCATGCCCTCGGGGATCATGACGAGGCGCTGGATCGTCTTGCCCGACTGGAGCAGGCCGAGGATATCGCCCGCGCCCATCCCCTTCTTGATTTCATATTCGCCGGGCTTGATCGGATCGTCGCCGCCAAAGAAGCGCGCGTGGTTGCGGAAGCTGTCCGCCGAGGAAACCGCGCCCGCCTTTTCGAGAATCTCGCCCGCCTTGGCGATGCTCGCGCCCGGCGGGATGACGACGACCGTATCGCGCGGCGCCCCGCCCGAACAGGCGGTGAGAAGAAGGGCAAGAAAGGACGCGAGGATGATACGAGCCAAAATATTTGACCTCAGTTCATTCGTCACCCTGAACTTGTTTCAGGGTCCATGGCCTGCCGTCTCCTTTGGCGCCGCGTCGAATTCCAAAACAGACCATGGATGCTGAAACAAGTTCAGCATGACGAAGGGTTTTAGTCGACCGCTTTGACGATCAGGCTGGCGTTGGTGCCGCCGAAGCCGAAGCTGTTGTTCAGCGCGGCCTTGACCTTGCGCTTCTTTGCCACCTTCGGGACGAGATCGGCGCCTTCGGTTCCCTCGTCGGGATTGTCGAGGTTGAGCGTCGGGGGGACGACCTGGTCGCGTATCGCAAGGATGCAGAAGATCGTCTCGACCGCACCCGCGCCGCCGAGCAGGTGGCCGATCGCCGACTTGGTCGAACTCATCGACACATTCGCCATCGCGTCGCCGAACAGGCGCTTTACTGCGCCGAGTTCGATCGTGTCGGCCATCGTCGAGGTGCCGTGCGCGTTGATATAGTCGATGTCGGCGGGGGTCATGCCCGCTTTCTTGAGCGCCGCGCTCATCGAACGGAAGGCGCCGTCCATTTCGGGGTCGGGCGCGGTGACGTGATAGGCGTCGCCGGACAGGCCATAGCCCACGACTTCGGCATAGATCTTGGCGCCGCGCGCCTTTGCATGCTCATATTCCTCGAGCACGACGACGCCGGCGCCCTCGCCCATCACGAAGCCGTCGCGGTCCTTGTCATAGGGGCGGCTCGCCTGCTCGGGGCGGTCGTTGTAGCTCATGTTGAGCGCGCGCGCCTGCGCGAAGCCGGCGATGCCGATCGGGCAGATCGTCGCCTCGGCGCCGCCGGCGAGCATGATGTCGGCATCGTCGTCGCGGATCATCCGCGCCGCGTCGCCGATCGAGTGCGCGCCGGTCGAACAGGCGGTGACGACGGCATGGTTCGGACCCTTGAGTCCGTATTTGATGCTGACCTGGCCCGAAATAAGGTTGATTAGGCGGCCGTGGACGAAGTGCGGCGAAACGCGGCCCGGGCCCTTTTCGGCGAGCAGCAGGCTTTCGCTCTCGATACCCGGCAGGCCGCCGATGCCCGAGCCGATCGATACGCCGGCGCGCACCTTCTGCTCCTCCGAAAGGTCGGTCAGACCCGCATCCTCGAGCGCCTGTCCGGCGGCATCGATGCCGAAGATGATGAAAGGGTCGACCTGGCGCTGGACCTTGTGATCGACGCGCTTGGCGGGGTCGAAGCCATATTCGTGGGTCGGACCCTTCACCTCGCACGCGATCGTGCATTTCTGGTCCGACGCGTCGAAGTGGGTGATCGGACCCGCGCCCGATTTGCCCGCGATCAGATTGGCCCAGGTGGTTTCCACATCGCCGCCCAGCGGCGTCACCAAACCCAAACCCGTCACCACAACCCGGCGCATAAAGATTCCTTTCGTCGGCCCCCGTCCCCACAGGGGCCCGCGTCACTTCCAGAGACGCATATCCATAAAAAAAGCTTCCCGGCCACTGCGCACGAGCGCTCGGGACCGGGAAGCCGGAAACGCGTGGGCGGCGTCGCCGCCGCGTCCGGCTGCGCCGGACAGGGCCCGATTAGCCCTTGTTCGCTTCGATATAGTCGATCGCATCCTTGACGGTGGCGATCTTTTCCGCCGCGTCGTCAGGGATTTCGACGCCGAATTCTTCTTCGAACGCCATCACCAGTTCGACGATGTCGAGGCTGTCGGCGCCCAGATCGTCGATGAAGCTGGCTTCTTCCGTGACCTTGTCGGCTTCGACGCCCAGATGTTCGACGACGATCTTCTTAACCTTTTCGGCCGAATCGCTCATGCACAGTTCCTTTTTTCTGACTATGGCGTGAATGTTGAAATTTGCCCTAGTGCCCAGCGCGGGGGCTGGCAAGAGGGCTGGCATGGGTCGGGTACGGAGCGTCCCGACGATCGCTGGTTTTCGGCGGCAATCTGCGCCGGACGCTCCCCTTCCTGGCCTCTCCTGCAGTTGCCGCCGACATAGGAAATGCCCGGCGCGCCTTCAAGGGAAACGTCGACGGACCGGGATTCAGGACGCCGGACTGGACGGCACGACACCGGACTCGCGGAGTGCCGCCGACGCACGAACGATCACCGCCGGAGTGATCAGGAACTGCCGCAACACCGTTTCCGGCGCGGCGTTCGCCGGCTGCTTCGTATATTTCAGCAATGCTTGCCAAGTCGCGCGCGCTTCGGGCAGATGCCCCTGTCGCGCCAGGACGATCGCGCGGACCATCATGAATTGCGGTTCCATCTTGCTGGGCGTCGGCACCCGGTCGAGAATGACCTGTGCCGCCTGTTGATCCCCCCGCTTGCGACCGCACGAAGGCCAGCGTCACCGCGGGCACGCCAGGGTAGGAGGCGTCGAGATCGAGCGACCGCTGCAACAGCGCGGCGCCCTCTTCCGCCTGCGCGCAGGCAAGCTTGAATAACCCGAGAAATCCGGCGATGTCGGCATCATAGGGGTTGAGCCGCATCGCGCCGTCGCCGAGCGCGAGCCCGGCGGGGCAATTGCCCGCATAGAAATTCGCGCGCGACATCGCGAAAAGTCCCGCCGAGGATCCCGGACCATTTTCATAGGCGCGCTGGGCCAGCGCCCTCGCCTCGGCAAAGGCGGCGGCGCCCTTGGGCGTGTTGCGGCGCGGTTGCCAGTCACCGAAGCGGACGAGCGACAGGGCGGACAACGCGACCGGATCGTTCGGTGTGCGGTCAAGCGTGGCGCGCAGGCACGCATCGATCTGCTTCGCGGCGGTGGCGCTGCGCATCTGGCGCACCCGGTTGAATTGCGCGAGGCATGGAAAGCCCGGCGCGAAATCGTTCGGATGGCGCTGGACCTGATCACGGACGATCACGCCATAGTCCCCGGCAATTTGGGCGATGGCGGTATCGACTGGCGCGAACTCGGGCATCTGCGCCTTCTCGAGATGAAACTGTTGCGACCAGATCGTCCGCTGATCGGCGACCCGGTTCAGCACCAACGTGACGTCGGCGGGCCCATCGAGGTCGCGGACAAGCAGGACGTCGAGGCGATAGTCCGGTTGCGGCGCGGCGGCCGATGCTCCATTCGCTTCCGCGCTTCGCAGGTCGACCAGCTCGAACCGCCGGAAACCGTCGCGCAGCCGCCCGTCGAGCGCGCGTGCGAGTGCGCGCGACACCGGCGTTTCGCCCGCCTGCGGCACCCCGACCTCCAGCAACGGCGTGGGAACCGGGGTCGCGCCACCCATCCGCCCCCAATTGGCGTAGGTCCACCATCCGGCGGCGGCGGCCAGCAGCACGAAAAGCAGCGCAGCCACCCGGCGCGCATAGCCGGATCGCGCCGAGATCCCGGCGTCGCGCTTGTGGTGCGATGACGCCACACCCGCGACGCCCGTATCGGTGTTCGGCGCGAGTTCCGCCGCCATGTCACCCTCGGCGTCCGCGGCCGATCGCGCGGGGGGCGCCGAACGATGCTGGACGACGATTTCGTAACTCCCCTGCGGAACGCGCAGACGGTGGATCCAGGGCGTTTCGGCATAATAGCGGTCGAGGAGCGTCCGGAGCCGGCCGACCATGACGCGGGGATAGCTGTCGACCGCAGGATCGAAATCGGCGCTGCGCCCCAACGCCTCGGTTGCGATCGCATAGGCCTTGGGGGCGCTGCGCCCGCCGCGCAGGCGATGCTCGACAAGGAATTGCAATAGACGCGACAGAACCGGCGAACGGGTGAACAGGGCCGACTCGCGCAGCTGTTCGAACTCGGCGGCAATGATCCGGTCGGTTTCATCACCATCGGGAAGCTCATCAGCGATTATATGGTCCATGCAACCTCGAATGCCCCCTCGCGAGGCGTGCGCGTTAGATACGCCAAACGGCCGGGACAGCTAGCCGATTTTACTACCATGTAACGGTAACAGCAGGCCGCAGCCTTATATCAAAATCATTGCGAGGTGCCAAATGACGCTGAAAAGCGGCATTTGTGGTTAATAATTTCTTGCCGTTTCGCGACATGCCGCGTCGTGACCCCTTGTAACTGCCATATCGCCGAGGGACGTGAGATCGTTCAACGGTCGCGACGTGCCCTGTGCCGTCGTGGTCTGGGCTGGGCTTATGCCCGGTTGGGACAATTGGGGTCCCAAGATCGAAGGGCGCGAGCTGGTCCCTGGCGCTTTTCGGCATATCGCGTGGCCCCATAACAGTGACTCCGCCGGACGGACATGCAGCCCCACCTGCATCCCGTCCGGCGAGTCCGAAGCCGGATACATCGACCCCAGCTTTCCAAATTTCGCTGCTCAGGCCGGCCCGATCCGAAAGGCGCACAGCTTGTTGCCGTCGGGGTCACGGAAATAGGCGGCATAGAAAGCCTGCTCGCCGTCGTCACCGCGAACGCCCGGCGGTCCTTCGCAGCTGCCGCCGAGTTCGAGCGCCTTGGCATGAAGCGCATCGACCTTCGCGCGCTCGTCGACGACGATCGCCGCCATATGGCCGTTGCCGCGATCGGCGGGCTGGCCGTCATAGGGCCGCGTCACCGCAATGCCGGGCTGGCCCCAACCGGTGCCATAAAGGGTAAAGCCGTTCGCCTCGGTATCCGACATGCGCATCAACTCGCTCGCGCCGATCGTCCCGAGCAGCCCGGCATAAAATTCGCGGGCGCGCGGCAAATCGTCGGTGCCCATGGTCACATAGCCGATCATGTTTCTCTCTCCCTTCAAACAGAAAGGGCGCCGGCTCGCACCGACGCCCCGCTCGTAACCCTGTTGCCGTTTGGCTCAGCTCTTGGTCGCGGCTGCGCCGTCCTTGCAGGGGCCGGTATGGGTGCTCGTCATCTGCAGCACCATCTCCATCTCGCCCTGACCGGTCGGCATCTTGCCCTTGGTCGTGATCGTCACGTCGGTCTTCTTCGCTTCCATCGTGCCGGCCATGGCCATATCGACCGTCTGGCCGTTGGCGGTGCAGGTGCCCGCAACGTCGATCTTGCCGCCGCTGACATCCTTCTTCGACCATTTGCACTCGCCGCCATTGCCCGGCCCCTTGGCGAGCTCGGCGGCGATATCTTCCTTGTCGACCTGCTCCTGCGTGAAGCACTGGTCCATGCCGCTGGCGCCTTCCATCATCTTCGCCATGCCGTCCTTCATTTCGGGCGGCATGCCCGGAACTTCGAACTTCACCAGCTTGACGTCGGTCTTCCAGTTTCCGGCCTCGCGCTTGACGGTGCCGCCGGCATTTTCGGTCTTGCTGCAGCCAGCCGTCGCCAATGCAACGCCAAGAGCGGCGAACGTGAGTAGCTTTTTCATATCCATCCCCTGTGACTCATTGCGATTGTGCGCCCACCCCATCGATACCATATTGGCAGCGATGGCAATCCAGATTCGTACATCGCTCGATGAAATCGACACCAGCGAGGCCTATGTCCCGCACCGCCCCGCCCGCCCCGACAAGGTCGAGGGCGGCAAGCGTTTTGAACTGGTTAGCGACTATGAGCCCGCCGGCGACCAGCCGACCGCGATCCGCGAACTGGTCGACACCGCGCTCGCGGGCGAGCGTGACCAGGTGCTGCTCGGCGTCACCGGGTCGGGCAAGACCTTCACCATGGCAAAGGTCATCGACGAGTTGCAGCGCCCGGCGCTTATCCTCGCCCCGAACAAGATCCTTGCGGCGCAGCTCTATGGCGAATTCAAGAGCTTCTTCCCGAACAATGCGGTCGAATATTTCGTCAGCTACTACGACTATTACCAGCCCGAGGCCTATGTGCCGCGGTCGGACACCTACATCGAGAAGGAAAGCTCGGTAAACGAGGCGATCGACCGGATGCGCCATTCGGCAACGCGCGCGCTGCTCGAGCGCGACGATGTGATCATCGTCGCCTCGGTTTCGTGCCTTTACGGCATCGGGTCGGTCGAGACTTACTCGGCGATGATCTTCGACCTCAAAAAGGGCCAGGTCGTCGACAATCGCGAGATCATCCGCAAGCTCGTCGCGCTGCAATACAAGCGCAACGACCAGGCCTTCGCGCGCGGCAATTTCCGCGTCCGCGGCGACAGTCTCGAAATCTTCCCTTCGCACTATGAGGATATGGCGTGGCGCGTCAGCTTCTTCGGCGACGAGATCGAGGAGATCGTCGAATTCGACCCGCTGACGGGCAAGAAGATCGCCAGCCTCAACTATGTCCGCGTCTATGCGAACAGCCATTATGTCACGCCCGGCCCGACGCTCAAACAGGCGACCGAGGCGATCCGGCACGAACTGGCGGAGCGCCTCAAGGAACTCGAAGCCGAGGGCCGCCTGCTCGAAGCGCAGCGGCTCGAACAGCGAACGAATTTCGACCTCGAGATGATCGCCGCGACGGGCAGCTGCGCGGGGATCGAGAACTACAGCCGCTTCCTCACCGGCCGCCTCCCCGGCGAGCCGCCGCCGACCCTGTTCGAATATCTGCCCGACAACGCCCTGCTCTTCGTCGACGAAAGCCACCAGACGATCCCGCAGATCGGCGCGATGTCGAAGGGCGACCATCGGCGCAAGATCACGCTCGCCGAATATGGCTTCCGCCTGCCGAGCTGCATCGACAACCGGCCGCTGCGCTTCGCCGAATGGGATCTGATGCGTCCGCAGACGGTCAGCGTCTCGGCGACCCCCGGGACGTGGGAGATGGATCGCACGCAGGGTGTCTTCGCCGAACAGGTGATCCGCCCCACCGGCCTCATCGACCCGCCGGTCGAGATCAAACCGGTCGAGGAACAGGTCGACGACCTGATCGCCGAGGCGAAGAAGACCGCCGCGGCGGGATACCGCACGCTCGTCACGACACTGACGAAGCGCATGGCCGAGGATCTGACCGAATTCCTGCACGAAGCAGGCCTGAAGGTCCGCTACATGCACTCGGACGTCGAGACGCTCGAACGCATCGAGATCATCCGCGACCTCCGCCTCGGCGTGTTCGACGTGCTCGTCGGCATCAACCTGCTGCGCGAAGGGCTCGACATTCCCGAATGCGGGCTCGTCGCGATCCTCGATGCCGACAAGGAAGGTTTTCTGCGCAGCGAAACCTCGCTGGTGCAGACGATCGGGCGCGCCGCGCGCAACGTCGACGGCCGCGTCATCCTCTACGCCGACCGCATCACCGGCAGCATGGAACGCGCGATGCGCGAAACCGACCGGCGCCGCGAAAAGCAGAAGGCGTATAACGCCGAACACGGCATCACCCCGACGACGATCAAGCGCAGCATCGGCGACATCATCGCGCATGTCGCGTCGAAGGACGGCGTCGTCATCGACATCGGCGAGGACAAGCCCGCGCACATGGTCGGGCACAATTTGCGCGCCTATATCGCCGAGCTCGAAAAGAAGATGCGCGATGCGGCGGCAGATCTGGAGTTCGAGGAGGCCGGGCGCCTCCGCGACGAGATCCGCAAGCTCGAGGCCGACGAACTCGGCTTGCCGCCCGACGAACAGGTGGCCCCGCGCGTGGGGCGGAGCAACGAAGGCAAGCCGGGCACGCGCAAAGGGCGGTTCGGGAAGTCGAGCAAGACCAAGTGGGGACGGTAACGCAAGGCAAGGGAGCCTATCGCCGCGCCGGGTAATCCGGCTTGCTGTCGACGTTTGATGATGTCAGTGTCGGCGCAAGGGGAAAAGCATGCCCTTTCGTTCGGCCTGGATATATGTGCTGGCGCTGCTCGCGCTGACGTTTGTCGCCTTCTGGCCCGGATATTTCACGAAGCTGCAGACACATAGCATGGCGCACCATGCTCATGCCGCCAGCTCTGTCCTTTGGATCGTCCTTGCGATCGTGCAGAGCTGGACGGCCCACCACCATCGACTCGCGCTGCACCGCGCGACCGGGCGCGCGATCTTTCTGCTTTTCCCATTCTTCCTGGTCGGGGGAATGTGGGTCATCCATGTCGAGGCGGCGACCTTGGCCGGCGATTTCACCAGTATCGAAGGCAAGCAGATCGCGCAGTTCGGTTTTTTCGATCCGCTCGCCAATCTCGCATTCGCCCTTCTCTTCTGGTTGGGTCTGAGGCACCGCTATCAGGTCCAACTGCACGCTCGCTATATGCTCGCGACGCTGCTGTTCGTGATTTCTCCGGTCGGATTCCGATTGCTTGCCATGCTCATCCCGTTTTTCCGGCCGGATGAGAATTTTTCCTATGCGATGGCAGGCGGAAATCTGATCGCGCTGGCGATCACGCTTTACCTGTTTCGTCGGGCGTCGTCGCATGGCAGGCCATTTCTGATCGCGGCGGGATTCATTGCCGCGCAGGCAATCAGCTTTGATACGCTCGGACGAATTCCAGGCTGGGCGCCGATGTTCGCCGCCGTCTCCCGCGTCAATCTGCCCTTCCTGCTGTTCCTGTCGGCTATCCTTGGCGTCGCGATCGCTTGGCACGGATGGATTGCCGGTGCACGCCCGGGAACTCCCAAAGCAGCGCTGGCAGCCTGACGATCGCATCGCCCGCTCACCGTCCGGCGCCCTTCGACCAAGGCCCCGCCGCGACCGACCAGCGACCTTGCCGCCCTTCCCCGCCCCGCTTAGGGTTCGCGCCTCAACGGGGAGAAAATCATGAAAACAGGTCTGTCGCTGATCGCGCTGGCGCTTGCCGTCGCTGCTCCTGCTGTCGTTCATGCCCAAGAGAGCGTCGAGAAGGCCAAGCCCGAGAAGCCCGCCGACGTCGAGCCACAGGTCCGCACCACAAAGCTCTCCGGCACCTTCGGCGGGCAGCGGATCAACTATGCGGCGACGATCGGCGAGACGATCATCAAGAACAAGGACGGCGTGCCCGAGGTTTCGGTCGTCACCACGGCCTATATCAAGGAACCGCGCGACCCCGGCCGCCCGGTTACGTTCCTGTTCAACGGCGGCCCCGGCTCGGGCACGGTCTGGTTGATGATGGGCGCCTTCGGGCCAAAGCGCGTTGCGATCCCCGGCGATGCGCGCGACGACGGCGCCCCGCCCTATCCGATCGTCGACAATCCCGACGCGCTGCTCGACGTCACCGACATCGTCTTCATCGACCCGCCGGGCACGGGCTTTTCGCACCTGATCGGAAAAGCCGATCCCAAGGATTATTACGGCGTCACGCAGGATGCCAAGCTGGTCGCCGAGGTGATCCGGCGCTGGATGAACGACAATGGCCGCTGGAACAGCCCCAAATATCTCGGCGGCGAAAGCTATGGCACCACGCGCTCGGCGGCGGTCGCGAACCAGTTGATGAACGAGACGTACAACGACGTCGCGCTCAACGGCATCATCCTGATCTCGACCGTGCTCGACTTCGCGGCGGGATCGGATACGCCGGGCAACGAACTGAGCTATATCACCAACCTGCCCTCGATGGCCGCCACCGCGATGTTCCACGGCAAGGCGAGCGGCTCGTCGGTCGAGGCCTTTACCGAGGAAGCGCGGCAGTGGGCGATCGGTCCCTATGCCTCGGCGCTACTCAAGGGGCAGAAGCTGCAAGGCGAGGAACGCGCCGCGATCCGCCGCGACCTCGCGCGCTTTACCGGCCTCTCCGAAACCTATCTCGAAAGCGCCGACCTCCGCGTCACCCCCGGCCGCTTCTACAAGGAATTGCTCCGCGACCGCGGCCTGACGGTCGGCCGCCTCGACAGCCGCTATACCGGCAAGGATTACGACAATGCCGGCGAACAGCCCGACAACGACCCCAGCTTCTATGGCATCGACGCGAGCTACACCGCGGCGATCAACAGCTGGAGCCGCGATGTTCTGGGTTTCAAGACTACCCTCGAATATCAATCCATCAGCGGCATCGGCGGGCAATGGGACTGGCGGATCGGCGGGCGCGACACCAACGCCTATCTCAACGTCACGCCCTATATCGGGCAGGCGCTGCGCGAGAATTCGGGGCTGCGCGTGTTCGTCGGACAGGGCTATTATGATTTCGCGACGCCCTTTTTCGCCGCCGAATATGCGCTGTCGCGCACCGGCATCCCGCAGGACCGGATAGAGTATAAATATTATGGCGCGGGCCACATGATGTACATCCGCGACGAGGATCGCCATAAATTGTCGCAGGATATCCGTGCCTTCATTCGGGCGCGTTGACCGGCCGGTTCCGAGCGGTTGCGGACATTGTGATCCCCGGCGGAAGCCGGGGCCCAGAGCGGCAAAACACCAGGCTTGTGTGAGAATTCCTTGGGCCCCGGCTTTCGCCGGGGATCACAGAGCGAACGTCCGCTTCCTACCCCAAAGCGGACGCGGTCACCGCAGTACGCCCGCCGCCGCTTGCTTCCGTGCATAGACGAACAGCGCGATGAGGATCACCCAGATGATCGCCGTGAAGATCATCGGGAACGTTCCGAACAGGCGCATCAGGTCGCCATAATGCAGGCCGAACTGGTAGATGCAGCTGATCGCGAGCCCGACGAGCGAGACGGCGAACGCCGACACCGCATGGCGGCTCCGCGCAAGAAGCAGCAGCGACCCGAGTACCGATCCCCAGACGCCCAGCGCCCAGCCGATGTTCGCCCACAGCGGGAAGCCGGCGAACCACGCCTGCTGTTCGGGCGTGAAGGCCGCGAGATATTCGGGGTTCTGCATTTTGGTCATCGTATAGTCGAACGCGCCGACCGCGTTCCACAACAGCGATACGACCCCGACAATCCACAGATGAACGGGTGTCTTGCGTACTTCGGTCATGATTATCTCCCCCTCCAGAAAGATCAGGCGACATTATCAGATTTGGCGGCGCTCATCAACGATGTGATATAGTCGCGTAATACAGCGATGTTGCGATCGAAATAGCCGATGTCGCGATAGGTGCGCGCCTGCATCACCGCGCCCTCCATCACCGTCAGCACAAATTCGCCGAGTGCCTGGCGGTCAGCGCCGGGCGGCAGGCGGTCGGCGGCGGCCTCAAAGCAGCCTGCAATCGCGGCCGACCAGTTGGTAAAGTTCGCCGCCATCAGATCGCGGACCACCGGATCGGGCTCGTGGATTTCGAGCGCGAGGCTGCCGATCGGACAGCCGTAGGTGCAGTCGGTGACGATCAGATGGGTGCGATAGCCCGCGAGCAGGGCAAAGATGCGCTCGATCGGATCGTCAACGCCCTCCCAGTTCGGCGCGAGCAGCATCTCGTCGATCCCGTCGCGATAGAGTTCGAGCACGCCGACCAGCACGTCCTGCTTGCCCGGGAAGAAATGGTAGAGGCTGCCCGAATGGACCTGGCTGCGCGAGAGGATGTCGGAGACCGAGGTCGAGAGATAGCCCTTTTCCCAGAACAGCTCCATCGCGGTCATCAGGATGCGGTTGCGGGTGTCGGCGGCGTTCATGCGATCTACCCGGCGCGATCATAGGCGGCGCGGAGCCAGCCCGCCACATCGTCGCCCGCCTCTTCATCGGCGGCGATCCGCACGCGATGCGAGACCATCGCATTCCAGCTTCCTGCGAGTTCGAGCTTGCCCGCCGGCTCTTCGCCCTTCAGCGCCAGCCCGATGTCGAACCGGTCCTTGGTCGAGGGCATCAGCAGCGCGAACTGCTTCTTGCGGCGAAGGCTGACATAGCCTTTCTTCGGCGCCAGTTCGACGTCGCCGCCGAAACCCTGCACCAGCGCCACCAGCCGGTCGTAAAGCGGCCGCCAATGCGCCTTCGCCCCGTCGAACGCCGCCGCGACGAGCGCATCGTCGTCCTGCGACGCGGCCGACGAGGCATTCGCCGCATGGACGATCATATTGGCATAGCCATGGCCGAGACCATGTTCGGATTTCAGGTGGTTCACCAGCGCCATATGGCCCGGAATGCCCGTACCGCGCGCGACTGCGACCCATTCGTCCAGCCCCTTGCCCGTCTTGGCGCGCAGGCTTTCGCCCATCTTCTCGAATTCGTCGGCCATATGCCCTCCTTCGCAAGATGGCTTGATTGAACATTCAACCAAGCGATTTGTCAAGAGGCTTGGCAAGCGGGCGCCAAGCCCCGATATGCGCCGCATGTGCGTCGTCGCCCTCGCCTATCAAGCCCACCCCGACTGGCCTCTGATCCTCATCGGCAATCGCGACGAATTTCACGCGCGACCGGCCGCGCCGCTCGGCCATTGGCCGGACGGCAGCGGGATCGTCGCGGGACGCGACCTGCAGGCCGGCGGAACATGGCTGGGGGTCCACCAGCCGAGCGGGCGCGTGGTGGTGGTGACGAACGTGCGCGGCGCGATGCCCGACCCCGCGAAGGAGTCGCGCGGCGCGCTCGTCACCGACATGCTGCGCGGCGACGGCCGCTTCGCCGAACCGGCGGAGGCCGACCTTGACCGCTTCAACGCGTTCAACCTGTTTGCCGTCGACGGCGCCCCGCGGCTGCTCACCAACCGGCCGACGCCGCTGATCGCGGCGCTGGCGCCCGGCGTCCATGCGCTCGCCAACGAACCGGTCGATGCCCCCTGTCTGCGCGCTGACCGGCTGCGCACCGCGCTGTCGGCGGTGGTCGAGGCGCAAGCCGAGCCCGAAGGCCTGCTCGACACGCTGACAGCAGAAGGCGAGCCCGCGCTTTTCCTGCACGGCGAAGTCTATGGCACCCGCGCCTCGACGCTCGTCGCGATCTCCGCGGCGGGTGACGTGCATATGGTGGAGCGCCGATACGAAGCGGGCGGCCGTCCCGGTGGAACGACCGCCCTGAATTTCCGTATCGGCTGAGCCGCGACGCCTTATTTCGGCGCGATCACCATGACCATCTGGCGGCCTTCGGTGCGCGGATGCGCCTCGACCTTCGCGATCTCGGCGGTCATTTCGGCGACGCGCTGAAGCACGTTGAGGCCGAGCTGCGTGTGGCTCATCTCGCGGCCGCGGAAACGCATGGTCATCTTGACCTTGTCGCCTTCCTCAAGGAAGTCGAAGACCTTCTTCATCTTCACATCGAAATCATGATCGTCGATGTTCGGACGCATCTTGATCTCTTTGATCTCCTGCGTCTTCTGGCTCTTGCGCGCCAGATTGGCCTTTTTCTGGGCTTCGTACTTATACTTGCCCACATCGAGGAACTTGCACACCGGCGGATCGGCGTTGGGAGACACTTCAACCAAGTCCAGACCGACCGAGGCAGCTTGCTCGATCGCTTCGGCCGTCAGCATTACGCCCAGATTCTCCCCTTCCTCGTCGATCACGCGGACCTTCGGAGAGGAAATGAATTCATTGTATCGCGGGCCGTTTTTGGGCGGCACGGGCGCCATCGAGCGGCGGGTCATGGGCGGTGGTATAGCTGTATCTCCTGGTCATTTACGATAGGCGCGCGGAATCGACGCGATCGCGGCGCGCCATGCCCATATAGTGAACGCGAGCGCGCCGTAAAGGCCGCCCGCGTCACAAACATGACGCTTTTCGCCACGCTGTGGCGGTTATGCCACTACCATTTCGTCGGCGCGGGGTCGATCACGCGGAAGCCTCCGGCCCCGACCTCGCTGACCTCGAGCGCGCGCATTGCGATCCCGCGGTTGTTGAAGCGGAAAATGCCGTCGATGCCCCCGAACCCCTCCTCGGCGAGCAACCTTGCGGCGGGAAAGGTCGTGCCCGGCTTCCAGTCGCGCGCGATGCGGACGGTCAGCAGCACCGAGTCATAGCCGAGGCTGGCGAGCCGGTACGGCGCCTTGCCGTAGCGTGTGCGATATTTCGCGGCGAGCTGACCGTAAAGGCCATCCGAAACGCTGGCGAACCACGACCCGCGCATTGCCGGATTACTTCCGAGCGCCGCGTCGGTGTTCCACAGCTCGGTGCCGAGGATCTGTTTGTTCCCCGTGCTCTTGACTACCGGCACGGCGCGGATCGCGTTGCCGCCGCTGTCTGCGACGAGCACCGCGTCCATCGCGCCGGCATTGGCAAGCCGCCGCGCCGCGCCCGTCAGCGCGGTCGCGCTGCGGTCATAGGTTTCGACCGCGACCAGCGTACCCCCCGCGGCCGACACCGCCGAGCGGAAGGCCGCGGCCGAGCGGTCGCCATAGACCGTCTTGGGCACGAGCGCGCCGAACCGCTGCTGCCCCTTGCTGCGCGCATAGGCGACGACGCGCTCGACCGACTGGCCGGGGACGAAGCCCATGATGAAGACGCCGTTGCCCGCGACGCTGCTGTCGTTCGAGAAGCTCAGCACCGGCACCTTCGCCTCGCGTGCGATCGGCGCGACGGCGGCGACATCCTCGCTGAGCAGCGGGCCGAGGATCAGCTTGTTGCCGTCGGCAACCGCCTGCCGCGCCGCGGCGGCGGCACCAAGCGCGGTGTCATAGGTCGTGATGCGAACCCGCTCGGTCTTCGAATCGAGCAGCGCCATCGTCGTCGCGTTCGCAATCGCCATACCGACATCGGCGTTGGGCCCGGTCTGGGGAACCAGCAGCGCGACGCGGTGGCGGTCGGTATCAGTCGGAAGCCCGGGGCCGACGCCATCGGCGGGCTTTTCGGGCGGCGGCGCGGTGGCCGGGCCTGTCGCCTTCGGCACCATCTGGCACGCGGCGAGCAGACCGCCGAGCGTCAGCGTCGCGATCCCGCGCAGCATTTTGCGCCGTGACGATGCATAAACCTGGCGCGAGCCCCCGTGGCAATCTTGGGCAGTTTCTGCCATTTTCGGCGTCATGCCGGATTCGACCATCTCAAAATCTCCCTTGCCCGGTCTCTATATCGTCGCGACGCCCATCGGCAACCTCGGCGACATCAGTGCGCGGGCAGCCGCCACGCTCGCCTCGGCCAACGTCATCGCTGCCGAGGACACGCGCGTGACCGCGAAGCTGCTCTCGCACCTCGGTTTGCGCGTTCCGATGACCCCCTATCACGACCATAGCGACGAACGCACCCGCGCTGCGCTGGTTGCGCGCATGGAGCGCGAAGTTGTCGTTTTGGTGTCAGACGCGGGAACCCCGTTGATTTCGGATCCAGGGTACAAGCTGGTGCGCGACGCGCGCGCAGCCGGACGACACGTCACCACCCTGCCCGGCCCCTGCGCCGCGATCGCCGCGATCACGCTCTCGGGATTGCCGAGCGACCGCTTCCTGTTTGCCGGCTTCCTGCCGAACAAGGCCAAGGCGCGCGCCGACACGATCGCCGAGTTCGCGGGGCTCCGCGCGACGCTCGTCTTCTATGAAAGCGGCCCGCGCCTCGCCGCCGCGCTGACGGCACTGGCCGACGGCCTCGGCAATCGCGAGGCCGCCGTCGCGCGCGAGATCAGCAAGCTTTACGAAGAATGCGCGACCGGCACGCTCGCCGACCTCGCCGCGCGCTACGCCGACGCGCCGCCGAAGGGCGAGATCGTGATCGTCGTGGGCCCGCGCGGCGAGGAAAGCGGCGAGGAAGCCGATGCGGCGACCATCGATGCCGCGCTGCGCGCCGCGATGGCGGACCGGCCGGTCGCGCAGGCCGCCAAGGCCGTCGCGAAGCAATATGGGCTCGACCGGCACGAGGTTTATGCCCGCGCGCTGGCATTGAAAGAGCGGGCTTGAACCGCGCCGCCGCCGAAGCGCGGGGCCGCAGGGCCGAACGGCGCGCGGCATGGTGGCTGCGCCTGCACGGCTGGCGCATTCTCGGGCAGCGGCTCCGCGTTGCCGCGGGCGAGGTCGACCTCGTCGCGCGGCGCGGCAAAACGCTCGCCTTCATCGAGGTGAAGTGGCGCGAGCGCCCCGAAGACCTCGACCTTGCGATCGACCAGTGGCGCTTGCGACGCGTCGCATCGGCGGCGGAAATGCTCATCCCCCGATTCGCGCGTCCGTCGGATGACATCCGCATCGACGTGATGCTCCTTGCGCCGAAGCGATTGCCTCGCCATCTGGTCCACGTCTGGCAGCCGTGACGGCGCCCAAGGAGAAGAAGATGACCCTGCGTGCAGCCGTGCAAATGGACCCGATGGACGCGATCAACATCAATGGCGACAGCAGTTTCCACCTGATCCTGAAAGCGCTCGAACGCGGGTACGAGCTCTATCACTACGACGTGCGCGGGCTGACGTGGGAGGCCGGGCGGCTGACCACCAAGGCGCACCGCATCCTCGACGCGAAGCGCGAGGCCGGCGCGCACTATGAATTTGGCGATTTCGTCACGCTCGATCTCGGCCGCGACGTCGATGTCGTGCTGATGCGGCAGGATCCGCCCTTCGACCTCGGCTACCTCACCGGCACCTGGCTGCTCGAGCGCATCCGCGGCGAAACGCTCGTGGTCAACGATCCCGTCTCGGTGCGCAATGCGCCCGAGAAGGTGTTCGTGCTCGATTTCCCCGAATTCATGCCGCCGACGATGGTCACGCGCGACCTCGACGCGGTGAAGGATTTTCAGGCCCGTTATGGCGCGGTGGTGATCAAGCCGCTGCACGGCAACGGCGGCAAGGCAGTATTTCGCGTCGACGCCGACGGCAGCAATCTGGGCGCGCTCGTCGAGCTGTTCGGACAGGTGTGGCCCGAACCCTTCATGGTCCAGCAATTCCTGCCGAGCGTCGCCAAGGGCGACAAGCGCATCGTCCTCGTCGACGGCGAGGTCGCGGGCGCGATCAACCGCAAGCCCGGCGAAGGCGAATTCCGCTCGAACCTTGCGGTCGGCGGCTATGCCGAAGCCACTGAACTCACTCCGCGCGAGCAGGAGATTTGCGACGTGCTCGGCCCCGAGCTTCGCCAACGCGGATTGCTGTTCGTTGGCATCGATGTGATCGGCGGCGAGTGGCTGACCGAAATCAACGTCACCTCGCCCACCGGAATCGTCGCGATCGACCGCTTCAACAACAGCGACACGGCGGGGATGATCTGGGACGCGATCATCGGGCGGATCGGCTGAAGCCCGCGCGCGTTCTCTTCGCATGACAGACTTTATCCTGAACCTGATCCAGAGCTGGGGGTATGTGGGGATCTTCATCCTCATGTTCCTGGAAAATGTGTTCCCGCCGATCCCCTCCGAAGTGATCATGGGGCTCGGCGGCATTGCCGTTTCCAAGGGTCATTTCGATTTCTGGACGCTCATCGCGGTCGCCGTCGCGGGAACGACCGCCGGAAACTGGATCTGGTACGGCATCGGCCGGTGGATCGGATACGAACGGCTCAAGCCCTTCATCGACCGCCATGGCCGCTGGCTGACGCTCGACTGGGCCGAGGTCGAGCGGTTGCACAACTGGTTCCTGAAATACGGCCCCGGCATCGTCTTCGTCGCGCGCTTCATGCCCGTCGCACGGACGATGGTGTCCTTGCCCGCGGGCATGGTGAAGATGAACCAGGCAAAATTCTTGGCTTGGACCGCCGCAGGTTCGACGATCTGGATCGCCGCACTCGCGGGCGCCGGCAACTGGTTCGGGGGGAAGTTCGCGAACCTCGACGCCTTCGTCGGCCCCGTTGCGCTGGTGGCGATCGGATCGCTCGTCGCCATCTATATCTACCGCGTCATCACTTGGAAGACAAAGCAAGCGCGCTAGGCTCGCGGGTGCGCGCTCCGGTAAATGTCGAGCAGATGCGCGGCGTCGACCGCCGTATAGACCTGCGTCGAGGCAAGGCTGGCGTGGCCGAGCAATTCCTGCAGACTGCGAAGGTCCGCCCCGCCCGCAAGCAGGTGCGTCGCGAAGCTGTGGCGCAAGGCATGCGGCGTCGTGCGTTCGGGCAGGCCCAGCGCACGCCGCGCCGAGCGCACGCTCGCGCGGACCACCCCGGGCTGGAGCGGCCCGCCGCGAGCGCCGAGGAACAGCGGTGCCTCTTTCCCGATCGGCCACGGGCAAGCCTCGACATAGCGCGACACGGCGGCCGCAACGGCGGGCAGGATCGGGACGATCCGGGTCTTGTTCCGCTTGCCCGTGACGCGCAGCGTGTCGCCCAGCGGCAGCGCGGCGCCGGTCAGTCCCAGCGCCTCGCCGATACGAAGGCCGGCGCCATAGAGCAAAAGCAGCAGCGCAAAATCGCGCGCGCCAACCCAGCCTTCGCGGGCATTGTCCTCGACATCCTGCGCCAGTTGGAGCGCTTCCGCAGGCGCGACGGGCCGCGGCAGGCCCTTCTTGACGCGCGGCCCGCGCATCTGCGGAACGGCCGCGTTCGATCCGCCGACGAAGCGCAGGAAGGTGCGCAGAGCGCTGAGTTCGCGTGCGGCGGACGCATTGCCCAGCCCGTCGGCGCGGCGGTCGGCAAGGTAAGAGCGAAGATCGTTCGGCGTCAGACCCTTGAGCATCCGCGCATCGACCGCGCCGCCGCGATGATGCGACAGGAAGGCGCAAAATCGCTCCGCCGTCGCGATATAGGCACGGCGCGTATGCTCCGACCGGCGCTTTTCGTGCGCCAGATGGGCATCCCAGTCGCGGATCAGTCCCTGCGCCAATTCCAACCCTTCCCTCTCCGTTCGTGTCGAGCGAAGTCGAGACACCCCGCCACGTAAGGCAACCACGAGGGGCATCTCGACTTCGCTCGATGCGAACGGGTCGGGGGAGTCTAGCCGGTCCGCACGACCTCGGAAAGGATCGAGTCGAGCAGGAGGATGCCGTCGTCGGTCACAGCCAACCGGTCCCCATCCTGAACTACCAACCCCTGCGCCGCCAGCCGCGCCACCGCTCCCTCATCGACGAACGCATCGCGCCTCAATCCGCTCCGCGCCTCGACCCGCGCCAGGTCGATCCCCTCGGTCAGCCGCAGCCCCATCAGCATCGCCTCGGTTGCGCGTTCGTGCGCCGGCAGGTCGGCTTCGACCTTCAGGCCGTGTCCGTTACGCTCGACCGCTGCGATAAAATTCTCGGGCTTTTTGTGCCGCTCGGTCGCCTGTCCGAGGCGCCGCCCGTGCGCCCCCGGCCCGACCCCGGCATAGTCGCCATAGCGCCAATATGTCAGATTGTGCCGGCTCTCCTCACCGGGCCGCGCATGGTTCGAGACCTCGTAGCGCGGGAGCCCCGCAGCGCGCGTCATCGTCTGCGTCGCGTCGAACAGGTCGGCCGCCGTATCGCCGTCGGGAATGACGAGATCGCCCTTCGCCGCAAGCGTCGCGAAACGCGTGCCGGGTTCGATGGTGAGCTGGTAGAGCGAGAGATGCCCCGTTCCGAACGCCAGCGCGTAGTTCAACTCGGTTTCCCATTGGGCGAGAGATTGCCCCGGCCGCGCGTAGATCAGATCGAAGCTCACCCGCGCGAAATGCTCCTGCGCCGCCGCGATTGCGCGCCGCGCCTCGTCGCCGCTGTGCGCGCGCCCAAGAAATTCAAGTATTTGCGGATCGAAGCTTTGAACCCCAATCGACACGCGATTGACACCGGCCGATGCGAGCGCAGCGAAATTGGCAACCTCGACCGAATTCGGGTTGGCTTCCAGCGTGATCTCACAATCGTCCGCCAGCCCCCACGCCGCTTCCGCCGCCGCGATCACCGCCGCGACGGTTTCGGGCGGCATCAGGCTGGGCGTCCCCCCGCCGAAGAAAATCGACGACACCGGGCGGCCCGGAAGCAGTCCCGCCTCATGCTGCAGATCGGCCAGCAACGCCTCGCGCCAAACCGCCTGATCGACACTCTCGCGGACATGGCTGTTGAAGTCGCAATAGGGGCATTTGCTGACGCAAAACGGCCAATGGACATAAAGGGCGAGCGGTTCGGCCATGGGGGGCCTTACTCCCATTCGTCATTCCGGCGAAAGCCGGAATCCATGGGCCCCGGATCAGGTCCGGGGCAACGACGATATCAAAACGCTCCGGCCACCAGCTTGGCGAAAGCATCGGCGCGATGACTGATTGCGTGCTTCTCCGCCGGATCGATCTCCGCGAAAGTCAGCGTGTTACCGGCTGGAACGAACACCGGATCATAGCCGAAGCCCATCGTTCCGCGCGGTGGCCAGGTCAAACTGCCCTCGGCTTTCCCTTCGAACACTTCGGCATGGCCGTCGGGCCACGCCAGCGCCAGCGTGCAGACGAAGCGTGCGCTGCGGTCGACGTCCGGCCCCTGCTCGGCGAGCAGGCCTTCGACCTTGCCCATCGCCATATACCAGTCGCGGCCCGGCGCGCCCTCGAACGACTGCCTTTCGGCCCAGTCGGCGGTGTACACGCCCGGACGACCGCCGAGCGCCGCGACCTCAAGCCCGCTGTCATCGGCCAGCGCGGGAAGCCCTGCGGCCGACGCGCTCGCATGCGCCTTCAGCAGCGCATTTTCGCGAAATGTCGTCCCCGTCTCCTCGGGCTCGGGAAGGCCGAGGTCACCCGCCGACACGGGCTCGATCCCATAGGGTTCGAGCAGCGCGCGGATTTCGCGGACCTTGCCTGCATTGTGGCTCGCGATGACGAGCTTGCCGGGGGTGAGCTTGCGGGTCATTCGAAGATCCTTCTTTCGTCATGCCGGACTCGATCCGGCATCCATTCCGGCCTCGGCTGCATGGACCTCGGCTCAAGTCCGGGGTGACGAACAATATTACCGGCCCGCCGCCTTCGCCTGTGCCGCGAAGATATCGGTGCAGCCGATGCGCGCGAGGCGGAGCAGGCGCAGCAGGCCCTCTTCGTCGTAGGTCGCGCCCTCGGCGCTCGCCTGCACCTCGACGATCTGGCCCTTGCCGGTCAGCACGAAATTGCCGTCGGCTTCGGCGACCGAATCCTCGTCATAGTCGAGGTCGAGCACCGGCGTGCCCTTGTAGATGCCGCACGAGATCGCCGCGACGCTGTCCTCGATCGGATCCTCGGCCAACGCCTTGCTTTCGAGCAGCTTGTCGACCGCAAGGCGCAGCGCGACCCACGCGCCCGAAATCGAGGCGGTGCGCGTGCCGCCATCGGCCTGGATCACGTCGCAGTCGATGACGATCTGACGCTCGCCGAGCTTCGCCATGTCGACGACGGCGCGCAAGCTGCGACCGATAAGTCGCTGGATTTCCTGCGTCCGGCCCGACTGCTTGCCCTTCGCCGCCTCGCGGCTACCGCGGGTGTGCGTCGCGCGGGGCAGCATGCCATATTCGGCGGTGACCCAGCCCTGCCCCTTGCCGCGCAGGAACGGCGGAACCTTTTCCTCGACGCTGGCGGTCACCAGCACCTTGGTATTGCCGAAGCTGACAAGGACGCTGCCCTCGGCATGGATGGTGAAATTTGTTTCGATGGCGATCGACCGCATCTGGTCGGGCGCGCGGCCGGAGGGGCGCATGGGATATCCTTTCGATTGACGATTGCGGAGGCCCTTAGGCCCCCACCCTCAACCGCTCAAGCGCATCCTGAAGAAATCGAGGATTTCGTCGCGCGCCTGCACGGTCGGCTGGCCGGCTTCGTCGATCAGGTGGATGGTGACGACGCTGTGCGGGTTCTTCATCGGGCTGTCGGGGTTCGCGGCTTCATCGGGCAGCACCTTGCCGATGAACCGGTCGCCGAGCGCATTTTCGAACGCCTCGAACCGCGCCGCCTTGCAGAATTTGTCGCCTTTGAAACGGTAGGCGAGCACCGTCAGATCCTCGGCCTCCATCCGCGCTTTGACGGCGGCGAGTTCGTCGGGGTGGATATGCATCCCCGCCGCGTCGTTCAGCGGCAGCGAGGGCTGCGACAGCACCGGCGCGAGCACCGCGGGCTCGAGCATCATCGACAGCGCGAAATTGCCGGTGAAGCACATCCCGATCGCACCGACGCCCTTGCCGCCGCATTCCCTGTGCGCCAGCGCCGCGAGCGCGCGCAGCCACTGCGTTGCGGGTGAGCTTTCGTTCGCCTGGAAGGCCCGGAACTGGCGGCTGATGCAGCCGCCAAGGATCGTGAACAGAGCGCCGGGCATCCGCGGCACGGCGCCGTCCTTGCCAAAGATATGCGGCATATAGACGGTAAAGCCGGCATCGCGCACCCAGCGCGCGAAGCGCGCGACATGCGGGCTGATGCCGGGCATTTCGGTCATCACGATCACCGCCGGACCGCTTCCCATTATATAGACCAGCCGGTCGTGGCCGAGCAGCGAGATGGTGCGGCGCTGGAAGTCGTCGAGCGGATCGTCGCGGTCGAGCGGTCGGTCGGTCATGCTTTTCTCCCCTGCAAGGCAGGCTAACGCCACTCCCATGCTCTGACCAGCAAAGCTTGCCCCCACCCCCCTCCATCCCTAAATCCACTCCATGACCACTCCGCCGATCACCGAATTGACGACGCGCGCGCGCGATGTGTTCCGGTTGGTCGTCGACGCCTATCTGGAAACCGGCCAGCCGGTCGGATCGCGGACGCTGTCGAAACTCGCGACGCTCAACCTGTCGCCCGCCTCGATCCGCAATGTGATGCAGGATCTGGAGGAGTTTGGCCTGCTCGCCAGCCCGCACACCAGCGCGGGCCGGTTGCCGACCGAACAGGGGCTGCGCCTGTTCGTCGACGGCATGATGCAGGTCGCCGAACCTTCGCCCGAGGACCGCGCCCAGATCGAGGCAAGCCTCGTCGAGGGCGGCCCGATCGAGAGTGCGCTCGCACAGGCGACGGCAGCACTGTCCGGGCTGTCGGCGTGCGCGGGCCTCGTTCTCGTTCCCAAGCATGAGCGCGTGCTGAAACAACTCGCCTTCGTGCCGTTGTCGGCCAGCCAGTCGCTCGTCGTGCTCGTCGCGGGCGACGGGACGGTCGAGAACCGCGTGATCGACATTCCGGCGGGGCTCAACCCCTCGGCGCTTGTCGAGGCGGGCAATTATATCAGCGCAACCTTGTCGGGCCTGACCCTCACCGAAGCGATGGCGCGCGTCCGCCACGAAATCGAGGCCGAGCGAATCGCGATCGACCGCGCGGCGCAGGATCTTGTCAGCCGCGGGCTCGCGATCTGGTCGTCCGACGGCGCCGACCGGCCCGTGCTGATCGTGCGCGGGCAAGCCAATCTGCTCGATGAAAGCGCGGTCGGCGATCTCGACCGCGTGCGGCAGTTGCTCGACGAACTCGAAACCAAGCAGGATATCGCCCAGCTTCTCGATAGCGCGCGCGAAGGCGCGGCGACGCGCATTTTCATCGGGTCGGAGAATAAATTATTCTCGCTTTCGGGCTCGTCCGTGATAGCGGCGCCTTATCGCGGTTCGGACGGGCGCGTGGTCGGCGTCGTCGGGGTTATCGGCCCGACGCGCTTGAACTATGCCCGGATCGTACCCATGGTGGATTTCACCGCACAATCGCTCTCAAGACTGATACGATAGGTTTATGACGAATATCGAAAATGACACGCCCGTCGACGACGGCGCGACCGAAGAAACCGCGGCCCCCGAAGCCGTTGCCGCCGAACCGCAGGATGAAGCGGCGAAGCTGGCCGAACAGATCGCCGCGCTGCAGCAGGATCTGCTCTACGCGCGCGCCGAGACGCAGAATGTGACGCGCCGCAAGGACAAGGAAATCGCCGACGCGCACGCCTATGCGTCGACCAAATTCGCGCGCGACATCCTGTCAGTCGCCGACAATCTCGGCCGCGCGCTCGCGGCGCTGACCGCCGAGCAGCGCGAGGATGCGGCGATCAAGCCATTGATCACCGGCCTTGAGGCGACCGAGCGCGAACTGCTGAGCGTCTTCGAGCGCAACGGCATCACGCGCATCGCCGCGATCGGCCTGCCGCTCGACCCGAACCAGCATCAGGCGATGCTCGAAATCCCGAGCGACAAGGAACCCGGCACGATCGTGCAGGAAATGCAGGCGGGCTATATGATGAAGGACCGGCTGCTGCGCCCCGCCATGGTGGGCGTCGCGAAGAAGGCGGACTAAGCCCGACTTACTGGATATCGTCATGCCGGACCTGATCCGGCATCCATTGCTGCATCGCGGTTGTGGACCCCGGATCAGGTCCGGGGTGACGAATGTTGGCGCTAAGCCGCTTTGCGCAGCTTGGCCAATTTCTTCAGCACCATCTCGCGCTTCAACCGCGACAGATGGTCGATGAACAATATGCCTTCCAGATGGTCATGCTCGTGCTGGATGCACGTCGCCATCAGGCCGGTCATGCGTTCCTTGTGGTGCTTGCCGTCCTCGTCCTGCCAGTCGACGGTGACCTCGGCGGGACGCGTCACATCGGCATATTGCTCGGGGACCGACAGGCAGCCTTCCTGATAGACGCTATGCTCCTCGCTCTCGTCGGAGAAGACGGGGTTGATGAAGACGCGCGGATCGCGGATCACCTTCTTGCCCTCTTCGTCCTCGGGATCGGGTTCCTGCAGGTCGATGACGAGGATGCGCTTCGGCACCCCCACTTGAATGGCGGCAAGCCCGATGCCGGGCGCGTCGTACATCGTCTCGAACATGTCGGCGACCAGCGTCTTGAGCTCGGCGTCGAAGGTCTCGACGGGCTTCGAAATGACGCGCAGCCGCGGATCGGGGGTCTCTATGATGGGTAGGATGGCCATGCGTGCGAGGTATGATCGCGCGGGCGTTGGGTCAAGGGGGCGGATGTACTGTCAATTCATAGGGGCGCGCGCCATCTTCCTCGGAATCGCGTCAGCGGAAATGCGATTGTCCGAGTTTTAGCGGGTGCGGTCGAACTCTTCGACCTTTGTCCACTTCAGCTCAAACCAATCGCGGAAACGCAGATGCAGCGCGCTCTTGCGGCGCACGCAATTTCGCGAGGCAATCGTTTCAATGATTGAGCTGATGACATAGGCCAAAGATCGGGCCAGCACCCATGCAAGCTCTTGCACGGCTGCTCCGTTCCTTTGCGCTTTAGAATTGCCAATGGACGGCAATAAAAAAGGCCGCTTGCGCGGCCCTTGCTCGTGGTTCGTACCACCGTATCCAAATTAGCACACAAATGACCGCAGTCAACTTACAGTTTCTGTTAGTTTACTCCTACCCGACCGGCCGCCTTGCCCTGAGCGCCTGCGCCAGCGTTCCCTCGTCGAGATAATCGAGCTCGCCCCCCACCGGCAGGCCATGTGCAAGCTGCGTCAGCCGCACCGGATAGCCCTCCAGCCGCTCGGCAAGATAATGGGCGGTCGTCTGCCCTTCCAGCGTCGCGTTCATCGCCAGCACCACCTCGTCGATGCCGCCCGCGGCGACCCGCGCCACCAGCGCATCGATGCTGAGATCCTGCGGGCGCACGCCCTCCAGCGCCGACAACCGCCCGCCGAGCACATGATATTTGCCCGGAAAGAGCCGCGACTTGTCGAGCGCCCAGAGATCCGACACCTCCTCGACGACGCACAGCGAGCGCGCATCGCGGCGCGGGTCGGCGCAGATCGCGCAAGGGTCCTGCGTGTCGATATTGCCGCAGATGCCGCAGGTGACGAGGCGCTCGGACACCGTCTGGAGCGCCGCGAGCAAGGGCGCGAAGCTGCTCTCGCGCTTCTTCATCAGGTGCAGCACCGCACGCCGCGCCGAGCGCGGGCCGAGGCCCGGCAGGCGGGCGAGTTGCTGGACGAGCGCTTCAATCTCTTGCGATGCCATGACGGATGGTCTTAAGCGGCGCGCGAGAAATGACAATGCGCATCGCCTTCATGGGAACGCCGCCCTTTGCGGTGCCGACGCTCGCCGCGCTCCACGCGGCAGGGCACGAGATCGCGGCCGTCTATACCCAGCCGCCGCGCCCGGCGCAGCGCGGCAAGAAGTTGCAGCAGAGCGCAGTGCATGATTGGGCCGACGCCCATGACCTGCCCGTCCGCACGCCCAAGAGCCTGCGCAGCGAGGAAGCGCAGGCCGAATTCACCGCGCTCGACCTCGATATCGCGGTCGTTGCGGCTTACGGCCTGATCCTGCCGCAGGCGATCCTCGACGCGCCGCGCGAGGGCTGCCTCAACGTCCATGGCTCGGTCCTGCCGCGCTGGCGCGGCGCGGCACCGGTGCAGCGCGCCATTCTCGCGGGCGATGCCGAAACCGGCGTGACGATCATGCAGATGGATATCGGGCTCGATACCGGCGCGATGCGGCTGGTCGAGACGACGCCGGTCGCGCGCAAGACCGCGGGCCTGCTCACCGACGAACTCGCCGAAATGGGTGCGTTGATGATGGTCAAGGTCCTGAGCGACCTCCACGCCTTCGCGCCCGCGCCGCAGCCCGACGAGGGCGTCACCTATGCCGCGAAGATCGACAAGAGCGAGGCCCGGCTCGATTTTCTGACCAGCGCGGTGCAGGTCGAGAGGCAGATACGCGCATTCAACCCGATGCCGGGGGCGTTCTTCGAACTCGACGGCGAGCGCTACAAGATATTGGCGGCCGAGGTGGTGCATCCGGGCGAGACCGTCGCGGGCGCGGCGCCGGGCGTCACGCTCGACGACGCCCTGACCATCGCCTGCAACCCCGGCGCAATCCGCGCGGCGCGTGTCCAGCGCGCCGGCAAGCCCGCGATGGACGCCGCCGAGCTGCTGCGCGGACGGCCGGTCCCGATGGGGACGCGGTTGGCATGATCCGGCCCAACCCCCCTCGTCACCCAGGAGTTGATCCGGGGTTCATGACTTCAGCCCTGCCGCGGACCCCGGATCACGTCCGGGCTGACGCGAATGGGCGCAGCGGCCGCTCATGACAAGATTTGCCCTCACCATCGAGTATGACGGCCGCCCGTTCATGGGCTGGCAGCGGCAGAGCCACGGCCCCAGCGTCCAGCAAGCGCTCGAAGAGGCCGTCACGCGCATTACCGGCGAAGAGGCCGCGGTGCATGGCGCGGGGCGCACCGACGCCGGCGTCCACGCGATCGCGATGCGCGCGCACGTCGACATCGAAAAGGCTATCCAGCCCTTCCGGTTGATGGAGGCGCTGAACGCGCAACTTCGCCCTGCCCCGGTCGCGGTGCTCGCGTGCGCCGAGGTTGCCGACGACTGGCACGCGCGCTTTTCGTGCATCGGCCGCGCCTATGAGTATCGCATCGTCAATCGCCGCGCGCCCCTGACGTGGGACAAGGGGCTATCGTGGCAGTTCGCCAAGCCGCTCGATGCCGGAGCGATGCACGGCGCGGCGCAGGCGCTGGTCGGCCGCCATGACTTCACAACCTTCCGTTCGGTGCATTGCCAGGCGGAAAGCCCGGTCAAGACGCTCGACCGGATCAGCGTCAGCCGCCACGGCGACGAGATCATCATCGAGACCGCGGCGCGAAGCTTCCTGCACCATCAGGTGCGCTCGATGGTCGGCTGCTTGAGCATGGTCGGCGAAGGCAAATGGTCGGCGCGCGATCTGAAAGCGGCGCTCGAAGCTGCGGACCGGTCGGCGCTGGGCCTGAATGCACCGCCCGACGGGCTTTACTTCGTAAGCGCGACCTACCCGGCATAACCCTCCGTCGTCACCCCGGACTTGATCCGGGGTCCAATCCAGCTGCCGTGGTCATGGATGCCGGATCAAGCCTGTCCTGAGCCTGTCGAAGGGTCCGGCATGACGAAGAAGAGCAGAATCAAAAAGGGCGGCCCCGCAGGACCGCCCTTTTCGCTTCATCCGGTTCGGTCGGATCAGACCGCCTTTTCCAGATAATATTTCGGCGCATGTTCGTTGAGGATCTGGAGGATCTTCGCCTGCGCCGTCTTTTCGTCGCTTTCTTCCATCGCGGCGAGTTCGCGCGCGAGGCGGCTCGACGCCGCTTCGAAGATCTGGCGTTCCGAATAGCTCTGCTCCGGCTGGTCGTCGGCGCGGAACAGGTCGCGGGTCACTTCGGCGATCGACACGAGGTCGCCCGAATTGATCTTGGCTTCATATTCCTGCGCGCGGCGCGACCACATGGTGCGCTTCACCTTCGGCTTGGTCGTCAGCACCTGAAGCGCTTCCTTCAGCGTCTTGTCCGACGACAGCTTGCGCATACCAACGCCTTCGGCCTTGTTGGTGGGAACGCGCAGCGTCATCTTCTCCTTTTCGAAGCGGAGAACATAAAGTTCCAGCTGCATACCGGCGATTTCGGACTTCTGCAGTTCGATGACGCGCCCCACGCCATGCTTTGGATAAACAACATAATCCCCGACTTCGAAGACGAGCGTGTTTGCGGACATGCAAGTTCCTTTCTTGGCCTTGCCGATGGACTGGGAAGCGCAGAAAGCCGGTCCTATCCTGCCTTATGAAGCGGCGGATCGGCGTTGTTGGGCGGCGCTAGCCAGTCAGAGTGACAAGGGATATGGCTCCATCAGGACGCCCACAGCTCCCCTTGCACCCGGCGGGCAGAGGCAAACTGTCGATGCGTTGATATTTATTATAACAGATTCGCAACAAAATTGCCACCCCTGTCGCGGAATTCCGCGGGTTGGCACCTTGACGGGCTCCCGGGCCCGTTTCAGGTTGCAACGAAACGATGAGATAGGATGTCGATATGCAGGATCAAGTGTGGTGGGTTACCGGGGCGTCGTCGGGGATCGGTGCGGCGCTGGCGAAGGGGCTCGCGGCGCGCGGCGCGCGGCTGATTCTCTCGGGCCGCAATATCGCCGCGCTCGAAGCGGTCGCAAGGGAGATCGGCCCGGGAACGATGATCCTGCCGTTCGAGGCGACCGACTATGCCGCGCTGCCGACCTTGGTCGACGAGGCGTGGGACTGGTGCGGACGGATCGACGGGCTCGTCAACAATGCCGGCATCTCGCAGCGCAGCCTGGCGGTCGATACCGATTTCGCGGTTTATCAGAAGATCGTCGACGTCGACCTGCTGGCGCCGATCGCCCTCACCCAGCAGCTATTGCCGCGCATGATCGCGGCGGGCGGCGGACAGATCGTAGCGATTTCCAGCGTCGCGGGCATCGCGGGCGTGCCGCTCCGCAGCGCCTATTGCGCCGCCAAGCACGGCCTGATCGGCTATCACGACAGCGTCCGCGCCGAGAATGAGCATCTCGGGCTGAAGGTGCTCGTCGTCGCACCGGGATCGGTCGCGACAAATGTCAGCCGCAACGCGCTGAACGCCGACGGCAGCGTGCGCGGCGAAAGCGACGCGGCGATAGAGAACGGTCTCTCGCCCGATTTCGCCGCGGAGAAGATCCTCGATGCGGTCGAGGCGGGGACGCGCGAACTGGTCGTCGCCGGGGGCGCCGAGACGGCGGTAGCGGAACTCCGCCGTAGCAATCCCGATGCCCTGTTCGACCGGATGAGTGCGATGGTGCAGGCCGGCTATGCGCAGCAAATGAAGGCTACGTCGGCGTCCTGAACCCGCCGTTCCGGCCGGTTCGGGCCGCAAGCGCTCCCGCCACCACCGATCCTATTGTCGCCTCATGACATAATCGATCCTGATCCGGACCCAGCTGCCGACCAGCAGCTTGCCGCCGAGCCGCGGGGGCCGCACCTTGAACTGCCACGCTGCGGCGAGCACGGCGCGATTGATCTGCGACCCGGTCGGATATTCGTCCAGCCCGACGCAATCTTCGACGCGGTAATCGGGCGCGGTGCGGCAAGCGATCAGGCCCCAGCCAGGCCCGCTGGCGGTGGACAGATAGCCGCGCAGCTCGTCGTCGCTCGGCTGGCGATACCAGGTCGCCGCATAGAGCGGCTCGCCATTGGGCGCCGTTCCGACGCGTTCCGAATCGCGGAACGACGAGGATGAGCCGCCGGTATTGGGCGGCCCATATGTGCCTGGACGAAGGACGGGGCGGGCAATCGCCGGCGACGGCTGTTGCACAACAGGCGCGGGACTCGGCGGCGCGGGCACCGGCTGAACGGCCGGCAGCGGCTGCGGTTCGCTGGGCTTGGTTGGCGGGGTTTCGTCGGCCTGCGGCTTCGGCTCGGGCTGCTTCTCGCTCCGCTCGGTCTTCGCGGCGCTCGGTTCGGGCGCTTCGTCGGCAATCTCGCTCGCCTCAAGGCTCACCATGCTGACGCGTTCGGTTTGGGAGTCGGGCTTCCCTACCGAACCGAAGGTAAGCAGCATGAGCAACAGCAGCGCCGAAATCAGGACGGCGAGACTTATGGCGAGCGCGCGGCGCCCCACCCCGATGTTGAGCTGTTCGACGTAGGGCGTGACTGGACCAGGGTGCAGCAGAAAATATCTTCGGTGACGGTGCGCGCTTGTGAGAGCGCCGGGGCAAGGGCCACGGAGGGATAGGCGCGCGCCCGACCATTGACAAGCGCGGGTTGGCCGTCGCTGAACTCGCATGAAAAAGCCCCGCCGGATCGCTCCGGCGGGGCCTTTCTTTTGCCCGTAGGCGGCGCGGATCAGACCGCGCCGTGCGCCAGCGCCGCGAGGAGCAGGATCGCCACGATATTGGTGATCTTGATCATCGGGTTGACCGCCGGGCCCGCGGTATCCTTGTACGGATCGCCGACGGTGTCACCCGTGACAGCGGCCTTGTGAGCCTCGCTGCCCTTGCCGCCGTGGTTGCCGTCTTCGATATATTTCTTGGCATTGTCCCATGCGCCGCCGCCCGACGTCATCGAGATGGCGACGAACAGCCCGCCGACGATCACGCCGAGCAGAAGCGCACCGAGCGCCTCGAGCGCCGCGGCCGGACCGGCCACGCCGCGGATCACGAGGAACACAACGATCGGCGCGAGCACCGGCAGCAGCGACGGGACGATCATTTCCTTGATCGCCGCCTTGGTAACGAGGTCGACCGTGCGCGCATAGTCGGGCTTGCTCTCATAGGTCATGATGCCGGGATTGTTCTTGAACTGCTCGCGAACATCCTTGACGACCTCGCCCGCCGCGCGGCCGACGGCGGTCATGCCGAACGCACCGAACAGGTACGGCAGCAACGCGCCGAGCAGCAGACCGACGATGACATACGGCGACGACAGCGAGAAGGTCAGCGGCTCGGTCAGCCCGAGCTTCGCCGAATATTCGGTGATGTCGGCGGTGTAGGTCCCGAACAGCACCAGCGCCGCCAGACCCGCCGAACCGATGGCATAGCCCTTGGTCACGGCCTTCGTCGTGTTGCCCACAGCGTCGAGGAGGTCGGTCTTTTCACGGACCGAATCGTCGAGGCCCGCCATTTCGGCGATGCCGCCGGCGTTGTCGGTGACCGGGCCGTAGGCGTCGAGCGCGACGACCATGCCGGCCAGCGCGAGCATTGCGGTCGCGGCGAACGCGATGCCGACGATGCCGGCGATCTGGAACGCGGCGATGATGCCGGCGCAGATGACGAGCGTCGGCGCGGCGGTCGATTCGAGGCTGATAGCCAGACCCTGAATGACGTTGGTGCCGTGGCCGGTTTCCGACGCCTTGGCGATCGACCGCACCGGGCGATAATTGGTACCGGTGTAATATTCGGTGATCCAGATGATCAGGCCGGTGATGACGAGCCCGAGCAGCGAACACAGGAAGAGATCCATGCCGTTGAAGGTCTGGCCCGTCACATCGGTATTCATGTCGCCCTTCAGCACATAGCTGGTCGAGAACCAGATCGCGGGGACCGACAGAACCGCGGTGACGAGGAAGCCCTTGTACATCGCGCCCATGACATTCTTGCCGCCGCCGAGGCGGACGAAATAGGTACCGATGATCGAGGTGATGATACAGACGCCGCCCATCAGCAGCGGCAGGCTCATCAGCGGCAGCAGCATGTCGCCCGCGCTCTTCAGCAGCAGCGCGATCAGCACCATGGTGGCGCCGACGGTGACGACATAGGTTTCGAACAGGTCCGCCGCCATGCCGGCGCAGTCGCCGACATTGTCGCCGACGTTATCGGCGATCACCGCGGGGTTGCGCGGATCGTCTTCGGGAATTCCGGCCTCGACCTTGCCGACGAGGTCGGCGCCGACGTCGGCGGCCTTGGTGAAGATACCGCCGCCAAGACGCGCGAAGATCGAGATGAGCGAAGCGCCGAACGCCAGCGCGACGAGCGCGTCGACGACGGTGCGGTCATCGCCGCCGACGGTGTACCCGCCGGGGCCGATCAGGTACCAGAAGAAGACCGAGATCGCGAGCAGCGCAAGGCCCGCCACCAGCAGGCCGGTGATCGCGCCGGCGCGGAACGCCATGGTCAGGCCCGCCTGCAGCCCGGTCTGCGCCGCGGCGGCGGTACGGACGTTCGACTTGACCGAAATATTCATGCCGACGAAGCCCGCGACGCCCGACAGGACGGCGCCGATGACGAAACCCGTCGCCGAAATCGGACCGAGGAAAAACCCGACCAGAACGGCGACAACGACGCCGACGATGGCGATGGTGCGATATTGGCGGCCTAGATAGGCCTTCGCGCCTTCCTGAATGGCGGCGGCGATTTCCTGCATTTTCTCATTACCCGCCGAGGCGCCGAGCACCTGCCGCGAGGTAATGAACCCATAGAGCACGGCCAACAGGCCACACCCTATCGCGATCAAAACCGGATTCATGCGTGTCTATTCCTTCCCCATTGAGAAGGGCGAACGCAGGATAGCAGTCGAACGTCCGACTTATTGATGCCGGCTCGCTCTCTCCCCTGATGCGACCGCCCCAAATTTGGACGGGCGAGTTATGGGAAGAAAGAAAGCCGAGGGCAAGCCCGGTTTTTCGGCAATTTTCCGTATGTTTCGGGCCTAATGTGTGAAACCGAGACGCTCGGGCAGTACGATCCGCTGCGCCTTGTGAATCAGGGTAAGCCCCTCGCCGACCCCTGCATGGCCCACCGGCGTCAGCGCGATTCCCAACCCTGCACCGATCTCGCGGATCGCCACCGCTTCGCCCGGATCGGCCGCGAACAGCAGCTGGTAGTCATCGCCCGCGGTCGCCGCCGCGAGCCGCGTGTCGAGCACATCGGGACGTACCGCAAGCAACGCCGCCGACAACGGCACCGCCTCCAGCATCAGCGTGATGTCGCACCCGCTGGCGCGCGCCATGCGGTCGGCATCAATCAGCAGGCCGTCGGATACGTCCATCATCGCGTGGACGTGCCGCACCAGCGCCTGACCGAGCGTGAGCTGCGGCTGCGGGCGGCGGTAGGCCGCAAGGCACGTTTCGTTCGGGTCGACCTCGCCCAGCCGCATCGCTAGGCCGACGCCGGCATTGCCGATCGAACCGCTGACCCAGATCTGATCACCCGGACGCACGCCGCTGCGCGCCGGAACGCCGTCGGGCGACGCGCGGCCGATCGCGGTCAGGCTGAAGCTGCGCGGAGCGCCGACGGGCACGCGAACCGTATCGCCGCCGAGCAGCGCGACGCCATAACGGCGGAGTACGCTCTCGAGGCCCGCCACAAATTCGGCGTCCCAGTTCTCATCGCCGGTCAGGCTGTAGCCGAGCAACACGCCCACCGGTGCGGCGCCTTTCGCGGCAAGGTCGGAGAGATTCACCGCGACCAGCTTCCATGCGACATCCTGCGGACCGTCGTCGGGCAGGAAATGAACGCCCTCGACGATCATGTCGTGCGTGAGAACGAGGTCGCCAAGCAGCGCGGCATCGTCATCGAGCCCGCGCGCGGCGGGGTCGGTTGCGATGGTACGCAGGCGAGCAATGAAATCGGCTTCGCTCATTACGAAAAGCCTAGCGAATACCGTAGCCGTATAAAAGATACCGAACGATCCTCCCTGTCGCGAAGCGATGGGGAGGATTTCAGCTACTTGGCCCGCACATCCTTGCCGATCGCATCGAGCAGGCCGTTGGCAAATCCCGCCTCGCGCCCGTCGAAAAAGGCCTTTGCAACATCGACATATTCGCTGACGACCGCCCCGACCGGCACATCGCTGCGCGCAATCAGCTCATACGCCCCGGCGCGCAGGATCGCCTTCATCGTGCGGTCGAGCCGGTCCATCGTCCAGCCGCTCGCCAGCCGCGCCATGATCGCCGCATCGATTTCCTGGGCCCGCGCGAGCGCGCCCTTCACGATATCGTCGAAGAAGGCGACGTCGGCGTCGGCATATTCGGCGTCCTCGATCGTTGCACCGATACGGTGCTGATGGAATTCGTGAATGAGCTGCGCGACCGGCGTGCCTTCCATCTCGTGCTGATAGAGCGCCTGCACGGCGGCAAGGCGGGCGGCGGAGCGGGATTGGGCGCGTTTGTTCATGGTCATTCTACTTCAGTCTGTTCTGGACGCTGAGCGCGTGCGCGGGAAGCCCCTCGGCACCCGCGAGCGCGACGGCAGCCGGGCCGATCGCGGCGAGGCTTGCTTCGTCGAGCGCGAGGAAGCTGGTGCGCTTCATGAAGTCGGTGACCGACAGCCCGCTCGAAAAGCGCGCGCGGCGTCCGGTGGGGAGGACGTGGTTCGGGCCGGCAACATAGTCGCCGATGGCCTCGGGGGTCTGGCGGCCGAGGAAGACCGAGCCCGCATGGCGCACCTTGGCGAAGAGCGCATCAGCCTCGGCCGGATCGACCGCGAGTTCGAGATGTTCGGGCGCCAGCCGGTCGCAGAGCGGGATCGCGTCGGCCAGCGTCGGCACTACGATCACCGCGCCATTGTCGGCCCAGCTCGCCTGCATCGTCGATGCTGTGTTCAGCGTCGGAATGACGTGCGCGACCGCCGCCGCGACGGCATCGGCGAAATTGCCATCGTCGGTGAACAGGATCGACTGGCTCGTCGGATCATGCTCGGCCTGGCTCAGCAGGTCGGCGGCAATGACATGCGGTTCGTTCTTGTTGTCGGCCACGACGACGATCTCGCTCGGCCCGGCGACCATATCGATACCGACCACGCCATAGACCTGCCGTTTCGCCTCGGCGACCCAGGCGTTGCCGGGACCGGTCACGACGTCCACGGGCGCGATCCTGCTGGTGCCATAGGCAAGCGCCGCAACCGCCTGCGCCCCGCCGACGCGCCATATCTCATCGACCCCGCCGATATGCGCCGCGGCCATCACGACCGGATTGGTCTCGCCACCCGGCGTCGGCGTCATCATCACGATGCGTTCGACCCCGGCGACCTTCGCGGGCAAGATGTTCATCAGCACCGACGAGGGATAAGCCGCACGCCCGCCGGGGACATAAACGCCCGCCGCATCGACCGCACTCCAACGCGCGCCCAAACGCGCCCCGGTCGCATCGCGGTAGTCGCGATCCTCGGGAAGCTGCGCGGCATGATAGGCGCGGATACGCGCCGCCGCGAGGTCGAGGGCATCGCGCAGCTCGGGAGCAAGCGCGTCATAGGCGGCCGCACATTCCTCCTTCGAAATGCTCCAGCCGCGGGTTTCAAGATCGAAGCGATCGAACCTGGCGGTATAGTCGGCGAGCGCGACGTCGCCCTCGGCCTTCACCCGCGCAATGATAGCCGCGACGTCGGTCGAAACATCGGAGTCGCTCTCGCGCCGGTCATTGACCAGCGCGTCGAACTCCGCGGCGAAGCCGGGGTCGGAGGCGTCAAGCCGCCGCATTGCCCACGGCCTCGCGGAATTTCTCGACCAGCGCGGGCACTTCGGCCGAACGCAGTTTGAACGCCGCACGGTTGACGATCAGCCGCGCCGAAACCTCGCTGATGATCTGCTGCTCGGCGAGGGCGTTTTCGACCAGCGTCCGTCCCGTCGAAACAAGATCGACGATGTGCGACGCGAGGCCCAGCTTCGGCGCGATCTCCATCGCGCCATTGAGCTTGATGCACTCGGCCTGGATGCCCTGCCCCTCGAACCAGCGGCGCGTCGTCGCGGGATATTTGGTCGCGACGCGGATGTGGCTTTCGCCGATGCCGGGAGGCGCGCTGTCTGCGGGTCCCGCAAGCGACAGGCGGCAATGCCCGATACCGAGGTCGACCGGCGCATAAAGCTCCGAATAGTCGAACTCGTCGACGACGTCCGACCCGACGATGCCGAGTTGCGCGGCGCCGTGCGCGACGAAGGTCGCGACGTCGAACGCGCGCACGCGGATCAGCGAGATATGCGGCTGGTTCGTGCCGAACACGAGCGCGCGGCTGCTCTTGTCGAAAAAGTCCGCTGCCGGCTCGATCCCGACACGCGCGAGCAAGGGCAGCGCCTCGTCGAGGATGCGTCCCTTGGGGATGGCAAAGATGATCGGTTCGGGCATAAGCGCCGTGCCTTTAGGCGGCGAGAGGAGAAAGGGCAATGAGCGAGCGCTACCAACTGGTCAACATGGCCGAGACGGGGCCCGCGGCAGTGCGCACCGCCTTTGCGAATCAAGTCGCCTATTGCCGGGCCAACGACGCGCGAGTCACCGCGCGGATCGTCGCCGCGCTCGCGACTTTGCTCGACAAGCCCGCGACCGAATTCGCGCGGCGGATCGCGGGCTGGCAAGGCCCCCCGCTCGCCGATGCCCTCCCGCTGCGCGCCGCCGGCGGGCTGCATGCGCTGCACCTGTCGGGCAAGTCGCCGGCCCTCGCCCCGATCTACGCCGATGCCGACGACATCAACGATGCCGCGATCGTTGCCGGCGTCGTCGCGAGCCACGAGGCGGCGCTGCTCCCGTGGCTCGACGGGCCGCCGCAGACCAACGAAGCCGGGCGCTCGTCGAATTTCATCGCCGCGATGCTGTGGCTGACCGACCAGGGGTTGCCGCCGCATTTCGATTGCCTCGAAATCGGGTCGAGCGCGGGCATCAACCTGATGATCGACCGCTATCACTACGACCTTGGCGGGGTGCAGGTCGGCCCCGAACCCGGAGTGATGGCCTTCACCCCCGAATGGCGCGGCAGCCACCCGCCGCAGCACAAGATCGACTTTGCCGGACTCAAAGGGTGCGACGTCGGGCCGGTCGACCTCACAGATCCGGCACAGGCGCTGCGCCTCAAGGCCTATATCTGGCCCGAGCATGCGATCCGTTTCCAGCGCATCGAGGCCGCGATCGCGGCAGCGCGCGCGAAGAAACCGAACCTCGTCCACGCCAACGCCGCCGATTTCGTCGAGGCGGAGCTTCGCAAGCCGCAGGCGAAGGGGACGACGCGCGTGCTGATGCACTCGATCGTCTGGCAATATGTCCCCGAGGACCAGCAGATGCGCGTGACGACCGCGATGGAAGAGGCCGGCGCCGAGGCGACCGCCGATCGGCCGCTGGCGTGGATCGCGCTCGAAGCCAATCGTACCGTGCATCAACACGAACTCGTCGTCCGCTACTGGCCCGGCGGCGAAGCGGCGAAGATGCTTGGCCGCGCGCACGCCCATGGCGCGTGGGTCGAGTGGGCGGCCGCCTAAAGCCGCGCTTCGAGCTGCGCGAGCATCGCCTGCACCGGGGTGACCGCGATCGGTGTTTCCCAACCGGCCTCCAGCGCGGCGATCCGCTCGAACAGCCGTTCGCTCGCGGCGACGATCCGGCGCAGCGGCATTGCGAAACGCGCACAGACCTCCCAGTCGGCCGCAACCGGCTCGCCAATCCGCGCCGCGCTGTCACCCGCCCCCGCACCGGGATCGCCCGCGATCATCGCGCGGCGATGGAGCAGCCAGGCGACGATGTGCATCAGCCGCGTCGTCGTCTTGAGTGATTCGCACGCAAGGCTGACCTGCAGAAGGGCGTCGCCACCGACGGCACCGAGGTCGCGTTCGGCCGCAAAGGCCGCGTGCGCCTCGTCGGCGAGCAGCATCGCCTCGACATAGAGATTCTCGACCTGCGCGCGGTGAACCGGCAGCCCGATCGCGATACCGTTTGTTGGGTCCGTCGCCATGGCCGCGGAGATGACACGTTCACCGCTGTGGCGGCAACGATGGTAACCATGAAAAATCGAACCGCCAACGTCCCGTTTTGAATCAGGGGCCTTGAAGCGGAACCGTTCCCGTCAGGCGATGATGTCGGGAATGATCTGATCCTCGCACCACGAGATCTCGTCGCGCAGGCGCAGCTTGCGTTTCTTCATCCGCGCGAGCTGGAGCTGGTCTGGCACCGTCGCCTCGCCAAGGGCGATGATCGCCGCGTCGAGATCGCGATGCTCGAGGCGAAGCAGTTCCAGGCGCTGGGTAATTTCTTCGGCGTTCACACCTGCCTCCTGCCACGATAGCGAGCGGTCCGCAACGGGCTGTCCGGGCCGCCTACCGGCTGGCCGAATCGGCACGACAAAGGGTGCGATTCGTGATTTACTCGGCGCCCCCAACCGAGTCGAAGGAGAATGGCCAATGAGCATCTCGCATCTTTCCGCCCTGAAGTCCCGCCACGCGGACCTCGACGCGAAAATTGCGAATGAAGAGCGCCGTCCTTGCCCTGATACGGGACTATTGGCGCAGTTGAAGAAGCAGAAGCTGAGGCTCAAGGAAGAAATGGCCGCGACCGCCTGACCGTCGCACGACCGCTACCGCCCGCTGGTGCTTCCCCTCGCGGAGCGCATCAGCGTCGGCGGTAGAAGGGGCCCTTGTTCAGCGCCGACAGATGCGGCGGAACTTCCGATTTCTGGACAACCTGACGCCGAACCGCCTGCGGATCGACCTGGCGGTCGAACGCGATCCCGAACTTGCCCTCGCCGACCCAGACGATTCGCCCTGGAACCGGGCCAATGTTGCGTAGTTCCACCTCGATCGCCGCCCCTTGGGCAAGCCCGCGAAACATAGCTTCGGCAAGCATCCCCCCAGCGGACAGATTGCGAACGCGAACGACAAGCGGCGCGGCCTGTCCGGGAATCAGGACATGCGCCTGCAGGAACAGGCTGTCCCGGTCGGCACTGCGCGACAGCGCCGCCACCTCTTCATCCACCGATAGTGGTTCACGCGATTCCATTGCGACCTTTTCCCCGCGCTGAGTGTCAGGCGGCGAATCTAGGTCGCAGCGATTGCGGAAACGTAAATGCCGCCGACTTTGTCCCGGCGAGGATCAGTCTTCGCGCGAGATGCGTTCGTTGCGCTCGTGACGCTCCTGCGCCTCGAGCGTCATCGTCGCGATGGGGCGCGCCTGAAGCCGCGCGAGCGAGATCGGCTCGCCGGTCACCGCGCAATAGCCATATTCGCCTTCGTCGATGCGCCGGATCGCCGAATCGATCTTCGCGATCAGCTTGCGCTGGCGGTCGCGGGTGCGCAGCTCGATCGCCCAGTCGGTCTCGCTCGACGCGCGGTCAGCAAGGTCGGGTTCGCGAAGCGGCCCGTCCTGCAACTGCGCCAGGGTCGATTCGGATTCGGAGAGGATCGACTTTTTCCATGCGAGCAGCAGGCCACGGAAATACTCCTGCTGCCGCTCATTCATAAACTCTTCGTCTTCGCTGGGAACATAATCCGAATCGAGGTTCGATTTGGCTTCGCGAAGCGCGTCGGCGCCAACATCGGCGATCTGGGTTGGCATAAAGGGCTTTTCGCGTCCTTTCGTGTCGCCGTCCGCCCGGAACGGACGGAACGGGGAATGCGCCGCGCCTATAACTAGCCGCCGGTTGCGACACAAGCGCCGAAGCAGCCGCTAAGCATTTGGCGGTGAAGCAAAGCTGAACCGGCCACGGCCCGACGGGCGAGACTTAACTTCGCCATGGGTTCGAATTTGTCCAATAGGGCCGATTTGAAGTCATTTACGTGCTGATTTGGGACAGTTATGCTATTCGGGGTTGATTCCGGGGGGCAAATCCCGCTGTCGGACAGGCAAACGCGGTTAACGCAATTGCCGCGTTCACAAAGCTTTGGCCTTTTGCGTCCAGTGGAGGGCACGGCGGCGAAGCGTCGGACACCCGCAACGGGAAAGAGAGAAGTCTATGTCGGTTCGAATGGCCCTCGCCAAACTATGTGCTTGCACCTGCGGCGGTGCGATCATTGGCAGCGGCGCGATGCAGATCGCCGACGTACCGGCGGCACGCGCCCAGTCGGCGAAGCCCTGCACCCCCTGCGGCGGCGCCAAGAAGGTCGTTCGCAAGCGCCATGCCGCGAAAAAGCCGGTGAAGCGCATCCGCCGCGTCGTCACGACGAAGCGTGTGATCCGCACCGCAACGCCGCAGCAACAGGTCGTCACCCAGACGATCCCCCTGCCCCCGATTCCCTATGCGCCCTTCCCGCAGCGCGGATGGGAAGGTGGCAGCAGCGGCGGCGGTGTGACAGTGATCGGCGGCGGCTTCGGCGGCGGTTTCGGCGGCGGCTTCTTTGGCGGCTTCTTTGGGGGCAGCAGCAGCGGCGGGGGCGGCAGCGTGGTTGTCACCTCGACGACGACCGGCGGCATCACCTCGAGCACCAGCTCGACCTCGGGCGGCGTGTCGACATCGACCGGCGGGGTTTCCACCTCGACGTCGAGCTCCTCGGGCAATGTCTCAACGTCGACCGGCGGGGTTTCGACCTCGACGTCGACGGGCGGCGTCAGCACTTCAACAGGCGGCGTTTCCACCTCGACCGGCGGGGTCAGCACTTCCTCGGGCAACGTCTCGACCTCATCGGGCAATGTCAGCACGTCGTCGGGCAATGTGTCGACCTCGACCGGCGGCATCAGCAGCACCTCGTCGAGCAGCAGCTCGTCGTCGAGTTCGTCTTCTTCCTCCTCGTCTTCGTCGTCGAGCTCGTCGTCCTCGGGCGGCGGCAGCTCGTCGAAGGGCGGTTCGTCGCATGGTTCCTCGGGCTGGGGCAGCTCGTCGAGGGGTGGCAGCAGTTCAGGCGGTTCGAGCAGCAGCTCGGGTGGTTCGAGCAGCAGCAGTTCGGGCGGTTCGGGAAGCAGTTCGTCGTCGAGCAGTTCCTCCTCGTCATCCTCGTCCAGCAGCAGCTCATCGGGCGGTGCGACCTCGTCGGGCGCTACGAGCACCAGCAGCAGCTTCGGCGGCACCAGCACCAGCACCGGGTCCTCGTCGTCGAGCAGCAGTTCCTCTTCGAGCTCGTCTTCCTCGTCGTCGAGTTCGGGCGGCAGCACCAGCAGCTCGTCGGGCGATCCGACCCCCGTGCCGGCCCCGCCAATGATCCTGCTCTTCGGCGCCGCAGCCGCCGCGCTCGTCGCGCGCCGCCGCGCCGCGAACCGCAACGACGACAAGTCGGACGCGGCGTAAACGAATCCACTGGCGGTCGAGGGGGCTAACCCGACCACCTAACTGGGGGCCGCCCGCAAGGACGGCCCTCTTTTCATATGGCGCGCATTTTCAGTTTGCCAATCGGCAAACTATCTATAAAGTTCGCCATATGGTGAACCAATCATCCGCTCTCGACTCGGTCTTTCACGCGCTCGCCGACCCGACGCGCCGTGCTGTGATCGGCCGCCTGCTGAGCGGCGCGGCGCCCGTGAAGCGGCTCGCCGAGCCCTTCGACATGGGCCTCCCTGCCTTTTTGAAGCATCTGGCGGTGCTGGAGGGCTCCGGGCTCATTCGCTCGGCGAAGCAGGGCCGCGTGCGCACCTGCCACCTGAACGAAGCCCGGCTCGCCGAGGCGGAAGGCTGGCTCTCCGAACAGCGGGCCGTCTGGCAGGCGCGCACCGACCGGCTGGCGGCATTCGTGGAATCGCAACATCCTCAGGAGCAACGCAGGTGACAAACGGAACCGAGCTTACCATCTCCCGCCTGATCAAGGCGCCGCCGTCGGCGGTCTGGAACGCCTGGAGCGTGCCCGAAAATCTTGAGAAATGGTGGATTCCTGCACCGATCGAATGCCGCGTCGACACGCTCGAGCTCCGTCCCGGCGGCGGTTTCGTGACCCGCATGCGCGAGCAAGGCGCCACCGATTTCCAGCCGCATGTCGACGGCTGCTTCCTCGAAGCGGTCCCCGAGCAGAGGCTGGTCTTCACGACCGTCCTGACCGCAGGCTGGCAGCCCGTCGAACCTTGGCTCGCCATCACCGCGATCCTGACCTTCGAACCGAAGGACGGCGGCACACTCTATGCGGCGCGGGTGCTCCACAAGAGCCCCGAGGATAGCGCGAAGCATGACGAGATGGGCTTCTACGAAGGCTGGGGCACGGCGATCGGCCAGCTCGCCAGGCTGATCGAACCATAGCGCTCCCGCTCGCGCAGTGATGGGGAGGTGGCAGCGCGAAGCGCTGACGGAGGGGCCACGAAGCAACGTTGGAGCCTCTCCACCATCGCCTGCGGCGACGGTCCGCCTCCCCGTGCCTGCGGAACCGGGAGGATCAAGGCTTGCACCGCTCGCCCCGCGCCGCCATAGCGCGGCGCATGCACGATATCCGCCTGATCCGGGAAAATCCCGCAGCCTTCGACGCCGGCCTCGCGCGCCGCGGCCTCGAACCCCTGTCCGCGCAAATCCTTGCCGCCGACGCATCGCTGCGCGCGCTTCAGACCGAAATCCAGGCTTCGCTCGCGCGCCGCAACGAAGCGTCGAAACTGATCGGTCAGGCGATGGCGCAGGGCGACAAGGACAAGGCCGAAGCGCTGAAGGCCGAGGTCACCGATCTCAAGACGACCCTCCCTGCGAAGGAAGAGGTCGAGCGCGAACAGCTCGCCGCCTTGCAGGACCTGCTCGCTGCGCTTCCGAACCTTCCCGCCGACGACGTCCCCGATGGCGAGGACGAGGACGCGAATGTCGAGATTTCGCGCTGGGGCACGCCGCGAACCTTCGACTTCGCGCCGCAGGAACATGCCGATTTCGCTCCCGCGCTCGGCCTCGACTTCGAGACCGCGGCGAAGATGTCGGGCGCGCGCTTCGCTTTCCTGAAAGGTCAGATGGCGCGGCTCGAACGCGCGCTCGGCCAGTTCATGCTCGATATGCAGACCGGCGAGCCCGGCTATGTCGAATGCGCGACCCCGCTGATGGTCCGCGACGAGGCGGCGTTCGGCACCACGCAGCTCCCGAAGTTCCGCGAGGACCTGTTCCAGACCACCGACGGGCGGTGGCTCATCTCGACCTCCGAGATGAGCCTGACCAACGCGGTGCGCGAGGAAATCCTGTCCGAGGCCGAGCTGCCGATCCGCATGACCGCGCTTACCCCCTGCTTCCGCTCCGAGGCGGGGTCGGCGGGCCGCGACACGCGCGGCTATATCCGCCAGCACCAGTTCTGGAAGGTCGAGCTTGTCTCGATCGTCCGTCCGGAGGACAGCGACGCCGAGCTCGAACGCAAGACAAGAGCGGCCGAGAAAATATTGGAAGCGCTAGATCTTCCCTATCGCAAGATGCTGCTTTGCGCAGGCGACATGGGCTTTGCCGCGCGCAAGACATACGATCTCGAAGTCTGGTTGCCCGGCCAGAACGCTTATCGCGAGATTTCGAGCTGTTCGAACTGCGGCGATTTTCAGGCGCGCCGCATGAATACGCGCTTCCGCCGCGAAGATGCGAAGGCAAACGAGTTCGTCCACACGCTGAACGGCTCGGGGCTTGCCGTGGGGCGGACACTGGTGGCGATCCTCGAGAATTATCAGCAGGCGGATGGCGGCGTCGATATCCCGGCAGCGCTGCTGCCGTATATGGGCGGCCTCACCAAGCTGACGCCCGCGTCCTGAACTCGTCACCCCGGACTTGATCCGGGGTCCACGACGCCGGCGCCAAAATGGATCCTGGATCAAGTCCGGGATGACGAAGAAAGAGAGACTCGAAAGTGCGCATCCTCCTCACCAACGACGACGGCTATCACGCCCCCGGCATGGCAGTGCTCGAAGCCATCGCGCGCCAGCTAAGCGACGACATCTGGGTCTGCGCCCCCGCCGAGGAACAGTCGGGCGCGGGCCACTCGCTCACCCTGTCGCGCCCCGTCCGCATCCGCCAGCACGGCGAGCGGCGCTGGTCGTGCAGCGGCACCCCGACCGATTCGGTGATGATGGCGATCGGCAAGCTGATGCCCGAAAAGCCCGATCTGATCCTTTCGGGCGTCAACCGCGGCGCCAACCTGGGCGACGACATCACTTACTCGGGCACGGTTTCGGCCGCGATCGAGGGCGCGCTCGCCGGCATTCGCGCGATCGCGCTGAGCCAAGTTTACGCCAAGGAAGGGATGGGTGACAGCGTCCCCTTCGAAGCGGCCGAAGCGTGGGGCGCGAAGGTGCTGCGCCCGTTGCTCGATCACGACATGCCGCCGCGCACGCTGATCAATGTCAACTTCCCGGCCATCCCGGCGGCCGATGTGCGTGGCATTCGCGTCACCCGGCAGGGATTCCACGATTATGGCCGCGGCTCGATCGTCGAGGGCACCGATCCGCGCGGCTATCCCTATTATTGGTTCGGGCTGCACGGGATCGAGCACAGCCCCGGTCACGACAGCGACCTTGAGGCGATCGACGATCGATATATCTCGGTCACCCCGCTCCAGCTCGACCTCACGCACGACGCTTCGCTGGCGGCGCTGCGCAGCGCCTATAGCGACTAGCCTTCGCGCCACGGCTTTGGCACAAGGTCCGCAATGAGCAAGCGGCCGAAACCCAAGCTCCAGATCCAGAGCGGCTTTCACCTGCTGCGCCGTGACGCGAAATGGCCGGTCTGGGCTGACCTGCTCGCGCGGCTTGGCCTCGCCTTCTTCCTCATCGCAATCGTCGTCCTCGTCCACTGGATCGACCGCGCGGGGCTGAAGGACAGCCACGACGGCCACATCAGTTTTCTCGACGTCGTCTATTTCACGATGATTTCGGTCACGACGACTGGTTTCGGCGACATTGCCCCCGTCTCTGACCGATCGCGGCTGATCGAGGCGGTGATCGTGACCCCCATCCGTATCGCGGTGCTCTTCATATTTGTCGGCACCGCCTATAATTTCGTCATCAAACGCACATGGGAAAAATGGCGCATGGCCCGCATCAAGGCAAAGCTCACCGATCATTGCGTCGTGCTCGGTTACGGCACCAGCGGCGCCGAAGCGGTCCGCGAACTCATCGCGCGCGGCACCGACCCCGCGTGCATCGTCGTGATCGACCAGTCGGGCCCCCGCATCGCGGCCGCCGAAGCCGCCGGTTGCAACGTGTTGCAGGGCGACGCATCGAACGACGACACATTGGTCGACGTCCAGATCGCCAAGGCGCGAACAGTCCTCGTATCGGCCGGGCGTGACGACAGTTCGATCCTGATCGTCCTTACGGTCCGCCACCTCGCGCCGCACGTCCCGATCAGCGTCGTCATCCGCGCGAAGGATAATGAGCTGCTCGCGCGGCAGGCCGGCGCAAGCACCGTCATCAACCCCGTCAGCTTCACGGGCCTGCTCCTCGCGGGCTCGGCGCAGGGCGAGCATGTCGCGGACTATATGGCCGACCTCGCCGCGACGGGGGGCAAGGTGCAACTGCGCGAGCGGCCCGTGGGCAGCGAGGAAGTCGGCCACGGTCTCGACCAGCTCGCCAGCGGCGGCCGCGGCCTCCGGATCTACCGCGCCGGCAAGCCCTACGGCTTCTGGGAGCCCGAGGTGCAGACGCTCGAACCCGGCGACACGATCGTCGAGGTGGTCAGGTGCGAGACGTGCGAAGCGGATTGATGGGCGCTCGCAAATGACGCTTTTGGGTGCGAGCTGACGTTCGCTATCCTGAAATTCGTCATCCCGGACTTGATCCGGGATCCATCGCGGCGCCGAGGTCATGGACCCCGGATCGAGTCCGGGGAGACGATAAGAGATATGGCCCCTTACCGTTGACATCGGCTGCCTGCGACTTCAGCCTCGCCAGAAAAGCCAAGCCGCCCACAGCCAGCCACCAATGAGCAACGTCCCGCCGATCGGCGTAACTGCTCCGAACCATTTCGGCGCGCCCAGCGCCATCGCGTAAAGCGTGACCGCAAAAATCGCGCCGCCAACCAGCAACATGATCGCTGGTCCGCGCGCAACGCCCATGATCGCGAGCGCCGCCACCGCATGGATGAGCTGATAGATGCCGCCGGTGCGCAGCCATTCGGCCTCCTGCGGTCCTGCCGCGCCGTGCGCACCGAACGCGCCCGCTGCCACCGCCATCGCCGCTGAAATCGCTGCCAATGCACCGAGCACCCGCGTCCCCTTCCCTAACTGCCTGCAATCGGCCAAGCTATAGGCGGAGAAGAGGGAGAAGGCGATGCCCCGTGACGTTCCATTTCCCGAGGGGCTGAAGCCGCCGAGCAAGCTCGCGACGCTCGGCGAGCTTGCGCTGCCGTTCGACATGATCCGCTTCGGCCTTGGCGGCTACCACCTGATCGGCGCGCCCCGCGGCGACGGCCGCTCGGTCGTATTGCTCCCCGGCTATGGCGCCAGCGAATTGTCGATGCGCCCGCTCGAGGCCTATCTCCGTCACCTCGGCTACAACGTCCGCGACTGGGGCATGGGCCGGAACAACGGCCGCGTCGCCGCCGACGTCGAACGCTTTGCCGGGCAGGCGGCCGAATGGGTGAAGGCCGACGGCGCTCCGCTGACCCTGATCGGCTGGAGCCTCGGCGGCGTCATCGCGCGCGAGACCGCCCGCGCCTACCCGCACCTCGTCCGCGAGATCATCACTCTGGGCACGCCCATCATCGGCGGTCCCAAATATACCGCGCTCGCCCAGCGCTTTGCGGGCCGCGACTTCGACGCGATCGAGCGCGACATCCATGCCCGCAACCTCAAGGGCCTGACCCAGCCGCTCACCGTCATCTACTCCGACCGCGACGGCATCGTCGGGCCGGACATTGCGGTCGACATCTACAACGACCAGGCACGGAATATAAAGGTCGACGCGACGCATCTGGGCCTTGGTATCGCCCCGCGCGTCTGGCGGATCATCGCCGATACGCTAGCTGGGAAGAGCTGACAGACAGCATTTTTCCTTCGTCACCCCGGACTTGATCCGGGGTCCATGCCCCAGCGCTGCGACGGATCCCGGATCAAGTCCGGGATGACGAAGACAAGCGTGAGCCACGCCAAGCACAGCTATGGTGACAAAGCGCAAAAAATCCCCTATGCGCCCCGCCAATCATGACAGTCAAAACCCTCCCCACCCAGCCGAAGGTCGGCATGGTGTCGCTCGGCTGCCCGAAGGCGCTCGTCGACAGCGAACGGATTCTCACCAAGCTGCGCGCCGACGGATACGGCCTGTCGCCCGACTATGCGGGCGCCGACGTCGTGCTCGTCAACACATGCGGCTTCCTCGATTCCGCCAAGGAAGAAAGCCTCGAGGCGATCGGCGAAGCGATGGCCGAGAACGGCCGCGTCATCGTCACCGGCTGTATGGGCAATGAGGCCGAGGTCATCCGCGCGCGCTTCCCGAACGTGCTCGCGGTCACCGGCGCGCATCAGTATGAACAGGTCGTCGACGCCGTCCACGACGCTGCGCCGCCCACCCAAGGACCGTTCGTCGACCTCGTTCCCGAAGGCGGACTGAAGCTCACGCCGCGCCACTACAGCTATCTGAAGATCAGCGAAGGCTGCAACCACAGCTGCTCCTTCTGCATCATCCCCGATCTGCGCGGCAAACTCGTCAGCCGCCGCATCGACGCGGTGCTGCGCGAAGCCGAAAAGCTCGTCGCGGCGGGCACCAAGGAACTGCTGGTGATCAGCCAGGACACCTCGGCTTACGGTGTCGACATCCGCCACGACCCGCGTCCGTGGCACGGCCGCGAAGTCCGCGCGCACATGACCGACCTCGCCCGCGAGCTCGGTCAGCTCAAAACCGGCGAAGGCCGCGCCCCGTGGGTGCGCCTCCATTATGTCTATCCCTACCCGCACGTCGATGCGGTGATCCCGCTGATGGCCGAAGGGCTGCTGACCCCCTATCTCGACATCCCCTTCCAGCATGCGGCGCCGAGCGTCCTCAAGCGGATGAAGCGTCCGGCGAACGAAGCGAAGGTGCTCGAACGGCTGAAAAGCTGGCGCGCGATCGCCCCCGATATCGCGATCCGCTCGAGCTTCGTCGTCGGCTTCCCCGGCGAGACTGAGGAAGATTTCCAGTATCTCCTCGACTGGCTCGACGAGGCCCAGCTCGACCGCGTCGGAGCGTTCCGCTTCGAACCCGTCGCGGGCGCGCAGGCCAATGCGCTCGACAATCCCGTCCCCGAAGAGGTCAAGGAAGAGCGCTACCAGCGCATCATGGCGAAGACCGCCGCGATCAGCGCCGCCAAGCTCGAAGCCAAGATCGGCCGCACGCTGACGGTGATCATCGACGAAGTCGGCGAAGCGGACCCGAATGATCCCGACTGGGACGGCAGCATCGGCGCGACGGGCCGCTCACAGGCCGACGCGCCCGAGATCGACGGCCATGTCTATCTCCGCGACGTTGCGGCGACACTCAAGCCCGGCGACATCGTCGACGTCGTCATCGAGGACGCCGACGAGCATGATCTGTTCGGGGTTGTCAGCGCCTAGGCGCTTGCGCTCCCGGACCGCCGGCTACCAATTCGGCCCGCCGCTTTGCGAACAGGGGGGCGAAGCGTGCCGGAATATCGCGCGCGACCTTCCGGAAGGCGGCATCGACATCCTTGCGCGGACGGATGCGTTTCGAAAGACGCGGCAACACCGACGAGGTGTAGAACAGATCAAACTCGGGCCCTTGCAGCGCTTCGATCATCTCCCCGGCTTTTGCCGGATCCTTCAGCTCTGCGATCACCAGTGCGGCGACCTTGCCTTCGTCCTTCGCGCATAGCAGCGCCTCGGCTGCCACGTGCGGCGTATCATCGATATTGGCATCGACCTCCTGTAGTATGGGTGCCGCTTCGGCCGCCCGACCCAGTGCGGTGAGCGCGCATATCCGGTCGCGCCGCACGAGCATCCGAGCGTAGCCGCTGCCGCTCGTTTCGGCGATTCTCCCCGCGAGTTCGGCCGCCGCCAGCCCTTTTTCGAACCGGCCAAGAGCAACCAGTCGGGAACCGCGATTGATTGCGAAGTTGACCAACCAGCCCTTCTCCTTCGCATCGAAGGGGATCTCTGCGATCTGGTCAAATATGGCCTCCGCATCGTCGGCCCGGCCCAGCGCGTCGAGCGAATAAGCCTCAACATTGAGTGCCCAAGCCATATTCTCGTCGATCTCAGCCATTTTTTCCGGCGGCGGACGCTTCGCCTCGACCAGGTCGATCACCTCGGCGAACCGGCCCGCGTGCAGATAGGCGTGCGCCAACTCCTGAAACAGCTGAAGATCGTCCGGCGCCGACCTATACCTAGCGAGCGCCTCATCCACCGCTGCGTTCAGGATCAGGTTCAAATTGTCGCCGGCCTGCGCTTCCAGTTGCGGCCAGAGCGGAGCGTAGCGCAGGTCGCCCAATGCCGAGCGCATCGTATAGGGATCGCGGACATTAGCGACCAGTCCGGCGGCCGCCTCGACGCTGCCGCCTTCCACCTCGGCAGCGAAAAGCGCCGACAATATCGCTCGCCGGTCGTCCTCGGCCATCTTTCCCAGCCGCGCTTCTTGGGCCAGATCGCGCAGCAGCTGCAATCGCTCTGCGAACCGTCCCGCAAGGGCGAATGCGCGGCTGAGCGCCCATAGCTCGCGAGACTCCTGCTTAAACGCCGTGTCCGGCTCGATCGCATCGATATGTTCGAGCAAGCGAGTCGATGCGTCGGGCAGAGCTCCCGCCAATCGCGCGATCGAGGCGGCATAAAGCGCGGGCAATTTGCCATGTGCGCGTTCGAGATATTTTACCTGCCGGTAGGCGACATCCCAGCGCTGCTGCTCGATCGCGCATTCAAGTTCGGCGCCCGATCGCGCAATGGAAACCCGCCTGTCCGCACCACCACGCGTTTCGATCTGCGACAACAACGGGACCAGGAAACCGCAATAGTCTTCATCCTGCCGCGCGACCGCCGCCTCGTAGGCGGCCCATAACTCCTCATCGCTTACGCCGGTGAAATCGAAACGGGGCTTCGCCGGTCCGGCCTCCTGCGCTGCGGCACTCGTGGCCAAAGCCAACATGCCCACCACCAATCCTGCCTGCCGCATTCCTTTGTCCCTTTTTGCCCTGTTGGCAGAGGGCTAGCAAAGCCGCGCAAAGGTGCAAGGGTGTAAAACGGGATTGCAGAACACGAAGATAATTCACGGTGCCCATCATCCCGCGTGGCGTACGAAGAACGCTTAACGGCTAGATTGTTATAGGCAGAAACATCGAATCGGGGGCATCGCATGCGTCACGCCAGACTTGTCTTCGCAACTTTGCCGCTGGCGATCGCCCTCGCCGGCTGCGACCGCCAGACCGAGGTCGAAGCGCCGCCGCGCGCGACCGACAAGGCGCCCTCGCCCACGCAGAAATCGCTGATCGCGGTGCCGATCAACGCCAGCACCGCTTCGCTCAAACAGGCGCTCGAACGTGCGGTGCCGACAACGCTGTGGACGATCAACCAGCGCGAGCGGGCGTGCGTCCAGCCGCAGCGGGTCAAGGTCTTCGGCAAGAAGGTCAAGGTCACCCCTCCGATCGCCTGCACGATCGTCGGCCAGGTGACGCGCGGCCCGCTGCGACTGCGCGGCGAGGGCGACGAGATCGTCGTCGACGTGCCGCTCCACGCGACGATCGCCGCGCGCGACGTGGGCGGGGTGCTGAAGGGCGAGACCGCGACCGGCGCCGCCATGGCGCATGCGCGCGTCCGCATCGAACTCACGCCCGACTGGCGCACGCAGGGCAAGGCGCGCATCAGCTATGGCTGGACCAAGGCACCGGGGATCGATTTCCTTGGGCGGCGTATCACCTTCACCGATCAGGCCGACGCCAAGCTGAAACCCGTCGTGCGCGACGTCGAGCGCGAGGTGAACCGCGAGATCGCCAAGATCGACATTCGCAAACAGGCCGCCGACGTGTGGCGGCAGAGCTTCACCGCGCTCGAACTCAACCGCGAGAATCCGCCGGTGTGGATGCGCGTGACGCCGCAGCGCATCCTGTACGGCGGCTACCGGATCGAGGGTGATCGCATGAACCTCGACCTCGGGCTCGAGGCGATCACCGAAACCTTCGTGTCGGGTCGCCCGGCCGATCCGAAGCCCACCCTGTTACCGCGCCTTGTGCGCGAAATGCCCAAGCCGCATCTCGATGTCCGCGTGCCGGTGATCGCTGACTATGCCATACTCCAGCCCGTCGTCGATCGCGCGCTCGCCAAACGGTCGGCGCGGCCCTTTGTCCTTCCGAAGCTCGGCTCGATGATGGTGACGTTTGGCAAGTCCACCATTTACGGCGCACCCGGCGGCCGGATTGCGGTCGGCGTCGACGTCGAGGCAAAGTTGGAGATGCGATCGGGAGCGCCGACGCGCGGCCGCATCTGGATGACCGCGGTTCCCGTCAACGAGCCGGGATCGGCCGAGGTGCATTTCACCAATCTGTCGATCAACGGCGACACCGACGGGGTCGGCGGCGACCTGCTGATCACGCTCGGTCAGAGCCCAGGCTTTGCCCCGCAGATTGCCGATGCATTGACGCAGAATTTCTCGCGCGACCTCGACGAGCTCCAAGGCAAGATCAAACGCGCGGTGAACCAGCGGCGTGAGGGCGCCTTTGTCATCCGCACGCGGGTCGACGGCTTTGAAACGGGCGAAATCAAGGCGTACGGCAACGGCCTCTATCTGCCGGTGCGGATGACCGGCGCGGCCGATATTGCGTATCGCCCCGCGAAATGATCAGAAGAGGCGCGTCAGCGCGTAGAAGGCGGCCGCCACGATGGCGCTCGCCGGGATGGTGATGAACCACGCCGCGACAACATTGCTCGCGACACCCCAGCGCACCGCGCTCGCGCGGCGCGCGACGCCGGCGCCGATGATGCTGCCGGTGATTGTGTGCGTCGTCGACACCGGGATGCCGAGCAGGCTGGCGGTGAACACGACGATCGAGCCGCCGGTCGAAGCGGCGACGCCCTGATGGTGCGACAGCTTGGTGATGCGGCCGCCCATCGTCTCGATGATCTTCCAGCCTCCCGACAGCGTTCCGAGGCCGATCGCGATATAGCAACTGATCGCCACCCAGTGCGGGACATGGAACTCGCCGGTCAGATAACCGGTCGAATAGAGCAGGACCGTGATGATCCCCATCGTCTTCTGCGCATCGTTGAGCCCGTGGCTCAAGGAATAGGCTGCCGACGAGAAGAGATGCAGCGTGCGGAACGTGCTTTCGGCAAATTTCGCGCTCGCGCGGCGCAAGGCCCAGCTGCTGAGCAGCATCACCAGCATGGCAAGCAGCATACCGAGCATCGGCGACACGAAGATCGCGAGCACCGTCTTGTTGAGTCCGGTCCACTCGATCCCCTCGAACCCGGCATGGGCAACGCCCGCGCCGACGATCCCGCCGACGAGCGCGTGGCTCGACGAGGAGGGGATGCCCTTCAGCCATGTCACGACGTTCCAGAACATCGCCCCGACCAGGGCGCCGAACACGACCGCGGGGGTCACCAGATCCTTATCGATGATCCCCTTCCCGATCGTTTCGGCGACCTTGTGGAGTTCGGGAAAGGCGAGCGACAGGAAATAGGCGGCAAAGTTGAAGAAGGCGGCAAAGACCACGGCCTGCACCGGCCGCAGAAGGCGCGTCGCGACGACGGTCGCGATACTGTTCGCGGCGTCGTGCAGACCGTTCAGAAAATCGAACGCCAGCGCGAGGATGATCAGGCCGACGAGAAGCGGAAAAGCGAGTTCGTGCATCGGGCGGACCCCCGCTTACGCGTGGTCGATGACGAGGCCGTCGATTTCGTTCGCGACATCCTCGAAGCTGTCGGTGACGCGTTCGAGATGGCGGAACAGCTCGCGCGCGATCAGAAACTGCGTCGGGTTCGCCTCGCCATGTTCCTTGAACAGGCGCTTGAGGCCCGCGGCATGGATATCGTCGGCATGACCCTCCATGCGCACGAGTCGTTCGGTGAGTTCATGAAGGCGCGTCCCGTTCGCCGAAATATTGCGCAGCAGCGGCAGCGCCTCGGCGGTCAACCGGGCGGCATCGACAATGATCCCGCCGATATCGCGCATTTCGGGCTCGAACTCGGTGACGTCGTACAGGTCGACCGCGCCGGCGGTCTTCTGCATCTCGTCGATCGCATCGTCCATCGAGGCGATCAGGTCGGTGATCGCGCTGCGATCGAACGGGGTCAGGAAAGTGCGGCGGACGGTCTGCAGCACCTCGCGCGTGATCGCGTCGGCGTCATGCTCGCGCTCGATGATCTCCTGGACATGGTCGGCCATGCCCTCGCCGCCCTGCAGCATCCGCGCGAGCGCTTCTGCGCCCGCGGTCAGCGTCGCCGCGTGTGCCTCGAACAGCTCGAAGAAATTGCCCTGCTTCGGAAGCAGGCGCTGGAACCAGCCGAACATGTGATTGACCCCTGTCTTTTGGGCAACATTATAGACGACGCCCGAACGCTCCGCCGCGGCGCGAAAACCACGGTCGCCGAACGACCGGATCATCGCCTGAAGATCGGGCTCGTCGACCGACGCAGCGGCCTGATCGAGCGTGAACCAGCGCCGCTCGCGCTCGTCCATTTCCTTCCATTCGTCGAGTTCGCGCGTCACGGCCAGCGGGAATACCTCGACGTTGTACATGATCGCGGCGCCGTTCGCGCGGCGCTTGCGATATTCGTAGCTGCCGATCGACGTCGGGCATACGGCGCCCAGTACGCCCGCTTCCTCCTCGGCCTCGATCGCCGCCGAGGCGTGCCGGTCGAGACCGGTGAGCGGGTTCCCCTTGGGAATCACCCAGCGTCCCGTCCCGCGGGAGGTGACGAGCAGGATTTCGGTCGGCCCATCCTTGTCGAGGCCACCGAACCGGTAGGGAAGAACGGCAATCTGGCGCATTTATTCGGGTCTGCAGGTTCCGCTGGCCGCCCCGCGCCGCAATGTGAAATTGCAATTTGGTGACGATAATATGACAATTGAATGACAGAAGTGGCAGCCCTTAGCCCGATCGGACCTTTCCGTAAACGTCAATTCGATTGCAAAATGCAACGCGGTGCGTAAGCTGCGCGCCAAAGACAAACGGGAGACGAAATGATGGCAGGCACGGCGAGCCCGGTGGACCAGGACGTCCTGATCGTTGGCGCGGGCATTTCGGGCATCGGCATGGCAGTGCATCTGCAGATGCACTGCCCCGACCGCAGCTTCGGCTTGGCCGAGCGGCGTGCCAATCTGGGCGGCACCTGGGATCTGTTCCGCTATCCCGGCATCCGGTCCGACAGCGACATGCACACGCTGGGCTTCGTGTTCGAACCGTGGAAGCATGAGAAGTCGATCGCCGACGGCCCATCGATCCTCGAATATCTGAATCGCATCGTCGACGAGCGCGGTATCCGCGACAAGATCCGCTTCAACGCCAAGGTCGTCGGCGCCGACTGGGACAGCGCCACCGCGCGCTGGACGGTGACGATGGAGGATGAAAAGGGCGCGACCTCGACGACGACGGCGCGCTGGCTCTACCTCGGCTCGGGCTATTATGACTATGACGAACCGTTCGATGCGCAATTTGCGGGTCGCGAGGATTTTCAGGGGCAGATCGTCCATCCGCAATTCTGGCCCAAGGATCTCGACTACGCGGGCAAGAAGGTCGTCGTGATCGGATCGGGCGCGACCGCGGTGACGATCGTCCCATCGATGACCGAAAAGGGCGACGGCAAGGGCGCCGCCCATGTCACTATGCTCCAGCGCACGCCGACCTGGTATGCGATCCGCCCGGCCAAAGACGCCTTCGCGAACTTCCTGCGCAAGGTTCTGCCGAGCGAACTCGCCTACAAGATCACGCGCTTCAAGAATGTGAAGATGCAGGACATCGTCTTCAACAAGGCGCGCAACAAGCCCGAGAAGGTTCGCGAGTTCCTGACCAAACAGCTCCAGAAAAACCTGGGCGACAAATATGACCCCGAAGCCTTCACCCCGCCCTACAATCCCTGGGAGCAGCGCCTCTGCCTCGTCCCTGACGCCGATTTCTTCGAGGCGATGAAGGCCGACAAGGCATCGGTGGTGACCGACCATATCGAACGCTTCGATGCGACCGGCATCCAGCTCAAATCAGGCAAGCATCTCGACGCCGACATCATCGTGACCGCGACGGGCTTGAAGCTCGCGGTCGCGGGCAAAATTCCGGTGCGCGTCGATGGCGAAACGATCCAGTGGAACGAGCATTTCTATTACAAGGCGTGCATGTTCTCGAACGTCCCGAATTTCTCGGTCGTGTTCGGCTATCTCAACGCCAGTTGGACGCTACGCGCCGACATAGTGTCGGAATATGTCTGCCGCGTACTGAACCACATGAAGGCGACCGGCGCCGATATCGCAACACCGGTGCTAGAGGATCCGAACAGCCTGACCGAAGAGAATATCTTCGACTTTTCGTCGGGCTATATCCAGCGTTCACTCCACATCATGCCGAAAAATGCCGACGCGCTGCCGTGGCGGCTCAACCAGCATTATGTGAAAGACCGCGTCGACATGCGCACAGGCGAGATCGCCGATGGCGTGCTGACCTTCACCAAGGCGGGCGCGGTGGCGACGGCCGCCACAGCAGCTGCGGAACTCGAAGCGGCCGAATAATCATCCGAGGCGTTCGGGTTTGCCTTTGGCCGAGCCTTTCGCGAAATCCTCAAGCTGTTTCTCGGTAATGCTTTCGAGCATGTCCTTGGATGCTCCCTTGAGTTTCGACTTCGGCGTTTCGCCGCGCTTGGCACTGAGCGCGGCACCTGCCGCTCTCTGTTGCGCTTTGGATCTGGCAGGCACGATCGATCTCCTTCAGTTGACGGGCAGGAAGTCGCGCGCGAACTCAGGCTTGACGACGCGCACCAGCGCCGAAGTCACCGGCATGTTGATCTTGTAGCTCCCCTCGGCAAAGGGCCCGATCTCGTAGGGAGCGATAGCGATCGTCATCCGGTCCAGATAGCGGCCGTCCGAAGAGCCGACCCAGACCGTCTGCGCCGACACGGGCGGGCATTTGGCAAATGGGCTGTCGGGCTCGTCGGGCGTCTGAATGCCCTTCGCGACTTTTGCCTGCTTGATCCGATCGCAGAAATCCTCGCGGATCGCGGCATCGAAGGCTTCGGGGCTGATGAACAGATCGACGGGTTTCAACCGGGCACGTTTGTTGCGATCCCACAGCAAAGTGTCGAAGCTCGTCATGCCATGAGCGCCGCCCGCATATGTCTCGATTTCTGCCGAAAGGCTGAGAAAGCGGGGTGTATTGGCGACCCGCAGCCATTTCTGCAGGTGACTGTGCGCATGATAAGGGAAATGCCCCTTCGCCGACGCCGCCCTGTCGCGCTCGGCTGCCGCGACCAGTGCGGTGCGTTTGACCTGTCGATCGGCGTCGAGAAATTTGGCGAGTTCGGGAATTTGTGCCGCCTCGGCGGGATAGGCATAAGCGAATTCGATCAGATCATTCTTTTCCGTTATGTCCGAAGCGGGCGCGCCTTTGGCCAGCGCATCCTCGCTTCCGCCCGGCGGGGCGCCCGGGACCGATGCGGCGACCGCCTTGTCGACCTTCGTCGGCTCGTCTTTCGAGCAGCCTGCAGCGAGCAGCAGGATCGGGAGGATTATGGCGGTCATTCGGTAGGGCATGATCGCACAACGCAGGGAATCGACAAAATATCCCCGGCGGCCTAGCACCTCGGCATGACCGACTATTCCGACCTGATCCAGCCCGACAAGGGACAGGATGCCCGCCCGATCCATCTCGTCGACAAGAAGGGCTATGATGAATGGCTGAAGGGGCGCAATGCCCGCGAGCGCGCGCATCTGGCCGCGGTCGGTTTCAAGCCGGACGCCTTCGTCCACGCGATCCTGCCCGGCGACGATCCCGAGCGTTGGGCAGTCGTCACGACGGTCGCGAAAGTCAACGAGTTATCGGCGTGGTGTCTTGCCAAGCTCGCCCAGATCCTGCCCGAGGGACGCTATCGGGTTGAGGGCCATCAGCCGGGCAAGGCGCTGTTCGGATGGCTGAGCGCACAATATCGGTTCGACGCGTATAAATCGAACCCGCCGACGAAAGGCCCGCGCGTGCTGCTGACCACCGATGTCGCTGCGATCGCGCCGGCGGTTGCAGAGATGCGCGCGACCGCGCTCGTCCGCGACCTCGTCAACACACCCGCCGCCGACATGGGGCCCGCTGCGATCGAAAAGGCGGCCGAACGCATCGCCAAGGCGCACGGCGCCAAGCTGACCGTGACCAAGGGCGAAGCGCTCGAACAGGGCTATCCGATGATCTACGCGGTCGGGCGCGCGGCGGCGAAGCATCATGCACCGCGACTGATCGAGATCGAATGGGGCAAGGACGATCATCCGCGCGTCGCGCTCGTCGGCAAGGGGATCAGCTTCGACAGCGGCGGGCTCGACATCAAGCCCGCAGCGGGGATGCGGCTGATGAAGAAGGATATGGGCGGCGCCGCGCATGTGCTCGCGCTTGCCGAACTGGTAATGGCAAGCGGGCTGCCGGTCCGCCTGCACTGCCTCGTAGCGGCGGCCGAGAATGCGATTTCGGCCGATGCCTTCCGACCCGGCGACGTGCTCAAGAGCCGCAAGGGGCTGACGGTCGAGATCGGCAATACCGACGCCGAAGGGCGACTGGTGCTGGGCGACGCGCTTGCCAGGGCGGGCGAAGACCAGCCTGAACTGATCGTCGATTTCGCTACTCTCACAGGTGCCGCACGGACAGCGCTGGGCCCCGACCTTCCGGCGCTTTACGCCAACGACGACAGCCTCGCCGAAGACCTGCTCAAGGGCGGGACCGACCGCGACGATCCGCTGTGGCGGATGCCGTTGTGGGATGGTTATGCCGACCTTCTCGAAACCGATATCGCCGATATCGGCAATGCCGGAAGCTCGCCCTTCGCGGGATCGATCACCGCCGCCCTATTCCTGAAGCGCTTCGTCCCCGACGGCACACCCTGGGCGCATTTCGACACCTTCGCCTGGCGCCCCTCGGCGAAACCCGGCCGACCGAAGGGCGGCGCCGCACTCGGCCTGCGCTCCGCATGGGCGATGCTTCAAGCCCGCTATGACCGCCGCAAGAAGGGCGATCGTCCTTGATAAAGCCGGGGCCGCTGGTCTAATGCGCCGCGACTTTCCGCAAAGCGCGGATAAAGACGAGTTACAGGACAAGACGTGACAGCGAACAGCGGCGAACATTCAGCGGCAAACCGCGTGCGCATGGGACGCCCCGGCCTGGCCGGAAAAGGCCGCGATCATTTCGGCCTAACGGGCACATCGCACGCGTTCGATCCGCGCATCGTCGCAATCCGTCCCGACCTGGCCGACATCGCGGTCGCGGGCATTCATTTTGCGCCGCATTACGCCGCGCCAATGATGGTGAGCGGCGTGCTGCCGGCCGCGGTGATGCGCGGGTCGCCGTCGCTCGACGCCGACCAAACGAGCGAGTTGCTGTTCGGCGAGGGTTTCGCGCTGCTCGATCTCACGGGCGGCTGGGCTTGGGGCTATAGCCTCGCCGATCATTATGTCGGCTATTTGGCGGCCGAAGCGCTCGGTGCGCCGATCGCACCGACCCACCGCGTCGACATGATCGAGGCTATGCTGCACTCGGCGCCCGACGCCGCCACCGGCGGCCCTGCCGTCCTGCCGCGCGGGGCGCTCGTGATGGGCGAGACCGAGGGCGAGTGGCTGAATACCGCCCATGGTTATTTGCCGATCGCCGCGCTGGTCGAGGTCGGCAGCGAGCATGACGATCCCGCCGCGGTTGCGGAATCGATGGTCGGCACGCCCTATCTGTGGGGCGGCCGCACCGCGAAGGGCATCGATTGTTCGGGGCTGGTGCAACTCGCCTGGGCGTCGGCCGGTGTGCAATTGCCGCGCGACAGCGATCTGCAGCTTGCCGCGCTCGGCGTCGACAAGGATGTCGACCAAGCCGATCTCGCGCGCGGCGATCTCGTCTTCTTTCCCGGCCACGTCGGGATCATGGCCGATAGTCAGAACATCATCCACGCGAGCCGCCAGTGGATGGAAGTGCGCGTCGAATCGCTTGCAGAGGTTGCGAAGCGGTCGGCTGCGAAAGGTAATGACGTGCCGGTCATCGGCCACAAAAGACTGCGATAAAGCCATGACCCAGACGGTCTTCATCGACGGCGCGGCGGGAACGACGGGCCTGGAAATCGCCGAGCGGCTCGCCGGTCGGAGCGAATTCGCGCTCATCGCGCTGCCCGACGCCGAGCGCAAGGATGCCGCGCGCCGTGCCGAGGCGCTTAACGGCGCCGACTTCGTCGTCCTCTGCCTGCCGGACGCTGCCGCGATCGAAGCGGTGGCGATGGTCACCAATCCCGATGTGCGGATCATCGACGCATCGACCGCGCACCGCGTTGCGCCCGGCTGGGCCTATGGTTTTCCCGAACTCAGCGCCGCGCAGCGTGACGCGATCGCGGGTTCGAAGCGTGTCAGCAACCCAGGATGCTATCCGACAGGTTTTCTCGCGCTCGTTGCGCCGCTGGTTGCCGCGGGGATTGTTGCCCGCGACGCTCAGCTCAGCGTCAACGCGGTGTCGGGTTATTCGGGCGGCGGCAAGGAGCTGATCGCAAGGTTCGAGGCGGACGAGGACATCGGCTTTCGCAGCTATGGCCTGAACCTTGCCCACAAGCATGTACCCGAAATGACGAAAGGCGCCGGGCTGGTACATCCGCCGCTGTTCGCGCCCGCGGTGGTGCCAGTCTATCGCGGTATGCTGGTCGAGGTTCCGCTGAACTTCGGCGCTGCGACCGCCGACGCCGCCTTCGAAGCGCTCGCTGCTCATTTCGAAGGGTCGCCGCTTGTCAGCGTCCGCCGCGCGCGCGACGAAAGCGAACTACTGTTGAGGAAAAGCGACGAAGCGACCGACCGGATGGAACTGATGCTCTACGCCAGCCCCGACGGCACGCAGATCCGCCTCGTCGCGCGGCTCGACAATCTGGGCAAGGGCGCGAGCGGCGCCTGTGTCCAGAACCTCAATATCATGGCAGGGCTGCCGGAAACGGCGGGCTTGCGGCTCTAGGGCTCAGTGAACCGTGTCGAGCGCGATGTCGATCGACAGATAGGTGATCAGCCGTTCGATCTGGCGCCAGCGCGCAAAATGGACGTGATTGCCAAGCACGCGATATTGCTCGGCGCGCGCGGCGGCAGCGAAACCGGCTTCCTCTCCATGCTCGCGGATCATCGCGTTCGCATCCTCGACGGCGCCGCGATCGGCGAGATAGGGTGATGGCAGATGCATGTCGTTCCCGGCCCTGTGTTCCGGTCTCGGCTCTAGACCGACCGTGTCACCGCGCCGTTCTCAACCGTAATGAACGTCGGGGTAAGGTTAATCCAGGCGACGCTCGGGTTAACCATCGGGTGGTGCCAATCGCCCCTTTGCCGTCGTCCCGTCGCCGTGTAAGACTGATCCCATGCGCAAAATCCTGAAATATGCCGCCATTGCCCTCGCCGTCCTGATCGTCGTCGGCGGGATCATATTATACGTGCTTTCACGCCCCGACGTGGCCCGCTTCTCGACCGCCGAGCTCAGCGGCCGCGTACCCGTGATGGCGTCGCAGAATGCGCAGACCATCCCGACGATGAACGTGCCCGAGGCGACGAGCTGGCCCGCGGGTCAGGCGCCGCGCGCGGCGCAAGGCCTGAAGGTCGAGCGCTTTGCGGAGGGACTCGACCATCCGCGCTCGATGCTCGTGCTCCCGAACGGTGACGTCCTCGTCGCCGAAGCCGAGAGCCCGCCGCGCAAGGACGGCGGGATCGAGGGCAAGATCATGAAGTCGATGATGAGCAAGGCGGGCGCGGGCGGCGCGTCGGCGAACCGCATCACCCTGCTCCGCGACGCCGACGGCGACGGCAAGGCCGAGGTCAAGGCCGCCTACATCACCGGCCTCAATTCGCCCTATGGCATGGCGCTGGTCGGCAAGACACTCTACGTCGCCAACACCGACGCGATCCTCGCTTTCCCTTATGTCGAGGGCGAGACGAAAATGAGCGGCAAGCCGGCGAAGCTTGTCGACCTGCCCGCAAAGGGCACAAACCGCCACTGGACCAAGAGCCTCGTCGCCGCGCCCAACGGTTGGCTTTACGTCGGCGTCGGCGCCGATTCGAACATCGGCGAGAAGGGCATGGGCAACGAGGTGCGACGGGCGAGCGTGCTCGAGGTGCGGCCCGAGAATAAATACATGCGGACCTTCGCGGCGGGCATCCGCAACCCGGTCGGCCTGGCCTTCTACCCCGGCAGCGAGCGGCTGTGGACGGTGGTCAACGAGCGCGACATGCTGGGCAGCGACCTTGTCCCGGACTATCTGACCGACGTGACCGAGGGCGATTTCTATGGCTGGCCCTGGTATTATTGGGGCGGGTTCATCGATCCGCGGGTGCCGCCGGAGGCCGAGGATCGCCGCCAATATGTGAAGCGTCCCGAATATGGGCTCGGCGCGCATGTCGCGCCGCTCGGCTTCACCTTCACCGACAAGCTCGACCTTGGTGAGCGCTGGGCGAATGGCGCGCTGATCGCGCTGCACGGGTCGTGGAACCGCGAGCCCGTCGCCGGATACGACGTCGTGTTCGTCAAGTTCGGTGCCAATGGCAAGCCGGTGGACGCCCTGCCCGTAACCTTCCTCGACCAGTTCCTTGCCAAGGATGGCAAGACGACGCGCGGCCGACCGGCCGACGTCAAGGTCGCGAAGGACGGCAGCGCCCTCGTCGCCGACGATACCGGCAATACGATCTGGCGGGTATCGAAGGCTGGATAAAAAAGGCCCCGCGATCGCGGGGCCTCTTCTCGTATCGGTTTAGCGGCGGGCGTCAGACCCGCATCGGCATCAGCACGTAGAGGGCCGGGCTCTTCTCGCTTTCGCGGATCAGCGTCGGCGCATTGGCGTCGGCGAGGTGGAGTTCGACGCTGTCGCCGTCGACCTGCCCCAGGATGTCGCTGAGGTAGCGGGCGTTGAAGCCGATCTCCATCGGATCGCTGTCATAACCGGCAGCGAGTTCTTCGGCCGCGGTGCCGTTCTCGGGGCTGGTCACGCTGAGCGTGATGCGATCCTTGTCGAGCCCGACCTTGACCGCGCGGGTCTTTTCGCTGGCGATCGTCGAGACGCGGTCGACGCCCTGGAACAGGCTCTTCGGATCGACCTTCAAAAGCTTGTCGTTCGCGGTCGGGATGACGCGGCTGTAGTCGGGGAACGTCCCGTCGATCAGCTTCGAGGTGAGGACGGCATTGCCGAGCTGGAAACGGATCTTCGACGCCGACAGGCTGATCTCGACATTGCCCTCGGCCTCGTCGAGCAGTTTGCGAATTTCGCCGACGCATTTTCGCGGCACGATGACGTCGGGCATCGCCGCAGCGCCGTCAGGGCGCGTCACCGTGTAGCGCGCGAGGCGGTGGCCGTCGGTCGCCGCGGCCTTCAGCACCGGTCCCGTCGCATCCTCGGCGACGTGGAAGAAGATGCCGTTGAGGTAATAGCGCGTTTCCTCGGTCGAGATCGCGAAGCGCGTCTTGTCGATGATCTGGATGAGCTCGGCGACGGGCAATTCGAAGCTGGTCGGCAGATCACCCTCGGCGATCACCGGGAAGTCGTCGCGCGGCAAGGTCGGCAGGTTGAAGTTCGAGCGGCCGGCCTTGACCTGCATCTTGCCTTCGGCTGCGGCGAGGCTGACCTCGGCGCCCTCGGGCAGCTTGCGCGCGATTTCGAAGAGCGTGTGCGCCGACACGGTGGTCGTGCCCGGCGTTTCGACCTTCGCCGCGATGGTTTCGACAACCTGCAGGTCGAGATCGGTCGCCATCAGTTTCAATTGGCCGGTGCTGTCGGCCTCGATCAGCACGTTGGAGAGGATCGGAATCGTGTTCCGCCGTTCGACCACGGACTGGACGTGGCCGAGGCTTTTCAGAAGCACTGCGCGTTCGATCGTCGCTTTCATTCCAATTCGCCATCCCTGTAACGATAAGGGGAAAGTCCCTGAGAGAGTCCGGCGGAGCGGGCCATTCGCCCCGAATCCCGTCCCCCGAAAATGTCCACCTTCCTTAACGAACGCGTCGCGCCGCGCAAGCCATGCTTGCAAAGCATTTCCATTCGGGCAAACGGGGCGCAATGCGGCGGACAGCCTTCCTTTTCCTGATCGCGTCGGCGGTTCCGGCGATGGCCCTTGCCGCGCCGCGTACCGCTTTGGGAATTTTCGAGGGCTGGGGCGCGTTTCGCGAGTCCGCAATCCCGCGCTGCTACGCGATCGCGGCGCCATCGGCGACGATCGGACGCCCCGAGATCAAACCCTATGCCAGCGTCGGATATTGGCCGAAGTCGCGCATCAGGGGGCAATTCTATGTTCGCCTGTCGAAAGAGCGCGCGCCGGGACGCGAACTGCGCCTGAGCGTCGGAAGCCGCCGCTTCATCCTGACCGGCAACGGCCCACACGGCTGGGCGAGCGACGCACGCATGGACGCGGCGATCATCGCGGCGATGCGATCGGCGCCGAGCATGAGCGTCGCGAGCAGCACCGCCACCGGCCGCGCGATCGCCGACACCTATCGGCTGCGCGGCGCCGCGACGGCGATCGATGCCGCGGCGCTGGGGTGCGCCAGCATCCGGTGACGGCATTTCGGAAAATGGCGGATTTCTGCGCAACTTCACTCGCGATTCACCTCTTTCGAATGCCGCCATAGCGATCCCCGGCAAAATCCGGGCGCCGAGACGCAAGGGCAAGATGCGGGAGTATGGGGCCCGGCCTTCGCCCGGGATCGGCTTTCCGGAAAACCCCGGAAAACTGCGCAACCTTACTCGGAATCGCATGCGGCGCGCGGTTTCGCACGCGAACGGGATCGGGAATGTTGCATGGCGTCGCATCGGTCGAAACGCTATGCCCGTCCGATAATGTAGGACAGCGATTTCTCTGCAGGATTTGCGCCATGAAAACCATCGGCCTGATCGGCGGTCTGAGCTGGGAAAGCTCGGCCGAATATTATCGCCTGCTCAATCGGGCGGTCCGCGACCGCCTCGGCGGGCTGCACGCCGCGAACATCGTCCTGCACTCGCTCGACTTCGCACCGATTGCCGCCCTGCAAGCGGAAGGCGACTGGCCGGCGCTCGACCGCGCGATGGTCGAAGCCGCCGCTGCTCTGCAGCGCAGCGGCGCCGATCTGCTGCTGATCTGTTCGAACACGATGCACCGCTGCGCGGGCGCGATCGAGGCCGCATCGGCCCTGCCGCTGATCCACATCGCCGACCCGGTCACGACCGCAATCAAGACAGCGGGGCTCAGCCACGTCGGCCTGCTCGGCACCGCCTTCACGATGGAACAGGATTTCTACAGGGGGCGGATGGCGAAGGCCGGGCTCGACGTGATCATCCCCGACGAAGCCGGCCGCGCGGCGGTCCACCGGATCATCTACGACGAACTTGTGCAGGGCGTGATCCGCGAGGAATCGCGCGGCGAGTATCGGCAAGTCATCGCCGCGCTCGTCGACCGCGGCGCCGAGGCGATCATCCTCGGCTGCACCGAAATCATGCTGCTGGTCGGACCGGAGGACAGCGCCGTGCCGCTGTTCGATACGCTCGCGCTCCATGTCGAGGCGGCGGTGGAACGGGCGCTGGAAGCCTAGGTTCGCCCCAGCTTCGTCAGCTCCGCCGCGAGGAAGTCCAGCACCAGCCGCACGCGCGGCACGTGGCGCAAGCGCTCGTGCGTCAGCAGCCACAGGCCGGTGGTGTCCTCGCGCTTGGGCGGGATGCAGCGGATAAGGTCGGGTTCGCGGTCGGCGAGGAAGGCGGGCAGGATGGTCAGCCCCATCCCCGAGCGCACCCCTGCGAGCAAGCCCGATGCGCTGTCATATTGCATCACGACCGACTCCTCGAGCCGGTATTGCTTGAGCCAGGCCTGATAGGGCTCCCAGACATAGCCGCCGCCGCCGATGAAGGGATGCGCCGCAAGTTGTTCGCGGCTGTGCGGGATGCCGTGGAGGTCGGCATAGTCGCGGCTGGAATAGACGGTCCACGGATTGTCGGCGATGCGGCGCCCGACAAGGCCGGCGCCTGTCGGCTGTTTGCTGCTGCGGATCGCGATGTCGGCGGCGCCCGATGCCAGGTCGCGCGGCTCGTCCGAGGTGTCGAGATGCAGATGGATTTCGGGGTGCGCCGCGCGGAGGTCGCGCAGGATCGGCGGTAAGATCGTGACCGCAAAGATTTCCATCACCGTCAGGCTGACCGTACCGCCCGCATCGCGCGAACTGGCGCCCGCGGCCTCGCCGAAGCGTTCGGCGGCGTCGCGCACATCGGCGGCGCGGGCGAGCATCGCCTCGCCCACCGGTGTCAGCGCATAGCCCGCCTGCCGCCGTTCGAAGAGGTTGAGGCCGGTCGCTTCCTCCAGCGCCGCGATGCGACGCGCGACGGTGGTCTGGCTGACGCGCAGCGCCTGCGCGGCGGACAAGGTGCTGCCGGTCTCCGCCACGGCCAGAAAGGCCTTAAGGTCATTCCAATCGTACATGATGCCTTTTGCGACATAATCGCCCGCTCCTCATTCTGCAATTATGCAGAATGGTCGCGCAACATCGTTGCTCCAATTGCGCGCGGCGATGGATTATCTGGTTCTCCACCGGCTTCCTCCCCTCCTTCAGCCGGCCGATGGAGATAGAAGATGACAAAGACTCTGATCCTCGCCGCGTTGGCCGCAACCTCGCTGGTCCAGCCCGCTTTCGCCGAACCCGTAACCCAGACCGTGGTCGTCCAGCACAGCGACCTCGACCTCAACACCGCTGCCGGCGCGAAGACGCTGCAGCACCGTGTGTGGCGCGCCGTGGTCGCGGTGTGCGGCACGGCGTCGGACGCCGACGTGGTCGGCAAGAACGACATCCGCCAGTGCCGCCGCGACACGATGCAGGTCGCCTCGGCCAAGGCCGACCTCGCGATCGCCGGCGCTTCGCAGGGCGAACCGCTGCGCGTCGCTTCGATCCGCAACTGAATTCAGACCCTATCGGCAGGCACTCCGCCGACACCTTTCGGGGCGGCGATCCCATCCGGATCGCGGCCCCGATTTTCGTTCGTCAGCCGCGGCCGTCGAACGCCTTGCGCGCCGCCTCGACGCGGTCGAGATTATCACCCGCCCAGTGCCAGACGCCGCAAAAGGCCTCGCCAAGACTGTGTCCGAGATCGGTCAGGCGATATTCGACCTTCGGCGGGATTACCGGATGAACGGTCCGTTCGACCAGACCGTCGCGTTCCATTGCGCGGAGCGTCTGCGTCAGCATCTTCTGGCTGATCCCGGGAACCATTCGCGCCAGTTCGGTGAAGCGCAGCACCCCATTGTCCTCCAGCTCCTCGAGAACGAGCAGGGTCCATTTGTCGGCGACTCGGCCGATCAGTTCGTTGACGAGCATTTCGACGCGCGGATCGACCGGCGCGTTCGGATCGTGGACGATTTTTTCCTGGGTGGGCATGGCAGAAAATCCAAATCTCTCTTTTCGGTAACTATGGTACTTTCGGGTGCCTTCTTCCTTTTGGAGAGTGTAGAGATATCTAGGCCTTCTCACCACCCCCTCAGGAGAGAAACCATGAAAACCAGCGGAAACACCATTCTCGTCAGCGGCGGCGGCTCGGGCATCGGGCTCGCGCTCGCGCAGCGCTGGCACGATGCGGGCAACACCATAATCATAACCGGGCGCAACGCAGCGAAGCTCGAAAGCGCCGTCGCGGGACGCGCGAACATGCACGCGGCGCAGCTCGACGTCACCGACCCCAGTGCGATTCTGGCCTTCGCGGCCGACATCGTGGCGAAATTCCCGGCACTCAACGTCCTCGTCAACAATGCCGGCATCATGGGCTATGAGGATGCGACCGCGGCGCGCGACCTTTCGGCCGCCGAGGATACCGTCGTCACCAACCTGCTCGGCCCGATCCGGTTGATCGATGCGCTCGTCGGCCATCTGGCGGCGCAGGCGGACAGTGCGATCGTCAACGTCACCTCGGGTCTCGCCTTCGTCCCCTTCCCCAAGGCGCCGACCTATTCGGCGACCAAGGCGGCGCTGCACAGCTATACCCAGGCGCTGCGCGTTCAGCTCGAGGGCAAGGTTGAACTGATCGAGCTGGCGCCGCCCGCAGTGCGCACCGACCTGACCCCCGGCCAGTCGACGCGCGAAGGCTATATGCCGCTGGACGCCTTTGCCGACGAGGTGATGGCGCTGTTTGCGCAGGAGCCGACGCCGGAAGAAATTCTGGTGCAGAATGTTTTGCCGCTGCGCAATGCCGAGGCCAATGGCAGTGTGCCGCAGGTGCTGGCGATGCTGAAGTCGCTGTAATGTGACTCCCCTCCCGCTTGCGGGAGGGGTCGGGGGTGGGCAGCAACGTCTGACGGCCCACCCCGCTGCGACTAGCGAGCAAGCTCGCAAGCCTCGCTGCCCCTCCCGCTTGCGGGAGGGGATGAATCGCGCACAATTGCGCTTTTGGGCCTTCCCCACTATATGGCCGCGCATCATGCAGATTCCCGGCCATATCGACCCCGTCACGACGGGCACCGTTCCCTTGCGCGGCGGCAACCGTATCGACCTTGTCGGGCTGACCCGCGACGCGATCCGCGCCGAATTGGTCGAGGCCGGATTGGACGCGAAGGCCGCGAAGCTGCGCGCCAAGCAGATCTGGCACTGGATCTATCACCGCGGCGTCACCGATTTCGAGGCGATGACCGACATCGCGAAATCGATGCGCCCCTGGCTGACCGACCGTTATATCATCGGCCGGCCCACCGTGCGCGAGGCGCAGGTGTCGAACGACGGGACGCGCAAATGGCTGCTCGCCGCCGCCGACGGGCAGGAATATGAAATGGTCTTCATCCCCGATGCCGATCGGGGAACGCTCTGTGTGTCGAGCCAGGTCGGCTGTACGCTCAACTGCCGCTTCTGCCACACGGGGACGATGCGCCTCGTCCGTAACCTCGCCGCGGGCGAGATCGTGGGGCAGGTGCTGCTCGCGCGCGACGCGCTCGGCGAATGGCCGAAGGGGACGATGGCGTCGGCGCCCGATACCGACGACGAGGATGACGACGCCGGCCATTACACGTCCGACGGGCGGATGCTCACCAACATCGTGATGATGGGCATGGGCGAACCGCTCTATAATTTCGACGAGGTCAAGGGCGCGCTGAAGATCGTGATGGACGGCGACGGCCTCGCGCTGTCGAAGCGGCGCATCACCTTGTCGACGAGCGGCGTCGTGCCGATGATGGCGCGCGCGGGCGAAGAGATCGGGGTCAATCTGGCGGTCTCGCTGCACGCGGTGAACAAGGAAATCCGTGACGAGATCGTGCCGCTCAACCGCAAATATGGCATCGAGGAATTGCTGCAGGCCTGCGCCGACTATCCGGGCGCGAACAATGCGCGGCGCATCACCTTCGAATATGTGATGCTGAAGGACAAGAATGACAGCGACGAGGATGCGCGCGAGCTCGTCCGGCTGATCAAGCAGTACAAGCTGCCGGCGAAGGTGAACCTGATCCCCTTCAACCCCTGGCCCGGCGCGCCCTACGAATGTTCGACCCCCGAGCGGGTGCGCAAATTCAGCAACCTCATCTTCGAGGCGGGCATCTCGGCACCGATCCGCACCCCGCGCGGGCGCGACATCATGGCGGCGTGCGGACAGCTGAAGAGCGCCGCGACCAAGCCGACCCGCGCCGAGCTCGACCGCATCGCCGAGGAAAAGCAGGCGGCGCTCGGCTAAGGCGTCGTCACGCCCATCGCGGTGTTGAGGCGGTCGCGTTCGCCGCAAGCGGTCGAATAGCCCTTGGCGCAGCCGAGATTGTAATAGTCGCGCGCCGAATAGAGATTGGTCGTCGCGCCGACGCTATTTTCGTAATTATAGCCGAGATAGCCGCAGCCGCGCGCATTGTCCTGTTTGCACGCCGCGTCGGCAAGCAGGTAGGAGCGGTCGGGCTTGTCCGGCCTGATGCGGAAACTGGCGTAGGCGCAGGCCTCGGCATGGCCGCGATAGCAAGCCTTTTCGTAAAGGCTCGTCGCGATCGCGAAGTCCTGCGTCTCGCCCTCGCCATTCTCGAAAGCCTTGCCGAGTTCGAAGCAGGACGCGGCCGCCGCGTATGTGAAATCCTTGTTACAGGCGGCGACCAGCATGGGATAGGTCGTGCTGGCGGCAATATAGTTGGCGAATTCCTCTCCGCCCGTGCCGAAGACCGGAGGCGGCGTCGCGGTGTCCGTGCCGCCGGAAGACGAACTGGTGCTGCTGGTACTCGTGCCGGTGATGTCGGTGCCATCGGTCCCCTCGCCGTCCTTGTCGGGGCGCAGGATCATGACGAGCAGCGCGATCACCATCGCCGCGAACACGCCGATGAAAATCTTTGTCGCGGTGTCGAAGGTCGGGCCGGGATCGGGCTTCGGATCCGGGATGGGGTCGGGCTTGGGGGTCGGATCGGGCTTCGGCAGGTCGCCGAAGAGGGACATTTTTTTCCTGTCCTGCTCGGCGAGCGCCGTCAGTTCGACCTGCGCGCGGCGTTTGACGCGATCATCGGGGTCCTCGCCAAGCGACTGGAGCGCCGCGAGCGCCGGACCGCGCTGCCGGTCACCGTTTCGCACGATCTCGGCGAGCGGGATGCAGGCCGCGGCGCGCGTCTCCCAGTTGCGGCTGGCGACGCGCTTGAGCATCGCGGGCGCAAGCGGGACTGCCCGCGGGACCGGGTTGCGCGCGATGACCATGTCGCCGTCGATCGCGTTGAGGCGCTTGGGCTCCTGCCCCGGCCCTTCGCGGCGGAGCGCGGCGCGGACATAGTCGAACAGTTCGTCGAGCGTGATGTTGCCGGTGCCGTTGACGTCGGCCGCCCCCGTCTCGATCCCCTCGATCAGATGGCGCGTGAAGCGCGACTGCATCCGCCCCTCGGCCGCGGCCTCGCTCGCGAGCTGGGTGCTCGACGCCGCAGTGATGATCGCGGTGCCGCGTCCGCCATTCTCGCCGAAATCCTCGGCGGTGATCGCCGCCGATCCCGATTTGAAGACATGCCCCTTGGCAAAGGCGCCGCTGTAGCAGGTGTCGATCAGCAGCACCTTCTGCTTCGCGCGGCTGCGCGCCGCCTGCTTCGACACGAAATGCGCGCCGATCGCGGTCGAGGAAAGCAGGTCGCGATCGGTATCCTGTGCGAGGAAATAGAGGTCGCCGTCGGCGTCCTTGTCGCCATGCCCCGAGACGAAGAGCAGCAGCGTGTCGTCGGGGCCCGCCGACTGGAAATAGCGCTCGATCGCGACGCGCTGCGCCATCAGCCCGGCATCGGACAACATCGTGACCTCATAAGGTCCGACATCGTCGCGGATCAGCAGCAGGCGCAGCCGTTCGGCGTCGGGAACGGGCGATTTCAGCGGGGTGATCCGGCTGTCGGCATAGGTGCCGGTCGCAAGGATCAGCGCGCGCTTCACGGGGCGCGCCTATTTCGCTCGCGGCATGAAGTTGTTGAGCTTTTCGAGCACGTCCGCCGGCGCTTCGCCGGCGACGCTGACCTCGAAATATTTGCCCTCGGCATTCTTGCCCTTCAGCGTCAGCGTGGTTTCGGCGTCCTGCCGGTCGAGCCAGCGTTCGATCGCCGGGACCGCCCAGGACGACGCGAGCGCGCCGAGGCTGATCGCAACCTCGGCGGTCATCGCCCACTCGCCGGCCTTCGACCCCGGCGGCGCTTCGGCCGTGCCGAGACTCGCAGCGCCGGGCTCATGCTCGTTGAGTTCGGCGATCAGCGAGCGCGCAAGACGATCGCGCCCCTCTTCATCGAGGCCGCGACGATCATCGACAAGGATGTAAAGCAGATCCCTTTCCGCCATCGCCTTCCCCTGCGGGACTGACCCGCTCCGGTACGGATTAACTGCCACTTGGCACGGCGAGTCAAGGCTTGGGCAATCATACGAACGTGTGTTGCAAAATCAACACAGGTAAGAAAATTGTCATAATCTGAACGATACGTTCATTGCAGCGACAGGCGCGAGGGCCATCTAGGGCCCGGGCCGCGACCCAAAGGGCGTGGTCCTGATTAGCGTAAAGGAAAAGAAAATGAAGAAGTTCGCAGTTGCTGCCGCTCTCCTCTCGGCCGTCGTTGCCACCCCCGCTCTCGCTGCCGACGGCGGCGAAGCCCGCGTCGAAGTACGCGGCGGGTACATCAGCGGCAACGGCCTCGACGACGCCACCATCGGTGCCGCCGCCGGCTACGACATCGACCTTGGCGACAAGGCTTTCCTCGGTGCCGAAGTCGCGGGCGACAAGGTCCTGAAGGACGGCTTCGACGTGCAGTTCTCGGCCGGCGGCCGTCTCGGCGCGAAGGTCGGCACCGCTGGCAAGGCTTATGTCACCGGCGGTTACACCTTCAGCGACATCGACGACCCGTATGTCGGCGCGGGCTACCAGCACAAGCTGGGCCAGAACCTGTACGCCAAGGCCGAATATCGCCACCAGTTCATCGGCAACTTCGGCGACTTCGACAGCGTTGCGGTGGGCCTCGGCCTCGCGTTCTGATCCTTCGGAACAGCGATATCGCAAGGAAGGGGCGGCCTGCGGGTCGCCCCTTTTCTTTTGCTGGTGCGGATAGCGATCGGACGTTGCCGTTCTTCTCCCCTCCTGCAGGCGGGAGGGGTGGGAGGTGGGCCAGCGACGGTGCGTCCTGCCCACCCCGCTGCGGCTAGCCAGCAAGCTCGCAAGCCTCGCTGCCCCTCCCGCCGGCGGGAGGGGGGGAGATGTCTTTCATCGTCGCCCTCGAACGAGACGAGTGGCTCGGATCACTTCCGGGATTACGAAGGTTTGAAAGCGACCGAAATAAGCCGTCGCCCCCGCGCAGGCGGGGGCCGCTGTCGGTTTACGCTGCGGCGCAGGAAAAGGCCGATGGCGGCCCCCGCCTGCGCGGGGGCGACGCAGTTGATACATCAGCTTCCCACCCCGAAACCGTCCTTCGCCTGCCCCTTGCAAACCCCCTTCCCTTTCCGCGCCCCCCGCGCCACGGTGAGCCGATGACCGCCTTCGCCTATATCGCCGCCGCGCTGGCCGAGATTGCCGGATGTTTCGCCTTCTGGGCGTGGCTGCGGCTGGACAAGTCCATCTGGTGGCTGGCGCCCGGAATGGCGTCGCTGGCGCTGTTCGCCTACCTGCTCACGCTGGTCGACGCCGACCATGCCGGGCGCACTTACGCCGCCTACGGCGGGGTCTATATCGTCGCGGCGCTGCTGTGGCTGTGGGCGGTCGAGGGCGCCCGGCCCGACCGGTGGGATGTGATCGGGGCATCGATCTGCCTGGGCGGAGCGGCGATCATCCTGTTCGGGCCGCGGGGAGCCGCGGCATGAGCTATGCGATCGACGCGGTCCTGACGGGTAAGGCGCGGGCGTTTCGCGGCGACGAGGCAAGCGCAATAGCCAAGACGCCGGTGGATGGCGCGCTACGCGTCGGCCTGCTCGGTATCGACGGCGACGAACAGGCCGATCTGACGGTGCATGGCGGCGTCGACAAGGCGATCCACCATTATCCGCGCGATCATTATGACTGGTGGGCGGGGGAACTGGGCGATCATGCGCTGCTCGGCGCGCCCGGCGCGTTCGGCGAGAATATCTCGACCGAGGGGCTGATCGAGAGCGAAGCCTGCATCGGCGACCGCTACCGGCTGGGCAGCGCGCTCGTCGAGATCAGCCAGGGACGCCAGCCGTGCTGGAAACTGGGGCACCGTTTCGGGATCGCGACGGTTCCGGCGACGGTCGTCACGACGCGGCGCAGCGGCTGGTATTATCGCGTGATCGAGGAAGGTCGCGTTGCAGCGGGCGACGCGCTGGCGCTGGTCGAGCGGCCGCTGCCCGAGTGGAGCGTCGAGCGGGTCTTTCACCTGTTGGTCGGCGGTGCGGGCAAGCGCGAGCCGGAGGCGTTGCGGGCGCTGGCCGCGATGGATGCGCTCGCGACGAGCTGGCGCGCGCGGGCGGAGAAGCTACTAGGCTGATCCTCCCTGTCGCGCAGCGATGGGGAGGTGGCAGCGCGAAGCGCTGACGGAGGGGCACGTGGCTCGATATTGCGGCCCCTCCACCGCCTTCGGCGGTCCCCCTCCCCACGGCTTCGCCGCAGGGAGGATTTGCTATTTTTCGTCGGGCAGCGCGTCCTCGACCAGCGGCGCAAGCCCCTCGACCACGATCTTCACCCCCTTCGCGTTGGGATGAATATGGTCGCCAAGCATCAGATCGGGCTTGCCCACGACATTGTCGAGGATGAAGGGATAGAGGCTCGCATCATATTTCGCCGCAAGTTCCGGATAGATCGGATTGAATTTCTTTGCATATTCCGGCCCGAGGTTTGGCGCGGCAACCATGCCGGTCAGCACCACCGGGATATTCTGCTTTTTAAGTTCGGCAAGCATCGCGTCGAGGTTAGCCCGCGTTTGCGCCGCGTCGATCCCCCGCAGCATGTCATTGCCGCCGAGCCCGAGCAGAACGAGCGCAGGCTTCGTCTTTGCATTGTCGAGCACATAGGTCAGCCGCTGGCGTCCCGCCGCTGTGGTGTCGCCCGAGACCCCAGCATTCTGGACGCGTGCGACCACGCCATCCTCGGCGAGCGCCGCCTGGAGCTGCGGCGCGAGGCCCTCCTTCGGGCCCAGCTGGTAACCGGCGTAGAGGCTGTCGCCGAACGCGATCACAAGCGGCGCGTTCGCCGGGATCGCCGCGACCGCCGTCGTATCGCCCTTGCCGTTCGTCGATGCCGCCGGCGCATCCGCCGAGCCGCACGCGGCAAGCGGTTGGCAAAGCGCGATAACGCAACCATATATCAAGGCGGAGCGCCATCCGGCGGTTTTCATTCCAAAGGGTTCCTTCTTGTCCGACACCGAACGACCATCGCCTCACTTGGCGATCGCCGCCCATAATGTGACGCTGACTTTGGGGAGCGACAAGGCCCCGGTCGAAATTTTGCGCGGGGTCGACCTGGAGGTCGAAGCGGGCAACTCGGTTGCGCTGCTAGGGCCCTCGGGATCGGGCAAAAGCTCGCTGATGGCGGTGCTGGCGGGGCTCGAACGCGCGAGCGGCGGAACGATCCGCGTCGCCGGGCTCGACTTCGGTGCGATGGACGAGGACGATCTCGCGAGGGCGCGGCGCGGGCGGATCGGCATCGTGCTGCAAGCGTTCCACCTGCTCCCGACGATGTCCGCGCTCGAAAATGTCGCGGTGCCGCTGGAACTGGCGGGAATCGACGATCCGTTCGGCAAGGCGCAGGCCGAGCTCGAAGCGGTCGGGCTCGGCCATCGCCTGACCCATTATCCGGCGCAGCTTTCGGGCGGCGAGCAACAGCGCGTCGCCATTGCGCGTGCAATGGCGAGCAGCCCGGCGATCATCTTTGCCGACGAACCGACGGGTAACCTCGACACCGCGACCGGCCAGTCGATCATCGAACTGATCTTCGCGCGCCGCGCGGCGTTGGGCGCTACGCTGTTGATCATCACCCACGACCCCGACCTTGCCGAACATTGCGACCGCGTGGTCGTGATGCACGACGGGCGTATCGAAGAGCGGACCGCCTGAGCGTGCTACCGCTCGCGACCCTCTGGCGGATCGCGCGACGTGATCTGGCGACGCGCATCCGCGGGCTTCGTTTGCTCGCGGTGTGCCTGTTCCTCGGCGTTGCGACGCTCGCCGCGATCGGCAGTCTGACGAGCGGGATCACCTCCGAACTCGAACGGCGCGGGCAGACGATCCTTGGCGGCGACATCGAATTCAGCCTGCCCCAACGCGAGGCGAGCGCCAAGGAAATGGCTGGTTTCCGCAGCATCGGTGCGCCCTCGGCTACCGTGCGACTGCGCGCGATGGCGAACGCGCCCGGCGGCGATGCCCTGCTGTCCGAGTTGAAGGGCGTCGACGGCGCCTATCCGCTTTATGGCACGATGCGGCTGGAGAGCGGTGCGCGCAAGGGCGCGCCGCCCGCAGGGTCGATCTGGATCGGGAAAGACCTCGCCTCGCGGCTCGGCCTGAAGGTCGGCGGCGCGGTGAAGTTCGGCGAAAAGAGCTTCAAAATCGACGGCATCATCGCCGAGGAGCCCGACCGGCTGGGCGAAGGCTTCACGCTGGGACCGGTGGCGATCATCGGGCTCGGCGACCTGCCCGCGACGCAGCTGATCCAGCCGGGGAGCCTCTACGAGAGTAAGTATCGGGTGCGCCTGCCCGCAAGCGCCAATCCCGCGGCGGCCGGCAAGGCGCTGAGCGCGCGCTTCCCCGATGCGGGCTGGGACATCACCGACAGCAGCAACGGCGCGCCCGGAACGCGGCGCTTCATCGAACGGATGGGGCAGTTTTTGTCGCTTGTCGGGCTTGCGGCGCTGGTGATCGCCGGGATCGGCGTCGGCAATGGTGTTGCAAGCTATCTCGCGGGCAAGCGCCCCGGATTGGCGACGCTGAAGGTGCTGGGCGCGGACAGCGCGGTGGTGCTGCGCATTTACGGCCTGCAAATTCTCGCCGTCGCCGCGGCTTCGATCACCGCGGGACTGGTCGTCGGCGCGTTGATGCCGAGCCTGATCGGCGCGGTCGCGGGCGATGTGCTGCCGGTGCGGCCAGGCTTTGCGCTCTATCCGCTGCCGCTGATCGTGAGCGCCGCCTATGGCCTGCTGATCGCGATCGCCTTTGCCCTGCCGCCGCTTGCGGCGACGCGGCATGTGCCCGCGGCGGGGCTCTATCGCGCGACGGTCGACGGCGGCGCGCGAATCGACCGGCGAACGGTCGTTTCGGTCGGCGCGGCGCTGGCGGCGATCATCACCTTGGCGGTCGGGACCGCACGCGAGCCCTTGTTCGCGCTGTCCTTCATCGGCGCGGCGATCGGTTTGCTGCTGATCCTCGTCGGGCTTGGCTGGCTGGTGCGGCGCACGGCGAGCCGGGTGCCGCGGCCGAAGCGGCCGTTGCTGCGGCTTGCGGTCGCGAACCTGCACCGGCCCGGCGCCGCGACCGGTGCGCTGGTTGTGGCGTTGGGGCTGGGCCTGACGCTGTTCGTAACGCTCGCGGCGATCCAGACCAGCATCACCGCCGAAATCGCGCGCACCGTGCCGCAACGCGCGCCGAGCTTCTTCGTGCTCGATATTCCGCGGGGGGAGGCGCCGAAATTCCGGTCGATGATTGTCGAAGCGGCGCCCGATGCGCAGGTCAACATGATCCCGGCGCTGCGCGGCAGCGTCACCGAGTATAAGGGCCAGCGCGTCGACGAACTCGCCGAGCTGCCCGAGGGCGCATGGGTGCTGCGCGGCGACCGCGGGCTGACGTACAGCCCCGTCCTGCCGAACGGCAGCGAGCTTGTCGGCGGCACATGGTGGACGGCCGACTACAAAGGGCCGCCGCTGGTCAGCGTCGAGCAGGAGGTCGCGGCGTCGCTCGGGCTCAAACTCGGCGACACGCTGTCGGTCAACGTGCTGGGGGTCGAGGTGCAGGCGAAGGTCGCATCGTTCCGCACCGTCGAGTGGGACAATTTCGGGCTCAACTATGTGCTCGTCTTCTCGCCGGGCACGTTCGACGCGGCACCGCATAATATGGTCGCGACCGTAGCCGTCCCGCCGAAGGCCGAGGTCGAGCTGGCGCACAGCATTCCGCGGGCCTTTCCATCGGCGTCGCTGATTCAGGTGCGCGATGTCGTGTCGCAGGTGACGACCCTGCTCACGCAGATGAGCCAGGCGATCGCCGCGGCGGCGAGCATCGCGATCCTCGCGGGCATCGCGGTGCTGATCGGCGCGATTGCGGCAAGCCGCGAGCGGCGCGTGTACGACAGCGTGATCCTGAAGCTGCTCGGTGCGACGCGCGGGCAGATATTGGGCGCGCAGGCTATGGAATATGCCGTGCTGGCGGGCATATTGGCGTTGCTGGCGCTCGGCCTCGGCCTCGCGGGTGCGTGGTATGTCGTGACGCAGCTCTTCGACTTCCGCTTCGCGCCCGATCCGCTGATCGTCGGGCTGACGCTGGTCGGCGGCGCCGGGCTGTCGTTCGTGATCGGGATTGCGGGAAGCTGGCCCCTGCTTTCGGCGAAGCCCGCGCAGGCGCTGCGGAGTCTCTAGTTCAGCAGACGGACGAGCGCCGAGATGCCGGCGGCGCCGAGGACGACCGCGACAATCGTCCGCCAGACCGGCACCGGCACGCGGCCAAACAGTTGCGAACCGACATAGTCGCCAAGGACCATCGGCAGGAACAGCAGCAGCGACAGGGTGAAGAGCTTGCCCGTCGCGAGACCCAGCCACAGCGATGCGGCGGTTCCCGCGATCGCGGTCGCGAAGAAGACGAGCATCATCGACGCGCGCGCCGTCGCGGGCGCGATACGCTGGCGGAGATAGAAAGGCACGACCGGCGGTCCCGGCATCGCGGCGAAACCGGTCAGGATGCCCGACGCGACGCCGGTGGCGCCGATTGCGCCCCGGCCCGGCTGATGCCCGTCGGGATGCTGCGGCATGAGGATCAGCAGGAAGGCGCCAATCGCGATGATCGCGATCAGCAGCCGCGCGACGTCGGGCGTGACCGCCTTGAGCGCGAGCATCCCGAGCGGGGTCGCCAGCATCGCGAGCAGCGCGATCGGCAACGCGGTGCGGCGGTCGGCGTCGCTGGCGATGCGGCGAAAGCCGACGGGGCCGATCAGCAGTTGCAGGATGATCCCGAGCACCACCGCCTGCCCCGGCGGCATCAGCATGCCGAGCAGGGGGACGAGGATGATCGCCATGCCGAAACCGGTGAGCCCGCGCACGAACGCCGCGCCGAAAGTCATCGCCGCCGCACCCGCGAAGGTAAGCGGCGCGAGGCCGACGAGGTGGAGAATTCCGTTCACCGCGTCGCGCCCTTCGGCCCGATCGTCACCAGCCAGACGTCGGGCGGGGTGTTGAAGCGGAGCGGCAAGATGCTCGTCCCGAGCCCTGCGCCGACGAACAGTCGCTGACCCTTGTCGGTCATGTCGCCGCACGCGAAACGATTGCCATAGCGCGAGACATAGGTCAGCGCGCCGATGACGGGCAGGCGGATCTGCCCGCAATGCGTATGCCCCGCGAACACCGCCGCAACGGGGCGATGGATATCGGGAACGATATCGGGACTGTGCGACACGATGACCGGCACGCCCGGCCCGAGCGCGTCCATCGCGGCGAGCGTCTCCGGGATATCGTCGTGGCCCGTATAATCGTCATCGACGCCGCCGACGATCAGCGGGCCGCGCTTCACCGCCTCATTCTGGAGGACGCGAAGCCCCTGCTTCTCGAGCGCGCCGCGCAGCGCATCGGGCCGGAACCAGTGATCGTGATTGCCCGGCGCAACGACGACGCCGAGGGGCGCCTTCAAGCGGCCGAGCGGGGCGACGATTTCGGCGGGCGTGTAGATGTGAGTCGCGGTGCGCTTTTCGCTGACGAGATCGCCCGCGATCAGCACCAGGTCGGGCTTCAGCCGATTGAGCCCGTCGACGATCCGCGCGAGCCGTGCGGGCGGCATGTCGGGCCCGGCGACATGCGTGTCCGAAAGGAGCAGCACCCGCAGCGGTGCCTGCCCCTCGGGCCAGTCGGCGACCGCGACCGCCGCCGAGCGGACGACGGGGTCACGGGTCGAGTTCCAGTAGCCGCGCGCGAGGATCGCGACGCCGAGCAATACCAGAAGCGCGGCCCAGCGCCGCCATCGCCGCCGCGGTTTCGCCCTCAATCCTTGAGGTCCGGCGGGGTGGCCTCACCCTTCAGCATCGCGACCGCCTCGGCGAGCGGCATGATGCGCTGGCCGTCCTGGCCGAGCGTGCGGATCGCGACGGTGCCTTCTTCGGCCTCGCGCTTGCCGACGACGAGCAGATAGGGAACCTTTTGCAGGCTGTGCTCGCGAACCTTGTAGTTGATCTTCTCGTTGCGCAGATCGGCCTCGACGCGCACGCCCGCGGCTTCGAGTTGCGCCACCGCATCCTTCGCATAGTCGTCGGCGTCGGAAACGATCGTCGCGACCACCGCCTGCACCGGCGCGAGCCAGGTCGGGAAACGGCCGGCGAAATGCTCGATCAGGATGCCGATGAAACGTTCGTAAGTGCCGAGGATCGCGCGGTGCAGCATCACCGGGCGGTGGCGCTCGCCATCCTCGCCGATGTACGAGGCGTCGAGGCGTTCGGGCATCACGCGGTCGGACTGGATCGTCCCGCACTGCCACGTCCGCCCGATCGCATCGGTCAGGTGGAATTCGAGCTTGGGCGCATAGAAGGCGCCCTCGCCCGGCAATTCTTCCCAGCCATAATCGTCGTTCGCCACGCCGGCGCGTTCGACGGCCTCGCGCAGTTCCTGCTCGGCCTTGTCCCACATTTCGTCGGTGCCGAAGCGCATGTCGGGGCGCAGCGCGAGCTTGACCGCATATTTTTCGAACCCGAGCTGCTTGTAGACGCGGTCGAGCAGTTCGCAGAACGACCGCACTTCTTCGACGATCTGGTCCTCGCGGCAGAAGATATGGCCATCGTCCTGCGTGAATTGGCGGACGCGCATGATGCCGTGGAGCGCGCCGTGCGGCTCGTTGCGGTGGCAGCAGCCCATTTCGGCCATGCGCAGTGGCAGGTCGCGGTACGACTTAATCCCCTGGCGGAAGATCAGGACGTGCGCAGGACAGTTCATCGGCTTCAGCGCCATCCACTCGGCGTCGTCCGACACCAGCGGGCCGTCGTCCTCGATATTCGGAACCTCGTCGGGGATGACGAACATATTCTCGCGATATTTGCCCCAGTGACCCGACTGCTCCCACTGGCGCGCGTCCATCACCTGCGGCGTCTTGACCTCCTGATAGCCGGCGCCGTCGATCGCGCGCCGCATATAGGCCTCGAGCTCGCGGTAGATGCGATAGCCCTTCGGGTGCCAGAAAACGCTGCCGTGCGCTTCTTCCTGCAGGTGAAAGAGGTCCATCTCGCGCCCGATCTTGCGATGGTCGCGCTTCGCGGCCTCCTCCAGCCGGACGAGATGCTCGGCGAGCTGCTTCTTGTTGAGCCAGCCGGTGCCATAGATGCGGCTCAATTGCGCATTCTTCTGGTCGCCGCGCCAATAGGCGCCCGAGACGCGCGTCAGCTTGAACGCCGCGGGGTCGAGCTTGCCCGTCGATGCGAGGTGCGGGCCGCGGCACATGTCCATCCAGCCGTCGCCGGAGCGATAGACGGTGAGTTCCTCGCCTTCGGGCAGTTCGTGCGCCCATTCGGCCTTGAAGGTTTCGCCCTCCGCCTGCCACTTGGCGATCAGCTTGTCGCGCTGCCAAACCTCGCGCGTCAGCGGAAGGTCGGCGGCGATGATCCGGCGCATCTCCTCCTCGATCAGCGGCAGCTCGTCGTCGCGGAACGCGCCATGTTCGGCGGTCGGCGCGAAGTCGTAATAGAAGCCGTCGTTCGTCGATGGACCGAAAGTGATCTGCGTGCCGGGGAACAGATTCTGTACCGCCTCCGCCAGCACATGTGCATAGTCGTGGCGCACCAGTTCGAGCGCGTCGGCCTCGTCGCGGCTCGTCACCAGCGCGAGGTTCGTGTCTTCCTCCAGCGGGCGCATGATGTCGCGCAGCTCGCCGTCGACCTTCGCGGCGAGCGCGGCCTTCGCGAGGCCGGGTCCGATATCCGCCGCAATCTGCGCCGGGGTAGTCCCGCGCGCGACTTCTCGGGCAGAGCCATCGGGAAGGGTGACGCGGATCATCTGGGACATGGAAAGATCGGCCTTTCTGGCGGGGTAAAGAGCGCCCCTTTGCCAGCATGCGATATGGGCGGCAAGGGCGCTGTTCGCAACGGTCGCCGGGCGCTCTAAGGGCGGCAACAGGCGCGCGCCCCGACCCGATGGCGTGCCGCCGATCGAGACGCAAAGGCAAGTGGACGGAGCATCCTTGTCATTATGTCAACGTCACTTGACTTTGTAGGCGCAGTAATGTAAAGCTGACTTGTCTATCAGATAAGGAAGTTTGACATGCCCCAGAAGGCTGCGAAAATCGAAACCGGCCTTGCGGGGCGCCACCCCGCCTTGTGGGCGTTCGCCTTCGCGGCGGCGATGGCCGCCATCGCCTATTGCGAGCATCGCGGTTTTCTGGGCGGTTGGCGTTCGCTGCCTTTTGTTGCAGCGGCGACGCTGTTTCTCATTCCACTGACGAAGGCGGCGAACAATCGGCAAGCCGCAGCAGGCGCGTTGTCGCCGGCGACACGGCGATATAATCGACGCATGTTGATCTGGTCCCTCGGCTATGCCCTGTGTCTGGGCATAGCTATGACCGTTCGCAACTATCTCCATCCGCAAGGCGCCCTGCTGTGGGGGATCGCCGTCCTGCCTTCGGTGCCGATGATCTTCTTCGTGTGGACGTTGGCGCGCTATGTGGTCGAGGAAGAGGATGAATATCTGCGCTATCGCCAGACCAGCGCCGCGCTGATCGGCCTTGCACTCGTCCTTCTGGCCGGTACGCTGTGGGGCTTTCTGGAAACATTCGGCATTGCCCCGCATGTGCCCGCCTGGTGGGTGGTGCCGGTCTGGGCGATCGGTCTGGGGCTGGGCCAGATGATCATGACATCGGCCGACCGGCGCGCGGACCGCACATGAAGAACCGCCTGAAGGTGCTGCGCGCCGAGCGCGACTGGAGCCAGCAGGATCTCGCCGAGCGGCTGGAGGTGTCGCGCCAGTCGGTCAACGCGATCGAGACCGGCAAATACGATCCCTCGCTCCCCCTCGCCTTTCGCATCGCCGACCTGTTCAGCATGCGGATCGAGGAGATTTTCCAGCGCGACTGAACGGCAACCTTGCTCCCCCGCCGCCGCCCCGCTAGGGCGGCGGCAGCCGGAAAGGAGCCGTCCCGCCATGTTCAAGCGCCTGTTCGTCGATCACCCGAAGAGCGTCGACGAGAATTATCTCGAGCATTTCGGCGTCGCGTCGAAATTCGGGGTGACGATGATCTATGGCGGCCTTTGCGCGCTGGTCCACGCGGTGGTGCCCGGCTGGTGCATCACCACCGGCAGCGACACGATCCAGCGGCTCAACAAGATCATGGTCGAACAGCGGCGCGCCAAGGGGCAGGCCGTGATGCAGATGAGCACGATCGACTGGGTCATCTGATCCGGTTGCTCCCGCTCCCTTATGCCTCAGCTGAATCTCTGTTCGCATCGAGCGGGATTAGACAATGACTGACCCTACCGCCCCCGATTATCTCGACCGTTCGGGCCGCCCGCGGCTCGCCTATCGCCATGTCGCAAGCCGCGGACCGACGATCGTCTTCCTGCCGGGCTATATGTCCGACATGGCGGGCGGCAAGGCGACCGCGCTGTTCGACTGGGCGGCGACCGAGGGTCAGGCATGCCTGTTGCTCGACTATGCCGGATGCGGGCAGTCGGACGGGCAGTTTGCCGAGCAGACCCTGCTCGACTGGCGCGGCGATGTGCTCGACCTGATCGACGCGAAGACCGAAGGGCCCGTGCTGATCGTCGGATCGTCGATGGGCGGCTGGCTGATGCTGCTGACCGCGCTCGCGCTCGTGCAGCGCGACGGGCCTGCGCGCGTCGCGGGGCTCGTCGGGATCGCGGCGGCGCCCGATTTCACCGACTGGGGATTCAGCGACGCCGAAAAGGCCATCATCCTCGCCGAGGGGGCGCTGGTCGAGGAAACGCCTTACAGCGACCAGCCCTATGTGACGACGCGCGGCTTTTTGCAGTCGGGCGAGGCGAACCGGCTGCTCGGCGCCGAAATCCCCCTCACCTGCCCGGTGCGATTGCTCCACGGGCAGGAGGATGGCGACGTGCCGCCTGACATCAGCTTGCGCCTGTCGGCCGCGCTGGCGAGCGAGGATGTGCAGGTGACGCTCGTCAAGGGCGGCGACCACCGGCTATCGCGCGATACCGACATCGCACTTCTGATCGACACCGTCGAACGTCTGGCGACCCCGAACTAGAGGACAGATATGGCCCGCAGCGATTTCAAATTCAGCGTCAGGAAGCGTGTCCGCTATGCCGAGATCGACGCGCAGGCGGTGGTGTTCAACAGCCGTTACCTCGAATATTTCGATATCGGGATCACCGAATATTGGCGCGCGGCGGGGGTGTATGACCGTTGGCCCGCGAACGACAGCCCCGAATTTCACGTCGCGCGCGCCGAGGTCGATTACAAGGTACCGATCCTGCTCGACGAGGAAATCGACATCTGCGTGCGCTGCTCGCGCGTCGGGCGAAGCTCGGTGACCTTCCTGTTCGAACTGCACGGTGCGGGCAAGGACGACCTGCGTGCGACGGGGCTGGAGGTCAGCGTCCATGTCGAGGAAGCGCAGGGGGCGACCGCGCCGGTGCCCGATGAATTCGTAAACTTGTTCGAAGCGTTTGAAGGTCGGCCGCTTCGTGCCTAATATAGGCGCATGACCAAATATCTTCACACGATGATCCGCGTGACGGATCCAGACGCCACCGTCGATTTCTTCAAACTGATCGGGCTCGAGGAAGTGCGCCGCTTCGACAATGAAGCCGGGCGCTTCACCCTGATTTTTCTGGCGCCGCCCGGCCAGGCGGGGGTCGCCGAGGTCGAGCTTACCTATAATTGGCCGCCCGAAGACGGCAGCGCGCCCGAAGCCTATGGCGGCGGGCGCAATTTCGGGCATCTCGCGTACCGCGTCGAGAATATCTACGACACCTGCCAGCGGCTGATGGACGCGGGCGTGACGATCAACCGTCCGCCGCGCGATGGGCATATGGCATTCGTGCGCTCGCCCGACGGCATTTCGATCGAGCTGCTGCAGGATGGCCATCTGCCGCCGCAGGAACCCTGGGCGTCGATGCCGAATACGGGAAGCTGGTAAGCGTGGCCAAGGCGGGGCATGGTCTGCTCCGTCTTGGAAGCATGAGGCCGCCGAAACAGAGGAGAGACGCGTGAGCGCGCTGGAAATCGTCCGCATCCCGGTCCTCAGCGACAATTATGTCTGGCTGGTCCACGACCGCGACAGCAAAGCGACGATGGTCGTCGATCCGGCGGTCGCCGATCCGGTGCTGGAAGCGGCGAGCGCGCGCGGCTGGACGATCACCGACATCTGGAACACCCACTGGCACCCCGACCACACCGGCGGCAACGCGGCGATCAAGGAAGCAGCCAAGGCATGGGGCGGCTGTACGATTACCGGGCCTGCGGCGGAATTTGCGCGCATCCCGACACTCGACGTGCAGGTCAAGGGCGGCGACCGCGTGATGCTGGGCGGGCACCTTGCCGAAGTGTGGGACGTTCCGGCGCATACCGCCGGGCACATCGCCTATCATTTCGCGCAGGACGAGGCGATCTTCGTCGGCGACACGATGTTCGCGATGGGATGTGGCCGCCTGTTCGAGGGCACCGCCGAGCAGATGTTCGCGAACATGCAGCAATTCGCTGCGCTCGACGATGCGACGCGCGTCTATTGCGCCCACGAATATACGCTGTCGAACGCGCGTTTCGCGGTGACCGTCGACCCGGACAACGGCGCGCTCGTCGACCGGCTGGCGGCGGTTGAAGCCGCGCGCGCGGCGGGCGAGCCCACGGTCCCGACGACCATCGGCGCCGAGCGCGCAACGAACCCCTTCCTGCGCGCACCCACGGCGGCCGAGCTGGGGCGCATCCGCGCACTGAAGGATGCGGCGTGACGCCACGGCTTAAGTCTCCGTTCATTTCCAACATGTCAGCATCGCTAATGCTGCAAGGAGCAGAATCATGAAGGCGATTGGCGCCGCAGCCCTGATCATGCTCGCCAGCCCGTTGATCGCGAGCTGTGCGCCCTCGGGAACCGCCGCTCCCGGGGCGGCCGCGCTGACGCCGAAGCAGGCCGAACGGCTCGACAGGCAACTCGCGGGCAAGGCCCCCGGCGAACCGGTCCGATGCCTGCCGAATTATCGTACATCGGAAACGATCCGCGTCTCCGATTCGATCCTGCTCTATCGCTCCGGCGGCAAGCTGGTCTATCGCAACGATCTGAAAAGCGCCTGCCCGGGGCTTGCCCGCGACAGCGACATCATGGTCGTCGAGCAGTTCGGATCGTCGACCTGCTCGGGCGACTTTTTCCACCTCGTCGACCGGTCGAGCGGCATCCGCGGTCCGACGTGCGTGTTCGGTGATTTCGTCCCCTATCGCAAACCGGCGGGGGACGGGGGCTGAGCCACGAGGCTCGGTCGCAGGCGGGGCGCCGGTATGCGCCGAGCTCTTCGGGTCGCACCCCCGCCTGCACCTTGATCGATGGTCACCCCCCGTACAGGGCGGCGATCTTGTCCTCGTAGACCTGCCGCAGGATGTGGCGGCGGATTTTCATCGAGGGCGTCATCTGTTCATTCTCGATCGTGAAGGGTTCGTCGGCGAAGTCGAACTTGCGCACCTTTTCGATCACCGACAGCTGTTCGTTGACGCGGTCGACCGCGGCGCGAACGGCGGCGCGGAACTTCTCATGCTCGCGGAGCAGCTTGAGGTCTTTCGGCAAGCCCTGCGCTTCGGCCCATTCGGTCGCCCATTCGGGGTCGGGCACGAGGATACCGACCAGATGCGGACGCTTGTCGCCATAGACCATCGCCTGCAGGATTTCGGGCTGGAGCGTCAGCATTCCCTCGACGCGCTGGGGCGATACATTGTCGCCCTTGTCGTTGACGATCAGATCCTTCTTGCGGTCGGTGATGACGATGCGGCCCTTTTCGTCGATATGACCGATGTCGCCGGTGTGCAGCCACGGCCCCTTGTCGGGCTCGGCGGGATCGGGGACCAAAACGCGCTCGGTCTCGGGCTTGTTACGCCAATAGCCCTTCATCACCAGCTCGCCGCGCACGAGGATTTCGCCGTCGTCGGCAATCTTCACTTCGGTGTTCATCAGCGGCGGGCCGACGGTGTCCATCTTGAGCCCCACCGACGGGCGGTTACAGCTGATCACCGGCCCAGCCTCGGTCTGGCCATAGCCTTGCAGCAAGGTCAGCCCGATCGAATGGAAGAAGACGCCGATCTCGGGGTTTAGCGGCGCGCCGCCCGAGACGAGCGCCTTCATCCGGCCGCCGAAGCGCTGCTGGATCTTCGGGCGGAACAGCTTGTTGAGCAGGATGTCGACCGGGCGGTCGAACACCCCCATGCGGCGCTCATAATCCTTTTCGCCGACGCGCAGCGCTTGCCCCAGCATCCAGTTCGCGAGCTTGCCCTGCTTCTCGACCGACTTGATCATCCGCGCGCGGATCACCTCGAACAGGCGCGGCACGACGACCATGATCGTCGGCTTCGTCTCTTCGATGTTCGAGACGAGCTTCTCCAGTCCTTCGCTGTAGTAGATTTGCGCGCCGACCATGATCGGCAGGAACTGTCCGCCCGAATGCTCATAGGCGTGGCTGAGCGGCAGGAAGGACAGGAACACCTCCTCGTCGCCGATCCCGAAGTCGTTGACGAGCACTTCCGCGGCCCCCGCCGCATTGTGGAGGATCGCGCCATGATGCTGCATCACGCCACGCGGCGCGCCACCGGTGCCACTGGTGTAGATAAGGCAGGCGGTATCGTCGCGCGTCATCGCCTGCCCACGCGCCTCGAAGTCGGCGCGATACGCCTCGCCGCCCGCAACAAGCGGCTCCCAATCGAGCACCTGCACATCGCCCTGCTGGCCGACGCGCATGTTCTCCATCGTGATCACGGTCTTGACGTTCGAACGCAGCACCGCGGGCATCAGCACGCGCGCGAGTTTTGCGGTCGAGACGATAACCGCACTCGCGCCGCTGTTGTCGAGGATATGCTGGTGATCGCGCTCGGTATTCGTGGTGTAGGTGGGAACCGTGATGCAGCCCGCCGCCATGATCGCAAGGTCGGCGATGCAGAATTCGGGCCGGTTCTCGCTGACCAGAACGACGCGGTCGCCGTCTTTCAGGCCCAGCTCGCGAAGGTTGTGCGCGAGTGCCGAGACCTGGTTCGCGACCTGCCGCCAGCTCAGCGGATGCCACGTCCGGTCGGCCTTGCGCCACAGAAACGGATCTTCGCCGCCGCGCCCCGCACGGTCGAAGAACATCGCGACCAGACTCGGGAAATGGTCGAGATGAGGGTTTACGAGCTTCATGCCTTCGTTTCTCCCGGGAGTGTCATTGGTGTTCTTGTCGTTGTTGGCAGGGTCTTAGCCCTGCGGCGGCGCGCCATCCACTGCCGATGTTCCGGGTCCGCGCGGATCGGCCGCGCCCTGCCAACCCGCGTCGGTGCGCTCGACCGCGTTGAGCTTCGAACCGAGGTCGGTGGCGGTGAAGCTGTAGCCAAAGGGTTTCATCTTCGCGGCAATCGCCTGTCCCGCCGCATTATCTTCGATCACGACACCGCGCTGGCCGAAATAGAGATTGGGCAGCTCCATCGCCGACTTGGCGTCGAGGCCCCAGTCGAGCACGCCGATCAGCGTCTTGGTGACATGCATGATGATCCGCTTGCCCCCCGCCGAGCCGACTGCAAGTACGACCTTTCCGTCGGGGCCGTAAACGATCGTCGGCGACATCGAGGACAAGGGGCGCTTGCCCGCCTGGACGCGGTTCTGTGTCGCGATGCCGTTTTTTACAGGCGCGAGGTCGAAGTCGGTGAGTTCGTTGTTCAGGAAATAGCCGTTCGCCATCAGCTGGCTGCCGAAAATGCTTTCGACGGTCGAGGTCATCGAGACGACGTTCCCTGCCGCGTCGACCGCCACGAAATGCGTCGTTCCCTGCTCCTTGACCGGCGGTGCCTCGGCGCGCGGTTTAGCGCCCGGCGGCGCGCCGGGTTCGTAGCGACCGGCCGCGCCGAAAGGCGAAATGAGCTGGCGGCGCTCGGCAAGATAGGCCTTGTCGAGCAGCCCCTTCACCGGGACATCGACGAAATCGCTGTCGCCGAGATAGGCGGCGCGGTCGGCATAGGCGAGCTGCATCGCCTCGGCGAGCAGGTGCCAGCTCATCGGATTGTCCTTGCCCATCGCCTTCATGTCATAGGCTTCGAGCATCCCGAGAATGCCGAACACCGTCGTTGCGCCCGACGAGGGCGGTCCCATGCCGCAAACCTTGTAGATGCGATAGGTGGTGCAAACCGCAGGGCGTTCCTTCGCCTTATAGGCGGCAAGATCCTTGGCCGTGAGTTGGCTGGGGTTGCGCGGCGCCTTCGCGACCGCATCGCTGATCGCCTTGGCATTGGCGCCCGTGTAAAAGGCCTCGGGCCCGCGCGCGGCGATGTCGCGCAGGATCGCGGCATAGGCCGGGTTTCTGATCGTCGTGCCGACCGGCGCGGGCTTGCCGTCGACATAATAGATCGCGCGCGCGGCCGGGAACTCCTTCCACATCGGCTCGAACTGCACGAGCCAGCTGTTGAGAGCGGGCGTGACCTGATAGCCTTCCTCGGCAAGTTTGATCGCGGGCTGGAAAAGCGCCTTCCACTCGAGCTTGCCCCATTTCTTGTGCGCCATTTCCATCAGGCGGACGTTGCCGGGAACGCCGACCGACAGGCCGCCGGGGATGACGTCCATATAGCCGCGCGGCTTGCCGTCAGGGCCGAGAAAGCGGTCGGGCTTCGCAGCCGCAGGCGCGGTTTCGCGGCCGTCGATCGTCGAGATGCTGCCGTCGCCCGCGTTGTGATAGACCATGAAGCCCCCGCCGCCGATGCCGCTCGACTGCGGCTCGACAAGGGTGAGCACCGCGACCATCGCCACAGCCGCGTCGGCGGCGCTACCGCCCTGATGCAATATTTCGCGCCCCGCCTCGGTCGCGCGGGGGTCGGCAGACGAAGTGACGCCTTGTGCGGCGGCGAGCGACGGGATGGCGAGGAGGAAAAAGCTGGCAGCAGCGAGGAGTCGTTTGATCATGCGCGCGACATTGGCGCGCGGCTCAGTTCAGCGCAACCCTAACACGATCCTCCCTGTGGCGAAGCCATGGGGAGGTGGCAGCCCAACGGGCTGACGGAGGGGCTTTGACGCTGCCCCTCCACCGCGCGCTACGCGCGCGGCCCCCCTCCCCATCGCTTCGCGACAGGGAGGATTATTCCCCTGCCCCGACTGCGTCGGCAACGCGCGCGAAGCCATCGCGCGCCGCAAGCCATTCAAGACCTCTTGCGATGCGCGCCGCAAGCCCCGGCCCTTCATAAACCATCGCCGAATAGATCTGGATCAGGCTGGCGCCGGCACGGATGCGGTCCCATGCCTGTTCGGGCGAGGCAATGCCGCCGGCGGCGACCAACGGCAGCTTGCCGCCGCTCGCGCTGCGGAAATCCTTCACACGCTGGAGCGCGAGTTCGGCAAGCGGGGCGCCCGACAGGCCGCCCGCTTCCCCCGCGTGGCGCGAGGCGAGCGGTGGTCGCGCGATCGTGGTGTTCGAGACGACCACCGCCGCGAGCCCCTTTTCGAGGGCAACCGCGACGATGTCATCGATGTCGGCAGACTCGAGGTCGGGCGCGACCTTTAGGAAAACCGGCTTGGCCGCGCCCACGGGTTGCGCGGCAGCGACGCCGTCGAGCAGTGCCTCAAGCGCCCCCTTGTCCTGCAGCGCGCGGAGCCCTGGCGTGTTCGGCGAGGAGATATTGACCGTCAGATAATCGGCGAGCGGCGCCATCCCCGCGGCGCCCTTCGCATAATCGGCGATGCGGTCGGCGCTGTCCTTGTTCGCGCCGATATTGATCCCAAGCGGTACCGGCAGGCCGTAACGGCGCAGACAGGCAATGCGTTCGGCCGCCTTCTCCTGCCCGCCATTGTTGAAGCCCATGCGGTTGATCACCGCCTTGTCCTCGACCAGCCGGAACAGACGCGGGCGCGGATTGCCCTCCTGAGGCAGCGGCGTCAGCGTCCCCACCTCGACGAAACCGAAGCCGAAATGCGGCATCGCGTGCGCGACGCGCGCATCCTTGTCGAAACCCGGCGCGAGGCCGACGGGGTTCGGGAAATGCAGCCCCGCGAGTTCGGTCGCGAGCACCGGGCTGGTCAGCGCATGGCGCGCGCGCGGCAGCGGCTGGAGCGCGTTCAGCGTCAGATTATGCGCGGCTTCTCCGTCGGTCGCGTGAACGAGCGGACGGACGAGCGCATAGGCGGCATCGGCGGCGGAAGCAAAGAGCGACATGGCCCGCCATTGCGCGTGCCGGGGCGCTATGGCAAGCCCGAGCCCATTCAAAAAACGGGGAGATCAAAGTGTCGCAGTTCCGCCTAGCCGCCCGCCTGTCCACCGCATTACCGGGCATGCTGATTCTGATCGCCGCGACCGCCTGTACGCCGGCGGCGGTCGGCGAGGCGCCCGCGACGGCATCGACCGAAGCCCCGCCGGTGGCGCCCGCAGGTGCGACGCTTGCGCAATTCTTCGATAAATATGACGCCGCGCAGCTCTCGCTGAGCCCGCAAGGCAAGGCCTATCGCGGCATTCGCGACCAGGACTATGGCCGCTGGAACGACGTCAGCGACGAGGCCGCGGTGGCGAACCAGAAGCTGCAACAGGCGAGCGCGGCGGCGATGCGGGGCAGCTTCGATCCCAAGACGCTCTCGCCCGACGACGCGCTCTCCTTCGAACTGTTCAACGCGCAGGCCGAGCGCGCCGACCGCCTGTTCGCCTATCGCGACCATGGTTATATCTTCGACCAGATGAACGGCTCGCAAAGCCAGCTTCCCGCTTTCCTGATCAACATCCACCGCGTCGCCAATGTCTCGGAGGCCGAGGCCTATGTGTCGCGCATCCGCGGGCTCGGGCCTTTGCTCGACGAGCTTTCGGCGCAGTCGGCGGCGCGCGCCGCGAAGGGCTATGCGCCGCCCAAATGGGTCTATGCCTATGTCATCTCCGACATCGACAATCTGCTGACGCCCGACAATGCAGTGATCGAGGACATCGGTGCCAAGGTCGGCAAGCTCGAGATCGACGCCGCCGAGAAGGCACGGCTGATCGCTGCGGCAAAGGCGGCGTGGAACGAAAGCGCCGGTCCCGCCTACGCGCGGCTGAAAGTCGAAATGACGCGTCAGCAGACGGTAGCGCCGACGCAGGACGGCGTATGGCGGATGCCCGATGGCAAGGCCTATTACGAAGCGCTGCTCGCGAACTACACGACGACCGACATGACCGCGGCGCAGATCCACGACCTCGGCCTCGCCGAAGTCGCGCGGATCCATGGCGAGATGGAAGCGATCAAGAAGAAGGTCGGCTTCAAGGGGACGCTGCCGCAATTTTTCGAGCATCTGCGCACCAGCCCGCAATATTATTATACGACGCGAGAGGCCTATCTGGCCGACGTCGCGGCGAAGGTGAAGGCGATGGAGGCTCGGCTTCCCGCCTTCTTCAACACGCTGCCCAAGGCACCGCTGCAAGTGAAAGCCGTCGAGGCGTTCCGCGAGAAATCGGCGGGCAAGGCCTTTTACCAGTCGCCCTCGCCCGACGGCTCACGTCCCGGCACCTATTATGTAAATCTCTACGATCTCAAGGACATGTCGAAGACCGAGCTCGAGGCGCTCGCCTATCATGAGGGGGTTCCGGGGCATCATCTGCAGCGCGCAGTGCAGACCGAATTGACCGGCCTGCCGCCTTTCCGGCGTTTCGGCGGTTTTACCGCCTATACCGAAGGTTGGGGCCTTTATTCGGAGGAGCTGGCGAAGGACATGGGCTTCTATTCCGATCCCTACAGCGATTTCGGGCGGCTCGGCATGGAACTGTGGCGGGCGTGCCGCCTCGTCGTCGACACCGGCATCCACGACAAACGCTGGAGCCGCGAACAGGCGATCAAATATCTGAAGGACAATACGCCGAACCCGCAGGGCGATATCGAGAAGGCGATCGAGCGCTATATCGTCTATCCGGGACAGGCGACCGCCTATCTGATCGGCAAGCTCAAGATCATGGAACTGCGGACGCGCGCGCAAGCCGCGCTGGGTTCAAAGTTCGACTTTCGCGCCTTTCACGATGTGGTGCTCGAATCGGGTCCGGTTCCGCTCGACACCCTCGAGCGGCGCGTCGATGCGTGGATCGCGAAAACGAAGGAACGTTAACAGACAATTGCGGGTTGACGCTTGGCGGCAAATAGAAAATTATAGTCGCGCCAAAAAGGCGGCAATAAAGCTGCCCAGGGTCGGTCTCGTCATGTCGGAAATCACTTCTACGCCATCGGGCGCAGACGGCGAAACGCCGTTCGAGCTCCAATATTTTCCGCCCGATCCCGATCTCGCGGAGATGGTCTCCAGCTTTTACTTCGTGCGCATCGATATGCCGGTGTTCGACGAATATGAGCGCGCCGACCGTCCGCAATTCCGCATCATGAGCAGCACCGCGGGCGAATATGTCTTTCCGGACGGCCATTGCTTTCCCGCCGCGCGCGCAACGATTGTCGGCCCGACAAGCGGGAGCGTCCGCGCGCGCGGGACCGGGCCGCTGCGCATCTATGGCTTCGGCCTGCTTCCCGTCGGCTGGGCGACACTGATGGGCGACCATGCCGACAAGATGACCGATCGTGCGATGGATGCCGCCGATCTGTTCGGCGACTGGATCGACGGCGCAGTCGGCGCGCTGATGGGAGCCGCGAACAACGACGAACGGCTCGTCATCGCAAACAATCTTGCGCGCGAGATATTGAAGAAGAACGAGCCCGCCCCCGCCTGGTTCACGCGCACGGTCGACCAGTGGCTGACCGAATCGCCCAGCCCGCAGGTACCCAAACTGGTCGAGGCGACGGGCATGTCGATCCGATCGGTCGAACGGATGACCAAACATTATTACGGCCTCTCGCCGCGGATGCTGGCCCGCAAATATCGCGCGGTCCGCGCCGCCTCCGCGCTCGCGCGTGGCCAGACGCTCGACGATGCGCAGCTTGGCGACGCCTTTTACGACCAGTCGCACCTGATCCGCGAGATAAAGCGCTTCGCAGGCGCGACGCCCGGCCAACTCGCCAATCCGACACGCTATACCGAGGCGACGACACGAGGGCGCAAGCAGCTCGCTGGCAAGGTCAGCCCGCTCGTTTCGGATACCTGACCGCGAAGCCCCCAAGCGACGAAACGAAATAAAATAGCGCCGAATGCCGATTTGGCGTTTTCGTACAATCGCGAATCATGCGTGGGGCATAATCCGTCCCTGCGACCCAGAAGAGCTCTTCCTCTGACGAGGACCGAGACCTTCATCTTGGCACCCGTTTGGCTTCGGCCGGGCGGGTGCCTCTTTTCTTTGGGGCCCGCAAACCAGCCTTTCTTGCGCCGCGCGAACCGCTCGCCTATATAAGTGGAGTAATTTGCTCCAGTTAAGAATCGTTCGCAATTCCAGCGGGAAGAAACGTGCGCCTGTCGAACCTTGCCGATTATGCCGTCGTGCTGATGAGCGCCGCCGCACGCCAATGCGGGTCGGTGGCAATTCACGCCGGCCTGCTCGCCGAGCAGACGGGCATTCCCGGCCCGACGGCGCAGAAACTGGTGAGCCAGCTCGCGCGCGCCGGCCTGCTCGTAGCCTCGCGCGGCAGCGGCGGCGGGGTGCGGCTCGCGCGGCCCGCAGCGGCGATCAGCGTCGCCGACATCATCGAAGCGGTCGAAGGACCGATCGCCCTCACCTCCTGCGTCGCCGAGGGTCGGCACGACTGCTCGCTCGAAGGGAGCTGCAAGGTCCAGCCGCATTGGGGCGTCGTGAACGGCGCGGTACGCGGGGCGTTGCAAGAGATCAGCCTGGCGTCCCTGAGCGTCGCCCCCGCGAAGGGTGCCGGGAGTCACGTGCCTCCCGGCACGGCTGCTGGATGCAGCGCACAAACGACAACGGCCCCCGCCTTCGCGGGGGCGACGAGTTAGAGATATGACCGAGAACACCGAACTCCCCCTGAAGGATCAGGCCGCGCACGACGCCGCCGCAAAAGTCGCCGATTACGAGCATGGCTGGTCGTCGGCCATCGAGACCGACTTTGCGCCCAAAGGGCTCACCGAGGATACGGTTCGTTTCATCAGCGCCAAGAAGAACGAGCCCGAATGGATGCTCGACTGGCGGTTGAAGGCGTTCCGTCACTGGCTGACGATGGAGACGCCCGACTGGGCGAAGCTCAACGTGCCGCCGATCGACTACCAAGACGCGTACTATTACGCGGCGCCGAAGCCGAAACCGAAGCTCTCGAGCCTCGACGAGGTCGATCCCGAGATCCTCGAGGTGTATAAGAAGCTCGGCATCCCGATCGAGGAGCAGAAGGTGCTTGCGGGGGTCGAGGGTGCGCGCAAGGTCGCGGTCGACGCGGTGTTCGACAGCGTCAGCGTCGCGACGACCTTCCGCGAGGAATTGAAGCGCGCGGGCGTGATCTTCCTGTCGATTTCGGAAGCGATCCGCGAATATCCCGAACTGGTGAAGAAGTGGCTCGGGCGTGTCGTGCCGATGCACGACAATTATTTCGCGACATTGAACTGCGCGGTCTTTTCGGACGGGACGTTCGTCTATGTGCCCGAGGGCGTGCGCTGCCCGATGGAGCTTTCGACCTATTTCCGTATCAACGCCGAAAATACGGGGCAATTCGAGCGGACGCTGATCGTCGCCGACAAGGGCGCCTATGTCTCCTATCTCGAAGGCTGCACCGCGCCGATGCGCGACGAGAACCAGCTTCATGCCGCGGTCGTCGAACTGGTCGCGCTCGACGATGCCGAAATCAAGTACAGCACGGTCCAGAACTGGTATCCCGGCAACGCCGAGGGGCTGGGCGGCATCTATAATTTCGTGACCAAACGCGCGCTCTGTCAGGGCAAGCGCAGCAAGGTGTCGTGGACGCAGGTCGAAACCGGATCGGCGATCACGTGGAAATACCCGAGCTGCGTATTGAACGGCGACGACAGCGTCGGCGAATTCTATTCGGTCGCAGTCACCAACAATTACCAGCAGGCCGATACCGGCACCAAGATGATCCACAATGGCAAGCGCACCCGCTCGACCATCGTCAGCAAGGGGATCAGTGCGGGGAAGTCGAACAACACCTATCGCGGCATCGTGCGGGTGGCGCCAAATGCCGAGGGGGTGCGCAACTTCACCCAATGCGACAGTCTGCTTTTGGGCAGCACCTGCGGCGCGCATACCGTGCCCTACATCGAAGTCCGCAACCCGAGCGCGACCGTCGAGCATGAAGCAACGACGAGCAAGATCAGCGACGACCAGCTTTTCTATGCAATGCAGCGCGGGCTGGGGCAGGAAGAAGCGGTGGCGCTGATCGTCAACGGCTTCGCCAAGGAAGTGCTGCAGCAATTGCCGATGGAATTCGCGGTCGAGGCGCAAAAGCTGCTGGGCATCAGCCTCGAGGGAAGCGTCGGATGATGCCCCAAACTGAGACAATCTTCCGCGCCTGGTCCGACCACGACGCCGAAGATGGGCGCTTGTTAACTATAATTTCCTCCAGTCCGCATCCGGGGACATGGCGAAACGCGCCGCTGTCCTATTATTTTCTTCGGTCCGATTCGGTCTGGAGGCAGCGCTATGGCACGCGGTTTGGAATTCAACTGGGCAGAGGCCGATCTGGTCGTACATCCGGTCCAGGCGATCGCCGCCTATCCTACGCAACAGGGCGTAGCCATCCGGCAGCAGAAGGGATCATCGGAGCGCGGAGATCGCGACGACGTGATCACCATTCCGCACCATGCCATAAACCTGCTGATCCGGCGCCTGCAGCAATTGCAGAACACCAGCGTGATCAGTCTGGAAGAGGTTGGCAATTCCGAACTGGTGGAAATCTTCGCCGCCGAATAGGCGCCGCCGGGCTCGCCGCTAGCCTTTCTTTGAGCGCGACGTTGATTGCGGGTGCGGCATATGCGCAGCCCGCGCAGGCCAGTGCGATGATGCTGGCTCAAGCCAACGACCGCTGCATGACGACCTACGCGGTCCGCATGACCAAGACCGATGCAGCCGACGATGCGATTTTTGCGGCCGCGACGGAGGGCTGCAAGGAACTGAAAACCCAGCTCTTCAGTGCGATCGACAAGGAATATCCGGTCGAGCAGGCCAGTGGCCTGAAGTCGCAGCTCGACGCGGCGGCAAAGCCGAACTTCATGACCTTATTGCAGAAGATGCGTACCGACCGCGTGCAACGCGGCGGAAATTGAACGGACATATGATGCTCAAAATCGAAAACCTCCACGCCACCGTCGCCGACAAGCCGATCCTGAAGGGTCTGTCGCTCAGCATTAATGCGGGCGAAATTCACGCAATCATGGGTCCCAACGGCGCGGGCAAGTCGACTTTGTCCTATGTTCTCGGCGGGCGGCCGGGGTATGAAGTCACCGAGGGTTCGGCGACCTTCGACGGACAGGATCTGCTCGATATGGACCCGCACGAGCGTGCCGCCGCCGGGCTGTTCCTGGGCTTCCAGTATCCGGTCGAAATCCCCGGCGTGTCGAACGTCCAGTTCCTGCGCGAAAGCCTGAACGCCCAGCGCAAGGCGCGTGGGCAAGAGCCGCTGTCGGGCGGCGATTTCCTGAAGCTGGCGCGCGAGAAGGCGGGGCTGCTCAGGATGGACATGGACATGCTCAAGCGTCCGGTGAACGTCGGCTTTTCGGGCGGCGAGAAGAAGCGCAACGAGATGGTCCAGATGGGCATCCTCGACCCCAAGCTCGCGATCCTCGACGAGACTGACAGTGGCCTCGACATCGACGCGCTGCGCGTCGTCGGCGACGGGATCAACGCGATCATGCGCCGCCCCGACAAGGCGGTGCTGCTGATCACGCATTATCAGCGCCTGCTCGACTATGTGCAGCCCGATTTCGTGCATGTTCTAGCCGCAGGGCGCATCGTCAAATCGGGCGGCCCCGAACTGGCGCTCGAGCTCGAACGCGAAGGCTATGCGGAGATCGCGGCGTGATCATTCCCCTGCGCCTTCCCTTCCATCGTCATGCCGGACTTGATCCGGCATCCATGACCGCGTGGGCCCCGGATCAAGTCCGGGGTGACGACGTGTGGGAGGTCGTGGTTTGACGATCGCCACACTTCCCACCCGGCGCGACGAAGCCTGGCGCTATAGCGATATCGACGCGGTGACCGCGGCGTGGCCGCTACCTGCGCCCGAGAGCATCATCGTGCCCGCGGGCGGTAAATTTGCACGCGCAATCGTGCAGGACGCCGGCGACATCCGCCAGATTGAACTGGTGCTCGGCAAGGGTGCGGTCGCTCATTTGCATGTTCTCAACATCGGCGGCGCCTATGGCCGTATCGAGCTCGCGGTGACGCTGCACGAAGGCGCCGACTTCAGGTTCGGGGCGGCGCAGATCGGCGGCGGCGAGCAGAATCTCGAGATCGTCACCACCGTCACACACGCCGAACCCGGCGCGACGTCGCGACAAGTCGTGCGGTCGGTCTTGGGCGGCACCGCCACCGGCACCTACCTCGGCAAGGTCGCCGTCGCGCGCGATGCGCAGCAAACCGACAGCGAACAGGATGTGAAGGCGATGCTGCTCGACCGCAGCGCGACCGCCAACGCCAAGCCCGAACTCGAAATCTTCGCCGACGATGTGAAATGCGCGCATGGCTGCGCGATCGGCGAACTCGATGCGATGGGCCTCTATTATCTCCAGTCGCGCGGCCTGCCACCCGCCGAGGCAAAGAAGATCCTGCTGCAGGCCTTTGTCGCGGGCGTGTTCGACGGCGCGGAAGATGAGGAGCGGTTGCAGGCGCTTGCGCTCGCGAAGCTGGGGGAACTGGTATGACCACCACGACCGCCCTCCGCACCTTCCCCGACGTCCGCGCCGACTTTCCCGGTCTGCCGCCCGGCTGGCACTATCTCGACACCGCAGCGACCGCGCAAAAGCCGCAGTCGGTGATCGACGCCACTGTCAACGCGATGGGCCGCGACTATGCGACGGTGCATCGCGGCGTCTATGCGCGGTCGGCAGATATGACCCTCGCCTACGAAGCCGCGCGTCGGCGGATCGCGGCCTTCATCGGCGCGCGCGAGAACGACGTGACCTTCGTGCGCGGCGCGACCGAGGCGATCAACCTTGTCGCCTACTCGCACCCGCGAAAGGGTCGGGTGCTGCTCTCTGTGCTCGAGCATCACAGCAATATCGTGCCCTGGCAGCTTGCCGGCTGGCAGGTCGATGTCTGCCCGCTCACCGCCGACGGTTGTATCGACCTCGATGCGGCAGAGAAGCTGCTGACCCCAGACCACAATATGGTCGCCTTTGCGCACGTGTCGAACGTGCTCGGCAGTCCGCTCGACGTTGCACGCGCGGCGGAACTCGCGCACCGCGTCGGCGCCGAGCTGCTGATCGACGGCTGCCAGGCCGTGCCGCGGCTGCCTGTCGATGTCGTCGCGCTCGGCTGCGACTATTACGCCTTCTCGGGCCACAAGCTCTACGGCCCCACCGGGATCGGCGTGCTGTGGAGCGACAAGCTCGACAGCCTGCCACCCTGGCAGGGCGGCGGGTCGATGATCGACCGCGTTACCTTTGAACGCACGACCTACGCCCCCGCCCCTACACGCTTCGAGGCGGGCACGCCGGCGATCATCGAGGCGATCGGGCTCGCGGCGGCCGTCGACTATGTCGAAGCGATCGGGATCGACGCGATCCACGCCCACGAGATCGCCTTGGTGACGAGCCTGCGCGAACAGCTCGCGCGCAAGAACAGCATCACGCTTTTTGGCCCCGAAGACAGCGCTGGAATCGTGAGCTTTTCGATGGCGGGGGTTCATCCGCACGACATCGGCACTATCTTGGACGAGAGCGGGGTCGCGATCCGCGCCGGGCACCATTGCGCGCAGCCGCTGATGGAGCATCTGGGGGTACCCGCGACCGCGCGCGCGAGTTTCGGCGTGTACAGCAATGAAGACGATGTGGCGGCGCTGATCGAGGGCCTGTCCCGCGTCGAGAGGATTTTCGGATGAGCGAGGATCGCATGATCAAGGTGGAAGAAGTCGCGAGCGTCGAGGCGCCGCCGAAGGCGCGCGTCGAGGATGTCGAGACGGCTCCGGAAAAGCTGGAACGCAAGCGCGACTATCTGGAAGGCTTCCTGGCGGCCAAGCCCGCGGCGGTCGAGCCAGGCGCGGTTGGCGGCGATTTGTACGAGGCCGTGATCAACGCGCTGAAGGACATCTACGACCCGGAAATTCCGGTGAACATCTACGACCTCGGGCTGATCTACAATGTCGAGATCGACGAGGGGCATGTCATGGTCACGATGACGCTGACGACGCCGCATTGCCCGGTCGCCGAATCGATGCCCGCCGAGGTCGAACTGCGCGTCGGCGCGGTGCCGGGGGTCGGCGATGCCGAGGTCAATCTGGTCTGGGATCCGCCGTGGTCGCCGCAGAATATGAGCGACGAAGCGCGGCTCGAACTGGGAATGCTGTGATGACCGAAACGAAAACCCGTGCACGCCCCGCTGCGGTGACGCTTACCGTCGGCGCCGAAGAGCGCATCGCGAAGCTGATGGCGTCCGCCCCCGATGGAGCGATCGGCGTCCGCCTGTCCACCCCGCGTCGCGGCTGCTCGGGGCTCGCTTACTCGGTCGACTATGTCACCGAAGAGCAGAAGTTCGACGAGAAGATCGAGACTCCCGGTGGTATCTTCTACATCGATGGCGCATCGGTGCTCTACCTGATCGGCAGCACGATGGACTGGGTCGAGGATGATTTCGCCGCCGGCTTCGTGTTCGAAAATCCGAACGCCAAGGGCGCGTGCGGCTGCGGTGAGAGCTTCACCGTCTAACTAGCGGCAGATCGACCAACCCGCCGTCCGCACCGCCATATCGAGGTGGAAATGATCGGCGTGCGCCGCATTATGGTCCGGTGACAGCACCGTAGAGAACAGGTCGCACGACCCGTCGCGGACCTCGTGCAGGAATTCGCTGCGCTTGTCGCCTGGCGCCCAGTCGTTGATCAGCGAAATGCGCGTCCCGTCGGCAAGAACGAAAGCCGAAATGTCGATCGCATTGGCGGTCGAATGCTCGCTCTGAGCCTCGCGGCCCGCGATCTTGCGGCAATTGTAGCTGCCGAGATTTTCGAGTTCGGCGACATTCTGCCCGAAATATTTCCGCGCCGCGGGTTGCACGATGTCGCGCGTCCAGAGCGCCATCGCCGCGGTCACGGCGCAGCCAGGCGCGGCATTGGCCGGGCGCATGGTGGGCACAAGAGCGTTGCCGGTCAGGACCATCCGCTGGGTCGCGCGGCACCGCCCCCTCCCGACGACAGGCCGTCTCTCATAGCCTGCCTTCGCCCGGTCGAAGGCAGCGAAGCAGGCGGCATCGTCACCCGCAAAGTTCATCAGCTTGCGGTGCGTCGCCCAGCCCTGCGGATGCTCGAATTCGAAACGGGCGCCCGGGAAATGCTCGGGATGCGCGCGCACCCACTGCATGACGCGGATTGCGCCGATCGCCAGCACGACGGCGATGGCGAACCAGATCAGGTAGGCGCGCAGGCTTTTCATTCGTCCCAGATGGCGCGCGGCGCGCCAACGGGCAAGTTCAGAGCGGTTCGAACGTCACCGTCAGCCCGTCCTTCGGACGCGGGATGGGAAGCATCTGCCACTCGGGAGCGTAACCGTCACGCACCACGATGCGATGCGTTGTCACGACATGGTGAAGGAAGATTTTCGCCTGCATGTACGCAAAGTGCAGCCCCAGACACATATGCGCGCCGCCGCCGAAGGGCACCCATGCATATTTGTGCCGCTCGCGCGTTGCCTCGGGTGCGAAGCGCATCGGGTCGAACTTTTCGGGTTCGGGCCAATGCTCCTCCATCATATGCGTGAAGGCCGGACTGACCCCGACCGACGTACCCGCCGGGATACGATAGCCGCCGAATTCGAAATCCTTTAGCGCGCGGCGCGGGAAGCTTGGCACCGGGGGCACGAGACGGAGCGACTCCTTGAACGCCCATTCGGTCAATTCCAGCTCGCCGAGGCCGTTATGCCCAACCCCCTCGCCCGCCGGCGCGACGCTCAGCATCTCTTCGCGCAGCCGGTCCTGCCACTCGGGATGTTTCGCGAGCTGGTACACCATCGTGGTGATCGAGCTGGTGATCGTGTCGTGCGCCGCCATCATCAGGAAATTCATATGATCGACGATCGCACCGGTCGTGAGATATTCGCCGTCATCGTCCCTCGCGCGGCAGATCTGGCTGAAGATATCCTCGCCCGCGCCGTCACGGCGCTCCGGCACCATCTTGCCAAAATAGTCGACGAGATAGGCGCGTCCCTTCACGCCGCGGCCCATCGCGGTGAAGGGCAGCGGACGGCGCACGACCCCGATCGACGCCTGCACCATGTCGACGAAGGCCTTGTTGACCTTGTCCGCCTCCGGCCCCCACGGAATGCCGAGGAAGCTGGTCGCGGCAAGGTCGAGCGTCAGCTCCTTGATCGCAGGGTAGAATTTGAAGGTCTTGCCGCTCCACGCGGCGACGCGGTCGCGGATTCCTTCGTTCAGCGAATCCGCATAGTGTCGCATCGGCTCGGGCTTGAAGGCGACCGACAGGATCTTGCGGTCAGCGCGATGTTTCTCGAAATCCATCAGCATCAGTCCGCGCGGGAAGAGCAGGTTGAGTACCGGTCCCCACCCCTGTTCGGACGAGAATATCTTCTCGCGGTCGAACATCACCAGTTCGTTCGCCTCGGGTCCATGCAGCGCAACGCTGCGCCCGCCGAAGCTGTTGTTGCGATAGACGCGGCCATATTTGCCGACCATGCGCCGCGTGAACGAGGGATAATCGCGAAGCTGTTCGAGCGTGTTGCCGATCACCGGCATCCCGTCCTCGCCCGGAATATGGTCGAGCGCGGCGTCGGGATTGCGCGGCAGCCAGTGCGCGGTGTCGGGACCGAAGCGGCCTTCGGACCAGTTGAACTTCGCTGGGGCGTTCATGGAAAACCTCGTCCGTCGTTGCGATTGGCGGCAGGCTATCGAACTACTGACATCGATGCAAGTAGCGCGCGTCGCAGCGCCCGGACTCCATTCACCGCAAATTCAACTCGACTCGCGCAATCTCGCGGCAAGATGACGGGTCGCATCCGTTTGACCCTCAAAGGATAAGGTCATGGTCAAGGCATTCCGACGCTCCCTCGCTATGACGCTTGGCGCGCTTGCCACGACCGCGCTCGGTGGCTGCTATTATGGCGATGTGTACGGCAGCAGCTATGCCTCGGGCGGTGACTGTGCCTCGCGCTATGGCGCCGACTATTACGATTATGACGGTTATGCCTATGACGACAGCTATGGCTATGACTGCTATGACGCGTCGGACTATGGCGGCGGCTTCGCGCAGATCGGCTTCGGCGGCGGCTGGTACGACAATTATTATTATCCGGGCTACGGCCTCTGGCTCTTCGACAGCTATCGCAACCGCTATCCGCTGCGCGGCCAGTATCTGAATTACTGGGGCGGGCGGCGCGCGTGGTGGAAGCATCATGGCGGCCATGGCGACGGCAACTGGAACCGTCCGGGCCGCGGTGACGACGACGGTCGTCCCGGACGTCCTGGCGGCTGGAACGGCCATCCCGGCAGCGATGGCCAGCACGGCCCGCGTCCCGGCTGGGGCAACGGCGGCCAAGGCGGCAATCCGCCGACCACGACCAATCCCGTTCGCCCCGGTGGCGGCCCCTCGGCCGTCCGCCCGCGCCCGCCGCGCGGCGAAGGCGGCAGCTATGTCCGCCCGCGTCCGGCGCCGCCGGTGGCGCAAGGCGAGGCGACGGCGGATCGGCCAGCCGGTGCGCAACGCCCGGTGCGGACATGGTCGCCGCGGCAGGGTGGCGGCACGCCGCGCGGTCCCGAGGCGGTCCGGCCGCGCCCTGCTCCCTCGATCGACCGGCCGGCTGCGGTGCGACCACAGGCCGCGCCGCCGTCCGCGGCGCCGCGCTACACGCCGCCCGCGCAGCGGCAGGCCCCGGCGCCCGAACGGTCGCAGCGGTTCGAGCGGTCGATCACCCCTGACAAGGACTGACGCGGCGCGTCAGGCATCGGCGGGCGGCGTCCGCTTGTCGGCGACCATATCCTCCTGAAGTTCGAGCCCGCGCGCGCCATGATGGGCTGTGTGCGCGGGGGCGTGCGGCCGCTCCTCGAAGGCGGGGTCCGGTTCTTCCAGCATCCCTTCCCATTTGGTGATGACGCTGGTTGCGACGGCATTGCCGACGACGTTGGTCGCGGTCCGCCCCATGTCGAGGAAATGGTCGATCGCGAAAACGAGCGCGACACCCTCGACCGGCAGGTCGAACATCGCGAGCGTCGCGGTGATGACGACGAGGCTGGCGCGCGGCACCGCCGCGATCCCCTTCGACGACACCATCAGGGTGAGGAGGATCAGGATCTGCGTCGCGATCGGTATGTCGATGTCATAAGCCTGCGCGATGAAGATCGTCGCGAAGCTGGCGTACATCATCGACCCGTCGAGGTTGAAGCTGTAGCCGAGCGGCAGCACGAAGCCCGAGATGCGGCGCGGCACGCCGAAGCGGTCGAGCTGTTCGAACAGTTTCGGCATCGCCGCTTCCGACGACGCGGTCGAAAAAGCGATCAGCAGCGGCTCGCGGACGTAGCGGACAAGCTGGACGATCCGCCTGCCGAGGAACAGCGCGCCGACGCCGAGCAGGATCACCCACAGCAGGACAAGCGAGATGTAGAATTCGGTCAGCAGCTCGGCGTAAGTGGCGAGGATGCCGAGGCCATATTGCGCGACCACCTTGGCCAGCGCCCCGAACACCGCGAACGGCGCAAGACGCATGACATAGCCGGTGATCTGGAGCATCAGTTCGGCGAGCGCCTCGGCGCCGCGGACGAGCGGCTTGCCCTTTTCGCCCAGCGCCGACAGGCCGACGCCCGCGAACAGCGCGAAGACGAGGATCTGGAGGACATTGTTCTCCGCCATCGCCTGGATGACATTCTTCGGGAAGATATGCTCGATGAACTCGAACATATCGAGCTTCTTGACCTCGCCGACCTCCGCCGACGAATGCGCGCCGACCGCGAGATGCAGACCGGCGCCGGGCTCGAGCAAATTGACCATGATCAGCCCGAGGCTGATCGAGATCAGGCTGGCAAGGACGAACCATGCGATCGCACGGGTGCCGATGCGGCCGAGCGCCGAACTGTCGCCCATATGCGCGATGCCGGCGATGAGCGTGCCGAGGATCAGCGGCGCGACGAGCATCTTGATGAGGTTGAGGAAGATGGTGGCGAGGGTACCGAACCCCTTCAGCCAATATTCGAATTCCACGCTGTCCGCGGGCACGAAGCTCCGCACGAGAAAGCCGACGACGATCCCGAGGACCATGCCGAGCAAGATGTACAAAGTGAGGCGACGTGCCATCCAGAACTCCCCTGTCCCGCTGGTGCGGGCATTTCATCGTGCGGGGGTAACAGGCTGGTCGGCGGGGGGCAATCTCAGGTCAGGAAAAACACGATCGCGAAGCAGCTGGACACGCCGGTGATGATATTCAACGGCACACCGATCTTCACGAAATCGACGAAGCGATAATCGCCTGCGGCATAAACGATCGTGTTCGTCTGATAGCCGATCGGGGTCGCGAAACAGGCCGACGCACCGATCATCAGCGCGATAACCAACGGACGGGGATCGACGCCAAGCTCTGACGCCATTGCCAATGTCACGGGCGTCATCAAGGCTGCGACCGCATTGTTGCTGAGCAGTTCCGACAGGATCAGGGCGAAGAAGTAGATGCCGAATACCAGCACCCACGCCGGCTGGCCGGCAAGCATCGGCTGCGCCCAGCCGACCATCATCGCCACGGCCCCGCTCTGCTCGAGCGCCAGCCCGACGGCGAGCATCGCGAAGATCAGGATCAGCACATCGCCGTCGATCGTCCCCCACGCCTCCTCGCTGTCGATGCAGCGCGTCACCAGGATGACGCCGATGGCAATGATCGCGGCCACCCCGATCGACATGATATCCAGCGCCGCGAGCGCGACGACCGATGCCATGCACAGGATCGCGATCCACGCCTTGCCCCGGCGAAAGGCGCGCACCTTCGCGAGGTCCGCCCCGATCAGGTGAGGATTGTCGCGCAGCGCCTCGACCTCGCGCGGCCCGGCCGCGACGAGCAGGCGGTCGGCGGGGCGGATTCGGACGCTGGCGAGGTCGGGGCCGGGTTCGTGCGCCGGACGGTCGAGTCCGATGATCCGCGCGCGAATCTTTTGCAGGAACGGAATATCGATCAGCCGCTGACCGATCGCCGGATGGTTCGATGCGATCATCGTTTCGACGACGAGGTCGCCTTCGGCAGGCTCCCCCCCGCCGATCCCGAGGCCGAAGCGGCCCTGCTCGCGCCAGGTCATGAGCGTCGCGCCGTCGACGCGGACGATCAGCCGGTCACCCGCGGCCAGAATCCAGCTGTCGAGGTCGGCGCCGCGCACGACCGCGGTGCCCCGGCGCACGCCGACGATACGGCCCGAGCGCGGCAGGTCCCGGAACGCTTCGACCGTCATGGCGACGAGATCGTCGTCCTCGCTCAAGACGAGTTCGGTCAGATATTGGTGCGCATCATGCGTCCCCGCGGGCCCGCTTATCGGCTTGTCCGAGGGCAACAGCCACCACATCAGTGCAAGGCCGATCATGCCCGACGCCGCGGTGACGAGGCCGATGGGGGTGATCTCGAAAATGCCGAAACGCTCCATCCCCGCCTGCCGCACGATGCCGTCGACCACGAGGTTGGTCGAGGTGCCGATCAAGGTCAGCGTGCCGCCCAGCACCGCAACGATCGACAGCGGCATCAGCAGCTTTTTTGCGCTCACCCCCGTTACCTCGGCAAGTTTCAGCACGATCGGGATCAGGACGACGACGACCGGGGTGTTGTTGAGGAAGGCCGAGGCGACAAGCGCCCCGACGAGCACTTCGACGATGGCGAGGCGCGGGTGTTTTTCGGCGCGCTTCATGATCGCGTCGGCGACGCGCTGGATCACCCCGGTGCGGATCAGCGCGCCCGACAGCACGAACATCGCGCCGATGACGATCGGCGCCGAATTGGAAAAGACCGAATAAAGTCCATCGGCATCGAGGATGCCGAGCGCGAGATAAGTGCAGGCGCCAAGGATCGCGATGACCGTCGCAGGCAGGCGCTCCATCAGGAAGCCGACAAAAATGCCGGCCAATACGAGCAGCGAAATGACCGCCTGATGCGCTTCGATAAAGGCCCTCAGCGCCTCGATCATGTCAGCCGTTCTGCGCCCTGTGCAGCAGCTTGTGGTCGGCGAGAACGAGCGCCATCATCGCCTCGACCACCGGCGCCCCGCGGATGCCGACGCAGGGATCGTGCCGCCCCTTGGTGACGATGTCGGCCGCCTCGCCCGCCTTGTTGATCGTCGGCACGGGGGTGAGGATCGAGCTGGTCGGCTTGAAGGCGACGCGCACGACCACCGGCTGGCCGGTCGAGATGCCGCCCGCGATGCCTCCGGCATTGTTCGACAGGAAATCGGGGCGGTTGCTGCCGTCGCTCGCCGGGCGCATCGGGTCGGCATTTTCCTCGCCGCGCAGGCGCGCCGCGTGGAAGCCCGCGCCGATCTCGACGCCCTTCACCGCGTTGATCCCCATCATCGCGGCGGCGAGGTCGCTGTCGAGCTTGGCATAGATGGGCGCACCCCATCCCGCGGGAACCCCGCTCGCGGCGCATTCGATCACCGCGCCCAGCGAACTGCCTGCCTTCCGGGCGGCGTCCATCAGCCCCTCCCAGCGCTGCGCCGCAGCCGGGTCGGGACAGAAAAAGGGATTGCGATCAATTTCTTCGAGGTCGAAGTTGGCGGGATCGATCGCATCGCCGCCGATCTCGGCGACCCAGGCGTGGATCTGCACCTCGGGAATGATCAGCCGCGCGACCCCGCCCGCCGCGACGCGCGCCGCGGTCTCGCGCGCGCTCGACCGGCCGCCGCCGCGATAGTCGCGAATGCCGTATTTCGCGTCATAGCTGTAATCAGCGTGGCCGGGACGATAGGCCTGCGCGATCTCGCCATAGTCTTTCGACCGCTGGTCGACATTCTCGATCATCAGGCTGATCGGCGTACCCGTCGTCTTGCCCTCGAAGGTGCCTGACAGGATGCGCACCTGATCGGGTTCCTGCCGCTGCGTCGTGTGGCGCGACTGGCCGGGGCGGCGCTTGTCAAGATAGGGCTGGATATCGCCTTCGGACAGCGAGAGACGCGGCGGACAGCCGTCGACGACGGCGCCAAGCGCGGGACCATGGCTTTCCCCCCACGTCGTGAAGCGAAGGACGCGTCCGAAGCTGTTGAAACTCATTGCCCTATCCCATCCGGCCGAATGCGGGAGCGTAGTCCGCTCGCCCGCCTAGCGGCCAAGCCGCGTCCGAGTCCAGCATCATCGCCATGAAATGCGGCCCCGCAAAGGGCGATGCGAAACGCGCTGCGAGGTCGGGCGAATAGCCGAAACGCGGGTAATAAGATTCGTGACCAAGGACGAAGCTGATCTGCACACCCTGTTTGCGCAGATCATCGAGCGCGGCGCGGATCAGCGCATCGCCGATCCCCTGCCTCTGGTGATCCGGGGCGACCGACACTGGCGCAAGTCCGGCCGCCGACAGCGCCGCGCCGTCGGCCGCGACATCCATCCGGCTGAGCAGAACATGCCCGACGATTGCGCCGTCGCGCTCGGCGACGAGTGACGTCAACACGTCACCATCGGCCTCGAGCATCCGCACCAGCCGCGCCTCGCCCTGATGCCCGAATCCGGTGCCGGCAAAGGCCGCGCGGATCACCGCGCCGATCGCGTCGCCATCCGCCGCCGTCGCGGCACGGATGGCGATGCCGTCAGGCAAGCGCAATGTCCGGCGCGTCTTCCTGCTTCATGCCCACCGTATGATAACCCGCATCGACATGGTGCGTTTCGCCCGTCACGCCGCTCGACAGGTCGCTCAGCAGGTAAAGCGCCGAGCCGCCGACGTCGTCGATCGTGACGTTCCGGCGCAGCGGCGCGTTATATTCGTTCCATTTCAGGATCAGGCGGAAATCGCCGATGCCCGAGGCGGCGAGCGTCTTGATCGGGCCGGCCGAAATCGCGTTCACGCGCACGCCCTGCGGACCATAATCGTTGGCGAGATATTTGACGCTGGTCTCGAGCGCCGACTTGGCGACGCCCATGACGTTGTAATGCGGGATCACCTTCTCGGCGCCATAATAGCTGAGCGTCAGCAGCGAGCCGCCGCCGGTGCCCGTTTCGGGATCGAAGGGCGTCATCATCGCCGCCGCGCGCTTGGCGACCGCGGTGAAGCTGTAGACGCTGATGTTCATCGTCATCAGGAAGTCGTCGAGCGTCACGTCGGCATAATGGCCGCGCAGCGCTTCCTTGTTGGTGTAGCCGATGGCATGGACGACGAAGTCGATCGTCGGCCAGCGGGCTGCCAGCGTCGCGAAAGCCGCGTCGAGATTGTCCATATCGGCGACGTCGCAATCGAGCAGGAAATCGCAGCCGAGTTGCTCGGCGAGCGGCTTCACCCGCTTTTCCATCACCTCGCCCTGATAGGAAATCGCCAGCTCGGCGCCATGCGCGTGCAGCGCCTTGGCAATGCCCCAGGCGAGCGACTTGTCGTTCGCGAGACCCATGATCAGCCCGCGCTTGCCCTTCATCAGACCCGTCATTTTTCTTCTCCGGCCTTTTTGTCTTGGATAATCACATCGTCCGCGCGCCCAATAGCGTCGTGGCCCAAATCCTCAACCTCGACGAGCGCGGCATTCAGTTCGGCGCCGATCACCATACCCAATCCGACGAGGTAGAAAAAGAACAGCGCGATCATCACGCCCGCAAGGCTGCCGTAGGTCGCGTCATAGCGAAACAGGCCGGCAAGCAGCGGAGGCAATGCCAGCGTGACCGCGATCCACCAGAGCGTCGTGAACAGCGCGCCCGGCCATTTGGGGAATTGCCGGGTGCGGTACTTGGACGGGGTCAGCGAATAAAAGAGCAGGTAGATCGCAACGAACAGGCCAAAGCCCGACACCCCGCGCGAAATGGCGACCACGCCCGCCGACTGATAGGCGGGCGGCAGGACACGCTCGACGAACTGCTCGATGCCCACGATCAGCACCTGCATACTGAACGAGATCAGCATCAGCACGACCGCGCCCGAGATGATGCCGATCGAGATCAGGCGGTAGTGAAAGAAGCCGCGCGAGAAATGCGTGCCATAGGCGCGGCGCAATATGTCGCGCATCGTTTCGATGAAGCTGCCCACGGTCCACAAGGCGACTAGCGCGCCGAGCCAGAGGAACAGCCCGGTGCGCGCGGTCATCACCTCGCGGATCGGGCCTTCCAGCGCCCGCGCCACCGTCGGCGGCATCACCGAGAACACCGCCTCGATTGCGCGCTCGCCGCCGAAACTACCGCCCAGAACGCTCAGCACCGCAGCGAGCAGGATGAAGAAGGGGAAGAGAGCGATCAGCGCGAGATAGGCGAGATTGCCCGCGTGGATGAAGCCGTCGGTGTACGTGCCGACGACAACCCGGCGAAGCACGTGAAATACGCGCGTTCCCGGCCCCAGCGTCTCGCGCCCGCGCTCGATGACCCCTTGCGCCCGCGCGCGCAGGTGCGTGCGCTTCGCGCGCTCGGCGCGGGCTTCGGGCGAGTGGGGTGAATGCCCCTCGGCAAGAAATTCCTGGCCGACTTCCTCGGCCACTTCGCGCTCGAGCGCGGCAGCGGCATTTTCCTGTCTGCGATCAGCCACGCATCACACGCCAAGATCCGCTCGCACCGCGCGGCCGTCGGTCCACCCCTCCAACGCCTTCGCAAGGTCGGCATCGTTCGCGGGCAGGTCGACCATCAGCCGCACGAGCTGGTCGCCGCGACCGCCGCCCTTCCGGCTGAAACCCTTGCCCTTGAGGCGCATGACCTTGCCCGAGGTCGAACCGGCGGGAATCGACAGCATCACCGGCCCGTCAACGGTCGGCACCTTGATCTTCGCGCCCCTGACCGCCTCGTTCAGCGTGACCGGCAGGTCGAGACGGATATTGTCGCCGTCGCGTTCGAAGAAGGGGTGATCCTTGACCGCGATGGTGACGATGCCGTCGCCATTGCCGCCGGGTCCCGGCTGTCCCTTGCCCGCAAGCCGCATCTGCGTGCCCGTCTCGACCCCGGCAGGCAGCTTGAGGTCGATCGTCTTGCCGTCCGACAGCGTGATCCGCTGCATGGCCAGGGTCGCGGCGTCGATGAAAGGGACCGACAGCCGATAGCCGACGTTCGCGCCCTTCGCGGGCGGTGCGCTGTGGCCGCCGAAGCCGAACGGCCCGCCGCCACCGCGGCCGCCGAACAGTCCCTCGAAAATATCTCCGAAATCGGCGCCGTCGCCGCCGAACCCGCCGAAACCGCCCTGTGGCTGGCCGCGCGGATCGCCACGAAACCCGCCGCCGCCGAAGCCGAAGGGCATCGCCGGGTTGCCCTCGGAGTCGATTTCGCCGCGGTCGAACTGCGCGCGCTTCGTCTTGTCGGACAACAGATCATAGGCCTTGGTCACGTCGGAAAATTTTTCCGCCGCCTTCGGATTGTCCTTGTTCCGGTCGGGGTGCAGTTCCTTGGCGAGTTTGCGGTACGCGGACTTGACCTCCGCCTCGGTCGCGCTCTTCGATATGCCAAGGGTTGAATAAGGGTCTGCCATCTGTCGTCAATAGCCCGATAAGTGACCGGCCGTGAAGGCCCATTAGCGGGCGATGTGGGAACATTGCGCGAAACGGTCAAGGCCGCCGCTTTCGCTCGACCATCGCTCCGCCCCGCATTATGACGCGCGCATGACCGACGATCCCTTTGCGCTGTTCGACACCTGGTTCACGGAAGCCCGCGCGAGCGAGCCCAACGACGGCAATGCCATGGCACTGGCGACGAGCACGCCCGACGGGCGGCCTTCGGTGCGGATGGTGCTGCTGAAAGGCCGCGGCCCCGACGGCTTCGTCTTTTACACCAACCTCGACAGCCGCAAGGGCGGTGAACTCGCCGCGAACGCGCATGTGGCGCTGCTCTTTCACTGGAAATCGTTGCGGCGGCAGATTCGCATCGAGGGGGTGGTCACGCCGGTCGACGATGCCACCGCCGACGCCTATTTCGCCACGCGTAGCCGCGACAGCCAGCTCGGCGCCTGGGCGAGCGACCAGTCGCGCCCGCTCGATAGCCGCGAGACCTTCGAGGCGCGCTTCGCAGAAATGCAGGCGCGGTTCGAGGGGCAGGACGTGCCGCGCCCGCCGCGCTGGTCGGGATGGCGGGTCACGCCCGAACGGATCGAATTCTGGCAGGACCGCGAACATCGCCTTCACGAGCGTAACCTCTATGTCCGCAGCGGCGAAGGATGGACGAAAGGGCTTCTCTACCCATGACCGCGCTGCGTTCCTTCCCGATCACCCGCGTCGACGCCTTTGCCGACCGGCCCTTTACCGGCAATCCCGCCGCGGTGATGCCGCTCGATGAATGGCTCGGCGACGATCTGCTGCAGGCGATGGCGGCCGAGAATAATCTTGCGGAAACCGCGTTCCTCGTCCCCGATGACAGCGGCGCGGCCGATTACGAGTTGCGCTGGTTCACCCCGACGCTCGAGGTCGCGCTGTGCGGCCATGCGACGCTTGCCAGCGGGCATGTCCTGCTATCGGCGGCGCAATGGCGGAATGAAATGCGCTTCCGCACGCGCAAGGCAGGCATATTGCAGGTCACACGAAGCGGCGATGACGACGCCTATCTGATGACGCTCCCGGCCTATCGCGCGACGGCCAGGCCGCTACCCGACGTCGCGCGCGCTATGGGCGGCGATGTCGTCGAGACGCTGTGGCACGATAGCGGCTATGCGCTGATCGTCTATCACAGCGCCCAGGAAGTCCGCGCGCTGACGCCCGATCTCGCGGCGCTGAGCGAGGGCGACATCCTCTATATCGCGACCGCACCCGGCACCGGAGACCCGTCGGGCGCCGACGTCGTCAGCCGCGCCTTCGCTCCCGGCGCGGGGATACCCGAAGATCCGGTGACCGGATCGGCGCACAGCGTACTCGCGCCCTATTGGACGACGCGCCTCGGCCGCGATCATTTCGCGGCCTATCAGGCGAGCGCGCGCGGCGGGCATGTGGGGTGCCGCCTGGCGGGCGATCGGGTCGAGCTTTCGGGGCGCTGCGTGACCACGCTGGCGGGGGAGTTCCTGCTGTAGTTCAGGCGGGAGCGTCCCGCTTTGGTGTGGGGAGCCGCCCCTCAATTCTCGTCATGCTGGCTCCGCGATGGCTTCGCTGTTTCTGCATCGATGGACTAAGCTCGAATTTGACGCGGTGCCGAAGGAAACGTCGGGCCAATGATCCTGAAACAAGTTCGGAATGACGATGCCGTAAATGTCGTGGTCCGGCCGAAAATCACCTCTCAGGGATAGTCAGGCACCTTCGGCATCCCCGGCAGCGGAATGAACTCCTCGGTGTCGCCGGGGACGAGCGGGAATTTGCGCTCCTTCCAGTCGCGCTTGGCCTCGCTGATGCGGTCGCGCGACGAACTGACGAAATTCCACCACAGATGGCGCGGGGTCGTGAAAGCCTCGCCGCCGAGCAGCATCACGCGCGCATCGCTGTCGGCGCGCAATGTCATCGCCTGCCCCGGCTTCAGGATATAGAGGCTGTAGCGGTCGAGCGCCTCGTCATCGAGACGGGCGTCGCCCATCGCGACGAGCACCGCGCGTTCGTCGGCCTCGGCCTCGATCGGCAACGACGCCCCGGCGTTCATCAGGATGTCGGCATAGATCGTCGCGCTATGCTGCGTCGTCGGTGCAGTGACGCCCCACAGGCTGCCCATGATCACGCGCGCCGACACCTGCCCGTCCTCGACGATCGGCAGATCCTCGGCGGCGACATGCTCGAACGCCGGATCGACCTCTTCCTTGCCGTCGGGCAGCGCGAGCCAGGTCTGCATGCCCGAGATCGGCGAACCGCTGGCGCGCTCTGCCGGCGGCGTGCGCTCCGAATGGACGATGCCGCGCCCGGCGGTCATCAGGTTGCACGCGCCGGGACGGATCGTCGCATAGGTGCCGAGACTGTCGCGATGGTCGATCGCGCCCTCGAACAGATAGGTCAGCGTCGACAGGTTGATGTGCGGGTGCGGGCGCACATCCATCCCCTGCCCGATGTCGAAATGCGCCGGGCCGAACTGGTCGACGAAGATGAACGGGCCGACCATCGTCCGTTCCTTGTTCGGCAAGGTCCGCCGCACGTCGAACGCGCCGATGTCGTGGGTCGAGGGAGTGATGATCGTGAACATCAGCCGAGCCTTTCGAGGGTCTTGCGGGTCTTTCCTGTCTCGACATTGCCTGTGTTCAAGGTCGAATTGGGTTCGAGCAGCAGCACCGAGCACTCGCCGTCCAGCGCCTCGGGGCAATGTTCGACGCCGTGCGGGACGATGATGAACTCGCCGGGCTCGACGATGACGTCGCGGTCGCGCAACGCCATCTTCATGCGGCCGGCGACAACGAGGAAAAGCTCGTCCTCTTGCGTGTGGTGATGCCAGTCGAACTTGCCCTCCAGCTTGACCAGCTTGACCTGGAAGTCATTGATATCGCCCGCGACGCGCGGGTTCCAATGATCGTGGAAACTGCCGAAGGCTTCGGCGAGATTGACCTTGTCGATTGTCACGGCGCGGGCGCCCGCAAGATTTTTTCCATTGCCTTTCCCTTCGCAAGTTCGTCGATCAGTTTGTCGAGATAGCGGATTTCGCGCATCAGGGGCTCGGCGATCTCTTCGACGCGGATGCCACAAACGAGGCCCTTGATCTGGTCGCGGGCGACATTCAGCGCTGGCGCGTCGCCGTAAAACGCCCTGAGGTCCGCCTTCGTCGCGATCTGCACCTCCAGTTCCTTCTGACTATAACCGGTGAGCCAGCGAATGATCTCATCAACCTCGGCCTTGGTGCGTCCCTTGCGCTCTGCCTTGGCGACATAGTGCGGATAGACGCTGGCAAAGCTGTAGCCGTAGATGCGATGCTCATCCATGACCGACCGTCCTATTCTCCCGGAGCCGTCGCCCTGATCGCGAGCGCGTGGACGCGCTGGCCGGGCAGGTCACCAAGCGCCTTGTTGACCGCACGCTGCCGCGCGACGCGGCTTTGGCCGGCGAAGCCCGCCCATTCGATCCTGAGACTGAAATGCGACTCGCCCGACCCGTCGTCGCCGGCGTGGCCATGATGATTCGCGCTATCGTTGCTGAGGGTGAATATGGCGTCGGGAAAGGCTGCGGCGAGCAGGCTTTCCATCTCTTGCTGTGCGGGGCCTTTGCTGCTCATGGGGTTGACCATAAGCCGTCCATCGCCAAATTATAAGACCTCCCGAAGGACAGGTTCCCACCCCCGTTTCCGAAAGCCCCTTGTGCCGTCTTCCGCCCGCTCCCCCCGATTCCACGGCCGCATTCCGCGCGACGCCCCCTGCGCCGTTCCCGGCTGCCGCGAAGCCGGCGAATTTCGCGCGCCGGTTTCCTCGCACCGCTCGCCCGACGGCCCCCCGCCTTACCGCTACCTCTGCCTCGACCATGTTCGCGAGTTCAACGCGGGCTATAATTTCTTCGAGGGCATGACGGCCGATCAGATCATGGCGGCCCAGTCGCCGACCGCGGGCTGGGAAACCGAAAGCCGCGCCTTCCGCCCCGCGGGCAGCGCCGACCTGCCGCCGCGCTGGGCCGATTTCAAGGATCCGATGGACGCCGTCGGCGCGCGGTTTCGTCAGAGGATGGACGAGGCGCGGCGCGAGGCGGCCGACCCGCGCTTCAACCGCGAGGAACATCGCGCGATGCAGTTGCTCGGCCTCAATCCGGATGCCGACCGCAGCGCGCTCCGCCGCCGCTACAGCGAGCTCGTCCGCAAATATCATCCCGACCGGAATGGCGGCGATCGGAGTTTCGAGGCGAGACTCGGCGAAGTCGTTGAGGCATATCAACTCCTCAGGAAGACGAAGGCTTTCGCATAGGGAGAGGATCGATGACGGATCTCGACGAAGCGCGGATCGAGGTCGTGCGTCGGCACATGGCGCTGGAAATCACGCACGACTGGGATGGCGTTATCGCCACGTTCGAGCATCCCCGCTACGAATTGCTCGGCCCTGGCACGATCTTCGATGGCGAGGCGGCGGTGCGTTCCTATTTCACCACCTCGCGCGAGCCCTTTCCCGATCAGGCGAATGAAGTAATTTCGATTGCTGCCGACGCCGACACTGACACGGTCCTCGTCGAGTTCTGGCTGACCGGCACGCACCTCGGCCCTTTGAAACTTGGCCTCCGGACGATCGAGCCCACAGGCAAGGCCTTTCGTATCCGCATGGCGGCCAGCTTCGAATTCGCGCCGAGCAGCGACAAGATCGTCTGCGAGCGCCCCTATTACGACCAGTCGGCGGTGATGAAGGCGCTCGGACTGCTGTGACGACGTCCCAATAAGGCGTTGCAAGGCGCAACCCATGACGATACCGCGGCGGCGAAGTCCCGCCCCGCGGCGACTCTCCCTGACTATCGTATCGCTGGACAAAGAACATGACCGACATCCCGAACAGCCTGCCCGACCATCACGGTTCGACGCTCCTCGCCGCGCCCGATACCGAGGTCGATGCACGCGAGGTGTTCGGCGTCGATATCGACATGAAGATCCCGGCGTTCAGCGAAGCCGACGAGCGCGTTCCCGATCTCGACCCCGCCTATGTCTTCGATGGCGATACGACACTCGCGATCCTGGCGGGCTTCAAGTTCAACCGCCGCGTCATGGTCCAGGGCTATCACGGCACCGGCAAGTCGACCCACATCGAACAGGTCGCGGCGCGGCTCAAATGGCCGTGCATCCGCGTCAACCTCGATGCGCATATCAGCCGCATCGACCTTGTCGGCCGCGACGCGATCGTGCTCAAGGACGGCCAGCAGGTCACCGAGTTCCGCGAAGGCCTGCTCCCCTGGGCGCTGCAGACGCCGACCGCGCTCGTTTTCGACGAATATGACGCGGGTCGTCCCGACGTGATGTTCGTGATCCAGCGCGTGCTCGAGGCGGAGGGCAAGCTTACCCTGCTCGACCAGAACCGCGTGATCCGCCCGAACCCGCATTTCCGCCTGTTCGCGACCGCCAACACCGTCGGCCTCGGCGACACGAGCGGGCTCTATCACGGGACGCAGCAGATCAACCAGGGCCAGATGGACCGCTGGAACATCGTCGTCACGTTGAACTATCTGCCCGCCGCGACCGAAAGCGCGATCATCCTCGCCAAGGTTCCCGGCACCGACGATGCGACCGTCGCCAATATGGTGAAGGTCGCGGACCTGACCCGCCAGGGCTTCATCAACGGCGATATCTCGACCGTCATGTCGCCGCGCACCGTGATCAGCTGGGCGCAGAATGCGGCGATCTTCAACAATCTCGGCTTCGCCTTCCGCCTCTCGTTCCTCAACAAGTGCGACGAGGCCGAGCGGATGATCGTTGCCGAATATTACCAGCGCGTGTTCGGCGAGGATCTGCCCGAGGGGATCGTCGGCAAGTGATGCGTCCGCGCCACCTGATGGTGGCGGCCGCCGTGCTGGCGCTACCGGGCTGCATCTCGCCGGTCGGCTACGGCAAGGTTCGTCACGCCGACTATATCGCCGATCCGCGCTGCACCGCCCAGGCGGGCGCGACCATCGATGGCGAGGCGCTTCCGCTCTTCTTCGTCACGACGCGTCTTCCCGATTGCCGGACCGACGATGTCCGCCTGCTGAGTTACCGGGGCGACCGGGCGCGCTACGGTCGTTTCGCGTCGCCGCTCCAAAGCGACGTGGGCGGCAAGACGAAGTTGCGCACGCCGATGGCGTTCCAGGACGAAGGCGACTGGTGGCGCGCGTTGCAGGCGGAGACCGACCGGCGGCAGGGGCGCGTCCTGCTCTATGTTCACGGCTATCGCGAGACGTTCGAGACCACGTCGAAGGACGCGGCGCAGATCGCGCGGATGACCGGCTTCGACGGCCCGATCGTCGAATATAGCTGGCCCTCGCAGGGCGAGGTGCTGAAATATGCGGTCGACGAAACCAACATGTACCACGACGTGCGGAATTTCCGCGATTTCCTGCGCAGCCTTGCCGACAAGCCGTGGGTGAAGGAGATCGTGATCGTCTCGCATTCGCTCGGCGCGCGGCTGGTAATCCCGGCGATCGGGGCGGCCGACCGGCTGTCGCGCCGCGCCGAGCGCACGGGGAATATCTCGAACATCATCCTCGCCTCGCCTGACGTCGACCGTGAAACTTTCGAGCGCGACATCGTCGAAGAGGTGCTGGCACCCGACCGCGTCGCGCTCGGGCGGCGGATCACCGTCTATACCTCGCTGAAGGACAAGGCGCTGGCGCTGTCGCGGGCGCTTCACGGCTATCCGCGGCTCGGTTCCCCCTATTGCTTCGATCCGTTCCAGGCGGCGGACCTCAAGGCGAAGGGTCTGCCCGAGCGCTGCTACCCCGCAGGGGTTCCGGGCCTGACCGTGATCGACACGACCGATGTATCGCGCGGAGCCTCGGGGCACAGCAATTTCCTGCGCAGCGCGGTCGTGTGCCGCGATTTCATCGACGTTATTGCCGACAAGCCGGCACGGCCGCAGCGTGTCGCGACGCACCTCTCGCATGTCTTTCGCCTTGTTCCCGACCCCGCCGATCCCAAGCCGGACGACAATGCGGCGTGCAGCCGCACGCCCGGCGACGAAGAGGATTGAGCCGGGCGGTGCGCCTCCCTCTCTTCCTTCCATTGCAAAAGCTGGCTAGATTCGACTCGACATGGCAACCCAATCTCCCCTCGACGATCTGAAAGCCGCGCTGTCGAGCGTCGCGCGCGCGGTCACCCGCGACCCCGAGGTCGAGGTCGGTTTCACCGCCGACGCACCGGTGCAGATCGGCAAGGCGATCAAGGTGCCGACCCCGTCGCGCACCCTGCCCCGCGATCAGGTGGCCGAAGCGCGCGGTTTCGCCGACAGCTATGCGCTGCGAATGAAGCATCACAGCGACAAGATCCACAACGCCGCCCGCCCCGCCGAACCGCTCGCCGCCGCGGCTTTCGACGCGATGGAGCGCGCGCGGATCGAGGCGCTCGGCGCGCGCAACATGGCGGGGATGCGTCAGAATCTGTCTGCCTCACTGACCATGCGGATGCGCAGCGATCCGATCAGCCGCGCACAGGCGAAGGATGATGTGCCGGTGTCGAGCGCGCTCGAACTGCTGCTGCGCGAGGCGCTGACCGGCGAGCAGGCGCCGCAGGGCACGGAGACGGGGCTGTCGCTGGTGCGCGAATGGATCACCAAGGAAGCGGGCGGCGACATCGACGCGCTGGCGATGCTGATCGACGATCAGGCCGCCTTTGCCGAGACCGCCAAGGTCGCGCTCCGTCACCTCGACCTCATCTATGGCGACGAGCCGATGGAGGAAGGAAGCGAGGACACCGGCGAAGAGGATGAATCCGAGGCCGAGGAAAGTCAGGAGGAACAGGAAAGCGAAGACGGCGGCAGCGGCGAGAGCCAGGTCGACGCGCGCGCCGAGATGGCGGGCGATCAGGCCGACGATGGCGACAGCGACCCCGACGCGCAGGAAATGGAAGCCGACGGCGAGCCCGAGATGGGCGGCGAAGGCGACGAAGGGATGCTGCCCGTGCGTCCCAACCGCCTGCCGACCGACGTTCCCGATTTCAACTACGTCCGCTTCACCGAAAAGCATGACGAGATCGTCGCCGCGACAGAACTTTGCGACGCCGACGAACTGGCGCGGCTGCGCGCCTATCTCGACCAGCAGATGACGCATCTGCAGGGCGCGGTGACCAAGCTCGCGAACCGCCTCCAGCGCCGTTTGATGGCGCAGCAGAACCGCGCCTGGGACTTCGACCAGGAGGAAGGCCAGCTCGACGCCGCCCGTCTCGCGCGCGTCGTCGTCTCGCCGGGCAGTTCGCTGTCGTACAAGATCGAGCGCGACACCGATTTCCGCGATACCGTTGTCACTTTGCTCATCGACAATTCGGGATCGATGCGCGGACGTCCGATCAGCATCGCGGCGATCAGCGCCGACATCCTTGCCCGCACGCTCGAGCGCTGCGGCGTGAAGACCGAAATTCTCGGCTTCACAACGCGCACCTGGAAGGGCGGGCAGAGCCGCGAGGACTGGCTCGCCGCCGGACGCCCGCCGCATCCCGGCCGCCTCAACGACCTTCGCCACATCATCTACAAGCCCGCCGACGAACCCTATCGCCGCGCGCGCAAGTCGCTCGGCCTGATGATGCGCGAAGGGCTGCTCAAGGAGAATATCGACGGCGAGGCACTGATGTGGGCGCACCACCGGATCATCAACCGTCCCGAAGAACGCCGCATCCTGATGGTGATTTCCGACGGCGCACCGGTTGACGACAGCACCTTGTCGGTGAACCACGGCGCGTATCTTGACCAGCACCTCCGCCAGGTGATCGAGTGGATCGAGAAAAAGTCGCCGGTCGAACTTTGCGCGATCGGCATCGGGCACGATGTCACGCGCTACTACAGCCGCGCCGTCACGATCATGGACGCCGAGCAACTCGGCGGCACGATGGTCGAGCAGCTCGCGGGCCTGTTCGATATCGATTGACCGGGCGACTGCCCGAAACGAGTGGCCACGGGTGGGTGACAAGCCCTTATACCCTCGTTACAAACCTTGCCCGAAGCAGCAGGGACTCGCGGGGCTTACGACGGGAACCGCTGCATCATCATTGTGCTGAAGGGTCGCCGGCACGGACTGAGGACCGCACCATAGGGGGTGCCGGCTGAGGGGGCGACTGACCGTGAAAAAAGCATCCGATCTGTTCATCGAGTGCCTGGAGGAAGAAGGCGTCGAATATATCTTCGGCGTTCCGGGCGAAGAAAATCTCGACTTTCTCGACAGCCTCTCGCGCTCCAAGAAGATCAAGCTGATCCTGACCCGCCACGAACAGGGCGCGGGCTTCATGGCCGCAACCTATGGCCGCCACACCGGCAAGACCGGCGTCTGTCTCGCGACGCTCGGTCCCGGCGCAACCAACTTCGTCACCGCCGCCGCCTATGCGCAATTGGGCGGGATGCCGATGATGATGATCACGGGCCAGAAGCCGATCAAGAAATCGAAGCAGGGCCGCTTCCAGATCCTCGACGTCGTCGCGATGATGGGGCCGATCACCAAATATACGCATCAGATGGCGTCGTCGGACAATATCCCGAGCCGCGTGCGCGAAGCCTTTCGCCTCGCCGAAGAGGAAAAGCCCGGCGCGGTGCATATCGAACTGCCCGAAGACATCGCCGACGAGCACACCGACTCGACGCCGCTGAAGCGCAGCCACTCGCGCCGCCCGAACGCCGATGTGAAGTCGATCCGCGAAGCGGTGAAGGCGCTCGAAGAGGCGAAATCGCCGGTGCTGGTCATCGGTGCCGGCGCAAACCGCACGATGACCAGCCGCATGCTGCTGCAGTTCATCGAGAAGACCGGCATTCCGTTCCTCACGACCCAGCTCGGCAAGGGCGTGATCGACGAGCGCCACCCGAAATTCCTCGGCTGCGCGGCGCTGTCGGCGGGCGACTTCGTCCACCGAGCGGTCGAGGCGTCGGACTGTATCGTCAACCTTGGCCACGACGTGATCGAAAAACCGCCCTTCTTCATGAAGCAGGGCGGCCCGACCGTGATCCATGTGTCGAGCAAGACCGCCGAGGTCGACCCGGTCTATTTCCCCGATATCGAGGTCATCGGCGACATCGCCAATGCCGTCTGGCAGATGAAGGAAGACATCGTCCCCAACGGCGGGTGGAAGTTCGACCATATGCTCGCCTTCCGCAAGGCCGAGGTCGAGCATACCGCGCCGCTCGCCGCCGATACGCGCTTCCCGATCTTTCCGCCGCATCTGGTGCAGTCGATCCGCGACGCGATGCCCGACGACGGGATCATCTGCCTCGACAATGGCGTGTACAAGATATGGTTCGCGCGCGGCTATACCGCGTGCAAGCCCAACACCGTGCTGCTGGACAACGCGCTCGCGACGATGGGCGCCGGCCTGCCCTCGGCGATGATGTCGGCGATGGTCTATCCCGACCGCAAGGTCATGGCGATCTGCGGCGACGGCGGCTTCATGATGAACAGCCAGGAGATGGAGACCGCGGTGCGCCTCGGCCTCAACCTGACCGTGCTGATCCTGAACGACAGCAGTTACGGCATGATCCGCTGGAAACAGGCGAACATGGGTTTCAAGGATTGGGGTCTGACCTATGGGAACCCCGATTTTGTCAAATATGCCGAAAGCTATGGCGCGCACGGCCACCGCGTCGAAAGCGCGGCGCACCTGAAAGAACTGCTCGCCCACACGCGCGACACGCCGGGCGTGCACCTGATCGACTGCCCGGTCGACTATTCGGAGAACGACCAGATCCTCAACATCGACATCAAGAAGCTGTCGAAGGAACTTTAGGAGCCGCCCACCGCCCGCTGTATCTTGTCATCCCCGCGAAAGCGGGGACCCAGGAGCGACATGGAACAGACCTATCACGTCTATATCCTCGCAAGTGGGCGGAACGGCACACTCTACACAGGTGTGACGGGCGATCTGCCACAACGAGTATGGCAGCATAGAAATGGCGCCGGTTCGAAATTTGCAGCGAAATATGAGGTCGATCGGCTTGTCCATGCCGAAGCCTTTGCCGATGTGAACGACGCGATAGCTCGCGAAAAATCTATAAAAAAGTGGCGGCGAGCGTGGAAACTGGAATTGATCGAACGGGGCAATCCGCAATGGCTCGATCTGTACGATCGACTGAACGGTTGATGCCGCTCTGGGTCCCCGCTTTCGCGGGGATGACAGCATTGGCGAGCGTTGGAGAATGATTGTGAAGTTGAAAAACGTCTATCCGCTCTACCTCAACAATAAGGCGGTGCAGCCGAACACCGACCTTGCGGTGATCGACAAGTTCACCGGCGAGGTCGCGTTCCGTACCGCGCTCGCGACCCCGGACGTGATCGACGAAGCGATCGCGGGTGCCGTCCGCGCCGCCGAGCCGATGGCGCGGCTCGCGAGCTTCGAAAGGCGCGATGTGCTCGCCCATTGCGTCGCGCGCTTTCAGGAGCGGTTCGACGAACTCGCCTATGCGCTGTGCGTCGAGGCGGGCAAGCCGATCGCCGATGCCGAGGGCGAGGTCGGGCGCCTGATCGATACCTTCCGTATCGCCGCCGAGGAAGCGGTACGCAATTATGGCGAGATCCAACCGCTCGACATTTCGCCGCGCGCCAAGGGCTATATGGGAATGTGGAAGCGCGTGCCGATCGGCCCGTGCAGCTTCATTTCGCCGTTTAACTTCCCGCTCAATCTCGCGGCGCACAAGATCGCGCCGGCGATCGCGATCGGCTGCCCCTTCGTGATGAAGCCCGCGTCGATGACCCCGCTCGGCGCGATCATCATGGGCGAGGTCCTCGCCGAATGCGACATATTGCCCGAGGGTGCGTTCAGCATCCTGCCCGCAAGCCGCGACGGTGCCGACCTGTTCACGACCGACGAACGACTGAAACTGCTCAGCTTCACCGGTTCGCCAGGCGTCGGTTGGGATCTCAAAGCCAAGGCGGGCAAGAAGAAGGTCGTGCTTGAGCTCGGCGGGAATGCCGCGGTGATCGTCGACAAGGACGCCGACCTCGACCATGCGCTCGCGCGGATCATCTTCGGCGGCTATTATCAGTCTGGGCAAAGCTGCATCCATGTCCAGCGCACGATCATTCACGAGGACATCTACGACCGCTTCCGCGACATGCTGACCGCGAAGGTCAAGACGCTGAAATCGGGCGATCCGAAGCTGCGCGATACCTTCATCGGACCGATGATCTCGGCGAAGGAAGCACTGCGCCTGAAAGGCTGGATCGACGCCGCGGTGGCGGCGGGCGCGACCTTGCTCGCGGGCGGCGGATGCGAGGGCAACATGCTCGAGGCAACGCTGCTGGAGAATGTCCCCGAGGACACCGACGTCGTTCGCGAAGAGGCTTTCGGCCCGGTCGTCGTCCTGTCGAAATTCGCGCAGTGGGAGGAGGCACTCGCCGAGGTCAACGACAGCAAGTTCGGCCTGCAGGCGGGCATTTTCACGCGCGATATCCATAAGATACTCGAGGCGTGGGACCATCTCGACGTCGGCGGCATCGTCGTCAATGACGTCTCCTCCTACCGCGTCGACAACATGCCCTATGGCGGCGTGAAGGATTCGGGGCTCGGCCGCGAGGGCGTGCGTTTTGCGATGGAAGACATGAGCGAAATCAGGAATTTGGTGATCCGGCGAACCTGATTGGCACAGAAACTTGCCGTCATATGTGTCAAATCGGCAACGTCATCGAACTGAAGTCGAACTTTCATCATTTTGTCGCGGGTTCGCCGCGCACGCTGTAACAAAACTCCTGTCTAGGCCGTGGGCAGCCAAGGCTGCTTACGGAGTACGACATGGCCTCGATCTCGACCCTGCCGATCCCCGCCCGTTTTGCCGACCCCTTCACCACCGATCCCCATATTCCGGAACGCGTGATCGGCGAACGGCGAAGCTATCGCACCGTGTGGGTCAGCGATATCCACCTCGGCACGCGCGGCTGCAACGCGCCGCTGCTGATCGACTTTTTCGACCATGTCGATTGCGAGACGCTGTACCTGGTTGGTGATATCATCGACGGCTGGCGGCTCAAGAAGCGCCACTTCTGGCCGCCCGAGCATAATGACGTCGTCTGGCGCGTGCTGAAGCGCGCAAAGCGCGGCACGCGCGTCGTCTATGTCCCTGGAAACCACGACGAGATGGTCCGACCCTTTGACGGCTTCGACTTCGGCGGCGTCGAGATCCGCCGCGAGGCTGTCCACGAGACCGCCGACGGCAAGAAGCTGCTGATCGTCCATGGCGACGAATTCGACGCGGTGATGCTTGCGCATCGCTGGCTCGCCTTCGTTGGCGACGCCGCCTACACGGGGCTGATGAAGTGCAACGTCGTGGTGAACTGGGTGCGCCACAAGCTCGGCCTGCCCTATTGGTCGCTGTCGATGGTCGCAAAGCACAAGGTCAAGAACGCGGTCCAGTTCATCGGCCATTATGAGGAAGTCGTGGCGCACGCGGCCCGCGCCCGCGGGGTCGACGGGGTCGTCTGCGGCCACATCCACAGCGCCGAGATGCGCGAGATCGAAGGCGTCAACTACTATAACGACGGCGACTGGGTCGAGGGATGCACCGCGCTGGTCGAGCACCACGACGGACGCATGGAAATCCTGCACTGGGCGCAGGAAGTCGCGGCGCGCAACACCCCCGCGCAACTGTCGCTGCCCGCACCGGCCAAGGCGGCCTGAGGCGCGCCGCGTGAGAATCCTGATCGTCACCGACGCTTGGGCGCCGCAAGTCAACGGCGTCGTCCGGACATTGCAGGCGACGATCGGCGAACTTGGCGCCAAGGGGCATGAGGTGGGCGTGATCTCGCCGGACCTGTTCCGCTCGATCCCCTGCCCGACCTATGGCGAAATCCGCTTGGCCTTCGCAGGACGGCGCGCGGTCGGCCGGCGCATCCGTGCCTTCGCCCCGCAGGCGATCCACATCTCGACCGAAGGACCGCTGGGCCTCGCGGCGCGGCGCTGGTGCCTGCAGAATCATTTTCCCTTCACGACCGCCTATCACACGCGCTTCCCCGAATATGTCGCGGCGCGGCTGCCGGTGTCGCCCGACTTCGTCTGGCGCTTCATCCGCTGGTTCCACCGCCCGGCGCAGCATATCATGGTCGCGACGCGCAGCCTCGCGCACGAGCTTGCCGAGCAGGGCCTGACGCAAACGATGATGTGGGAACGCGGCGTCGACCATGCGCTGTTCCGACCCGAGCGCGCACCCCTCAGCGCGTTCGACGGCTTGCAGCGGCCGATCCAGCTCTACGTCGGCCGCGTCGCGGTCGAAAAGAATATCGAGGCTTTCCTCGAAACCGCGCAGCCCGGAACGAAGGTCATCGTCGGTGACGGTCCCGCGCTTGCCGAATTGCAGGCGCGCTATCCCGAAGCCCGCTTCCTTGGCAAGCTCGGTGGCGAAACGCTCGCGGCCGCCTATGCCGGGGCCGACGTCTTCGTCTTCCCGAGCCGCACCGACACCTTCGGGCTCGTCGTCATCGAAGCGCTGTCGTGCGGCACGCCGGTCGCCGCCTATCCGGTTCCCGGTCCCGGCGACATTATCCGCGACAGTGCGGGGGCGCTCGACGAAAACCTCGATCGCGCGATCGCCACGGCGCTTGCGTGCAGTCGCGCCGACGCGGCCGCGCTCGGCGCGCGCTACAGTTGGGAAGCCTGCACCGTGCAGTTCCTGCAAGCGCTGACCTTCGTCCCGTCAGGCGAGACCTCGGAAATCGAACCGCTGATGGCGACGCCCAGCCTCGCCTAAGGTCGGAACCCTAGAAAGACTTGCGCCACTCAAGCTCGACATAGCGGCCCAGCGGGTCGGTATATCCCGGCTGGTAGTTGATGGGCACCAGCCCGTTCGCGTCGGTGATGCGGCGCTGGGCGTCGAACAGATTGTCGACCGACAACCGCAGGCGCGAGCCCTTCAGGAAAGGAAGATTCTTCGATATTTCGGGTTTCTGGCTGAAATCGACAAAGAAACGCAGGTTGAAAGTCGCCAGGTCGCCGAACCTCAGGTCGCCCGCGCTGCCGCCGGTGACCGTGCTGCCGCTGTCATATTTCGCGCTGACGCGCGCGCCGAGCCCCTTGTAGAAGACCCCGCCGTCCAGCTCGACGAGATTGCGGTTGCTGCCGCCGCCATTGCCCGTTGCCGAGCCGTTCAAAAGGTCGAGTTCGGGCACACCCGGACGGATCAGCACCGTGTCGGTCAGCTTGATCGTATGATAGAGCGACACCTGCCAGCGCCCGCCCTGCGGCTGGCCGAACAGGCCGGGACCACCGCGACCGCGGAAACCGCCGCCTCCACCGCCGCCCGGACCGCCGGGGCCACGCGGGCGCTCGGCGCCGGGTGCGCCGCCGGCGGGGGGAGGCCCGCCAGTCGGCCGCCCTGCACCGGGTCCACCCTGTGCGGACTGGCCGAAGCTCTTGCCATAGTTGAATCCCCAGCGGATCTGGGAGTTTTCGGTACGGTCGAAATTAACCGGCCGCTGGTCGAGCGCGACGAGGACGCCGTTCGCATCGCGCGTCACGCGGTCGGGGAAAGCCGCCTCGATTTCGGGGGTCAGCAACGGGAAGCTGTTCGCCGTGTCATAGCTTTTGTTGCGGTTGTAATTGACCGAGACATTCAGCCCGTCGACCATCGGCGGCGACCAGTTCAGCCCCAGCTTGAGGTCGCGGCGCTGTTCGGCGCGCAGAAACGGATTGCCGCCCGTCGTCGTCGTGATCTCGACCGTCTGGCCGGTCGCGAAGTCGTAATAGGTGACCGCCGGTGTCACCAGCGGCGCGGCGCCGAGTTGCTGGATACCCGGCGCAGCCTCATCGCTGTTGAAGCTCGCGATCAGCGACAGATTCTTCGTGATCCCCCAATTGAGGTTCGCACCCCAGCTCGTCAGCGACTGGAAATCGCTGGGATTCGCTGCCTGCCCGCTGAGGGTCAGCGACACCGTGCCGATCTTTCCCACATCATAATCGGGATCGAGCAACGGAATCGTCAGCGACCCGAACACGCTCGGCAGGTCGCGGCCAAGGTCGCTCGTTGTGATCGTGCCCGAACTGTCCGAACGGCTGTCGTAGCGGATGCCCGAATAGCTGCCGGTCATCGACAGGCGGATCGGCCCCGCCCAGCCCTCGGTCACCGTGCCCGACAGATTGCCGCTGCCCCCGAAGGTCTGTTGGCTGCTGTCGAATCGGTCGCGCGCGCCGCTGTCGCGGTCGGTGAAGGTGCGCTGGTCGGCATCGGCATAATTGCCCGACAGCGACCAGCGCCAGTCGCCGAGCATGCCATTGACGCTCGCGGTCGAGGTCAGGTTCGTGCTACGGCTGTCACGGGTCAGCGGATCGTCGACATTGCCGTTCCGCGGCCCCAGGAACGACAGGCTGTCGGTCTGGTCGAAGCGAATGTTGAGCGACGCGTCGGTCACCTTGTTCAGGCTGCGCTGGATCGTGCCGTCGATCGAATAAGTATCCGTTTCGGGGAGCAGGCTGCGTCCGGTATCGCCCAGATCGCGCTCGCGTTCGAGGAGCATCGTGCTGTGCTCCCAACCGCCGTTCAGATTGACGCGGCCATTCTTGCCGATCGCGACGAAGCTGGGTTCGATCTCGCTCTGGAAGCGGCCCCCCTGCGTCGGGATGCCGCCCTCGACCTCGATCGCCAGCTGGCGGAAATTGGGCTTGAGCACGAGGTTCACGACGCGCTCGTCGGCGGAATAGCCGTATTGGAGCGCGACTTCCTCGGGGAAAATCTCGACCTTCGCGATCGCCTCGGGCGGCAGGTTCCGCACCTCGCCGAAGCCGCCGATACGGCGCCCATTGACCAGGATCACTGGTCGGCCGCTTCCGCGCCCGCGGCCCGAGCGCGTCTGCGGCGCCAGCGCGGTGATCAGGTCGGCGACGTTGGACACGCCATAGCTCGCAATCGCGGCCTCATCGAGTTCGGCCTCGGCCGCGATATCGGTCTCGAGCTGGCCGGCAAGCCGCGGCGCGGTGACGACGATCTCGTCGCCGTCGATATCGTCATAATCGTCGTCGGCCGCCGACGGCGCGGGATCGGCGGCGGGCTGATCGGCAACCGCGACGGCGGCAGCGGCTCCTTCTTCCTCCGCCATCGCGGGCATCGCCAGCGACGCGCCTGCGGCCAGCAGGATCGCGCGCGTGGAAAGGGAGAGGCGATATTTTCTCATTGGGGAGAGGCCTTGTTCTTTGTCTATCTTGGTTTTTTCTTGCCACGCCGGGGCTTAACGCGGCCTGACACGGCTCTTTGTTCGCGGTTCAGCTATGTCGCAATTGTCGCAACAATGTGTCGGGGCCATCGCCGTTCCACGAACGACCGATATCGACCGCTGGACAGCAGGGGCGCGCCTCTTTATCGGCCAGCCATGCCGACTCCCGACTCTCCCATCGCCCCTGAATCGATCCTGATCATCGATTTTGGCAGCCAGGTCACCCAACTTATCGCCCGCCGCGTTCGCGAAGCCGGTGTCTATAGCGAGATCGTCCCGTACAGCGCCGCCGAAGCCGCGCTCGCGCGGATGCAGCCAAAGGGCGTGATCCTCTCGGGCTCGCCCGCATCGGTTCCCGCCGACGGCAGCCCGCGCACGCCGCAGTCGGTCTTCGACAGCGGCCTTCCCGTCCTTGGCATCTGCTACGGCCAGCAGGTGATGAGCCAGCAGCTCGGCGGCCGCGTCGAACCCGGCGGCGTCGACGGCGAGCGCGACGGCGAGTTCGGCCGCGCCTTCCTGACCGTCACCGAACCCTGCGTGCTGTTCGACGGGCTGTGGAGCGTCGGCGAACGCCACCAGGTGTGGATGAGCCACGGCGACCGCGTCACCGAGTTCGCGCCCGGCTTCCGCATCGTCGCCGTCAGCGACGGTGCCCCCTTCGCGGTGATCGCCAATGATGAGCGCCGATATTACGGCACCCAATTCCATCCCGAGGTCGTCCATACGCCCGACGGCGCCAAGCTGATCGCCAATTTCGTCCGCCACGTCTGCGGCTGCGCGGGCGACTGGACGATGGCCGAGTTCCGCGCCACCAAGATCGCCGAGATCCGCGAACAGGTCGGCGACCAGCGCGTCCTCTGCGGCCTGTCGGGCGGCGTCGACAGCGCGGTCGCGGCGGTGCTGATCCACGAGGCGATCGGCGAGCAGCTCACCTGCGTCTTCGTCGACCACGGCCTGCTCCGCATGAACGAGCGCGAGCAGGTCGAGCGCCTGTTCCGCGATCATTACAACATCCCGCTGGTGGTCGTCGACGCCGAGGAACGCTTCATGAGCGGCCTCGCCGGCGTCACCGACCCCGAGGCGAAGCGCAAGTTCATCGGCGGCGAATTCATCAACGTGTTCGAGGAAGAGGCGAAGAAGATCGGCGGCGCCGACTTCCTCGCGCAGGGCACGCTCTATCCCGACGTGATCGAGAGCGTCAGCTTCACTGGCGGGCCGAGCGTCACGATCAAGAGCCACCACAATGTCGGCGGTCTGCCCGAACGCATGAACATGAAGCTGGTCGAACCGCTGCGCGAACTGTTCAAGGATGAAGTCCGCCTGCTCGGCAAGGAACTGGGGCTGCCCGACATCTTCGTCGGCCGCCACCCCTTCCCCGGCCCCGGCCTCGCGATCCGCATCCCCGGGGAAGTGACCAAGGAACGCTGCGACATCCTGCGCAAGGCCGACGCGGTCTATCTCGAGGAAATCCGCAACGCGGGCCTATACGACGCGATCTGGCAGGCGTTCGCGGTGCTGCTCCCGGTCCGCACCGTCGGCGTGATGGGTGACTATCGCACCTACGACAGCGTCTGCGCGCTCCGCGCCGTCACCTCGACCGACGGCATGACGGCGGACATCTATCCCTTTGACGCGAGCTTCCTGTCGCGCTGCGCGACCCGCATCATCAACGAGGTCGAAGGCATCAACCGCGTGGTCTATGACTATACGTCCAAACCGCCGGGCACGATCGAGTGGGAATGATTCGGGGCACGAAAAGCCCCGAAACCATGTCCAACTTCGAATTCCAACTATTTGGAAAATTTATTTTGTTGTCGATGTCAATCGACGACAATCGGTGGGCAGCCTTCGTTTCTGGCGGGCCGGCCTTGGATACCCTTGTGTCTTCCAGAAATCGTGGATACCGTCAGGGACACATCAGCCCACGGCGGCATTTTTTCTCTAACATTCGGCAAAGCAGTGGTTTTTCGGGCGGGAGAGCTGCGTTTTGAGGCTGACGGTATTTTTCAGTCGGGGCACGTCTCATGCTAACTGATTCAGAACTCAAGCATTTGAAAAAAAAAGAAAAACCATATAAGGTCTCGGACCGTGATGGCACGTATGTGCTGGTCAATCCCCGCTGCACGATTTTCTTTGTGTGTGGACTACGGTCTGCATAGCAGCGAGAAAAGAGGCGCATCAAGAAAGCAAAGAGCTTTGGCAAGTTCGGCGAGAAATGGCTGCAAGCGGCTCCCATGGCCGACAGCACGCGAGCTATGCGACGGTCGATTTTCGCACGGGAGTTGCTTCCGGTCTGGAAGCCAGTCTTCTTACCGAGATCACCCCCGTTGTCAGGTCGGCCCGGACGAACTTGACACCGCCGATGGGCTCGGGGTTGTCGCGGGCCGCGGTGATGACCCGGGCGCCGCCGGCGAGAAAGCGATCGACGGTGGCGCGACCGAGACCCTTGGTTCCGCCGCTGACGAGCACGCGCTTCCCCCCAAATTCGTTCGGATCAGCCTGGATGCTCACAGCGTGATCTCCAGCGTCTTGATAGTCTCGTTTTCGAGCGCAAAGGCGTAGGTGAAGCGGATCGGGCTGCCTTTGAAGTGGCCATGGGCGGGCCCTTCGACGACAACCTTGCCGTCTTCATGGCGGAGGCTGTCCGGCGTGAAGATTGCTTTCACGGCCACGACTTCCTGTTCGAACAAGGTCCGGAGTGCTGCTTGGCCCGCGTGCGGACGCCCGATGTCGAAGAGCACCGCATCGGCGGCAAAAGGCTTCAGCATGGCGTCAACGTCGAGCCGTGCGTTGGCCTCTATATAATCGGCGATGGGTTTCGGCAACGCGGCGAGAAGCGCTTCGGCGCCGCCGCGCTGATTGTCGTGGGCACTGGTCTGCATCTCGTGTCTCCTTCGGTTTGGCTTGCCCCCTAATTAGTGCTCGAACATTGTGCGAATAAGTAGGTCAATGTTGGATGATATGATGAGGGATTCGGGATAATGAACCGATTGGCGCTTCGAGATTTTGATGCCGTGATCGCTGTGGCGCGGCGGGCATCCTTCCGGCAGGCGGCCATCGATCTGGACATGTCGACGACCGCGCTCAGCCATATGATTGCGCGGATCGAAGCCGAGCTTGGGGTGCGGCTGTTCAACCGGACGACGCGGAGCGTGGCACTGACCGACGCTGGACGGATCTTCGTCGATCGCCTCGGCCCCTCCCTTCAGGATGTCCGCGACGCCATCGAGATCGTGCGCGAGCGCCGCGGGACGCCGACGGGCATACTGCGCATCAACGCGCCACCCTTCGCCGCGCGCTCGCCCGTCTTCACCGATCTTATCCTCGCATATGCCCGCCGCTACCCCGACATGCATGTCGATCTGGTGACCGAAGGGCAGCTGCGCGATATCGTCGCCGAAGGTTTCGATCTGGGCGTTCGCGTCGCCTCCCTTGTGCCGTCCGACATGATCGCGCTGTCCCTCGGCGAGGCCCAGCGCTTTGCCGTCGTCGCCTCACCTGCCTATCTGGCCGAGCGACCGCATCCGTCGATACCGACCGATCTTGCCGGCCACGCCTGCATCCGCGTTCGCCTCCCCGATGGCTCGCTCTACCGCTGGCATTTCGCAAAAGGCGGCGACACGGCGCAGGTCGAGGTGAGCGGGCCCATGACCTTCGATGACCTTCCGCTATCCCTTGCCGCGGTCCGGGCCGGCCTGGGCATCGGCTTCTTTTTCGAACAGGACGTCCTCCAAGATATCAAGAAAGGGACACTCGTCCGCCTGCTCGCAGACTGGACGCCGCCCTTCCCCGGGCTTTGCCTATATTACCCCGGGAGGCGTCACCCTTCAGCCGGCCTCTCCGCATTTCTTTTGCTCGCACGCGAATTGGGGAAGAAGAATTAGGGGCGCTTGGCCAAGTTGATACGGTCGGGTCTCAACGCACCATTCACGATGACCGCCGTTCCCCAAGAGTCGGGAAGCTGCGGGCTGCTCGGCTTCGGAACCGCGGGCAACGACAAGCATTCGGTGCAGTTCGAAGGGTCAGTCGCCTATCAGCTGTCGCGCCGCGCAGTGATCGGCGGCGAATATCGCACCAAGCCCGACAATCTGGCGATCGCACGCGAGAATGATTGGTGGGATCTGTTCGCGGCCTATGCGCTGACAAGGAATCTTACCGTTACCGCGGCTTATGTCGATCTCGGCTCGATCGCCACCTTCGACAAGCAGCGCGGCGGATTCCTGTCCGCCCAGCTCGCGTTTTAAGGGGTCCGCCATGTTTCTGATCGCTGCCACCCTGCTCCTGCAACCCGCCGCCGAACCGCCCACCGATTGGGACAAGGAATTCGGTGTCGAGGAAAAGCAGCGCGACCCGGTCACCGGCGAATTGCCGGTCGACCCTTATGTTCGGGACAATCGCAATGCGGGCGCAACGCCCTTTGCCGGCACCGCGATGGCCGAGGCCTTTGGCGGACAGGACGGCATCCGCCGCATCGCCAGCCGCACGGTCGAATTGTCGGAAGCCGATCCGCGCATCGCCGCAATCTTTGTGTCGCACGACATGGTCCGGCTGAAACGCACCTTGTTCGAACAATTCTGTTATATCCTGAACGCCGGGTGCGATTACAGCGGCCGCGACATGGCGGCATCGCACAAGGATCTGGGCATCCGGATGCGCGACATGAACGCGCTGGTGGAAAATCTGCAGGCCGCGATGCGCGAGGAAGACATCGCCTTCACCGCGCAGAACCGGTTCCTGAGCAAGCTGGCGCCGATGTCGGGGGACGTAATCGTGCGGTAGATCCGCGCAAGGACCGCAAGTTCCAAGTCAGTTTGGGCCGGTGCGTATCTTCCAGATTCCCGGCCTGCGGCGCGCGACGATCTTGATTTCGACCAACCCGCGATCGGGGACCAAGCGGGTCACGCCGATCGCGGTCCATGCGGGGAATGGTCCGCGGATATAGCGATGCTTCACCTTCTTGAAGGCTTCGATTTGCGCGGGCATGTCCGTGTGAAAGCTGGTCATCTCGACCACACCGTCAAAGCCCGCCCCCGAACGTTCGAGCACGTCGCCGATCCTCTGGAAAGCCCGCTCGAAAGCGGCCTCCTGATCGGCGATCGTCTCGTCCGGGCGAAGCCCCGCCACCACACCCGACAGCCAAACACGGTCTCCGTCGACGACCGCGTCCGCATAGCCCCATTCTTCCAGATCGCGTTGGCGTTCGCGTTGCACGGGGACGATGACATTCTGCGACGTGCGCGCATAAGGCTCCTCGGTCGCGCCGGCGGCCGGCTGTATCGCGGCGCCGGCGGCTGCGAGCAGGGAAAGCAGCATTGATTTTTCCTTATCGACGATGGTCACGGGATGGCGTGCGCGGATTGGCCCGCCTCAGGCGCTAGCGCGGGCGAAGCGCCGCGATCGCTCCGCTGTCCAGCATATCATGGATCGTCCCGGTGATGTCGGCGCCGGGATAGAGCGCGTGCGCAGCCGCCGTGGACACGCCGATCGTTTCACCGATGCGCAGGCCCGACAGGATACGGTGTGCGGCAGGGCCGATCCGGCGGGCCTCGACGCGGTCGGCTGGACGGGTGATCAGCACCCCTTCCGCTTTCCATTCGGTCGCAACCTCGGCACGCGACGGTGCGAAATGGCCGAGCCAGATCGACGGAGCGGGTACCGCGAACCATCCGAAACGCGTCGCGGAGTGCAGTTTGACGCGGCTCGCCGACCATTGCTTGGCCGTCATGGCCGCGATGACGTCCCGCGATACCGGCGTGTCGGCGGGCGCACGCGCCGCGGCTTGACGCAATCGGTCGATCGCCGCGACCGACGACAGATAGGGCAACACGCGGCCCAGCTTGCGGCCCACGATCCATTCTGGAAAGCGACAGCCATAGGCGGCAAGGTTCGGGTCGGTCGGCGGCACTTCCGCGACGAACTCGGCCGCGAGGTCGGCAAAGGACAGATGTCCCAGGATCGCGCCGACCACCGGATAATTTGCGGCGAGCGCTTCGGCGGCAGCGGACGGCGGAATCGCATGATAGGCGGCGTGCGAAACGCACGACCGCGAGCGCGTGTCGGCGACCGTCCGCCGGACGGCAGCAAGATCAGACATGATGGCATCCTCTCCACAGGATGGGTGTCGCGGCGCAGGGCCGGGACGCCTCGAAAATATTGGCGCGTCAGCGCTTTTTTGGGGTCAGCGAGCCGACGCCCTTCGGCGTCCTGATTTTTGCGCAGCTGCCCTTCGCGACATATTTCCAGGCATTGCCCTGATAATCGGTGGTCGAGGTCCCGGCGCAGCTCGTACCCGGGCCTGCAGCGCAGTCATTCTTGCCCTTGAGCGCGATGCCGTAGCATTTGTCCTTGCCAGGCTGCGGCGCGACCGGGCCCGCCTGGACGGCGGCGGTGGCGAGAACCGAGAGGGTGGCGGCGGCAAGCGCAATGGTCGACTTGTTCATGATGAAAACCTTTCCGTTGTTGGCGCCCGAAGGGCGTATCCGTTCTTTCGACCAAAACAGGTGCCGCGTCCGCTACCCAGAACGCATCGTTTTGATGCGAAAGCCGTCAACCGCAGGTCGGCTCGACCATGTGGCCGCCGATCGCCTCGTGCAGGATGAAGCCTTCGAGCGGGTCGAAATCGCCGCGCCACGGCGCCGCCTCCAGCGTCCGCATCGTGTCCGCATATCCCGCCTCGCGGCGCTGGCGAATGCCCGACGGGCTGAAGTCGATATCCTTGCTGTGATCCTCGTTCGCGAGCGCGGGCGCCAGCAGCCGGATCACATGCATCCGCGTCGGGCAGCCATAGGCCGCCAGTTCGGCGACGCCCGGCTTCTCGCGGCTTCCGTCGGGGAGTAGCGCGGTCAGTTCGGTGATAACGTGGCGGAGGCGGTGGAGCTGTCGCTGGCGGCGGATATGCGTGCCTGCGCGGCTCGCATATTGGACATCCTTCTGGCGGTTCATCACGTCCCAGATCGTCTCGGGCTCGGGTCCGTGCGAATTCCAGATATGGACCGCATAGACCATCGAATCGCGGCGCGGATTGTCGTCGAATACGACCTCGACCGGCGTGTTCGAGAGGATACCGCCGTCCCAGTAAAGCTCGCCGTCGATCCGCACCGCGGGGAAAGCCGGCGGCAGCGCGCCAGACGCCATGACATGGTCGAGGCACAGCGGCCGGTCGCGCGAGTCGAAATAGTGCATCTCGCTTGTCGTCACCGCCGATGCGCCGACCGTCAGCCGCATGTCGCCGCCGTTGATACGGTCGAAGTCGATCAGGTCGGACAGCGTCGTGCGCAGCGGCTGCGTCGAATAATAGCCCGCCTGCTCGGCGCCGAGCGTCGCATAGACGCTGCCGAAGGCGCCGGGATTCGGGGTGAAGAAGGTCGGCAGGCCGCCGACCACGGTCGTGAAGTTGCGAAAAAAGCTCGCGACCTGCGCGGGCAACGCTTCGTCGAAGACATGCCCATGCTCGACGCGCCGCCAGAATTCGGTGAGGCTGTCGAGCCGGTCGTCGAACGCATTGCCGGCGATGATCGCGGCGTTGATCGCGCCGATCGATGTCCCGATCACCCAGTCGGGTTCGACCCCCGCTTCGTGGAGCGCCTGATAGACACCGACCTGATAGGCGCCGAGCGCGCCGCCGCCCTGCAGCACGAGCACCTGTTGACCGTGCGCTTCGAGTTCCTTGGAAAGATTCATGCTTGGTCTCCATGCAGCGAGGCGTCGCCGCCGGTGATCAGCCGCGCGCCGCGTTCGAAAGTGAGGTAGTTCCAGAGCCAGTTCGCACCGACGAGCAGCCGGTTGCGAAAGCCCGCGAGGAAGAAGATGTGCGCCGTGGTCCAGACGAACCACGCGAACACGCCCGACAGCCGCAGCCAGCCGAAATCGATGACCGCACGGTGGCGACCGATCGTCGCGAGATTGCCATAATCGCGGTAACGGAAGGGCTTTGTGCGGCCGCGCAGGATCTGCTCGCCGACATGGCGTCCCTGCTGCTTCGCGACCGGCGCGATGCCGGGCAGGCAGCGCCCCGCGGCATCGGTGAAAGCGGCAGTATCGCCGATCGCATAGACGCCGTCATGCCCCGGTACCGACAGGTCGGGATCGACGATGACGCGGCCGACGCGATCGGCTTCGACATTCAACCACGTCGCCGCAGGCGAGGCGCGAACCCCTGCCGCCCAGACGACGGTATGCGTCGGCACGCGAGTCCCGCCGACTTCGATATAGGCATCGGTGATCGCGCTGACGCGTTGATCGGTCATCACGGTGACGCCGAGATCCTCGATCGCCTTTCGCGCCTTGTCCGACAGCGCGGGTGGAAAGGAGGCAAGCAGGCGCGGGCCGGCCTCGACCAGCAGCACCTTCGAGCAATGCGGCGTGATGCTGCGGAAATCCTGCGACACCGATCGCCGCGCCAGCTCGGCGACCGCGCCCGCCATCTCGACGCCGGTGGGCCCGCCGCCGACGATGACGAAGGTCAGCAACGCCTGCCGCCGCAAGGGATCGGGCTCGGTCTCGGCGCGCTCGAGCGCGAGCAGCACCTTGCGGCGCACAGTCGTTGCGTCGTCGATCGACTTGATACCGGGGGCGTGCGCCTCCCACTCCTCGCGCCCGAAATAGCTGTGCCGCGCGCCGGTCGCGACGATCAGCCGGTCGAAGCGCAGCGTGCGGCGGCTGGCGAGCAGTACCCGGCGATCCGCCGCGTCGATGTCGACGACGGTGTCGAGCAGCACGCGGACATTCTTGTGATGGCGCAGGATCGAGCGGATCGGCGCCGCGATATCGGCCGGGGACAGTCCGGCCGTCGCGACCTGATAGAGCAAGGGCTGGAACAGGTGATGATTGCGCTGGTCCACCAGCGTCACGCGCACATTGCCGCGCGCGAGCGCGCGCGCGGCGGCAAGACCGCCGAAGCCGGCACCGACGATCACGACATGGAGGGGGGAGCCGTCGGTTTTCATCGCCCGATGCTGCGCCGCAAGAACTGGGCCAGAACGCCGCGCGGGGGGACGGTCCCCTCGCCGCGCGGCGCCGGTTGCACCGGCCTGGACACGAAGAAAGCTGCAAGGTGCGGCGGCAACGGCGCGCGCATTTGGGCCGGGGGCGTCATTGCGCCGTCCATCCGCCATCGACCGGCAAGGCGGTGCCGGTGATCGACTGTCCACCCTCCGAACAGAGAAACGCCGCCAGCGCGCCGAGCTCGTCGACGCTCGCGAATTTCTTGCTCGGTTGCGCGGCGAGAAGGACGTTTTCGATCACCTCTTCGCGGCTGATCCCACGCGCGTTCGCGGTATCGCCGATCTGGTTCTCGACCAGCGGCGTCCAGACATAGCCGGGGCAGATCGCGTTGCAGGTCACGCCGTGCCGCGCGCCTTCGATGGCGACGGTTTTCGTCAGCCCGACGATGCCATGTTTTGCGGCGACATAGGCGCTCTTGAAGGGCGAGGCGACGAGGCCGTGCGCGGAAGCGACATTGATGATCCGTCCCCAGCCCGCTTTCTTCATCGGGCCGAAGGCGGTGCGGATCGCGTGAAACGCGGCCGACAGGTTGAGCGCGAGGATCGCGTCCCATTTATCCGCTGGAAAATCCTCGATCGGGCTGACGTGCTGGATGCCCGCGTTGTTGACGAGGATGTCGACGCGACCGAAGCGCGACAGGCTGTTGTCGACCAGCGCCACCGCGCCATCGGGCTGCAGCAGGTTGGCGCCGTCATAATCCACCCGGACGCCGTGCGCGTCAGCAAGCTCGCGGCGCACCGTTTCGATCTGCCCGGCGTCGCCGAGTCCGTTGATCACGATGTCGGCGCCCGCGGCGGCTAGCGCGCGGGCGATACCGAGGCCGATCCCGCTCGTCGATCCGGTAACGATGGCAACGCGCCCGGCGAGGGGCCGGGCGGGCTTGAGTTCGGCCAGCGGCTGAACGGTCATCATGCTTCTCCTCCATTGGGTCGGGAGAAACTATGCCGACGCCGACCCGGCCGCTGAAATGCCGTTCGTGCATCGAAACGATGCGGACAATCGAATGTCCGCGCGGCGGGGCCCCGGCTAGTTTGATGAAGCCCCGGGAAGCGGCGCAGCCGTTACCGACCCCCGCTCCCCTGCGTCGGCGTCGCCGCTTTCCGGGGCTTCAGCTTTCTTTCAGGCAAAAGGAATATCGCAATGACGTTCAATCGCATGACCCTCGCGGTTCTCGCGGCAACGGCCAGCTTCGTGGCCGCCACCCCGGCCTTCGCGGGCACCTGCCCCGCGGGCAAGACAGCCGCCAACGCGCTCGACGGCGCGCCGACCGCACCCTCCAACGTCACCGACACGGTGATCGGTTCGGTCGACCTCGCCAAGGAAATCGGCGTTGCGAACCGCGACCTCAGGATGCGCCGCCTCGTCGTCCAGCCGGGCGGCATCGTCCCGCTTCACAGCCACGCCGGACGCCCCGCGCTGATCATCGTCGTGTCAGGCGCGGTCACCGAATATCGCAGCAGCTGCTCGGTCGGCATCGACCACGCCGCCGGCGACATCTCGAGCGAGTCCGACGGTATTTCCCACTGGTGGCGCAACAACGGAAAGACTCCTGCCGTGCTCCTGTCGGCCGACGTCAAGGCGCGCGACTGACCCAGGGCCAAGCGAGTGTGTCCAAGCCTCCGTCCCGGACCGCTCCCGGCGCGGCCCCGGCGCATTGTCGCCGGAGCCGCGCCGTCCCCGTTTTCGCGCCCCATGTCCTTGCCAAGGAAAACTGATTTGACCGACTCCTATCGCGCCGGGATCGACATCCTCTCGCTAACCGGATCGACGCAGGACGAGCGTCGCAACCGCGCCGCCGAGGTCGCGCCCGACTTCGTGCGAACCGCCGTCGGCTTCACCTATGGCGACATTTTTGCCCGCCCCGGGCTCGACCTCCGGGTGCGCGAAATGGCGGCGATCGCCGCCTTCGCCGCGCTCGGCCGATCGACACTGCAGCTTCGCCAGCATGTCGAGGCCGCGCTCCATGTCGGCTGGAGCAAGGAGGAGGTGATCGAGGTGCTGATCCAGACCGCCGCCCATGCCGGTGTCGCGATGGCGATCGACGCCATCGCCGACTGCCACGATCTGCTTGTCGAATCCGCCGGCGCTTCTTCCGACTGCTGCTGATCTCAGACCGCGAGCGCGGGCCAGCCGTGCCGCCGCGCCTCGCGGACGAACGCGCCGACCGCGGGCGAATGCGGGCGGCCGCGCACCGTCGCGAGATAGACCGTGCGGCTATATTCGGGCTCGATCAGCGGCCGGACCACCAAGTTGGGATCGGTGACGCTGGACTCGGGGAAAAAGCCAAAGCCGAGACCCGCCTTGATCATCTTCTGCACCCATTCGTCGCGCGGCGAACTGAACACCTTTTTCGGAAAAACGTGCCGCTTCGCAAAATCGCGCGCGACCGTCTTGAACACTTCGCAAGTCGATCGCCCGACATAGGGTTCGCCGTCGAGATCGGCGACCCGGATCGCGTTGCGTTCGGCAAGGCGATGCCCTGGCGGCAACAGGATGACGAAGCGTTCCTCAAAGATCGGCAGCTGATGGAACTGCTCGGGCAAATCGTCGGGCACGCCGACCAGACTCAGGTGGATATCGCCCTTCTCCAGCGCATCGATCATCATCGACGCCTCGCCGTCGATCACCCGCACCTCGATATCGGGATGCGCGGCCCGGAAACGGACGATCAGGTCGGCGACCAGATCGGGACCGATTGTGCACATCGCCCCCAGGGTCAGCGTGACATGCTCGGCCTTCTTCGCCGACGCTGCCGCCGCCTTGGCCGCGCGCGCGCTTTCCGCGACGCTTTCGAGATAGGGCATCATCATCCGCCCGAGTTCGGACAGGTGCGTGTTGTTGCGCTCGCGGTGGAACAGCGGCCCGCCGAGTTCATGCTCGAGCTGTTGGATCGCGCGAGTCAGCGCGGGCTGGCTGACATTGCAATGTTCCGCCGCGCGCGTGAAGTTGAGCGTCTGCGCGAGCGCGACGAAATAGCGGATCTGTTGCATTTCCATAAGCGTCGTCCCCAAAGCAACGCGGCATCAAGACTATCAGCAACCAAGCGCGGCCGCCAGTTTTCAAGGCTTCGCGGTGCGAGCCTCGCCGGTTACAGCCGAAAGCCGGATCGCGAGCGCGATGGCGAGCGCCATCGTCGCGACGGCGACCCACGCATGCGGCAGCAATGCCGGCAGGCCGAGCAGGATCAGCCCGTCGTTGCTTCCCGGCACGAGCGAGGCGCCGATCCCCATCAGCGCGCCGCCGACGAGGCAGCGCAGCACGTCCGGAACGCGCGGTCGCTCGCGGCGCAGCTTGCCCGCGATCGCGCCGCCCGCCACCGCTCCGCCGAACAGCGCGGCGACCATCAGCACGCGCAGCGACAGCATCGCATCCATCGACCGCGCAAGTGCCGCAAGCGCGTCGGTATAGGCCCAATAGCCCGCGCTGAGCAGCGTCGTCACGAAGGTCACCGCGATCAGCAGCGTCGCTCGGTGCGGGTGCCACAGATGGCGTCCGATATGCCGGGCCGACATCGCCTGGATGACGCGCCAGATAGCCAAGAGCGCGAACAGCACCATGATGATTACGCCGTCGGGCCCGGCGCCGAACGATGACCCTGTATGGCCCATCGGTGCCTCCACCGGAATCAGGCAGCCGAGGAAGAAACCGACCGGTGTCGCCAACCACGCCCATTGCCCCGCCCCGATCCGGGCGACGGCGCCAAACACGCACGAGCGATTGACCCACGCGCCGACACCCAGCAGCACGCCGCCCGCGACGGTCCAGCCAGTGACAGCATAGGCGGCGGGCGTCATATGCAGCCATCCCGCCGCCGCCGCGATCGCAGCGAGCCCGCCAACCCAGATCGCGGCTTCGGCAAGCGCGGCGGCGCGACCGAAGCGCCGCTCGCTGATCGCCTCATCGAGCGCGGCCACCATACAGGTCGCACCGCGCTGGATGGCAAGCCCCATCAGCGCGGCGGAGACGAGCGCAACGGCAAGGATGCCGGCGGACGGAATCATTGCGTGGCGGCGCTCGCAATCGAGGCGGCGACCTCGCCAGCCATCTTGAACTGCGCGGCGCGGTCATTGATGCGGTAGCGCCTGGCGATCGCGCCGAAGTCGGTCCACGACACGGTGACGGCGCCCACAGCGTCCTCGGTCACGAGCATCCGCACCGGCCAGTCCAGCCCTGCGAGCGGGTTCGATTGCAGGAATTGCACCCCCAGCGGCGGGTTGCCGAACAGGACGAGCGTCGAGCGCTTCAGCGGCAGGTTCGCGCCGCGCGCGAGGTCGGCCTGGTCGATCGTCGCGAAATGGCGAATGCCCTTTACAGCGACATCGGCGGTAAGCTTCGAGACCGTTTCGTCGAAGCTGTTGGCGCTACGAAGCGAGAGGACATCGGCGGCTGTTTCGGCGCGGACGGGCGTCCCCTGTGCATGAGCGATCGGGACGGCCGCTACGAAGGAAGCGGAGATGAATAGCGGGATCAGGAACTTGAAGCGGTTCATGGGCGAACTCCTGCGAAAGATTGTCGCCGGCAGTATCGCGCCCCGCCGCCGCGCAGGAAAATCGCCCTTGGCTATGGGTTCGATGCGCTGCAGCTATTGGAGCGCCGATCTCACAATCCTGGCGCCGGACCGGCCGATTGCGATTGGGCAGAGGCCGCCGATCGAGCAAATCATGCCGCAGAAGGGCTGAGGGTCGCTTCGGACGAAAAATTATCCCCTGCCGCTGTTTCAGCGCTTAGGGTCAGGACCCTAAAGGATCATCGGACTTTTGAACGGGAGTGAGAAGACATGGACAGCCCTGAACGCATCGAAACCGAAGCCTCGGGCGGCTGCCAGTGCGGGGCGGTGCGCTATCATGTCACCGCGGTGCTCGACACGTCGCACATCTGCCACTGCCGCATGTGCCAGAAGGCCGCCGGCAATTTCTTCGCGGCGCTGATCGGGGTGCCGCGCGATGCGCTGACCTGGACGCGCAGGAGCCCTGCGACCTTCAACAGTTCGGACAAGGCGGCGCGCGGCTTCTGCCGCGACTGCGGCACGCCGCTTACCTATGATTATTTCGACAGCAAGCACATCAACCTGACGACGGGCTCGTTCGACGAACCCGCGAAGTTCGCGCCGCGGATGCAGTTCGGCGTCGAAGGCCAGCTTGCCCTCTTCGCCGACCTGCCGATCAGCGCAGAAGGCACCACCGAAGAGACGATGAGCAGCGTCGCCGACGCGATCAAGGCGAGCAATCACCAGCATCCCGACCACGACACGCCGCACTGGCCCGCATAATTCGTCAAGCGCCTCCCCGTCGCCTGTGATATCTCTCTCATGGCTTTGGGGAGGGCTTGCGAATGGCGACACTGCCGATCGGAACGCGCATCAGCCGCGCACGACTGACGTGGGTCGTCGCGCTGATCGCGCTGTCGGTCCTGCTCAACTACGTCGATCGCGGCGCGATCGGCGTCGCGGCGCCGCTGATGAAGGACGAGTTGCAACTGACCGCGACCGGCTTCGGGGTCGCGGTGTCCGCCTTTTTCTGGGTCTATGCGCCCGCCTGCCTGTTCGTGGGCTGGCTATGCGACCGCTACTGCGTCTATCGGGTCTTCGCGTTCGGCGTCGCAATCTGGTCGATCAGCACCGCGCTCACCGGTTTCGTCGGCGGGCTCGCCTCGCTCGTCCTGCTGCGGCTGTTCCTCGGGCTCGGCGAGAGCATCGCCTTTCCGGGCAGCAGCAAGATTTTCGCTGCCGAAGTTCCGGTCGAGCGGCGCGGAATCGCCAATGCGTCGGTGTCGGCGGCGCTCGCCTTCGGCCCGGCCGTCGGCGTCCTGCTCGGCGGCGTCATCCTCGGCGGATGGGGATGGCGCGCGGTGTTCTGGGTGTTCGGGCTCGGTACCCTCTTGTGGCTCGTGCCCTGGCAAATCGCTTCCGCCCCGCTTCGCGCCCAAAGCATCGACGCTCCGCCCGGCGAGCGCGTGTCGATCACCGGCCTGCTCCGTATTCCAACGCTTTGGCGCATGGGGTTCGTGCATTTCCTGTCTAACTACGGCTTTTATTTCGTCCTCGCCTGGCTACCGCTCTACCTCGTCAACACGCGCGGCTATTCGATCGCCGAGATGACCGCGCTGACGACATTGAGCTTCACGACGCAGGGTGTCGTCGCGCTCGCAGGCGGCTGGTTCTCCGATCGGATGGTGGCCGGGGGCGCGAACGAGGGCGAGCTTCGCCGCTCGCTGATGATCGCGGGCCAGCTCGCGACCGCTGCGGCGATCGCGGGGATCGCGGTCGCCGAAAGCTCGCTGATGCTCGGGATATGGCTCGCGCTCGCGGGTTTCGGAACCGGGCTGATCGCGACCAACCTGTTTGCGGTCGCGCAGATTTTTGCCGGTCCGCGCGCAGCGGGAAGCTGGGTCGGCGTCCAGAACGCGCTTGGCAATGTGTCGGGGATCGTCGGACCGATTATCACCGGACTGATCGTCGATTATCTCGGTGGCTATACCTATGCCTTCGCGACCGCGGCTGCGCTTGCCGCGCTCGGCGCTCTGCTCTGGTGGGTGCTGATCCCCGAAATCCGCACCCTCGACATCTGAAACCCGCACTGGCGAATCCCGGCGCGCGAGACTAGAGCCGCCGCATTCCAGCCACCGACGGAGCGCGCCCATGACCCCCACCGCCAAAATCCTGCTGCTCGGTTCGGGCGAACTCGGGCGCGAGTTCGTGATCTCGGCAAAGCGGCTCGGCTGCCATGTCGTCGCGTGCGACAGCTATGACGGCGCCCCCGCGATGCAGGTGGCCGACGAGCGCGAGGTCTTCTCGATGCTAGACGGCGACGCGCTGCGCACCGCAATCGAAAGGCACCAGCCCGACCACATCGTGCCCGAGGTCGAGGCGATCCGTACCGAAATTCTCGCCGAGGTCGAGGCGGAGGGCTTCCACGTCGTCCCCTCGGCGCGCGCGGCGCAGCTGACGATGAACCGCGATGCCATCCGCGACCTGGCTGCGAGCGAACTCGGCCTCAAAACCTCGACCTTCGAATATGCAACGAGCCGCGAGGAACTCGCCGCCGCCGCCGCACGCATCGGATTTCCGCTCGTCGTAAAGCCCGTCATGTCCTCGTCGGGCAAGGGGCAGAGCACGGTCAAGGACGCCGAGGGGATCGATGCCGCGTGGGATTATGCCGCCGCCGGAATGCGCGGCGACCGGCTGCGCGTGATCGCCGAAGCCTTCATCGACTTCGACTATGAAATCACGCTGCTGACCGTCCGCCACAAGGATGGCGTGTCGTTTTGCCCGCCCATCGGCCACCGGCAGGAACGCGGCGACTATCGCGAAAGCTGGCAGCCCGCGGCGATGTCGGATGCTGCGCTCGCGAGTGCGCAAGATATGGCAACCAAGGTCGTTGGCGCACTCGGCGGGCACGGTATCTTCGGGGTCGAATTTTTCGTGAAGGGCGACGAGGTCATCTTCTCTGAGCTGTCACCCCGCCCGCACGACACCGGCATGGTCACGCTGATCTCGCAGGCGCTGTCGGAATTCGATCTCCACGCCCGCGCGATCCTCGGCCTGCCCATCCCCGCGATCGACGTTCCCGACGCCAGCGCCAGCGCGGTGCTGCTCGCCGACCGCGACGCGGTGGATTTCGCGATCACCGGACTCGCCGACGCATTGACCGCGCCCAATGCCGAGACCGCGGTCGATGCCCGCATCTTCAGCAAGCCCGTCACCCGCCCCTACCGCCGCATGGGCGTCGCACTCGCGAAGGTCGAAGTCGGCTCAACCGACGAGGCGCGTGCGGCGGCGGTCGCGGCGGCGGCCAAGCTGACGATCGAGTATCGCTGACAATTCCGCCGATCGGCGCTATGACAGCGCGGGAGGATGGCTATGCTCCGGTGGCTGGTTCGCATCGTCGCGCTGTTGGTCGCGGTCGCTGCATTATTGTGGTTGACCGTTTCTTACGTGACGCCGCAGCCTGCGATCTGGGCGATCCGCGCCCTGTTCGATTCAGGATCGGATGCAGCGAGCGCAAAGCTGCTCCCGAAAGTCCCAGCCAATATCGAGACGACGGGCGCCGTCCGCTATGACCCGTCCGATCCCGACGCGCTGCTCGATGTCTTTCGCCAGAGAGATGCAGCGGCGTCCCAACCCGCGATCATCTGGATTCACGGCGGCGGTTTCGTTTCGGGTAATCGCCATATCGTGGCCGAATATCTGAAGATTCTGGCAGCCCGGGGCTTCGTCACCGTGACGGTCGACTATACGATCGCGCCCGAGGCGCATTACCCGACCCCGATACGCCAGACGAACAAGGCGCTAGGCTATATCGTCGCCAATGCGGCGCGTTACGGCATCGATCCCGACCGCGTCCTGATCGGCGGCGACAGCGCCGGGGCCCAGATTGCGGCGCAGGTGGCGGCGCTGGCCACCAACCCCGCTTATGCCAAGGCCGTAGGCATTTCCCCTTCGGTCGGGCCCGATCGGATCAAGGGCGCGATCCTGTTTTGCGGCGCGCACGACGTGACGATGCTCAATCTCGACGGCAAACTGGGCCCCTTTCTGCGCGCGGTCGTCTGGGCCTACGGCGGCAAGCGTGACGCGATGAGCGACCCGGCGTTCCGCCTGATGGCTGTCCCCGATCATGTGACAAAGGATTTCCCGCCCGCCTTCATCACCGCCGGCAATGCCGACCCGCTCCTCGGCCAGTCGAAAAGGCTCGCCAACCGGCTGAAAGCCGCGGGAGCGATAACCGATCCGCTATTCTTTCCTGCGGATTATTCGCCCGCTCTCGGCCACGAATATCAGTTCGATCTCGACAGCCCGGCGGGCCGGCAGGCCTTCGAGCGCACCGTCGCCTTCGCGCGCCGCGTGACGGAGAAGAAAGCAGGACCATCGCGCTAGGCCGCCCGCGCCGCCGCTGCTACACCGCCGCGATGTCCGAGAAGAATCATCTCTATCTGGTCGATGGCTCCAGCTACATCTTCCGCGCCTATCACCGCCTGCCGCCGCTGACGAACCCGAACGGCGTCCCGGTCGGCGCGGTCTACGGTTATACCACGATGCTGTGGAAGCTCGCGAAGGACCTGCACGACGCCGACGGGCCGACGCACCTTGCGGTCATCCTCGACCATAGCAGCCAATCGTTCCGCAACGAGATTTACGACCAGTATAAGGCGAACCGCCCCGAGCCGCCCGAGGATCTGCGCCCGCAATTCCCGCTGATCCGCGACGCGACGCGCGCCTTCTCGCTACCGTGCATCGAGATGGAGGGGTTCGAGGCCGACGACCTGATCGCCAGCTATGCCGAAGCCGCGGTGCGCGAGGGCTGGGACGTCACCATCGTGTCCTCGGACAAGGATCTGATGCAGCTGATCCGCGAACCCGCCGGCGGCCCGCACGTCGACATGCTCGACACGATGAAGAATGTCCGCCTCGGCCTCGAAGCCGTGAACGAGAAGTTCGGCGTCACCCCCGACCTTGTCGGCGACGTGCTCGCGCTGATGGGCGACAGCGTCGATAACGTCCCCGGCGTGCGTGGCGTGGGACCGAAGACGGCGACCAAGCTGATCCAGGAATATGGCAACCTCACCGCCGCACTCGACAGCGCCGGGACGATGAAGCCGAGCAAGCTTCGCGACAACCTGATCGAGCACCGCGGCATGGCTGAACTGTCGCGCATCCTCGTCGACCTCAAGCGCGACGTGCCGCTGCCCGATCCGCTCGATTCGCTGAAGCTCGGCGCAATCCCCCCCGCGCCGCTGAAAGCCTTCCTCGACGAGCATGGGTTCCGCTCGCTCTCGGCCAAACTCGACAATGGCGCGGCGCCAAGCGGGCCGCCGACGCTGCCGCGCGCGAACGCAACGGTTGCGCCCGCGGCTCTCGCCGTTCCGTCGACGCCCACCCTGCCCGCGTGGCCGGCGATCGACCGCGCGCTCTATGAAACGGTGGCGACGCTCGATGCGCTCGACCGCTGGATCGCGGAGGCGCGCGCCGCGCATGTCGTTTCGGTCGACACCGAGACGGCGAGCCTCGACAGCGTCACCGGCGACCTCGTTGGGGTCAGCCTGTCGACCAGCGCCGGCAAGGCCTGCTACATCCCGCTCGGCCACGGAGGCACCGACATGTTTGCCGAAAAGCCCGAGCAAATTCCCATGAAGGAGGCGCTCGCCCGGCTCGGCGCGCTGTTCGCCGACGATGCAGTGCTCAAGGTCGGGCACAACCTCAAATATGACATCGGCGTGCTGGCGCAGCATGGGCTGACCGTTGCGCCCTATGACGATACGATGGTGATGAGCTTCGCACTCGACGCGGGCAAGCACGGTCATGGCCTCGACGAATTGTCGAAGCTGCACCTCGACCATGTCTGCCTGTCGTTCAAGGAAGTGTGCGGCACCGGCAAGTCGCAGATCAGCTTTGCCGAGGTGCCGCTCGACCGGGCGACCCAATATGCCGCCGAGGATGCCGAGGTCGCGTGGCGGCTTTGGAAGCTGCTGAAACTCCGCCTGCCGCTCGAAGGCGGGACGCGCGTCTATGAAATGGTCGACCGCCCGCTCGCCGCGATCGTCGAGGGGATGGAGCGCGTCGGCATCACCGTGAACCGCGACTATCTGGCGAAGCTGTCGGCTGAATTCGCAAGCGAGATGCTGCGTATGGAGGGCGAGATTCACGCACTCGCGGGTCAGCCATTCACCATCGGAAGCCCGAAGCAACTCGGCGAAATCCTGTTCGACAAGCTCGGGCTCAAGGGCGGGCGCAAGGGCAAATCGGGCGATTGGTCGACCGACCAGAGCGAACTCGAACGGCTCGAACGCGACGGGGTGCCGATCGCGAGGCTGATCCTCGAATGGCGCCAGCTCGCGAAGCTCAAATCCACCTATACCGACGCGCTGCAACAGCAGATCAACGCGAAGACCGGACGCGTGCACACCAGTTACAGCCTCGTCGGAGCGCAGACCGGGCGACTGTCGTCGACCGATCCGAATCTGCAGAATATCCCGATCCGCACCGAAATCGGCCGCCAGATTCGGGACGCCTTCATCGCTGCTCCGGGCAAGCTGCTGATCGCGGCCGACTATAGCCAAATCGAACTCCGCCTGGCTGCGCACATGGCCGATGTTCCCGAACTCAAACAGGCCTTCGCCCAGGGGCAGGATATTCATTCGGCGACCGCGATCGAACTGTTCGGAGAGGTCAATCGCGACACGCGCGGCAAAGCGAAGACGGTCAATTTCTCGATCCTCTACGGCATTTCGCGCTGGGGTCTCGCGAACCGCCTCGAAATCACGCCCGACGAGGCGCAGGCGCTGATCAGCCGCTATTTCGAGCGCTTCCCCGGCATCTCGGACTATATCACCGACACGCTCGAAACGGCGCGGGCACGCGGCTACACCGAGACACTGTTCGGGCGGAAGACCTGGTTCCCGCGCATCAAGGCGCCGAACCAGAACGAACGCGCCGGCAGCGAGCGCGCCGCGATCAACGCGCCCATTCAGGGCACCAGCGCCGACCTGATCAAGCGCGCGATGGCACGGATGCCGAAGGCGCTGGCGGACGTCGGCCTCGCCGACGTCAAGATGCTGCTGCAGGTCCACGACGAACTCGTCTTCGAGGCGCCCGAAGACAAGGCCGAAGCGGCGGGCGAGGTCATCCGCCGCGTCATGTCGGGCGCCGCCGAGCCGGTGCTGACTCTGTCGGTCCCACTCGAGGTCGAGGTCGGCATCGGCAAGAGCTGGGGCGAAGCGCATTGATCGCGGCCCCCATCCTCCTGCTGATCGCCGCGCTTGAAGGCGGTCCGACGATCGCGGCCTCGGCTGCGGCGGCAACCGAAACCGCACCGCCCGCGATCGCCGACGCGGATATCCGCGAATATGCCGCGGTCGCGGGGCGCAAGGTCGCGGGACGCCCGGTCGGCGGTCCCTATCCCACCGCCGACAAGGTCCTGCTGATCGCCCGCGACGCGAAAGGCTATCCTTCGGTCGCGGGCAGCTTCGGCTTTCCGGTCAAGCAGCCGCTGCGACCGCCGCCCGAGGGAACGTTGGCGGTGATCCGCCTGCACCAGCGATCGGAGACCGTCGTCCCCGGCCCGACCGCCGATGACCTTGCCTTCGTCGTCGCGAACCGGCTGCCGCTGTTCGTGATCGGTGAATGGGCGCGGCCCGCGCCGATGTGGGAAGTCGCTTGGGTCGATGGCGGCGTGCGCTATCGTACCATCGGCGACATTGGCGAAATCGGCCCCTGGCAGGACTAGCCGCCTCGCGTTTCCAACCCGCCCGAGCGCCAAGCCGCCCCGAATTGACGGCAAAAAGCGCGCAATTCCGGGAAAGCGATCGTCACCCCCTTTCCCTGTTGCGTCGCGCCATCTATGACAGCGCGATGACATCCCGCTGGCACTTTTGCGACAGCGACGACGAAAGGTTTTCATGACGACGACCCCGGCCGCCTCTGTGCCGACCCGTATCCAGCAGAATATCCTCGCGCGCGGCGAGCGCCGCCTGCTCAACTGGATCTGTCCGCGCTTGCCCTATTGGGTCACGCCCGACCAGCTCACCGCGCTCGGTTTCGCGGGTGCGGTCCTCGTGGCGGCGGGCTATATGCTGAGCTGGATCGAGACCGGATGGCTGGCGCTCTCGCTGGTCGGCTATGTCGTGAACTGGTTCGGGGACTCGCTCGACGGCAGCCTCGCGCGTTGGCGGCGAATCGAACGACCGTCTTACGGTTATTTCCTCGATCACAGTGTCGATGCACTCGGCACGCTGCTGATGATCGGTGCGATCGGCGCAAGCCCCTATATGCGGTTCGACGTCGCGCTGATGGCGGTGATCGGCTATTTCCTGCTCTCGATTCACACCTTCCTTGCCGCAAAGGTCGTCGGTGAATTCCGGCTGTCCTATATGGCCGGCGGGCCGACCGAGCTGCGGCTGATGCTGATGGCGATGACGATTGCGATGCCGCTCGTCGGCGGGCACCGCGTGCTCGGTAGCAATTTTTCTGCCTTCGACCTGTTCGCGCTCGTCATCGCAAGCATCCTGGTGACGCTGTTCGTGGTCCAGAGCCTCGCGACCGCCCACATGCTCCGCAAACGCGGAGTCTAGAAAGCCCTAGGGTCAGGACCCATTAATTCCGCGATCGAGGTTTGAAGCGATTTTGCTTGGGGCGAGGAGAAAAGGCGCAGGAATATGTCGATATTTCCAGACTTTTCGACGAAGCCACAGGCAAAATCGGTCAAATCCCGCAGGGACGCCGAAATGGCTTCGATCTCGGGCCCGCGCGGCCTTGCGGGTAGCGATGCTACCCGCCGCACCCGCCCGGACCCGATATGTTCGCCATTTCGACGCCTCGATCGCGGAATTAATGGGTCCTGACCCTAGGGCCGCAGGCGCGCTTGGGGATAAGTGCCGAGCAGGCGCAGCGATTTCGTCTGGAAGTCGAGCTCCTCGAGCGCGCGGTCGATGCGCTCGTCGCCCGGCGCGCCGACGATGTCGGCATAGAATTTCGTCGCGGCGAAGCTGCCGCCGACCTGATAGCTTTCGAGCTTGGTCATGTTGACCCCGTTCGTCGCGAAGCCGCCAAGCGCCTTGTAAAGCGCAGCGGGAATATTTTTCACCTCGAATACGAAGGTGGTCATCAGCGGCACGCCCGCCGGTGGTTCGGCCAGCGGCTCCCGCGCCAGAACGACGAAGCGCGTCATATTGTGATCCGCATCCTCCATTCCGGTCCCGTGCAACGTCAGCCCGTACAGTTCGGCGGCGTGCGGCGGCGCCAGAGCGGCGAGCCCAACTTCGTCGCTGTCGGCGACCCATGCGGCGGCGCCCGCAGTATCGCTGTGCGCGATCGGGGAGATATTGTTGGCGCGCAGCCATTTGCGGCACTGTCCTAGCGCCTGCTCGTGGCTCATTGCGCGGGTCACGGGACCGAGGTCGCGGCTCATCAGACCGTAGCGGATCGGCAGGAAATGCTCGCCGACGATATAAAGGCCGGATTCGGGGAGCAGGAAGTGGATGTCGGCGACGCGACCATGCAGGCTGTTCTCGATCGGGATGATCGCGCGGTCGACGATACCGCCCAGCACCGCCTCGATCGCATCCTCGAACGAATAGCAGGGCAGCGGTAGAGAATTCGCGTCATATTCGCGCGCGGCAAGGTCGCTGTTCGCACCGGGCGCTCCCTGAAACGCCAGCCCGCGCGCCGGATCGGCGAGCGCCGCCGCCTTCATTTCGTCCACCAGATGCTGCGCCGATGCCGTGTAGCTACCCATGACCGCCCTTCCCAACTGCGCCGCGGCGCATAGCGAGGCATGGCAGCGCGCGCAACCGGCGCTGCGTGCGATTTCATCCCCTTGCGCCGCGCACCATGCCCCAGTAAGGGAGCGACCAAATCATATCACGCGCTCAAGGGCGGGCGCCAGCGAACGGGGCTGCAAGCATGGATAATCGCAACAACACTATTGCCGGCTGGGTATTGTTCGCCGGTATTTGCGCACTGGGCCTGACGATCGGCTCGGGCATGTTGTTTGCCAGCCACGATCCCCACAAGCCCGGCTATCCGATCGAGGATGCCGAGGGCGGCGAAGGCGGCGGCGCGTCGGCTGTTCCGCTCCCCAACCTGCTCGCTGCGGCCGATGTCACAAAGGGCGAGGCGGTGTTCGCCAAGTGCGCGGCGTGCCACACGATCAATCAGGGCGGTGCCAACGGCATCGGCCCCAACCTCTATGCGACGATGGGTGAACCGATCGGCCAGGGCAAGGCGGGCTTCGCCTTTTCAGACGCGCTCAAGAATGTCGGCGGCACCTGGGACTTCGAAAAGATGGACCATTGGCTGACCAGCCCGCGCAAGTTCGCCAACGGCACCAAGATGTCGTTCGCGGGCCTGTCGAACCCGGAAGACCGCGCGAACCTGATCGTCTATCTCAACGCCCAGGGTTCGAACCTGCCGCTGCCCGCGGCCGAAGCCGCTCCCGCTACCGACGCGGCCGCTGCCCCGGCTGCAGGCGCCGACAAGGCCGCGGCTCCCGCCGACGCCGCCAAGGGTGCCGAAGGCGCGCCCGCTGCTCCGGCCGAAGCCAAGAAATAATGCGCCTCGCGCCCGTCCTGCTGGCGGGCGCGTTGCTGCTTGCCGGCTGCGGCAAGAGCGAACCGCCCGCCGACACGTCAAGCCCCGAAACGGCTTCTGCCGAAACCGCCGCACCCGCGGTCGAGCCGACCGCCGCGATGGGCGAGCAGGTCTTCAAGCGATGCGTCGCGTGCCACACGATCGACAAGGGTGGCGCCAACGGTATCGGCCCCAACCTCCACGGCGTCGTCGGCCGCGCGGTTGCGGCGCATGAGGGCTTCTCCTATTCGTCGGCCCTGAAGGCGAAAGGCGGCACCTGGGACGCCGCGCACCTCGACCGGTTCCTTGAAAGCCCAATGAAATACGCCCCGGGCACGCGCATGGCGTTCGCGGGCGTCATCGACGCATCCGATCGCAAGGCGCTGATCCTGTATCTGGAAGCGCAGTCGAAATAATACGATCCTCCCTGCGCGGCAGGGAGGGTCGTTAGATCAGTGATGTTCGATATTCGCGTAGAAGTCCTGGATGATCGCCCAGGCTTCGTCCGCCGTCTCGACGAATTTGAATAGGTTAAGGTCGCGTGCGCTCACCACGCCTTCTTCGACCAGCGCGTCGAAATTGACGACGCGCTGCCAGAATCCCTTGCCGAACAGGACGATAGGGATCGGCTTGATCTTGCCCGTCTGGATCAAGGTCAGCAGCTCGAACATCTCGTCGAAGGTGCCGAAACCGCCGGGGAACACGGCGACCGCGCGCGCGCGGAGCAGGAAGTGCATCTTCCTGAGCGCGAAATAGTGGAACTGGAAGCTCAGCGACGGCGTGACATAGCGGTTCGGCGCCTGCTCGTGCGGCAACACGATGTTGAGCCCGATCGACTCGCGACCCTCGTCGGCGGCGCCGCGGTTCGCGGCCTCCATGATCGACGGACCGCCACCCGAGCAGACGACGAAATGGCGGCAGCCTTCCTCGTCGCACGGCACTTGGCTCGCGATCCGCGCGAGGCTGCGCGCTTCGTCGTAATATTTGGCCTTGGCCTTCAGGCGCCGCGCGATGTTGCGCTGGATGTCGTCGGTCGCCGCGGCTTCGAGCGCGTCGGCTTCGGCAGGCTCGGGGATGCGCGCGGAGCCATAGATGACCAGCGTCGACTCGATCCCGGCCTCGTCGAGGAGCAGTTCGGGCTTCAGGAGCTCGAGCTGGAAGCGGACGGGACGCAGATCCTCGCGCAGCAGGAAGTCGGTGTCCTGGAAGGCCAGCTTGTAAGCCGGGTCGGCGGTCTGCGGGGTGGTCGTCGCCTGCTTGGCGAACTGGGCGTCATCCTTGGCCTTGTGGAAGCGCGAACGATGGGGTTGCTTGTCTTTTGTCATTGGCGGACGGCTAGCCGTTTCGCGTGACTTTGCCAAGTCAGGCGCCTTATCGGCAGTATCCGTTGCCGCTCATGTCCATGTGGAAATGATTGTAGTGCGCTGCGTTGTAATCGGGGCTCAGCACGGTCCCGAAACGGCGGCACGCCGACTTGTGCAGCGCGCGCAGGAAATCGCGCGATGCCTGATCGCCGTTCCAGCCCCCGTCGAGCATGATGCGGCGCCCGTCGGCGAGCACGAAACCTGCGACGTCGATCGCGTTCGAATAGGCGTGCTGCGAGATCCGTCCCGACCGGCCGCCATAGATGTTGCGACAGCTGTAGGTGCCATAGGTCTCGATCTTCACGACATCCTGCCCGAAGAACTGGCGCCCCGCCGGCTTCACCGCATAGCGCGCCCACGCCGCAAAATTCTTGGCTAGCGGACAGGTCATCGGGCCCAGGTTGGTGACCGGCGTGCCGATGTCGAGCAGCTTCACCGAATCGATCGAGCTGCATCCGCCGCCATGGTCCGCGTTCGGCAGCGGCGTGAAGCGCACCCCCGCCTGCTTGAGGTCGAAGGCGCATTGCTTCGCGTCTGGGCTGGTGAAGGACGGCGTTCCGGTAACTTGCGGCCGCTGCGGCGCATTGGCGCCCGCGCGCTTCCCGCCCCCCTGTTTCATCACGTCCGGCGCGCCGAAACAGGCCGAAAGCGCCAGGGCAGCAGTCGCCGCGACAAGCACCCGAGGCCGAAGGAAAGCAGGGAATGCCATGGCGCCAATCTGTAACGAATATGGTTAACAAATCGCTAACCCCGGCCCTCGGCTCATCGAAAATTTCGCCCGGCTCGCGCATTTTGTTTGACAGTTGCGCGTCCATCCCTAAACGCGGCGCCGGGCCACGCGGTCCCAACGCCGCGCGAGCTCTCTGTGAGGAGAGTATGACATGACTGACGTGCGTAAACCGCAGGCAAGGCCTGCGCGTCCTTTCTTTTCCTCCGGTCCGTGCGCCAAGCCGCCGGTCTGGTCCCCCGACAAACTCGCCACCGAATCGCTCGGCCGCTCGCATCGCGCCAAGATCGGCAAGACGCGTCTCGCCTATTGCATCGACCTGATGCGCGAGATGCTGCAGCTCCCCGATACCCACCGCATCGGCATCGTCCCCGGATCGGACACCGGCGCCTTTGAGATGGCGATGTGGACGATGCTTGGGCAGCGGCCCGTCACGACGCTCGCGTGGGAGAGCTTCGGCGAGGGCTGGGTCACCGATGCCGCCAAGCAGCTCAAGCTCGATCCGACCGTTATCCGCGCCGACTACGGCGAGCTTCCCGACCTGGGCCAAGTCGACTGGTCGAACGACGTCCTCTTCACCTGGAACGGCACTACCAGCGGCGTCCGCGTGCCTGATGGCGACTGGATCGCCGCCGACCGAGAAGGGCTGAGCTTCGCCGATGCGACCAGCGCCGTGTTCGCCTACGACCTGCCGTGGGACAAGATCGACGTCGCGACCTTCAGCTGGCAGAAAGTGCTTGGCGGCGAAGGCGGCCATGGCGTGCTGATCCTCGGCCCCCGCGCCGTCGAACGCCTCGAATCCTACACCCCCGCCTGGCCGCTGCCCAAGGTGTTCCGCCTCGTTTCCAAGGGCGCGCTCGCCGAGGGCGTGTTCAAGGGCGAGACCATCAACACCCCGTCGATGCTCGCGGTCGAGGACGCGATCTTCGCGCTCGAATGGGCGAAATCGCTCGGCGGTCTCGACGGCCTCAAGGCGCGTAGCGATGCCAATGCCGCGACGCTCGACAAGATCGTCGCGGAGCGCGACTGGCTGAGCCACCTCGCCGCCGATCCTGCCAGCCGATCGAAGACCTCGGTCTGCCTGTCGGTCGCCGGCGCCGACGAAGCCTTCATCAAGGCGTTCGCCGGACTGCTCGAAGCCGAAGGCGCGGCCTATGACATCGCGGGCTACCGCGACGCGCCTCCGGGCCTTCGCATCTGGTGCGGCGCGACCGTCGACGCCGCCGATATCGAAGCGCTCGGGCCGTGGCTCGACTGGGCCTACGCCTCGCTCAACGCATAACGTCGTCCCAGCGAAAGCTGGGACCGCCATCGATCATCCCCATTCCCAACGATCCCAGCTTTCGCTGGGATGACGGAGAAAATGACATGACCGCTCCCAAAGTTCTGATTTCCGACAAGATGGACCCCAAGGCCGCCGCGATCTTCAAGGAACGCGGCATCGACGTCGACGTCATCACCGGCAAGACCAGGGATGAGTTGATCGCGATGATCGGCGACTATGACGGCCTCGCGATCCGCTCGGCCACCAAGGTCACCGCCGACGTTCTCGCCGCGGCGACAAACCTCAAGGTCGTCGGCCGCGCCGGGATCGGCGTCGACAATGTCGATATCCCCTCGGCGTCGAAGCAGGGCGTCATCGTGATGAATACGCCCTTCGGCAACAGCATCACTACGGCCGAACATGCGATCGCGATGATGTTTGCGCTCTCTCGCCAGATCCCCGAAGCGAACGCGCTGACGCAGGCGGGCAAATGGCCAAAGAACGACTTCATGGGCGTCGAGCTGACCTCGAAGACGCTCGGCCTGATCGGCTGCGGCAACATCGGCAGCATCGTTGCCGAGCGTGCGCTGGGCCTCCGCATGAAGGTCGTCGCCTTCGACCCCTTCCTGACCCCCGAGCGCGCGATCGAGCTCGGCGTTGAAAAGGCCGATCTCGACACGCTGCTCGCCAAGGCCGATTTCATCACGTTGCACACGCCGCTGACCGACCAGACGCGTAACATCCTGTCGGCCGAGAATATTGCCAAGGCAAAGAGGGGTGTCCGCATCATCAACTGCGCACGCGGCGGCCTGATCGACGAGGCGGCGCTCAAGGACGCGCTCGACAGCGGCCATGTCGCGGGCGCGGCGCTCGACGTGTTCGCGACCGAGCCGCCTCCGGCCGATCACCCGCTGTTCGGCACCCCGAACTTCATCTGCACCCCGCACCTCGGCGCCTCGACCGACGAGGCGCAGGTCAATGTCGCCATTCAGGTTGCCGAGCAGATCAGCGATTACCTCCTCACCGGCGGGATCACCAACGCGCTCAACGTCCCGAGCCTGTCGGCCGAGGAAGCGCCGAAGCTCCGCCCCTATATGAGCCTCGCCGAAAAGCTCGGCAGCCTCGTCGGCCAGCTTGCGCACGACAATCTGACGACCATCTCGATCGAGGTCGAGGGCGCCGCCGCCGAACTCAATCTCAAGCCGATCACCGCCGCAGTGCTGACCGGCCTGATGCGCCGCTATTCGGACGCGGTGAACATGGTGAACGCCCCGCACCTTGCGCGCGAACGCGGCCTCGACGTGCGCGAAGTGCGCCACGACCGCGACGGCGACTATCACACGCTGGTCCGCGTCACCGTCGCCACCGAAGCGGGCGACCGCTCGGTCGCGGGCACGCTGTTCAGCAACGGCGACCCGCGCCTGGTCGAGATGTTCGGCATCAAGGTCGAGGCTGATCTCGACGGTCACATGCTCTACATCGTCAACGAGGACGCCCCGGGCTTCATCGGCCGCATCGGCACGACGCTGGGCGACGCGGGGCTCAACATCGGCACCTTCCACCTCGGCCGCCGCGCGGCGGGCGGCGAAGCGGTGCTGCTTTTGAGCCTCGACTCGCCGCTGCCTGAGCCCCTGCTGTGGCAGATCTGCCAGCTTCCGGGCGTGAAGACGGTGAAGGGCCTGAAGTTCTGAACGTAAGTCCCCCTCCCGCTTGCGAGAGGGGAGATTTGTTGAACTCCCCTCTCCACCCTTCTAAGGCCGCAATCGATGACCAAGGCCCCTGCCCTGCTGCCCGAAGGCCTCCGCGACCGCCTGCCCGCGCAGGCCGAGGCCGCGTCGCGCGTCACCCGCGCGCTGGTCGACGCGATGCGCGCGCACGGCTATGGCCGTGTATCGCCGCCGCTCGCCGAGTTCCGCGAGACGCTGGGCGGCGACGACGATCGCAGCTCGCGCGACCTTCTCCGCTTCACCGACCCTGTGTCGCAGCGCACCCTTGCGCTGCGCCCCGACATCACACGGCAGGTCGGTCGCATCGCGACCTCGCTGCTCGCCAAGGCGCCGCGTCCGTTGCGGCTTTGCTACGCCGGCCAGATCGTCAAGCTACGCGCCAGCCAGCTCCGCCCCGCGCGCGAGATGCTGCAGGTCGGTGCCGAGCTGATCGGTAGCGACGGCGTCGCGGCGGCGCGCGAGATCGTCAGCGTCGCGATCGACGCGCTGGAGGCGGCGGGCATCGGTCAAGTGACGATCGATTTCACGCTGCCCGATGCGGTCGGCCTGCTCGCGGGCGGGCCGCTGCCGGTCGCTGCCGAAATCGAAAGCCTGCGCGACGTACTCGACGCCAAGGACGCCGGCGCGCTCGTGCGCATCGGTGCCGAGGCCTATCTGCCGCTACTCCGCGCGACCGGCCCGTTCGACCGCGCGATCGCCGACCTGCGAGCGTTCGATACGTCGGGCGTGCTCACGAGCCGCATCGACGCGCTCGAAGAGATCGCCGCGCCGATCCGCAACCGCGCGAACCTGACTCTCGACCCGACCGAACGCCACGGTTTCGCCTATCAAAGCTGGTTCGGCTTCCAGATCTTCGTCCCCGGCCAGGGCGATGCGATCGGCCGTGGCGGCGGCTATGCGATCCCGCTGGGCGAGGAACAGGAGGAGCCGGCGGTCGGCTTCTCGCTCTACCCCGACCCGCTGATCGACGACGGCCTCGGCGCCGAGGATGAGGCCGAACGCCGCATCTTCCTGCCGCTCGGCCACGACGCCGCGCTCGCGGCCAGCCTGCGCGCCGACGGATGGCAGACGGTCGCGGCGTTGTCCGAGGCCGACGACGCCCGCGCGCTCGGTTGCGGCTGGCGGCTTGGTCCCGACGGCCCTGTCGAGGCGTGAGCTGTTCCCCGGCGAAAGCCGGGGCCCATAGCAGCGTCCGATCTGGGCCCCGGCTTTCGCCGGGGAACATGTTCCTAGAAATCCGATACCCCAAACCGCGGTATGCCCTGGTTGACCCCGGGCGGATCGAGCACACTCACATCGAGTTCGACCGGTTCGCCGATCCACTGCGCCAGCGTCGTATGATCGGCAAGATCGTCGTCGGTCAGCGGATGGACAAGCGCGCGCAGCCCCGTCGCCTCGATCGCCGCGACCACCGCAGGCCGATGACCTGCCAGGAAATGCACCTCATATTGCGCAATCGGATGCGGCCCCGCCGCCCCGTCGGTCAGCGCGCCGACGAACAGGATCTCCGGGTCGGCGCCGAACGCATCTCGAAGCGCCACCGCGGCGCACCGCTCGGCAGGGTCGCAATAGATATGCGCATGATAGGGTGCATCGGGATTCGTCATACAGACATCGCTTTCCAACTTGCCGCGCCCCGGACGTGATCCGGGCCTGCCTCTCTTGAAGGAAAAGACGGGTGCCGGGTCAAGCCCGGGATTGCCCCCGGCCTGGCGACCATTTTGAACGCTTCGGCCAGCCTGACTCCGATGAAAGGGAACGATCGTCGCGACCGGCTGTTGTCAAAACACCGAAACCAAAATCGAGGGTGGGTCGCCCTCGTCGTCGGAGAGAGACAATGAAAAATCTTCTGAAAATTTTCGCGATCAGCAGCTTATTGATTCTGTCTGCTTGCAACACCGTTGAAGGCGCCGGAAAAGACGTGGGGTCCGTTGGCGATTGTGCCGATGGCGTGAAGGGTAACTGCTAGAGGGCGTCGGGCGTTCGCGCCGCGCGCCAAAACAGACGCTACCGGCTGAACACCCGCTTCAACCACGCATCGACCGTCGCGGTCGGCGCGTAGCCGGGATCGCCCAGCCGCCGGTTGATCTCGGCATGGCCCTGCAACCCCTCGCCCGGGAAGCTCCCACGCTCGACCTTGCTGCCGCCCGCCGCCAGCGCCTTGCCCAGCGCTTCGGCCTGCCGCACCCCGTCGGGGCGTTGCACATAGAGCAGCAGGAATTGCGGCGCATTCGGCCGCGGCGCCTGCAATGTCGGTGACAGCGCCTTCTGCCGCGCCGGATCGGTCCCGAACGCCTGCTTGTACGTCGCCTGCATGATTGGCGGCCCGTCCTTCATCTGCGCGGGCACGTCATAGGCCGCGCCGTCGATCGGTATGACGCCGGCAATATCGGAAAAACTCAGCCCCGCGCCGCGCAGATATTTTTCGTCGGTTCCCACCAAGGCCACCAGATGCGCGCCCGCACTATGTCCCATGATGACGATCCGCCGCCGGTCGATACCCAGCGCGCCGGCGCGGTCGATCAGCGCCTTCACCGCGCCCGCGACATCGGCCGCCTGCTGCTCGACCGTCGCGTCGGGAACGAGCCGATAGTTGATCGACGCGAAGGCATAGCCCAGCTGCGGATAATGCACCGGCTTATATTGTCCCGTCGCATTGTCCTTGCTGCCGCGCTTCCAGCCGCCACCGTGGACGAAGACGACCAGCGGCGCCGGCCCCTTCGCATCTTTCGCACGCCAGATATCGAGATTTTGCAGCGCGTTGCTGCCATAGGAAATCGTCTCGCCGCCCGGCACCTTCGGACCTTCGTCGGCGCCCATCCGCTCGGCGATCCGCTCGCGCAGCCGGTCGCGCATCTTCTCGCGCGCATCTGCAAAAGGCACTGGCACGGTCAAACTCGCGACCGCAAAGGCCGTAAGCAAGGCATATCCAAACCAATTTCGTTTCGTCATCGCCCGTCTCCACTATCCCGGCAGCACCGATCTGGCCCGATATTGTCGCAAAATCATCCCGCTTTGGGTTGCCTCTCCGGCCAAATCCGCTAAGGCCGCGCCGGGCCCGCGCTGGTCGTTTTTGGCCCGGTTCAGCAGGACAGCATCATGGCAAATGTCACCGTCATCGGGTCGCAATGGGGCGACGAGGGCAAGGGCAAGATCGTCGACTGGCTCGCCAGCCGCGCCGACGCGGTCGTCCGCTTTCAAGGCGGTCACAACGCCGGCCATACGCTCGTCGTCGGCGAACAGGTGTACAAGCTGTCGCTGCTTCCCTCGGGCATCGTCACCGGCACGCTGTCGATCATCGGCAACGGCGTCGTCCTCGATCCGTGGGCGCTCCGCGACGAAATGGCGAAGCTGCGCGGCCAGGGCGTCGAGATCAACGCCGACAATTTCGCGATCGCCGACAATTGCGCGCTGATCCTGCCGTTCCACCGCGACCTCGACGCGCTGCGCGAAACCGCCGCGGGTGCGGGCAAGATCGGCACCACCGGCCGCGGCATTGGCCCGGCCTATGAAGACAAGGTCGGTCGCCGCGCTATCCGCGTCTGCGACTTGGCCCACCTCGACAAGCTTGAACCGCAGCTCGACCGCCTGACCGCGCATCACGACGCACTCCGCGCCGGTTTCGACCAGCCGCCGATCGACCGCGACAAGCTCGTCGCCGACCTGTCCGAAATCGCCGATTTCGTGCTCGAATATGCGCAGCCCGTCTGGAAGCGGCTGAAGAAGGTCCGCAAGGCCGGCGCGCGCATCCTGTTCGAAGGCGCGCAGGGCGTGCTGCTCGACGTCGATCACGGCACCTATCCCTTCGTCACGAGCTCGAACACCGTCAGCGGCACCGCCGCATCGGGTTCGGGCCTCGGCCCCTCGGCGGTCGGCTTCGTTCTCGGCATTGCCAAGGCCTATACAACGCGTGTCGGCAGCGGCCCCTTCCCGACCGAGCTCGAGGACGAGATCGGTCAGCGGCTCGGGGAGCGCGGGCATGAATTCGGCACCGTCACCGGGCGCAAGCGCCGCTGCGGCTGGTTCGACGCGGTGCTCGTGCGGCAGAGCTGCGCCGTGTCGGGCGTCACCGGCATCGCGCTCACCAAGCTCGACGTGCTCGACGGCTTCGACACGATCCGCATCTGCACCGGCTATCGCCTGCGCGGCAAGATCCTCGACTATTTCCCCTCGCACTCGGCCGATCAGGCCGAGGTCGAACCGATCTACGAGGAAATGGACGGCTGGCACGAATCGACCGCCGGCGCGCGCAGCTATGCCGACCTGCCCGCGCAGGCGATCAAATATATCCAGCGCGTGCAGGAATTGATCGAAACCCCGATCGCGCTCGTCTCGACCAGCCCCGAGCGCGAGGACACGATCCTGATCCGCGATCCGTTCAGCGATTGATCGCCGCCGCGACGTCGCGGATCGCGGCGACGAAGCCTGCCGGATCATTTTCCTGCACGAAATGGCCGCCGTGTAGCGTCCGGTGCGGCATGCCCCGCGCGCCCGGGACGCGGTCGATAAACGGCGCATCGCCGCCGCGCGTGATCGGATCGCCATCGGTGAAGCAGCACAGGAATGGCTTGTCGAATGCTTCCAGCGCGGCCCAGGCGCGCTTCTGGTCAAGGACCGCGACATTGTCGCCGAGCGGCACGAAGGAGGGAAAGACGCGCGCCGCGACTTTCGACGCCCGTGTCGGGAAGGGCGCGTCATAGGCGGCAATTTCCTTTGCCGTCAGTTGCTTCTGGGCGCCGGCGTTGACGATCCGCCCGATCGGGAACAGCGGACTGAAGCGGGAAAAAGCGCGCCAGATAGCAAAAGCACGCGGCGCCGGTTGCCCCTCGGGAAGGCCGCCGTTCGACAGCGCGACCCCCACGAACCGATCGGGCATTTCGGCGAGGAGCCTGAGCCCGATCAGCGAGCCCCAGTCCTGACAAGCGAGGATCATGCCCCGAAGATCGAGCGCCTCGATCCACTGCCGCATCCACGCGACCTGCGCGGCATAGCTGTAAGCCGAACGATCGAGCGGCTTGTCCGAGCGGCCGAAGCCGATCAGGTCGGGCGCGACGACGCGGAACCCCGCCTCCACCGTCGGCCCGATCATATGGCGATAGAGATAGGACCAGGTCGGCTCGCCGTGCAGCATCAGCACCGGCTGCGCATCGGCGGCGCCCTCGTCGACATAATGGACGCGCAGCCCGCCCGCGATCTCCACATAGTTCGGCTTGTACGGCCAGTCGGGCAGCCCCTCGAAGCGCGCGTCGGGCGTGCGATAGATCTGCATAGTGTCCCCCCTCTTCCTGGAGGCAGCTTAGCGCCGGGCGCGGCCTTGTCCATGCGCGGTAAGGCCTTATGGTGGCGCGATGCGCTTCGCCCCTGCCCTGCTCCTTCTTCTGTCGGCTTGCGGGTCGGCGCAATCGCAGCCGCCACCCGCCGAGACAAGGATCGATCGCCTGCTCGTCGACAAGAGCGAGCGCGTGCTGATCGGCTATGCAGGCAACCGCGAGGTGCTGCGCTATACGCGCATACGGCTCGGCGGCTCGCCGGTCGGGCACAAGCGCTTCGAAGGCGACGAGAAGACGCCTGAAGGCGCCTACACGATCGATGGCCGCAACCCGGCGAGCGCCTATCATCTCTCGCTTCGCATTTCCTATCCTAATGCCGCCGACCGCGCTTATGCGGAGGCACGCGGGCGCTCGCCGGGCGGCGACATCTTCATCCACGGCCAGCCCAATGCGTGGCGCGGCCCGGCGATCGCGCGCGACTGGACCGACGGGTGCATCGCGCTGTCGAACGCGGAAATTAAACAATTGTGGGACATCGTGGCCGACGGCACCCCGATCACCATTCACCCCTAAGGAGCCCGTATGTCGCGCCATATCCTCGTCTTCTACGGCAGCTATCGCCGCGACCGGCAGGGCATCAAGCTCGCACGCTGGCTGGTACAGGCCATCAACGACCGCGGCGACCTAGCGGAGCTGATCGACGCCAGGGAAGTGAATCTTCCGATGCTCGACCGCATGTACAAGGAATATCCCAAGGGCGAGGCCCCCGCAGCCATGGAAGAATTGGCGACAAGGATCCGCGCCGCCGACGGCTTCCTGTTCGTCACCGGCGAATATAATTGGGGGCCGCAGCCGGGGCTCAAGAACCTGACCGACCATTTCCTCGAGGAATGGTTCTGGCGGCCCGCGGCGATTGCCTGCTACTCGGCCGGTCCCTGGTCGGGGGTGCGCGCGATGATGGGGTGGCGCGACATATTGGGCGAGATGGGCATGGCCGTAATCTCCTCGATCCTGCCGGTCGGGCGGATCGGCGGCGCCTTCGATGCCGACGGCAAGCCCACGGGCGACGATGGCGCGCGGCTGGAAAAGAGCTTCCCCCGCTTCGCCGACGACCTCGACTGGTGGATCGACGCGGCGAAAGTGCAACGCGCCGCGAAGGCCCCGCCCTACTAGCCCGTCTTCAGTTCCGCATTGAGCCGCAGGCTGGCGCGCCAGAAGAAGAAAGCCGGGATCAGCCCGAGCCACGCCGCGCCGTAGAGGACGTAGCGCACGCTTTCCTGCCCATAGGTCGGCGCGAGTTGATCCGACAGCACGCCGAACAGGAACGGCCCGAAGCCCAGCCCGATGAGATTCTGTCCGAATAGCATGATCGACGCCGCAACCGCCCGCGCCTGCGGGCGGACGAGCCCCTGAACACAAGCATAAGCCGGGCCGTAATAGGCGGAGTTGAGAATCGTCGGGATGATCAGCAGGGCGACCGCGACGCGCCAGTCCTCCATATAATAGCCGAGAAACAGGATCGGCGCCGCGACCGCCATGCCATAGGCGGGAAAGGTCAGGATGTGCCGCTTGTCGCGCGCGCCAAACCGGTCGGCCATCTTGCCGCCAAGCCACGTACCGAACACCCCGGCGAGGCCGAGGACGACCGCCATCGACAGCCCAGCCTCGGTGGTCGACAGCCCGTGGCTGCGAATGAAGAAGCTGATGGTCCACAGCGCCTTTCCATAACCGAGGAAGGCGACGACCGACGAGGCGATCAATATGTAGATGAACGCGCGCGAGGCGAAGATTTCGCGCATCGCCTCGCCGGTCGAGAGACGGGTTACCGCCGCAGCAGTCGCCGCGGCTTCGGCGGTGCGGCTGTGCCGCGGCTCGCGCATCACGAACAGCACGACGAGCGCAAGCGCCAGACCCGGTGCGCCAACGAGCATCAGCGCGATGCGCCAGCCGTAGAGATCGTTGACGATCCCGCCGATAATCAGCCCGAGCAGCGATCCGATCGGCACACCGAGGCCGTAGAAGGCGATTGCCGACGAGCGCCTTTCGGGCGCCACGCTGTCCGAAATCAGCGAATGCGCGGCGGGCGTGCAGCCGGCTTCGCCGACACCGACGCCGATGCGCGCAAAGAGCAATTGCACGAAATTCTGCGCGAGCCCGCACACCGCGGTCATCGCCGACCAGATTGCGAGCGCGAGGGCGATCAGGCGGACGCGGTTCGTGCCGTCCTTGTCGGCATAGCGCGCAATCGGGATGCCGAGCAGCGCATAGAAGACCGCAAAGGCCGGCCCCGCGAGCAGGCCGAGTTCCGTATCGGTAAGGCCCAGGTCGGCTTTTATCGGCTCGGCGAGGATGTTGACGATCTGACGGTCGAGAAAGTTGAAGATATAGACGATCAGCAGAATCCACAGCATCGTCCGCGCGTGCGCGGCGGCGCTGTCGGAGGGCGGCGGGGCGATGCCGGCGGCAAGCGCAGGTTTATCCGTCATTTTTCTCTCCCGGACGGCCAAGGTGCAGACCGGAGCGCAGCCTGTCAACGCCGCCAAGGCGGGGCGAAACAAGGCGCTTGCAATTGCCGCTACGGCTGCCAGCCTGCGGCTATGAAGAAAATTTGCCTCGCCGCCGCCGTATCGCTTCTCGCTCTCGCGCCCGCCGCTGCGATGCCGCCGCCGCTGCCACCCGTCGCCGAGAAGGATGCTGCGACCTTGCAGGCGGAGATGACGCTGGGTTCGATGTCCGACGAACTGCTCACCACCCTCTATCTCGACCGGATCACGAAGATCGACGACCATGGTCCAAAGCTCGACGCGGTCATCGCCACCTTTCCCGACGCAGCGAGCGAGGCGAAGCGCCTGTGGGAGGAACGAAAATCCGGCAAGGTCCGCGGGCCGCTCCATGGCATTCCGGTGCTGATCAAGGACAATGTCGAGGCGAAGGGTCCGCTGCCGACGACTGCGGGCAGCCAGGCGCTCAAGGATAATGTCACGAACCGCGATGCGCCGATCGTCGCGCGTCTGCGCAAGGCGGGCGCGGTCATCCTCGGCAAGACGAACCTCAGCGAATGGGCGAACATTCGCTCGGGCGATTCGACGAGCGGGTGGAGCGCGGTCGGCGGGCTGACGAAGAACCCGCACGCGCTCAACCGCAACGCCTGCGGCTCGTCATCGGGCAGTGGCGCCGCGGTCGCGGCGAGCCTCGCGCCACTCGCGATCGGCACCGAGACCGACGGATCGATCACCTGCCCCGCCGCGATCAACGGCATCGTCGGCTTCAAGCCGACGGTCGGTCTCGTCAGTCGCACCTTCATCGTTCCGATAAGCCACAGCCAGGACACCGCCGGACCGATGGCGCTGACGGTGCGCGACGCGGCAGCGCTGCTGGGCGTCATCGCAGGGAGCGACCCCGCCGATCCCGCGACCGCCGAGGCCGACGCGCGCAAGACCGACTATGTCGCGAAGCTGTCGCCCGGCGCGCTGAAGGGCAAGCGCATCGGCGTGCTGCGCGATCGGATCGGAAGCCGCGCCGACATTGCGGCGCTGTTCGACGCGGCGCTTCAGGCGATGCAGGGCGCGGGCGCGACGATCGTCGAAATCAAGGACAGCAAGACGGGCCAGGACGGGCTCGGCGCCGCCGAGCTCGAAGTGCTGATGACCGAGCTCAAGGCCGATATTGCGACCTATCTCGCGTCGCTGCCGGCGAAGGACGGGCCGAAGACGCTCGCGGATCTGGTCGCGTTCAACAAGGCGCATCCCGAAGAGCTGCGCTGGTTCGACCAGTCGCTGTTCGAACTCGCCGAGACCAAGGGTGGGCTCGACGGCAAGGACTATCTGGAGGCGAAGGCCAAGGCGGCGCGGCTGGCGGGGCCGGAGGGCATCGACCGATTGCTCGCACAGAATAAGGCCGACTTCCTCGTCGGCGTGACCAACGGCCCGGCATGGACCACCGATCTCGTCAACGGCGATCATTATACCGGCCCCAGCGTCAGCCAGATGCCCGCCGTCGCGGGCTATCCGCATCTGACGGTGCCGATGGGAGCGGTCGAGGGCCTGCCGATCGGGCTGTCGATCATCGGGCAGAAGTGGAGCGACGCCGACGTGCTGGCGGCGGGCTTTGCCTATGAGCAGGTCAGCCGGAAACGCGTGACGCCGACGTACAGGCCGCAATGATCAGCGGCGGCTCTGCCGTTTCTTCCAGCCCATTTCCTCGAGCTCGAGCAGTTCCATCGGGACGTGGATCGTCCGGATGGCGAGCCGAACCTCGATCAGGAACAACGCGAGCGACAGCAGCAGCAACAGCATCGCCACCGCAAAGACCCACGCTGCCGCGAGGCCCAAGTCGAAGCCCGCCACCGCTTGCGTAAAGAGCAAGGCGACGAGCAGGCAAACGACGATCCCGCACGCTACCGCCGCCGCAATCGAATTGTTGATCACGTCGATGCGGCGGTCGACGACGCGAAGCTCGGCGACGACACGCTCATGCTCGGCGCCTTGGGTCTCGGCCCAAAGCTCCATCAGCCGGCGCGACCGGTCGACGACGCGCGCGAGCCGGCCGGTGAAGACGTTGAGCAGACTGCCGGTCGCGACCAGCAGGAACACCGGCGTGACCGACAGCTGGATCGTCTCGGCAATCGCGCCGAGCCCGGACGCCATTAGCCGCCCGCCGCGACCGATGGCGTGTTCACACCGTGCATAGCCAGGAATTTCCTGAGGTTGCGCGCCGCCTGACGGATGCGTTGCTCATTCTCCACCATCGCAATGCGGACGAAACCCTCGCCGTCTTCCCCATAGCCGACGCCGGGCGCAACCGCGACCTTGGCGTGGGTGAGAAGCTGCTTCGAAAATTCGAGGCTGCCCATCTCCTTGAGCGCGGGCGGCAGCGGTGCCCAGGCGAACATCGACGCCTTCGGGCTCGGAATGTCCCAGCCCGCGCGGCCAAAGCTTTCGACCATAACGTCGCGGCGCTTCTGATAGAGTTCGCGGTTCTTCGCGACGATGTCCTGCGGCCCGTTGAGCGCCGCGCACGCCGCGGCCTGGATCGGCGTGAAGGCGCCATAATCGAGGTACGACTTCACGCGCGTCATCGCCGCGATCAGGCGCTTGTTGCCGACTGCGAAACCCATGCGCCACCCCGCCATCGAATAAGTCTTCGACATCGACGTGAATTCGATCGCGACATCCTTGGCGCCCGGCACCTGCAGAATCGAGGGCGTGGGGTTGCCGTCGTAATAGAGTTCCGAATAGGCAAGGTCGCTGAGAACCCAGACCTTGTTCTCCTTCGCCCAGGCGACGAGTCGCTCGTAAAAAGCGAGATCCACGGTCTCAGCGGTCGGGTTCGACGGGTAGTTGACGACGAGGATCGACGGGCGCGGCACGGTGAAGGCCATCGCGCGGTCGAGCGCACGCCAGTAATTCTCGTCGGGGGTCGTCGGCACACTGCGGATCGTCGCGCCGGCGATGATGAAGCCGAAGGTGTGGATCGGATAGCTGGGGTTCGGCGCGAGCACGACATCGCCGGGGCCGGTGATCGCGGTCGCCAGGCTCGCAAGCCCTTCCTTCGATCCCATCGTCACGACGACCTCGCTTTCGGGATCGAGTTCGACGTTGAAGCGGCGCGCATAATAATTGGCCTGCGCGCGGCGGAGTCCCGGAATGCCCTTCGACTGCGAATAGCCGTGCGCATCGGGCTTCATCGCCACTTCGCACAATTTCTCGATGACATGCGCCGGCGGCGGCAGGTCGGGGTTGCCCATCCCCAGGTCGATGATGTCTTCGCCCGCGGCCCGCGCGGCCGCTCGCATCGCATTCACTTCGGCGATGACATAGGGCGGCAGGCGCTTGATGCGATAGAATTCATCTTCGGACATGGGAAACTAGAACAACTCCTTTTCGTGTGCGCTGACCTATTCGTTCAAGTTGACGCTTGCGGCAGTCTCGCCAGCCGCATCGCGGCTTGTTATAGGCATTATATCGGCACTGACCAGCAGGAACGAGCATGAGCGATACGGGCAAGGACGACACCAGCGACACGCCGAATCCCTTCCTGCCCTCGCCCGAAGACATACAGCATTGGACGAGCGTGATGGGCCGCGCGCAGCAGATGATGCTCGAATATGCGCTCGGTCAGGCGAACCAGGGCAACAGCGCCGCCGCCGGCCTGTTCGACCCCGCCAGCTGGCTGCAGAACCCGACGACGCAGGCCTGGGCCGAGCAGTCGACCAAGATGTGGGAACAGGGCGCGCGCTTCTGGACCTCGCTCGCGACGCTCCAGCCGCCCTTCGCGCCCGCCGCCGATGCGCCCAAGGACAAGCGCTTCGCCGACCCCGACTGGACCGCGAACCCGGTCTTCGCGCTGATCCGCCAGACCTATGGCCTGCTGACCGAACAATTGTTGACGACAACGCGCACGATGGCGGGGCTCGATGACCATGCGCGGGCGAAGATGGAGTTCGCGGCACGGAACATGGCCGAGGCGCTGTCGCCCTCCAACCTCGCGATCACCAATCCCGAAGTGATCAAGCGCGCGGTCGAGACGCGCGGCGAAAGCCTGCTCAAGGGTTTGAAGCACATGCTCACCGACCTGTCGCGCGGGCAGCTCTCCCATGTCGATCCCGACGCGTTCGAGGTCGGCGTGAACATCGCGACGACGCCGGGGAAGGTGATCCATGAGACCGATCTTTACCAGCTCATCCAATATGAACCGACGACCAAGGACGTCTTTACCGTCCCGCTTGTCATCTTCCCGCCGTGGATCAACCGCTTCTACATCCTCGACCTCAATCCGGCGAAGAGCTTTGTCGCCTGGGCGGTCGAACAGGGGCTGACGGTGTTCATGGTGTCGTGGAAATCGGCCGATGCCTCGATGAGCGAAATCGTCTGGGACGACTATATTGCGTCGCAAGTCGACGCGATCGATACCGTGCGCGAGTTGCTGGACGTTCCGCACGTCCACAGCATCGGCTATTGCGTCGCGGGCACGACGCTTGCCGCGACGCTGGCGATGCTCGCCGCGCGCGGCGAGGGCGACAAGGTCAAGTCGGTGACCTTCTTCACTGCGCAGGTCGATTTCGAACTCGCGGGCGACCTCAAGATGTTCGTCGACGACAGCTATCTGGCGCTGCTCCAGCAGCTTTCGGCGGGCGGGTTCCTCGACGGGCGCTATATGGCCGCGACCTTCAATTCGCTGCGCGGACGCGACCTGATCTGGAACTATGTCGTCGGCAATTATCTGCTCGGCAACGACTATCCGCCGTTCGACCTGCTCTACTGGAACGGCGACGTCACCAACCTGCCCGCGAAGTGGCACCGGCAGTATCTGATCGACCTCTATCGCGACAATCGCATGGTGATCCCGAACAGCCTGTCGGCGATGGGCACACCGATCGATCTCAAGAAGATCGAGACTCCGGCCTATATCCAGGCGGGGCGCGAGGATCATATCGCGCCGCTCGCCAGCGTCTGGCGGTTGATGGACCATCTGTCGGGACCGAAGACCTTCCTGCTTGCCGGCTCGGGCCATATTGCGGGCGTCGTCAATCCGCCCGCCGCTGGCAAATACCAGTATTGGACCGGCGACAACGATGCCGCGACGCTCGACGATTTTATCGCGAGCGCGACCGAGACCAAGGGCAGCTGGTGGCCGCACTGGATCGGCTGGATTTCGGAACAGGATAGCGCAAAAACGGCTGCAAAAGGCGCGCGCATTCCGGGAAAAGGTGCTAAAAAGGCGATAGAGGATGCGCCCGGCCGCTATGTCAAGCAGCGGTAATATCGGGAAATCATAAGGCCAACGAGATCGAGGCGAGTCTATTTTTGTGCACTGCACAAAAAATGTCTTGAAATCCCCGATCCACTCCTATATTGTGCACTGCAACATAAAGGAGTTGTCACGATGGCTACCAAGATGGATAGTGCCGAAAAGGCTTTCGAAGCCGCGACGCTGGAAACCGCCGCCAAGCCGGTGGCTGCTCCCGCCGCACCGGTTGCTGCTGCCGCGCCCGCGGTGGAAGCAAAGGCCGCTCCGGCGCCCGTGAAGACCAAGACTGTCGCGGCGAAGGCCAAGCCGGTCCAAAAGAAAGCCGCAAAGCCGGCACCGAAGAAGATCGCCGCCAAGAAGGCGGTCGCGAAGACCATTGCCCCGAAGCCCGTCAAGGCAGCGCCGAAGCCGGCCGCCGCCGTCACCAAAGGATTCAAGACCATGAACGACACCGTCAAGAAGTTCGCCGAAGAAGCCAAGACCCGCACCGAAGCGCTGACCGCCGATTTCAACGAAAAGGCGAAGGAAGCCATGGCGAAGACCAGCAAGCTCGCTGAAGAAGCCGTCGAATTCAACAAGGCGAACGTCGAAGCGCTCGTCGAATCGGGCAAGATCGCTGCCAAGGGCATCGAAACGCTCGGCCAGGAAGGCGTCGCCTTCGCTCGCAAGAGCTTCGAAGACACGACCGCTGCGCTCAAGGGCTACACCGCGGTCAAGTCGCCGGCCGAATTCCTGAAGCTCTATGCCGAAAACAGCAAGAAGGCGTTCGACGCCGCTGTGGCGCAGACCTCGAAGACCAGCGAACTCGTCGTCAAGCTGACGAACGACAGCTTCGCGCCGATCTCGAACCGCGTTTCGGTCATCACTTCGAAGATGAAGGCAGCCTAAGGCCTTCACCTTCCCGTTGGCGCGGGCCTTCCCCCTCCTCTCCCCGTCCGCGCCGACACCATCAAGACCGCTCGCTTCCTTCGGGGGGCGGGCGGTTCTTGTTTCTCTGCTCCGCTTTTCTTCCAGCCGCTCCCCGCACGAGACGGAATTAACCACCCCGCCCTCTTGCGATTCCGCATCGGCTTGCGATATTCCCGATGATGATGCTTCCGGCTTCGATCCCTCATGTCGTCCGCGCAATGGCGGGCAAGGATGACGACACGTCCGGTGCGCCGGGTGTCGGCATCGCGACGCGCACGCGCGCGAAGCCCAAGAAGCCCTCGATGTACAAGGTGCTGCTGCTCAACGACGACTATACGCCGATGGAATTCGTCGTGATGGTGCTGCAGCGCTTCTTCAACATGGACATCGAACGCGCGACGCAGGTGATGCTTCACGTCCACCAGCAGGGCGTCGGCGTGTGCGGCGTGTTCAGCTATGAAGTCGCCGAGACCAAGGTCAACCAGGTGATGGACGCCGCGCGGCAGAACCAGCACCCGCTGCAGTGCACGCTGGAAAAGGCATAAAAATTCTTCGTCATTGCGAGGAGGCGCAGGCGACGCGGCAATCTAGCGGTGCGTAAACCGCTCTGGATTGCTTCGCTTCGCTCGCAATGACCAGATGGCTAGCCGGCCCTTGCCGCCTGCTCGGCCCTGAGCGCTTCCGACGGCTCCCCTTTCAGATCGCCATAGCGCAGCGGCTCGCCGCACCCCGGACAGACGGTCGATGTGCCGACATCGGTTCCACACGCGCGGTGAACGTAGCGCATCGCCGGCCCGCCGATTTCGCCGTCTTGATAGGCCCAACGCTCAGCCCAGTTGCGCATCGCGTAGAGGACGTCGAACAGATCCTTGCCCTTTACGGTCAGGCGATATTCGTGGCGCGGCGGGCGCTCCTGATAGGCGTGCCGCTCGACCACTCCCTGCTTTTCCATCAGCTTGAGCCGCGCCGAGACGAGTTGCGGCCCGAGCCCGGTGTTCGCCGCGATCGCCTCGAACCGGCGGCGGCCGAAGAACAGGTCGCGCAGGATCAGCAGCACCGCGCGGTCGCCAAGCAGCTCCGCCGACCGTCCAACGGGGCAGAAGGTATCCGACAGATCCGTGCGTTTGGGCATCGCTCACCTCAACGGCGAAATAATCGCTTGTAACTATGATTATCATAGTTACTATCGGGCGCAAGAGGAGAGTCGCCCATGCCCGATCCCGCAGCCGTTATCATAGGCGCCGGCGATGCAACGGGCGGCGCGATCGCGCGCGCCTTCGCCGCCGAGGGGCTCACCGCCTGCGTCAACCGCCGCGAGCGCAACGCCGACGCGCTCGAAGCGCTCGCTCAGTCGATCCGCGGCGAGGGGTATCGGGCACGCGCTTTCCCCGCCGACGCCCGCAACGAAGAGGCGATGATCGCCCTCTTCGACCAGGTCGAAGCCGAAGTCGGGCCGGTGGAAGTCGCGGTGTTCAACATCGGTGCCAATGTGAACTTCCCGATCGCCGAAACGACGGTGCGCGTTTACACCAAAGTCTGGGAAATGGCGTGCCTCGGCGGTTTCCTGATGGGCCGCGAGGCGGCGAAACGCATGAGCCCGCGCGGCCGCGGCACGATCATCTTCACTGGCGCAACCGCCAGCCTGCGCGGCGGATCGGGCTTCTCCGCCTTCTCGGGCGCCAAGGGCGCTCTCCGCATGCTCGCGCAATCGATGGCGCGCGAACTGGGTCCCAAGGGCATCCATGTCGCGCACACGATCATCGACGGCGCGATCGACACCGAGTTCATCAAGGGCCGCCATCCCGATTTCGACAATGCGAAGGCGCAGGAGCTGATCCTGAATCCGGGCGCCATCGCGGCCAATTATGTGATGCTCCACAAACAGCCGAGAAGCGCATGGACGCACGAGCTCGACCTCCGTCCCTGGGGAGAGAAATGGTGACCAAAAGCCTTGAACTCATCTTCGATTTCGGCAGCCCCAACGCCTATCTGACGCTGAAAGTGCTGCCCGAACTGCTCGATCGCACCGGCGCCGACCTGATCATCACGCCGTGCCTGCTCGGCGGCATCTTCAAGGCGACGGGCAACAAGGCGCCGATGATCCAATATGCCGAAGCGCCCGCGAAACTGGCCTATGAAAACCTCGAAATGCGGCGCTTCATTGCGCGGCACGGCTTGACGAAGTTTCGCCTCAACCCGCATTTCCCCGTCAACACGCTGACGATCATGCGCGGCGCGATCGTTGCCGAGGACGAGGGCAATCTCGACGATTATGTCGACGCGGTGAATTGCGCGATGTGGGAGGACGGCCTCAAGATGGACGATCCGGAAGTGATCGCGACCTTCCTCTCGGCGAACGGCTTCGATGGCCCCGCGCTTCTCGCGCGCACGCAGGAGCCCGGAATCAAGGCAAGGCTTGTCGCCAATACCGAAGCCGCGGTCGCACGCGGTGTATTCGGCATCCCGACCTTCTTCGTCGGGGACGAGATGTTCTTCGGCAAGGATCGCCTCGGTCAGGTTGAAGAGGCACTCGCCTGACCATCGCTCGCCGCCCCTGCCTCACGCGGGGGCGGCGGCCCCAAGGCCGAAGCCGATGACCCTCAATTGAAATCGAGCTGGATGATATCACTCGGCGTCGCGCGGCAATACATCTCGATCGGCTTGGCGCCGTCGGGATAGGTCGCGGTCATCGCCGCGCGGATGCGCCAGCCGCCATTGCCCTGCTCGAGCGAAACGAGCTTGTCATAGGACAGCTTCGTCCCGCCCGTCGCGCCGATCTGCCGCGCGGCATCGTTCATGCAATTCTGTACCGACGGCCGCGACGCGCTCGGCAGGCTGTTCAGATTGGCGCTCAGCGCGGCCGGGCCGGCCGATGCGGGCGGTGGCGCACTTTCTTCCGGCGTGCCGTCGGCCTTTTTCTTCTTCTGGCTCGCCAGCAGCGCGAGCAGCCCGCCGGCGACGACGATCCCGCCGATGATCAGCCCGGTGCTCGGGCCCTTGTCCTTGTCGGGCTTCGGACCCGGCAGCGGCGCCAGATTGGCATAGCCATAGCCGAATTCGGCGCGGCAGCCGTTGGTGACCCAGACATAGTCGGGGCCATAACCCCATTGCCGCCCGGCGTTGCATTTGCCGCCGAGCTTGCGCACGAGTTCGACGCGGCCATTGGTCTGCACCGCGCATTGTTCATAACGGTTGCTGCGCGATTCGCAGCGGAGCGTCCCCGCGAAATCATTCCCCGGATAGGCGCCGCCGGCATAGCCATAGCGAAATTCGGCGCGGCACCCGCCCGACACCCAGACACCGTCGGCATCGAATCCCCAGTCGCGCCCCTTCGAGCAACGCCCGCCGATCACGCGGGTCAGTTCGACGCGATTGTCGGTGCGGACATTGCAGCGTTGCTGGCGGTTACCATAGGATTCGCAGCGGATCGTGCCCGCCCATCCCTGATTATAGCCCGAGCCCGGCGGAGGCGGAAAGGGATAGGTGGTCTGCGCAAAAGCAGGGACGGCAAGCTGGCCCGTAACGAACGACGCGGCCGTGATGACCGAAATGACGCGGTTCCGCATAGCTGTTTCTCCCCTGCTGATATCGTGCTTCGACCGTCCTCAATTGCTTCGACTATCGCCGTGTATAGTTTCACATTTCCTGCTCCGGCGCCACGAACAAAGACGCCATTCCTGCACGCAGCATGGCTTCCCTTGCCCGCGTGCATCATCTAGCCTCGTTCCGGGTCGCGCCACCGCAAGCAAGGGAGCCGACATATGACGACATCGATCATCGACGGGCGCATCGAAGCCGCCGACCTCAAGCGCACAAAGGGAGGCGTCTCGGTTTTTCGCAGCCTCACGTTCCAGCCCGACGCCGGCCCGACGCGCACGATCAAGAATGCGGTGGTGAAGGACAATGTTGCGAGCGAGCTCGTGCCCGGCACGGCCGGCCGCTTCTATATCTACAACGCCTTCGACCTGAAGGGCGTCCACGGCGTCCGCACTCGCGACGGCCGCGCGACCTACGGCTTCGCCACGAACAACAAGAAAATTTTCCTCATCGTCGGCATCGTCAACATCGCGTGGATCGCGCTGCGCGTCTTCGTGATCGACGGACAGGTGCCGCTGCTCGCCATCCTGCTGATGATCCTCTCGGTCGCGGGCTTCATCTTCATGAGCAAGGGCGAGAAGGACGCGAAGGCGCAATTCGACGGCGACGCAGGCTATGCACCGCCAGCATAGCTAGTCGGCTTGCGCGCGCCGTCGCATCGGCTAATGACGACGGATGGATCAAATCGTCATTCGCGGCGGCCAGCGACTCAAGGGCCGTATTCCCATCTCCGGCGCCAAGAATGCCGCGCTGACCCTGCTGCCTTGCGCGCTGCTCACCGACGAGCCGCTGACCTTGCGCAACCTGCCGCGCCTCGCCGACGTCGACGGCTTCGGCCACCTGCTCAACCAGCTCGGCTGCTCGACGACGATCGAGGGCTCGCGGCCCGAGGACTTCGGCCGCGTGATGACCGCGCGTGCGACGACGCTGACCTCGACCGTCGCGCCCTATGACATCGTCCGCAAGATGCGTGCGTCGATCCTCGTCCTCGGCCCGCTCCTCGCGCGCGCAGGCGAAGCAACGGTGTCGCTTCCCGGCGGCTGCGCGATCGGAAACCGCCCGATCGACCTGCACCTCAAAGCGCTCGAAGCCTTCGGCGCCGAGATCGAGCTTGCCTCGGGCTACGTGAAGGCCATCGCGCCCGGCGGGCGGCTCAAGGGCGGCAAGTTCACCTTCCCCGTCGTATCGGTCGGCGCGACCGAAAACGCCGTCATGGCGGCGGTTCTCGCCGGCGGCACCTGCATTCTCGAAAATGCGGCGCGCGAGCCCGAGATCGTCGACCTCTGCAACTGTCTCGTCGCGATGGGCGCGCATATCGACGGGATCGGCACCGAGACACTGACGATCGAGGGCGTCGACCGCCTCCACGGCGCGACCTACCGCGTGATGGCCGACCGCATCGAGGCGGGCAGCTATGCCTGCGCCGCCGTCATCACGCAGGGCGACGTCGAGCTGGTCGGCGCCAAGGCCGACGAGATGGAAGCCACGCTCACCGCGCTGCGCGAAGCCGGCGCCACCGTCGAGCCCACCAAGGGCGGGATCCGCGTCGCGATGGACGGCCGCGCGCAGCCGGTCACGCTGTCGACCGCGCCCTACCCAGGCTTCGCGACCGATATGCAGGCGCAGTTCATGGCGATGGCGACGCTCGGCACCGGCGCGTCGCTGTTCACCGAGACCATCTTCGAGAACCGCTACATGCACGTTCCCGAACTGGCGCGCATGGGCTGCGACATTCAGGTCAAGGGCCGTACCGCGATCGTCCGCGGCGTTGACCATCTGGTCGGCGCGCCGGTGATGGCGACCGACCTTCGCGCCTCGATGAGCCTGATCATCGCGGGGCTTGCGGCAGAGGGGCAGACCGAGGTCAACCGCGTCTATCACCTCGACCGCGGCTACGAACGGCTGGAGGAGAAGCTGCAGGCGGTCGGCGCCGATATCGAACGGATCAGCGCAGGCTGACGCCTCTAGTCCGGATCGACGGGCACCGACACCATATTGCCGCTGACCGACGGCCGCTCGGGCCGTTTCGCGACCGCGATCACCAGTCCGATCAACGCCACGAAGCCGCCCGCGATCGACAGCGGTGCCCAGCGATAGCCCTCGAACACCGTCGAAAAGCCCATCGCGATGATCGGGATCAGCACGCTCGACCAAGCGGCCTGCCCCGGCCCAACCGCGCGGATGACATTGAAATAGAGCGGAAAGGTGACCGCGCTGGCGATGATGCCCAGATAGAGTATTCCGCCCAGATAGACCCCCGTCTTCTCGACGACCGGCGGCCCGGTCGTGATCCATGCATAGCTTCCGTCGGCGAGCGCCCCGAACAGCATCGCCCAGGCGATCATCACGACCATCGACTGCGCGCGCGCGATTCCGGTCCCCTGCATCACATTGGCGGTCGACGCGCTCATCACACCGGCCAGCGTCAGCAGCGTCCCCATGATCACCTCGTCCGCCCCCAACGCAGCGGCGCGATATTCGTGCAGGATCATCAGCGCGACGCCGACGATCGCGATCCCCGCCCCGGCAAGGAAGCGGCGTTCGAGCGGCGTCTTCAGAAACAACCGCCCCAGCAACGTGTTCGGCACGATCAGCAGCGCAAAGAGCACTGCGACAAGGCCCGAAGTGATATGCTGCTCGGCGCGATAGACGAAGTTGAAGTTGAACGCGAACTGCGCCAGCCCGAGGACCGCGGCAAAGGCCATCGCGCGCGGTTCCAGCCACAGTCGTTCGCGCCGCGCCGCGGCAAAGACGAACATCGCCGCTCCGGCGACCACGAAGCGATAGGTCACCGACCAGCTCGGCGGCACGACACCCAGCTGACCCTTGATCACGATCCACGTCGATCCCCAGATCAGCGTGACCAGCGCGAAGGGCAGAAAGACGCGTGGCGAAAGCAGCGTCGTCGGCTGCTCGCTCATAGCCCGGCGATGGCGGCCGCCAGCGGCGCGACCGCGGCGGCATCCTGATCCCAGCTCACGACGAGGCGGATCGCGCCGTCGCCCCAGTCATAGAAATCGAATCCCTGCGCGCGCAGGTCCGCCGCCTCTTCGGCGCTGATCCGCACGAACAGCTCGTTCGCCTCGACCGGATGCATCAGCCGCGGACCGCACGCCGCCGCGAGCGCGGCCGCGCCGGCGTTCGCGGCGCGCGCGTTGGCAAGCCAGAGATCGTCCTTCAGCATCGCGCGGATCTGCGCCGCGACGAAACGTCCCTTGCTCAGCAGATGTCCGCCGCGCTTCTTGAGCTCGCGCACCCCTGCGCCGCCGCTGCCGCCGAAAAAGACCAGCGCCTCGGCCATCATCGCGCCATTTTTGGTGAAGCCGAACGACAGCGCATCGACCCCGGCGCGCCAGGTGACGTCGGCGGGCGAGCAGCCGAGGAACGCAACCGCATTGGCGAAGCGCGCACCATCCATGTGCAGCTTCATCCCGCTCGCCTTGGCGACCTCGCTGATCGCGCCGATTTCGCTCGCACGCCAGGCGAGTCCATATTCGGTCGCGTTGGTGATGCTGATCGCGGCGGGCTGTACCTGATGGACGTCTTTGCGGATACCCGCGATCCGTTTCCTCAGCGCCTCGGCATCGATCTTCGCTCCCGCGCCGGGCAGCGTCATCAACTGCGCACCGCCCGAATAGAAGGTCGGCGCGCCGCACTCGTCGACCTCGATATGCGCTTCCTCGTAACAGAGTATGCCCTGCCAAGGCCGCACGAAATGCGCGAGGATGATGCTGTTTGCGGCCGTGCCGGTCGCGATCCACACGACCTCGCAATCGGTTTCGAACAGGTCGGAAAAGGCGGCATCGAGCGACTGGCTGAGCGCATCGCCGTCATACGCCGTGTCGACATGATTGGCGGCGGCGAGAGCCTCCATCACCGCCGGATGGACGGTGGCGGCATTGTCGGAAAAGAAGCGGAGCGCGGTCATCCGGCGCCCTTAGCGCAGGAATCGCGATCGCGCTAACACGTTAATATTTTGGCGGCTCGTCCGCCGGATCGAGTGGATCATCCTCAAATTTCCCACTTGCGAGCCTCACGCCGATGCTCTGCCACGAAGAGACATCGAACCGCCGCATGCGCATGGCCGCATCCGATATGCCGCACGGCTCGCCGAGGGATCAGCGGTCGCGTTTTGCCAGCAACTTCAGGCGCAGCGCGTTCAATTTGATGAAGCCGGCCGCATCCTTCTGGTCATAGGCGCCGGCATCGTCCTCGAAGGTCACATGCCGCTCGCTGTAGAGGCTGTTCGGCGACTTGCGGCCGACGACACTGGCATTGCCCTTGTAGAGCTTCAGGCGAACAGTGCCCGACACCTTCTCCTGGCTGAGGTCGATCGCCGCCTGCAGCATCTCGCGCTCGGGCGCGAACCAGAAGCCGTTATAGATGAGTTCGGCATATTTCGGCATCAGCTCGTCTTTCAGATGCGCCGCGCCGCGGTCGAGGGTGATGCTTTCGATGCCGCGATGCGCACGGGCATAGATTTCGCCGCCCGGCGTCTCGTACATGCCGCGCGACTTCATGCCGACGAAGCGGTTCTCGACGAGGTCGAGGCGGCCGATCCCGTGCTTGCGGCCGAGGTCATTAAGCGCCGCGAGCAGCGTCGCGGGCGACATCGCCTGCCCGTTCAGCGCAACGCCGTCGCCGCGTTCGAAATCGACCGTGATATATTCGGGCGTGTCGGGCGCATCCTCGGGATTGACGGTGCGCGAATAGACATAGTCGGGCGTCTCGTCCCACGGGTTCTCGAGCACCTTGCCCTCCGAAGAGGTGTGGAGGAGGTTCGCATCGGTCGAGAACGGGCTTTCGCCGCGCTTGTCCTTCGGCACCGGAATCTGGTTCTTTTCAGCAAAGTCGATCAGCGCCGTGCGGCTGGTCAGATCCCATTCGCGCCAGGGCGCAATCACCTTGATATCGGGATTGAGCGCATAGGCAGATAGCTCGAAGCGCACCTGGTCGTTGCCCTTCCCCGTCGCGCCATGCGCGACCGCATCGGCACCCACTTCCTTGGCGATTTCGACGAGCCGCTTCGAAATCAGCGGACGCGCGATCGAGGTGCCGAGCAGATAATCGCCCTCGTAACGCGCGTTGGCGCGCATCATCGGGAAGACGAAATCGCGGACGAATTCTTCGCGCAGGTCGTCGATATAGATATGCTCGGGCTTGATCCCCATCAGCTCGGCCTTGGCACGCGCCGGCTCGAGCTCCTCGCCCTGCCCGAGGTCGGCGGTGAAGGTCACGACCTCGCAGCCATAGGTGACCTGCAGCCACTTCAGGATGACGCTGGTATCGAGACCGCCCGAATAGGCGAGGACGACGCGCTTGAAGGACTCGGACATGATGGCACCTTTGGCGAGGGAAAGACGCGGGCGCGGCTAGCAGGGCGCCGCCAAAGGTGCAACCGGCTTGGCCGCTCAGCCGACGCGCGTCCAGTCCATGAACCATCCGTCGTCCCACGTCTTTCCGCCGTCGCGCGACACGCCCTGGAACCAGCGGCAGCTTTTGGGCGTGATGCGGTCCCATACGCCACGATAGAGTTCGGGCCCCTTGTCGCCCTCGCCTTCGGACAGGAAGGTGCCGACGCCATTTTCGAACACGCCAAGCTGGCCGGGGACGCCGACGACACCCGATTTGGCGTTGACCCAATGGTCGGACCATATCTTCTTTTCGACGTCGAGCAGGCGAAGCCCCATGCCCGAAAAACCCCGCGCCGGAATGCGCAGCTCCTCGATGCTCGCAATTCCTCCGAGGATGCCGACCACGGTCGCCTCGCCGGGAAATTCGATCCACTTCTCGCCTTCGCGGAATCTGTTGTGGATGCGCCATTCGCCGGTGAGGAAATCGAAGTCGCCGGGCTTTCCGACGGGGGCGGGGTTGATCGCGGCGCATGCCGCGACGGGGATCAGGCTGGACATGAAGGCTCCTGCGCTAAGGGCAATGATGGTGCGGCGGTCGATCTGGGCCATGAGTCGCTCCCTCGGTGACCAAGCCTGCCTACGCCCCCTATCCTGACATTTTCTGTCAGTTATTTTCTGCTAAAGAAGAAAAATGCGCGCGAGCCGCCTCCTCTCGATCCTGATCCTGTTGCAGCTGCGCCAGCGGCTGACCGCCGCCGATCTCGCCGCCGAGTTCGAGGTGTCCGAACGCACCATCTATCGCGACATCGATGCGCTGAGTGCCGCGGGCGTGCCCGTCTATGGCGACCGCGGGCCCGGCGGCGGCTTTCAGTTGCTCGGCGGCTATCGCACGCGGCTGACCGGCCTGTCGGCGGGCGAGGCCGAAGCGATGGCGATGATCGGCCTGCCCGGTCCCGCCGCAGAACTGGGGCTTGGCGCGGCGACGAACGCCGCGCGCAACAAATTGCTCGCCGCCCTGCCCGGCGGCGGCGGCGCGCTGGCCGACCGGATGGCGGCACGCTTCCATCTCGACGCCGTCGACTGGTATCGCGGCAGCGAGGCGCTGCCGCATCTGCCCCGCCTCGCGCGCGCCGTCCTCGACCAGCAATCGTTGGCGATGCGCTACGAAAGCTGGCAGGGGGTGCGCGACTGGGCGGTCGATCCGCTCGGTCTCGTTCTGAAAGCGGGCATCTGGTACCTCGCCGCGCGCGGCGCCGGGAAAGTCCGCATCTTCCGGATCGCCAATATCGAGGAGCTTGCCATCGGTGAAGCACCGTTCGACCGTCCCGCCGATTTCCACCTCGCGAATTGGTGGCAGGCCGAGCAGGTGCGATTCGAGTCCGAGCTGTTCGCCACAAAGGCGACCATTCGCGCGTCGCTTGACGGATGCAAGCGACTGGCCGCGCAATCACCACGTGGCGCCGAAGCGGTTGCCCGCGCCGACGCTCCGGACGCCAAAGGCTGGCGTGCCATGGCGATGATGGTGGAGGACAGCGACCATGGCGCGCGCGACATGCTCGCGCTCGGCGCCGAGGTCGAAGTGCTCGCCCCCGCCAGCTTCCGCCGGCGCGTCGGCGCCCTCGCACGCACGATCGCCGCCAGGCATCGTTGACTGGATTCCCGCGTCCAGAACGCTAGTCTGGCGCCAGGGAGGCACGCGATGGGCAAGACCGAGATCAAGACCAAGGCGACCGGAGTCAGCGTTGCCGATTTTATCGCTGCCGTCCCGAGCGAAAAGCGGCGCGAGGAAGCCGCCATCGTCGATGCGATCCACCGCCGCGTCACGGGCGTCGAGCCGAAGATGTGGGGGCCATCGATCATCGGCTATGGCAGCTATGACTATATTTATGACAGCGGCCGTTCGGGCACGATGTGCCGCGCCGGATTTTCGCCGCGCAAGGCCGCGATGACGCTCTATCTGATGGGGCATTATGAAGAGCGTCAGCCCGAGGCGGACGCACTGCTGGAAAAGCTCGGCAAATACAAGAATGGCAAGTCTTGCCTCTATATCAACAAGCTGACGGACGTCGATCTGAACATACTTGAACAGCTGGTTGCGCTGAGCTGGGATGTGATGAACGCACGCTACCCGACGTAGCTGAATGGCCGGTTTCGATCGGTAGCGGACCTAGACGATCCTCCCCCGCCGGGGGAGGGGGAGCGAGCGGGTCAAAGGAACGCGCGGGGCGCGTTGCTTCCCGCGAGGCCGTAGGGTGGTGGAGGGGCACAGGAGATCATAGGCCGCGCCAGACTGCACGTACCCCTCCACCATGCTTCGCATGGTCCCCCTCCCCGTGCCGGGGAGGATCGGCACCGTCCGCTTTCCACCCCTAAGCGGATGTCCGTCCATCTTTCACGTCGCGACGCGGAAGATGGCGTCTCTCGGCCTCGCCGATATAATCGCGCGTCAGCGGCAGCGCGTGGCGGCTGCGCGCGAACTGGATCTGGTAATTGCCCATCCCGCCACTTTCGAACGCCGCGGTCGCGCCGGCGAGGTAGAAGCACCACATGCGGAAGAATCGCGCGCCCATCATCGCCACGATCTCGGCCTCGTGCGCCAGCGTCTTGGCGTACCATTGACGCAGGGTCAGCGCATAATGCAGCCGCAGCGTTTCGACGTCGGTCGCGATCAGCCGGCTTTTCTCGCTCGCCGCGAGCGTCTCGCTGAGCGCGGGGATATAGCCGCCGGGGAAGATATATTTGCGCGTGAAGGCGTCGGTCGCGCCCGGCTTTCCAAAGCGCCCGATCGTGTGAAGCAGCATCACCCCGTCGGCGGTGAGCAGGTTCGCGCAGGCACGGAAGAAAGTGTCGAAATTTGCCGCGCCGACATGCTCGAACATGCCGACCGAAACGATGCGGTCGAACCCGCCGGTCTCGCGCGCCGCAAGGTCGCGATAATCGATCAACTCGAAGCGAACGCGGTCGGCAACCCCCGCCTCTTCGGCGCGCTGCCGCGCGAGCTCGAGCTGTTCGGTCGATAGTGTGATCCCCAGCACCTCGACCGCTTCCAATTTCGCGAGCGTGATCGCCATCCCGCCCCAGCCGCAGCCGATGTCGAGGATCCGCTGGCCCGGCCGCAGCGCGAGTTTCGCCGCGATATGCGCCTTCTTGGCCTCCTGCGCCTCGTCAAGCGTCATGCCCTCGCGCGGCCAATAGGCGCAGCTATATTGCATGTCGCGGTCGAGAAAGAGGCGATAGAGGTCGTTGCCGATGTCGTAATGGTGCTCGACATTCGCGCGCGACTGGCGCTGCCGGTTGATCGAGCCGAGCCGCGTCTTCACCCAGTCGCCCCATTGGCCGAGCCGGGTCTTGTCCTTGAGCTTCGCGCCGCGATCCCATGGCGTATTCATGCGCAGCAGGCCGATCAGGCCCATGATGTCGCCCTCGGTAATTTCCATTTCGCCGTCCATGAAGGCCTCGCCCGCGCCGAGCCGCGGGTCGAGGATCACGCGCCGCATCGCGCGGCGCGTCGCGAAGCGGACGCTGACTTCGGGAAAGCCCGGCGCTGGCGCGCCAAAGGTCTCGGCCCCGCCGTCGGGGTCGATGACGGTCAGCCTGCCACGATGGATAACACGCGAAAGAAAGGGCCTGAGTATGGACAAAAGTGCGACCTCATCATCATTGCATTTGCCGCCCTGTTACCAACTAGATACCGGCATACCATTCATAATCAATGCGATCTTCCCAGAAACCGCCCTTTCCTGCCCCGATTTGGTCGAGACTCGCGACCGCTTCGATCCCGGTCAGATATTTCGCATGCTTATACCCCAGCTGCCGTTCGATCCTGAGGCGCAGCGGCGCGCCGTTGGCGATCGGCAGCACCGCGCCGTTCATTGCCCAGGCCAGGATCGTCTGCGGGTGGAGCGCATCGACCATGTCGCAGCTTTCATAATAGAGCGCGTCGTCGATCCTGTCGGCACAGCGGAACACGATGTAGCGCGCGCGGTCCTTCACCCCCGCCGCCTCAAGGATGCGGCGGAGCTGCGGCCCGGTCCACTCGCCGATCGCGCTCCACCCCTCGACGCAGTCGTGGCGGGTGATCTGCGTGCGCTGCGGCATCGCGCGGATGTCGGCCATCGACAGCGACAGCGGCCGCGCGACGAGGCCCGACACGGTAATGCGCCAATCGGTGAAGCCCGCCGCGGCGTGCGCGGCATAGGCGGCGCCATCCGGCAGCTTCGTTCCGTTCGAGCGAAAGACCGGCGACAGGTCGGCGCGGGTGAATTCGCGCGCCAGCGCATCGCGGTCCATCAGCGCGCGCTGGCTCGCCCGGTTCATCTCCTCGCCCATCGACAAGATCTTGCGAACCGCCGGCGCCTCGCTGATCGCGTCGCAACCCGACAGCAGCGGCAGTGCGCCCGCCGCCGCGACGAGCCCGCCCGCCCGCGCGATCAGCCGGCGGCGTGGCAGCAGGACGCCGCTCATGCCTCGCCCTCCCTCTCGGGCGGCAGCGTGAACCAGCCGCTGATCATCGAGCGCACCTCGTTGATCGGCCCGGCGAGGATCACCATCATGATGTGGACGAGGAAGAATAGGACAAGCAGCCACGCCGCAATGAAATGGATCGAACGCGCCGACTGGCGCCCGCCGAACAGGTCGAGCAGCCAGGGCCAGGCGGCATCCATTCCCGGCGACATGGTGAGCCCGGTGAAGATCATCAGCGGCAGCAGGCCGAAGATCACGCCGATATAACTAAGCTTTTGCAGGATATTGTACCGCGCTGCCGCCTCGCCCCGCGGAAAGCGCAGCCGCGCATGATCCTTGATGTCGTGCCAGATATGCCGCGGCGACCATTCGGCGCGGCGGACGTGCAAATCCCTTCGGATGTGCCCGCCGAAAAGGCTCCAGACCATATAGAGCGTCAGGCCGACCGACAGCACCCACGCGAAGAACAGGTGCCAGCGCCGCCCGGCCGCGAGATCGTAGCTGGTCGGGATCGTCGCCCAGCCCGGAAAGGCCCAGGTCTTTTCCTCGCCCCCGGCATTGGTCCAGCGCCCGAGCACGCCGGTCGTCTCGATCCGCGTCTCGCCGAAGCGGACATAGCCGGTGTCGGAAGTCGCCCCGATCGCGAACCACGCCCGATCGGGGTTCGCGCCATATTGCCCCCAGTAAAGCCGCGGATGCGCGTTGAAGATCATCAGCCCGCTCATCAGCATGACGAGCAGCGTAACCGCATTCACCCAATGCCAGATGCGCGTCGGCAGCCGGTGGCGATAGACGCGCACCGGCGCGGGCGTTTCCGGAACCGGCGCCGGCAGAACGTCGGGGGAGTCAGCTTCAGCCATATCCCTCTTTCGCTCCTTCGCCCGGTTCGGTTACGCGGTCACCTCCGACTTATACTCCTCGCGATAGCGATTGCGCAAAGACACTTTGTCGATCTTTTCGCTGCCAAGCTTGGGCAGCGCCTCGTTCGACATCCAGATCCGGCACGGCACCTTGTACGGCGCGAGGCGCGCGTTGAGGAACGCGGTCAGCTCGTCGGCGGTCAACGCGCTGCCGGGCTTCATCCAGACGACCGCGCCGACGCATTCGCCGAGCCGCTCGTCGGGCAAGCCGAAAACCGCGCACTCGTTGACCTCGGCATGTTCATAGATCGCGGCCTCGACCTCCTGGCAACTGATATTCTCGCCGCCGCGGATGATGATGTCCTTCTTGCGGTCGACGATGAACAGATAGCCGTCCTCGTCGAGGTAACCGAGGTCGCCCGAACGGAAATAGCCATTGTCGAAGAAGGCCGCCTTGGTCGCTGCCTCATTGTTCCAATAGCCCTCGAAGTTGCAGACCGATCGCATGCAAACCTCGCCGACGCTACCCTGCGGCAGTTCGTTCCCCAGCTCGTCGAGGATCGCCAGATCGACGAGCGGCTTCGACGCCGGGCCGGTCGACAGCGGCTTCTCGACATAATTCTCGTTGATGATGCCGCAGCCGACGGCATTGGTCTCGGTGAGGCCATAGCCTAGCAGCGGCTTGGCATCGCCCATCTCCGACGCGAGCCGGCGGACATGCTCGGGCGGTCGCGGCGCACCGCCGCCGGCGTAGCTCTTGCACGTCGACAGGTCGTAATTCTTGCGGTTCGGACTGACGAGAATTTCATAGCTCATCAGCGGCACGCCGACGAAATAATTGCATTTCTCGTCCTGGATCAGCCGCATCGCCTCGTCGGCGTTCCACTTCGGCATCAGCACGAGCTTGCGACCCAGGGCGAAGCTCTGGAGGAAGACCGGGATTTCCGCGGTAACGTGGAACAGCGGCGTGCAGATGAGGGTGGCGGGCTGAATGTCCGACATCTGCCCGTCCTCGGTCAGCAGGTGGACGATGCTCGCGGTCTGCGTGACATAGTTGAAGATCGCCTGCACCACCGCCTCGTGGCGCGAATAGGCGCCCTTCGACTGGCCGGTCGAGCCCGAGGTAAAGAGGATCGTCGCCAGATCCTGCCCGGTCAGCACCGGCAGTGCGGTATCGGCGCTGCCGCCCGCCGCCAGCGGCGCGATCGCTTCGTCGATCGGCTTCGTGATATCGAGCGCGACAACCTTGGCGCCATGCCTGACGCCCGGCTCGGCCAGCCGCGCCGCCCGCTGGACATCGGCAATGACGAGCTTCGCCTCGGCATCGTCGATTCCCGCCGCCAGCTCGCCGCCCTGCCACCAGCCGTTGAGCAGGGTCGCGCAGCCGCCCGCGAGCAGGATGCCGATATAGGCGACACACCACGCATTGGCGTTGCGCATGGCAAGGCCGACGCGGTCACCGCGCTGGACGCCGTGGCCATCGATGAGGCCCGCCGCGACCTTGCGCGCCGCGGCATAGACCTGTTTGAAGCTCAGCCGCTCGTCGCCCTCGACCAGAAAGGTCGCATCGCCGTGCATCGCGCTGAAATAGGCGACATAATCGGCAAGGTTCGTCGGCGCGTTGGTGATGAATGGCAGCTGGCGGCCGAAGCGTTCGACGGAACCGACCTGGATCGGACCGCCCGGCCCCGTGATCAGATTATACGCGGATTCCAGGCGCAGATCGAGCGCGGAAGGCATGGGGCATCTCTCCTCTTGGTCTCGCTCGCCTTACCCCCTATGGGGAAGGCCTCTCCTGGGGAAGGACAGCGCGACTATATGTTTCTTTTTGCAACCTTAGCCGAAGCGACGCAATATCTTAACTTTCATGACCTGATGGGCGAGCATAGCGAGGTCGCTTTCAGCGTGTTCGGCTGGCCAATCCGCTGGTATGCGCTCGCCTATCTGGCGGGCATTTTCCTCGGCTATTGGTATCTGCTGAAGCTGATCGCGCAGCCCGGCGCCCCGATGGCGCGGCGCCATGCCGATGACATGATCTTCTATGCCATGCTCGGGATCATCCTCGGCGGCCGGCTCGGCTATGTCCTGTTCTACAATCTCGAATCCTATCTCAAGGAGCCGGTCGACATCTTCAAATTGTGGGACGGCGGCATGTCGCTGCACGGCGGTGTGATCGGCGTGCTCGTTGCGATCTGGTATGTGACGCGCAAGGAAAAGCTCAGTTTCCTGCGCTTCTGCGACTATATCGCGTGCGTCATTCCCTTCGGTCTCTTCCTCGGCCGCCTCGCCAATTTCGTGAATGGCGAGCTGTGGGGCCGCGTAACGACCGTGCCATGGGCGATCATCTTTCCGCGCGGCGGCGACCTCCCGCGCCACCCGAGCCAGCTTTACGAAGCCGGGCTCGAAGGATTGGTGATGATGGCCGTCCTCGCCTATTTCTTCTGGCGCACCGATGCGCGCTACAAACCGGGTTTCCTCGTCGGCATGGCATCGCTGATCTACGGTCTCAGTCGCTTCACGGTCGAATTTTTCCGCGAGCCCGACGTCCAGCGCCAGTGGGTGGTCGATGCGACCGGCCTGTCGATGGGCCAGTGGCTGACCGTGCCGATGATCGTGATCGGCCTCTGGCTCATCGCGACCGCGAAGCGCCGGCGCCAGCGGGTCGAGCCGGTCGCCGGACCCGATGCCGTTGCCTGACGGCCCGCCCGCTCCCGAACAATTGCTCAAGGACATCGCCGTCGCCCGGCCGATGACGATGGCCGACTATATGGCGGCGGCGAACGCGCATTATTATGCGACGCGCGACCCGCTCGGTGCGGCGGGCGATTTCACCACCGCGCCCGAGATCAGCCAGATGTTCGGCGAGCTGGTCGGTATCTGGATCGCCGACCTGTGGAGCCGCGCGGGCTGCCCGCCGTTCCGCTATGTCGAGCTCGGGCCCGGGCGTGGCACGCTCGCCGCCGACGCGCTCCGGGCGGCGTCGCGTTTCGGCTGCGTGCCGGTGGGCGTCGATCTCGTCGAAACCAGCCCTACGCTGCGCGCGGCGCAATCGGCGCGCCTTCCGCAGGCCGAACATCGTGACGAGGTCGACGCACTTCCCGACGACGCGCCGCTGGTCATCGTCGCCAACGAATTTTTCGATGCGCTGCCGGTCCACCAATATGTGAAGACCGCCGACGGCTGGCGCGAACGAATGGTCGAGCGGCGCGATGGCAGGCTCGCGCCGAGAGCCGGCGAAATCCCGGCCGACGACGCGATTCCCGCCGTCCTGCGTGACCGGCCCGAGGGGACGATCGTCGAAACGACGCCGGTCTCGGCCGCGATCATGCAGCGCTGCGCCTTCCGCATCGCGCGGCAGGGCGGCGCGATGCTCGCGATCGACTATGGCTATGCGGGGCCCGCAGCGGGCGACACGCTGCAGGCGGTGAAGGCCCACAAATATGTCGATCCCTTCGTCGATCCCGGCGAGGCCGACCTCACCGCGCATGTCGATTTCACCACCCTTGCCGACGCGGCACGTCCGGCGGGCGTTACCATCAGCCGCCTTGCGACACAGGGCGACTGGCTGAGGCGTCTCGGCATCGACGCGCGGCTGAAGTCGCTCACCGCCGCCGCCCCCGACCGCGCCGCCGAACTCGAAAGCCAGCGCGACCGCCTTGTCGAGCCCGGCGAAATGGGCGAACTGTTCAAGCTGATCGCGATTACCGCGCCCGGCTGGCCCGCGCCCGCAGGATTTCCAGGAGACCCCGCATGACCGCCATCGTCTTGGCGAAGCCCGAGGATGCCGAAGCGATCGCGATGTTCGCGAACGGCTCCTTTACCGATACCTTCGGGCATATCTACGACCCTGCCGACCTGTCGGCCTTCCTTGCCAACTGGAACCCTCCGGAGCGCGTCCGCGCGCAGATCGGGGATGCCGGGCACGACATCGCGCTGGTGCGCGACGATGCGGGCGCGATCCTCGGCTACATCAAGATGGGCCCGGTCGAATTCGACCTGCCGCCCGAGCAACCCACCGACGACGCGGTCGAACTCCACCAGCTTTACGTTGCCGAAGCCGCGAAGGGCACCGGCGTCGCGGCGGCGTTGATGGAATGGGGCATCGCCTGGGCGCGCGAACGTGCATCGATCCTCTACCTCTCCGTGTTCACCGAGAACCACCGCGCGCAGGCCTTTTACCGCCGCTACGGCTTCTACGACGTCGGCCGCAACGAATTCCGCGTCGGCAATCATATCGACGAAGATCGCTTCTTCAGGCTCGACCTGTGAGCGCGCCATTCGTCGTCGCGCCGACGCTTGCGACTGTGCCGCACGGCTTCTTCGGCCGTCAGGGCGGCGTCTCGACCGGCGACCTCGCTTCGCTCAACTGCGGCCTCGGATCGGGCGACGACCCGGCGCTGATCGCCGAGAACCGCCATCGCGCCACCGAAGCGGTGCTGCCCGGCGCGGCGCTCGCCGGCCTCTATCAGGTCCATGGCAACCGCTGCGTGATCGTCGACGACGGCACCGACCTTGCCGCGCGGCCCGAGGCCGACGCGCTCGCGACGCGAACCCGCGGCATCCTGCTCGGTATATTGACCGCCGATTGCGTCCCGGTCCTCTTCGCCGACGCTGAAGCCGGGGTCATCGGTGCGGCGCACGCGGGGTGGAAGGGAGCTATCGCCGGGGTGACCGACGCGACGCTCGCCGCGATGGAAGGCCTCGGCGCGAGCCGCGCGAACATCGCGGCCGCTATCGGCCCCTGCATCGGGCGCGTCTCCTACGAGGTCGACGACGGCTTCGTGCAGCGCTTTCTCACCGACGATCCCGAGAACGAGCACTTCTTCGCGGGCGGCAAACCCGGCCACGCGATGTTCGACATCGCCGCCTATGTCGCGGCGCGCCTCGCTGCGGCGGGGGTCAGCCGAATTGCCATCGGCGGGCAGGATACCTACGCCGAAGAGGTTGATTATTTCAGCTATCGCCGCGCGTGCCATCGAGGCGAGAATAGCTACGGCCGCCAGATCTCGCTGATTGGACTGAGCTAAATCTTTGTCACCCCCGGACTTGATCCGGGGTCCAGCTTCATCGAAGACAGATGGATGCCGGATCAAGTCCGGCATAACGAACGAAGGATGGCGGGAGACAAGACGGATGAAGGCCCTGGCGATCCCGCGCAAACGGCTCGTATCGATCATCGGCGGATCGGCAGGGAATCTCGTCGAATGGTACGACTGGTTCGCCTACGCCGCCTTCGCCATCTATTTCGCCCCCGTCTTCTTCCCGAAGGCCGACCCGACCGCGCAGCTCCTCAGCACCGCCGCGATCTTTGCGGTCGGCTTCGTCATGCGCCCGATCGGCGCGTGGGTGATGGGGCGCTTCGCCGACACGCGCGGGCGCAAGGCGGGGCTGTCATTGTCGGTCGCGCTGATGTTCAGCGGCTCGATGCTGATCGCCGTCGCGCCGACCTATGCCGCCGCCGGACTGCTCGGCCCGACGACGTTGCTCGTCGCGCGAATGCTGCAGGGGTTGTCGCTCGGCGGCGAATATGGCGCCAGCGCGACCTATCTCTCCGAAATGGCGCCGAAGGATCATCGCGGCTTCTGGGCGAGCTTTCAGTATATGACGCTGATCGGCGGCCAGCTCTGCGCGATCTTCGTCGCGGTGATCTTGCAGGCCTTTCTGACGGAAGCCGAACTCACCGCCTGGGGCTGGCGCATCCCCTTCGTGATCGGCGCGGTGCTCGCGCTCGCGGTCTATCTCCTCCGCCGCAATCTCGCCGAAACGCCCTCGTTCGAGAATCAGGCGGTCGACCGCCCGGTCTCGACCGCGAAGCTGCTCTGGAAAGAGCATCGCCGCGAGAGCATCCTCGTCGGCATGTTGTCGGCGGGCGGCGGCCTCGCCGCCTATACCTACACCAGCTATATGCAGAAATATCTGTTCAACACCGTCGGCTTCGACAAGGCGACCGCGACCTACATCGTCGCCGTCGCGCTCATCTGGTTCACGCTGATGCAGCCGGTCTTTGGCGCGCTCGCCGATCGTTTCGGGCGCAAGCCGATGCTGCTCCTCTTCGGGATCGGCGGCGCACTGGTCGCGGCGCCGACCTTCCTGACGCTGGAAACGGTCAGCTCGCCGGTGGTCGCGACCTTGCTGATCCTGATCCCGCTGACCTTCCAGGCGGGCTACACCGCGAACAATGCGCTGGTGAAGGCCGAGCTGTTCCCGGCGCATATCCGCGGGCTCGGTGTCGCGCTGCCCTACGCGGTCGGCAATGCGATCTTCGGTGGCACCGTCGAAATGGTCGCGCTCGCGCTCAAGGGCGCCGGCGTCGAATGGCTGTTCTATTTCTATGTCGCCGCAGTGATCGGCATGGCCGGCATTGCGACCTTGTTGCTTCCCGAAACGAAAGAGCGCAGCCTGATCGTTGAGGATTGACGGATAACAGGGCGCAGCCGCTTTTATCCGTCATCGCGGCGAAGGCCGGGAATACGGAAAAGGGAAGAACGACCGGCGCAATATAGTTTCAAATGAAACCGGCGCTGCTATAGGCGGGGCAATCTCAAAGGAGCATCCCATGGCCATGCGCGGCACACCCAAGACGAACAGCAAGAAAATCGGCGACAAGGAGCTGAGCCCCGCCACGCTGATGATGGGACTCGGCTATGATCCCGTGCTCTCCGAAGGCTCGCTGAAGCCGCCGATCTTTCTGACCTCGACCTTCGCCTTTGAAAGCGCCGCCGCCGGCAAGCGCTTCTTCGAACATATCACCGGCAAGCGCGAAGGCCCCGCCGACGGCCTCGTCTATTCGCGCTTCAACGGCCCGAACCAGGAAATCCTCGAAGACCGCCTCGCGGTCTGGGACGGCGCCGACGACAGCCTCGTCTTCTCCAGCGGCATGTCGGCGATTGCGACCCTGCTCCTCGCGCTCGTGAACCAGAACGACGTGATCGTCCATTCGGGTCCGCTCTATGCTGCGACCGAAACGCTGATCGCGCGCATCCTGTCGCGCTTCGGCGTCAGCTTCCTCGATTTCCCGGCCGGCGCGACCCGCGAAGAGATCGACGCAATCCTCGACCGCGCGAAGGCGCTCGCCACCGAAAAGGGCGGCAAGGTCGCGCTCGTCTATCTCGAAAGCCCGGCGAACCCGACCAATGCGCTCGTCGATGTCGAGGCCGTCCGCGCCGCGCGCGACGCCGCTTTCCCCGGCGAGCAGAAGCCCGCGATCGCGATCGACAACACCTTCCTCGGCCCGCTCTGGCAGCAGCCGCTGAAGCAGGGCGCCGAACTCGTCGTTTACAGCCTCACCAAATATGCCGGCGGCCATTCGGACCTCGTTGCGGGCGGCGTCTCGGGCGACCAGAAGCTGCTCAACATCATCCGTCCGATGCGCAATACGATCGGCACGATCTGCGACCCCAACACCGCGTGGATGTTGCTGCGCAGCCTCGAAACGCTCGAACTGCGCATGAGCCGCGCGGGCGAAAATGCGCTGAAGGTCTGCACCTTCCTTCGCGATCATCCGAAGGTCGAGGGCCTCGGCTATCTCGGCTTCATCAGCGAGGCGCGCCAGAAGGATATCTTCGACCGCCATTGTTCGGGCGCGGGCTCGACCTTCTCGCTCTTCATCAAGGGCGGTGAGGCCGAGAGCTTCCGCTTCCTCGACGCGCTCAAGATCGCGAAACTCGCGGTCAGCCTGGGCGGCACCGAGACGCTGGCGAGCCACCCCGCCGCGATGACGCATCTGTCGGTTCCCGACGAGCGCAAGAAGGCACTCGGCATCACCGACAATCTGGTGCGGGTGTCGATCGGCATCGAGGACGCCGACGACCTGATTGCCGATTTCGCGCAGGCGCTGGACGCGGTCTAACGACCGCGCCGCGCGCGCCAGTCGACCACCTGCCACCCCATTTTCGGCGCGAGCTGCTTGAGCTTGCGCGACGGCGTCGTCGCGACCGCCTCGTCGGCGAAATGCAGCATCGGGTGATCGGAGACATGATCCGAATAGGCGCGGATATGTGCCTGATCGCGCGTGATGTCATTGTCGGCGAGCCAATCCGAAATGCGCGCAAATTTCGCATCGCCATAGCAATTGTCGCCCGCAAGCCGCGCGTGGATATGATCGGCGCCATCGGGCTCGTCGAGCCGCGTCGCGAGCACGTCGTCGATCCCCAGCCGCCGCGCGATCGCGTCGACATAAAGATGGAACGACGCCGTCGCGAGCAGCAGCCGGTATCCCGCCTCGCGGTCGGCGGCGATCTGGTCGAGCGCCGCCGCGTGCAACCCGCGCCCGATCACCTGATCGGCATAGCTTTCGGCAAGCGGGGTGATCTCGTCACGGCTGAACTGCTTCCCGACGAGCAGCCGCAGGTTGATCGCCTTCAGCCGCGACCGGTCGATCAACCGTAGCGAATAGGCCGCGCCCGCCAGCGCGACAAGCGGCAGCAACAGCATGCGCCATTGCTGGCGCCGGCGGACAACATGCATCAGAAATCCGCTGTAAGTCCCTGAACGCGTTATCGTTCGGTCCATGTCGTACATCGCAACGCGATGCCGGTATTCGGTCGGGACGATTGGCACGGGCGCATCCATGCCCCGTCCATAAGGCGCGCGCCGCGAGGCGCCAAGCGGCTTCGGATTCGCTTGCCGTCTCGGGGCAAATAATACAATGTCCCCCGCGAGATGGTGGCCAGGGCGGACTTCGACTATGACGACGGCGCCGATGGCGCTGCGGTCCGCTTCACGGGTCGGCTGACGCTGGCGCGCCTTGGCGATGTCCCCGCGCGCCTCGACGAACTCGGCCCGATCGCGACAATCGACCTCTCCGCGATCGAACGAATCGACACCGTCGGCGCGTGGATCGTCACCCGCACCGTTAACGAACATGGCGCGAAGGTCATTGGCGCCAGCCCCGAGGCCGAACGGCTGCTCGAGGCGCTGCGCGAAGACAAGAGCGAATATGCCGTTCACCGCGACCGCCGTTCGCCGATCGAGCGGATGCTCGAACAGGTCGGCACCGCTACCCTTGCCATCTGGAACGAACTGCTCGGCATCGTCGGCTTCTTCGGCGCGATGATTGTGGCGCTCGGCATCCAGATCCGCGCCCGCCGCCGCCTGCGCTGGAACGCCGTCGTCACGCGCTTTCAGGCCGTAGGCGTCGATGCGCTGCCGATCATCGGGCTGATGAGCTTCCTGATCGGCATCGTCATCGCGCAGCAGGGCGCGGTGCAACTCGAACAGTTCGGGCTGGAGGTGTTCACGATCAATCTCGTCGGCCGCGCCTCGCTCCGCGAACTTGGCCTATTGATGACCGCGATCATGGTCGCCGGCCGCTCGGGGTCGGCCTTCGCCGCCCAGATCGGGACGATGAAGCTGACGGAAGAGGTAGACGCGATGCGCACGATCGGCGTCTCACCGATGGAGGCAATCGTGCTGCCGCGCGTCGCGGCATCGACGATCACCATGCCGCTGCTCGGCTTCTACGCCAGCATCTGCGCGATCATCGGCGGCGGGGTCTTTTGCTGGCTCGGGCTCGAAATCCCGCCGCTGACTTACGTGCAACGGCTGCGCGAGATCATCCCAATGCACGATTTCTACATCATGCTGATCAAGGCGCCGGTGTTCGGGATCCTGATCGGCGTCACAGGCTGTTACGAAGGTATGCAGGTGCGCCAGAATGCCGAGGAGGTCGGCCGCCGCACCACATCGGCGGTCGTCGCCGCCATCTTCCTCGTCATCGTTCTCGATGCCTTTTTCGCCGTCTTCTTCTCCACGCTGGGGTGGAATTGATGGCCGACGAAATCGAGCAGCAGGAAATTAAAGAGGAGCTGGCGGCCGCTGACGCGGTGCGTCCCGAAAAATTCGAATTTGCGATCCGCATTCGCGGCCTCAGAAACCAGTTCGGCGACGCGGTGGTCCACGACGATCTCGACCTCGACGTCCGCTCGGGCGAGATACTGGGCGTCGTCGGCGGGTCGGGCACCGGCAAATCGGTACTGATGCGCTCGATCGTCGGGCTCCAGACGCCGGCAGCAGGCGAAATCGAAGTCTATGGCAAGACGCTCGATACCATCACCGATCAAGAGGAATCGCGCGACCTGCGCCGCCGCTGGGGCGTGATGTTCCAGGGCGGCGCGCTCTTCTCGACGCTCAGCGTCGCGGAGAATATCCAGGTGCCGCTGCGCGAATATTATCCGCGCCTCGACCAGAAACTGCTCGACGAGATCGCCGCCTACAAGGTCGCGATGGTCGGACTGCCCCCCGACGCGGGGCCCAAATATCCCGCCGAGCTGTCGGGCGGGATGGTGAAGCGCGCCGGTCTCGCCCGCGCGCTCGCGCTCGATCCGGCCCTGCTCTTCCTCGACGAGCCCACGGCGGGTCTCGATCCGATCGGCGCCGCGAAGTTCGACGAGCTCATCCGCGGCCTTGCCGACACGATGGGCCTCACCGTCTTCCTCATCACCCACGACCTCGACACGCTCTATGCGACGTGCGACCGCGTCGCGGTGCTCGCCGAAAAGCGTGTCATCGCGGTCGGCACGATTCCCGAACTGCTTGCCACCGAGCATCCGTGGATACAGGAATATTTCAACGGCCCGCGCGGCCGCGCCGCCTCGAGCTGCAACCAGACCCAGGATAGGAAGAGCTGATGGAAACGCGGTCGAACAATGTGCTGGTCGGGGCCTTCGTCCTGCTCTTCACGCTCGCCCTCGCCGGCTTCGTCGTCTGGCTCGCCAACGACAGCGGCGGCACCAAGCGCGAATATGACATCTTCTTCAAACAGTCGGTCGACGGCCTCAACAAGGGCGCGCAGGTGCAATTCTCCGGCGTTCCTGCGGGACAGGTGCGCCAGATCGCGCTGTGGCCCGACGATCCGCAATTCGTCCGCGTCCGCATCGAGGTGAACGAGGGCGTGCCGATCCTGCAGGGCACCACCGCCGCACTGGAAGGCGTCGGCTTCACCGGCGTCTCGCAGATCTCGCTCGACGGCGCGGTAAAGGGCGCACCACCGATCACCGACAAGGGGCCCGCCGGCAAGCCCGTCATCCCGACGCGCGTCGGCGGTCTCGGCGAACTGCTCAACACGGCGCCGCAATTGCTGCAACGCCTCTCGACGCTGACCGAGCGCCTCGCCGAACTCGCCGACGACAAGAATCAGGAAAGCTTCGCCAACATCCTGGACAATGTGGAGGCGACCACCGCGACGCTCGCGCGCAACGGCCCGGCGCTCGAAAGGGCGCTCGCCGACGCGCGCATTGCGATCCAGCAGGCGGGCAATGCGGCCGAGCAGGTCGGCAATCTCGCCGCCTCGGCGCAGGGGACGATCGACCGCAACGTCGACCCCGCGATGGCAAACCTGCGCGATACTTTGAAGTCCGCCAACGCATCGATGAAGACGCTCGAATCCGCGATCGCCGACGCGCGGCCGGGGCTCAAGACCTTCAGCGACACGACGATCCCCGAAGCCAATGCGCTGATCCGCGACCTCCGTCGCACCTCGGCCTCGCTGTCCAGCCTGACCGACAAGCTGGACCAGCAGGGCGCGGGCGCGGTCCTCAGCGGCAGCAAGCTGCCCGACTACAAGGAATGATGAGGATGTCCATGATGCAAACCACCCGCACCGCCCTGCTCGCTTCCGTGGTTGCCGTTTGCCTCACCGGCTGCATCGGGCTCGGCGGCAAGACGCCGCCCTTCCTCCTGACGCTCGACGCCGACGCCGCGCCGACCTCGGGCGAGGCGCGCACGGCCGCCGAGGCTGCGACCCTGACGATCCTGATCCCCACCGCGCCGCAGAAGCTGCGCACGACGCGCATTCCCGTGCAGCAGGACGACAGCAGCGTGACCTATGTGAAGGACGCGCAATGGGTCGAGGCGCCGCAGCGGCTGTTCCAGCGGCTGGTGTCCGAAACCGTCGCCGCGCGCACCGCCCGCGTCGTCCTCGACGAGGGTCAATATCTGACCGCACCCGGCGAACAACTCGCAGGACAGCTCATGGAATTCGGCATCGACGCGCGCTCGAACGAGGCGGTCGTCGTCTATCAGGCGATGCTCGTCTCGGCAGGCGGCAAGACCGTCACGCAGCGCCGCTTCGAGGTCCGCGAACCCCTGGCCGCCAAGATCGAGGCCAAGCCCGCGGGCGAAGCGCTGGCGCGCGCGGCGAACAAGGTTGCGGTCGATGTCGCAGCTTGGCTGGGAGGCTAACGCCGCCGGACCGGACCGCGATCCGGTTCGGCTTGCCGGCGATCGCGAAGATCGTCCCCGGAGAGTGCCGGCGGGCGTGACCGCTCTCGATCATGGGCTGGACCCCAATCGCCGCAGGCTGATCCACGCCGCCGCCAGCTAGCGCCTATCTCCACCGCGGCATCGCGATCGAGTTCAACCGCGTCGTCCCCGAAGCGATGAAGCCGCGCAAGATCGCAATCGGCAGCAGTTCCCGCGAGCGGCAGCGGATCGCAGCGCCCGAGGATAAGGCGCTCGAACTGCCGCGCTAACTGGAGCAGCGAGGGGTGATCGGGCCGGTAATAATGGATCTCGGCGGTCGTCAGTCCATAGCCGTCCAGCTGCGCGATCAGCGCCCGGTCGGTCATGGCGCGCGCGCTTCGCCGCCGTCGAGCGAGCGGAGCGCCGCCAGCACATCGTCGACCGGCACCGCGCGCCGCACACCCGGCGGCTTGCGGAGCGCCGGCCGGTTGCGGACTGCCGAGCGGTCCGATGCCCAGGATGCGAGGAGGGCGCGCTTGACCTCGGGCTCCAGGCTCGGGTGACGCGCCACGTCGAAGGGATGAAGAAAACGGGAAAATGGCTCGGACATGATCGTGCCTCCTTCCTTGTCGCCATTCCTTTCTCGTCGTGCGGCAACAGGCCGCGGATACAGATTTTGGGAAGCCAGCGAGTCGAGTCAAGAGGGCTGAGGCCGTTGAAAAGGGGGCCTTGTTTCTCCCAACCGCGGCGCAAAAAATTCTGCCTGATCCTCTTGAAGCGAAAAAATCCGCTTCCTAGCTCTTCGGCGCCGCGCGTCCCGGACAGGCGCGCGGTCTGTATCATATCGTTATGCAACATGGAGGTTATGCATGCATTTCCGTCCCTTGCACGACCGTGTGGTCGTCCGCCGCATCGAAGCCGAGGAAAAGACCTCGGGCGGCATCATCATCCCCGACACCGCCAAGGAAAAGCCGCAGGAGGGCGAAGTCGTCGCTGTCGGTCCGGGCGCGCGCGCCGAGGACGGCACCGTGACCGCGCTCGACGTCCAGGCCGGCGACCGCATCCTGTTCGGCAAATGGTCGGGCACCGAGGTGCGCATCGACGGCGAAGTGCTGCTCATCATGAAGGAGAGCGACATCCTCGGCGTGATCGAGCAGGCCGCGGCGCTCAAGAAGGCGGCCTGACGCCGCATCCATCCACAACTGAAAGGACATCAAGAAGGAGGTAGAAATGGCTGCCAAGGAAGTGAAATTTGCGTCGGACGCGCGTGATCGCATGCTGCGCGGCGTGGATACGCTTGCGAATGCAGTGAAGGTGACGCTGGGCCCCAAGGGCCGCAACGTCGTGATCGAGAAAAGCTTCGGCGCGCCGCGGATCACCAAGGACGGCGTCACCGTCGCCAAGGAAATCGAGCTGGCCGACAAGTTCGAGAATATGGGCGCGCAGATGCTGCGCGAGGTGGCCAGCAAGCAGAATGACAAGGCCGGCGACGGCACGACCACCGCGACCGTGCTCGCGCAGGCGATCGTCCGCGAAGGCGCGAAGGCGGTCGCCGCGGGGATGAACCCGATGGACGTCAAGCGCGGCATCGACCTTGCCGTGACCACCGTGGTCGATGACCTCAAGGCGCACGCCAAGTCGGTCGAGGCAAACAGTGAGATCGCGCAGGTCGCGACGATCTCCGCCAACGGCGACGAAGAGGTCGGCCGCATCCTCGCCGAGGCGATGGAAAAGGTCGGCAACGAAGGGGTGATCACCGTCGAGGAAGCAAAGAGCCTGGCGACCGAACTCGAGACCGTCGAGGGCATGCAGTTCGATCGCGGTTACTTGAGCCCCTATTTCATCACCAACGCCGAGAAGCTCAAGGTCGAGCTCGACGATCCGTACATCCTGATCCACGAGAAGAAGCTGTCGAACCTGCAGGCGATGCTGCCGCTCCTCGAAAGCGTCGTGCAGTCGGGCCGACCGCTGCTGATCATCGCCGAGGATGTCGAGGGCGAAGCGCTCGCGACGCTGGTCGTCAACCGCCTGCGCGGCGGCCTCAAGGTCGCGGCGGTCAAGGCGCCCGGCTTCGGCGACCGCCGCAAGGCGATGCTCGAGGATATCGCGGTGCTCACCGGCGGCAATGTCGTCAGCGAGGAGCTCGGCATCAAGCTCGAGAACGTCACGATCAACATGCTCGGGCGCGCCAAGAAGGTCGTCATCGACAAGGATAATACGACGATCGTCGACGGCGTCGGCGCGAAGTCCGACATCGACGCCCGCGTCGCGCAGATCCGCCAGCAGATCGAGACGACGACCAGCGATTACGACCGCGAAAAGCTGCAGGAGCGCCTTGCCAAGCTCGCGGGCGGCGTCGCGGTGATCCGCGTCGGCGGCGCGACCGAGGTCGAGGTCAAGGAGAAGAAGGACCGCGTCGACGACGCGCTCCACGCGACGCGCGCGGCGGTCGAGGAAGGCATCCTTCCCGGCGGCGGCATCGCGCTGCTCCGCTCGCTGAAGGCGCTCGACAGCCTGAAGGCCGCGAACGACGACCAGCAGTCGGGCATCGACATCGTCCGCCGCGCGCTGCGCGCGCCGGCGCGCCAGATCGCCGACAATGCCGGCGAGGACGGCGCCTGGATCGTCGGCAAGCTGCTCGAAAGCGAGGAGTATAGCTGGGGCTTCAACGCCGCCACCGGCGAGTATCAGGATCTCGTCAAGGCGGGCGTGATCGACCCCGCCAAGGTCGTTCGCACCGCGCTGCAGGATGCGGCGTCGGTCGCGTCGCTGCTGATCACGACCGAGGCGCTCGTCGCCGAACTGCCGAAGGAGGAGAAGGCGGCGCCGATGCCGGCGATGGACTTCTGACGATCGGAGGGCGGCGGGAGACTGCCGCCCTCACCCGCAGGTCGAGCGCAGCAAGACGATGGCACTTCCTTGAGGCCGCGATTGCGCCACCCTGATCAGAAGCTGCCTGCTATCCCCTTCCCGCGCTGATCCCGTCGACGATCGGGTCGGCAAGGAACAGGCTGTCTCCAATTTTCACGGCCGCGATAGGATGCGTCCGGCCGTTACCCGCCCCTCGCGAACTGCGATGATTTCATAATCGGCCATAGGCGAAGGAATCGAACCTTCTCGTCGGGACGCGCTAGTAGCGGATCGGCACGATGCGGATGCGATCGATGGCGCCGGGGGACGCACGCGACCTTGCGATCGCCGCGGCCCGCAGTTCGTCGAGAATGATCGCGTCGTAACCGCTTTCGTCGGGCTGCATCGGGATATCCGTTTCGACGACGAGAATGACCTTGCGCGCGAGGCCATCGAGTTCCCATTCGAACCAGCTTCGGACGATATGGTCCGCGAGCTGCCGGTTATCCGGCATGGGGTTCGCTTCCCGACACGGATCGCGAACGGATTTCCCGCTCGACGCTCGCATAACCCGCATCGCTCTGGGTCGCTAGAGTGATCGGCCGGCCGCCCAACTGAGTGCTTTCGGTGTTCAGGAAGGCGAGTGCCGGGTCCCGGCCGCCAAGAAGCTGGAAGGCCAGCGCACTGATGGCGCCCTGGCGCTGCGCGTCGCGCGGAGCGAGCGGCGACGCTGTGCGATGTCGCCGGAACGGGTTCGTACGCATATTCGCTGGCGCGGCGCGGGTTTGTTTCGGATCAGGCGTCATTGGCTTGCTCCCTTTCCGAACCGGCACCAGCGCTTTGGCGAGCGAGGGCGGCGCGGGCATCGTCGATGTTCGAGTATCGAAATGCTCCGACCCGGAACTGTTCGACGTAAAGATGTTCGATGCCCTCTTCGGATCGCGACCGGAAGGGCTCGAACGCTCCCGCGCCTGTCCGGTGCAGATCGGGTGGGGCGGGTAGCTTTGCCGCAAGCGCGGCGAGCTTTTCCTCATCGAGGCCGAGCGCCCGGTAGATATCGCGGCCGACGATCCAGACATCCTCCTGGATATCCGCAAGGCGGCCGATGACATCTTCTAGCGCGAAGGAAGCGCGTTCCTCCGCGGTCATGGCGAGCACCTCGTTGACGAGCAGTTCGGCGATCAGCGTGTCGCCGACGAACATGGGATAATCCGCCGCGGCCTCCGCGATCGGCGAATCGGCCCTGGGACCGCCGGATGCCCCGTCTGTCAATGCCGCGAAGCCGTCCGTCAGCCCTCTGCGCTCGCGATATTGATCGATCCGCTTCGCATAATAGCGTGGCAGGTCGAAATTCGGCAGCAAATGCCCGTCGCGTTGCGCCTGACTTACCGCCAACAGCGCCATCTGGTGATGATAGAGGAGTTGATTGAGATCCACATTCGCCTCCCTTTTGCGGGAGCGCGATCGTCTCTCAGGCGCCAACATGCAGAAACGAAGTCGGCGATTCACGAAAGATGGGGCTGACGATGCGCGTTTTCAAGTGCGCCCTGCAAGCGTCGTCGCTACGGTTGTGGGTGGCCGATTGGGACGGCCCGCTTTTGAAATGATCGCTTCAAGAACAGACAAGCGCGCCTTCAATGCTATCTCTCCGGCCTCCGATCACCCCCAATTCAAAAGGGGGGCGGTTTATGGACGAGAGTGCGGCAGCTCGTCGGCGGCGCAGCGCCGGGTCCTTCGATTGGTCCTCCTCCTCCGCTCCCGTCGGATCGCCTGATCCACAGAGAGTCTGGCTCGATCCTTTTCGCGGTAAGCAATCATGGCTTCGCCAGTTTCTTGTCCTGCAAGCCAGTTTGCGGCGGTGGTTTATGCAAGCGGCTGGCGCATATCCGGCCGCCCGATCATGGGTGGCTTCGACGATCGAAAACATCGCACCACACCGTACGGCCGACGGCCGCGAGGCCAGGATCCTGATGCTCCAAGATTCAGGACCGGCAGAGGCGTTCGATTTGCCATATCGCCTGTTTCTCGTCGATGACTTCCGCATATTTGGCTTGAAGATCGAACAAGCTGGCCTGGTGGGGATCGACGTGGCGATCGGCGCACGCGTCTTCGACGACGAACGGGGCGAAGCCGTGCTGGAGTGCGTCGAGTGCAGAGGCCCGCACGCACCCCGATGTCGAAACCCCCGCTATCATCAAGGTGTCGATACCATCCCCTTCGAGAAGGGCGCTCAACCCTGTGCCAAAAAACGCCGACGGATATTGTTTGGTTATGACATGTTCGCCGGGCCCCGGCGAAAGCTCGCGCGGAAATTCGCCGAGAGGCGAACCTCTGTCCAGACAACTGAGAGCGGGAACCTTCTTGTAGAACAATCCGCCGTCGGAGCCGCCGGGCTCGAATATGACGTTGGTGAAGACGATCGGCATGCCGGCTGCCCGGGCGGCCGCCAAAAGTCGCACCGTGGATGCAAGAGCATTTTCAGCGCCTGCAAATAACGGCGAAGCGGGGTCCAGATAGGCCATGACGAAGTCGACGATGAGCAAGGCGGGACGAGTGCCAAAGGGCAGGTGTCCGTCAAAAGTGCCGCGATAATTCTCTCCGAGATCGTCGCGTCCGGCCATCATATGACCCCGGCAGCGGCGAGCGCATCTCGCTCCTCCGTCGATATACCGAGCAAATCCCCGTAAATCGCGTCATTATGCTGACCAACGAGCGATGGCGCCGGCGACCGGACCGCGCTCGGGCTCCGCGAAAGGCGCGGAAAGGCATTCTGCATCTTGAGCGGGCCAAAGCGTTCGGTTTCAACTTCGACGATCGCTTCGCGTGCAGCAAAATGGGGGTCGGCGAGCATCTCCGGCGCGCGATAGACCCGGCCTGCCGGTACCGAATGTTCGATCATCAGCCGATCGACCTCCGCCACGGGCAGCGTTTCCGTCCACCGGTTGATGAGAGCGTCGAGTTCCGCTTGGTGATGCCCCCTTGCGATATGGGTCGCATAGCGCTCGTCGTCGGCGAGAGCGGGCTGCTCCATGGCTTGGGCGAGGCGCCTGAAAATGGCGTCATTATTGGCACCGATCATGAATTCGCCGTCAAGGCACCGATACACATTGGACGGTGCGATCCCCGGCAGGATGGAGCCCGAACGCTCACGTATGATGCCGGCATGATCATATTCGGCCACGAGCCCTTCCATCACTTGCAGCACCGATTCATAAAGCGCTGCGTCGACGATCTGGCCAAAGCCGGTCTTTTCGCGATAATGAAGCGCGGCAAGAACGCCCATGCAACCATATGTGGCGCACAATGTATCGCCGATCGAAATTCCCATGCGCGAGGGCGCGCGGTCGGGCTCGCCGACAATATAGCGCCAGCCCCCCATGGCTTCACCGATGCCGCCAAATCCGGCGCGATCCGAATAGGGACCCGTCTGACCATAACCCGACATGCGCGCAATGATCAGACGCGGATTGTCCCGATGCAGGTCTTCTGGCGAGAGCCCCCATTTTTCGAGCGTTCCCGGCTTGAAATTCTCGATGAGCACGTCGGCCGTGGCGATCAGTCTCCGCGCGAGCGCTTGGCCCGCGGCAACGCGCAGATTGCAAGATACCGACTGCTTGTTGCGCGCAATGACTTCCCAGTGAACCTTGTCTTCGCCCTGGCCCCACAGGCGCATCGGGTCCCCGGCTCCCGGCGGCTCGATCTTGATGACGTCAGCGCCCATGTCGCCAAGAAGTTGGCCGCAAAAGGGACCGGCCAGCAGCTGACCCATTTCCACGACGCGAAGGCCGTGCAGCGCGCCTGCCCGGTCCATATTCACTGCGCGGCTTCCAGCTCCGGCCATGCCGGCTGTATCGGTGCCGGGAGCCCCGTCTCGGCTTCGCAGGCGCTGCGCAAGGCTTCGACCCCCGGGCCATAATCGAAAAGCGACAAAGGTGCGCGGGTGCTGCGCATGTGATGGCGCAGCGCCTCGGTTGCGGCGGCGTCGATCTCGCCGTCCTCGCTGGCGACCACCCCATAAGCGCGGGCCCCAGCGACGGTTACAAGCCCCTGCAAGACTTCCAGGCCGACCAGCGATGGATCGCGCGCCAGCGGATCGCCCCAGCCGCCACCGCCCCAAGTGATGAAATGGAGCTGGTCGTCGACTGCAACGCTGATGTCTTCGACCTTGTTGCCGATCACGCAATGCGACCCGTCGGCTCGCTCCAATATTTTCCGCGCACGCTTGCCCGGCGCCCCGCCGTTCACGCCCCAAGGCGGAACGAACCAGCGATCGTCGTGGATCGAAATCGTGCCGGGACTGAGAAAGCGGTAGGTCATATGAATACCGTTGCCGCCGCGATGAAGCCCCGCCCCTCCGCTGTCGGGATCAGTCTCGTAGCGCTCGATCATGAGCGGAAAGTAACGCTCCAGAAATTCGTTCGGAACATTGGTAAAGCCTGGCCACAGGGAATGTCCGTCGGGGCCGTCACCCATCGGGCGGCCCGGAATGCCTCCAAATCCGATCTGGAACAGCTGAAACCACTCCCCCCCTTTACCCGGGCGGTGATCGTTGCCCGAATAAAAGAGATGGGGACTCGACGAAAAGCCCGCCGCGTTCAAGAATTCGGGTGTTTTTTGCCCCAGCAGCCCACCCAAAATGTCGAAGATACGGCCCAGTGCATGCGTGCGGCCCGACAGGGCGGCGGGAAAATGGGGCTTCAGCAGAGATCCGGCGGGAATACGGACGTCAATAAGGTCATAGAAGCCATCGTTGAACAGGATCTGCGGGTCGAAGACCATGATCATGTAGATCCCGAAGAACATCTTGAACATGTTTTCATTGAGGTAGAAATTGATCGAAGCGCTGCTCTGCGGATCGGTACCCTGAAAGTCGAGGATAACCTTGTCGCCGTCGCGCCACATCGTGCATTTGATCTTGTACGGGCCATAGCCCATTCCATCATCGCATATATAATCCTCGAAACTTACCGGTTCCTCGGCGACCGCCATTGCGATCAACTGCTTCATGGCCCGGTGATTGCGAGCGAGCAGTTCCTGCGTTGCCGACACATAGACGTCATCGCCAAACCGGTCTGCCATTTCGACGACCCGCCGCGCCGCAACCCGGCACGCGGCGATCAGCGCGTTCAAGTCGGCCTGGCACCAGTCGGGCTTTCGCGTCTGATGCATGACCAGCTTGATCAGATCCTCGTTATATTCACCCTTTCGCCAGATTTTCACCGGGGGAATCCGCACTCCTTCCTCGAAGATCGAGCGAGCGTTTATCGGCATCGAGCCTACCACCTTGCCGCCGATGTCGGACTGGTGGCCGAACATGGCGGTATAGGCGATGAGGCGGCCTGATCTGAAAACCGGGAGCAGAATAAGCCAGTCATTGGAATGGCTGACAGCCCCTTCGCAGCTATAGGGGTCCGACAGAAAAATCATGTCGCCATCTTCGAGCGTGCCGTCGAACTGCTTCAGAAAACCGCCGATGAAGCTGCCGAACTGACCCACTATCATCTTGCCATTGTGATCGGCGATGAGCGGAAAGGCATCGCCCTGCTCGCGAATTCCCGGCGACATCGCGGTCCGCACCAGCGTTGCATCCATTTCGACACGAGCGTTGCGAAGTGCGTTTTCGATAATGTCGAGTGTCACCGGATCGATTTCGGCGGGGGCGAACGGTTGCGAGTTTGTCTGGACGATCGTCGCGGGCATGGTCTTGCTCCTCAGGCCAGATAGATCAGGATGTTTCCGAACGCGTCGACGCGGGCGACGCAGCCATTTTCGATCAGCGTCGTCGAATCCATCTCGATCACGATCGCAGGGCCCGGGATGATGTCGCCCTGCTTGAGCTTTGACCGGTCGTAAATGATGGCCGATCGCTCCTCGCCGTCCATCCAGAGCCGGTGGTCGCGGATTTTCGCAGCAGCGGGATTGCCATCGCCGTGCGGCAATTCAGCCGCCGGCAGGTTCAAAACCGGTCCCAACGCCACGGCGCGCAGATTCACAATCTCATGCGGCGTTTCCATATTGAACGTGAAAAGGCGCAGATGCTCGGCGTCGAACCGGGACAATAGCCCTTCGATGCCGTCGCGTTCGAGCGTGTCGAGGGTCGTGGTCAATGGCACTTCGAACGCCTGTCCCGCGTAGCGAACGTCAATTTCAAACTCGGTATCAACCTCATCGGCATTGAGGCCGTCACTTTCCAGCTCGGCGCGAATTTGTGTCGCTATATCGCTGAGCATCGAGACCAGATCGCGGGCGTCGGTGTCCTGTGCCAAGCGCGAAAAGGACCGCGCGGTCTCGGTGCGCATTCGGGTGGTCGCGTCGCCCAGCGCACAGAGCACCCCGGGCGATACCGGCGATATCGCAGGCCAGCTTCCCATCAGCCGCGCCACCGCATTGACATGGAGAGGGCCGGCGCCGCCGAACCCCATCAATGCAAAATGCCGCGGGTCATAGCCCTGCTGGACCGAGATCATGCGCAGCGCCCCGAACATATTTTCGTTGACGATGTCGATGATCCCGCGAGCCGCGCTCATCAGATCGATCCCAAGCGCGTCCGCGATCGTCTGCACGGCCTTTGCGGCGCTCTCGCGATCGAGTTGAAACGAGCCGCCGAGCAGGTTCTCGGGCAGATAACCGAGGACGACGTTGGCGTCGGTCACCGTCGGCGCACTGCCGCCCTTGCCATAAGCGACAGGGCCGGGCACCGCGCCGGCCGATTGCGGTCCGACGCGAAGCGCGCGCGTAAGTTCCGGAACATAGGCGATCGAGCCCCCGCCAGCTCCGACCGTCTTGACGTCTAGCGAGGATGCCCGAACCGACAAATGGCCGACATCGGTCGTACGCGCGCGGCGGGGCTCGAGATTTTCGATGAGCGCCACGTCGGTGGACGTGCCGCCGACGTCCAGCGTCAGGATGTTGGAGAACCCGGAATGCTTCGCGACCCATAGCGCACCCGTCACACCGCCGGCTGGCCCCGACATCAGAATATTCACGGGATGCTCCTCGGCCTTTGCCGAAGACATGAGTCCGCCGTCGGACCGGAGCAGCGACAACTTCCCTGCCATCCCCCGCTCGGCGAGCCGGTTGCGAAGGCTCGCTATATATTTGCCGACGACGGGCCGCACGGCCGCGTTGGCAACGGTCGTCAACGTCCGTTCATATTCCTGCATTTCAGGAAGGATCTCATGGCTCAATGATACCGGCACGCCGGGCATGATTTCCCGGGCCAGGGTCCCGATCCGGCTTTCATGGTCCCCGTTGGCGTAGGCGTTGATCAGGCTGATGGTAATCGCCTCGACACCCCGTTCCTTCAACGCCCCGAGCGCCTGCCGAACGTCCGTTTCGTCCAGCGGGCGGACCTCCTCGCCTGCCGCGCTGATCCGGCCTTTTACCGTGACCGTATCTTCGAGCGCCGCCAGCGGCACTGGCTTGGGCCAGACGATCCACGCGGCGAGGCCGCCCGGCACATAGCTTCGGGCAATCTGCATGATATGCCGATGTCCCTCGGTGGTCACCAGTCCCACTCGGGCACCCTTCCCCTCGAGCACGGCGTTGGTTGCGACCGTCGTGCCGTGGAGGAGGTAGCTTATGTCGCTGGCGGCGATGCCGGCCTGGGCGCAGATGGCATCGAGCCCCGTGACGATGCCTTCGGAGCTGTCCTGCGGCGTCGATGGGGTCTTGTGACGCCAGAAGGCGCCCGATGCGTCGTCAAACAGGAGAAGGTCGGTAAATGTTCCTCCGACATCGACGCCCAAACGATAGCCCATTGCGTAACCTCCTCAGGCGCCCGGCGGAAAAGCCGGCGCGCGCGCCGCCATGCCCGGCAATTGCTTGTCGATCAGGCTACCAAGCCACTGGCTGGTCGCGATCAGCGCATCGATACGCATGCCGGTCGCAATCCCCGCGCGCTCAAGCATGTAGACGACGTCCTCGCTGCACACGTTCCCCGCGGCCCCCAGCGCGAAGGGACAGCCGCCGAGGCCGCCGACCGACGCATCCACGATCGTCGCGCCCGCCCCGACCGCCGCCCAGACATTCGCCAGTCCGGTGCCGCGCGTATTGTGAAAATGAACCCTGACCGGAAGCGGCGCGACCGCGTCGCTCACGCGGCGGACGAGCTCGGTCACGCGCCACGGATCGGCGACGCCGATCGTGTCGGCGAGCGCTATTTCTGCCGGGCCCGATTGCGCCAGGGTCCGCGCCATTTCGACGACATGCGACGGGTCGACTTCGCCTTCATAGGGGCAGCCGAACGCAGCCGCGATCGTCACTTGCCCCGACGCGCCCCCACGGTTCGCGAGCGCCACGATATCGCAGGCCGCGGCGACCGAGCCCGCGCATGTCTGCCCCTGATTGGCCATGGCGAAGCTGTCCGTCGCGACCGCCACGGCGCCAAGCTGATCGATCCTGCCGGTCGCAAGCGCTCGCTCCGCGCCGCGAAGATTCAGCACGAGCCCGACATAGGTGACGTCGCCGCGCGGCGGCAGTCCGGCGCAGACATCTTCGGCATCGGCCATTTGAGGCACCCGGCGAGGATTGACGAAACTTGCCACCTCGATCCGCCGTGCCCCGGCGTCGATCAGGCGTTCGATCAGCGAAAGCTTGTCGTTCGTGGCAAGGATGACGGCCTCGTTCTGGAGCCCGTCGCGGGGGCCCACTTCGACGAATTCGATGGCGGATGGCAGAATCATCGCTTCCTCATTCGCATATATGTATACAAAATCAACCTCCCTCGACCTGACGCCCGCTCCCGCGCTTGTGCGCATCGGCATAGGCATGGAAGGCGCGCCGGATGTGGCTCTTCATGACCGCGGCCGCCCAATCGGGATCGCGTCGGCCGAATGCGGCAAGCAGTTCGTCATGCTCTCGACCGGAGCTTTGCAGATCTTCCCGATCATATTGGAGCGCTGTCCGCAGGACGACGGGCTGTTCGATGATCCGCGACAGCATGAGCGCGAGCCGTTGAGACGCCGACGCTTCCATGATGATCGCGTGAAATATGCGGTTCTGCTCCAGAAACGCCGGAATGTCCGGCGCGTCACCCGCGATCGCCCTGTAGATCGCCTGGTTGCATCGCCTGAGCTGCTCGATTTGCTCGGGGCTGACGCGGACAGCGGCGCGGGCTGCCGCGTGCGATTCGAGCATTGCGCGAAGCTCGAACGCCTCCTCCATGTCGTCCAGCGACCAGTCCGCCACGAAACTGCGCTGGGAGTCGTTCCGGCGCACGAAAGACTCGCTTTCGAGGCGCCTGAGCGCGTCGCGAATAGGCGTGCGCGAAACCCCGCAAATTTCGGCCAGTTGCTCCTCGCGCAGCTGCTCGCCAGGCGCCAGGTCACCCGACAACACCATGTTCCGGATCTGCGAATAGGCCCGATCGGATGCGCGCGACATTCTTGCCTCCTTTGAGCACTTGACGCTCGATGTTTGTATACAATATGACGTAGCGGGGGCAACGTCCAACGTGTCTTTGCAGGGGCGGCGCCGAATTTGACACCGAGGAGTCAACGATGCGCATCACGAAAGCCGTCTTGCTGTCTTCGATCGCTGCCATCGCAGCCCAATCTGGTCCGGCCGCCGCGCAGGAGAGCGCCGGGATAACAGATGAAGGCGATATCATTGTCACGGCGCGGCGACAGAATGAGCGGCTCGTCGATGTCCCTGCGTCGGTGACGGTGTTGACGTCCGACACGCTCGAAACCACGGGTGTCGATAATGCGCAGGGCTTTGCCCAGTTGACGCCGGGCGTGACGATTGTGACCGGGACCGCGGAGGCGGGGGATACGCAAATCAACATCCGGGGGATCAATGGCGCGCGCGATGCCGAAAGCTCGGTGGCTCTCGTGGTCGACGGGATATTGAAAACCAACAGCGCTCAGCTCAACCAGAACCAGGGCACGCTGCGCCAGATCGAAATTCTGAAAGGGCCGCAAGGCGCCATCTATGGCCGCAACGCCGCCGCCGGGGCGATTGTGATAACGACCGCAAAACCTGGCGACCAGTTCGAAGGCGCGGTCAAGGCGAGTTACGCCAACGAAAATACCTTCGAGGGCTCCGCTTATGTATCGGCGCCGATCGGCGGCAATGCCGGCGTTCTCGTGTCAGGCTATTATCGCACGACAGACGGCTTTTATCGCAACAGCTTTCTCGATCGCAAGGTGGTCGACGACCAGGAAATATGGTCGATCGACGGACGCTTTGTCGCGGACCTGAGCGAGGCGACCGAGATCGATGTCAAGACCCGCTATTCGAAGCTGTCGGGAGCCTCGATCAACTTCAACGCGGCCTTTCACCTGCCGGCATTGGGCGGCGCCTTCAACGAAGACGTCGATGATCACCCGTTCAATTATTATAGCAATATCCGCCCCACCAACGACCAGAAATCGTTCGATGCCTCGATCAAGCTCGACCATGATTTTGGCTCGACGCGGTTGACGGCATGGGCGCTCTATTCCGATGTCCGGCAGTCCTTGTCGGCAGACGGCACCTCGGCGGATTTTGCGCGCTATATTGCCCCGGCATTTGGCGCCCCCGCAAACCCGACCAATCTTGCGGCTCAAAATGCCTGTTTCGCGTCGACAGCTGCCAATACCGGTTACCCCGTCAATCCGCCCGGCGCGATAGGGCAGATCCCCGTCCCCTTCATTTTCGACTTCTCGGGGTCGACCTTCGGCCCCTACAGCCCCACCACATGCGATGGCACGCAATTTCAGGTTCGCAACCAGAAGGACATCAGCGGAGAAATCCGTTTGGCCTCGAACGGGGACGGTGCCCTGAGCTGGCAGCTTGGGGGCTATGTTCTCCACATCGACCGCTCGGTCGGGGTGAGTTTGGGGGCCGATCTGGGTCTGGGACTGATACAGCAGCTCTACAATGCACCCGGCAGCAGCAATCCTACCTCGCAGCTTTATTCTGACAAGTTCAAGACCAACGTCTACGCCGTCTTCGGATCGGCAGACTATGACGTCACCGACCGCCTCAAGCTGAGCCTCGCGCTCCGCTACGATATCGAAGACCGAAACGTATCGAGCCGCGTGCCGAATGTGCTCGATCCGATTACCGGGGCGAAGATCAATCCGGGGCTTCCGGCGACCGGGAGCATCCCCGATCAATCGAAAACCTTTCGGCAGCTCCAGCCAAAGGTCAGTCTGAGCTACTCGCCGACGGCAAACTCCAACATATATGCCAATTGGGGCGTGGGATTTAAATCGGGCGGGTTCAACAACCAAGGTTCGTCAGCGACAGTCGACCAGTTCTTCAACAACGGCGTCGATTTCGGGACGATCGATGCCAATGTCGCAATCGACGACAATTATCGCAAGGAACGCTCGAGCTCGTTCGAAGCCGGCGTCAAGGGGGCGCTCTTCGACAATCGCGTCACCTTCGATCTTGCCGGATATTACACCCGGATCACGGACATGCAGTTCTTCGAGTTTTTCGTGGGCTCCTTTGGCCTCCTGCGCGTCGTCTCGAACATCGACCGGGTGGATATCAAAGGCGTCGAATTGAACGCCAGCGCCCGAATTGTCGACGGTTGGAAAGTGTTCGGATCGGTCAATCTGACCGACAGCGAGATCAAGCGGAACAGTTCGCGAACCTACACGGTAGGAAACAAATCTCCCTATACGGCGGACTATACGATCAACCTCGGCACCCAGATCGACGCGCCGCTGGCCCGCAACTTCGATCTCGTTCTGCGCGCCGACTACCGCATCACCGGGCCGACATGGTTCCATACCGTACAAGATCAGAGCAGCCCCACGGTCTTCAGCGCGCTGCTTCCGGCTTCGTTGTTCGCGCTGCCGCCGTCCGCCGGCAACGGCAGTTACATCAATGCTCGCCGTGACGCATTCGGCGTGCTCAACCTTCGCGCGGGACTTCAGAGCGACAGATGGTCGCTTATGCTGTTCGCCGACAATATGCTCGATCGCAAATATATCAACGAGGCCATCCCCGCGATCGAATTTGGCGGGTCTTTCATCTCGCCAGGCGCACGCAGGCTGATTGGCGTCGAAGCGGGCTTCAAATTCTAGCGCGGTCTTATGCCGCTTAAAACCCCTCGCCGCCTTTGCCAGTGACGAAGGAATTGATTGGCGACTGTCGAAGGAGGCGGCCCGGACCTGATCGGGTGCGCCAACGCTGGGGCAAATCTGTGCGCGGCGAACCGTCTTCCGTCTGATAGCTCGACGATAGTCGCCCACGGGGCCGTGAAAAAGTCAACGAGCGAAGGAAACCGATTGCGGCCCTATCAATCATCGTCACCCCGGACTTGATCCGGGGCCTGCCTTGTCTTTTCATCCGAGGCACGAAGAGGAAAGGCGGGTCCCGGGTCAAGCCCGGGATGACGAACAGCTTAGCGACAGCTCACCACCCCAAATCCGCCATCGCCTGCAAATAGGCCTTTCCTACATTATCCCGCTGTGTCAGCCTTCTTCCGGCTCTTTCATCTGGTAGATAAAAGCGGTCGGGACGAGGCGTGCGAGATGCGTTCGACATGCTCCCGGTCCAAAAAGAGTGCTCAATGGGCTGAACTTTCCTGAACTTTGGGATTCAGGCCGCGATGACCGGGGAAGCCATGACAGATCCCCACCCCATCTTGGCCGTCAAAGCCGCCGGCGAGCGAAAAATTAAGCTTGCAGGGTGTCGCGGCGCTGCTAGCCTCGCATAGCAACAGGAGAGCCAATGATGCGTCACGTCCTAGCTCTGCCGGCCGCATTTGCGGTGATCGCACTTGCCACCTCCGCCACGGCCCAAGGCGCCTCCGATGTCGAGGATCTTGTCGGGGCCCGGGCGGCCGGCGGCGAGACCCAGCTTCTCTCGCGCGGATATGAGCAGCGTCAGTCGAACGACGTGCGCGATCAGCGTTTCACCTTCTGGTGGAACAAGCGCACCGGACGCTGCATCTCGGTATCCACGATGGAGGGCCGCTACGCCGCGATCATCGGGGTGCCTGCCGGGAACTGCTCCGAAGGGTCACAGGGCGACAACCGGAACGATCACGGCGCACCGCCGCCCGCATCCGACTATCGCGACCCCAATTCGATGGTCCTCGTCTGTTATGGCGGCGGAAATCGCCCGACCGTAACCTCGCAGCCGACTTACACCTGGAACCATTCCAATCATAAATGGGAATGGAGCAATCAGGTGGCGAGCGGCACAGAGGCATTCAACAGCGATATCCAGATCGAACTCTACGGAACACAGGGCCGCATTCACCTCGGGCCCAAGCTTGTGCCGCCGATCCATTCCGGCGGCGATCATGGGTGGTGGGATCTGGAAAACCTGGTCGTTGGACGCGACCAGATCACCGCGACTTATCGCCTCAATGGCATGAACAAGCCCAAGCTGACGATCGATCGCCGCACCGGCCTCATCACCATCAAGGCGGTCACCGACTTTTCCGGGCGCTGCGACATTGGCAACTGGGGCAACGGGCAGCGCCGCTTCTAAGATGGAGCCAAGGTCGACCGCGCATCATTTCGGTCGACCTTAGGGGTCGAGACACGGCACGAAGCGCAGACTTGACGTCACGCCTTTGGCCGCTGGTGGTCCGCTTTGATCGCCATAGCTGCGATAGAGGCATGGACCGCGTGGGCTTCGATCGGCTTGCTCAGCAAATGGCCCTGGATCTGGTGGCAACCCTCCTGCCGGAGGATTTCGGCTGCGCTTCATCCTCTACGCCCTCGGCCAGTGTCTCCATGCCCGGCGCGTCCGCCAGCGTCGTGATCGCGCGGATCACACTGTCGGCCTTCCCGGGACATTGGGGCGGTGCGCCAGATGCACTCGCCGCCTCTTGAATCCGAAAAAGGCCTACCTAATTTTTTCCCGGACGCCGCATTTTGCGGGTCCGAAGGACATAGAGAGCGCCGGCTCTACGTCCCGGCGCATCTCATGCCCGAATTGCTTCACTCAGGAGGATTTGGAAATGAGAACCGACTTCGACTTTACCCCCTACCGCCGCTCGACGGTGGGTTTCGACCATCTCTTCGACCTGCTGGAGAAGGGGCAGCGCAGCGAGACGTCCGACGGCTATCCCGCCTTCGACATCGTCCGCGACGCCGACGACCGCTATCGCATCACGCTGGCGGTTCCCGGCTTCAAGGCCGACGAGATCGAGATCGTCGCGCAGCAGAACCAACTCACCGTCACGGGCAAGCCGGCCGGGGAGGATGCGAAGCGCGCCTATCTCCACCGCGGCATCGCGCGCCGGGAATTCGAACGGCGCTTCCAGCTGGCCGACTATATCGAGGTCGGCAGCGCAAGCTTCGCCGACGGGCTGCTCACGATCGAGCTCAACCGCGTCGTTCCCGAAGCGATGAAGCCGCGCAAGATCGCAATCGGCAGCAGTTCCGGCGAGCGGCAGCGGATCGCAGCGCCCGAGGATAAGGCGCTCGAAAGCGCGTGAGCGCCTAAGAGGGGGCACCCCATCGTTTTTAGGAGGATTGTCGGCGGCGGGGGTTAGGCAGGCAGCGACCTGGCCGGCCGCTCGCCCTATTCCAGCGACCGCAGAATATCGGCCGCCCGCCACTCGGCGGGTCCGATCAGCGCATGATGCGCGATCCGTACCGAATGGAGCGCAGCTTCGATCCGCCGCCGCCACATGGCCAGAAAATCGAACAGCACCGGAAAGTCCGGCGGAAGATCATAGTCCTGCCAGACAAAGAGCTGGAGCAGCGAGGGATGATCGGGCCGGTAATAATGGATCTCGGCGGTCGTCAGTCCATAGCCGTCCAGCTGCGCGATCAGCGCCCGGTCGGTCATGGCGCGCGCGCTTCGCCGCCGTCGAGCGAGCGGGGCGCCGCCAGCACATCGTCGACCGGCACCGCGCGCCGCACGCCCGGCGGCTTGCGGAGCGCCGGCCGGTTGCGGACCGCCGAGCGGTCCGATGCCCAGGATGCGAGGAGGGCGCGCTTGACCTCGGGCTCCAGGCTCGGGTGACGCGCCACGTCGAAGGGATGAAGAAAACGGGAAAATGGCTCGGACATGATCGTGCCTCCTTCCTTGTCGCCATTCCTTTCTCGTCGTGCGGCAACAGGCCGCGGGAGCAGATTTTGGGAAGCCAGCGAGTCGAGTCAAGAGGGCCGAGGCCGTTGAAAAGGGGGCCTTGTTTCTCCCAACCGGGGAACAAAAAATTCTGCCCGATCCTCTTGAAGCAAAGCGGTGCGCTTTCGGCGGCCGTCAGTAACCCGCTTCGACCGCCAACCGGATGGCATCCGCAGTGGTCTCGACGCCGAGCGCACGCAAAAGTGCCGACCGGTGCATCTTCACCGTGCGCTCCGACAATGAAAGTGCGAATGCGATCTGCTTGTTGAGCTGCCCGCTCGCCATATGCTTCAATACCTCGCGCTGCCGCGGCGAAAGCGCCTCGATCAATTGGCGCGCCCTTGCGGTGCGCTGGGCAGCCGCATCCTCGACGCCTCCTACTTCCATCTGGGATCCAAGGAAATATTCGAGCTTTCCGGTGACCCCGAATATCGGCGCGACGAGGACGGCGTTGCGGAACGGCGAGCCGTCCTTGCGATAGTTCAGGATGTCGACGAGCGCGGGCCGGCGCGCGCGGATTGAGGCGCGCAACGTCTCGGTCAGTTCAGGCTCGGTGCCGGGGCCGGAAAGAAAACGGCAATTCCGCCCGATAATCTCCTCGCGTGCATATCCCGTCAGCGCCGCGAACGCCGCATTGCATTCGACGATCGGATTGTCGGGCAACCGCGGGTCGCTGATCACCGCAGCGATCGGGCTCGCCGCGATCATCGTCTTCAATGACATAGCTTCCTGCCTGCTCCTCGCCTCATGCCCCAAGGGACATGTTGCGACACTTGCCCCCTCTCATGCAAGCCTCGTCGGCGCCGGAATGCGGCGGAACGAGAAAAACCCAGATGATCCATGATGACCGGGGCCGCGTTGCGGCTCGCGATACTTCCGCTTCCTGCATTCCGTTGTCGATCGACGCTATGGTCCGGTGCCCTCCATGCATGTAGCGATCGTGGGCGCGGGAATCTCCGGCCTCGCCTGTGCCCACCGGCTGCGGGACGCAGGCATTGCCGTCTCCGTTTTCGACAAGGCTCGCGGCGTCGGGGGGCGGCTTGCAACGCGGCGCTCCAAGCTCAGGGGCCGGGCCGTCGGTTTCGACCACGGCGCAACACATTTCACGGCACGGTCGGACGGTTTCAGGCGCCTCGTAGGCCAGTGGGAGGCAGCGGGGCTTGCGGCGCGCTGGCCTGCCGCCGGCGCCGACAGCTGGGTCGGGACGCCGACGATGACTGCCCCGATAAAGGCGCTCGCCTCGGGCATCGATGTCAGCCTCTCGACCCCGGTTACCGCCCTGACCCGATCGGGCGAAGGCTGGACACTGCACAGCGAAGCGGTGCGCCTCGGCGATTTCGACGCGGCGGTGGTCGCGATCCCTTCCGAGCAAGCGGCGCCGCTCCTGTCGCTTCACGACTTCGAGATGGCGCGCGCCGCCATGTCGGTGCGATCCTATCCATCGTGGAGCGCGATGTTCGCCTTTCGCGAGCGGATTGCCGATCTTCCCGACTTCGTGCGCGGCGCAGGCCCCATCGTGACCGCCGCTCGCGACAGCGCCAAGCCGGGACGCACGCCCGGTGAGCGGTGGGTCGTGCAGGCCGACTGGACGTGGTCGGAGGCGAATCTGGGCCGCGACAGCGCGGATGTGTCGGAGGCACTACTTGCTGCTCTCGCGGATGTAGCCGGCCGCCCCCTGCCGCGCCCTTTCCATGCGGCCGCGCACCGCTGGCTGTTTGCCCAGCCCTCGGGCCGGGACCTCACGACGCTCTGGAACGATGCGATCGGGCTCGGCGCCTGCGGTGACTGGCTTTATCATGGCTTTGCCGAATATGCATGGTTGTCCGGCCATGTGCTGGGCGCGGCGATCGCTGCGGGAGCAAACCGATGACGGCTGCCGTCGTCATCGGCGCGGGCTTCGGCGGTATCGCTTTGGCGATCAGACTGCAGTCGGCGGGCATGGAAACACTGCTGGTCGAGGCGCGCGAGCTTGCAGGCGGCCGCGCCTATATGTTCGAGAAGGAAGGCTTCCGGTTCGACGCCGGCCCGACCGTCATCACAGACCCCTCCTGCCTCGCCGAGCTCTGGGCGCTAAGCGGCGACACGATCGATCGCGATGTCGATCTGCTTCCCGTTGCACCCTTCTATCGGCTCAGCTGGCCCGACGGATCGCATTTCGACTACAGCAATGATCGCGGCGCACTGAACCGGCAGATCGCCGCCCTCGAACCGCGCGATCTGGAAGGCTATGAACGATTTCTCGGCTACGCGGCCGCAGTCCATGAGGAAGGATATGTGAAGCTCGGGGCGGTGCCGTTCCTCGATTTCCGCTCGATGCTGAAAGCGGCGCCGGCGCTGGCGCGGCGCCGTGCCTGGCGCTCGGTCTACGCAACCGTCGCCGGCTTCGTGAAAAATGAGAAGCTCCGCGAGGCCTTGTCGTTCCACACCCTGCTGGTCGGCGGCAATCCGATGACGACGAGCAGCATCTATGCGCTGATCCACAAGCTCGAGCAGGATGGCGGCGTCTGGTATGCCCGCGGCGGCACGAACCGCCTGGTTGCCGGCATGTCGGCGCTGTTCGAGCGCCTCGGCGGAACGATCCGTCTGGGCGATCCCGTGGTGCGGATCGAAACGCGGGGCGACCGCGCGACGGCTGTCGTGACGAAGAGCGGCTTCCGCGCGGAGGCCAGCGTCGTCGCATCAAACGCGGACTTATTGCACAGCTACCGGGATCTGCTCGATCATCCCCGCGGGCCGCGAGAAGGCGCGCGGCTGACTCGCAAAAGCTGGTCCCCGAGCCTTTTCGTTCTCCATCTGGGCGTGCGGGGGCGCTTCCCCGGCATTCCGCATCACATGATCCTGTTCGGACCTCGATACCGCGGACTTCTCGACGACATCTACCGTCACGGCAGGCTTGCGGACGACTTTTCGCTCTATCTCCATCATCCCAGCGCGTCCGATCCCACCGTCGCGCCCGATGGGCACAGCAGCTTCTACATTCTCGCGCCGGTTCCGCATCTCGGCCATGCTCCGCTCGACTGGGACGTCGAAGGGCCGAGGCTGGCGGCGCGCATGATCGCCGAGATCGAGCGGCGGCTGATTCCGGATTTCGGCGACCGTATCGTGACGAGCCTCGCCTATGCCCCGCCCGATTTCGAACGCGATCTTGCCGCCCATCACGGCAGCGCCTTCAGCCTTACTCCGTCGTTGACGCAGAGTGCATGGTTTCGCGGCCACAACCGCGACGACCGTATCTCCAACCTCTACTTCACCGGTGCCGGCACCCATCCCGGCGCCGGCATTCCCGGCGTCGTGGCGAGCGCGAAAGCAACGGCCGGTCTCATCCTCGACGATATCGGCGCACGGCCGGCCGCGCACGGCCGCGGCCCTGTCGCTCGGAAACAACAGGGGCCGGGAAGATGACCGCGACCGGCCTATTGAGGAGCGAGGCCGGCGCGCCGGCCACGGGCATTGGCGGTTCCACCGGCGGCAGGGCCCTTGCGACCTTTACCTTGCCGCGGTGGGGGGCGATGGATTGTCATCGCCGGGCGGTGCGGCGCTGCGCCGCACCGCCCGAAACCCTGGCCCATGATGGGCGCGCGGACCGGGGAACGGGATGACCCGAACATCGATCTTGTGGTTCCGGCAGGACCTCCGGCTCACCGACCATCCGGCGCTGACGGCGGCGATAGCCGAGGGCGCTGTCGTGCCGGTCTATATATTGGACGATGAGGCGCCCGGGGATTGGTCGATCGGCGGAGCGCAAAGGTGGTGGCTTCACCACAGCCTCACGGCCCTCGACGCCAGCCTCCGCAAGCGGGGCAGCAGGCTGGTTCTGCGGCGCGGCGCAGCGGCGGCCGAGCTGGAGAAGATCATGATCGAAACCGGCGCGCGCCATGTCTTGGCCACGCGCTGTTACGAGCCATGGTGGAAACGGATCGACGCGGCACTGTCTGCCCGCGCAGACCTCGTGCTGCACGACGGCAATTATCTCGCCCCGCCGTCGGCCATCACGAACATGAACGGCGAGCGTTACCGCGTCTTCACCCCATGGTATCGCCGGCTGCTCGAGCGAATGCCGCCCGCGCTGCCGCTGCCGGCTCCGGACCGCATTGCAGGCCCCGAGCTGTGGCCGGAGTCGGAAGGGCTTTCAACGTGGCGCCTCACGCCGACCGGGCCCGATTGGACCTCGGGCTTCGGCGCGTGGGTGCCCGGCGAGAAGGGGGCTCTTCGCGCACTTCGCGACTGGCTCCCGGCCGCTGGCGATTACAAAACCGATCGCGACTATCCCGCTCGGCCCGCGACATCGCGGCTCTCCCCCCATCTCCACTTCGGCGAAATCAGTCCGCGAACGCTTTGGCATGCGCTCGGGGACCGCGACGATCCCGGCGCCGAAGCTTTTCGTTCCGAAATCGGCTGGCGCGAACATGGTCTCAATCTCGTCGATCAAATGCCCGATTATGGCGAACGGAACGGCCGCGCTCCCTTCGACCGCTTCCCGTGGCGAACGGGCGCGGCGGCGGATCGGGACTTTCGGGCATGGCGCCGGGGCCGGACCGGATATCCTGTCGTCGACGCCGGGATGCGCGAACTCTGGAGCACCGGATGGATGCACAACCGCGTCCGGATGATAACCGCGTCCTTCCTGGTCAAGCATCTCCTCATCGACTGGCGGCGCGGCGAGCGTTGGTTCTGGGACACATTGCTCGACGCCGATTTCGGCTCAAATGCGATGAACTGGCAATATGTCGCCGGCACGGGCGTCGATGCGCCCGTCTTTTCGCGGATCATGTCGCCGCTCCTGCAGTGCGAGAAGTTTGCGATGGGAGATTATGTCCGCGCGTTCGTGCCCGAACTCTCTCGGCTCGGTGACAGCGAGATTGCCGCAATGCATGGCGGCGGGACCGGCATTGCCGGCTATCCGGCGCCGCTCGTCGGCCACCAGGAGGCTCGGAGCCGTGCACTGGCCGCGTGGGAGTCGCTGCGCGCCTGACGAAGATCACGCCGAAGCCCGTGGCGGCGCGGTTTGCCCGAAAGTCCAGCTGTCGGTGCCGCTCGAAAGCGCTCAAGACCCTTCGGATGAGCATCGGGAAAGTTATCGCCCGGATATGCGGCGGCCGGCAGGTCGATGCGCATCGTCTCCGGATGGCCGCAGCGCGAGCGAAGCGGGATTGAAAAACCAGCTCGTCCTCATCCTCGGCGACCAGCTTACCCCGGCCATCTCGTCGCTGCGCGGGCTCGATCCGGCGAGGACGCGTGTCCTGATGGTCGAGGTCGCAGCCGAGGCCGGCTATGTCGCGCATCATCGCAAAAAGCTCGCCTTCGTCTTCTCCGCCATGCGTCACTTCGCTGCCGAGCTGCGCACGGACGGGTGGGACGTAGAGTATGTGCGGCTCGACGATGCCGGAAATAGCGGCTCGCTTGCATCCGAGATCGAGCGGTTCAGACGCCGTCATGGCAAATTGCCGCTTCGGGTGACCGAAGCCGGCGAGTATCGCGTCGCCGAAATCCTGCGGTCGGTCGCCGACGTGACAATCGTCCCTGACGATCGCTTTTTCATCAGTTCCGCCGAATTCGCCGAGTGGGCCGAAGGGCGCTCGCAGCTTCGGATGGAACATTTCTACCGGATGATGCGGCGGCGCACCGGCATTCTCATGGACGGCGACAAGCCGCTGGGCGGCAAGTGGAATTTCGATAGCGACAACCGCAACGCCGCAACGCGCGATCTCATGATGACCCAGCCGCTGCAATTTACGCCGGACCGCGTGACGCGCGAGGTCCTTGCCATGGTGACGGAAAACTTCCCCGACAATTTCGGTAATCTCGAGCCCTTCTGGTTCGCGGTCGCCCGCGGCGACGCCGGGGCCGCGTTCGAGGATTTCGTGAGCACGCGTCTCTCGCGCTTCGGCGATTATCAGGATGCGATGCTGGCGGGCGAGAAGTATCTCTACCACGCGGCGATCGCCCAATATCTGAACGCCGGTCTGCTCGACGCGCGCCATCTGTGCTGGGTTGTCGACAGCGCGTATCGCGCCGGAAAAGTGCCGATAAATGCCGCCGAGGGCTTCATTCGGCAGATTCTTGGCTGGCGCGAATATGTTCGCGGCATCTACTGGTGGCGGATGCCGGGCTATGCCGACGAAAATGCGCTCGGCGCGTCGAGGCCGCTCCCCGCGCTCTATTGGACCGGCGACACCGATATGGCCTGCCTTGCGTCCTGCGTCGCGCAAACCCGCGAGGAGGCCTACGCCCACCATATCCAGCGGCTAATGGTGACCGGCAATTTTGCGCTGCTGGTCGGCGTGGCCCCCGCCGAAGTGCATCGCTGGTACCTCGCCGTTTACGCTGACGCCTATGAGTGGGTCGAATTGCCGAACACCATCGGGATGAGCCAGTTTGCCGACGGCGGCCTGCTCGCCTCCAAGCCCTATGCCGCAAGCGGCGCCTATATCAACAGGATGTCGGATTACTGCCACGGCTGCCGATATGACGTGAAGAGCCGGACCGGCACCAACGCCTGTCCGTTCAACTTCCTCTACTGGGACTTCATCGCCCGCCACGCGACGATGCTCCGCGCCAACCCGCGCATGCGGATGGCCGCAGACAGCTGGATGCGGTTCAGCGACGCCGAGCGGAAAAATGTGCGCGCCAGCGCTCGCAATTTCCTGCAGGCATTGCGGTAAGTCGGAACCGCGGACGGATCGCACCGTCGGCCGCGTTCGCCGACGGCATCGCGGGCTGCCCGAAGAGGCATATTGTTGCCCGGGCTTTCGCGCGAGAGACGTCGGCGGCGGGGCTATTCTGCCCCGATCCTGAGGAAGCGCCGACGGCACGCGAGCCCATGCCAGCCAAATTCCCAAGCGATGCGCCGGGCGGCGAGCGCTCCGGCACGGTTCCCCCCGATGTCATCGAAGCCATTCGGACCATGCTGCGCTGGATCGGGGAGGACCCCGACAGGGAGGGCTTGCGCGAGACGCCGGGCACGGTCGCTCAATCCTTGCGCTCGGCCCTATCGGGACACAGGGAAGGCGTGATGTTCGATGTCAGGCCAAGAGCAAGCGAAGAGTCCGGGGCGCCGGAAATGATAGTCTTGCGAAATACTCCCTTCGACACAGTCCGGGAAACCGATCTTGCTCTGGTGACCGGTGTGGCGACGGTCGCCTATCTGCCCGATGCGATGACCGCAGAAGCCTCCGCGATCCGGCATGCGCTGGCCATTCTTGCCCGGCGCCTTCAGACGCAGGAGCAGCTCACCGCGGACTTCGCGGAAGCGATCTGGGACCGGCTGTCGCCAGCGGGTGTCGCGGTGATCATCGAAACCAGACATGTCGATCTGGTCACCGGCATGCCTGCGACCGACCTCGCGGTGACCACACGCATAATGCTCGGCCGCTTCAGGGATGATCCGGAGATGCGCCGCGCCGTTGCCGCGCTGATAGGCCCCGGCCCACCCGCATCCGGAACGCGCGCCGCCAATGCGAGCCGCTCCCGCCAGAGAATTGCGGTTCCCGGGGACGATGGCGAGGCCGGAACACGCTAGATGAAAGCGAAGGCGAGCCCCGAAACACCGAGGCCGATCGAAAGGCGCCATCGCAACCTGTTCCAATCGGTCGCACCGGCATGCCCGCCGACGATGGCCCGATCGACCAGCGGCGACAGGATGAGGGCAAGCGACAGCACCGCGAGCGAGGGCTTCGGCCACGACCAGCCGACAAGCCAGGGCAAGAAACTCGCCCAAACGGCAAGCGAGGGCAGCACCGCTGCTACGGGGGTCCAGCGCGGCGCCGACGGCCGGGACGATGCCAAACCCCACCAGAGGCCGCCGAGAAAGGAGAGGATCGAGGCGAGATAGAAATAAAGAAGAGCGAGCGCGGTCCAGTAATAGTCCAGGCCGCACGCCAGCGGCAACAGCAGGCATGCGGCGGGGGGAAGCAGGCCGGCGTAACCAAGCGTTTCCTGCATCCGGGAGACGGAGAGAATAGGTTCGGCCATCGTCGGATTATTCCGCCCACCCTATGCTGGCGCAATCTGCCCTTTGATGCATCCCCCGCCCGAAAGGACATGTCGCCGCCAGAGGCACAGGAACGTAGACAGGCGGTGTCCCCTTCCCCCCAGGGACGGTTTGCAAAGGAACGACATATGTCCATTTCCCGCATTGCGCTTTCGATCGCGGCCGCGAGCATGACCATCGCCGCCGGTACCGCCGCCGCCAAGAACCCCGCAGTCGGCGGCGCGGCCATGTACGAAACGAAGAATATCGTGGAGAATGCCTCCGCATCGAAGGACCACACGACGCTCGTCGCCGCCGTGAAGGCGGCCGGCCTTGTCGACACGCTCGCGTCGCCGGGACCCTTCACGGTATTCGCGCCGACCAACGCCGCTTTTGGCAAATTGCCGGCAGGCACGGTCGATACCCTGCTGAAGCCCGAGAACAAGGCAACCCTGACCGGCGTGCTCACCTATCATGTCGTTCCCGGCCGTCTTACCGCCGCGGACCTTGCGGCGCAGGCTCAGGCCAATGGCGGAAAGGCCGTCCTCACCACCGTCCAAGGTGGAAAGCTCACCATCTGGCAGCAGGACGGCGCCTGGTATGTCGGCGATGCCAAGGGCGGCAAGGCAAAGATCGGCCCTGCTGATGTAATCCAGTCGAACGGCGTGATCCACGTGATCGACGGCGTCCTTCTGCCGGGCTGATACAAGAGGCGCGATCGCGCTCGTCGATCGCGCCGGCTCCCGGGCCGGCTCGCGCCTGTTTGCGCCAGCCGGCCAAAGGAGCCTGAATGCCTCGATGCGGCCGCGCGCAGACTGAATGCCGGGCCGGATTAGACTATCCCGCCTTTTCGGCGCCGCCGCCACGGCCTTGCGCCTTCACGGCGCGGCTCTCGCCGGCCACAAGCTGGCCGAGCTAGTCCATTTTCAAGAACAGCCGCTCGTCATTTTGGTGCGAGCCGGGATTCCCCAATGCGACCTTGACCGCGACCGCTGTGAGTCCCCCCACGGGATTTACCCCCACATTATCTCGTCGGAATTGGGGGGAAGCACTGTGCGGGGGAAAGTCTATCCTCCCCCACTCCTCCCACACACTATGGTCCGGCTGCAAGCGGACTTGCTCGGACGCGGGAGACGAAGAGGGCATATCGCCCCAGGTTTTCCAGGGTCAGGACTCATTGATCAGAGCCAGCCCGCGCCCGATCAGATAGCGGCCGTCAGTCGGGACCGGATAGCCGCCGAGGCTCGCATTTATGTCCCTCAGAGCATCCGTGCCGAAAATTGCCGGCGGCCCGTAAGGATGAGCCGCCGGCCAAAGTTATGAGCGCGTGCCATGCGCTCGGGGAGGATCAGGGAAGCGTCCGCCGACCGCGCCCAAACACGAGAGCAACGACGAAAAGCACTGCGGCGATGATCAACAGGATCTTGGCGAACTCCGCCGAAAGGCCGGCGATGCCGCCGAAACCCAGAAGCGCCGCGACGAGCGCGATTACGGCAAAAATGATAGCCCAGCGAAACATGATCTTCTCCTTCTTTCAGGGCGCGATTCCGGATGACCCGATGCGCGCGCCGGGGCAGCGACTGCGCTGCCCCCTTACTTGTTCTGATGGACGGATAACGTTGAATCCCGACGTTTGGTTCCGCCGCCGCGCCGCCGTTCGTCTGTTTCGGGATCATCCTGCCGATAATCGATCTCCGCCCACGACCGTGATGCCATCGATCGACATATCTGACCCACGCCGGGAACCAACGGTTCGCCTGCCGCATACCCCCCCATATGTTTGCCATTGACTCGCTGCTCGTCAAAATCGCCCTCATCGGCATCATCGGCCTCGGTGCGCAGTGGATTGCATGGCGGACGGGTCGCCCTGCGATCGCGCTGATGCTAATCGCGGGGATCATCGCCGGCCCCGTTCTTGGGCTCATCGATCCCGAGCGCGATTTTGGCGCGCTGCGCGAACCGATCATCAAGCTCGCGGTAGCGGTGATCCTGTTCGAGGGCGGTCTCAGCCTCAGGTTCCGCGAGCTGAGACAAGCGGGTACGGCCGTCCTGATGCTCGTCTTCATCGGCGTGCCGCTCGGCTGGGCGCTGGGGACCGCCGCGGCCTATTACGGCGCCGGCCTGCCGCTCGAGCTCGCCGCGCTGTTTGGCGGCGTCATGGTCGTCACCGGCCCCACGGTGATCTCGCCGCTGCTACGCTCGCTCAACATTCCGCCGCGCGTCAAGCATATGCTCAAATGGGAAGCGATCGTGAACGACCCGATCGGGGCGCTGATCGCGGTCGGCGTCTACGCCTATATCACGCACGGCGGCGGCGCGAGCGCGACCACGGTCGTCGCCGATGTCGTTGCCGCAAGTGCGCTGGCGATCCTAATCGGCATCGCCGCCGGCTTCGCGCTCACCACCGCCTATCTGCGCGGCTGGATTCCCGAATATCTGAAAGCGCCGATCCTCCTGACCTCGGTTATCGCAGTGTTCGTGCTTTCCGACCTCGTGATGCACGAGACTGGGCTCATCACCGTCACCGTGATGGGAGTGGTGATGGCAAACCGCGAAACCTATTCGAGCCACATGCTTCGCCGGTTCAAGGAGGATCTGACCATCCTTCTCGTGTCGGGCGTCTTCATCATCCTGTCGGCGACGCTCGACTGGCAGGTGGTGCAAAACTTCGAGCTGCGTTTCATCCTATTCCTGTTCCTTCTCCTGTTCGTGGTGCGCCCGCTCACGATCATGACCGCGCTGCTCTTCACGCGCATTCCGATCCAGGAAAGGCTGTTTGTCGCATGGATCGCGCCGCGGGGCATCGTCGCGGTGGCCGTGACCGGTTTGTTCGCGCTGCGCCTCACCGACTATGGCGTGCCCGGCGCCGAGGCGCTCGTGCCTCTGGGGTTCGGCGTCGTGATCGTCACCATCTTCGCACACGGCTTCACCGCCGCCGCCGTCGCCCGCTTGCTCGACCTCGACCGCGGTAAGGGCAACGGCGTTCTTCTCGTCGGCGCCAACAGCTGGACGATCGCCTTCGCCGAGTTCATGAAGAGCCAGGACCGCGAAGTGCTGATCGCCGACGAGGACAAGCTCGCGCTCCGGCGCGCGAGGCGCGTCGAGATTCCCGTCCATCATGGCAATATCCTCGACGAGGCACATGAGGACGAGATCGAGCTCGGTCAATATCGCCAGCTGATCGCCGCCACCGGTAGCGACAGCTACAACGCGCTTGTGTGCAGCGAGCTGGCGCCCGAGATCGGGGCCGATCGCGTCAGCCGCACCGGCGGCCAGTCGCGCCTCAAGGGCTTGCGCCGAGGCCGCATCTTCACGCTCGCCGGCACCTCGATCGAGGAGCTACTCGACCGCCTTCAGGCAGGCTGGACCTTCGGGCGGACGCGGATCACCGAGAAGTTCACCTATGAGGATTTCGTGGTGCGCATGAAGGCGAATGGCGGCGACAGCCTCGCCGTCGCCAAGGCGTCGGGCGATCTCGTCATCTTCTCGATCGACCGACGGCCCGCCGTTGAAGTCGACGATGTCATCTGGACCTTCGTCCCACCCGAAGGTCCCGCGAAGCCGGTGTCGTCGCCGATTACCGGCTCGGCGGAGATCGCAGCATGAAAGCCCATTGGAGCGCCCTTGCCGAACGAACCAAGGCTCTAACCAACGCTCTGCCGCGCAAGGTGAAGATCGCGCTTGCTGCCATAAGCGGTCTGCTCCTGGCCGCAGTCCTGCTCCTCGGCGCATTCCCGGTCGGGCTGCTCCGCGGCGCAGCCGAACGCAGTCTGTCGAACCAGTTCGGTGCGGCGGTGGAACTCGGCGCGCTTGAACGCGACGGTCTGCTTTCCTTCACGCCCCTCGTCACCGTGCGCGATCTTCGCATCGGCCAGCCGAAGTGGGCGGGTCCGGGCGACATGGTGAAGGTCGAGCGCGCCAGCGCCCGCGTGTCCATTTTCTCCCTCCTGACGGGTGATGCCACACCGCGCACGCTCGACATCGACGGGCTCGATCTGGCGCTCGTCCGCGATGCAAAGGGCAACAGCAATTGGGGCGGCCCCGCCGACCGGGGGGGCGAAGCGAGCGAACCGCTCCGCATTGCCGAAATCCGCATCCGGAACAGCCGCTTCACGCTGAAGGACAAAAAGCGACGGCTCGATATCGCCGGAACAATCGAGGCCGACGATCGCAAGGGCGTGAGGATCGCGGCAAGCGGCAGCTTCAACGGCGCCGCCGCGACGCTACGGGCCGACGGCGGCGGTCCATCGATCACTGCCACCGGCTGGCCCTTCACCGCCCGCCTGTCTTCCCCCATCCTCGATGTCCAGGCTACCGGAAGCATGGCCGCGCCGCTCGACGTTTCGGCGATGACAATGAAGATGTCCGCACGCGGAACCAGCCTCAAGGAGCTCGATCATATCATCGAGGCCGGGCTGTTCGGGACGCAGGCGATCGCGCTCGATGGCGATGTCCGCCGCAAGGGCGAAGACTGGTTCATCGACCGGCTGCAGGGCCGCATCGGTCGCTCAACGATCCGCGCCAAAGCGACGGTGGTCAAGCGCAGCGGCCGCACCAGGATCGACGGGACGATCGATGCGCCGGAACTCGACTTCGACGATCTCGCCGACGATGCGGGCCTCGCGGCGGCGCACGCAAGAGAAGCACGCATCGGCCCGCGCATTATCCCCGACACGCGCATCAATCTTTCGAAGATGGGACCGACGGACGGAACCATCCGCGTCTCGATCGCCCGCCTGCTGATCAAGGGCGGCTCGGTGTTCCGGAGCCTTACTGGGACGCTCAGCCTCGACCGGCGCGTGCTTCGCCTCGACAATGCCGTCGCCGGACTCGAACGCGGAAAAATGACCGGTTGGGTCAAGGTCGATTCTCGACATCCCGTGCCGATCCTCACGACCGAACTTCGCATCGAGGGTGCCTCATTCGACGCTTTCATCGGTCAGCCCGAGATGATCCGCGGTCCCGTTCGCGGGCTCGTCCGCATCACCGGTCGCGGCGACACCATCCGCGAGGCTTTCGCAGGCGGCAGCGGCACGATCGCCTTTGTCGCGAACGCGGGGGCCATGAATAGCACCGCCGCCTATGTCATCGGACAGGATCTTGGCGGCGCGATCGGCCAGAAGCTCGGCGACGACGACGAGATGACGCCGATACGCTGCGCGATCCTCGCCTTCAGCGCGAAGGGCGGCAAGCTGACCCCCGCCCCGCTCATCATCGACACCGCAATATCGCGCGCGACGGGCCGCGGCCTGATCAATCTCGACGGCGAGACGGTCGCGCTGTCGATGACCGGCGCGGCCAGCCAGAAGCCCGGCCTCAAGCTGGTCGATCCGCTGAAGGTCGAGGGTACCCTGTCGAAGCCCGAGATCAGCTTCGCACCCGCGGGCAAACGCGGCAAGTCGGGCGGATTGCTCGGCGCGGTCGGGCGCTCGATCGGAACCGCGCTGGGCCTGCGCAAGGACCCCGACGCCGATGCGCCGCGCCCCAAGCCGGGTTCGGTCAATTGCAGAGCGCTTTCGGCGGCAGCGCTCCGATAAGCATTTGGCTGGCGAAGGCCTCAATCGGGTATCGAAGACGCCGCAAAGCTCGCGGCGTCGAGCTCGGTCGCGTTCCATTTGCCGTTGGGAGAATCTCAAAATCTTGCTACAGATACGGCATTGGACGAGAACCAGTGAATGAGCATCCGTCTGACTGAGAGACTGCGCGCTCCCGCTTGCTTCGACGGGATCGCGCCATGCACAAAGACTATTCACACGATCTGATGGCTCCTGGGGCAATGCCGGTTGCGGCGCTCGACGCACTCCCCATTCTAACGATTGTCCCGCCATCGATGGCCGAGCGCATAGAAGCCTTCGACTGGTCGGCGACGCCTCTCGGACCTCGCCATGCCTGGCCGAACGAACTGACGATCATCGTACGCCAAATCCTCGATTCAAGCTTTCCCAAGGCGGTCGTCTGGGGATACGATTTAACGACAATCTATAATGATGCCTTTGTTCCTATTCTTGGCCAGAAGCCCGATGCGCTTGGTCGTGCATGGCCCGATATCTGGTCTGAAGCGTGGGACCATATCCGGGGGTATACCGAGCGCGCGTTTGCGGGCGAGAACACATATATAGAGAATCTGCCGCTGACGATCGAGCGCTCGGGAGCGCCGGAAGAGGCCTGGTTCACCTTCTGCTACAGCCCGCTGCGCCGCGCCGATGGCAGCGTTGCCGGCATGCTCGACACGGTGGTCGAGACGACGGCGATGGTCCGTGCACAGAATGATCTTGCTCTGGTCAATCAGGAGCTCGGCCATCGCCTCAAGAATACGCTCGCGATGGTGCAGGCAATCGCATCGCAGACGTTGCGCGACCATAGCGAAGGGCCAGCGTTGGCTGCCTTCAACGAACGCCTTGCCGCACTCGGCCATGCGCATGACGTGCTGCTCCGCCGCGACTGGACGGGTGCTTCGCTCGCCGAGGTCATCCGCGCCTCCGTCGAACCGCATGATGCGGGCAGCCGCGTCGCGATCGATGGCCCCGACATGCGCATCGGGTCGCGAACAGCCGTGGCGCTCTCGCTGATGCTCCACGAACTTGCCACCAACGCGATTAAATATGGCGCGCTTTCGGTTCCGGAGGGCTCAGTGAGGCTCGGCTGGCGCATTGACGCCGACACGCTGCACTTTCATTGGCACGAAACAGGCGGACCGCCATCGACGCCGACGGAGCGTAAGGGATTTGGCACGCGCCTCATCGATCGGGGGCTCGGCGGACGCAGCAAGGTCGACCGCCATTTTCTGCCGACGGGCCTTACGATCGACATCACAGCGCCGGCCAACGAGCTTGTTAGCTGAGACAGCGAATGGCCGCTTCCGGTCGGACTGCTTCTCGCACGATCTTCGGTAAAGCGGACAGCCAGAGACTTGGGAGGGTCTCGAAACGGTTAATACGGGATAGGCCTTCCATCCCAGCCAAAGAACCCGCCGCTGTCCGTCGGCGCTAGCTGGTCAATGACGGCCAGAATGTTTGCCGCACTGTGATCCGCACTAAAGAGCGATGATCCAGCTATTCGCGCCTGAAATGGTTGCGAGAGCGGCGTGTCCACGGTTCCCGGGTGCAGTGCCGCGACGATCGCATCCGGACTGTTGCGGGCGAGTTCTATTGCGAAGCAGCGAACCAAGGCATTGAGTGCCGCCTTGGAGGCCCGGTAGCTATGCCATCCGCCAAGCCTGTTGTCCGCAATCGAACCAACGCGCGCAGAGAGAAATATGGCGACCGCCCGTTGCCTCCGGGCCAGCAGAGGAAGAATATGCTTTGCGACGAGCGCGGGCCCTATGCTGTTGACCGCAAAGACCTCGGCCATCACCGAGGCGTCGAGCTGCCGAAGGCTCTTTTCAGGGCGGATGTCCGTTCCGCGGTGCAGGAGCCCCGTCGCCACGATCACAAGGTCGAGGACGCCATCCCGGGCGATTTGACGACCGGCCTCGGCAAGCGTGGCGTCGTCCAATATATCGATCGTCAGCCTTGTCACATTGGGATGATGGCACGGATGGGGGCGTCTGCTCCCTGCATAGATGCGGTTAAATCGACCCGATGCGACCAGCCGATCGATAAGCGCGGCGCCGATACCACCGCCGCTCCCGATCACCAATGCGCGCTTGCCGCCCAAATGCCTTTCCTTCCGGCTACTGGACCCACCCGGGTGACGGAACCCTTAAGGGGCGGCGGCAGAATATCCCACGTGTCTCAAAGGGAAGGTAGAGCGGTTGCCTAGAAGCCAGCCTCGACCGCCACTCGGATCGCGCTGCCTTCAAGATGTCTGAATACCGACTCATCGCAGCTCCTAGAACAACGTTCCAGATACATCGAAGGTTGTTCTAGATCCTTATGCCAGCGAACTCAGCATGTTCTCCTGCGGAAGACCGGCGAACACTGACGCTGGTCCTGCCGCTTGCCGTCGCGTTGCGGGCGTAAAAGCCAACAAGCCCCACCCCGCTTGTCCACCTTCAGGAACAGTCCGTCGCCGTCCTGATATATGCCAGGATGGGCCATAGCCGTCTTGATCGCCAAAGCCGTCAGCTTCTTCATAGGTTAACCCTCATATTTACCCCACACTCGGGAGGCTAACTTTGAAGGCCCGAGAAATTTACCCCACATCCCCTCACACTTCTTGCTGAGCTGCGGTGGAAGGAAATGGGATATTGGGAGCCGACCAATACGATTATACGCCAGGTTTTCTGGGGCTTTCAGCGATTTTAGGAGATGCCCTCGGACCAGAGGGTGGTGGACAGGGCTGGATTCGAACCAGCGTACGGAAACCCGGGCAGATTTACAGTCTGCTGCCTTTAACCACTCGGCCACCTGTCCATTGGGGCCCGCTTTGGGAAGAGGCCCAATGGCGAAACGAGACTTGCCTGTCAATGGCAGTCATGGGAAAGGCGCGGCCATGAGACAATTTTCCCGTCACCGCCGCCCGCAGGGCTCGGGCCAGCGCGGCCAGGCCATCCGTTTCTGGGGACGCCACGCCGTTCTCGCCGCGCTCGCCAACCCCGAGCGCACCGTAAAGCGCATCTGGGGCACGCGCGAAGCGTTGGGCCAGCTCGACCTGCCGCCGGTGATTCCGATCAGCTACGCCGACGTCGCCGATCTGGCGCGACTCGTCGCGCGCGATGCCCCGCACCAGGGCCTCGTGATCGAGGTCGATCCGCTCGAGGAAATCTACCTCGGCGACCTGCTCCAGGACGAGGTCGACGCGGAAAGCACGCGGCCGCTCGTCGTCCTCGACCAGGTCACCGACCCGCACAATATCGGTGCGGTGCTGCGCTCGGCCGCCGCTTTCGATGCCGCGGCGATCATCACGCAGGATCGTCACAGCCCGCCCGAAAGCGGCGTCATCGCGCGCTCGGCGTCGGGCGCACTCGAAACCGTACCGTGGGTGCGCGTCGTCAACCTGTCGCGCGCGCTGGAGGAGATCGCCGAGGCGCAATATTGGCGCATCGGGCTGACAGGCGACACCGAAACGACGCTGGGCTCGACGCTCGACGGCAGCAAGGTTGCGCTGGTGCTGGGGTCCGAAGGCGACGGCATGCGCCACAATGTGATGGAGCATTGCGACGTGCTGGCGAAGCTCCCCATCTCGCCGCGGATGGAGAGCCTCAATATCTCGAACGCCGCGGCAATCGCGCTCTACGCGGTCGCGACATCAGGCCAGTAAGGCTCAGTCCTCGGCGGCGATCCGCACGCGAAGACCGTCGAGCGCGTCGCTGAACGGAATCTGGCACGACAGGCGCGAATTGTCGTCGCGATCGGTCGTCGAATCGAGCAGGTCGTTCTCGTCCTCGCTCATCGCGGGGATCGCGCTCTTGTCGCCGCCCTCGATGTGCACATGGCACGTCGCGCACGAACAACAACCGCCGCACAGCGCCAGCAGCTCGTCGAAGCCTGCGTCGCGGATATTCTCCATCACGGTCAGGCTGGTGTCGCCCTCGATCTCATGCTCGGTCCCGTCACGCGTCACGACAATCAGCTTGGCCATGCTAGTCCCCATCGGTTTCTTGTCGCAGGCGCTATGTCGTGCGTTGCGCGGCAAATCAAGCGTTGCTATCAGCGGCGGCAAGAACAAATGGAGAATATGCGATGGGCCTCAGCCAGCGGCAACTGAACGCGGGAATCGACGCGCTGGCGGAACGCGACGCCAATTTCGCGCGTGCGCTCGGCCATGCGGGCTATCCCGAACCGCGCATTCGCGAACCGGGATACACGACTCTCCTGCGCACTATCGTCGGCCAGCAGGTGAGTGTCGCGGCGGCGAATTCGATCTGGAACAAGCTCGAGGCCGGGTTCGGCGAAGGATGCCCGGCCGAGGTGATGGCGGCCGCCGAATTCGACGCGCTGCGTGCCTGCGGCCTGTCGGCGCAGAAACAGGGCTATGCGAAAAGCCTCGCACAGCTCGTGATCGACGGCGAACTGAAATTCGACGCCCTGCCCGCCGATGACGAGGAGGCGATCGCATTGCTGACCAAGGTCAAGGGGATCGGCCGCTGGTCGGCTGAGATCTATCTGCTTTTCGCCGAAGGGCGCCCTGACATCTGGCCCGCGGGCGACCTTGCGGTGCAGGAGGCCGTCGGCCGCATCCTCCAGCTAGGCGAGCGACCGGGCGAAAAGGCCGTGCGCGAACTCGCCGAACCCTGGCGCCCGCACCGCGGGGCCGCAGCGATCTTCAGCTGGCACTGCTACAATATGGATGTGATCTGATCATCTCGTCAAGGACGCCATGGAATGACCACCCGCGACATCGTCACCGCCTACTACGCCGCCTTCAACGCGGGCGACACCGACGCGATGCTCGCGCTCGTCGCCGATGATATGCGTCATGACGTCAACCAGGGCGAACCGCGCCACGGCAAGGCGCTGTTCGCCGAGTTCAACGCGCATATGACGCGCTGCTACCGCGAGCAGCTCACCGACATGGTGATCTTTGCCGAGGGTGACCGTGCCGCCGCCGAATTCATCGTAAACGGCACCTATCTCGCTACCGACGAGGGTCTGCCCGAGGCAAATGGCCAGACCTACCGCCTTCCCGGCGGCGCCTTTCTGTCGGTCAACGCCGACGGCCTGATCGACCGCGTGACGACCTATTACAACTTGCAGGACTGGCTGAGGCAGGTCGGCGCGTGACGCTCGCGGTTGCGGCGGTGACGGGCGCGGAATTGGCCGAGGTCATCCCTGCCCTCGCCCGGCTGCGCATCGCGGTATTCCGTGACTTCCCCTATCTCTACGATGGCGACGCGGCCTATGAGGCCGATTACCTCGCTCATTTTGCCGCAGCCGAAGGCGCGGTCGTCGTGGTCGCGCGCGACGGCACGGAGGTCGTCGGCGCCGCCACTGCCGCGCCGCTTGCCGCGCAGGATCCGGCGTGGCGCGACCCGCTCGCGGCGGCAGGATTCGATATCGGCCATATCTTTTACTTCGGCGAATCCGTCCTGCTCGGCGAATATCGCGGCCGGGGTATCGGCCACGCCTTCTTCGACCATCGCGAGGCGCAGGCCCGCGCGCACGGCGCATCGCATGCCGCCTTCTGCAGCGTCATCCGCGCCGAAGACCATCCCATGCGCCCCGCCGACCACCGTCCCCTCGACGCCTTCTGGCGCCGCCGCGGCTACGCCCCGCTGGCAGGCGTGACGGCTACCTTCGACTGGAAGACAGTCGGGAGCGCGGAAGAGCAGCCGCACCGGCTGCAATACTGGACGCGTGGGCTTTGACCTTGGACAATGGCCTAACGACGGGTGACAGCTTTCGGCCGGAGGTGAATATTTATCCTCCCTGTGCCGCAGGCATGGGGAGGTGGCAGCGCGAAGCGCTGACGGAGGGGCTTTTGCGCCGCCGTTGTGGCCCCTCCACCACCGCCTGCGGCGGCGGTCCCCCTCCCATCGCTTCGCGACAGGGAGGATAACTCCTTCTTCGTCACCCCGGACTTGATCCGGGGTCCATGACTTCGCCGCTGCCGTGGATCCCGGATCAAGTCCGGGATGACGAAGGTGGGTGGCCAAACGTCCGCTCGCCACCCCAAAACAGCCAGTCGTCCGGCGCTCTACCAGAGAGCTAATAAAAAGGCCGGATGGATCGCTCCACCCGGCCTTTTTCATTCATCAAGTACGAAGCTTATTCGGCCGGAGCCGCCTTCTTCGCGGCCGGCTTCTTGGCCGGGGCCTTCTTCGCAGCGGGCTTTTCCTCGGTCTCGGCCTTCGGAGCCGCGGCTTTCTTCGCCGGAGCCTTTTTGGCGGGCGCTTCTTCGGCCTTGGCCTCTTCCTTCACCGCTTCCTTCTTGGCGGCCGGCTTCTTCGCGGCCGCCTTCTTGGCGGGCTTGTGATCGTGGTCGTGATGGTCGTGGCCGCAGCCCGGGCCATGAACGTGACCGTCATCATCGGCTTCGATCGCGGCTTCCAGCTCCTCGCGGGTGGTTTCGCGGTCGCTGATCTCGGCCTTCTCGAACAGGAAGTCGACGACCTTGTCCTCATACAGCGGGGCGCGAAGCTGCGCGGCGGCAAGCGCGTCCTGCTGGACATATTCGACGAAACGCTGGCGGTCCTCGGGGCGATACTGCTGCGCCGCCTGCATGATCAGGCGCTGCATTTCCTGGTTCGACACCTGCACGCCGTGCGCCTGGCCGATCTCGGAGAGCAGCAGGCCCAGACGGACGCGGCGCACCGCGATCGCATGATATTCGTCGCGATCCTTTTCGAGTTCGGCCTTCGCCGCCTCGGGATCGGCTTCGTGGCTCGCCTCATGCTCGAGCTGCTGCCAGATCTGGGCGAATTCGGCCTCGACCATCGTCGGCGGCACGTCGAAGTCGTGCGCGGCGGCGAGCTGGTCGAGCAGCTTGCGCTTCATGTAGGTGCGCGTCAGGCCATTGAGCTCCTGCTCGACCTGGTCCTTCATCAGCTCTTTCAGCTTGTCGAGGCTTTCGAGGCCGAGCGACTTCGCGAACTCGTCGTCGATCTTCGACGCGGCCGGAACCTTCACTTCCTTGACGGTGATCGCGAATTCGGCGGGCTGGCCCTTCAGATTTTCGACCGGATAATCTTCGGGGAAGGTCACCTTGATCGTCTTTTCGTCGCCAACCTTCGCGCCGACGAGCTGATCCTCGAAGCCGGGGATGAGCTGGCCCGAGCCGATTTCGACCGCCATGTCCTCGCCCGTGCCGCCGTCGAAGGCGACGCCGTCGACGCTGCCCGCGAAGTCGATGATGACCTGGTCGCCGGTCGCGGCCTTCTTCGTCTTCGGAGCTTCCTCGAAGCGCTTCATCTGGGCTGCGAATTCCTCGATCTTCGCCATCACCGCCGCGTCGTCGGCGGGAACGGTCAGACGCTCGAGCTTCAACCCGTCGACCGACGGGGCCGCAATCTCGGGCAGCACCTCGAGCGCAACGGTCAGTTCGGCATCCTTGCCGCGCTCATAGTCGTCGGCGAGCGTCACGCCGGGCTGGATCGCCGGGCGCAGCTTTTCCTTCGCGATCAGGTCCTTGACGCCCTGATCGATCGCCTTGTTGAGCGCATCGGCCGACAGCGCCTCGCCATGCATCTTGCGGATCAGGTTCGGCGGAACCTTGCCGGGGCGGAAGCCGGGCATCCGCACGGTCGGCGCGACAGCCTTCACTTCCTCATCGACGCGCGCGTCGATATCCTTCGCGGTGATGGTCAGGCGATATTCGCGCTTCAGGCCTTCGTTCAGCGTTTCGACGGTCTTCATTGCCTTGGTCTTATCCTTGCTCAAAATCTCGTATCGAACCCCGCCTGACAGACGAAGTTCCCCATTCCCGGCCTGCTGCTCGCGAAGGTGGTGCGGGCGAAGGGACTCGAACCCCCACATCTTGCGATACTGGTACCTAAAACCAGCGCGTCTACCAATTCCGCCACGCCCGCAGGAGCTTTCGGCCGGGGTGCACGACATCGCGCGCTGCCGCGCACGCCCGTGCGGGCCGCGCGGGGCTATAGCAGACACGCGGCCGAGGGCAAGGCCGGAAAGCCGCCCTTTCCGCCCGAATGCGCGAGGCGGAACATGCGCCGCGCCGGTTCGTTGGTGAATCGAGGAGAATCATCATGACGACCGCCGCCGACCCGCTTCCGAAGCCGAAGCCCGACACGATCGAACCACAGGCGCCGCCCGAACAGCCGGTACAGCCGACGCCGCTGGAAGACCCGGCGGGGCAGCCGCAGGAAATCCCCGGCGGGCCCGGTGGCGGCGATGTGGACGAACCGGGACGCGGGCCGAGCGAAGTGCCGCCCGGTCAGATTTGACAGCGCCGACTGCGCGTCAGATTTTCAGCGTATCGAGCAGCCTGTTCACTTTCGCGGCATCGCGGTCGAAATAGTGGATCGAGGGCGCGACGAAGCTGACCAGATAGAGCTGACCCTTCACCACCGCTGCCTTGGCGATCCCCTTGCGCGGAAGCTGGTCGCCCTCGACCGCATAGGTGAAGGTAAAGCGCACCGCATCGTGCCCGCTCATCTTGTCGGGTTCGACCTTGCCGACCTCGAACAGCGACGTCGAGGCGAGCGGCCACTGAAATCCATTCGCCAGCTCTCGCAGGAGCACATGGCTTGCCAATACCCCGGCGCGGAACGCCGTAGAACATCTATTGTAGTCGGCTAGGTTTCATCGAGGCAATGCCGCGCATTCGCCAACGAAGCCAAAATAGCGACAATCATGGGCCGATCAGAAATGCGAGGATCGTCGCCGTCTAAAGAAATCTTGACACTGGAAACACATTTAACAGCGCCAGCGCCCAAATCCGGCGCTGACCATGCAATCTCCAACGACATCTTTCCTTTAGGCTTCGTGGACGCGATTCCCTTCCACGAGGTACAGAGCGAAACATCAAGATTCTGAAGCTCACCCCGCAATTTCCGATCCCCAAGCCAAATCGCCTGCCGCTGCGCCTCCTTTTCTAAGGCGCCCGGCGCGGGCATACGCATCTGAAACGCTCGTATTTTCCCGGCAGGAAGGCAAACTAGCCCCTGCTTCAACGAGCCGACAAACTGTTCTGGCGGAAGCTGCTGTTCGACAACAATTACCGCATCCACCAGCAGCATAATTAGACCCGCTACTTGGGATCGGCTGAAGTGGGGTTAGGAGCAACCTCTGCTTGCGGCGCGTCGCTGACGATTGCAGCAACAGGTTCGGCCGACAGAGGTTTCGCATTCTCCAGCGCAGCGGTGCGTACGAAGATAGCTTGATCAACCTTCTCAAATGCTTGCTGATAAACTGCCTGATCAAGAATCGGCTCTTCATCCTGATTAGAACCGAAACCATTTGATGAGATCTTGGTCATAACAAAATTGAATCTGACTTTTGTGAATCTGGGCCCAATTTCTTCAATAAAGGCAGATACGACCGGCGTTTTCTTTGAGCGCCCGAAACCAACAAACGGCATCCAAGTTGTCTTGCCATTCGTCGAGGCAGTGCCAGTGATAAGACCAGTTTCTTTATCAGCCGATCCAATTCGATATCCGGAATCCTGAAGAACAGTCATAACTGAAGAAAATACAATTGATTTATCAAATTCAAAATCGCGCGTTTGCATCTGTTGAATTGCCAGCGGACTTAACTCTGGCTGCTTCTTTGCCGATGCAACAGGCGACACCAAAACAAGAGCAACGGAAGAGAGTGCGAGAGCACCAGTGCGGATTAATGACATGTGATGGCCTTAAAAAGAGCTGCTACGACTACGAAAATCAGAAACTATTCCATTGGAATCGAATTTGATGATTAGCGTCATTGATCTAGTCGACTGCTCTGAGCGGCTCTTTTTCTTGCCGAAACCCAACCCGCCGCCAGCACCGACGCCACCGCCACCTCCGCCCACCAGCATCCCGATGGAAAAGCCACTCGACTTGTCCGCCGTGACAGTTGCGTGGCGGTCGTAAACCCAAACTTCGCGGCCGCTCCCGTCAATCGTAGTAACGTTCGGTCCGCCAAACGTTTCTAGAATATCCGACTGCCGCGTCTCACCGACACGAACTGTCATCTGAACCATACCATGGGTCAAAGTGTTTGGTGAATCGGCGGGTGCCTCTTTCGCATATAGCGCGCCCTCGGAAGCGACCATGGCAAAAGCCGCAGTCACTAGAATCTTATGGATCATTTGAGTCTCCCCTTACATGCCGCCATATTCTGGTCACTTATTTTGGTCAAATGTGACTTGCGCTTCGCTTTGCGCCAATTTGGCTCCATTTTGACGGCAAAGCATTTTTCTCCCCAGTGTAGCTTGAGCGCCGCGGCGGCACTATCGGCCCGAGCGAGGTGCCCGCATACGGGATTTAAGGGCTACCCACTTCGCCTCGGTCGCCATAAGTGAAAGGCTATGGATTTTACGGCGAGAGCACTATACGAACCCGAGCTATGCCTAATATCGATAGCGGATTTCACTCGGGATTGGCATAGGCCCGCTAACGCTAGGCTTCGATGCTATTGTCATTTTACCCGTCGCTGGATCAAATGACCGAATTTCAAATCGGGCGCCATATATCTCATAAGAAAGTGGGTAGGTCGCATCCTTATTAACGGTCTGGACCCGGGGCACCGTTCCGCTTGTCGTTTTTATGCTGTCGAAATCCATCCGCTTGCCATTCTGGTAGATGACGATGTGAAATGACGGCCGCGACGCTCTGCGAACTACAATCGATACATAATCCCCGGAACCCGCCTCTACCATTTCGCCGACATTCAAGGCCACAGGATTTATTGCGTGGGGCAAGCGGTCAGCGGGAACCCCATCGTCCAACAGAAACCCATGTTCGGCCACACCGTCATAATTCTGGTCAGCGAGACATTTCCGGCCATCCTCCAGCGAACGAATCAGTGCGTAGCCAATCGTTCCCATCAGGCCGCCCCCCTTTTGCTTGAGGTTGGGTACGTTGGTGCAATAGACGATTACGGCGCTTTCAGGGTCGTTTCGCCAATCCGAAACGCTGACCGCCGGAAGCACCGTCCCGGCCGGGATGGATACATCGCCTTCGCTGGTCGAGATTTTGACCTCTTGCCCTATTCTGGCAGCAATGCCCCACAGGATCGGTTGCCTCAACAACTCGTCACCCGGCTCCAAGACCCGATCGCCTTGCTGAACGGCATTTGGGATATAAAAGCGGCCGACCTCGGAATTAATCCCGGGCTTGTCCGACACCTCCGCGGCATCGACCGAAGAGACGGCAGAAAAAACGATCATCAAAGCGCATGCTATGCGCGGCCTGATATCAGTGGCCAACGTCACCCCCTGTTGCGAAGTCCAACATCGCTATAAACAAGTCCGAGCAATGCAACGTAGCAATCTCGTCAGCCCAGCGCCTTCTTCAGCAGTTCGTTGACGACCTGCGGGTTCGCCTTGCCCTGCATCGCCTTCATCGTCTGGCCGACGAAGAAGCCGAACAGCGCTTCCTTGCCGCCCTTGTACTGCTCGACCTTGTCGGCATTGGCGGACAGCACCTTGGCGATCTCGCCCTCGATCGCGCCGGTGTCGCTCGTCTGCTTGAGGCCCTCGCGATCGACGATCGCCGCGGCGCCGTCGCCGCTTTCAAGCATCTTCTCGAACACCTGCTTGGCGATCGTGCCCGAAATCGTGCCGTCGGCGACAAGGGCGAGCAGCTCGCCCGCCTGCGCCGGGGTGACCGGGCAATCGCCGAAGCTCTTGCCCAGCCGATTGAGCGCGCCGAACAGCTCGCTGGTCACCCAGTTCGCGGCCGCGACAGGCTTCGCGCCGGTTTCGAGCAGCGCATCGAACCACAGCGCGCTCTCCACCTCGGCGGTCAGCACGTCGGCATTGTACGCCGAGATCCCCGCGCTCAGATAGCGCGCGCGCTTGGCGTCGGGCAGTTCGGGCAAGGACTCGCGGCATTCCGCCAGAAACGCATCGTCGAGTTCGAGCGGCAACAGGTCGGGATCGGGGAAGTAGCGATAATCATGCGCATCTTCCTTCGACCGCATCGAGCGCGTCTCATTGCGGTCGGGATCGTAGAGGCGCGTTTCCTGCACCACCGTGCCGCCGCTTTCGATCAGCGCGACCTGGCGCTTCGCCTCGCCCTCGATCACCGCCATCACGAAGCGCACCGAGTTGACGTTCTTCGTCTCGGTGCGCGTGCCGAACTCGTCGCCGGGCCGCCGCACGCTGACGTTGACGTCGGCGCGCATCGAGCCTTCTTCCATATTGCCGTCGCACGACCCGACGTAACGCAGGATCGAGCGCAGCTTGCGGACATAGGCCCCGGCCTCGGCGGGCGAGCGCATGTCGGGGCGCGAGACGATCTCCATCAGCGCGACGCCCGAGCGGTTGAGGTCGACATAGGACATCGTCGGATGCTGGTCGTGCATCAGCTTGCCGGCGTCCTGCTCGACATGGATACGCTCGATCCCGATCCGCTTCGCCTCAGGAATTCCCGCCTTCTCGTCCGCCTCGATCATCAGCGAACCTTCGCCGACAAGCGGATGATAAAGCTGTGAAATCTGATAGCCCTGCGGCAGGTCGGCATAGAAATAATTCTTGCGGTCGAACCGCGACCATTTATTGATCTGCGCCTCGATCGCCATGCCCGTGCGCACCGCCTGGCGGATGCACTCGCGGTTCGGCACCGGCAGCATCCCCGGCATCGCGGCATCGACCAGCGACACCTGCGTGTTCGGCTCGGCCCCGAACGCCGTCGCGGCGCCCGAAAACAGCTTGGCGTTGGAGGTGACCTGCGCATGGACCTCAAGGCCGATCACGACCTCCCACTCGCCGGTTTCGCCCTTGATGCGATAATCAGACATCGTTCAAATCCTCAGTGTGTCCCTGCGAAGGCAGGGACCCATCACCTGCCGCTTCAACCTTGCACCATCCGGAGATGGGCCCCTGCCTTCGCAGGGGCACAGGCCCAGCTACCACCACTTGTCGACGCGCGCCGTAAAGCCCGCCCGCTCTTCAATAGCCAGCCCCGCGTTGAGCACGCCCTGCTCGTCGAACGCCTTGCCGATGATCTGCAAGCCCAGCGGCAGCCCCTCGCGGTTCAGCGCCGCGGGGACCGACATTGCGGGCAGCCCGGCGAGGCTCGCGGGCACCGCGAACACGTCGTTCAAATACATCGCCAGCGGGTCGGACGTCTTTTCGCCGAGACCGAACGCCGCCGACGGCGCGGTCGGGGCGAGGATCACGTCGCAGCTTGCAAAAGCCTGTTCGAAATCGCGCGCGATCAGCGTCCGCACCTTCTGCGCCTGCGTGTAGTACGCGTCATAGAAGCCCGCCGACAGCACATAAGTGCCGATCATGATGCGGCGCTTGACCTCGGGCCCGAAGCCGTCAGCGCGCGTCGCGGCGTACATGTCCTGCAGCCCCGCGCCCTGCGGCAGGTCGCGGAGGCCATATCGCACGCCGTCATAGCGCGCGAGGTTCGACGACGCCTCGGCGGGCGCGATGATGTAATAGGCCGGCAGCGCATATTTGGTGTGCGGCAGGCTGATCTCGACGACCTCGGCCCCCGCATCCTTCAGCATCGCGATGCCCGCATCCCACATCGCGTCGATATCGGGATCGATGCCTTCGAGGCGATATTCCTTGGGAATACCGACCGTCTTGCCCTTGAGATCGCTCGACAAAGCCGCTTCCCAATTGGGCACCGCCATGTCGAGGCTCGTCGCATCCTTTGGATCGAAGCCCGCCATATTCTCGAGCATGATCGCGCAGTCGCGCACGTCGCGCGCCATCGGCCCCGCCTGATCGAGCGAGCTCGCGAACGCCACGATGCCCCAGCGCGAGCAGCGGCCGTAGGTCGGCTTGATCCCCGAAATGCCGGTGAAGGCCGCGGGCTGGCGGATCGATCCGCCGGTGTCGGTCCCCGTCGCCGCGGGGCACAGCCGCGCCGCGATCGCCGACGAACTGCCGCCCGACGATCCGCCCGGCGCCAGCGCGGCGTTCCCGCCGTCGTTGCGCTTCCAGGGCGAGATGACATTGCCAAAGTAGGAGGTCTCGTTCGACGAGCCCATGGCGAACTGGTCGAGGTTCAGCTTGCCAAGCATCCCCGCGCCCGCATCCCACAATTTCTGCGAGACCGTCGATTCATAGCGCGGCACGAAACCTTCGAGCATATGGCTCGCGGCGGTGGTCTGGACGCCGTTGGTCGCGAACAGGTCCTTCATCCCGATCGGCACGCCCGATAGCGGCTTCAGCGTTCCCGCCGAACGGTCGGCATCGGCCGCCTTCGCCGCGGCGAGCGCATGTTCGGGGGTCTCGACGATAAACGCATTCAGCGCCTTCGCGCCCGCGACATTGGCGTTGAACGCCTCGGCGACCTCGACGGCGCTGAAATCGCCCGCGCGGTGCCCGTCGCGGATCTGCGCGACGGTCAGATTGGTAAGCTCGGTCATTATTCGATCACCTTGGGAACGCCGAAAAAGCCGTGCTGCGGCGCGGGCGCATTGGCGAGAATATCGTCGCGGCGGTTGCCGCCGGTCAGCGGGTCGGCGTCGACGATATCGTCGCGCAGCCGCAGCTTGTTCGGGATCACCGCGGTCATCGGTTCGACCCCGGTCACATCGACCTCGCCGAGTTGTTCGACCCAGCCCAAAATGCCGTTGAGTTCGCCCTCCATCGCGGCGGCCTCGGCATCGCTGATCGCGATGCGCGCCAGCGACGCTATTTTCCTGACTGTTGCCTGATCGATTGCCATTCATCTTGCCTTATCGGGAGAAGCTGCGCCGCTAGCATCCTCCCCCGTCCGCTTCAACCGTCCTGATCCTTCCTGTAACGAACTCGTGAGGCAGTCGCAGACGGCGCGCAACGCCAGCGCGACCGCTGGCGTTGCGAGCGGTGACGGGGCAGCGACGATCGCATCACGCGCCATTTGAAGGGTTTGTCATGACCGGCTAGAGAGCCTGAAAATCCTCTCCCCCACTGGAGCCCCAATGGCCCGCAAATTCCTCTACCTTATTGCCGCGATCATTCTCGTCATCTTCGGCTTCGGCGTCGCCTATCAGCTCAATCCGGGCTGGTTCGGCCGCGTCGCCTTTGTGCCGAGCACGCAGTTCGTCGAACAAGCGGCGGCCGCGCCCAACGCCTATGACGATCCGGCGATGTGGTTTGCGCGTCCGGGTCTCGCGGACGATCCCGCCGATTGGCGCCCGCCGGTCGAAGGCCAGAAGGAAGCGATCGCGGCCAAGGCGGAGGACGGCAAGCTGGTCGGATCGGTCAAGGCCGCCGAAGCCACCGCCGCCAACGCCGAACCGGCCAAGGGCGACGCCGCGATCTTCTTCGTCCACCCGACCAGTTATTACAGCAAGGCGAGCTGGAACGCCCCGCTCGACGACGCCGACGCCAATTACCGCGCGACCCTCTTTATGCAGGGCATGGCGAGCGCGTTCGGCGACGCGGGCGAGGTGTGGGCGCCGCGTTACCGGCAGGCGACGCTCGGCGCCTTCCTCGCGACTGACCGCGTCACCGCGGGCAAGGCGATCGACGCAGCGTATCGCGACGTCGAACAGGCGTTCGACGCCTTCCTCGCCGCGATCCCGAAGAACAAGCCGATCATCCTCGCTGGCCACAGCCAGGGCGCGCTCCACCTGACAACGCTGCTGAGGAACCGGATCGCGGGCACCCCGCTCGCGAGGCGCATCGTCGCGGCTTATGTGATCGGTTGGCCGATCAGCCGCGACACCGACATGGCGGTGCTCGGCCTGCCCGCGTGCGAGACGCCGGAAGAAAAGGGCTGTATCCTTTCGTGGGCGAGCTTCGCCGAGCCCGCCGATACCTCGATGGTGATCGGCGCCTATGACGGTACGATCGGGTTCGACGGCCGTCCCCGCGCGGGCACGCGCATGCTCTGCACCAATCCGCTGACCGGCATCCCCGACACCGCCGCGGGCCCCGATGCCAATATCGGCACGCTGAAACCCAACGAAGGCTTCAAGGCCGGAACGCTGATCGCGAAAAAGGTCGGCGCGAAGTGCGACGACGACCGCGGCTTCCTGCTGATCGGCGATGCCGAAGCGGCGCAGAATTACGCGCCGAGCTATGTATTGCCGGGCAATAATTATCACGTCTTCGACATCACCCTTTTCTGGGCGAACGTCCGCGCCGACGCGCTGCGCCGCCTCGCGACCTACGAGGGCAAGCCCTCGCCCGTTCCGCCGCCCGCCGCGCCGGTTGCGGTGCCGGCCGCACCGACGCCAACACCCAAAATGGCTACCCCTCAGACCTCGTCATCCCGGACTTGATCCGGGATCCATGGCCCGACCTCGTGACCTTGGGCCACGGATGCTGAAACAAGTTCAGCATGACGAAAATAGGGGATAGACGCAGATCATGATCACCACCGCCGCCCCCGACTTCGCCGCCGCGCTTCCCGCCGGCGGCCGCCTCGCGGGCCTCGATGTCGGTACCAAGACGATCGGCGTCGCGCTCTGCGATGCCGGCTGGAGCTTCGCGTCGCCCGACAAGACGATCATCCGCAAGAAATTCTCCGCCGACCTCGAAGCGCTGAAAGCGGTCTTCGCCGCGCAGTCGGTCGTCGGCCTCGTCGTCGGGCTGCCGCTCAACATGGACGGCACCGACAGTCCGCGCACGCAGAGCACCCGCGCCTTTTCGCGCAACCTGCTGCCGCTCGGCCTCCCGATCCTCCTCTGGGACGAGCGCTGGTCGACCGCCGCGGTCGAGCGCGCGATGATCGCCGCCGACGTCAGCCGGGCAAAAAGAGCGGAGCGCGTCGACAGCGCCGCCGCCGCCTTCATCCTGCAGGGCGCGATCGATGCGCTGACCAGATGATCCTCCCTGTCGCGCAGCGATGGCGAGGATCATGACTTGCGATTTTCGCATCTCGACCCTAAACGCTCGGCTTTAATGACAAGCGCAACCACCCGACCCGCCAGCGACTATCCGCCCGGTGGCGATGCCTTTCGCCATCGCCACCTGATCGGCATCGCCCAGCTCGCCCCGTGGGAGATTTCCTACGTTCTCGACGCCGCCGAGGAGTGGGTCGAGATGAACCGCAGCGGCGCCGCCAAGCACGACGACCGGCTCGCGGGTCTCACGATCATCAACGCCTTTTTCGAGAATTCGACCCGCACACTGCTGTCGTTCGAGATCGCGGGGAAACGCCTGGGCGCCGACGTCGTCAACATGCACGCCGCGCAGTCGAGCGTGAAGAAGGGCGAGACGCTGATCGACACCGCGATGACATTGAACGCGATGCGCGCCGACGCGATGGTGATCCGCCACCAGAGCTCGGGCGCGGTGCAGCTCATCGCCGACAAGGTCGACTGCCCCGTCCTCAACGCCGGCGACGGCCGCCACGAACATCCGACGCAGGCGCTGCTCGATGCGCTCACCATCCGCCGCCGCCTCGGCAAAGTCGAAGGGCTGACGATCGCGATCTGCGGCGATGTGCTGCACAGCCGCGTCGCGCGCTCGAACATCCTCGCGCTCACGCTGCTCGGCAACGAGGTGCGCATCGTCGCACCGCCGACGCTGACCCCGCCCGCGATGGAGCGGATGCACGTCACCACCTTCACCGACATGGACGACGGGCTGAAGGATGCCGACGTCGTGATGATGCTCCGCCTCCAGAACGAACGCATGGACGGCGCCTATCTGCCCAGCGCCCGCGAATATCACGCGCTCTACGGCCTGACGCCGAAGCGCCTCGAAAAGGCGAAGCCCCAGGCCATCGTCATGCACCCCGGCCCGATGAACCGCGGGGTCGAGATCGACAGCAGCGTCGCCGATCACCCCACCCGATCGACGATCACCGAGCAGGTCGAAATGGGCGTTGCGGTGCGCATGGCGTGCCTCGACATATTGACGCGCCGCAAGCGGGGGGTACCGGGATGGAACTGACCCCGCTGCTGATCGCGAACGCGCGCCTGCTCGGCGGCGACCCGGTACGCCTGCTCGTCGAGCGCGGCCGCATTGCCGCGCTGAACCCTTTGGAAACGCCCTGCGGCGCCGAAACCGTCGATGCGCGCGGGCAGTGGCTTGCGCCCGGCATCATCGACCTCGGCGTCTTCGCGACCGACAAGCCCGCCTTCCATTTCGGCGGCATCACGCGCGCGGCGCTGATGCCCGACAGCGGCCCGCTCGACGGCGCCGGGCTCGTCGAGCGGGCCGCCAAAGGTGGCAAGCCCGACCTCTGGGTTCACCCGCTCGCCGCCGCCACCAAAGGCCTCGCAGGCAGGGAACTCGCCGAGATCGGCCTGATGAAACAGGCGGGCGCGCGCGCCGTCGCCACCGGCCGCGCCCGCATCGCCGATGCCGGCGTGATGCGCCGCGTCCTTGCCTATGCCGCCTCGCTCGGCCTTACGGTCATCGCCCACGCCGAGGACGAGGGGCTGACGGCGGGCGCCGTCGCCACCGACGGCGAAATGGCGACCCGACTCGGCCTCGCCTCGGCTCCCGCGATCGCCGAAGCGATGGCGATCGCGCGCGACCTTTGCCTCGTGGAGGAAACCGGCGCCCCGATCCACTTCCGCCAGGTCACCACCGCGCGCGGGCTCGACCTGATCCGCGGCGCCAAGGCAAAGGGCCTGCCGGTCACCTGCGGCATCACGCCGGCCCATCTCTTCCTCTCCGATACCGCGATCGGCGATTTCCGTACCTTCGCCCGCCTCTCGCCACCCCTGCGTAGCGAGGACGACCGCCACGCCTGCCTCTCCGCCATCGCCGACGGCACGATCGACGTGCTGACATCGGGCCACGATCCGCGCGGTCCCGAGGACAAGCGCCTCCCCTTCGCCGAGGCGCAGCCCGGCATGGCGGGCGCCGAGACTTTGCTGGCGATGGGCCTTCAGCTCGTCCGCGACGGCCACATCAGCGCGGCGCGCCTCTTCGACCTGCTCGCCGCGAACCCCGCAAAGCTGCTCGGCCTCGAAGCCGGCCGCATCGAGCCTGGACTGGAGGCCGACCTCATCCTGATCGACGAGGGCACGCCTTGGCAGGTCGATGCGAAAAAGATGGCGGCCTGGGCCGGCAACACGCCGTTCGACGGTATGCCGGTTCAGGGGCGCGCGACGATGCTGTGGAAGGGCGGACAGCGCATCAGATAGCGACGGCCGATTAACGCGTCGAAGCGCGCGCGTCCCGTATCAGGACAGCAACAATATTTCACAGGACTCGCTTTCGAATCCCCTTATATGTCGATTTGCGACCCGAATGGATGACAGTCCATTCACCACTCAAAGGCGGCCGTCCCCGGCCGCCTTTTCTTTTTTGCCCTCCCGCGAAGCCCAACCGACTGGCCGGGCACAAAAAAGAAGCCCGTCGGAAATCCGGCGGGCTTCTAGAAGCGGGACGATCCTGCGAACATCCCACCAGTGGGTCGCAGCCCCTCTCTGCCCGATTCGCGCGACAGTTTCGCTACCCACATGGGTAGCGTGGGCGAATTTTTGCTCTATCAAGGGATTTCGCAGCCGGGGAAGCGCATGCCGACCGATCCCGTTCCGACCTTTCCTCCCGACCATAATGCGCCGGCCGAATGGGAGGTGCTGAATGCGCTGATCGGCGACATCTACGATTCGGTGCTTCATCCCGAAAGCTGGAACGACACCCTCGCGCGCATCACCGGCGCGCTTTGTCCCCTGAGTTGGGAAGCCGCCTTCATCCTTTGGGAAAGCAGCAATCCGCCGCGCGCGCGTTTTGTCGCCGCGACGGGCCTCGCTGCGGGGATTCAGGAAATCTATTCCGCCGTCTATGCCGGAAGCCACCCCTGGTCGCGCAAGCTGATGCGCTATGCCAACGGCAGTGTCGTCGACAGCTATGACATCATGACCCGCGAGGAATTCTACGAATCCGAATTCTTCCGGAACTTCCTTGCGCCCTATGGCATCGACCGGCTCGTCGGCGTGCTGCTCGACCGGCGCGGGGGCGAGCGACTGGGACTGATGCTGCCGGGCCCCGGCGACCGCGACGCCGAGAAGCTGAAGCGGGGACTGCGTGTCCTCGCGCCGCATATCCAGCGCGCGATGCGGATCAGCGACCGCCTCGCGACGCTCGAACTCGCTGCAGGCGCGGCGCGCGCCGCCGCCGACGCCGCGCCCTTCGCGATCTTCAGCCTCGACGATCAGCTCAACATCCTCGCCGCGAACAGCCGTGCCGACCGATATGAGCGCGCCGGCTTCATCCGCCGGACCGACGGCCGCTTTGCCTTGACCCACCCCGCGAGCCAGAAACGGCTCCTCGACCTCGCCAAAAGCCCCGGTCCGGCCGGCCTCGCCTTTCAGACGACGAACGCGAAGGGCACCGAATGCCCCGTCCTCGTCGCACGCATCTCGCGGCAATCGGCCAAACGGATCGGGGGCACCGACCTCGGCGCCTCGCTCATCGTCACGCTGGGCAGTGCGCCGGGTGAAACCCCGGTGGTCGAGATCGACCGCGTCGCCCAGTGGTTCGGGCTGACCCCGGCCGAGGCCCGCCTTGCCGTCGCGCTCGCGGGCGGACAGAGCCTGCAGGACTATGCCGCGTTCCGCGCCGTCAGCCTCAACGCCGTCCGCTTCCTGCTGAAGGGTATCTTCCGCAAGACCGGCGTGACCAGCCAGGCGCAGCTCGTCGCCATCGTCGCGAGGCTTCCCTCACCGACGATGTAGTTGCGGCGGCAAAGAGCAGGTCGTGACCAGCCCTCGGAAACGGGATCGTCCGCGAAAACGGCATCGGGGTCGATGGCGCGCCGCCGGTGCAGGCGGGTTACCATTCGGGAAACAAACAAGAACTGATATTTTGTAACCCGAATTTATTTTGGCTCGCCGATCGGTCCGCCACGAAAAATCGTCGAATCCCCATCGCGGCAGACGCGATCGTCGCGATAATCGTCCCATTATGAAGCATATTGACCAATTCGGGGACGGCCGGACAAAAACAGAACTTAACAATAGTTTACGAATCAGCGGTTCCAAGTTATCCCGTAGTGCGAGTCGTCGGACGCATGGCCATTCCGCCGCGCGATTAGAACGACCGTAACGAACAAGGGGCACTGACCATGCGTAGCCTTAAAGCCGCCGTTGCGGCCGCTCTCCTGCTTCCCGCGACCGCCAATGCGGCGACCGTTGTCAACGGCGATTTCGAGACGGGTCCTAATCCGGGTTCCTTCACGACTGTGAATGCCGGGGGCACGATCGGCGCCTGGACGGTGCTTAGCGGCAGCGTCGACTATATCGGCACCTATTGGCAGCCGCAGGGTGGATCGCGCAGCGTCGACCTCAACGGCCTCAACGCGGGCACAATCCAGCAGGCCATCGACACCGTGATGGGGCAAGCCTACGAGGTGACCTTCTGGCTGGCCGGCAACCCGGACAACGGCCCGGAAATCAAGACCGTGCAGGTGTCGGCGGCCGATGCTAATGGCACATTCATGTTCGATACGTTCGGTGTCTCGCGCGCGGCGATGGGATGGCAGAAGTACACCTTCAATTTCACGGCGAATAGCGCGTCGACCCTGCTGTCCTTCGCATCGCAGAATCAGAGCGCCTACGGGGCCGCTCTCGACAGCGTCTCGATCTCGGCGGTTCCCGAACCGGCGACTTGGGCGATGATGCTGTTCGGCTTCGTGCTGGTCGGCGGCGCGATGCGTCGCCGTACTGCGGCACGCCCGGCGAACCACCTGTCGTTCGCCTGACGCCACAAGCGATTTTCAAAAAAAAGGCCGCCGCCGGAACCATACCGGCAGCGGCCTTTTTGTTGGATTGAGCGCCTCGCCAGCGGTCGGGCGGCATAGCCCAAAAAGAAAGGGGGCGCAGCCCCGCAGCCGCGCCCCTCCCCCTAGGCCCCCCGCATCGCGGAAGGCGCCCCAATATTGATCAGCGCGACGCCAGACGCACCGGCTTTGCGGCAGGTGCCGACGCCCACTGGATCGATTCGGTCCCGCCCATCTGGCGCACGAAGCAGGTCTGCCCCTTTGCCTTGAGTTCGCCGCAGAGCTTCGATGCATCGGCGCGTGTCGCCATGCCGTTGACTGTCAGGCGATAGAAGGTGCGCCCACCCACCACGGCCGAATGGCTCGAGGCCTGATAGCTGGCGAGCACGGCCGTCCGCCTTTTCAGCGTCGTCCATTTTTCCTTCGCAATGCCGAGCGTGTCATAGGCACCAAGCTGTACGGCCCAACCCGAAGGCTTCTTTGCATCGAACGCCATCGCCCGCGGCAGGATTTTCGTCGCTAGCTCGAGCGCCTGCTTCTGTGCGGGACGGATACGCCCCTGCTCACCAGCAACGCGCGGCGCGGCGCGATATGGCTTGGCGTCGGCCATGATGATCTCGGCAACTTTGGGTGTGGCCTTCGGCTGCGGCAGTTCGGTAACCGGCACGACGCCATTTTCGTCGCGCTTCGGCATCGGCAGCTCGACCGTACGGATCGCCGGCTCGGCCGATGCGAGGACCGCGGCGGGCGCCGACGGCTCGGCGGCGGGCGGCGGCGGCGCATAGGTGGCGATGGGCGCCGGATCGGCGCTCGCGAGCTCGACCGGCGCGTCGGCAGCGGCCATCTGCGTGTCGGCGAAGTTGCTCAGTGCCAGGCGCACGGGCATACCGGCATCGGCGCGAACCGTGGTGCCGATCAGGCTCGCGACCCGCATCCGCGCATCGGGCTGCTCGGCGAGCTTGGACCATTCGGCCATGCGGCCCTCGACCTTGTCGAGCGACAGATCCTGCGCGGCAAGAACGCGCGCCTGTGCCCAACGCCCCGACAGGGCGAAAGCCAGCGCAAGATTCTGGCGCGTGCGGGCGTCGGCATCCTTGGCGCGCGCCGCTTCGGTCAGCACATAGATCGCCGAATTGGGATCGCCCGCCAGCGCCAGCGCAAGCCCGAGGTCCGACGCCGGAATCGCATCGAAATTGCGCTTGAGCAGATCGGCGGCTTCGCCATTCTTGCCCTGCGCGATATGCGCCAGCGCCAACGCGATAACCGTGTTGCTGTCCTTCGCGCCCAGTTCCATCGCGTCGGAAAGCGCGCTGGTCGCCGACGAGAAACGCCCGTCGTTGAGATAAGCCTGGCCGAGCAGCGCGCGATAGCTCGCGTCACGCGGGGCGCCGGCGACGGCAGCTTCCGCCATCGTCACCGCCTTGCTCGCCTTCCCGGCTTCGAGCGCTTCGCGCGCCTTTTCGGCCGATTTGGCAGCCGAAGCCGACGTGCCGGGTGACTGCGGCCCCGCTTCGGCCGTCTTGCCCATGCCGCTGCATCCGGTGACGACGCCGAGAACAAAGCCCGAAACGGCCAGGTTCACCAACAATTTGCGGTTCATGGAAGGTCCCCCTTTGCTATTTCTACGGCATCTTCCGGCGCGTCGGGCGCGCCGCCGGCAGGCGGCTGGCCATCGCGTCGATCTCGGGCAGCGACGACAGATATTCGTCGAGCAAATCGGTCAGGATCACCTGCGAAGAGCGGTTCGTCACCGCGCTCGCAAGGCGCAGGCGAAGGTGACGCTCGGCATCGAGGCGCAGCGTGAAGGCTGCTTTTTCTCGGGCGCGCTGGGCGCGCGGCGCGCGTTCCTTCCTCGCCTTGGGCTCCGGGCGCGCCTCGACCTTGCGAGCAACGGCGGCGACGCGATCGATCAGCGATTCCTGCTGAAGGACGATCTGCGGCACTTCGACCGCCTCGGGCTGGTACGAGTCGGCCAGCGCGTCGGCGAGGTCGGGGCCCACGTCCGGCGTCAGGGCATGGCCCGGCGCCGCATCGACCGCATGTTCGGCGGCTGCATTATGTTCGAGCACCGACCCGGCAAGGAGCGGCTTCAGGTCGACCATGCGCGCCGATTCGGCAGCATTCTGGTCGGGATCGACGTCATAGCCCATGTCATTCCAGCCAAGGTCGTCATAGCCTTGGCCGATCGGCATCGGTCCGCTGCCCAGCGGCTGGCGGCGCATGGCGGGGCGCGCTCCACCCTTGCGGGCAAGAAGTCCGGCGCTCAGCGAAGCGAGAGGTTTGGGTTCGCCCATGGTTCCCGAGCTCCCCGTCACTGGCCAGCGATGCGGCGGCCGAAGCCACCACCCATCGGGCGAACGGTTCCGTAACCCGGCTGCGCGGGCATCGGGGTCGAGAAGACGGTGCGGCGGAAATTCTTTTCCAGCCGGTCGTTGATGTAGGTCCAGAGCTGCCGGATCTCTTCGGCCGATCGTCCGTTCGGATCGACCTCCATCACCGTGCGCCCGTCGATCATCGATGCGGCGTAGTCGGTGCGGTGGTGCAGGGTGACCGGCGCAACGGTGCCATGCTGCGACAATGCGACGGCCGCTTCGCTGGTGATCTTGGCCTTTGGTGTCGCCGCGTTGACGACGAACACTAGCGGCTTGCCCGCGCGTTCGCAAAGGTCGACCGTGGCGCCGACGGCGCGCAGGTCGTGCGGGCTGGGACGCGTCGGGACGACGATCAGTTCGGCAACCGAAATCACGCTCTGGATCGCCATGGTGATCGCCGGCGGCGTGTCGATGACGGCGAGTTTGAAGCCCTGCTGGCGCAGGATCTCAAGGTCGGAGGCCAGCCGCGCGACCGTGGTCTGAGCAAAGGCCGGAAGGTCGGTTTCGCGTTCGTTCCACCAATCGGCGAGCGAGCCCTGCGGGTCGATGTCGATCAGAACGACTGGGCCCGCGCCGGCAAGCTGCGCCTGCACCGCGAGATGCCCCGACAGGGTGGTTTTACCCGACCCTCCCTTTTGTGAAGCCAATGCCAAGACGCGCACAGCTATCCCCCTGGAAAACCAAAATCAGGCGTTTGGATGCCATGCAGGGCGCTAAAATTGAGTTAACGATGATAAAAAGACGGTAAACGATTGCCTCGCTTCCATGGTAAACAAGCTGCTATGCTGATTCTGTGCCGAAGCGGGGCAGGTTGGTGCCGCCCTTAGGCGTTGCTAACGGGGTGTTAGCCACTTTACCCCTACAGGGCTTTCCGGGGACTGCGAACCGGCCGCCGGCTGCGCAAGTCATTGGAGATTAAGGATGCGAGCACTCACCGCCGCCATCGCCCTGCCGCTCGCTGCAGCAGCAGCGGCACTGGCCGTACCCGCCTTCGCGGACGTCAAGGACGGCGTCGATGCCTGGCAGGCGGGCGACTATCAGAAGGCGGTGGCCGAATGGCGCCCGCTCGCCGTCGCCGGCGATGCCGATGCGCAGTTCAACCTCGGCCAGGCGTACAAGCTCGGCCGCGGCGTTCCCGCCGACCTTGGCCAGGCCGAAAGCTGGTACCGCCGCGCCGCGAAGCAAGGGCACCTGCAGGCCGAGGACAATCTCGGCCTGATCCTCTTCACCGCGAACAAGCGCGAGGAGGCGATGCCCTATATCAAGGCGTCGGCCGATCGCGGGGAGCCGCGCGCGCAATATGTCCTCGGCACCGCGATGTTCAACGGCGACTATGCGACGAAGGACTGGCCGCGCGCCTATGCGCTCACCAAGCGCGCGAGCGATGCGGGCCTGACGATCGCATCCGCGCGCCTTGCCCAGCTCGACAGCCTGATCCCGCTCGAACAGCGACAGGCGGGGCTCGCGATGCTGCCGCAGATCGAAAAGGACGAAGCGCGCACGCGCCTCGCCGCCGTGAGTGCGGCCGCCCCGACACCGGCACCGCCCGCACCTTCGCCGGTCAAGACCGCGAGTCTGCCCGCGTCGACGCCCGGCACCAGCTACACCCCGCCGCCGGTTGTCGCGCCGACCGCGAAGCCGGTTCCGGCCGTGTCGAAGCCCGCCCCGGCCCTGTCGACCCCGGCCGCCGTCGCAGCCGCCAATGCAGCGAACGAAGCCACGACCGCGGCTGCGGTCGCAAAGGGCGAACCGGTCAAGATCGCATCGACGGCGCCGAAGCCGGCCCCCACTGCGGCCAAGCCCGCTCCGCAGGCGGCAAAGTCGGTGACCGTCCACAATGGCTCGAGCCCGTGGCGCGCCCAGTTCGGTGCCTTCGGCGTCGAAGCCAACGCCCGCAGCCTCTGGACCTCGCTCGAGAAGAAATATCCGGCCCTCGCCGCGCGCCAGCCGAGTTATGTGAAGGCGGGAACGGTCACTCGCCTGCAGGCCGGCGGCTTCGCCAGCAAGGGCGATGCGGAAAATCTTTGCGCCACCGTCCGCAAGGGCGGCCAGGCGTGCATAGTCGTTTCCAAATAGGCTTCATTCGGGCGCGCGTTCGTCCGCTCGCGCTCGACCGCAAGGACATCGCCGTCGCGCTTGTCCCCGCCGCAATGTTCATGCGCGAACTCGATACCGAGGCGTTCGTTCGGCCCTTCGCGACTGGAATCGACTTCGGTCGCTACTGGCTCAAGCCCGAAAGCGATGCGATGGCACAATTCGGTCGGTTGCTCGCCGGCGAAGCCGACGCAACCGGCGAGTTTGCCGTCGAAAGGGCTTGACCTCCATCGCCGGCAGGCGCTTGGAGCCCGCGTGGCCCGTTTGCGCAAATTCTCGCTGATCCTCGCCGTCGCACGCCAGCGCCGCCGCCTGCGCGAAAGCGAGGCCGCGTTCATCCTCCTCGCCGCGGTCGCCGGGCTTGCAGCCGGCGCGCTTACCAATATGCTGCAAGCGATCGCCCATGGGCTGCAGCAACTGCTTTACGGCGTCACCATCAACCGGCTCAGCGCGCTCGGCAGCATCCACCATCCATGGAAGCTGCTCGCCCTGCCCGCCGGCGGCCTGCTGCTCGTCCTGCTTGCGCGCGGCCTCGGCCGGCGCGCGCGCGTGCCGGTCGACGTGGTCGAGGCCAACGCCCTCCACGGCGGGCGCATCCCATTCACCGACAATCTGGTCATCGCGTCGCAGACCGTCATCTCGAACGGCGCCGGGGCATCGGTCGGGCTGGAGGCGGCCTATGCACAGATGGGCGGCGGGGTCGCTTCGCAGCTCGGCTGGTGGTTCCAGCTCCGCCGCAACGACCTGCGCACGCTGGTCGGTGCCGGCGCGGGCGGCGCGATCGGCGCCGCCTTCGGCGCACCGCTGACGGGCGCCTTTTATGCGTTCGAAATTGTCATCGGCAACTACACCCCTGCTGCGATCGCTCCGGTCATGGCGGCGTCGCTGTCGGCGGTATCGGTCACCCGGCTGCTCGGCGCACAGCCCTACCTGATCGCGACGGCCACCACCCGCGACTTCGCCCTGCCCGACTATCTCCTCTATGTGCTGCTCGGCGCGCTGTGCGCCATCGTCGGCATGGTGATCATGCGGGTCGTTGCCTTCACCGAGCTTCGCGTGGGCGCGTGGCAAAGGATCGCCGGGTGGAAACCCGTGGTCGGCGGCTTTGTTCTCATCCCGCTTGCGCTCCTGTCGCCGCAGACCCTGTCGGCGGGGCACGGGGCGCTGCATCTCGACCTTGCGCTGCGTCCGGCGCTTACCTTTCTTGCGGCGGTCCTGCTGCTCAAGATCGCGGCATCGGTCATCTCGCTCAGCTTCGGCTTTCGCGGCGGGCTGTTCTTCGCCTCGCTGTTCCTCGGTTCGCTGATGGGCCAGCTTTTCGCGGGACTGGTCAATCTCATCCCGCTCGGCCTGACGGTCGACCCCAACGACGCGGCGCTCGTCGGGATGGCGGCGCTCAGCGTGTCGATCGTCGGCGGGCCGATGACGCTGGCGGTGCTGATGCTCGAAACGACGCACGACTTCGCGCTGATGGGCGTGGTGCTGGCCGCGACGCTGGTGTCGAGTGCGCTCACGCGCGAGATCTTCGGCTATTCCTTCTCGACTTGGCGCCTGCACCTGCGCGGTTCGAAGATCCGCAGCCCGCGCGATATCGGCCGCCTGACGACGATGACCGCCGGGCGGATCATGCGGACCGACTGGGTCTCGGTGGATCGGTCGATGTCGGTTGGCGCGTTCCGCGCGGCCGTGCCGCTCGGCAAGACCGCAAAGGCGATCCTGCTCGACGCCGACGGCACCTATCGGGGGATCGTCCCGACCGCCGCGGCCTTCCACCCCGATCTTGACCCCGCCTCGTCGGTCGCGGCGCTGGCGACGCATCCCGGCGTCGCGCTGCGGCCGGCGATGGACATACGGTCGATCCTGACGCTTTTCGACGAAGCCGCGGCCGACGAACTCGCCGTGCTCGATGACCGCGACCATGTCATCGGCGTCGTCGGCGAACGCCACGCGCGCCGCCGCTATTTCGAGGCGCTGGAGGAATCCGAACGCGAATTGTTCGGCGAAAAGGCCTGACCGGCCTCGCCGCCTCTTAACCCAGCACCCAGCTCCGGCGCGGATAGCCCTGCGCCCACAGCAGCGCGGTCAGGTCATGGTGGCGGATCGCCGCATCGGCGGCTTCCTCGGCCGCGGGGTGCGGGTGGTATCCGATGCCGAGACCCGCGCTGGTGATCATCGGAATGTCGTTCGCGCCGTCTCCGACCGCCAGCGTCGCGGCCAGCGGCAGGCCGAGCTTCGCCGCTTCGGCCGTCAGCGTCGCGAGCTTCGCATCCTTGTCGACGATCGGCTCGGCGACCTTCCCGGTCAACATCCCGTCCTTGATCACCAGTTCGTTCGCGACCACCTTGTCGAAGCCGATCGCCTCGCCGACCGGCCCGGCAAAGGCGGTAAAGCCGCCGGTGACCAGCACCGAATGCGCGCCATGCGCCTTCATCGTCTGGACAAGCGTGCGCGCCCCGCGGGTCAGCTTGACCCGCTCGTACCGGCATTCGGCCAACACACCCTCGGATATGCCGCCAAGCAGCACGACGCGCTCCTCCAGCGCGGCGCGGAAATCGAGTTCGCCCGTCATCGCGCGCTTCGTGATCGCCGCAACCTGATCCTTCAATCCCGCATAGTCGGCGAGTTCGTCGATGCATTCGACCGTGATCATCGTCGAATCCATGTCGGCGATGATCAGCTTCTTGGTGCGGTCGCCCATCGGCTGCACGACCACGTCGAGCGCACCATGGTCCATCTTGGCCAATTCGCTCCGCGCACTGACCAGGCTGCCCTGGAAATAGATGTCCGCCGCGTCATGCTCGTCGAGCCAGTGCGGCGCCCCCACGTCGTGTCCCGTCATGTCGAGCCGGTCGATCGCCTCGCGAACCACCTCGTCGGTCAGCTTTCCGGCTGCTATCAGCGTGGCTACGAACATGGCTTCTCCTTCTGTCTCTTTCGTTCGCGCGGGCCTGCCGCCCGTCGCGCTTATCGCCGGACCGACCGCGAGCGGCAAGAGCGCTTTGGCGGTAGCGCTCGCAAAATCCCTGTCCGGGACGGGCGCCGACGCGCTGGTCGTCAATGCCGACGCGAGCCAGGTCTATGCCGACCTCGCCATCCTTTCGGCGCGTCCGTCGGACGAGGAAATGGCGGGTGTGCCCCACCGCCTCTTCGGCCATGTCGACGGCGCCGAAGCGCATAATGCCGCGCGCTGGTCCGACGAGGCGCGCGGCGTCATTTCCCACGCCCATGCGGCCGGGAAGGTTCCGGTTCTCGTCGGCGGCACGGGACTTTACCTGCGTACCCTGCTTTACGGAATTGCGCCGGTGCCCAAGATCGACCCCGATATCCGCGATGCCGTGCGCGCGCTGCCCGTTGCTGAGGCCCATGCCGCGCTGGCCAAAGCCGATCCCGAGGCCGCGGCGCGCCTCAATCCGGCCGACACCACCCGCGTTGCCCGCGCGCTCGAGGTCGTCCGCTCGACCGGCCGCACGCTCGGCCAATGGCAGGAGACGCGCGAGGGCGGCATCGCCGGGAACATCGCGCTCGCCCCGTTGATCCTGCTCCCTCCGCGCGACTGGCTGCGTGACCGCTGCGACACGCGGCTGGTGCAGATGTTCGACGGCGGAGCCATCGAAGAGGTCGAGGCGCTGCTGCGCCGCAATCTCGATCCCGCCCTGCCGGTGATGCGCGCGATCGGCGTCCCCCAGATCGCCGCTTATCTTCGCGGAGAGATCAGCCGCGCCGAGGCGCTCGAGCGGACGCAGGCGGCGACCCGCCAGTACGCCAAGCGCCAATATACGTGGTTCCGCCACCAATTGCCCGCCGATTGGATGCGCCACAGAGAGTTATTAAACAATTATTCAATCAATATTTTCGCAATTAAATTACGTGATAAGCTGTTGACAGGATAGAATCATACACCTATTGCCCGCCGACCTGCTGCAACGCACAACGTGCGGATTCCCGGGTTTGCGGGCATTGAGAAAGGAGTTTCGTCGTGACGGAAATGAGTGGTGCCGACATGGTGGTTCAGGCGCTGGTCGACCTTGGGGTCGATACGGTGTTCGGCTATCCGGGCGGCGCGGTCCTTCCGATCTATGACGCGCTCTACAAGCACCCGACGATCAAGCACATCCTCGTCCGCCACGAACAGGCGGCGACCCACGCGGCGGAGGGCTATGCACGTTCGACCGGCAAGCCCGGCGTCGTGCTCGTCACCTCGGGCCCCGGCGCGACCAATGCCGTCACCGGCATCACCGACGCGCTGATGGATTCGATTCCGATGATCGTGCTCACGGGCCAGGTCCCGACGACGCTGATCGGCACCGATGCCTTTCAGGAATGCGACACGGTCGGAATCACGCGCCACTGCACCAAGCACAATTATCTCGTGATGGACCCCGACCGTCTGGGGCCGATCATGCACGAGGCCTTTCATATCGCCACCCACGGCCGGCCCGGGCCGGTGGTGATCGACATTCCGAAGAATGTGCAGGTCGCGACCGGCACCTATACGGTGCCCGAGATCATCCAGCACAACAGCTATCGCCCGCAGATCGAGCCGGACGCCGATGCGATCGCGGCCGCGATCGACCTGATCGCCGCGGCCGAGCGCCCGGTCTTCTACACCGGCGGCGGCGTGATCAATGCCGGCCCCGACGCCAGCGCGGCGCTGCGCCAACTCGTGTCGCTGACCGGCGCGCCGATCACTTCGACCCTCATGGGCCTCGGCGCCTTTCCCGCCGACGATCCGAAGTGGCTCGGCATGCTCGGCATGCACGGCACCTATGAATCGAACATGGCGATGAACCGCGCCGACCTGATCATCGCGGTCGGCGCGCGCTTCGACGACCGCGTCACGGGCCGCCTCGACGCCTTCGCGCCCGAAGCGAAGAAGATCCACATCGACATCGACCGCAGCTCGATCAACAAGATCGTCCCCGTCGATCTCGCGATCGTCGGCGACGCCGGCCGCGCGCTCGACGCGCTGGTCGCCGGCTGGACCGACAGGGGCCTGTCGGCGCGCGACTATGGCGAATGGTGGCGCCGCATCGACGGCTGGCGCGCGACGCGCTGCCTCGACTTTCCCGAAAAGAAGGACGCCGGCGCCGAGATCATGCCTCAGCGCGCGGTGAAGGCGCTGTTCGACGCGACGCGCGGCCGCGACCCGATCATCACGACCGAAGTCGGCCAGCACCAGATGTGGGCGGCGCAGCATTTCGGGTTCGCGGCGCCCAACCGCTGGCTCACCAGCGGCGGGCTCGGCACGATGGGCTATGGCTTCCCCGCCGCCGTCGGCGCGCAGATCGCGCACCCGAACCGCCTCGTCATCTGCATCGCGGGCGAAGCCAGCCTGCAGATGAACATCCAGGAAATGGGCACGGTCAGCCAGTACCGCCTGCCGGTGAAGATCTTCATTCTCAACAACGAGTGGATGGGGATGGTCCGCCAATGGCAGGAACTGACCTATGAAAGCCGCTATTCGAACAGCTATTCGGACAGCCTTCCCGACTTTGTGAAGCTGGCCGACGCTTATGGCTGGACGGGCATCCGCATCGACACGCTCGGTCAGCTCGAGGACGGCATCCGCACGATGATCGACACACCGGGACCGGTGATCGTCGACTGCCGCGTCGCGCAGCTCGCGAACTGCTTCCCGATGATCCCCTCGGGCGCCGCGCACACCGACATGATCCTCCAGCCGAACGACATCGTCGGAACGATGGACGACGAAGCCAAGGCACTGGTCTAAGCCCATGAAAATCAAAACAGAAGCGGGCGAGCGCCATGTGCTCGCGGTCACCGTCGACAACGAAGCGGGCATTCTCGCCAAGATCACCGGGCTGTTCTCGGCGCGCGGCTATAATATCGAAAGCCTGACTGTCGCGGACATCAGCGCAGACCATGCGCTGTCGCGGATCACCATCGTCACCTCGGGTCCGCCCGCGGTGATCGACCAGATCATCGCCCAGCTCGACCGGCTCGTCCCCGTCCATTCGGTCACCGACCTCACCGACCAGGGCGCGCATGTCGAACGCGAGATCGCGCTCGTGAAGGTCGCGGGCACCGGCGACAAGCGCATCGAGGCGTTGCGCATGGCCGACGTCTTCCGCGCCAAGGTCGTCGACACCACGCTGTCGAGCTTCATCTTCGAAATCACCGGGACGAGCGACAAGGTCGACCGCTTCATCGCACTGATGCGCGAATGCGGGCTGGTCGAGGTCGGCCGCACCGGCGTCGTCGCCATCGGCCGCGGGTCGGAGGCGCTCTAGTTTCACTTTCGTATTCCCCGCGAAGGCGGGGGTCCAGTCAACGTCAAATGGGTCCCCGCCTTCGCGGGGGCACACTATGGGGAAGAATGACATGCAGGTTTATTACGATCGCGACGCCGACCAGGATCTGATCAAGGGCAAGAAGGTCGCCGTCGTCGGCTACGGCAGCCAGGGCCACGCCCACGCGCAGAACATGCGCGACAGCGGCGTGCGTGAAGTCGCGATCGCGCTCCGCCCCGGCTCGGCGACCGCCAAGAAGGCCGAAGCCGCCGGCTTCAAGGTGCTGTCGAACAAGGAAGCCGCCGAGTGGGCCGACGTGATCATGATCGCCGCCCCCGACGAGCATCAGGCGAAGATCTACGCCGACGACATCGGCCCGAACATGAAGCCCGGCGCCGCGCTCGCCTTCGCGCACGGCCTCAACATCCACTTCGGCCTGATCGAGGCACGCCCCGACATCGACGTCTTCATGGTCGCGCCCAAGGGCCCCGGCCACACCGTGCGCAGCGAATATCAGAAGGGCGGCGGCGTCCCCTGCCTGATCGCCGTCGCGCAGGAAGCGAACGGCAACAGCGGCAACGGCCACGCCAAGGCGCTCGCCCTCTCTTATGCGTCCGCAGTGGGTGGCGGCCGCAGCGGCATCATCGAGACGACCTTCAAGGAAGAGTGCGAAACCGACCTGTTCGGCGAACAGGCGGTGCTCTGCGGCGGCATCACCCACCTCATCCAGGCCGGATTCGAAACGCTGGTCGAGGCGGGCTACGCCCCCGAAATGGCCTATTTCGAATGCCTCCACGAAACCAAGCTGATCGTCGACCTCCTCTATGAAGGCGGCATCGCCAACATGCGCTATTCGATCTCGAACACCGCCGAATATGGCGACATCAAAACGGGTCCGCGCATCATCACCGAGGAAACGAAGAAGGAAATGAAGCGCGTCCTCGCCGACATCCAGTCGGGCCGCTTCGTGAAGGACTTCGTGCTCGACAACCAGGCCGGCCAGCCGGAGCTGAAGGCGAGCCGCAAGGCCGCCGCCGCGCACCCGATCGAACAGGTCGGTGGCGAGCTGCGTGCGATGATGCCGTGGATCGCGAAGAACCAGCTCGTCGACAAGACGAAGAACTGATCAGGATCCTCCCCGTGGCGCAGCCATGGGGAGGGGGACCGCGTCCGAAGGACGTGGTGGAGGGGCCAGCAAAGGTTACGCTACGAGCCCCTCCGTCAGCCCTGCGGGCTGCCACCGCTGACGACCACGGTCTCGGACATAAGAGGCAAAATGGCGAATATCTTCACCGCCCACCGCGCCGACCTCGAAGCGCTCGCCGCCGACGACCGCCGCCGCATGCTAGCGCCGCGCACCGGGCTCGATTTCGCCTCGAACGACTATCTCGGCCTCGCCGGTTCCTACGCCCTCAATGAGGCGGTCGCGCAGGGCCTGCAACGCGGCCTTCCCGCCGGCTCGGGCGGGTCGCGCCTGCTCCGCGGCAATCATGACGAGCATGAGGCGCTCGAGGCGCACGCCGCGCGCCACTATGGCAGCGAGGCCGCGCTCTATTTCCCGACCGGCTTCGCGGCCAATGCCGCGATCTTTTCGACGCTGCCGCAGCGCGGCGACCTGATCGTCCACGACGAACTCATCCACGCGAGCGCGCACGACGGGATGAAGCTCGGCCGCGCCGGGCATGTCGAGGCACGGCACAATGATGCGCAGGCGTTCGACGACATCATCAAGCGCTGGCGCGCGGGCGGCGGCGGCGGTACGCCGTGGATCGCGGCCGAGAGTCTCTATTCGATGGATGGCGACCGCGCGCCGCTCGCCGATCTCGCTGCGGTCGCCGATCGCCACGACGGCGTTCTGGTCATCGACGAAGCCCATGCGACCGGCGTCTATGGCCCCGCCGGACAGGGCCTCGCGCACGATCTTACGGGCCGCGACAACCTCATCACGCTGCACACCTGCGGCAAGGCGCTGGGCTGCGAAGGCGCGCTGGTCTGCGCGCCGGCGATCGTCCGCGACTTCATCGTCAACCGCGGCCGCCCCTTCATCTTCTCGACCGCTCCCTCGCCGCTGATGGCATGGCTGGTGCGCCAGGCGCTCGAGATCGTCGCGAACGAGCCCGAGCGACAGGGCCGCTTGCATGGCCTCATCCGCCGCGCCGAAACGCGGCTCGCCGCGCTCGGGCTTCCCGCAAGCGGAAGCCAGATCATTCCCGTCGTGATCGGCGACAACGCCCGCACGATGCGCATCGCCGCCGCGCTCCAGGCCGATGGCTTCGACATCCGCGGCATCCGCCCGCCGACCGTCCCGCACGGCACCGCGCGGCTGCGCATCGCCATCACACTGAACGTCGGCGAGCGCGAAATCGATGCGATGACGGAGAGCCTGTCGGCCGCTATGGCCGCGGCATGACCCGCTTCGTCATCACCGGCACCGACACCGGCATCGGCAAGACCGTCTTTTCGGCCGCGCTCGCGGGCGCGATGCGCACGCCCTATTGGAAGCCGATCCAGTCGGGCCTCGAGGACGAGACCGACAGCGAGGCCGTCGCGCGCCTCGCGGACGTCGCTGTCCTCCCCGAAGCCTATCGCCTCGTCACCCCCGCCTCGCCGCATCTCGCGGCCGAGATCGACGGCGTCACCATCGACGCCGAGGCACTTACGCCGCCCGAAGGCCCGGTGATCGTCGAAGGCGCGGGCGGCGCGCTCGTCCCCGTCACGCGCCGGCTGCTCTACGCCGACCTCTTCGCGCGCTGGCAGATCCCGGTGATCGTCTGCGCGCGCACCAGCCTCGGCACGATCAACCACAGTCTGCTGACGATCGAGGCGCTGAAAAGCCGCGGCGTCCCGATCCACGGTCTCGTCTTCCTCGGCGACGCGATGGACGACAGCGAAGCGATCATCGCCGATATCGGCGGCATCCGGCGCCTCGGCCGCCTGCCGTTCCTCGATCCCCTCACGCCCGAGACCTTGGCCCAAGCCTTTACCGCCCATTTCGACCGCGCCGATTTCGCATGACCTCCCCCATCTGGCACCCCTTCACCCAGCACGGCCTCGGCGGTCCGATCCCGCTCATCGCGCGCGGCGAGGGTGCGCGCCTCTACGACGCCGAGGGCAATCACTGGATCGACGCCATCTCGTCTTGGTGGGTCACCACCCACGGCCATGCGCACCCGCGCATCATGGCGGCGATCCGCGACCAGTCCGAAAGGCTCGACCAGCTCATCTTCGCCGGCTGGACGCACGAGCCCGCCGAAACACTCGCCGCCGAGCTGATCCGCATCACCCCCGACCCGCTCACGCGCGTCTTCTTCTCGGACTCGGGCTCGACCAGCGTCGAGGTCGCGCTCAAGATGGCGCTTGGCTATTGGTACAATATCGGCGAGCCGCGCAGCCGCATCCTCGTCCTCGAGCATAGCTATCATGGCGACACGATCGGCACGATGTCGGTCGGCGAGCGCGGCGTTTACAACCGTGCCTGGCAGCCGCTGCTGTTCGATGTGGGCACCATCCCCTTCCCGCACGAAGGGATGGAGCAAGCCACGCTCGACGCGCTCGAAGCCGCGTGCGCAACCGAACCAGCCGCCTTCATCGTCGAACCGCTCATCCTCGGCGCCGGCGGCATGCTCATCTACCCCGCATGGGTGCTCGCCGAAATGCGTGCCATCTGCGCGCGCCACGGTGTCCTGTTCATCGCCGACGAGGTCATGACCGGCTGGGGCCGCACCGGGACGCGCTTCGCCTGCGATTCTGCGGGCGTGATCCCCGATATCGTCTGCCTGTCCAAAGGACTGACCGGCGGCAGCCTGCCGCTCGCGGTGACGCTCTGCATCGAGCCGATCTTCGAAGCCCATTATTCGACCGACCGCGCGAAAACCTTCTATCATTCGTCGAGCTACACCGCGAACCCGATCGCCTGCGCGGCGGCGAACGCGAACCTCGCGATCTGGCGCGACGAGCCCGTGCAACAGCGTATCGACAAGCTGGCCGAAGCGCAGGCGGCCCATCTCTCGCTGCTCAGCCACGACCCGCGCGTCGCGAGCCCGCGACGCCTCGGCACCATCGCCGCGCTTGACATCGTCGTATCCGACGGAGGCTATCTGTCGGCCCTCGCGCCGCGCCTGATCGCCTTCTATCGCGACCACGGCGTCCTCCTCCGCCCGCTCGGCAACAGCGTGTATGTGATGCCGCCCTATTGTATCGCGCCGGACGAGCTGGCGGCGGTCTGGGCCGCGATCACAGCGTCGCTCGATGCGGTCCAGGACATGTAGGAGGCGGCCGGCTTCGACAGAAGGCCGCCATTGTGCACCCCGGCGAAAGCCGGGGTCCAGAGCGGCACAACGCGACGCTAGCTCTCTAACTCCCTGGGCCCCGGCTTTCGCCGGGGTGCACATTATGACTGCAACCAACCGAAATAAGCCGTCGCCCCCGCGCAGGCGGAGGCCGCTGTCGGTTTACGCGGCCGCGCAGGAATAGGCGGCTAGCGGCCCCCGCATGCGCGGGGGCGACGCTGATACATCCGCTCTCCACCCCAAAACAGACATGGCGCACAAGAAAAGGGCGGCCCAAGGCCGCCCCTGAAAACATCGCATATCAACCGGACCTATTCCGCCCGCGTCGGAACACCGTCCATCAGCTGGTGAAGCTCGCCGGCTTCCCACATTTCCATCATGATGTCGGAGCCGCCGACGAATTCGCCCTTCACATAGAGCTGGGGGATCGTCGGCCAGTCGGAGAATTCCTTGATTCCCTGACGGATTTCCATGTCCTGCAGCACGTCGACAGTGTCATATTCGATACCGAGGCGGTCGAGCATCGCAATCGCGCGCGAGGAAAAGCCGCACTGCGGGAACAGCGGCGTCCCCTTCATGAACAGCAGCACGGGATGATCGGCGACCAGCTTCGAAATACGGTCGTGGATGGCAGGATCGCTCATTTGAATATCTCCGGTGGCGCGTCGCGCCGAAAAAATTGCGTCTTACCCCTATGAAGGAACGCCGGTCGTCAATTGCAAGGCATGAAGTTCGCCGCCCATGCGCCCGCCGAGCGCGGCATAGACCGCCTTGTGCTGGGCAACGCGAGTCAGCCCGCGAAACGATTCGCTGACCACATGCGCCGCATAATGGTCGTTGTCGCCCGCCAGATCGGTTATCGAGACCATGGCATCGGGAAACGCCGCCTCGATCATCGCCTTCAGATCATCCTCGCGCATACCCATGACGACCGCCTCAGTTCTGGCTGTCCATGAACTGGCGGCGCGCCTCGGCGGTCTTGTCGTTGAGCACCGAGCGGATTTCCGCATCGCTGATCTCGACGCCGGCCCCGGTCAGGTCGCCCGCGAGCTTGCGGATGACGTCCTCATCGCCCGCTTCCTCGAAATCCGCCTGCACGACCGCCTTGGCATAGGCATCGGTTTCCTCGGGGGTCAGGCCCATGCGTTCGGCCGCCCATTCGCCGACGAGGCGGTTACGGCGCGCGGTGATGCGGAACAGCGCGTCCTGGTCGCGGGCGAACTTCGCCTCGAATGCCCGTTCACGATCGTCGAATGCGCTCATCTTTGTCCTCGCCGGAAATTGCGTTTCACCATCCAGATAGGTCGCTGTGCCAAGGCGCGCAAGGCGCAGTGCCGCAGATCACTTCCCTTTTTCAGATGATGGGTTTAGGGTCCGCGCCGACGGGATGGGTCGTACCGCAGCATTAAAGACTGCGCCTTGCCGCCGATATCGCGGTCACGGCGCCTTCAGGCTTGGGTTTGGGGGATTTGGCGATGACCGCTCGACGTCCGCAATTTCTGTCGCTGGTGACGGCGCTGGCGCTGGCAGCGCCGGGCACGGCGCTGGCACAGGCCGGCGACCCGACGCTTCGCGACAGTTTTTCGATCGGCGACCAGGGCGGATCGCTCTGCGAGGTGCAGGCCACCGTCCGCGATTCGGTGATCAAGGGCATGTTCGACCGCGCCTGGCTGATCGTCTGCCGCGACGCCAGCCAGCCAATCGGCTATGTCCGCATGCTGCGCGCGAGCCCCGAAGAGGCGCGCGCGCGGATCGATGCCGGCCGCTCGGCTACGATCAGCTGCATCGGCGACGCTTGTACCGTGAAGGACAGCGACATCGGCTGGACGACGCGCGTCGAGGCCGACGGCGACACCGCTTATGCCGTCGAGGGCTTCACCGCCTATGACGACGCGCTCAGGATCGCGCTCGCGTCGATCCGCGAGAAACGCGTCGTCCCCGGCCAGATCAAGGTTGCGACCACCTCGGTCGGCGGCAATGACGGCTTCGCCCGCACGCTCGCCGGGACGATCGACGTCGACAAGGCGCTGGCCGAGGGATATCGCCGCAACCACAGCGGCGACTATGCCGAGGCCGCCGAATTCTTCGAGGCCCTGTCGCGGCGCGCGCTCGACGACCAGGCCGCGGCCGACATCGACCCGACCGAATTCACCCTGAATCGCGCGCTCCAGCGCTCGAACCTCGGCGAGTTTGCCGAGGCCGACCGGCTGTTCGGCGAGGTCGAGATGATCCCGACCAGCGACCCGGTCCAGCTTCGCCTCCGTCGCAATTTCCGCGCCATCCATGCGCTCAACCAGCGCGACTATGACGGTGCGGCCGCCATCCTGCAGACGCCGATCCCGCCGCTCACCGACGCGGTGAAGGTCGATGGCGGCGCGGTCACGCTGACCCCGGAAATTGCGGCGGGAATCAACAGCGGTGCGAATGCGCGCGCGGTGCGCCAGGCAAGCGACCGCGAGCGGCTGACCCCTATCGAACGCGCGCAGATCATCGACGCGCAGGCGACCCATCTGCTCGGGACGGTCGAACGGCTGCGCGGGAATGCCGGGGCCGCGAAGAGCGCGCAGCTCAAGGGGCTGACCGACGCGATCGCGGTGCGCGAAGGCCGCGTGACCTCGATCATCCGGCTGCGGTCGCAAATGCTCGGCGAGCTCGCGCTTGCCGAGGAAGCGCTCGGCGACAACGCCACCGCCGATGCACGATTCCAGGAATCGATCAACGCGCTCGCGGTCGAATATCCCGAAACCAACGCGCTCGCTTCGGCGCAGGCGCGCTATGCCGCTTTCCTCACGCGGCACGGTCAGGACGACAAGGCGCTCGGCATCTATCAGGGCGTCGTGACCGCGCTCGCCGGGTCGCAGCGTTCGACCACCGGCATGGCGAACATGATGGCGCCCTATTACCGGCTGCTCGCCGCGCGCGCCGCGACCGATCCGAAGGCCGCCAGCGACTTCTTCGTCGCCAGCCAGCTTCAGGTGCGCCCCGGCGTCGCCGACACGCAAGCGGTACTCGCGCGCGAGCTTTCGAGCGGCAGCAGCGACGGCGCACGGCTGTTCCGGCAGGCGACCACGCTCAACCGCGATATCGAACGCGCGCGGATTGAGGATGCGCGGCTCGGGCAAATGCCCGCGACGCCCGAGATCAACGCGCTGCGCGCCGACATCAAGACGCAGCTCGACAATCTCTCGTTCCAGCAGTCGGAAACGATCACCAAGCTCTCGGCCTTCCCGCAATATCGCGTCGTCGCGCCAGGCAAGCTCGACCTCGCCGAACTGCAGCAGGTATTGCGCCCCGACGAGGCCTATCTGAAGATGCTTGTCGTCGGCGATGCGGTCTATGCGATGCTGATCGGTCCCGACAGCGCGCAGCTCTGGAAGAGCGACATCAGCGCGCAGGGCCTCGAGAATGCCGTCGACACGATCCGTTCGACCATCTCGATCGTGGAGAATGGCAAGCGAGTCACCTATCCCTTCGACGCGGCGACCGCGCGCAAGCTCTATACGCAACTCTTCGCCCCCGCCGCCGACCGGCTGCCCTCGACAGCGCATCTGATCTTCGAGCCCGATGGCGCGATGCTGCGCCTGCCGATCAATCTGCTCATCACCTCCGATGCCGGGCTCGCCGACTATGAGCAGCGCGTCGCCGATCCCAACGCCGACGCCTTCGACATGCGTCGCATCGCGTGGCTGGGCCGGACAACGCGCCCGAGCACGGCGGTGTCGGCACTCGCCTTCCGCAACGCGCGACAGGCGCCACCGTCGAGCGCGGCGCGCGAATATTTCGGGCTCGGCGAAAACCTACCCGTCAGGGGCGGCATCCTGCCTTCGACCGGAACGCGCGGCGGGATCGGCGGCGGTGTCGACGACACATGCCATTGGGACGTCAGCCAGTGGAGCCGTCCGATTTCGGCCGACGAACTCGTGACCGCGACGCGAACGATGGACCGCGACGCCGCGACCTTGCTCACCGGCGGCGCCTTCACCGACACGGCGGTCAAGAACCGCAGCGACCTCGGCGATTATCGCATCATCCATTTCGCAACCCACGGCCTCGTCACCGCGCCGCGTCCGTCGTGCCCCGCACGGCCCGCGCTCGTCACCTCGTTCGGCGACCAGGATTCGGACGGGCTGCTCACCTTCCAGGAAATCTTCGACCTCAAGATCAACGCCGATCTCGTCATCCTCTCGGCCTGCGACACCGCGGGCGCGGCGACGGTCGCCGCGACGCGCGAGGCCGGCGTGGCGAGCGGCGGCGGCAACGCGCTCGACGGGCTCGTGCGCAGCTTCATCGGCGCGGGCGGGCGTTCGGTGATCGCCAGCCACTGGCCCGCGCCCGACGATTTCGACGCGACCAAGCGACTCATCGGCGGCCTGTTCGCCGCGCCGCAGGGGGAAAGCGTCGCCGACGCGCTGTGGGCGACGCAGATGAAGCTGATGGACGACAAGCAGACGTCGCATCCCTATTATTGGGCCGGCTTCGCGATCATCGGCGATGGCGGGCAGGCCCTGCTGCACGACACGGCTACGACGACGGCACAAAATGGGGGGACTGCGGGCCGCGCGGCCCGCTGAATTGATGGCGACCACGACGATCGACGCGGCGGCGCCCGACGCGCTGCCCAAGACCATATCGCTACGCAAGCGCATCCGCCGGCTGGTCATGCAGCTCGGCCCCTCGCGCATGGCCGCGACGATCCTGTTCCTGATTGTCGCTACATTATTCGCCCGCTTCAGCTGGGACATGCCGCTCGTCGGCGACGCCGAGCGCGCCCTTTACGATGCGCGCGCGATGGTGATGGCGCCGCATGTCGCGCAGGACCAGCGCATCGTCATGGTCACCTATGACGACGAGACGCTGTTCAACACCGGCATCCGCTCGCCGCTCGATCGCACGTATCTCGCCAATGCGCTCGCCAATCTCGACCAGATGGGACCGAAGGCGATCGGCATCGATATCGTCTTCGATTCGCCGCGTCCCGACGACCCGTTGCTCAAGGCGCAGCTTCGCGCGATGAAGACGCCGACCTGGCTCGCCTATGCCGAGCAGGCGAGCAACCCGAACACCATCTTTTATGAACAGCAGAAATATCTCGAAGCCTATCTGGCCGAGGTCACCACCGCCCGGACGAAGCCGACGAGCGTGTTGTTTCGCACCGACAGCGACGGCGTGATCCGCAACTGGCCCGACCGGCCAAAGAATCTGCCACCGCTGATGGCCAATGCGCTCGCGCCGGTCGATCCGGCGCACGCCAACTATCAGGGCAATATCCGCTTCCTCGTCCCCGCCCGCGTGACCAAAGGTGCGGAGGAGCCCGTTTTTTCCAAGATCCCGATCGACACCTTCGCCGCGCCGATGGATGCGGAGACGCGCGCAGCCTTTTCGGAGATGATCCGGGGCCGCTATGTGCTGATCGGCGGCAACATCATCGACAACGACCAGTTCAATACGCCGCTCAGCCGCTTTACCGACCCGATCACCGGCCAGCATGAAACGATGATCGGGCTGGAGGTGCACGCCCATATGCTCGCGCAACAGCTCGACAAGGACTGGCCGCGCCCGCTGCCGGGCCCGTCGCTGTGGGCGCTCGCCGTGCTCGTCGTGCTCGCGGGCGGGCTCACCAGCCTGATCGACCTGCGCGCGCGCTGGGTGGCGCTGGCCTTCCTCGGGCAAATGGCTTTCTTTGTCGCCTTCCCCTTCTGGCTGCAGGGGCATGGCGTCGACACGACCACCCTTCCCGCCTTCGGCTGGGCGATGGGCTGGCTGCTCGGCTATGCCGCGGTCGGCACCGCCGCGCGCACGATCGGGTCGCGCCAGCGCGCCTTTGCCCAGTCGGCGCTCGGCAAATATCTGCCCGCCGACGTCGCGGCGCAGATCATGCGCGATCCCGATCAGCTTTCGCTGCACGGCGAGCGGCGCAACATCTATTGCGTGTTCACCGACCTCGAAGGCTTCACCAAGCTGAGCCACGCGGTGACCCCGGAGACCGTCGCGCGGCTGCTCAACGAATATCTCGACCGGCTGTCCGACGTCGTGCTCGACCATGGCGGGACGATCGACAAGTTCGTCGGTGATGCGATTGTCGCCTTCTGGGGCGCGCCGATCAGCCGCCCCGACGATGGCCCGCAGGCGGCGAAAGCGGCGATTGCGATGCATGCGGTGGGCGAACAGTTCCGCAAGGATCTGGCAGGCGAGGACGTGCCGCCGATCGGCATGACCCGTGTCGGACTGCACGTCGGCGACGCGATCGTCGGCAATTTCGGCGGCGAGGACCGCATCCAGTACACCGCGCTCGGCGACAGCATGAACACCGCATCGCGCCTCGAATCGGCGAACAAGAGCCTCAAGACGCGGGTGCTGATCTCGTCCGAAGCGGCGGCGGGCGCCGGTCGCGACGACCTGGTCCCGATGGGGCGCGTGACGTTGCGCGGGCGAGCGCAACCGGTCGACGTGCTCACGCCGCGCCCCGATCTTTCCGAGGAGCAGCGCGCCCGCATCGCGGCGCTGGTCGAGGCGCACGCCGCAGGCAATAAAAAGGCCTATGTGACCTGCGCCACAGCATTGGCCGGCGAGTTCGGTCAGGATCCAGCCATAATGTTCCTGATAGAACGTCTGAACGAGACCCAAAAAGGAGAAAGCTATGTCCTTTCCTGACTTCTCGATGCGCCGCATCGGCCTGACCGCCGCCGCCGCGATCGCTGCGATCGCCGTCGCGGGCGTCGCCTCCGCGCAGTCGATGGTGGTCCGCTCGACCGGGCCGTCTGCCGGAAAATATCCGAGCGGGACCAAGCTCAAATCGACCGACAAGCTGACCCTCGTCTCGGGCGACAAGGTCGTGCTGATGCAGGCGGGCAAGACCCGGACGCTGTCGGGGCCCGGCACCTATGGCGCCACCGCAACGATCCAGGCGAACCAGTCGATGGGCGCGACGGTGACGCGCATGCTTTCGACCGGCCCGACGATGCGCTCGCGCGGTGGGTTTTCGCGCGGTGGCGAAGAGGCTGCCCCGGTCAACGTCCGCGCGCCGAACGTCTGGCTGCTCGATTATCGCGACGCGGGAACCTTCTGCGTCGTCGATCCGGCGACGCTGATGCTGTGGCGCCCGAACATGGAGGGCGACACTGCGCTCGAAATCGAAGGCGGCGGCAAGAAGGCGACGGTCGCCATCGTCGACGGCGCCAATTTCCGCAAATGGCCGACCGACACGCTGCCGGTGCAATATGGCGTCGACTATCGCCTGTCGGGCGGCGGCCTGCCCAAGCCGGTCACCGTCCGCTTTACCGCGATGGGCACCGTGCCCGACACCGTCGAAGGGTCGGTCGACATGCTGATGGCCAAGGGCTGCACCCCGCAGCTGAATCGTCTCGTCGATGCGATGTCGGAAACCGAGACAGCGGGTGGTTAACGGAATCGCCTTTGCATTGAACCGTTTTGGACCATCTGGTAACAAGCGTGTGAAAAGCAGCCGCAAAATGCGGTAAGTCCTTTCCTTGGGTCGAAAATTCGTACTGTCGCATGGGCGGCAGAGCCTTATGAATTTGTGCGTCCCGGCAGCCGCCGGCGCATATGTACGCAAGGGGTGGTGATGATCGATTTGGGGGTAATGGAGTCCGTCGGCGTCGCGCGGGCGGCGCGGCGCACGGGTCGCCGGACACTGATCTGTTCGGCGGGATTGGCGGCGCTGTCGGTATCGTTCGCGGCGCAGGCACAGATCGCCCCCTCGGTCCCGACGCGCGAAGAAATCCAGCGCCCGACCCTGCCCCCCGCCAGCCCCCCGGGCGAACAGGTGGTCACCGCCGACGACGGCATCGAGCGCGCGCCCTGCCCGCTCGCCAACCCCGAATTCGCCAATGTCCGCGTCACCGTGCGCAGCGTCCGCTTTTCCGAGGTCGAGGGGATCGACACGTCGATGCTCGACGCGAGCTGGCAGGACAAGGTCGGGCAGGACCAGCCCGTCTCGGTCGTCTGCGACATTCGCGACCGCGCCGCGACGATGCTGCGCGCAAAAGGCTATCTGGCGGCGGTCCGCGTGCCGCCGCAAACGATCAGCGACGGCGTCGTCAAGCTCGATATATTGTCGGCGCGGCTGACCCGGGTCGAGGTGCGCGGCGACGCCGGCGCCAACGAAGGCCTGCTCCAGCGCTATCTGTCACGGCTCGATGACCAGCCGGTGTTCAACATCGTCGACGCCGAACGCTATCTCCTGCTCGCGCGCGATATTCCCGGAATGGACGCGCGGCTGACGCTGCGCCCCGGCGCCGTGCCCGGCGAGGTTGTTGGCGAGGTGACCGTCACGCGCACCCCGATCCTGATCGACGGCAGTACCCAGAATTACGGATCGCGCGATGTCGGCCGTTGGGGCAGCATCAACCGCGCGCGCTTCACCGGCCTGACCGGCATGGGCGACATGACCACGGTCAGCTTCTATTCGACCCCCGATTTCGACGAGCAGAAGGTGTTGCAACTCGCGCACGAATTCCGCGTCGGCGGCGAAGGGCTGCGTTTCGGCGCCAGCTACACCTATGCCTGGACGCGCCCCGACATCACCGGCTTCAACATCAGGTCGAACACCCAGATCGTCAGCCTGTTCGCTTCCTATCCGCTGGTCCTCACGCAGGCGCGGCGCATCACGCTCGGCGGCGGGTTCGACATCATCGACCAGGACATCAAACTGGGCAGCACGCCGCTGAACCGCGACCGCATCCGCGTCTTCAACCTGCGCGCCGACGGCATCTGGATCGATCCCGCCTCGGTCGCGGGCAAGCGTGGCTACAGCCCGTCCGAACCGCACTGGTCGCTCGGCGCCTCGGTCGAGGCGCGGCAGGGCGTCAATTTCCTCGGTGCCAGCAACGACTGCGGCCCTGGCGGCGCGGCCTGCTTCCTGCCCGGCGCGGTGCCGCTGACACGGATCGAGGCGAAACCCGACGCCTTCCTGGTCCGCGCCAATGCGCAGGCCGAATGGCGCCCGACAAAATTGTTCACGCTGTCGCTCGCGCCGCGCGCGCAATGGGCGAGCGACCCGCTCGTCGCCTATGAGGAGTTTTCGGGCGGCAACTTCACCGTCGGGCGCGGTTTCGACCCCGGCACGATCATCGGCGACAAGGGCGTCGCGGTCTCGGCCGAGGCTCGCTACGGCTCGTTCGTCCCCGCGAACCGCAAGGCCTTCGCCTTCCAGCCCTTCGCCTTCTTCGACGCGGCGTGGGTGTGGAACACTGACAGCGCCTTCAACGGCCTCAATCCGCAAAAACTCTATTCGGCCGGCGGCGGGATGCGCGTCGCGTGGGGCGACCGGGCACGGCTCGACGTCGCGCTGGCCGTCCCGCTCAACCGCGGCGGCTTCCTGACCGAAAGACCCGATCCGCGGCTGCTGATTTCGTTCACAAGCCAGTTCGGCGTGAAGGCGCGCTGACCATGACCATTGCATCAAGGACGACCGCCATGCGTGCCCACCCCGCCCTCTCGCCCGCCCGCAAAGGGAAACGGCGCCTGCTCGAGAGCTGCGCGATCACCGCCGGGCTGGTCGCCCTGGCCTATGGCGGCCCCGCGATGGCGCAGGGCGTGGTCGGGACGGGGGTGATCACGACCGGCGGCGTCGGCGGCTCGATCACCGATTCCGCAAACAAGACGACGGTCACGATCACCACCAACGAGGCGATCGTCAACTGGACCCCTTCGGGGACGCCGACCGACGGGGTCATCGACTTCCTGCCGGTCGGCAATACGCTGGAATTCCGCGGCGGGCTCGGCGGCTACACGGTCCTCAACCGCTTCGTTTCGGGCACGGGGACTTCGATCAGCGACACGATCGCGCTCAGCGGCACGGTGCAGAGCTTCCGCACCGCGGCGGGCGTCCCCGACGCGCAAGGCGGCAACATCTGGTTCTACAACGCGGGCGGCATCCTGATCAACTCGAGCGCGGCGATCAACGTCGGCAGCCTCGTCTTGACGACCAACGACATCGACACGACCGGCGGCCTCGCCCCCGGCGGCACGATCCGCTTCCGCGGCGCGCCGAACAGCAATGCGACGGTGACGGTGGCGAACAACGCCTTCATCGGTGCCGACAACGGCGTCGCGGGCGGCAGCTATGTCGCGCTCGTCGCGCCGCGCGTCGTCCAGAACGGCATCGTCAACGTCAACGGATCGGCCGCCTATGTCGCGGCGGAAGTCGCGGATATCACGATCAACGCCGCCAACGGCCTGTTCGACATCAACGTGACCACCGGCGCGAACGGCGGCAATGTCATCACCCACGGCGGCGTCACGACAGGCCCCGAACAGACGGGCGTGCTCGCGCACCGCGTCTATATGGTGGCGATTCCCAAGAATGACGCCGTCACGATGCTGGTGTCGGGACAGGTCGGCTATGACGACGCATCGTCGGCGACGGTGTCGAACGGTTCGATCGTCCTGTCCGCGGGCTATAACGTCACCGCGGGCGCAATGAACGAGACGCCGGCCAACAACACGGCGGCCAATATCTCGGTCAACGACATCATATTCCTGAGCGACGTCACCGCGCACGCCAGCAACGACTTCCTCGGCCAGCCGCTCGGCGTGGTACCGACGGGCGGCCCCTTCACGGTCCTGCCGCCGGCGTGGCAGGGGCGTTTCTCGATCCAGGGCAACGGCACTTTCGTCGGCGAGAACAGCGCGACGCTGGCCATCAATGCGGGACGGCAGAGCATCGTCACCGGCGACTTGCTCGTGCAGGCGAACGGCACCGCCGCCGGGCCCGGAAGCGCCACGATCACCGTCGATGGCGGCGGCCTGGTGGCGCTCGGCAACATCAACCTGCTGGCAACCGGCGCCCCGAACGGCACGACGGGCATCGGCCAGGGCGGCAGCGCGACGCTCAATGTCCTGAACGGCGGCCAGATGGGCGCGGGGCTGGACCTCACGGTGTCCGCCGACGGCTTCGGCGGGTTCGACGATGGCGGCGAAGGGGGCTCGGGAACCGGCGGGACGGCGGCAATCAATGTTTCGGGGACCGGGAGCCTGCTGATCGGCGACACCATCTCCGCCAGCGCCGATGGCTTGGGTGGCGCTCTCGCGCTCGACGCCGTCACCGGCAATGCGATCGTCGCCGACAATGGCGGCGACGGCATCGGCGGCAATGCGGCGATCAGCGTCAGCGGCGGGGCGCAGGTGACGGCGACCGTCGGCGTCGTCGCAAGCGCCGCCGGTCGGGGCCGCGTCGGGCTCGACCAATCGGGCAGCGGCACCGGCGGCGATGCGCGGATCCAGGTTACGGGTGCGGGCACCAGCTTCACTGCGCCGCAGACGACGGTCAATGCCGCGGGTGTCGGCGGCGGCTCGATTTCGGATCCTGTCTATGGAACAGTGCTGTCGGCAAATGGCGGCGATGGCATCGGAAACGCGGCGCTGCTCAGCTTCGGGACCGATACGGGCTCCTCGGTCAGCGCCGGCGCGGTTTCGGTCAATGCGTCGGGGACGGGCGGCGGCGCCAATGGCGACGGTGCGGCCGGCGGCAACGCTGTCGGCGGCGACATACTGGTCGAAGCCAACGGCGGCGGCACGGTCGCGCTGAGCCAGCTCACCATCGACGCCAGCGCCAACAGCGGTGGCGCGTCGAGCACCAGCAGCGGGGGCAACACCGCGCGCTCCGGCGACGCCCAGGGCGGGACCGCCTTGCTCCGGACGAGCAATGTCTCAACCCTCGCGATCAGTACGGGGCTTTCGATCGACGTCAGCGGGCGCGCCGTGTCCAGCGAGAATGTCGGCAGCGGGACCGGCGGCGGCGCCAGCCTGTCGGCGATCGAGAGCAGCACGATTTCCGTCGGCGACACCATCGACGTCATGGCGTTCGGCGGCAGCCAGAGCAGCGCCATCCCGGTTGTCGCCGGCAGCGGGACGGGTGGTACGATCGATCTTCTCGCCAATCTCAGCGGTACCATCTCCGCCAGCAACTACAGCCTCGACGCAAGGGCGTCGGTGGTCAATGTCAGCGGCACGAACGGGCCGGCGCAGGGCGGTTTCATCACGATGACCGCACTCAACGGCGGCCTCATCAGGGCGACGAACGATGGCGTCGACCAGCTCAACGTCAGCGCGCAGACGGGCATCAGTACGGCGGGCAGCTCGGCGACGGGCGGCAGCATCACGATCTTCGCCAACGAAGCCGACATGCAGTTTTCGAACCCCGTTTTCTCCGCCAGCGGGGTTTCGGGCGGCGCGACCGACCCCAACGCCACCGGCGTGGTCGGGATCGGCGGGCTCATCCAGATCGGTACCGGCTTCGATCCAGCTCATGGCATCGACCTCGGCGGCGGCCTCAGCGCGGACGCCGACGGCCGAACCTTTGTCGACGTCGAAGCCGCACCCGGCCTGCCGCGCGACACGTCGGGCGACGGCCAGGGCGGCACGATCGACGTCCAGGTGAGCGGCGGCAGCCTGACCGGCGGCAGCCTCTTCCTCACCGCAAACGGTTATGGCGGCGCAAGCGGCAGCAACAGCACCGGCCGTGGCGGCGCGGTCACCTTCACGCAGATCGGCGGCGATACGGTGCTCGGCGACGTGACCCTGAACGCCGACGGCATTGGCGGTGACTTCGCCGGACCCGCGGGCGGCGGCGTGTCGGGCGACGGGATCGGCGGCAACACGTCATTGGAGATCACCGGCGGCACCTTCACCGCATCCGACGTCAGCCTGTCGGCATCGGGCCAAGGCGGACGCGGTTTCGACGGCGACGATTTCGACTTCCTGAATCCGACGGCGGCGGGTGATGGCGGCAACGGCCAGGGCGGCGGAGCCGGCATCTCGATCGCCGATACCGCCGTCGTCAACACCACCGTCCTTGCCGCCTATGCAAGCGGCAGGGGCGGCGACGGCGGCGATTATCGCACCGTCGGCAGCGTGCCGGGCAACGGCGGAAACGCCGGCTTCGGCAGCGGCGGCAACGCGACGATCCGCCTGAACGGCGGCGAGCTCGCCAGCGATGCCGTGACCGTCGACGCGAGCGGTTTCGGGGGCGCGGGGGGCAGCGCCTTCCTGTCGAGCAGCTCCGGCCCCTCGACAAGCGTCGGCACCGGCGGCCGCGGCGGCGATGCCTTCGGCGGTTTCGCGACGATCGGCCTCGGTCCGACGCTGGTCAACATCAGCGAAAGCATCACCACCTATTCGACGGCGTCGGGGGGTGTCGGCGGATCGGGCACCGCCGGCGGCGGCGGCGGCAATGCGTCGGGCGGCGTCGCGCAGGTGCTGGTCGACGATTTCGATGCGGGCGAACTGTCGATCGCGCTCGACGGCTCGGCGACCGGCGGCAACGGCGGTATCGGCTACGACGGCGCGGGGGGGAACGGCGGATCGGCGCGCGGGGGCACCACGGCGGTCGAGGCGCGGGGACCGAACGGCAATGTCATCGTCTCGCAGTCCAATTTCGTCTCCGTCGCGACCGGCGGCACCGGCGGATCGGCCTTCACCGACTTCTTCTCGACCCCCGAAGTCGCCGGCCGCGGCGGCGACGGTGGCGAAGGTATCGGCGGCGAGATCCGCATCGTCGCGACCGATGGCGGCACGGTCGGCCTCGGTATCGGAGGCACCGGCGGCGGGACGCTGAGCAGCGTCGGCAACGGCGGCGACGGCGGCCGCGGCGCCGACAATCCGAACACGATCCGGCAGCCCGGCCCCGACGGGATGCTGTTCACGGCAGACGACACCTTCCTCGGCCTGACCGGCGGCAATGGCGGGTTCGGCGGAGCCGGCACCGGCGGCACCGTGACGTTGTTCGCGCGCGGCGGAACGATCACATCGGATGGCGCGCCGGTCGACATCTCGGTCTCCGGCATCTCGGGCAATGGCGGCGACGGCGGGGTCGGCTCGGGCGGCACCGGGTCGTGCTGCACCAGCTTCGTCGATCTCGGCGGCCGCGTCGTCTTCCGGTCGGAAACGACCGAGGCGGGCGCGGGCCAGATTTCGCTCGGCGACACCACTATCGCGGCGAACGGCTTCATCGCGGGTCGGATTGAGCTGCGCAGTTCGAGCAGCATCTCGCTCGCCAGCCTCGATGCGAATGCGGCTGGCTTCGCACAGCCGACCAACAACGACACCGATCTGTCGGCCTATGGCGTCTTCTTCGCGGCGAACGGCGGGTCGATCGAGGTAGCAGACGACCTGACCGTGCAGACCGGCGGGTCGTTCGGCGCCTATGCGCAAGGCGGCGGACAGGTGCGCGCCGGCGACCTGTTCCAGATCAACGCCGCAGACCAGGTCGATATCCGTCACGACATGCGCGGTGCGTCCGAGGAACGGACGCTGTTCGCGGGCGGCGATCTGTCGATCACGGCGGGCACCACGATCCGCGGCGCAACCGGTTCGCTGCTGGCTGGAAGCGGCGTCGTCACGCTGACGGCGCTGGGCACGGCCGGGCGCATCGGCGTCGACCATGTCGAAGGCGGCACGGTCGTCATGTCCAGCACCGGCGCGACCAGCGTCGAACATGCCGAAGCCGACGATGACTTCACCGCGAGCGCAGGTAGTTTCCGCACCGGGCTCAATTCGATCATCACCGGCGGCGACATTTCGATCACCTCGCCAGGCGCGGTCGACCTCGGCAATTCGAGCGCCGGCGGATTCGTCTCGGTAACGGGCGAGTCGATCGTCTTTACCAACATCGACGCGGGCCAGACGGTCGACCTCACCGCGAACGGCACCGTGGCGGGCGCCGAGGGTATTCGCGGCGGATCGATCGACGCAGGCGGCACGATCACGCTGTTCGGCAACAGCATCGTGCTCGGCGGCAACGTCACCGGCACCGATTCCTTCTTCGCCTTCGGGACCGGTGGCAATGTGGCGGTGAACCAGGCCGATGTCGACGGCACCATCTCGGTCTTCGCCGACGGCAACCTTACCGGCAATTATGCCGCGGGCGGCGACGTTCGCCTGAATGCAAATGGCAACGTTACCGTATCGGCGAGCGCGGCAGGGACATATGTCGACCCGAACGGGATCGGCACTAATGGCAACGTCTATATCGACGCGGCGGGCAATATAACGCTGACCGGCGGCGCGGCGGCGCGAATGCTCGGCATTAATGCTGGCGGATCGGCCAGCGTCGAGGCCGCCAGCGCGGGCGAAGACGTCCTCGTGGTCGCGGGTACGACGGCGTCGCTGAACGACGTCAGCGCGGGCGACGACGTCAACGTCCGCGCGGCCGGCGCCATCGATGCCGTCAACGTCCGCACGACGGGGACCGGACCCGATAACGCATTCCTGAACTACACGCCCCCCGCCTCGTCGGGTTTCGGCGGCTTCACGATCACGGTGGGCGAAGGCAGCTCGGCGACCGACGGATCAGATATCGTCCTGTCGTCGGGCAGCAGTATCGACGCGACGACCCTGTCGGCGGGTGACGATATCATCGCGCTGGCAAGCGGAACCATCGGCCTCAGCGGTGCGACGACGCTCGGCCTCGGCGTTACGACCGGCGGCAGCAACATTCGCACACAGGGCGGCGACACCAGTGTGACCGGGCTCGATGCCTTCGACGACGTGCTCATCGACGCAGCCGGCGCGGCGAGCGCCGATGGCGTGGTCAATGCAGGCCGCGACATCGTGATCAATGCCGACAGCATCGGGATCGCCGAATTGACCGAAGCCAACGGGACGCCAGTACCGACCCTGGTTGCCGATGGAACGATCAGCCTCGCATCGGCGAACGCCATAGAGGGAGGCAGCCTTTTCGCGCAGGGCGACGTCAATCTGGACGCCGGAACATTCGTCGACCTGGCCGGCACGGCCAGCGGCGGAAATACCGTTATTTCGGCTGCCGAAGACCTCTCGGTCCGCCGGCTGGATAGCATCGGCACGACGACGCTGCTCGCCACCGGCGGCGCGATCGATATCGGCGCTCTTTTCTCGGCCGGAGAGATCGATGCGCAGGGCGACACGATCAACGTCGCGGGTGGCGGCGACATGATCTTCGCCAATCTGGTCACCGATGTCGGCGACGCATCGCTGGTCTCCAGCGGCGACCTCTTCGTCCAGAACGGCAGCATCGCGGGCCGCGCCACCCTTCGCGGCACCGGCGAACGGGTCGGCGTCGACGCGCTCACCGCCGACAGCGCTTCGATCGAGGCAACCGGCGGGTTCGTCACGTTGAACAGCGTCTCGGTCACCGACGACCTCACCGCCACCGCCCGCGGATCGCTGCTGATCAGCGGCATCGTAACCGGCCGCAGCATTTCGCTGGGGTCGAGCGACATCACGATCGACACCGCGGCGCGCGTCGGCACGGCCGGGACGACCGAAGCGCTGTCGGTCATGAACACCGACGACCAGCGGCAAACCTTCGTCGGCGGCACCGGCACGCGCAATGGCTATCATATCGACGCCGCGGAACTGGCACGCCTGTTCGGTTCCGATATGGTCATTTTCGCGCCCGAGGTCGGCGCGGTAAGCCAGCAATCGGTCGGGAGCAGCGCGCCGCCCGACGTGATCGTCGACAGCTTCACGCTCGCGGGCGGCGCCGCCGGGTCCAATCTTGGTGCGGGCGGCTCGCTGACCATCCGCACGCCGGGCAAGATGCGGGTGATCGGCAACGTCCAACTGACCGGGCTTTCGGATACGAACGCGCTCAACCTGTTCGCCGACGAAGCGCTTGAAGTCATCCTCGGCCAGGGCAGCGTCCGGTTGCTGGGCGCCAACAACGCGCCGGGCGGACAGCTGAACATGGCATCGGAGGATATCATCGTCGCAACGACCGCCGCGATCGCCGACGTCGCCAACGCAAGCTCGATGGCGGCGATCAACACCCGTCTCGGCCAGAATGACGGCGTCACGATCGACGAAGGCGCGCTCTTTGCGCGCGGAATCCGTTTCAACGTCATCGGCGGCGTCTATGTCCAGAACAGCGGTACGGGCACCGACTTCGGCCTGCGCCGTGGCCTGACCTTCGGCGCGGGCGGGCTCGACGTCCTGACCGAAGGGCCTTCGTCGCGGATCGTCCTCAACGGCGTGCAGCTCGGGGCGAGCGGACAGGTCACCGGCCTCGACACGCTCCAGTTCCTGACGGTCGCGGGCGTTCCTGCGAATACCGCGACGGGCAGCTACGATCCAGAATCGACGCTGAACGGCTGCTTCATCTCGAACGTCGCATCCTGCACGACCGTCCGCATCGATTTCGACAATAATTTCCCGGTCCAGGACGTGATCGAGGACGAAGTCGGCGACGGCAGCGAGGATGAGGGCGACGGCACCAGCCTGCCGACCGCGCTCATCACGATGCGCGACCTCGACCCGCTCACCGGCGAGCCGCTGCTCGACGATCCGGTGACGGGCGCGGGCAACGACGATCTGTGGACGCCGGCGCCCGACACACAGCAGCCTTAAGCCTTTCGGTTGACGGACCGCCTCGGGGCAAGGCATGGGCGCGGTGATGATCGACGCCCCTGTCCCCCCTTCTGGCGCCCCTCTCCGGCTGTTCAACAGTCTGACGCGCCAACTGGAAAAGTTCCAGCCCGTCCACCCGGGTGAGGCGCGCGTCTATTCGTGCGGCCCGACCGTCTATAATTACCCGCACATCGGCAACATGCGCGCCTATGTCTTCGCCGACACGCTGGGGCGGACATTGTCGTACAAGGGGTACAAGCTGACCCACGTCATCAACATCACCGACGTCGGCCACCTGACCGACGACGCCGATGCGGGCGAGGACAAGCTGGAAAAGGCCGCGGCCGAACGTGCGCAGTCGATCTGGGACATCGCGAAGCATTATACCGAGGCCTATTGGGCCGACGTGAAGGCGCTCGGCATCCGCCAGCCCGCGCACTGGTCGATCGCGACCGACTATGTCCCGCAGATGATCGAGTTCGCCAAGGCGATCGCCGACAGGCATTGCTACGAGCTCGACGGCGGCCTCTATTTCGATACGACAACTGTCAGCAATTACGGACGCCTCGCGCGCCACGGCACCGATGAAGGCGAAAGCCGTATCGACCCGGTCGAGGGCAAACGCCACCCCGCCGACTTCGCGATCTGGCGCAAGACGCCGCCCGGCGAGACGCGCCAGATGGAATGGGATTCGCCCTGGGGGCGCGGCGCTCCCGGCTGGCACCTCGAATGTTCGGTGATGTCGGAGGCGCTGCTCGGCTTTCCCTTCGACATCCACACCGGCGGCATCGACCACCGCGAGATCCACCACCCGAACGAGATCGCGCAGAACCAGGCGCACAGCTGCTCGACCGACAGCGGCGCGCGGATGTGGCTGCACAATAATTTCCTCGTCGAACGATCGGGCAAGATGTCGAAGTCGAGCGGCGAGTTCCTGCGCGTGCAATTGCTCGTCGACAAGGGCTATCACCCCCTCGCCTACCGCCTGATGTGCCTGCAGGCGCATTACCGCAGCGAGCTGGAGTTTTCGTGGGAAGGCCTTGGCGCCGCGTTGACGCGGCTGAAGCGGCTGGTGATGGCGACAGCCCCGCTGCGCGATGCAGACGCAGCGGATGTTACCGACAAGCGCCTCGTCGACCTGCTCGCAAAGTTCGACGCGGCTATGTCCGAAGACCTCAACACGGCGGTCGCGCTCACCCTGCTCGAAGAGGCCGTCGGGATGAAAAAGGTCGACGCGGCACAGAAGCGCAGTGCGATCGCGGTGATGGACGCGGTGCTCGGCCTTCAGCTTCTGTCGCTGTCGCGCGCCGACCTCCGCGTCCGGCCAAAGACCGCGACAATCACCGAAGGCGAAATCGAAACCATCCTTACCCGCCGCAAAGAGGCGCGCGCCGCCAAGGACTTCGCAACATCCGACAAGCTCCGCGACGAACTCATCGCGGCGGGCGTCGAGGTCATGGACGGCGACCCGCTCGGCTGGGACTGGCGGCTGGAGACGTAGCCCGCCCCTCCGTCAGCGCTTCGCCGCTGCCACACATTGCAAGTTGTTAGGAAGGATCGTTAATAGCCAATCCTCCCCATCGACTTGCGATGGGGAGGGGGACCGCCCGCGAAGCGGGTGGTGGAGGGGCAATAACGATGCGTCCTGATAAACCGGCAAGATCGGTGCGCCGCGCCAGACGCTTGCGGCATACTCTAACACTCCCGGAAGCAATGCTTTGGCAGCTCCTCCGCGCCTCGCCGAACGGCCATAAATTCCGCAAGCAACATCCCGCCGGCCCCTACATCCTCGATTTCTTTTGCGCCCGCGCCAATCTCGCGGTCGAAATTGATGGCATTGCGCACGATATGGGCGACAATCCCTCGCACGACGAACAACGCGACGCATGGCTTTGTGCAAATCGCATCGACACGCTCCGCATCAGCGCGCGCGACGTGCTGGACAGCGCCGAAACAGTCGCTCAATCTGTTGTCGACATCGTCGAAAGCCGTCTGAAGGCATTCGGCAAAGCCCCTCCGTCATCGCTTCGCGATGCCACCTCCCCATCGCAAGTCGATGGGGAGGATCAGAAGGATCGTTTATGACCAAAACCGTCACCGTCCTGTCCGGCCTGATCCGCCCGCTCGTCGAAAACCGCCTGCCCGACTGGGTCGAGCCGCGCTTCTTCGCGAGCAAGGAGGAAGCGATGAGCCTCGCGCCCGAGGCCGAGATCGGCTGGTTCGACATGTACGACAAGAAGGACATGGCCGCGGTCATCACCGCCGCAACCAACCTCAAATGGCTGAACTCGATCTATGCCGGGGTCGACGGGATGCCGCTCGACCTGCTCCGCGAACGCCGCACCGTGGTCACCAACGGGGCCGGGATCAACGCCATCACCATCGCCGAATATGTCGTGATGGGGATGCTGACGGTCGCCAAGGGGTATCGCGAGGTCGTCCGCGCGCAGGACCGGCGCGAGTGGCTGATGGACTCGCCCGGCAAGGTCGAACTGTTCGGGTCGAAAGCGCTGCTGCTTGGCTATGGCGCGATCGGCAAACTGGTCGAGGAGCGCTTGAAGGCTTTTGCCGTCGACGTGACCGTGGTGCGCCGTTCTCCCGGGGCCAACACTCTTGGCCCGGACCAGTGGCGCGCGCGGCTCGGCGATTTCGATTGGGTAATTCTCGCCGTCCCCGCCACGCCGGAGACCGATGGCATGATCGGCAGCGCCGAACTCGCGGCGATGAAGCCCTCCGCGACGCTGATCAACATCGCCCGCGGCAGTGTGATCGATCAGGACGCGCTGGTCGCGGCGCTCGACACGCAGCAGATCGCCGCCGCCTTCCTCGACGTCACCACGCCCGAACCCCTGCCCGACAGCGACCCGCTGTGGAGCCTCGACAACGCCCATATCACCATGCACCTGTCGGGCCGCGCGCAGGACAAGATGTTCCTGCGCTCGGCGCAGCGCTTCCTCGAGAATCTCGATCGCTGGAAACGGGGCGAGGCCGTCGAACCGCGCGTCGACCTGGCGCTGGGCTACTGATCGCGATCACCTGTCACCTTTCCGGTCCCGACTGCGAACGGGAAGCAGCGCGCTTCCCACTTTGCAGAGGATATTCATGGATAATTCGATCGATCGCCGCTCGCTCCTGATCGGCGCTGCGGCTTCCTCGCTGATCGCCCCCATTCCCGCTCGCGCCGCGCCGGCCACGATCCGCGCCATCGGCTTCGACGGCTTCCCGATCTTCGATCCCCGCAGCGTCGCCGCACGCGCCAAGGCGATCATCGGAGACAAGGGCGAAATGCTGGCCGCGCAATGGGCGACGAAATTATTCGGCTACAGCTGGCTCGAAACCGCGGCGGGCCGATATCAGGACTTCGGCACCCTCGCCGACGCATCGTTGCGCCATGTCGCGGCGGCGCTCCAGATACCGCTCGGAGAGACCCAGCGCGCCGCCCTTGTCGCAGCCTATGGCGAGCTCGAGATCTGGCCCGACGTGCGCCCCGCCCTCGAAAAACTTCGCACCGCCGGCATCCGTCTGGCGTTCGTTTCGAACCTGGGCGCCGATACGCTCACCGCGAATATGCTGCGCAACGACATTGCGCAATATTTCGACCCCCCGCTCAGCACCGACCGCGTCCGCGCGTTCAAACCGTCGCCCAAAGCCTATGCGATGGCGGTCGATGCATGGGGTTTGCCCCGCGCCGAGATCGGCTTCGCGGCGTTCGGGGGCTGGGACGCGGTCGGCGCGACGTGGTTCGGATATCGCACCGCATGGGTCAACCGCCTGGACGTGCCGGCCGAAACGCTGGATGTCGCCCCCGCCATCACCTCACGCGGGATCGACGGTGTCCTTGCCCTCGCCGGGGTCGCCTAACCGGGCCGTTCGGCCTTGAGTTCGCGCACCAGTGGTTGCAGCCGCTCGTCATATTTGGCGAGCATCGTGTGCGCCCCGGCATGGTCGTAGAAACTGACGAGTTCGCGCCCGTTCCAGCGATGCAGCGCATAGGCGGGATCCTCGGCGACGATCATCGGGCGGTCGTCGGGATGATTTTCGTCGATCGGCCGGAGATCGAGCGACACTTGCGGCGCGGTCGACGAGCAGATGGCGACGGTGCGCCCCGCCCACGCCACCGTGACGCTGCGGTGGAGATGGCCGCAAATCAGCCCGCGCACCTGCGGATGACGGGTGACGACGTCGGTGAAGGCCGCGACCCACGGCTCGTCGGGGTGCGTGTTCATCCACTCGATCCCGCTTTCGACCGGCGGGTGGTGCATGACGATATAGGTCGGCTTGCTGCGATCCTTCGCCAGTTCGGCATCGAGCCACTCCGCACGCGTTTCGCAGAAGGCCCCGCCATGGCGTCCTTCCTCGAGCGTGTCGACGGTGACGAGGCGCAGTTCGGGCAGGTCGATCACATATTGGATGAAGCCGTTGCCGTCGTCGAAACCCGGGAATTGGGCATGAAAATTGTCGCGCAGGTCATGATTGCCGACGCTCGGCCAGACCGGGAACGGGCAGCGCGAAAAGGCGGTGGCGAGCCGGCGATAGCTGTCGGGATCACCGCGATCGGTGATGTCACCCGTCGCCAGCAACAGGTCGGGACGGTTCGGCCCCTCGATCAGCACGTCGAGCACGTCGTCGAGCCGCTTGCGGTTATATTCCGCCGGATTGTCGGGATCGAACCCGATATGGATATCGGTGATCTGCGCGATCAGCATATCCGCCCCCTGCTCCCGCCGGTCGACCCCGGACCCAATCCTAGCCGCCCCGCCTTGCCCCGTGCAGGGCGGGTGTGCGCCACGTCACATCATAGAGCCCCCGCTCCGCCGGGCCTGTGATCATGCTCACACCATAGGTAGCGCGAAGAGGTTTATTTGTGATTGCCGCGCTGTTTACCTTACGCTGACGCGCCGGCATCCACGGTTTGCCCCCGTCCGAGTGATATTCGTGGCACATCGCGCAAGGCGATTCGGTCGCCGTTTCGACCTTCACCAGCCGCGCGCCGCCCTCGCCGACATGGCAGTCGCGACACTGGCGGAGACCGGGTACGAGCAGGTCGGTCGCCGCCTTCGATCCCCGCGCCGCCGTATGGCAGTCGGCGCAATCGGTCTCCTTGTGCGCATCATGGTCGAACCAGCCCTTGGACAGGAAACGCGGCGTCTGGTCGACCGCCATCACGCGCCAGCCGGTCCCTGCCTGCGGCATGAAGATGGTATGGCAGTCGTAACAGGCCCCGCCCTTCGAGAAGACCGCCCGCACCGCATCCTCGGCGCGGTTCGGACGCACCGCAACCTCGCGGAAATAGATATTATAGACCTGCCCTTCGGCATAGTTGCCGGGGCGCCGGCGCTCCATCCCGCCAAGCTGGAGCGGCCGCGTCGGCGGCGTCGAGCGGTAATAGGCCATCAGGTCGGCGACGACCTGGTCGGGCTCGCCGTGGCGCAGCGTGCGCGTCACGCCCCCGACGGTCTCGAACGCGAGGCTATGGCACATCGCGCAGTCGCGCTCCATTTCGACCGGCTTGACCCGCACGCCGTCGGATTCGACGCGGTGGCAATTTTCGCATTCGAGCTTGTTGCCGAAGTCGTACCGGCCGCGGAAACTCGCCGCCATCCGGGCGACGCCGCCGGTCGCCTGCAGGTGCAGGTCGTGCGGGAATTTGAGGCCGTCATAATCGACGAGCGCGCCCTTGCCCGGCATCGCGCGCACCGGCTTCGCACCGGGCGAAGCGCGGACGAGCGGGCGGAATTCGGGATGGATGGTGCCGAAATCGGCGGCATCGGCGACAGTCGACTTGAAGCCCGCATCGATCAGCCGCGCCGACATGCCGTCGTGGCAATCGGCGCAGAATTTCTGCGGCGTCGCGGGCATCGGCCCCGCCCCCTCATGCTCGGTATGGCAACCGACGCAGCGCCCCTGCGGCTTGTTGAAGGTCTTTGCAAAGCCAGCAAGAATGCGCTCGCCGACCCCCGGCGGATGGCGCGCCGCGAGCAGCATCGCGGTCGGCGCATTGGCATGCGCCATGCTCATCGCCTTGTGCTCGCCGGTGTGGCAGCCGACGCACGCCTTGTCGGTCACCGCCACGAAGGGCTCGACATGGCACGACTGGCAGTCGTTCTTCAGGCTCTTGTGCGCGCTCGACAGCGGCCCCGAGAGCCAAGCCTGGTCGGCATGATAGCCCTGCGGGCGCTCGTCGACATTCCTGAAGCTGCTCCATGCCCAGATCGGGCCGATCAGGAAAGCCAGCAGGACAAGGACGCCGAACACCCACGCACCCATGCGCTTGCCGGGCATCACGCCCGCAAGCGAGAAGGCCTTTGCCTCGTCGACGTCCTTCGACGATTGCGACAGTTCGTCGATGCGCTCGACGAGCAGGATGATCTTCTCATCCTCGCGCGCGATCGTCAGGCGGTGCCCGCCGAACCGCAGCTCGGCGCCCGCGGCGCTGTCGATGTCCGCCGTGTCGACCGTCCGGCCGTTGATGTCGAAGCCCAGCCCCTCGCTCGCCTGCACGCGGACGTGGCGCCCGTCGGTGCTGGTGATCGTCGCATGATGCGGGTTCACCGCCAGATCGGCGATGTGGATGACATTGCTGCCCTCGCGGCCCAGCGTGATCGTATCGCCCGGCAGCGGCTGGTCGCGGACGATCTGCTTGCCCGTCTTGGTGGTCGAGATCCGGCGCAGGATGAAGCTCATCGTCGCCGCCTCACCAGTAGAAGAAGACGCTGATGATGTGCGCCGACAGCGCCGCGATCAACGCGAAGGTCAGCGGCACATGCACGTAAAGCCAGATTTCGAGCAGCGCGCGAATGCGGAGATGCTGGCGCAGCCGCGCGAGCGCGACCTCCTTTTGCGAGAGCAGCCCGACCACCTTCTCGCGCGCCTCGGCATCGCTGCTCCGCGAGACGCCGAGCGCCCGGAGTGCCGCCGCGGTCGCACAATTAGGATAGCGGCCCGACAGCCGCGCCATGATGCCACCCGCGAAGGGGTCCTCATCGAGCGCGGCGAGCACCGGCGCCGTATCCTGCGGCGTCAGCGGCTGCGCGGCGGCGTGAAGCTGGCGGTCGAAGGCGCGGATCGCCTCGAGCATCTGCATCTGCGTCATCTCGTCGCGGTTGTTCGACAGTGCGGCGGGCAAGGTCGAATAGACGATGACGCCATAGAGCCCCGACAGGATGACGAGCATCATCAGCACCCACGCGAGGGTGTGGACGTTCCAGCCGAGCTGGAAGCCGGTGTGCCACGTCCCGATGACGATCAGGCTGAGCCCAAGATAGACATGCGCCGAGGTCCAGGCCTTCAGCGACCAGTGATCGCTGGTCATCTTGCGCTTGCGATAGCCGAGCGCGGTCAGCCACAGGATCAGCCCCGCACCGATCGTCCCGAGCGTATAGCCGTACCAGCTCCCGCCATTGGGCCGCGGCGTGACGTCGATCAGCGCATAGGAGACGATGATGAGCAGGCAGAGCCCGCCCGAAATCTTCGCCCAGCGGAAATTGGCGTAGCGCAGGAACCCCTCGTGCCGCCGCTCGCGAACGCGCTCGGTCTGGGTCGCCTTGCCGCGACGGCGCTGAAACAGGCTCGCCATCAGCCCGCGTCCTCCTGCAGGCGCGCGATCGACAGGAATTCCTCGGGCGAGACACGGATCGCGGCGCCGGTCGGGCAGGCGCGCACGCAGGCGGGGCCGCCCGCGATTCCCTTGCACATATCGCATTTGACCGCGATCTTCTTGGGCTTCTCGTCACCCAATTGCTTCTTCGTCCATTTGGGCGAGGGCTCGCCCGGGCCGGGGCCGAAACCGGTGAGCAGCCAGCGCAGCAGGCCGGGCTTCGGCGGCGGCGCCGCCTCCATGCGGATCACGCCATAGGGGCAGTTGCGCATACAATTGCCGCAGCCGATGCACCCCGGCTCCATGAACACCTCGCCATCGGGCCCGCGATGGATCACGTTTGGCGGGCAGTCGGCCATGCAGTGCGGATGTTCGCAGTGGCGGCAACTCGTCGGCACATGCAGGTGCGCGAACGTCTTGCCCGCCTCGCGGTCCAGCCGCGACAGGCCTTCATGGCTGTCGGCGCAGGCCTTTTCGCAATTGTCGCAGCCGACGCAGAGATTTTCGTCGATCAGCAGCGCGTCGGTCGCCTCGCCCAGCCCCTCCTTCATGATGAAGCTCGCGGTGTCCGAATAGAGATCGACCGCGCTCGAATAGGTCGCCTTGCGCGATTCGATGAAATTGTTCATCTGCGCGCGTTCGGCGACCGCCGCCTCGGTCGCCTCGCGCACCTGCGGCCGCGCCGCGAGCATCTTGCGGAAGCTCTCGCCGGTCAGCTTGATCAGTTCGGCGCCGACTGCGGCCTTGACCGTTGCATTTCGGGGCTGTCCGCTGAGCACACCCATCTCGCCGAAAAAGCTGCCGGCGGGAAGGTAGCGCAGGAAGATCGGCTTGCCGCCGATATCCTTCTCGACCACCATCGAGCCCGAGCGGATGACATAGACATCGTCGCCCTGCTCGCCCTCGGTCAGCACCACCTTGCCCGCGGGCACGCGCTCGACCTCGGCGGCGTCGACGACCGGCGCCAGATCCTCGACCGTCAGCCCGCCCTTGAAGATCTGCAGGAGCTGGCGCTCGAGCGAGATGCGATTGATCACGCGCTTCGCGCCCGGCACCGCCGCCATCAGCTTGAGCGCGGCAGTGCGCGACACCTCGACGAAGATGCTGTCGGCGCCGGCGCGGATCGTCGCGCCGCGCTTGCGGCCCGAGATCAGGCCGACCTCGCCGAAAATCGACCCCTGTTCGATCGGCACCGTGATGCCCGGACCGACCTCGACCTCGGCATGGCCGTCGGCGATCGCGAACAGCGACGATCCGGGCTCGCCCTTTTCGAACACGACGTCGCCCTTGCGATAATATGCCACTTTCGAATCGAGCATGAATTCGCGCATCTGCAGCGGCGACACGTCGGCGAAGATGCGGACCCGCTCGCGCAGATAGTCGAGCCATTCGCTGACCGACTTCTTCTGCGGCAGGTTCGCGAAGATCGCCGCCAGATCCTTTTCGTCGGCGGGGGTCAGGTTCTTGTTGCCGTTGATGAACTCGACGACGTCATAGCCTTGGTTCATGCAATGCTTGATCAGCGGATAGCCCGCGAGCGCGCCGATGACGAAGATGCCGGGCACGGTCGATTCAAAGGTCGGCGACAGCTTCGGAAAGGCTTCGCGGTCGGGGCCGGTGAATTCGATCCCCATCGACTCGACAAAGCCGCGCGGCGCGACCGATCCCAGCCGCGCCACGATGACGTCGCACGGGATCTTCTCGTCGCCGGTCGGGGTTTCGAGCGTCAGCCAGCCGGGCTCGACCTGCTTCGGCTGCGTCTCGGTGCGGATCGACATGAAGCCGTTCTCGGCCGCCTCCATCATGTCGGAGACATTCTTCGCCTTGGCGCGCGCGAAATCCTTTGAGCGGTTGAGGATCGTGACGGTGTTTTCCAGCGCCTCCTCGGCAACGCCCAGCGCATTCTCGATCCCCGCGTCGCCCGATCCGACGACGGTGATATGCTTGTCCTTGAAATCCTCGGGATCGTCGACCTGGTAGATGATGTGCGGCAGGTCGGCGCCCTCGCAGCGCATCCGGTTGGGATTGCCCTGCGTCCCGATCGCCAGCACGATCGTCTCGGCATGATAGACGTCGCCCTTGGCGGTCTTGATCTCGAACGCCCCCTTCTGCCCGGTCACCGCGGTGACTTCGGCATGTTTGACGACATTCACCTTGTTGTTGACCGCATCCTCGTCCCAATTGCCGAGAATATATTCGCGCGCGCCCTCCGCGAAGCGGCAGTCGGAACGGAGGTCGAGGCGTTCGGGCGTCGCGAGGACGCGCTTGCCCTTCTGATATTTGAAGATGGTGTCGGAGAGGTGATCGGTTTTTTCGAGCAGGATATGGCTGAGCCCGAGCTGGCCCGCGCGCGACGCGGCGCTGAGGCCCGCGGGGCCCGAGCCGATGATCGCGACCTTGACGGGCTCGCTCATGCGCGCGCGCCCTCGTCGCCCCTGCGGCTGTTCCCGGCCCTGATGCAGACGAACGCGCGAACGGGCATCCTGATCCCCCTATCGCCCACCCCTGGACGACCACCAAACTGGATGCGACCCGGACTATGTCCTGGACGAAGAGCTATGCCCTTGAAAGCGGGAAAAGGTCAACCGGCGAGGGACAGTTTTCCGCTGCTGCGAGACGTTCGCAATAGCGCGGATTCACGCGACTTCGAACATCGCGGCGATGCGGTCCGACGTCGCCGGCTCGAAGCGCGACCAGCCGTCGGGGCCCAGCTTTTCGAGCGGGCGGAAACGCGCCTTGTACGCCATGCGCGACGACCCCTCGATCCAGTAGCCGAGATAGACATAGGGCAGCCCAGCCTTCGCCGCGCGCAGGACATGGTCGGCGATGATGTACGTCCCGAGCCCTTCGCGCATCGGATGCGCGGAATCGAAGAAGCTGTAGATCATCGACAGCCCGTCGCCCTGCCGGTCGGTCAGGCAGCAACCGACAAGGCGGCCGCGGCTGCCGTCGGTGGTCGGCTCGCGATATTCGATCATATAGCTGTCGACCGGGGTCTGTTCGACCATGTCGGCGAAATCCTGCTCGTCCATGTCGGCCATCCCGCCATTGGGATGGCGCGAGCCGAGATAAGCGCGGAGCAGCGCATATTGCTCCTCGGTCGCCCACGGCTTGCACGCGGTGGCGACGAGATCGCGGTTGCGACGGATCGTCCGCTTCTGCGAGTTGCTGGGGACGAACTCGCTCGCGCACACGCGCACCGACACGCACGCCGAACAATCGGCACAGCTCGGACGATAGGCGACCGACTGGCTGCGGCGAAAGCCGATGCGGCCGAGCGCGTCGTTGAGCTCGCTCGCATTGTTACCGCTGAGTTCGGTGAAAACCTTCCGCTCGGTCTTGCCCTCAAGATAGGGGCACGGCGCGGGACTCGTGACGAAAAAGCGTGGGAAACGGAACGGTGCGGACACGCGGATTGGACCTCCCAGCTGATGATGCGGATCCCCCCGATGCGGGTCCGATGCACGACATGCAGCGAATATGCCGTGCCCGGTCAATGGTGCAAAGTCTATTTACCATTTTTGTTCGTGCCGAACTGAATCAGTCCCGAAATTTTCTGAATCGCGCGGTAACTTTTGTGCCGGACTGAATCAAAAAGGCACAGAAGAGGTCAGCGGCATCGCCGGTCCGGACCATGCTTCTCAGATCGTCACCCCGGCGAAGGCGGGACGGCGAAGGCGGGCGAGCCTCCGGTCAGCTATATCCGCGCAGTTCCTCGCCGGTCAGCGTCGCCACGTGCAGCACGTTGGTCGACCCCGGCGTACCGAAGGGAACGCCCGCCATCATCACCAGCTTCGACCCCGCCGACGCGACGCCATGGCGCAGCGCCATGCGCTTGCCCTTGGCGATCATCTCCTCGAAGCTGCCGATATCCTTCGTCGGCACCGCATGGGCGCCCCACAGCAGCCCCATGCGCCGTGCCGCCTCCTTCTTCGGGGTCAGGACGAGCAAGGGCGCTCCCGGGCGCTCGCGCGCCACGCGGCGCGCGGTCGATCCCGAAAAGGTGAAGCAGATGATCGCGTCGGCGCCCACCGTCGCGGTGATGTCGCCCGCCGCCTCGGCCAGCGCGTCGGCGGTCGTCGCATCGGGCTGCGTCTCGGTGAAATGCAGGCGGCGGAAATAGTCGGGATCGCCTTCGACCGAACGCGCGATCGAATCCATCATGGTGACGGCCTCGACCGGCCACGCGCCCGCCGCGGTTTCGGCCGACAGCATGATCGCATCGGCGCCGTCATAGATGGCGGTCGCGACATCGGACACTTCGGCGCGGGTGGGCGTCGGCGAGACGATCATCGACTCCAGCATCTGCGTCGCAACGACGACGGGCTTGCCCATCCGCCGCGCGGTCGCGACGATGCGCTTCTGCAGCGGCGGCACCGCCTCGGGCGGCAGCTCGACGCCCAGGTCGCCGCGCGCGACCATCGCAGCGTCGGCGATCTCCAATATCTCGTCCATCCGCTGAACCCCCGAGGGCTTCTCGAATTTCACGAGCAGCGCCGCCTTGCCGCCGATCAGCCGCCGCGCCTCGGCGACGTCTTCGGGGCGCTGGACGAAGGACAGCGCGATCCAGTCGACATGCTGTTCGAGCGCGAAGGCCAAGTCCTTGCGGTCCTTTTCGGTCAGCGCCGCGAGCGGCACGACGACGTCGGGGACGTTGACGCCCTTGCGGTCGGAGATCTTGCCGCCGACCTCGACGATCGTCTCGATGCGGTCGTTCGCGACGCTCCTCACGCGCAGCACCAGCTTGCCATCGTCGACGAGCAGGCGTGTGTCGGGTTCGAGCGCGGCAAACAGCTCGGGATGCGGCAGGTGGACGCGCGTCGCGTCGCCCGGCGCCTTGTCGGTGTCGAGGACGAAGGATTTGCCCTTCACCAGCTCGGCGGGACCGTCCCTGAACGTCCCGACGCGCAGCTTCGGCCCCTGCAGGTCGACGAGGATCGTCGTCGGGCGGCCGGTTTCCTTCTCCAGCGCGCGGATCGCGGCGATGACCTGCGCGTGGCCCTCATGGTCGCCATGGCTCATATTCACCCGGAAGGCGTCGGCCCCGGCGCGATGCAGCGCCGCGATCATTTCGGGATTCGCGCTGGCGGGGCCGAGGGTCGCCAGAATGCGCACCTTGCGCTGGCGGGGGGTGAAACTCTGGGCCACAAATGCTCCGATGACGTGGGGGAATTCAGACCGCTTGCCTAGTCGCGTTGCCCCGGCCAAGGCAAGCCGCGTATAGCTATTCATCCGCCGAGCAGAAGGAAAGCCACCATGTCCTGCAGCAACGATACGACCGCCCCGACCGACGCACTCGATACGCTCGACGACGCGGTCGCTGCAGCGGCCTTTCGCCGCCTCGTCCGCCTGCTCCAGCACCGAAGCGACGCGGCGAACATCGACCTGATGGGGCTTGCCGGCTTCTGCCGCAATTGCCTCGGCGACTGGATCGCCGAAGCCGGCGGCATCGACAAGGAAGCCGGCCGCGCGATCGTCCACGGCATGCCGACCGCCGACTGGAAAGCGCGCTTTCATGTCGCCGCGACCCCCGAACAGCTCAAGCGGATGGAAGAAAGCATGGCCAAGAATCCCTGACCCCGCTAATCGGGCGCCGGGGCGATTCTCGCCAACCCACCATCCATCCCAGCGGAGTACACAATGAGCGAAGCCACGACTGCCGACGAACAACTGCGCCTTTTCATCGAGCGCATCGAGCGGCTGGAAGAAGAGAAAAAGGGCATCGCCGACGATATCCGCGACGTCTATTTGGAATCGAAGTCGCAGGGCTATGATCCCAAGATCATGCGCCAGATCGTCCGCCTGCGCAAAATGCCCGTCCACGACCGCAAGGAAATGGAAGCGATCCTCGACGTTTACAAATCGGCGCTCGGCATCGTCTGAGCCCGATCAACCAGCCCCCCCCCGATCAACCAGCCAGGGAGAGTGACGATGTTCAGCACCACGACCAATACTATCGAAGGCCATCCGGTCCGCGAATATCTGGGCATCGTCACCGGCGAGGTGATCGTCGGCGCCAACCTGTTCCGCGACCTGTTCGCCAGCATCACCGACATCGTCGGCGGCCGCTCGGGCAAATATGAGGACGTCCTCGCCCGCGCGCGCAAGGAAGCGATCGGCGAGATGGAAGCCGAAGCCGCGCGCCTCGGCGGCAATGCGGTGATCGGCGTCGATCTCGATTATGAAGTGCTCGGCCAGAATGGCTCGATGCTGATGGTCAGCGCGTCGGGAACCGCCGTGGTTGTCTGATCGGCGTCGGCACGCTAGGGCGACGCCACATTTCCCGTTTCGATGGAGGTAGGCCGTGGCCGGCCATAGTAAATTCAAGAACATCATGCACCGCAAGGGCGCGCAGGACAAAAAGCGCAGCGCCCTTTTTTCGAAGCTTGCGCGTGAAATCACCGTCGCGGCGAAGATGGGCCTGCCCGATCCCGATGCGAACGCGCGCCTGCGCGCCGCGGTGAACGCGGCGAAGGCGCAGTCGATGCCGAAGGACAATATCCAGCGCGCGATCGACAAGGCGTCGGGCGGCGAGGGCGAGAATTACGAGGAAATCCGCTACGAGGGCTATGGCCCCGGCGGCGTGTCGCTGATCGTCGAGGCGCTTACCGACAACCGCAACCGCACCGCGACCAACGTCCGCACCGCCTTCTCGAAAAATGGCGGCAACCTCGGCACCTCGGGCAGCGTCAGCCACGGCTTCGACCGCCTCGGCCTGATCAACTATCCGGCGAGCGCAGGCGACGCCGACACGGTGTTCGAAGCCGCGCTCGACGCGGGCGCCGACGACGTCGAATCGTCCGATGAAGGCCACGACATCTGGACCAGCGTCGACAGCCTGCACGAGGTCGCGAAGGCGCTCGAGGCGAAGCTCGGCGAAGCCGAGGGCGTGAAGCTCGCGTGGCGCCCGACGCTGAAGAGCGAAGTGGCCGACGAGAGCATCGCACAGACGCTGTTCAAGCTGATCGACACGCTCGACGACGACGACGACGTCCAGACCGTGTGGGGCAATTACGAAATCCCCGACGCGGTGATGGAGAAACTGGGTTGATGAATTTCCTCCCTGTGGCGAAGCCATGGGGAGGGGGACCGCTCGCGAAGCGAGTGGTGGAGGGGCGGCGACGTTCGCGCCAAAGCCCCTCCGTCGGCGCTTCGCGCTGCCACCTCCCCATGCCTATGGCACAGGGAGGATTGAAAATATGATCATCCTCGGTCTCGACCCCTCGCTCAGCTGCACCGGCTGGGGCGTGATCCGCGCCGACGGCAGCCGGATCAGCCATATCGCCAACGGCCAGATCAAGACCGACACCAAGGCGCCCCTGCCCGACCGGTTGGCGCATCTCGACACCGTGCTCGCAGCGGTGATCGCCGATCATGCGCCGACGTGTGCGGCGGTCGAGGAAGTTTTCGTCAACGACAATCCGCAATCGACGCTGAAGCTGGCGCACGCCCGCGGCGTCGCGCTGCTCGCCTGCGCGCGCGGCGGCTTGCCGGTGGGCGAATATGCTCCGCGCCTCGTCAAGAAAGCCGTCGTCGGCACCGGCGGCGCGGCGAAGGAACAGGTGCAGGCGATGCTGCGCGTGCTGCTGCCCGGTGCGAAGGTCGCGGGCGCCGATGCGGCCGACGCGCTGGCGGTCGCGATCTGCCACGCGAACCACCGGCCGCGCGTCTAGACATTCGTCACCCCGGACTTGATCCGGGGTCCATACCCAGCGCCGCGATGGATGCCGGATCAAGTCCGGCATGACGAGGACGGGAAATTGATTCCCTTTTCGTTCTCCCCGCGCTAGCACGGACGCATGATCGCAAAACTGACGGGACGGCTCGATTCAAGCGGCGCAGGCCATGCGGTGATCGACGTCGGCGGCGTCGGTTATCTGGTCGAGGCATCGGCGCGCACGTTGGACGCGCTCGGTCCGGTTGGCGGCGACGTCACCATCCACACCGAAATGCTGGTCGGCGAGGATTTCCTCCGCCTGCTCGGCTTTGCCAAGGCCGCGGAACGCGACTGGTTCCGCCTGCTCACCAGCGTCCAGGGCGTCGGCGCGAAGGTCGCGCTCGCGATTCTCTCGGCGCTCGAGATCGGCGACCTGCAACGCGCGCTCGCCAGCGGCGACAGCGCGATGATCGCGCGCGCCAATGGCGTCGGCCCGAAACTCGCGCAGCGGATCACGCATGAGCTCAAGGACAAGGCGGGGGCGTTGGGCGGAATCATGGGTTCGAATCCAGCCCTGTCCGCCACCTCCGGCCCCCTCGCCGACGCCATCACCGCGCTTACCGGCCTCGGCTTCAAGCCCGGCGAAGCAAGCGCGGCGGTCGCGGCTGCAAGCGATGAATTGGGCGCAGATGCCAGCCTCGACGCGCTGGTTCGTGTGGCGCTGAAGAAAGCGGCGAAATGAACGGCAGGACGATCGCGGTCTATAGCCTCAAGGGCGGAGTCGGAAAGACGACGCTCGCGGTCAATCTCGCCTGGGCGGCTGCCAGCCTGTCGAGCCGCCGCACCCTGCTCTGGGACCTCGACGGGCAAGCTGCCGCAACCTACATCCTCGGCCACGACGGAACGGGCAAAAAGGCGCAGGCCGCGATCCGCCGCGATCTCGATCCGGCGAAGCTGATCGCGCCGACCGCAACCGACCGGCTGAGCCTGCTTCCCGCCGACCGGTCGCTGCGCGGGCTCGACGTCGAGTTTCACGAGCTCGACAAGAAAAAGCGGCTCGCGAAGATTGCTGGGGACTTTGCGCGCGGATTCGACCGTATCCTCATCGACTGCCCGCCGGGGCTTACCGACACCTCCGAACAGATTCTCCGCGCCGCCGATCTTGTAATCGTCCCCGTCATCCCGTCACCGCTCGCGCGCCGGGCGCTGGAGGCGATCGAGGAGCATATGGGCGGCAGGAAAGCGCTGCGCGTCCCGCTGCTCCCGGTGTTCTCGATGGTCGACCGCCGCCGCGCGCTCCACCGCGAGACTCTCGCCGACGCGCCCGACTGGCCCGTCATACCGATGGCGAGCGCCTACGAGCGGATGACGGAAGCGCGCGCGCCAATCGGGATGCTCGGTGGCCGGAAGAGCGCTCCCGTCGCGGCGATCGCCGCCCTCTGGCAGACGGTCGAAAAGCGGCTGGCAGCCAGCGCATCATGAGCGACCGCATCCGCCACGCCTCCTGCCGCTGCGGCCAGATCCGCATCGCCTGCACCGGCGAGCCGATCCGCGTGTCGGTGTGCCACTGTCGCAACTGCAAGGCGCGAAGCGGCAGCGCCTTTGCCGCGCAGGCGCGTTTTCCCGCAGCAAATGTGCGCACCGAAGGCGAAGCGAAGCTCTACCAACATGCCGGTGGCAGCGGCACTCTCGCGGATTTCTATTTTTGCGGCAATTGCGGCTCGACGCTCTGGTTCCTCAACCGCCCAGAGATGGACAGTTACGCGGTGCCGATCGGCAATTTCGAACCCGGCCATGATTTCGAACTTCAATTTTCGGTCTATGAGGATCGTCAGGAACCTTGGGTTTGCATCGTCGGCGAGGCAATAGAACGGTTATGACTGAGCCCGCCCTCACGACCCCGATCCGTACCCCCGAGGATGCCGACGCCGCGCTGCGGCCGAAGTCGCTTGCCGAATTCGTCGGACAGGCGGCGGCGCGCGAGAATTTGCGGATATTCATCGAGGCCGCGAAAGCCCGGTCGGATGCGCTCGACCATGTACTCTTCTATGGTCCTCCCGGTCTCGGCAAGACGACGCTGGCGCAGATCGTCGCGAAGGAGCTCGGCGTCGGGTTCCGGTCGACCAGCGGCCCGGTGATCGCGAAGGCCGGCGACCTCGCGGCACTGCTCACCAATCTGGAGGACGGCGACGTCCTGTTCATCGACGAGATCCACCGGCTGTCGCCCGCGGTAGAGGAAATCCTCTATCCCGCGATGGAGGACCGCGCGCTCGACATCATGATCGGCGAAGGGCCGTCGGCGCGCAGCGTGCGGATCGACCTGCCGAAATTCACCCTCGTCGGCGCGACGACGCGGCAGGGCCTGTTGACGACGCCGCTCCGCGACCGCTTCGGCATTCCGGTGCGGCTCAATTTCTACACGCATGGCGAGCTCGAACAGGTCATATCGCGCGCCGCGCGGCTGCTCGCGCTGCCGATCGCCGCCGACGGCGCGCTGGAGATCGCGAAACGCTCGCGCGGGACGCCGCGCATCGCCGGCCGCCTGCTCCGCCGCGTGCGCGATTTCGCGACCGTCGCGGGGCACGCGGTCGTCGATGCGAAAGCTGCCGACGCCGCGCTCAACCGGCTCGAGGTCGACGCGCTCGGGCTCGACGCGATGGACCGCCGCTACCTCGCCATGATCGCCGACATCTATCGCGGCGGCCCCGTCGGGGTCGAGACGCTCGCCGCCGGGCTCAGCGAACCGCGCGATACGATCGAGGATGTGATCGAGCCCTATCTGCTGCAGGTCGGCCTCATTGCCCGCACCGCACGCGGGCGCATGCTCAACGCCAGCGCGTGGAAGCACCTTGGGCTCAATCCGCCCCAAGGCACGCAGGACGGGCTATTCGACGAGGGAAAATAGCGCCGAATCCTGCGCCTTTCATTCCACCAACCGGCTCTCGGGTGCGACGAACCGTTGAAGAGGGGTTCCCGCCGACTCACCCACCCGCTATCGGTCTTAACCATGGTCAGCGGCCCTCCCCCCTTCGTCCCCGGCGCCTTCGTCGGGCCGGCGCATTTTTACCGGCTGCGCGTCTATTTCGAGGACACCGACCTCAGCGGCATCGTCTATCACGCCAATTACCTGCGCTATATGGAGCGCGCGCGCTCGGACATGCTGCGCCTTGCCGGCATCGACCAGCGCGCGGCGATGGAAGCGGGCGAAGGCGCCTGGGCGGTTACCGACCTTGCCATCAAATATCTGAGCCCCGCGAAGCTCGACGACGACCTGACCGTCGTCAGCACCGTCGAGGCGGTGCGCGGCGCGAGCGTCATCATCGCGCAGCGCATCCTTCGCGGTCAGGATGAGTTAACGCCAGAAGTGCTGACAGGCGGACGTGTTACCGCGGCCTTCCTGTCGCCCGGAGGCCGGCCGCGCCGTCAGCCCGCGGGCTGGGCCGAACGCTTTACCGCGATCATGAATGGAGAGACGAACCCTTGCTAGACAATATCAAGCTGGCCGCGGACGCGGCGACGCTGTCCCCCGTCGCGCTGTTCATCCAGGCCGACATCGTCGTGAAGGCGGTGATGATCGGGCTGCTGCTCGCGTCCATCTATGTCTGGGCGGTGATTTTCACCCATGGCCGCAGCGTCGGCAAGCTGATGCGCGCGTCGGAGCAGTTCGAGCGCGATTTCTGGCGCGCCGAGAATATCGACGCCTTTTTCGACAAGAATGGCGGCGAAGAGCTGCCGAGCGCGAAGGTGCTGGGCGCCGGGATCAGCGAATGGCGCCGCTCGACCAAGGGCAAGGTGATCGACCGCGACGGAACGCGCGAGCGGCTGGGCGTCGCGATGAATTCGGCGGTCGAGGGCGAGGTCGACCGCCTCGCCGAGAAGATCGGCACGCTCGCGACCATCGGCGCCGTCGCACCGTTCGTCGGTCTGTTCGGCACCGTCTGGGGCATCATGCGCAGCTTCACCGCGATCGCGGCGGAGAATAACAGCAGCCTCGCGGTCGTCGCGCCGGGGATTGCCGAGGCGCTGTTCGCGACCGCCATCGGCCTGTTCGCGGCGATCCCGGCGGTGATCGCCTACAACGCCTTCTCGCAGCGGCTGAACCGCCTCGAATCGCGCCTCGGCCGCTTCGCCGACGGGCTGCACGCGACCTTCAGCCGCGAGCTGGAGGCGGACGCCTGATGGCGATGTCGGGCCCTTCCGGCGGCGCCGGCGGACGGCGGCGCGGTCGCGGCGGACGCCGTGCGCCGATGGCCGACATCAACGTCACCCCGCTCGTCGACGTGATGCTGGTGCTGCTGATCATCTTCATGATCACCGCGCCCCTGCTCGCCTCCGCGGTGCCGATCGACCTTCCCGAAAGCCGCGCAAAGCCGGTCGAGACCGAGGAGCAGGAACCGGTCCAGTTATCGATCAATGGCGATGACACGATCTACATCGGCGATCAGGTCGTGCCCGAGGCCGAGCTTCCCGCGCGCCTCGACGCGATCGCGCGCGAGAATGAGGGCCAGGACAAGCCGCGCCAGATCATGCTGCGCGCCGACAAGACCCTCGACTTTGGTCGGGTCGCGAAAGTCATGGGCGAACTCAATCGGGCAGGGCTGACACGGATCGCGATTGTCACCACAGGGTCGGACGACGCGCCGTCGGCGGTCACCGCCGGTTCAGACAGCGCTCAATAGGGTCGGATGATGGTTGCGGATACGGCGCCAGGGGCAAATCAGCGGATCGGCATCGCGGTGGCGGTGCTGCTGCATGTCGTCGTGATCGGCCTGCTCTCGGTGCAATGGACGCGCGGCGACCGCCGCTTCGACAATCCGCCGATGGAGGTCGATCTGGTCGCCGAGACCGCGCCGCAATCGACCGCGCCGGTGATCACCGAGGAGGCTCCAGCCACCCGCCTGGGCGAAGAAGACGCGACCGACATCGCCGCGCCCGAACCCATGCCCGCTCCTCCGGTCCCCGAGCCGATCGTCCGCCCGACCCCGGCGCCCGCGCCCAGGCTGGTGCAGCGTCCGACCCCGACACCCGCGAAGAAGCAACCACCCGCGCAGAAGGCGCAGCCCAAACCCGCGCCCAAGGCTGCACCGCCGCCGAAGAAAACACCGACGCGCCCGACCGGCCGTCTCGACGGCATCGCCGAAGGGCTGAGCAGGGCGCCGAGCAAGTCGACGCAAACCAAGGGTGCGCCCGCGGCCGCCACCGCGGCCGAGGTCAAACGATCGATCGACGTCGCGATCGACGGCAAGATCCTGCCCTTCTGGCGCCGCAACGTGCCCTCGGGCGTCGATATCGACCAGCTCCGCGTCGTGCTGCGCATCCAGCTCAGCCGCGACGGGCGGATCACGAGCATCGCCCAGGTCGGCGAACTCACCGGCAAGACCGACAGCAATGCGCCGCAGCAGAAATTGTTCGTCGAGCGCGCCGAGCGGTCGATCCGGCAGGCCTCGCCGTTCGACCTGCCCGACGAATATTATGATCAGTGGAGGGTCTGGGACGTGACCTTCCGAGCGAAAGGAATGTGATGAAACGCTCGCTGGCCACCCGGCTCACCCTTCTCGCCGCCGCGATGGGCGCGTTCGCAGCGCTTCCCGCGGCGGCTCAGACGCCGCCCGCGACCACCGAGGACACGCCGCGCACCGCCGAGGTCGTCGCCGAAGTCTCGACCGAGCGCACGGTGATCGCTGTCCCCGCCTTCGCGACCCCCGCCGTCGTCAATGTCGCTGGCCTCAGCACCGGTACGCTCGGCCGCCAGATCGCCGACGTCATCGCCGCCGACCTTGAACGCAGCGGACTCTACGCGCCGCTTGGCCCCGGCAGCGTGCGCGCGATCACGATGGGCGAAGTGCGCGCGCCGCAGTTCGCCGACTGGCAGGCGCGCAACGCCGACAATGTCGTCCATGGCTTCGTCCAGGCGAGCAGTACCGGTGGGCTCGTCGTCGGCTGCTATCTCTACGACACCGCGCTCCAGACCGAACTGGTGCGCCAGGGTTACGAGATTCAGCCCGGCGACTGGCGCCGCGCCGCGCACAAATGCGCCGACGCCATCTATTCGCGCCTGTCGGGGGAATCGCCCTTCTTCGACAGCCGCGTCGCCTATATCGCCGAGAGCGGACCCAAGGGGAACCGCATCAAACGCCTCGCGATCATGGATTCGGACGGCGGCAACCACCGCTTCATCACCAATGGCCAGGCGCTCGCGATCAGCCCGCGTTTCTCGCCCGATTACAAGAAGATCGTGTACGTCTCCTACCTGAACAACCGCGTTCGCGTGTTCATCTATGACATCAACGCGGGGACGCAGAAGCTCGTCACCGAAAGCAGCAACGCGACCTTCGCGCCGCGTTGGTCGCCCGACGGGCGGCAGATCCTCTATTCGATGGCGGTCGGCGGCAACACCGACATCTATCGCGTCTCGGCCGACGGCGGCACGCCGGTTCGGCTGACAAGCACGCCGGGGATCGACGTCGGCGGCAGTTTTTCGCCCGACGGGCGCAAGATCGTGTTCGAAAGCGACCGGTCGGGCAGCCAGCAAATCTATACGATGAATATCGACGGTTCGAACCAGCAGCGGATCAGCTTTGGCGGCGGGCGCTATGCGACCCCCGAATGGTCGCCGCGCGGCGACCTGATCGCCTTCACCAGGATGGGCGGCGGCGAGTTCCGCGTCGGCGTCATGACGCCGTCGGGGGGCGGCGAGCGGCTATTGACCAACAGCTGGCAGGATGAAGCACCGACCTGGTCGCCGAACGGCCGCGTCATCCAGTTCTTCCGCACCTCGCCGGGGCGCGAGGGCAAATCGACGCTGTGGCAGGTCGACCTGACCGGCGTGAACCTGCGCCGACTGCCGACGCCGCAGGACGGATCGGACCCGAGCTGGGGGCCGATCCTGCCCTGAAGCGCGGGCGCGGAACCAAAGGAAAACCGGGGGGTTCAACTTGAGTTCATCCCCGACCCGCACGACTGAAGACTGAGCAACAAGAGGACAGAACCCATGACGATACGCAAAACCACCGCGATGATCGCGGCGATCACCATGCTGACTGTCGGGGCTTGCGCGAAAAAAGCGCCCGATACGCTTCCGCCCTCTCCCGATGGCAGCGGCACCGACGCGGGCGCCGGAACCGGCACCGGCGTCGTTCCGGGATCGCAGGAAGACTTCCTCGCCAGCGTCGGCGCCATGGGCGACCGCATCTTCTTCGATCTCGACCAGTATAATGTCGATGCGCAGGATCAGGCGACGCTGCAGAGCCAGGCGCAGTGGCTGGCGCGCAACCCCGCGGTCCGCGTAACGCTGGAGGGCCATGCCGACGAACGCGGCACCCGCGACTATAATATCGCGCTCGGCGAACGCCGCGCCAATGCCGCGAAAAACTATCTCGCCTCGATCGGCGTCGATCCGTCGCGCATCGACGTCATCAGCTATGGCAAGGAACGTCCGGCGGCGCTCGGCTCGACCGAGGAAGCCTGGGCGCAGAACCGCCGCGCGGTGACCGTCGTCATCGGGCGATAAGGACAGGCCACAGCGGCACCGCGACCCACGCCGCGGCGCACGCGAAAAGACCGAAGGGGATCTGCTGCTCACCAAGCGGCCGGTCCCCTTTTTTCTTGCCGAGCACCGCAAAAACAACCCCTCCGAGGCTCGCGAGCAGCAGCATGAGCGGCAACGCCTGCCAGCCGAGCCATGCGCCGATCGCCGCGACGAGCTTCGGATCGCCGCCGCCCATCCCGTCCTTCAGGCGCAGCTTGCGATAGAGAGCCGCGATTCCGGCAAGCGTCAGCCCGCAGACTACAGCGCCGACCCAGCGGTCGACGAGCGTCGTTTGCAGCAACGGCCCCGCGATGAGCAGCCCTGCAACGCCAAGCAGCGCGTTGAGCCCGTCGGGGAGCCAGAAATGCCGCGCGTCGAGCAAAGCCAATGGCAAGAGCAGCCAGCCGAACAGCGCCCAGAGCCATCCTGCCGTGCCGGGCATGATCGCCAGCGCCGCGACGCCCAGCAGCGCCGACCCGAGCTCGACGCGCCAATGAAAGGGATCGATGGCTCGACCGCATTCGCGGCATCGCCCGCGTGATGCGAGCGCCGACAGCAGCGGCACGAGATCGAGCGCACCTAGCTGGCGCCCGCAGCCATCGCACTGCGACCGCCCGAGGACGGACCTGCCTGCCGGCCAGCGCAATACCAGCGTCGCGATAAAGCTGCCGAGGACAAGCCCGATCAGCCCTGCCAGAAAGACGCCCGCGCCGATGGGCAAGGCGTCGAGGATGGTCACGTCAGAAGCGGCCCGAGGTCGCCAGCACGAACCCGTTCGCTCCGGACTTGAAGCCGAGTACCGCCAGCGCCGCCGCCATCGCCGGATCGCGGTCGACGTTGATCGCGAACTCGGCGCGATAGGCGCCCTTGCCGTCGAAGGCGAGCGTCAGCCGCTCCATCCCGGACTGGCTCGCAAGCGCCGCCTGCGCCCGCCCGCCCGCGCATCGCAGCGGCCCCGACAGCCCCTGCGACAGGTCGAGCCCGGCGATCGGCGCCGCGACCGACAGCTGGATGCGTCCCGTCGCCTCGGCGCATTTCCCGCCATCGTCGAAACGCACCGTCGCGCCCTCGAAGCGGATCGTGTCGGCGGGGATCAGGCCTAGGCCGCCCGCAAGCGAGGTCGTGCCGTTGACATCGGACATGCCGCGCGGGTCGCTGCCATAGAGGCGCCCCGACAGTGCGCCAAGCCGTTCGTCGGCGCGTTCGAAGGTCAGTTCGGTGCTGCCGCCCAGCAAGGCGATCGGCGACAGGCTCGCACGCACCGTGCCGAGCGGCAGAGCGCCAAGCCGCGCGTCGATCAGCGCGCCCGACCAGATCGAGCCGCGAATTTCGCGCGCCGATACGCCCGCGTCGGCGGCGCCGGCCAGCGACAGCGCCAGCCGCATCGGAAAGGTCGCGACGATCAGCAGTAGCGCCAACAGCGCGGCCGCGATCGCCAAGCGTCGCCGCGCGCTCATTCCCCGCCCTTTCTGAGTTCGGCGGTCATCCCGACGGTTCCGTCCGCGGCCGGCGTGATCGTCAGCTGGTCGACGACGAAACCCTGCGCTTCCAGGCCGGCGAGCCAGTCGGTCAGCACCGGCGCCTTCGCCGTCGCGATCGCGATCGTCACCTGCCGCTGCCCCCGCGCCTCGTTGCGGTCGAGCGTCAGACCGATCTCTCCCGCCGACTGCGCAAGATACTGGTCGATCGCCACCGCATCGACCGCCGCCGCGACCGACTTCGCCGGGCGCCGGGAAAGCAGCCCGACCTTGGCCGCGACGCGCCCTTCGCGCTCGATCGCGGCGCGATGGCGGCTTTCGAGGTCAAGGAACGCTGCGACCGCCGGGCGCCCGAGCGCCCAGCCGAGCACGGCGACCGCCAGCGCGCCCGCGACGCCAACCAGCCAGCGTTCGCGTGTCGACAGCCCGCTCCACCAGTTTTTCATCGCTTCCATCATGGTACCGCCCGGATCGTCACATTGGCCATCTGCTGGCCGTCGGTGCCCGCCATCGGCTGCGCGGTGATGCGATATCCGCGCGCCTGCAGCGCCAGCAGCACCTTGTTGATGTCTTCGACGCGCGGCGCGGCGAGCGTGGTCGACAGCGTGCCGTCGGTGCGGTGCGACAGCGTCTTCAGCGCCACCCCCGGCGTATCGCGCATCGCGTCATAGAGCGCCGACGCCGGTACGGAGAAAGCGAGCGGTCCGCCGCCCGCCGCAGCGAGGCGGCGGTCGAGTTCGGCCTCGGCCGCTTCGGCATCCTGGGCTTTGATGCCGGCCTTTTGCGCAAGATCGACAGTCGCCTCGTCGGCACGGCTAGTATCGCTCGTCAACCGCACCGCATGGACGATCGGGATCAGCAGGCTCACCGCGACGAGCGCGATCAACAGCCGCTTGCCGATCCACACCAGCGCGGGATCGAGCGACCAGCTCCGCTTCGGCTTCCACGCGCCGGTCAGCAGGTCGATCGGCGGCGTGGCAAGCGACAGCATCAGCGCCTCGCGCATCGGCTCGGCCGCCAGCGGCGCAATCACCCGCTCGCCCGCGATCAGCTGGTCGAGCTCGGGATCGGACAGGAAGGCGCGATCGGCGGTGCGCACAATCGCTTCACCGCCGACATCGGCGGTCCACAGCGCATCGGGCTCGGGCGGCGGGACGGTCGCGGCCGACGGAACGATCGCTGCCGCCGACAGCCCCCGTGCCGCGAGCCAGTCGCGCCAGGCCGCCATCGCCGCATGGGTCGTCACCGCGACCGGAACCGCCTGCCCGTCCTCCGTCGGCTGCCCGGCAACGACGTGGAGCGCCGCCGCGTCGCCCAGACTGCCGCGCAGCGCGTCTATCCGCGCCGCGGCGGCCGCCTGCGCGGGCGCGGCGTCGGGATAATGATACCAGCGAACCGGAATATCGGCGGCGGGGGCCAGCGCGACCAGCCGGTCCTCGGCTTCGCCGTCCGCCGGTTTCTCCCAGGCGTCGATCCAGCCATCGTCCTGACCCGAATCGACGATGACGCCATCATCGACGCGCAGCCACGCGGGGCGGAATGCATCCTCGCCCGACAACGCCGCCAGCGGGGGCAGCCAGAGAACAAGCGTGCGGCTCACGTCAGTCGGTCTCGCCCCAGTCGCGGCGGACGATCGTCGGGGCGGCCTGGCCGGCGCTGGCCGCCCCGCCGTTCGCGTCGATGAGCGATCTTGCCGTCAAAACCCCGTCCCCTATCGTAACATTCGTCGTCAGCGCGAGCCAGCGGCTGTTCACCCCGGCCTGTTCGGCGACATCCTGCGGCGGTTCGCGGCCCTCAAAGGCCCGGCCCTCCCAGAATCGCACGCTGCTGCCATAGCCGCCCACAGGCCGCGCCGCCAGCGCCGCCCGCGCGTCGGCGACGCTGATCTGGCCGGGCAGCAGCATCGCGATCAGCGGCGCCTGTTCGGGGGTCAGCGTGTTGACGTTGAGCTTCACCGCGTCGGTCACCGGCAACACGCAGACCCAGGGTTTGAGCTGCGCATAGATTTTCGGCGTCACCCCCCGCACGGCGCGGAGTTCGCTGACGTCCGCCATCTTGCGGTTCGCCGCGAGATAGCTCGTCTGCATCCCGCGATAGACATTGTCTTCGGCGCCGAGCGGGCCGTCGTTGCTGTCGCTGTCGACCCAGTCGGCCGCCGCGCCGGCGATCTGCTGCGCCTGTCCCTCGCCGATGCCGATCAGTTTCATCAGCGCGGCGAATTGGCGCACCGAACCCGACCGCTGGCTCAGCCTTCCCGGTGCGGTTTCGGCGGCGAGGCTGTTGAGGTTGAAACAATTGTTCGCATCGGTCAGCCGCGCCTGCCCCTGCCCGCCCGGCAGCGGCAGGGTGAAATCGCGCCCGAGCCACCCCCCGTCGAGCGTCAGCCGCGTCGGATCGCGCGACACAAGGCTGGAAACCCGGCGCAGCGCAATCTGCTCGGCGGCGAAGGCATAGGCGCGCCCCTGATCGACCGTCGATGCGCTGCCCGCGATCCGCGTCGCGAGCGTCAGGCGGTCGAGCGCGGTCGCGGCGATCACCGCCATCACCGCGACGAGCAGCAACACCGTGAGCAGCGCCGCGCCGCGTTCGCCTTTCGGATGGCGGGTCATGCCGGCGGCGCTCCCGCAGCGAGGGGCGGCGGCAGCGTCGGCCCGGTCAGGAACAGCATCGCCAGCGGCGCGCGGCCGGTCCGCGTCAGCCGCACCTCGACCGCGCGCGGCAGCCGGTCGCCGGGATCGCTGCTCCAGCTTTCGCTCCAGTTCCCCTGCGCATCGCGATAGCGCACCGCAGCCGCGGTGACGTCGCCGATCAGCCGGTCGCCATCCGACAGCGCGGTGCCGTCGAGCATCGGCTGGGTCGCGCGGCGCCATTCGCCGCCGGTCAGCGCATAGCCGACGCGCTCGACGTTCGGGCGCGGGCTGCCGTCCAGCGATCCGGCGCCCGCGTGGACGAAGGCGAAGCCATTGGGCGATCCGACAAAGGCGGGGACGGGCTCGCCCGCCTGCCCGCGCGTCGACCGCTGCACCGCCTGCGCAAGGTCGTTCGCCATCACCGCGCGCACGCGGTTGATCCCGCTCATGCCCTGAAGCCGCGCCTGCACGGCATCCTGCGTGTCGACGCTGCTGCGCAGCAGGCTCACCCCCATCGCCGCGATCACCGCGAAGATCGATAGCGCGACGAGCATCTCGACGAGCGTGAAGCCGCGTTCGTCCTTCATCGCGACGGCCTGATGATCGTCAGCGTCGCCTGCCCGCGCCCGCTTTCGGGCCGGACGATCAGGTCGATGCGCAGCAGGCTGTCGTCGGCGGTCTTCGCGACGCGTTGTTCGACACGCCAGTTGCGCCCCGCATTGGCGACGCTGCCCGCGCTCGCACCGATCGTCGGCGGCGACGGGTCGGTCCAGAGTTCGACGGCGCGGTTCTGCGCCACGATGCCCGCCATCGTGCTTTCGTCGAGATCGCCGGCGGTACGCACCGCATAGGCATCGAGCCGGACCAGCGTCAGCGCCGCGATGCTGATGATGCTGAGCGCCACCAGCATTTCCAGCAGGGTGAAGCCTCGTTGGTCGGCCGACGTACGGTTATTCTCCACGACTGACATCCCCCGCCGCGGAAACGCGGACGATCTCGCGCGCGTCGCCGCCCGACAGCACGACCGCCTGGGGGGTCGGGCTGGTGCCGACGCGGTCGAACAGGATGCGCGCCGCGCCCTGCCCGTCGCCCGCGACGAAGCGGACATCGGACGGCCAGTTCCGCTGTTCGAACGCGCGGCCGGGCAGCGGCTGCCAGGCGCCCTCGACCCTCCGCTCGAAGCCATAGCCGGACGGCGCGAGATTGACCGACACGCTGCGCCCCTCGATCACCGCGACGTCGCGCGCGGCGGCAAGGCGCGCGGCGAGCCGGTCGGCCTCGCTGCGCACATTGCGCTCTTCGCCGGGAATGGTCAGCACGACGGCGGTCGCTGCGAGCGCCATGATCGCCAGCACGACCATCAGTTCGACGAGCGTGAAGCCGCGTTCGCTTACCGGCGAACGCGCCCCCGCGAAGGGTGTCCGGAGGCGCGTGACTCCGGACACGGCCCAGTCGAACATCGGCGTCTTATCCTTCGCTGCGAATATCCGCATTTTCGTCGGTCCCGCCGGGCGCGCCGTCGGCGCCCATCGACCACACGTCGAACGCCTTTCCGTTCGCGCCGGGCGCCTGATAATTATAGGGGCGGCCCCAGGGATCCTGCGGCAGTTTCTTGATGTAACCGCCGCGGCGATAGCGCTCGGGCTGCGCGAGCGCCGGCGGCGCGGTGGTCAATGCGTTCAGGCCGTCGGTCGTCGCCGGATAGCTGAGATTGTCGAGGCGATATTGCTCGAGCGCGCTTTCCAGCGTGGCGATATCGGCCTTCGCCTTGGTGACCATCGCCTTGTCCTGACTGGGCAGGACGTTGATCAGAACGACCGTCGCAAGCAGGCCGATGATGAAGATGACGACCATCAGTTCGGTCAGGGTAAAGCCGCGCTCGTCCTTCTTGCGCCGACGGCTGTCGGGACGTGCGGGATCGATCATGAGGCGAAGGAAAAGCTGCATCAGCGACATGTATTATAGCCCTGCAAGGTTCTGCAACTGGAGGATCGGAAGCAGGATGGCGAGGATGATGAGTGCGACGCACGACCCCATAACGACAATTATGACAGGTTCGAGAAGGGCCATGGACGCGGCGGTGAAACGGTCGAACTCGCGTTCGAGATAGTCGGCGGCGCGCTCGAGCATCTGCTCGACCCGCCCGGCGCTTTCGCCGCTCGCGGTCATATAGACGAGCAAGGGCGGAAAGACTCCGGCGTCGCGGAGCGCGGCCGACAGGCTGCCGCCCGCGCGCACCTGATCGACGATGCTGGCAGTGGCGCCGGCGAGCGCGGCGTTGCGGATCGTCGGCACGGTAAGCCTGAGCCCCTCGACCAGCGGCAGGCGGCTCGACACCATCGTCGACAGCGTGCGCGCGAAGCGCGCGGCGTAAAGATCACGCAGCAGGCGCCCGAACAGCGGCAGCCCCAGCAACCGCGCGTCGACCGCGGCCTTGAACGCCGGGCGGCGCATCGCGCTGACCCAGCCGAAGGTGGCGACGGCGATCAGCAGCGCGATGAGCCACCACCAGCTCGCGGCGAAGCTCGAGATGGCGATGACCGCGCGGGTCAGGAAGGGAAGCTGCTGCCCGACGTCGTTGAACTGTTCGACGACGCGCGGCACGACGAAGATCATCAACGCGGCGACGACGCCGATCGCAACCACCGCGAGCACCACCGGATAGGCGAGCGCGGCTATCAACTTGCCGCGCACCTCGGCCTGGCGTTCGAGCAGGTCGGCAAGCCGCGCGAGGATCGTCGTCAGGCTGCCCGTCGTCTCCCCCGCCGCGACCATCGCACGATAGAGCGGCGGAAAGCTGCCCGGCTGGCGGGCCATCGCGTCGGCAAGACGGCGCCCTTCGAGCAGGCCGGCATGGACGTCGCCGATCACCGCACGCGCGCTTTCGGCCTCGCTCTGCCGCGTCAGCGTGCGCAGCGCCTCTTCGAGCGGCGCGACCTCGACAAGCGTGGCGAGCTGGCGCGTGAACAGCGCGAGTTCCTTGGAGGAAAGCTTGCCCCGGCGAAAGGCGAGCAACGAGCGGCCGGTTGTCGGCTTCGTCCCCGCCTCCTCGACCGCGACGATATGGAACTTGCGGCGGACCAGGTCGGCGCGGGCGGCATCGTCGTTCGCGGCGGCCAGCCGCCCCTTGCGCTCGCGGCCCTGGCTGTCGATCGCCACATAGCGATAATCAGGCATCGACATCCTCGCGCCGCGCGATGCGGATCGCCTCCTCGGGCGTGGTAAGCCCCTTGGCGACCATCGCGCGCGCCGCCGACGCCAGCGTCGGGGCCTTCAGGAAGGCGTGCTTTGCGATCATCGATTCATCACCGCCGGCATAGATATAGCGGCGCACGGTCTCGTCGACCTTGATTGCCTCGAACACTCCGATCCGGCCCTTGAAGCCCGTGTGGCCGCACTGGTCGCAGCCCTTCGGGCGCCAGATCACTGTGCCGATGTCGAGCCCGAGCATCGCCGCGACGCTGTTGTCGGCCTGCACCGGCTCGCGGCAATGGTCGCACAGCTTGCGGACAAGCCGCTGCGCCAGCACCGCGCGCAGGGTCGAGGCGAGCAGGAAGGGCTCGACCTTCAGGTCTTTCAGGCGCGTGATCGCACCGACCGCATCGTTGGTGTGGACCGTCGAGAGCACGAGGTGACCCGTAAGCGACGCCTGCACCGCGATATCGGCGGTCTCGCGGTCGCGGATTTCGCCGACCATCACGACGTCGGGGTCCTGGCGCAGGATCGCGCGCAGCCCCGCCGCGAAGTCGAGGCCGACCTTCGCATTCACCTGCGTCTGGCCGATGCCGTCGACGGCATATTCGACCGGATCCTCGACCGTCAGGATGTTGCGCTGGCCGTCATTGAGCTGCTTCAGCGCCGCATAGAGCGTCGTCGTCTTGCCCGAACCCGTCGGGCCAGTGACGAGGATGATCCCGTTGGGTTCGGCCAGCGCCTCGCGCAAAATCCGGTCCGCCTCGCCCGACAGGCCAAGAACGTCGAAGTCGATCCCGGCCGTGTCCTTGTCGAGGATACGCATCACGACGCGCTCGCCCGCACGGCTCGGCAGGGTCGAGACGCGAACGTCGACCGCCTTGCCCGCCAGCGTCAGCGCGATGCGCCCGTCCTGCGGCACGCGGCGCTCGGCGATGTCGAGGCGCGCCATGACCTTGATGCGGCTGACGACGACGGGGGCGACGTGCGGCGGCATGCGCAGATGCTCGCGCAGCACGCCATCGGTGCGCATCCGCACGACGAGCCCGCTTTCATAGGGTTCGATATGGATGTCGCTGACGCCCTGCCGCACCGCTTCGGCGATGATCGCGTTGATCAGCCGGATCGCCGGGGCGTCGTCGGCGCTGTCGAGCAGATCCTCGGCGCTCGGGATGCCGAGTTCGAGGTCGCTGCCATCGAGCGTCCCCGCCATCGCCGCTGCGGAGGCGTCGACCGCATAATGATCCGAAAGCAGCCGGTCGAAATCCGCCGCGTTCGCGGTCGCAACCCGGATCGGCTGCGCGAGAAAGCGTTTGACCTCGATCAGCACCGCGGGGTCGCTGCCTTCGCGCAGCGTGGCGAGCCAGCGCCCGCCCTCTTCCTGCGCGATCACGACGCCGTGGTTTCGCGCGAAGCCATAGGGAATATCAACCGGCGCCGGGGAAGGCGCCACCGGTTCGATGTCGCTCACGGATAGTCTCCGGCGGGAGGGGCGGGCGCCTGCGAAATCGAGGGCGGCACGTCGGTGCTGATCACCTTGCCGTCGGGACCGCGCAGTTCCTGCAGGTTGACGGGACCGACCGTGACGTCGGTCGGGGTCGCCGCGCTCGGAACCGGCGGCACCGTGCCCAGATAATCGCGCACCAGCGTATCGATCGCGGGCTCCTCGCCCGGATTCCGCTGGAGCTGGAAGTCGCGGATATAGCCATAGCGGCGCGCGGTCAGCGCGGCATTATCCTCGCGATTGCGCAGCACCGTCGGACGGATGAATACCATCAGGTTCGTCTTCGACCGGCTCCGGCTGCGCGATTTGAACAGTTCGCCGAGCAGCGGAATGTCGCTCAAAAGCGGGATGCGCTCGATTGTCTTGCGCTCGTCGTCGTTGAGCAGGCCGCCGATCGCCAGGATCTCGCCGTCGTCGACGGTCAGCACGGTTTCGAACGAGCGCTTGTTGAGGATCAGGTCGCTGTTGCGCGACGAGACCGGTCCTGCCACGCTCGACACTTCCTGACGGAGGAACAGCTTGACCTCGCCGGCGCCATTGACCTGCGGCGTGACCTCCAGCTTGATGCCGACCTCTTCGCGCTGGACGGTGCGGAAGGCGTTGTCGAAATTGTCGCTGAGCGCTTCGCCCGTCGTGATCGGCACTTCCTGGCCGACGAGGAATTTCGCGGCCTGATTGTCGAGCGTGACGATATGCGGCGTCGCAAGCAGGTTCGACGTCGTGTCGGACTTCACCGCATTGATGATCGCGCCGAAGATCGTGTTCTTGCCGATATCGCCCGCGAACCCCGCGAAGCCGCCGGTCGCCGAAAGCAGCGAAGCTGCTGCGGCTTCCTGCAGGCTGCTGCCGAGCGCGCTCGACGTCTCCGTGACGACCGTGGTGCCGTCGACCGTCGTCTTGTCCTCGGTGAGCTTGGTCGCGGCATAGGCGCCGCCGAGGGTGAAGATGTTCGGCTGCGCATTGCTGTAATTGGTCGCGACGAACGGGATATTCTTGCCGCCGAGCAGGAACTGGACGCCGAGGCGCTTCGCGGCGTCGTCGCCGATCTCGACGACGATCGCCTCGACCAGAACCTGCTCGCGGCGGCTGTCGAGCTGGCGGATCAGCTCGCCGAGCATCCGCTGCACTTCGCTGTTCGCCGCCACGATGATCGCGTTGGCGCCCTCATAGCGCGTGACGATCGCAGGGCCGCGCGTCGCGATGCTGCCCCCCGAGCCGCTGACCGAGGTCGGGGTGCTGGTGGTGGCAGCCACAGGCGCCGGCGTGCTGCCGCCCGTGGTCGTCGACGAGGAGGAGGATGCCGGCGGCAGGCCGGCCTTCTGCGCGGGGTCGCTGCCGCCCCCGACGAGCTGTTGCAACGTCGGCAGCAAGGTCTCGGCATTGGCATGTTCGAGCCAATAGACGCGCAACTCGGTGCCGCCCGCCGCCTTCGCGTCGAGGTCGTGCGCCATCGAGACGAAACGCGCGACGAGCGCCTGGTCGCCGCGCAGCGCGATCGCGTTGCTGCTGTCGACCGGCACGATCGCGATCGGCGCCTTCGCCCCCTCGCCTGCCGCCGGAACGAGCGCGGTGAGCGCGGCGGCGATCTCGCGCGCGCCGGCGTTTTTCAGCGTCACGATCTGGCTGGTCGAGCTGTCGCGGTCGATGCTCGCCGCGAGCGCGCGAATGCGGCGGATATTGTCCGCGAAATCGGCAACGACCAGGCTGTTCGCGTTGCGGTTCGCGGTGAGCGACCCTTGCGGGCTGACCAGCGGGCGCAGCGTTTCGACCGCCGCGACGGCGTCGATATGCTTCAGGCGGATGATCTCGGTCACGAACTGGTTCTGCGCCGCGCCGCTGCTGCCGATGCGGCCCGGCTGCGCTGCGGCGCCGTCGATCGGCTGGACACGGTAGCTGCCGTTCGGACCCGGCACCGCGACAAGCCCGTTCGAGCGCAAGGTGGCAAGGAAAATCTCGAAATATTCGCTGCGCGACAGCGGCCGGTCGGTCACGACCGAGACCTTGCCGTTGACGCGGCCGTCGATCACGAACGTGCGCCCGGTGATCCGCGCCGCGTCCTGGATGAAGGCGCGGATATCGGCGTCGCGCACGTTCAGCGTATATTGCGCGAACGCGGGGGCTGGCGCAGCGGAAACGAGCGCGGCGGCAAGCATCAGTGACAGTTTGAGGCGCATGATATCCGTTATTTCGAGAGAATGAGTGCGATGGGGACGACGCTGGCGCCGCGTTCGACCTCGACCGAGATCCGCGCGCCGGGCGAAAGCTGGTTCGCGAGCGAGGCAGCGTCGCTGGCCGAACCGATCGGGCGGCCGCCGACCGAGCGGATGACGTCGCCGGGGCGCAGGCCAGCGGCGCGGAAGACGGCGCCGTCGCCCTGCGGCTGGACGAGCAGGCCGGTGACCTTGCCATTCTCGGCCCGCGGCGCGAAGGCAACCCCCGCCTTCAACGCTTCCGGCGAAATCTCGCCGCTCGGCGAGACGCCGTTCGCGCCCGCCGCCCCGGGCTCGGGCGTCGGCGCCGGAAGCGCCGTGCCCGGGGTGGCGACCGGCGCCGCGGCGCTCTGGTCGAGGAACAGGCTTTCGCGCGCCCCGCCGCGGTCGAGCAGCACATGGTCGAAGGCGACGCCGACGAGCTTCAGCCCCGGCGCGATCTCGTCGCCGACGGCATAGCTGGTCTGGATTCCGTCCTCGCCCGCGATGATCGCCGAACCGCCGCCGGTCGCTTCGTTGATGTTGACCCCGAACAGGGTCAGCCCCGCCGAGGTGACGGTGGCGCTCGCGGGCCCCTGCGCGGCGTTACGGAAGAAAGGATCGAAGCCGGCGAAGAGCGCGCGGCGTTCGGCGGGCGACGCGATCACCGCGGTCTGCGGCTGCCATGCGCCGAGCGGCGACAGCGGCACGACGAGCGTCCATAAGAGCCGGACGCTCTGCCAGACGAGCAGCGCGCCGAGCAGTCCGATGACGAGCAGCGGGAGGATCGCGCGCGGCGACCGCTTGCCCGCGCGGAGCCAGGCGGGCAGCGCGCGCGGCAACCGAACGGCCGATCCGGACATCAGCGTTGCCATGAACTTGTCCCTGTCCCCCAGACTGAAAAACGGTCTCGCGAATCGCCTAGGGACGATCGGTGACAATCAGTTGACAGGAAGATTACAGTTTTTTGTCAGCCGGGCGAGTCCGCCCTGCACGGCTTGCCTCGGGCGTGACCCCGGCCGTAGCCGGGATCACGCACGGGGATTTCTTCAGAATTTCAGCGACCCGCCAAGCGAGAAGGTCGTGCCGGTCTTGTACAGGTTGTAGTAGATGGTGTTGTCACCATTCTGCTGCAGTTCCTTGTACTTGGTCCCGAAAATATTGCGCGCCTCGAACTTGATCTCCAGCTCCTTGCCGAACAGCGGGAAGCCCTGCCGCGCGACGAAATCGACCTGGATGCCGGGCTTTTCGAAGATATCGGGCTGACCCGACGGACCACGCCGCGTGATGCGGTCCGACGCGTAGGAGATCAGGATCGTCTGCTGCGACAGCTTTTCGGTATCCTCGAGGCCAAATTCGACGTTCACCAGATGGTCCGACTGGCCGGTCAGCGGCGCCCCGTCGCGGAAGAACTGGCTGGCCAGGGTCGCGCCGGTGAAGGGGAAGGCCTTGACCGGATCGTCGGCGCCGACCTTCAGCTTCGAATTCGACCAGGTATAGTTGCCGATGAACACACCGCGGCGCGTCGCGAAAAAGCCGTCGCCCCAGCCGCTGAGATCGAAATGTTTCTGCACTTCGAACTCGGCGCCATAGAGCGTCGCTTCGGGCGCGTTGGCAAAGCGCGTCGTCACGCTGTTGCCGTCGAAGCTGGCATAGGTTTCGATCGGATTCTTGATCTTCTTCCAAAAGCCGCCGATCGACACGCGCTGTTCGGGCGCGAAATACCATTCGAGGCGGCCTTCGGCATTGTAGAGCTGGCTGTCGACAAGCTGCGGGTTGCCCTGGAAGCTCCGGTTGGTGTCCGGGTCATAATAGGACTGGAACACAAGTTCGCGGAACTGCGGACGCGCGATCGTCTTCGAGGCGCTGAGGCGAACCTGCATCTGCGGCTGGATTTCGTAGGTGATCGTCGCGGCGGGAAGCAGGTAATTGCGATTGAGGTTGGTGTCGGGCGGCAGCGTCGGGTTGACGGTATAGACCTGCACCGCGCTCACGCGCTCGACCGCGGTTTCGTAGCGCGCGCCGATGTTGACGTTCAGCCCGTCGAGAAGGTCGGCCTGAATCTGGAAATAGGCCGCATGGTTGCGCAGGATCGCGCGGAACGTCGGGTTCGAACCCGTGCTGTCGACCAGGCTGATCCCCGTCGGGCTCGGGTTGGCCGGGCAATTGGGGTCGGTCGGCGGATTGAGCGGCGGGAAACAGATCACCGCCTGCGACAGCAGCAGGTCGGGACGCAGCAGCGACACGGCCAGCGGGATATCGTTGTTGCCCTGGAACAGGAAGTCGCGGCGTTCGGTGACGCGGTTCGTGTCGCTATAGGCATAGCCATAGACCGCCTTGATGCCCGGCGCGATCTCGTAGGTGAAGTCGATCCCCGCCGAATAGAGGTTTTCGTTGAGGTCCGAAAAGGCGATCGACGCGCTGCCCGGACGCTGGCCGGTGTTCAGCGTGTTGGTGAAGAACTGGCCAAAGGGATCGGTCGCGCTGTTCGACCGGCTGTAGAGGAAGCTCAGCTCGAACGGTGCTTCGCGCTGCGAATTGGCATAGCTCGCGCGGACGTCGATATCGAGGTCGTCGAACGGCTGGAATTCGCCGACGAACTGGGTGTCGATCAACTGGCGCGCATACCAGGCGGTGTCCTGGTACTGGAAGCTGACACCAGGGTTGGAGTCGGCAGTCAACGGGCGATCCTCGGCGCCGAGACGCGCTTGCTTGATCGTGTCGCGAATATAAAGGCTGGTCCAGCGAACCTTGTTTTCGCCGAATTCGGCGCTGAGGCCCAGCAGGCCGTTCACGACGACGCGGTTGTCGGTGATCACGCGATTGATATTGGTGTTGAGCGACGACAGGTCGAGCGCGTTCGCGGTCTGCTGCGTCACGTCGCGCGTGCGCCACTTGCTGGTATAGCCCGCTGTCGCGATCAGGCCGATCTCGGTGCCGCCGATCGTCCACGACTTGCCGCCGGTGATGTTCGCGCCCCAGTTGACGGGCATGTCGTTGTTCGTCTGGACGAGCGCATTGCGCGCGGTCACGAACTGGCCGGCGATCGCCTGCTGGTTCACGCTGGGATCGTTGATGCGAAGGCCCGAGGCGCGCCACGCGCGATAGGCCGACGGCAGGTTGCGGCCGCCATCGCCGAAGCCGGTCCAGTCGCTGCCGGTGCCGTAATAGGTGTAGCCGAGCTGGCCGGTGGTTTCCGAATTGCCGCCGATGCTGCCACCGATCGTCAGGAAGGGATCGCGGGGGACTGCCTTGGTCGTGAGGTTGATCACGCCGCCGCCGAACTCGCCGGGGAAATTCGCCGAATAGCTTTTCTGCACCAGCGACGAGGCAATGATGCCGCTCGGGAAGATATCGAGCGGCACGACGCGCTTCAGCGGCTCGGGGCTCGGCAACGGCGAACCGTTGAGCAGCGCGAGCGAATAGCGGTCGCCAAGGCCGCGGACATAGACGAAGCCGTTGCCGACGACGCTGAGGCCGGTGACGCGCCCCAGCGCGCCGGCAATATTGCCCTCGCCCGTCCGCGCGATATCGGCGGCGCCGAGTACCGAGACGACCTGCGGCGCGGTGCGCTCGATATTGGCGTTGCGGCGGCCGGTGACGACGATCTCGGCCCCCGGGATCGACACGTCGGTTTCGTCTTGGGCGGCCTCTTCGGCGGCCACGTCGGCCGGCGTTTCGGCGGCGGGGTCGGCCGGATCGACCGGCGTTTCGGCGGCGGGGTCGGCCGCGGGCGGCGCGGGGGTTTCCGTGCCCGGCTCGGACTGCGCCATGGCCGTGGCGGGCGCGACGAGCGCCGTGGAAATCAACAACAGGCTGGCGAGCGGGAGCGGCTTGGACATGGCGATCACCCCTTGGGATCCTTAAAAATCTGGAAGATATGCGAGAGGGAGCGGCGCGCGCCGCTCCCTCCCGGTCGAAGCCAAAAGCCTCAGAAGGTCGGCAGCGAGGTGCACAGACCGGTGTTGCCCGTACCGAAGTTGGCGGTGGCGCTGTTGCAGGTCCAACCCTGGAACCACGTGTCGGTCGCATCCTTGACCGCGCCGATATAGGTCGTCTGGTCGAAGAAGCCGGCGCGGGTCAGTTCGATCGAGTTGAACGTCTGGCCGTTGAGCGTCGAGACGTTGAACGGCGTCACGGCCGTTTCGGTCGCGCCGTTGATGTAGAGGCTGGTCAGCGTCGGCGTATAGGCGTCATTGTTGCCGTTCGTACCCGTGCCGAAGATGGCCGCCGTCGCACCGGCGGTGATGCCGCTGTCGATATATTTCGTCGACGAACACTGCATCAGCACCGAACGGAAGATCGGGGCGCCGAACTCGTCGATCGCCGCATCCTGGGTACCCGAGGCAGTCTGCGTGCGGCTGATGCGCAGGCAGGGGTTGTTCGGGCTGACCAGCACCGAGTTGTACACGCCATAGTCGGTGCCGCCGCGCAGCAGCATCGACGCCTGGTCCGCCGAGGCGTTCTGCGAATTCTGGTAGAAGACGAAGTTCGCGACGCGGGTGTTCTGGCGCGGCGTGTTGCCGTCGAACGCATTGTCGGTGTCGGCCTCGATCATCGCGTCGCCGACGTTCGGACGCTGCACGATGATGCCGTACTGGAAGTTCGCCTTCGCGCCGACGTCGGTGTCGAGGTTATCGTCCTCGGCGCCGATACCGATCAAATGCTTCACATGGGCGTGCCCGCCGAAGACTTCGAGCGCGTCGTCCGAGCTGTTGTACGACATGATATGGTCGATCTGCGTCGCCGAACCGATCGCCTGCAGCGTCAGCGACTGGAGTTCGCTGTTGCCCGACAGGATATAGCCCGAGAAGCGGATCTGGACATAGCTCATCCGGCCGCTGTTGTCGTTGTTGAGCACGCCGCCATAGAGCGCGGGGTCGACCGCGCCTTCGGTCTGGCGTTCGCAGGCGTTGGTGCCCGGCGTCGCGGTGCCCGATGCGCAGTCGGTGATCTGCGAGCGGCCGCTCAGCACCACACCGCCCCACTGGCCCGACGAATTCTCGGTGTTCAGGCCCTGGATATTGTCACGGCTGGTGAAGATGATCGGGCGCGTGGGCGTGCCGACGGCCGAGATGCGGTTGCCGCGGTTGACGTTCAGCCACGACGGACCCGATTCGCCGTAAAGGATGACACCCGGTTCGATCGTCAGCACGACGTCGGCCGGATCGGACGTTTCTTCGGTCGGCCCCTGGTCCGAACCGACATCGACGCGGCCGTTGATGCGATAGACCAAGCCGGCGATCTTGGGCAGCGTGGTGCTGCCGGTGATGACGGACGGCAGGGTGCAGACGCGGAAGCTGCCGATCGACGGATTGTTGATCGTGCCGCTGTCGGTCAGCGAACCACCGCTGATCGTCGGACAGCCCGCAGCCGGAGTCACCGACGGCGGGGTCGGGGTCGGCGTGGGGGTCGGCGTCGGGGTCGGGGTCGGGGTCGGGTTGATAATGATCGTGCCACCTTCACCCGGCGACGCGATGTCGTCGGCGCCGCACGCGGCAAGGGTGGAACAGGCCACGCTGGTAAGCATGATCAAACGAACGCGTGCGAAAGCCGCCATGAAATTCTCCGTTCCCGGTGTGCGCCGCGTCGGGCGCTGTGATAAACCACCGGCGAACGAAGGATGAGCACCACCTTGCCCCCGGTGCCGCCGCCACTAGGGTGATTCGATGACGGTCTGACGCCAGAGCGATGACAGTTGGATGACTCTTTGGAGTCCATTTGGTGACACCCGCCGAAGCCGCGGACTTCTGGCTTCGCACCTGCAAAAAAATAAAAGCGCCCCAGCTCGCTTGCATCGCCCGAAAAGCTTTGCTAGGCGCCCGCTCCTACCTGGTGCCGGACGCGATCCGGACCATCATGATGTGCGGTCGTGGCGGAACTGGTAGACGCGCAACGTTGAGGTCGTTGTGGCCGAAAGGCCGTGGAAGTTCGAGTCTTCTCGACCGCACCATCATCGCCAGAATATGGCGTATTTTCAAGGTCTTAGGTCGATTTTTGCAATTTGCAGTCCACCTTATGGTCCACCTTGTGAATGCAGTCCAGCATCGACCTTCCGGCGTCAGCGCGATGTCGCCAGGATATCTCATTCAAATTGTTGTTATTTTTGAACGCATCGCAAACAAATATGGCAGCAACTGGCCGTTAGGAGACTTTCGGCTTTTGGTGGACAAATGACGAGAGCGGACGTTTGCAGGCAAGCGTTCGCTGTCGAGGAAAAAGATCATTGCGGTACTATCGATGCCTCCAAGGCGCTTCAGAACCGCATCGTTAGCGCGATGCCGCCGCTCTTGGTGTCACCCCAAGGAAGTACCTGGACGCGATCATTGGCCTTGCGCGTAATCAGGAAACCGGAAGCTTCTCCGATCGCTGCACCGACCAGCACATCATGGACATGATGCTTGTTCGCCTCGACACGGCTCAGACCGACGAAGGCTGCGACCAATTGCGCGGGTACGCCTACCTTCCAGCCGTATCGATTCTGCAACGTCGCCGCCGCGGCAAACGACACCGACGTATGTCCCGACGGGAAGCTCTTGTTGTCGCTGCCGTCGGGGCGGCGTTCAGGAAACGCTTCCTTGAGCCCGTAGGACAGGCCGCCGGCGACGATGACGCTGCCGCCAGCCTGCAATGCGCCGTCCCAATCGCCCTGCACGGCGGGTACGCCGAACGCTGCGACGACGAGCGCGTCGCGCGCGATCGAACCGGCATCGTCCCAGCTCTTGTCGCTGGCATGAGCTGGCGTGGCGATCGACAACAAAGTCGCAGCGCCGACCGAGGTCAGAAATTTATGCATAGCAATATCCCTCGTTTCGAGGACCAAAGGGGCCCGCACACGGCAAGCAAAGCCCCTTGACTGCCAAGCGCGATATTAGACCGGCGGATATGCAAAGCAAGGTCTTGTGACCACGCGGCGCAGGGTAGCGCGCGCTGATACATTTTTTCCGCAATTGCATTTTCGCGACTGTGGAGGTGGCGGCGCGGCGGCGTCGTTCGTGTGAGTGCAAGGAGATATGCATGTCGCACCACGCAGAATTGCAGATGATCGGCCACCGCTATCGCGAAGCCTTCGGGGCCAACCTTTCGCCGAACTTTGCCGCCTATATCAGTTGCCGTACCGAGCGGGAATCGACTGCAGCGCTTGGCTATGCCCGCGCCGGGACCGATCCGCTCTTTCTAGAAGCCTATCTGGATCAGCCGGTCGAGGCACTGGTGAGCGCGGCTCATTCGCGCCCCGTCGCGCGGACGGAGATCATCGAGATCGGCAATTTCGCTGCAGTCAGCCCGCAGGCGATGATCCTGCTGTGGGGCGCCGCGGCGAACGACCTGTCGGCGCTCGGCGAGGTTGCGGTCGCCACCCTGACGCGTCCTTTGCGGCACATGTTCCGGCGCATCGGCGTGCCGATCGTCGATATCGCCGAAGCGCGTCCCGACCGGCTCGGACCCGCCGCGGCCGACTGGGGCGGCTATTTCGATCAGGATCCCCGGATTTGCACCGGCGTCATTTCGGACGGTCAGCACGCCATCAACGCCTTTCTCGACCGCCGATTTCGCCGTGAGGTTGCCTGACATGCCGTTATTCCAAGCCATTGCCGCCCACGCCGCAGCCGATCCTCAGCGCATTGCACTCGATGCACTCGATGGTGCTCCGATCACTTACGGCGCCTTGTGGGCTGAGTTGGGCGAGCGGTCGCTCGCTATGATGGCTCGGTTTGAGACCGACCGCGCAGTCGCGTTACAAAGCGATCACGGCGCGGAAACGTCAATCGTCGAACTCGCCCTGCTCCGAGCGAAGATCCCGGTGCTGTCGTTGCCAGCCTTTTTCACCCGCGAGCAATCGCGCCACGCCATCGCCCTCTGCGGCGCCGATCCCGACCCGATACAAAGCCCCTCGGGAACGGCCCGGTCCCGCAGGTCCGCGTCCGTCCCGCTGCCAAGCGGGACGGCGCGGATCACCTTCACCTCGGGATCGACGGGCACGCCGAAGGGCATCTGCCTCTCCGCCGATCATATGCTTACCGTGGCGCAATCGATCGTCGCAGCTGTGGGCGCCGAACATGCGGGGCGGCATCTCGCGCTCTTGCCGCCCGGTATTCTTTTGGAGACCGTTGCCGGCTTCTTCCCGACGCTGCTCGCAGGCGGCTGCTATGTCTGTCCGCCGCAGGCAATGATCGGCTTCGCCGATCCCTTTCGCCCCGATTTCGTCAAGGCGGCGACGATCATCGCCGAACAGCGCATCACCTCGCTGATCCTCGTTCCCGAATATCTTGAGGGACTGGTTCGCGTCATGGAGACGACGGGCCTGCGCCTGCCGCTCCTGACGCTCGTCGCGGTCGGCGGTGCGCGGACATCGATCCCCTTGATGGACCGCGCCCGCCGGCTAGGCCTGCCCATCCGGCAGGGCTATGGCCTGACCGAATGCGCGTCGGTCGTCTCGCTTCAGGACGCAGGCGACGACGATCCGTCTTCGGTCGGCCGTTGCCTGCCCCACATGACCGCACGGGTCGCCGACGATGGCGAAATCATCCTTGACGGCCCGGTCTGCCTCGGCGCGGTGGGCGGCGAAGCGCCTGCATCGCCGCTCCACACGGGCGATATTGGTTTCATCGACAGCGAAGGCCGGCTGCATATCGAAGGGCGCAAGTCGAACCTGATCATCACCAGCTTCGGCCGCAATATCTCGCCCGAATGGATCGAAGCCGCGCTCATGGATCAACCTGAAATCATGCAGGCGATGGCTTATGGCGACGGATTGCCGACGCCGGCCGCATTGCTGGTGCCAAGCCATCCCGATGCCGATCTCGCGGCAGCGGTCGCACGAGCAAATGAGAAGCTGCCCGCTTATGCCCAGATAAGCGCGTGGCGCGAGGCCGCGCACTTCACGCCGATGAACGGACAACTGACGGGCAATGGCCGCCTGCGCCGCGCTGCAATCGCCGCCGCCTATTTGAATGGTCCGCCCCTTTTCTTCACCGAGCTAGAAGCGCGCACCGTCCGCGAACGGCTGCGCTTCCTCGCAGTTCCGCAATTACAGGCGGGCCTCAACGGCACGATCAGTCGCGGCGCCTATCTCGATTATCTGGAGCAGGCCTATCACCATGTTCGCCACACTGTCCCTCTGATGCAGGCCGCGCGCGCACGGCTGACCGATCGCGCCGATATCGTCGCCGCGCTCGACGATTATATCGCCGAGGAAACCGGGCATGAGGAATGGATCTTGTCCGATATCGCAGCAGCAGGCGGCGATGCCGAGGCTGTGCGCGCCAGCAAGCCGGGACCGGCCACGGCGGCGATGGTCGATCACGCCTATGCCCGGATCGCGAACGGCAATGCGATGGCCTTTTTCGGGATGGTCTATGTGCTCGAAAGCGTCAGCGTCGCCTTCGCGACACGTGGGGCCGCGGCGGTCGCCAAGAAGCTCGGTCTTCCCCCGCAAGCCTTCACCTATTTGACCTCGCACGGTGCGCTTGACCAGGAGCATATGACCTTCTTCGCCAATCTGGTGAACGGGCTCGACGATCCCGCGGACCGCGACGCCATCCTGTCGATGGCGCAGGAGATATTCGGCCTGTTCGGCGGCATCTTTGCTGCGATCGAACTGGAGCCCGCGCATGCGCACGCTTGAAGGCAAACGCGTCGCGATCACCGGCGCCGCGGGCGGGCTCGGCACGCCCGTCGCGCGCTTGCTCGCTGCGGCGGGCGCGCAGACGATCGGCATCGACCGTATCGAAAGCGTGGCCTGCGACGCCAATATCGTCACCGACCTCGCAGACGACATCGCGCTCGCTACGCTCACCGACCGGCTCGCGGACGACCCGCCCGACATCCTGGTCAATATCGCCGGCATCCAGCGCTTCGGCCTGCACGAGAGCCAACCGGTCGAGGCGCTCGCTCTATGCTACCGCGTCAACCTGCTCGTCCCGGCGGTACTGGCGCGCGCGGTGGCGGGACCGATGCGACGGCGCGGTCATGGCCAGATCGTCAACATCGGATCGGTTCTGGGGTCGATCCCCTATCCGTGGTTCGCGGCCTATTCGAGCAGCAAGGCAGGCCTCGCCGCGCTGAGCCAAGGATTGCGGCGCGAACTGGGCGGCACCGGGGTCACCGTCACCCACATCAATCCGCGCGCCGCACGCACGGCCTTCAACAATGCCGACGTCCACCGCTTCCTCGAAATCACGGGGATGAAGGCCGATGCGCCCGACTGGGTGGCCGAGCGTATCGTCGCGGCGATCCTGGCCAAGCGCGCGACAGTCAACATCGGCCTGATCGAGCGCGTCTATGCGGCGCTCAATGCCGTGTCTCCGGCGCTGATCGATTCCGGCCTGGCGCCGCAGATCAAGCGCGCCCGCGCCGAATTTTCCTGACCCAAGACAAAGGAGCATAAGATGAACAAGCGCCTCACCCTGTCGAGCACAGTCGCCGCAATCCTTCTCGCCACGATGCCGGTCGCCGTCCTCGCCGGCGTCACCGAGGATGTAAAATCGATCAACGACGGCTGGGCGCATATCGTCTACGAAGTGCGCGGATCGAGCACCCAGACCAAAGCGCTTGATGCGCTCGCGAAACAGGCCGCGCAGATCGTTGCGCGCAATCCGGGCAAGGCCGAACCGCTGTTGTGGCAGGGGATCGTCACCAGCGAGCAGGCCAACCGCGCGAATTTCCTGCACAAGCTCGGGCTCGCCACCAAGGCGCGCGATATCATCGCCCGCGCCTATGCGATCAATCCGCGCGCGGCCAATGGCGGCGCCGCGATGAGCCTCGGCGTCCTCTACTACAAGGTGCCCGGATCACCGATCGGCTTCGGCGACGATGACAAGGCGCGCAAGCTGCTCAAGGAAGCGCTGGCGCTCGATCCCGGCGGACTCGACGCCAATTATTTCTACGGCGACTTTCTGCTCGACCAAGGCGATACCAAGGGCGCGCGACTGTTCCTGCAAAAGGCTCTACGCGCGCCGCACGATGCAACTCGCCCGGTGTGGGACGCCGGTCGCCGCCGCGAGGTTCAGACGCTGCTCGCCAAGGCCCAGTAGGGCCATGGCGCTGGCGACAGCATTTGCCGGACAGCTCGCGCGGCCGCACGGCGCGGCCGGGCGGTTCGTCGGCCTTGCCATGGACCTGGCGAACCGCAAGCCGACCCGGCTCGCGCTCGATCTGCTCGCGCCGCGCGCGGGTGAGCATATCCTCGATGTCGGGTGCGGCACCGGTTCGGCGCTCGTCGCTTTGCGGCGACGCGCCGCTGCGCGCGTCACCGGGGTCGATCCATCCGACCTGATGGCGCGCATGGCCGCCGCGCGGCTCGATGGCGTCGGCGCGGTGCATCGCGCGAGTTTGGAGACGATGTCTTTTCCCGATGCAAGTTTCGACGCCGCGCTGCTCCTTAACATGCTCTACTTCTGCAAGGCGGACGGGATTGCCCTCTCTCGCCTGCATCGGACCCTCAAACCGGGTGGGCGGGTGGTGGCTTATGTCACCCATCGCGACGCAATGCGCGGCTGGTCGTTCACCCGCGCCGGCCTTCACCGGCTCTATGACGAAAACGCGCTTTTCGATGTCTTCGTCGCGGCGGGATTTGCGCATGATTGTATTTCAGTGCAAGCGCAGCCGATCACAAAGTCTGTTACGGGGCTTTTCGCCATTGCGACCCGATGATTTTCGGCGCGGCGCCCCCGGTCGGGAGACAGTTGCCGCAATGGAGCCGACTGCTGGTCTCGCATCACTGTTCGATCGGCATCGCGGCGAATTGCTGCGGTTCTTACGCGCGCGCTGCGGCAACGCCTATGAAGCTGACGACTGTTTGCAGGAATTGTGGCTGAAGGCCGCCAACAATCCAAGCGGTCCGGTAGCCAATGGGCGCGCCTATCTGTTTCGCATGGCGAACAATCTTTTGCTCGATCGGCGCCGGGGTCAGTATCGCGCGATGCAGCGCGACCGGCGTTGGCTGGAAGGCGATGGCGAAGCCGTGGCAAGCGAACTACGCGCCGATCCGGCGCTTCCCCCCGATGAAATATTGGCGCGGCAGCAGGAAGCCGACTTTCTGGCGCAGGCGATCGCAGCGCTGCCTCCGGGAGCACAGCGCGCCTTGCGACTGCACCGCTTCGATGGGCACGGTCAGGCGGAAGTTGCAACCATCATGGGCATTAGCCGCAGCGGGGTAGAGAAACATCTCGCGCTCGCGATGAGACATTTGCGCGATGCGCTGGCCGACTGCGGATTTTTCGACGCCGCGGCGTTACAGTGGCAGGGGCGGTCAGACGCGGCCAGGCCGCGACCGGATGAAAAGCTATGAATGGGGAAATGGACAGGATCGTCGCCGAGGCCGCCGCATGGCATGCCGCGAGCGACACCGACGACATGGATTGGGACGGCCTTACGCTATGGCTGGAGGCCGATCCGCGCCATGCCGCAGCCTATGATCAAATAATGCTGACAGGCGCCATCATCGATGACCATCGCGAGACGCTGGCACCGCGCATCGCTGTGCCCGCCAACGATGAAGAAGCGGCGCCGGCGGTCCCTCGCCGCGCAAAGTGGCTGGGTTGGGGCGGCGGCGCTGTTGCCGCAGCGTTGGTCGCAACGCTGCTCGTGCCACGCCTCGCCCAACCCGACCCCGCCATCTACGTCACCGGCGCGACAACACGCGCGATCGCGCTTGACGACGGATCGCGCATCGAACTCGCGCCGTACAGCCGGCTCGAAGTGGCGGGGCGCCACCAGGATCGCCTCGCCTTGGCCGGCGGGGCGTGGTTCGATATTCGCCACGACCCCGGCCGGAAAATGGCGATCACCGCCGATGGCCTGACGATCAGTGACATCGGCACGCGCTTCGACATTCAGACTGCCGGTGCCGGCGTGCGCGTCGCGGTGGCCGACGGCAAGGTGAAAGTGTCCGGAGCGCGCCTAGCGCGCAGCATCGAATTGTCCGGGGGCCGCAGTTTGCAGGTCGACGGCAGGACGCATATCGCGCAGGTTCGCGCCATCCCCGGCGAACAGGTCGGGGCTTGGCGCAGCGGCAGGCTCAGTTACGACCGCGCGCCATTGGCGCTGGTCGCGGCCGACCTGTCCCGCTATGCGGGCGTCAAGGTCGTGGTCGCCGACGCCGTCGCCGCCCGGCAGTTTTCGGGGACGTTGGTCATTGGCGATGGACAGACGGCGCTTCGCGATCTTTCGCGGCTCATGGGCCTTCGGCTTGACCGCCGCGATGACGGCTATCGCCTGGAATTGCCCACCCGCTGACGCGCGCGAACCAGCGCGGCAGACAATAGACATCCCAGCCGCCACTTTGCCGCGGGCGATCGATCAACTGTCGCGCGAAGCGGGCGTATCGATCGGCATCGAGGGACGGCTTCCCAATTTGCGGACACCCGCCATTCATGGCCAATTGACCGTCGATCAGGCACTCGCGCGCTTGCTGGCGGGCACCGGCTATGTCGCCCGACGGGTCGGCGGCAATGCGTGGCGGATCGAGCGCGTGCCCGTTTCCACTGCCACGCACCCACCGCCCTACAGTTCTAAGCCTCAAGATTCGAACGATCCAGCAACGATCATCGTCACAGCGACGAAACGAGAGGCCCCGCTCGCCAATTTGCCTTTGGCGGTGTCGGTCTTCATTCCATCCGCATCCGACGCGGGGGACGCGGCGTCGGATACCGCGCGCGTCGCATCGGCGGTGGACGGGTTCTCGATGACGGGTCTCGGGCCGGGCCGCAACCGCATATTCCTGCGCGGTATCGCCGACAGCGCCTTCAACGGCGAAAGCCAGTCGACGGTCGCGATCGTCCTCGACGGATCGCGTCTTACCTATTCCGCGCCGGACCCCGATCTTAGGCTCGTCGACGTCGAGCGGGCCGAGGTGATCAAGGGGCCGCAAGGATCGCTCTACGGGACCGGGGCGCTCGGCGGCACCTATCATATCGTAACCCGGCGTGCCGATCCCGAGAGCTTCACGGCCAGCATGACCGGCGGCGCCACACTCGTGTCCGGCGGCGGAACCGGCCTCTCGGGATCGGCGATCGTCAATCTGCCGCTCGCCCAAGGATCTGCCGCGTTGCGGCTGGTCGGCTACCGCGCCGAAGAGCCGGGGTGGATAGAGACCGGTAGGCGTCGCAACGCCAATCGCACCCGCGTCGAAGGAGCCCGCGCGGCGCTTGGCGTCGAACTGGGTGACCGCTGGCGGCTCGACCTGTCGGGAGTTGTCCAGTTTCTTAGGTCGCGCGACAGCCAATATGTCTATGCTCCCGGCGCGCGCTCGCGCGCTGCCCAACGCCCCGAGCCGCATGACAACGACCTGCGCCACATTGCCGCACGCTTGGCTCGCGAAGGCGATGTGACTGTCGAACTGGTCAGCGGCATGACCTGGCACGAGGTCGGCGACCAACTCGATGCAACAATGGGCGCCGGCCAGTTCGGGCTCGCCGATCCGCTCATCCTGAGCGACGACAGGCAATATCGCGTGCTCGATAATGAACTGCGCATCAGCAGCGATCGCGGACCGATCCGCTGGCTCGTCGGCCTGTCGTATGTTCGCGCCAGTCAAGACTTCGTCGCATCGCTGGCGTCGGCCAATGCGGCGCTGCTTATCGACGACGATCGGCGCACGACGAGCGATCTTGCGTTGTTCGGCGATGTCGGCTTCGCACTTACACCCAGGTTCAGCCTCGACGTCGGCGGCCGCGCGTTCCACACCCGCGTCTCGGAATCGCGGCTTGTTCCTGTGGGGACCGAATATGAACGCTTCGGGCGAACCGGCTTCACCCCGAGCGTTGCGCTGTCCTGGCATCCGCGGAGCGATCGGCTGATCTACCTGCGCTATGGCTCGGCCGTCCGGCAAGGCGGGTCGGACATCAATCCGGCGGGCGAGTTGCAATTGCTCAAGGGCGACGAGTTGCAAACACTAGAAGCCGGCTGGCGACAGCAACTGGGCAGCGGGCAGCTCGACGCCGGCCTCTGGTACAGCCGCTGGGACCATATCCAGTCCGACCTGCTCGAGAGCGACGGGCTGATCGAAACCCGCAATGCAGGGCAAGGCCGGATCGTCGGCGCCGAGGTGAGCCTTTCCCTACCGCTCGGCAGAGGTTGGAAGCTCGAAAGCGGCGCCAATCTCGTCTCGGCTCGCTTGGTGCGCAACAACCTTGGCATCGCGCTCGATGACCGGCGCCTGCCCGTCGTCCCCTCTTATGTCGTCCGCACCGCGATCAGCCGTGACTTCGAAATCGCTGGAGCCGAAGCCTCGCTGGCGCTGCGCCTGCGTTACGTGGGACCTTCAAGGCTCAGTTTCGACCCGTTGGTCGACCGACCGATGGGGAACCTGATCGAGGGCGGGCTGGAGGGACATCTGAAAGTCGCGGGGCTCGATCTGACCGCACGCGTCGAAAACCTGTTCGGCGAGGACGAGGACAGTTTTGCGTTCGGCAATTCGCTCCGTTTCGCGACGATGCGGCAATATACGCCCATGGCGCCCCGGCAATTCAGTATCGCGCTTTCAAAACACTTTTAGCGCGTGATCCCCGCTATTCGCGTGCCGATTGAAAACTCGCGCGGCACGCGGCGGGCAAGGGAATATTCCAGCTATGCGCGCAATCGCCTCGAATGCTGATGATCGAGTATCAACTTGCCATCGCATCTAGCCATAAGGCGCCCAGTTCGAGGTCGATCCAGTCTGCAGCGAAAGGGTCGAACCCTGAACCGGGATACAGACAGAATTCGCCAAAATAGGGATGGCCCTCGACTTCATAGAAATCGACGCGAAGAAAGCTCATGCCGCGCGCCAGGGTTTCGGCAGCGGAGAGCATGGCCGACAAGGAGAAGGGCGCTTGAGGGCGATCGATATTGTCGACCAAAGGCCGCCAATTGCGATCATGCAAAATCCAGCGGTGTCGGCCACCGCGATCCAAATGGACCTGCACATGGGTCGCCTGACCCCCGAAAACGTAAATCTTGTAATCGATCGGCAGCGGCAATTTTCCGCCGAGCAACGGTTCGGCAATCAGACCGCGCGGTACGTCGCGATAGGCCCATTCGTCGAGCCATAGGCCATATGGCGATCGCTGCCAGCGCTGCGACCGGCGTTGCAGCCGGCGCCATTGCGCCGCGGAGGGCGCTTCGCACAGCACAGCATTTTGATTGCAGCCATGACGCGCCTTGAGCATGGCAGGAACCGCAAAGGGAATCTCGTCGGACAACATCTTCCCCGACCAGAGCGTCGGAACCACCCATTCCGTTCCGAGCGCGGCCCCGGCGAGGCGCTTGGACTCGACCTTGTCCATCAGCAGCGTTTGGCCGGGAGACCGATCATATAATTTGCGCATCTGAACCAGTTCGGTGAACCGGATCGGCGCATCGAGATTGAGCAGGCGGCGATGGCGCCAGCCGTAACTGACGGCGACCCGCCAGCGAGAAAGCGCCGAGACGATGTCCCCGATCGCCGAGGATGCCGCCCGTTCGGTCGGCAAGACGGCCAGATCAGTCGACGGCATAGTGGATCGGTTTGAAACTGCCGCCGTTCGAAGCATAGGCCGAACAGGCGGTGAGCCCGACGATGCAATCGATGGATGCGCGAAGGCGGATATAATCGCCTGCCCGGCTGCGCGGCGCCAGGACCGACACCCTGCCCGTCGAGGGATCGATCGGCACATTCATGAAGATGTTGAAGGCCACCGGAATGGCATCCGGCTTGATCCCAAAAGGAGCGAGGGCTTCAGCGAGATTCCCCAAACAGCCGCGATGCACCGGCTTGTCGGGATAGAAGTGCCGGAAGGTCGCCTCGCTGCAGGGTGTAAGCAGGAAATCATGCGTACCCACCCGATCTTCCTCGATTTCGAACATGATCCGCGAACGGTTCGACCACAGGCGATGGCCCGTCGTCAGCCGGATCGTCTCCTCATAATCGAAGGTGCGCCCGTTCGACAGATATTCGCCCGTGTCGCCGGATGCATAGGCAACCATGTCCGACACCTGTTCGCCCTCCGGATCCCAGACCGTCAGCGCCTGTCCCGCCGCCATGGTAAAGGCGACGCCGCTTCGCGGAGCGATCTCGAGCTGCCCGGGTTTCAACGGCGCGGATCCCGAAACGGGCAGGTCCAGTCGGCCTCGACCTGCCGCCCGCTATACTGCCTCGCCTCGCTGGTTTCACCGTGCCGGGCGAGCATCGGATTGGCAAAGCCCGCGAGGGCCACATCGCGTTCGACGATGATGTCGCGCATCCTGTCGTAGCTTCCTTTTGTGCGTAGCTGTTCAAATTGGTCGTGGAGATTGAAGACGAGCGCCGGCCGCGAGAACCGGCGCGCCGGGCGAGAAGCGTTGGGGTGCAGCCCGACGACGAAAAAGGCAGCGCCGCCGAAACTCAACGAAAAATGCGGATCCTCCGGATCGGAGCTGACGGCCTCGTCGTACGGCTGACCGAGCCAGGCATCCTTGTCAGCGAACGACTGCAGCCGCGTCCACATGGCGGCCTCAAAATCCTGCTCGGACAAGTTAGAAGGCCCATCGAATAGAACGACGAGACTGCGCAGGCCCTCTCGCGCGCTTCCGAAATCGCGCGCCCAGTCGAGCAAGGCGCGGTGTATCTCCAGATCGTTCCATGCGCTCGTCATATCTCGCGCTTCGATGATCCGCAGATTACCCCGCGCCACCGCCGATTTGGCGCCGACGCAGGGAAAGCTCGGGTCAGAAACATAGGATAGGAATTCGGCGGCGCCGGGCTTGGACATTGGCTCTCCCTGAGTGGTCCAAATGCTGAACGTTTGCCGCCGAAAATGGTTCAGAGAGGACTTTTGAGGCCAAGGAAATGCTGCCGGCTTGAGGGGCTGGAAATCGTCTTTGACCGGCATTGGCGGCCCGATGCGCGGACATAAGCAGGCGCTTACACCTAAGACCCTAAGCAGTTTGCCGATAGCTTAGGCGTGCGCATCATGATCAACACCTTCAACCAATGAAGGAACGCCTCATGTCGATTTCGCCTCCTTCAAATCCCGATGAAGGTTTCGGGAAACCCGTTCGCCCGCGCCGACGCTGGGACCCTGTCGTCAAAGTGACCCACTGGTCGATCGTAACCGCGATCATCGCCAACGCGCTGTTCACCGAGGAAGGTTCGGGCGCGCATATTTGGGTCGGCTATGCACTGGCCGCCATCCTCGCGCTTCGCCTGCTTTGGGGGTTGATTGGACCCGCCGAGGCTCGCTTCTCGGCCTTTCTCCCGAGCCCCCGCCGGGCTCTTGCCCACCTGCGCGATATCAGGGTCGGCAAAAAGGAGGTTCATCGCTCGCACAATCCGCTCGGCGCGCTGATGGTCTATGCGATCTGGAGCATGCTCGGCGTCATCATCGCCAGCGGCATAGCTATGGCGGAGCCTCCTTCGACGGCTTTTCTCGATCGCGCAGAGCGGTCCGGCGATGTCGGCCGGCAGCTGGTTGTAGAACAGGGCGATCATGACGACGATGATGTGCCCGAAGGCGCAGGCGGCGAGGACAGCGTGTGGGAAGAAGTCCACGAGACGGCCGTCAATCTGCTCTACATTCTCATCGCACTGCATGTCGCCGGGGTGGCCTTCGAGACGCGCCGCAGCGGCCGGGAAATCCTGTTGGCTATGTTGCCCGGCCGCGCGTAAACCGTGGCCATGCAGGAAAGACGAAGATCGCTGGAACGCCGGGCGGTCGCGACCACCTTTCTGGTGATCCTCCAGTCCGTGGCGGCGATCTTCTTCATCGCCGATGTCGCTGGTGACATCGCCGCTGATGGCTGGAACATGCACCTGCTTGTCGAAAGCGGCGCGACCGTCGCACTTCTCGCCGGGGTCGGCTTCGGCGCTCTCCAGCTGCGCTGGCTGATCCTTCGCGCCCGACTTGACGAGACGGCGGTCGCGGCGGCGCGCGGCGCGATGTCGGACCTTGTCAGGCAGCGGTTTCTCGACTGGCAACTGACTGCTGCCGAGGCCGATGTCGCGCTCTTCGCGCTCAAGGGCTTCGATGCAGCCGAGATTGCGCAACTCCGCGGCGCGGCGTCGGGGACGATCCGGGCGCAACTCGCGCGCATCTACGCCAAGGCCGGAGTGCATTCGCAAGTCGGCCTGATAGCCCTGATGGTCGAAGACCTTGTCGACGGCGACGCGATCAAACCGGCCGAAGCCAAACCGCAGGGGAACAATGGATGAGAAGCCACCGCGAAAGCCATCTTGTGTCGCGCATCGGCTGGCTGCGAGCCGCCGTGCTCGGTGCCAATGACGGCATCGTGTCGACCGCAAGCCTCATCATGGGCGTCGCAGCATCGGGGGCCCCGCGCTCCGCGGTGCTTGTCTCGGGGATTGCCGGGCTTGTCGCGGGCGCGATGTCGATGGCCGCCGGAGAATATGTTTCGGTGAGCTCCCAGTCGGACACCGAGCGATCGGACCTCGAACGCGAACGGCTCGAACTGGCGACAGACCCCGATGCGGAGCTTGCCGAACTTGCCGGCATCTATCGAGCACGGGGCGTCGATGCCGATGTCGCGAAAACCGTCGCCATGCAGATGACCGCGTTCGATGCGCTCAGCACCCACGCCCGCGACGAGCTTCACATCACCGACATGACAGCGGCGCGGCCGATCACCGCCGCGTTCACCTCGGCCGGGACCTTCACACTGGGCGCCCTGCTCCCTGTGCTGGCGGCGGCGATGCTCCCACACGACTGGCTTGTGCCCGGCGAGGCCGTTGCATCGCTCCTCTTTCTTGCTCTGCTCGGATGGGTTGGGGCAACGGCGGGCGGATCGAGGCCGTTGAAGCCTGTCGCGCGCGTCGTCTTCTGGGGGGCGCTCGCCATGGCGCTGACGGCAGGTATCGGACGACTGGTCGGAACCGCCGTCTAACCGCGAAGGAACAGGCGCTTGGACATTATCGGGTTTGCGCTGGCGGTGCTGCTGATCGAGTTGACGCCGGGCCCGAACATGGCCTGGCTCGCCGGGCTTGCCGCAACCGAAGGCCGGCGTTGCGGCCTGTCCGCCGTCGCAGGCGTCGCGCTGGGCCTGCTCGCGAACGGCGTTCTGGCAGCCTTGGGGCTGGCGGCATTGCTGCAGGCTGCCCCGCAGCTCTGGAACATCCTGCGCTTCGCCGGCGCGGCAATGATGCTGTGGCTTGCTATCGAAGCATGGCGCGGCACCGGCGATGGATCACGATCCACACGGCCCGTCAGCTCGCCCCGCCGCGCCTTTGCGACCGGCGCCTTGATCAATCTGCTCAACCCGAAGGCTTATATCTTTTTCCTCGTTGTGGCGCCGCAGTTCCTGAACGGCGAGGCGCTCGGCATCCGCAATGCTCTTATCCTGTCGGTTATCAGCGTCGCCATCGCGACATCGATTCACCTGTCGATAGTCATCGCCGGAAGCGCGGCGCATGAATGGCTATCCGATCCGCAGCGCACCAAGATCGTGCGACGCGCGTTCGCGGCAATCATGCTGGCTGTGGCGCTGTCATTTCTTCTGACCGATCTGGGCTAACGGAATTCTTGCGCGGTCGCTCACCATGGCGTGGACTGGCCGACGGCGGTCAGTCCGCTTGTAGCGGGGAAGCGTTAAATGGAGACATTTCTGGCCCGTCCGGCCGCCGACACAGCTAGGGACCAATTGCAGAAGATCGTCGTCCCAAAAAGGGGACTGGTAACCGGCCCAATGCCCCTATTAATGCTTCAGTCGGCATCGCGCTTGCCTCTGCCGCAGGTGCGAGCCGTAGCGGACCCCAAATCATTTACTGCAGGTGGCCGGGCTGCTGCGCGCTATCATATTGGCGATCAGTGCTATGCTTCGCCCAGACGTGGCTGCCGACAGCCGCATCATCGCATACTTACCTCGGTGCAGGGGCCGTCCACCCCATCACGTCACCAGCCTGTTCGTGACGGCACTGCTTGCTCTGATCTTGTCGGCACGTGATGAGCTTCGTGCCCTGAAGAACTAAGGAAATAGGCCGCGGCGCTGCTTGGCATGCGACACGGTTTCGATTCCGATCGCTAGCGCCGCCATTCGATTCGAAATTCCAGCGACAGCCGCACGCGCCATCATTTTTTCGAAGCTCCTTTCCAAAATCTGGTTGAGGCGATTGCGAATTTCTACTTCGTCCCAAAAAAGCCGCTGAATATCCTGCACCCATTCGAAATAGCTGACAATCACGCCACCAGAGTTACACAAAATGTCCGGAAGCACAAAAATGTCGCCCCGATTGGTCAGGATTTGATCGGCTTCCGGGGTGGTCGGACCATTGGCTCCTTCGGCCAAGATCCGGCAGCGGAGTTTGCCCGCGTTTTCGCCATTTACGACTTGTTCGATCGCTGCGGGAACAAGAATGTCGCATGGCATCAATAGAAGCGATTGGGGATCGATTGCTGCTTCGAAAGCGAAACCCATCAAGCTTCCATTTATACGAACGTGGCGCAAAAGTGCCTCTACATCGAAGCCGCGGCGATCATAAATCGCCCCGCTATGATCGCTTACGCCCACGACTTTAATCCCGCGTTCTCGCAACTCCAGTGCCGAAACAGATCCAACATTGCCGAAGCCTTGGATAATTGCGGTGGCGCCGCTTGGAGTCAAACCGATACGATCCATGGCTTTGTCGACCAAGAATGCGAGACCACGGCCCGTCGCCTCTCTGCGGCCGGCGGTGCCGCCAGATTCCAGCGGCTTTCCGGTAACGATCTCGGTGACCGTGCTCCCGTGATGCATAGAATATGTGTCCATGAACCAAGCCATGACCTGTTCGTCGGTGCCCATGTCCGGCGCCATTACATCAATGTTGGGTCCGACGAAGGGGATCATTTCCTGCATATAGCGCCGCGAAAGTGCCTCCAGTTCGGCATAGGAGAGCAATTTGGGATCGACGGTGATGCCGCCCTTTGCTCCGCCGTAAGGGAGGCCGGCCAACGCGCATTTCCAGCTCATCCAGATTGCGAGTGCAGCCACTTCACTCACATCGACCGCGGGTGAAAAGCGGGTGCCCCCTTTGGTGGGGCCAAGCGTCAAGTGGTGCTGCACACGATAACCGGGAAACACCGCGATCGATCCGTTGTCCAAGTGAATCGGACATGAAACGGCTATGGCCCGCTTGGGCAGAAAAACTCTGTCACGAACGTCCAGATCAAGTCCGATTATATCGGCGGCATCCTCAAATTGGCGGCGCGCCATTTCAAATATCGGACCGCTAAACATAGTTTGCATTGATGTATTGCCTTGGAACTAGGGAGAGTCGTCGGGCTGACAGGTTGCGCGCCGTTGGCGACCAAAGAAGAAAAAGCGACGCGGCATCCGATCATTCGGCAGGCCGAACGATTTATGCGTCCGCGTGCGAAGGGGATGATGGCGAGTGCCTCTTCGAAGGGGGTGGCGAGGCACTCGCCATCTAGTCGGGTCGCGACCGAGACCCGGCTACTGAAGTACGTTGCAATGCTACTTTGGAACCGGTCTGCTCTGTTGGCGCAGATAAGCGATGACATCAGTGCGACGAGCTGGGTCTGTCAGCCGAAAGCCCATCTTCGTTCCCGGTATCATCTTCTGTGGATCTTGAAGAAAGCGATCGATCGTTCGGGCATCCCATATGATGCGCGACGCGCGCAGGGCCGCCGAGTAGTTATATCCTGCCATCGTTCCGGCGCGACGCCCGACAACACCGCGATGGGCTGGGCCCACTCGGTTCGCGTTTATCGAATGACAGCTGCCGCAGCTCGCTTGGTAGATTTGCGCGCCCCGCGCAGCGTCGCCCGTCGCGCTGCTTTGCGCGGCGACTGACGAACTGAAGCCGGCGACCAACATAATTGCGGTTGCGGTGACACGCATACCCAATCCCTTTCCGAAATCATCAAAGCGCTAGGGATCGGCGCTTCAGCCGAACAGAAAAGCAGTAGCCGGGATCGGCTGTCCCAACGCAGTGGTCAGCAGTGACCAGTGTGATGCTTCGTCGGCGGCGATTTTCGCGCACACTTGGGCGAGCTCCTTGCCACCAAGCGACGGCATCACACCGATGTAGGCGTTGGCCGCGCCCATCTCGTGCGACTGCGCAAGACGCAGAATGTCGTTCTGATTCTTGATCGCCGCCACATTAAGGCTTTCGACATAAGCGGCACGGGTCTTCGGTTCGACGGCCTTCCCACCCAGGTCGTGCACGGCACGTGCAAGCGCGTCTCGATGCCCTTTGTGGTGCCCTTGGAAAATCACCGCGAGGTCAAGCACGGGCTTCTGCAAAAGACCGCTTTCAGCCCCAATCTGATATGCCTCGATCGCTTCATGTTCGAGACCCAGAGCCACGTTCAGGATATCAATGTCGCCTTGGCTCGCTGTGACACCGGGGCCCTTGCCCATGGATCGAGCGAGTGCCGGAGCATCGCCGAGGATGCCGACGGCGACCGCAGACAATACACCCGTTCCGGTAAGGCGCATCAGGTTGCGGCGTGATTGTTGCATCTGTGTCATTCGAAACCCTTTCCTAAATGGACCCACAGCAAGACGATTGCCGCCTTGGGCCTGCATTCGATGCGGCACCGCGTTTCAGGTTCCCGAACTTCTTTTTCTTCCTCGAAGGGAACCTCGCTGCGTCGGCTTCATCGAATGGGTCCGCTGCTAGGAAAGGACGAAAATGGATCTCGTGACGGCGAATGAGCTGACCGAAAATAAGCCTCATACGGAAAATCTGGGTGATCTCGCTGCCTCTGATCGACCGAGCCGGGCAGCAATTGAAGCTGCCGTCCGAACGCTGATCGCAGCGGCGGGAGACAATCCGTATCGCGAAGGTCTGATCGAAACTCCGGCACGCGTCGCCCGGGCTTATGAGGAATGGTTTTCAGGCTACCAGATCGATCCCGCACAACATCTGCTTAGGGTTTTCGATGAATCGAACGACTATGAGGATACTGTCTTGCTAAAAGCGATCCCGTTCACGTCGACATGCGAACATCACATGGCTCCTATCATTGGTCATGCCCATGTGGCTTACCGACCAAGCGGCAAGGTGGTGGGAATTTCGAAACTATCCCGACTTGTCGACGGGTTTGCCCGCCGACTACAATTGCAGGAACGTCTGACCCAGCAAATCGCTCAGACCTTGAACGACATCCTAGAGCCGCGCGGCGTGGCCGTGGTTCTCGAAGCAAGCCACGGTTGCATGACCAGCCGCGGAGTAAACCAGCGCGGTGTCGCTATGGTGACCAAGGCTTGGCTCGGCGACTTTGCCGACGATGCCGAGCTACGACGTGAGTTGCTGATGTCCATCGCAAGCGGCTGTTGAAACATGAAAATCTGCACGCACAGGGGCAGCGTTTCGCCTTACTTGCCCGCGTGCATCAGACGCGTGAGGACTGCTTCGGTCAGCCTTTCACATCGCTTCCCAAGAAACGGAAAGCTGCCACGGACCGCGTCCGCCAATGTGGCGTCCAGCGATTTTCGCAGTAGTCGGCGTGCCCGATAGAGCCGGGTTTTTACTGTTTCAGGCTGCACGCCCAGAATTTCCGCGGTTTCCTCCACCGTAAATTCCTGAATGTCCCGAAGAATGAATGTCGGCCGAAAAACATCAGGCAAGGAATCGATGGCCTGCTCCAGCAACATGCGCGTTTCGGCTCGAGCGACATGCGTGTCGGGGCTTTCGACCGGCTGCCCCGCAGGGAATCCTATTACCGTCGCACTCTGTTGCTTAAGCGCGTCGGCCGCTTGGGCCACGGTTCGACGCCGGCGTAGCCGACCCCGGCTCTCGTTGATCACGATCCGCGTCAGCCAGGTGCCCAGACTCGAGTCACCGCGAAACCCGGACATAGCGGCAAAAGCGCGGGTATAACTCTCCTGGAGGACATCTTCTGCTTCGACATCGTCGGAGACTATTGCCCGCGCCACACGGTAAAGACTCTGATTGTAGCTCTCCATCAGCTGTCGAAAGGCGGATTCTTCGCCCGCGTTGATCCTGCCGACCAATCGCGTTTCGGCAACCCATTCGGATGTGGGTTTTGGCGTGGGTCGACGACTGCGCATGGCTGTTCCTGGCTACATTCCCACATTAGATGCAATTAAGCCAATCAGGTTCCCGCTTGAATTTCTCTCAGAGGCTGGCTTCTTCGTCGCCCCCTAGGCGTCGGCGGTCATCGCGAGGGGATCCGGCGACACGCCTCGGCGGACCTCGCCCCCTGCACCAAAACGACCTCCGCTTAACGAAGTTTGTCGATAATCTCTTCCGGGCGGTGTTTCTTGGCCGACATTCATATTCTCCTTCGTCATCCAAAATATCATCAATTTTGGACCGCTCAGAAGGGGGCAGATGACCGACCGGGCCTGTAGTTCCGGTCAATTTGGATGACGATCCCGAGCAAAAAGGGCGAACTCAAAATTCGGAGGAGCGCGCCTTGTGGGTGCAACGCCCTCTGATCCCCGCCGCGGAATGCCCTATGGGCACAGGGCGAGGTTCGTTACCGCGCCACTGGTCGGTTGCACGAAGCGGCCCACAAGAGGCGCAAACCGGCCTCGGTTCGAGCCCAGATGAATGACTGCTTTCCAGCACAGCCCGGTCGGGGTCGGAATGGCCAACATCAGGCGCAAAGCCGCCATCGGAATATGTCGCGAGTGCACGTGAGTTGAGTCAGGCGCGCCAATTCGGCGCTTGTCTCAAGGATGCTTACGATGACTTAGAAAACCCCACCATTCCGATATCTGCGTACGTCCGAGACGGCGCGTTTCCTTAGCCTCTCGCCGCGAACGATGGAAAAGCACCGCCTTTACGGCACCTGGCCGCGGTATCGAAAGCTTGGAGGCAGCGTGGTGTATTCCATTCAGGACCTGCAAGAATGGGCGGATCAGGATATCCGTACCAGCTCGTCCAGTCATGGGTCTGACTGATATCTCCTAATCCCCGTGAGCATGGTCACCATGCTCACGGCTTGAGCCTTCGGCCAAGAGGTCGTCCAATATGTCACCGAACCATGTTTCGAGAACGTCGAGAAGCTGAGCGTCGATCGGCATGATGTCCGGAAGGTCGGCAACAACGGTCCACTCCTTGGCATCCCGCCGTCTGCGCGCCGTGCTATAATAGTCGAACAGGTCATATTCCGTCACGACGATGTCGGTCCGCACAGCACGTCCATCAATGATCTGAAATTTCCGCTCCATGGCATCAGGATAGAAAGTGCTACGGCATTGTCGACTGAGGGCTTCGGACCGATGAGAGAGATGAAAAGCATGGGGGCGTAGGGAAGCGACGTCTTCGAAAACGGGTAGCCCTCATTCGGAGTAAAAATCGGACGGTTTGTCGTGTCGTGTCATTTGCGAGGTGCGTGATTCCTCTGACCTGCTGTCTTCGGCAGCGGCTCTGTAGACGCCGTAGCCAACTCTAATAAGGAGCCCTTCCCTGCACATCATGGGAGGATATTGCCGGGGAACGCCGACGGCCTCCAAATCTTTGGTCCGGACAGTTCCACTCCTTCTGGCCAGATCGATTGCACGCTCCCGCAATGATAATCGGGGTTGCGGTTCAGGGGTGCTTGGAGCTCTCCAAACCAACTTTCGCTGGAGTACACCTATATTTCTGTCGTTTTTCAAGATCTTCCGACCACAGGTACTCGTCACCGTGGTCGGCGGGGAGCCAACTTCTCTGAAATTATCTCGCCTCGTCATCGGTCAGAGGTCGTCCATAGTGTGGCTCCCACAAAGCCTTCGCCTCATCGACAAAGGCGGCCGAGAAACTTGATGGACTGACATCCGGAAGCGTGTCTGCGGCGCGAAGCCGCTTGACGCCCTCTCGCTTTCTGCTGGCTGAATAGTCGTGCAATTTCATTGATCCCGTCAGCGTCATGATATTCCGATCCGGTGAACGCGAGCCGCCGCTTCGCCTGCGTCCGGAGCATGCTCCGCCGTCACCTGGAGCAAGAACCCGCGTCGCCGTTCGGCGAAAGATTTGACCGCTTCGATCATAGCCATCTATGGTCGCCGCAACCGTCGGCCGGAGACCCGAGCATGAGCAACATCGCGGATTTTCGATCCCAGCTGATCGAGCTCTCGGCGCACGCTGCCAGAAGGCCGGAGGATTTCGGCGAAGGCGTGCGCCTGCTTTTCTCGTGCGGAAGCCGCAATCTGCCATCGGCGCTCGCCCAGGCCGAAGCCTGCGGCGTGGAAGCTCGGGGCGTTGGCCGGCGCCATATCCTCGTCGAAGTCCAGAACCGCGCGCCGACGGCTGAATGGCTTGCCGGCGAAGGAGCAGCGATAGCGGGATATTTCGAGAGCATCGGGGGCGTCAATCCGCAGATCGGCATCGACCGGGGTCCGGTCGACATCGACGACTAGGCACGCGAACCAGCTTCGGGCGAAAGCCCGCAGGCCCGCATTCCTGCCGGCAGCATGCCCGGCAATGAGGATGGCTGGCCCGGCCGCTTTCCCTTACTGCCCGGTCCAGTTCGGCTTGCGCTTCTCGGCGAAAGCTGCAGCGCCTTCGCGCGCATCGGGCGACTGAAACACCTCCGGCAGAAGCGCGTCCTGCCTTTCCCATCGCTCGCCCTGCGGCCAGCCGCGCGACTCGCTGATGATCTGCTTCGACACGCGTACCGCAGTCGGCCCATTGTCCTTGATTTCGCGGGCGAGTGCCATAGCCCCCTCGATCGCCGGCCCTTTGCTGATCCGGTTGATTAGCCCCAGCGCCATGGCCCGCTCGACATCGACAAAATTGCCCGTAAGCGCCAACTCCATGGCGACACGATAGGGAATCTGGTCGGGCAGACGCATCAAGCCGCCTGCGCCCGCTGCGAGGCCCCGCTTGGCTTCGGGTATCCCGAACTTCGCTCCGGCACTGGCAACGACGAGATCGCAAGCGATCATCAGTTCGAGCCCGCCGGCAAGCGCATAACCATCGACGGCGGCGATCAGGGGCTTCACGGGCGGCTTCAAGACCAGTCCGCCGAAACCGCGTCCGTCGACCACCGGGCTCTCCCCCCGCAGGAAGCCCTTGAGATCCATGCCCGAACAGAAAGTGCCGCCGGCGCCGGTCAGTATGGCCACGCGCAACGCAGGTTCGGCGTCGAGACGGTCGAGCGCCTCCGCAATGCCTTCGGCGACCGCCTTGTTCATCGCGTTCCGTGCCTCGGGCCGGTTCATCGTGATGACAAGAATCCCGTCTTCAACGCGCGTCGCTAGCTCTTCGCTCATAAATGTTCCTCCTTGATAACCGGGTAAGCTGTCCGCCCGGGCGACCTTCGCGCCGATGTCCCCGATTCAACCGGTGCGCTCGTCCGCCCAGTATCGATCACGGATCAGCCTCTTGTATAATTTCCCGGTATCGAGCCGCGGCAGCGCGGGATCGAAATCGACCGAGCGCGGACATTTGACCGGACTGAGGTTCGAGCGGCAGAAGGCGATCAGTTCCTGCGCGAATTCGGGCGTCGCATCAGCGGGGTCGAATGGCTGCACCACCGCCTTCACCTCTTCGCCGAAATCGGAATTGGGAACACCGATCACTGCGGCATCGGCGACGCGCGGATGCGTGATGAGCAGATTTTCGGTTTCCTGCGGATAGATATTCACACCGCCCGAAATGATCATGAAGCTCTTCCGGTCGGTCAGGAACAGGTAACCATCGGCATCGACATGACCGATATCACCCAGCGTACTCCACTCCGGATGCGCGGGATGACGCGCATCGCGCGTCTTTTCGGGATCGTTCAGATACTGGAAATCCCAGCCGCCTTCAAAATAGACGAGGCCATCGACGCCCGGGGCCACCTCCTCGCCCGCTTCATTGCAGATATGAAGCGTTCCCCAGTCGGCGCGTCCGACCGATCCCGGGCGTTCGAGCCATTCCTCAGGCGTGATGAAGGTCGATCCATTACCCTCCGATCCACCGTAATATTCGTAGATGATCGGCCCGAGCCATTCGATCATCTGCCGCTTAATTCCGATGGGACAAGGCGCTGCGGCGTGGACGATCTTGCCGAGTGACGAGAGGTCGTAGTGCGACCGGACAGCCTCGGGCAGCGCGAGCAGGCGGACGAACATCGTCGGAACCATCTGCATGAAGGTCACCCGGTAGCGCTCGATCAGGCGGAGCGTCTCTTCGGCGTCGAATTTGTCCATGACCACGAGCGTTGCGCCGAGGCGGTGCGCGACCATGCCATAAGCGAGCGGCGCGGTGTGGTAGAGCGGAGCCGGCGACAGGATTACACTGCCCTCCCCGACACCATAACGTCCCGATATGCGCTCGGCGAGCATGTGCGGCTCGTCGGCGGGACCGCCTGTCAGCGGCAGGCGTATTCCCTTGGGGCGCCCCGTAGTGCCCGACGAATAGACCATGTGAAAGCCGGCCGATTCATCCGCGATGCGATCCGCCGGTTGGGCAACAAGAGCCTTCTGCCAGGACAGGAGCCCATCAAGTCCGCTACCGAGGTCGAAAATGTCGGCCACCCCGGGGACCAGCACGGCGCGATCGCGAACGAGGGAGGCTGCTGCCGGGATATCGGCGTGGGTTACGAGCAGCCGTGCCTGGCTGTCGTTCGCGATATAGGCGGCTTCCTCGGCGGTCAGCTGGCTCGATATCGGGCAGATATAGAGGCCCGCCCGCTGGGCTGCCCAGTAGATCTGGAAATATTCGAGACAATTTTTCAGCCAGATAGCGATCGTGTCGCCCGCGGCAATACCGCGTGAACGGAAGAGCTGCGCACCGCGGTTGGCAATGGTTTCCAGTTCGCAATAGCTGACCGAGACACCGCTCGCAGCCATGACGATTGCCGGCCGATCGGGGGCTGTCTGCGCAAATTGCCTTGGATGCATCCCTGTCCCCCTCTCCGTGCATAGGCTTTTTGAGTTATATAACTACGTTTACTTTCTTTGTCGATTGACTTATTGATGTCGGGAAAGCGACAGGTGGCCGGATCCGAACGGCGACGGGAAAGGATGGAAGAGGATGGATTTGAGACCGGGATCGCGATGGAAGAGCGCGGTGTGCGACGCGCAACTGGTAGTGGTCCGCCCGCCGAGCAGCGCCGGTGAACTGCAGTGCGGCGGCGTCGCGGTCGTCCCTATCGACGATATGAGGGCACCGACCGGCGCGATCGACCCGCGGTTCGCGGACGGCGTCGCGATCGGAAAACGCTATGTCGATGAAGCAAGCGGACTCGAAGTGCTCGGTGCCAAGGCCGGTGCGGGCTCACTCGCCTTCAACGGGGTCGCGATGGCGATCAAGGGTGCTAAGCCGCTGCCGGCCTCGGACTGATATCGATGCGGACGCCGCTGCTCCTCGATATTGCCGCCGATGCCTGTCCCGATCGCCCTGCGCTCGGCGGCGGCGAGGAAGGTGATGATTTCGCTTCCTATCGCGCCCGTGCCAGTTGCGTCGCAGCATGGCTCGCAGCCCAGGGAAAGGCGAACACCGCCTTTCTGGGGATGAACGGCACAGCGCTGCCCGTGCTGCTCTTCGCCTGCGGTATGGCCGGGACGCCTTTTATTCCGCTCAATTACCGCCTCGCGGACGACGACCTCAACAAGCTCGTCGCCCGAAGCGCGCCATCGACGCTGATCGTCGACGACGACATGCTGCCACGCATCGCGCCAACCGACGGCGTCACCCTCATCGCCCGGAGCGATTTCGAGGCCGAGTTCATGGCGGGGGCGCCCCCCGAAAAAATCGACCTGCCGGAAGCCGCGAACGAAATTGCCGTCCTGCTGTTTACCAGCGGCACGACGGGCGACCCGAAGGCCGCGGTGCTGCGTCACGCCAATCTGACATCCTATGTCATGTCGACGGTCGAGTTTCTGGGCGCGGGCGAAGAAGAAGCCGCGCTGATTAGCGTCCCCTCCTATCATATCGCGGGAATCTCGGCGATATTGACCGCGGCCTATGGCGGGCGGCGGATCGTCTATCTGCCCGCGTTCACTGCGGAAGATTGGGTCGCGACCTGCGCCGCGGAAGCGATCACCCATGCGATGGTCGTGCCGACAATGCTCGACCGTATCCTCGACGTCATGGAACGGACCGGCGAGACGCTGCCCGCGCTGCGCGCACTTTCCTATGGCGGCGGCAAGATGCCCGAACCGGTCATCGCGCGCGCGCTGGCGAAGTTGCCGCATGTGGCCTTTGTCAATGCTTATGGCCTTACCGAAACCAGTTCGACGATCGCGCTGCTCGGCGCCGAGGATCATCGCGCCGCCTTCGCGTCGGACGACCCGTCTGTTCGCCGCCGGATCGCGTCGGTCGGCCAGCCGCTTCCGAGCATCGAGCTCGAGATCCGGCGCGAGGACGGCAGCCCGTGCGCGCCCGGCGAGCAGGGCGAGATCCATGTCCGCGGCGAGCAGGTGTCGGGCGAGTATTTGCACAAAAAGGCGATCGCCGACGACGGCTGGTTCGCGACCAACGACGCCGGCTGGCTCGACGAGGGCGGCTACCTGTTCGTCGAGGGACGGCTCGACGATGTCATCGTGCGCGGCGGCGAGAATATCTCGCCGGGCGAAATCGAGGATGTGCTGCGCAGCTTCGACGATATCGCCGATTGCGCCGTACTCGGTATTCCCTGCGTCCAATGGGGCGAAAAGGTGGTGGCGGTTATCGTCTCAAAGTCGGGTCAACCCGATACGGTGGCGATGGCGGCGGCGATACGCGCGAAACTGCGCTCGACCAAGACGCCCGAGCAATGGTTCGTGCGCGACGCCCTGCCCTATAACGAGACCGGCAAGCTGCTGCGCCGTGTCCTCAAGGCCGAACTGGCGGAAGAGGTCTGCGCCGGATAGGAAGGCGCGATGACCGGGCCCGACCATCTCGATGCCGACCACTTCTCCGCACCGGGCGGACATCCTCTGTGGCTGGTCGATGCGGCGGCCTGGCGCCGGCCCGTACCCCCCATCCAGGCGGTGGTGATCGGGATCGATCGCGCGGGCACCCTCCCGGACACCCGCACGGACGATTTCGACCTGCTGTTGACGTCGACTGCCGACGCCCCCCGGCCATGGGTTTCGCTCGGCGCGCGCGATTTTAATGCCGGCGTCGAGCGATTGGGCGCGGCGGTCTCGGCCAATCCGCTGGCGGCGACAATCGCAGCGCAGGTACTGCGGCTGGCAGAAAAGCTGACGATGGCCGATGCTCTCGCGGTGGAATCGCTGGCCTATTCCGCGCTGCTCGGCGGTGGCGAATTTGCGCGTTGGCACGCAGCGGCGAAGATCGATGCGGGCGCACCGGTTCCGCCTGCGCCGGTCCTGATCGAACGCACGGACAACCGTATCACGCTGACGCTCAACGATCGCGCCGATCGCAACGCGATGACGGCGACGATGCGCGACGCACTGTATGAGGCGCTCGCCAACGCCCTCGACGACCCCACCCGACCTGAGCTCATCCTGCGCGGCGCCGGAAAATGCTTCTCGACCGGCGGCGCGCTGCCCGAATTCGGTACCGCGCGCGATCTGGCAGAGGCCCATGCCGTACGGACGCTGCACAGTTGCGCCCGCGCGCTCGACGCGCTCGGCGCCCGCGCAACCGTCCGGCTGCACGGCGCCTGCGTCGGCTCGGGGGTCGAGGTCGCTGCTGCCGCGCATCGGCGGATCGCGACATCAGATGCATGGTTCCAGCTGCCCGAGCTTTCGATGGGGCTGATCCCGGGTGCGGGTGGCACAGCGACGGTCACGCGCGCGATCGGACGGCACCGGACGCTGTGGATGCTGCTGTCGGGCAAGCGCGTCGGCGCGGCGCAGGCGCATAATTGGGGACTGGTGCATGCGATCGAGGGCGGCGCATGACTGCGCTGCTCGATGCGGTGGCGGCGGCTGGCGAGCGGCTGGTCGCCGCATCGGGCGGGCGCATCGCCTTCGACCCGCGCCGCGCGCTGTCACGGCACGATGACCTGACGCTCGCCGCGCCGGGCGAGTGGTCGCCGAACCGCCATTGCCGGATGGTGAAGTGCAGCGAGGGCTGGATGGCGGTGTCGCTGGCCCGCGCGGAGGACCGCGAACTGGTGCCGGCGTGGACGGGCGCGGGACTCGACGACGAACCGTGGCAGGCGATCCTGGCAGCGGCCGGGGGGCGTGCGGCGGACGCGATGGTGACGGCGGCGGTGGAGCTGCATATGCCGGTGGCACGGGTCGGCGAAGCCTCGCCGCTGGTGCCATCCGAGCTCGGGAACTGCGCGGCGAAGGACGGGATCGTACTCGACCTGTCGGCACTGTGGGCGGGTCCCTATTGCGGGGCGCTGCTCGCAGCGGCGGGGCATGCGGTGGTCAAGGTCGAGAGCGACGGGCGGCCCGACCCGACACGGCTGCATACGCCGCAGCTCGATGCGCGCCTGAATGGGGCCAAGCGGCGCGTGTCGGCCGAAATCGACGGCGCCGAACTGCGCTCGATGATCGGCGAGGCGCGGGTGCTGATCACGTCCGCGCGGCCGCATGCGCTGGCGCGGCTGGGACTCGATGAAGAGCGTCTGTTCCGCATCAATCCCGACCTGTTGTGGATCGCGATCACCGCGCATGGCTGGCGCGGCGAGGCGGCGATGCGGGTGGGGTTCGGCGACGATTGCGCTGCGGCGGGCGGGCTGGTGCGCTGGGCCGAGGAGCGACCGCAGTTCGTCGGCGATGCCCTCGCCGATCCGCTGACGGGATTGACCGCAGCGACGCTGACGCTCGAGGCGCTGGCGGGGCAGCAAGGCGGGGTGATCGACGTTTCGCTTGCAAGGACGGCGGCGACTTTCGCAAAAGCGGTGGCGTGAGCGACAGTTTCGACCTGATCATCCGCAATGCACGCGGCGCCGACGGCGCCCCGCTCGCGGCGGGGGTGCGCGATGGGCGCATCGCCGCTCTGGGCCCGGCGGTGGCCGGGCATGGCCCCGAATATGATGCGCGCGGGCTGACGCTCGGCGGCGGGTTGCGCGATCACCATCTGCATTTGCTGGCGACCGCGGCACGGATGGAGTCGGTCGATTTGACCGATTGCCGCAGCGTCGATGTGGTGATCGCCCGGCTGCGTGCGGGTGCCGGCGCACCGGGGACTTGGGTGCGCGCGATCGGCTATGACGAGCGGGTGGCCGGGTTGCCCGACCGCGCAACGCTCGACCACTGGCTGGCTGACCGGCCGCTGCGGGTGCAGGATCGCACAGGGGGTTATTGGCTGCTCAACAGCGCGGGGGTGACGCTGCTCGGCGAAGCCCCCTTTCCCGCATGTGTCGAGCTTGGCGCGGACGAACGGCCGAATGGGCGAATCTGGCGCGGCGATGCGTGGCTGCGCGACCGGATCGGCGCCGCGCCGCCTTCGCTGGCGGCGCTGGGAGAAAAGTTCGTCAAATGGGGTGTGACCGGCGTGACCGATGCCGGGGCTTCGAACGGCGCGGCCGAGGCGGCACTGCTGTCGGGGGCGATGCCACAGCGGCTGGTGATGATGGGAACCGAGGCTTTGCCCGTGGGCGACGGCTATGCTCTTGGGCCCGTAAAGCTGCTGCTCGACGAAAATGATCTGCCGCCGGTCGAGGCGGTGGCGGCGCGGATTGTGGCGGCGCGGGCGCTGGCGCGGAATGTCGCGGCGCATTGCGTGACGCTGGGTGAACTGGTCTTCTATCTGGCGGCGCTGGAGGTTGCAGGCGGCGCGAAACCCGGCGACCGGATCGAGCATGGCGGGGTGATAGCGGCGAGCCTGATCCGCGACATCGCAGCGGCGGGTCTGACGGTGGTGACGCAGCCCAACTTTATCCATGATCGCGGGGACCGCTATCGGGCGCAGATGGACGGAGATATGCTGGTCGACCTCTATCGGCTCGGCTCGCTGGCGCGTGGCGGGGTGCGGGTGCTCGGGGGGTCGGATGCACCTTATGGCGATGCGAACCCCTGGGTGGCCCTGCGCGCGGCCACCGATCGGCGGACGCGGGGCGGTGATGTGATCGGGGGCGGCGAAGCGGTCGGCCGGGCAGAAGCGCTGGCGCTATATGAGGGGCCGCTCGCAGTCGGGGCGCAGGCGGACCTGATGCTGTACGCTTGGCCCGACGATAGCGACGCGCTTGGCACCGTGGCGCTGACGCTGATCGGCGGCGAGATCGTCTGGCAGACCTAGTCGCGGACCAGCAGCATCGCACCCGCGAGCGGGCCGCCCGACGTCGAGGTAGCGCAAATTTTTGGGTCGCCCTTCACCTGCCGCGCCCCCGCGCGTCCCCATAGTTGCGTGCAGGCTTCGTGCACCGCGCCGTAGGCATGAAGCCGGCCGCCCGACAGCGCGCCGCCGCCGGTATTGACGGGGAGGTCACCATCGAGCGCTATCCGCCTTCCGCCTTCGATGAAATCCTTGGCGCCGTAGCGCTCGCAAAAGCCGAAATTTTCAAGCCAGTTGATCGTGTGGAAGCTGAAGCCATCGTAGAGCTGCGCGATGTCGACGTCGGCGGGTTTGAGGTCGGTGCGACCCCACATCATCTCCGCAACCTTCGGCTGCGCTTGCGTGTCGAGTTCGCCCAGCTGTGTCCAGCTGTTGCGGTAACGCATCGACGAGCCGATCGCCTCGATCCGGATCGGCGGGTTCCTTAGGCCCCGCGCTACATCCATCCGCGACACTATGATCGCAGCGGCGCCGTCGATCGGCACGTCGCAATCGTACAAGCGCAGCGGCGTCGCGATGATCGGCGAAGCGAGATAATCGTCGAGGCTGATCGGCGTCTGGTAGATTGCCTTGGGATTGAGCGCGGCATTGCGATGCTGGTTGACCGCGATCTGCCCGACCTGCTCGGGAGTAATCCCGCTCTTGTGGACATAAAGGTTGAAGAACAGCGCCTGCTGCAGCGCTGCGGCGTAGGTGTAATAGGGCGCGTACCACGAAAAAGGCCCAGCCTGCCGCTGCCCTTCGCGGAGCAGCGAGTTGGCATAAGCGGTTTTGCGCGCGGTCGCTTCGTACATCGTCCGAAAGATCAATACATTGCGACACAGCCCCGCTGCGATCGCACCGATCGCGTTGAATACCGCACCATATTGGCCCGGTGCTTCACCGCCGCCCGCATACCAGTTCACCTCCAGCCGCAACGCGTCCTGCAATGCCGCGCAGCCGACCGGCGAGAAACCCGAGCCGTCCGCGCGCTCGCCGGGCCAAGTCGCAATGCCGTCGATATCGGCGCGTGTTAGGCCCGCATCGGCGATGGCCTCGAGCGCGGCGTCGACGGTCAGCGCAAGCGCCGACCTGGTCGCGCCGCGCGACACGTCGGACATGCCGACGCCGCTGATCGCGGTATTCTTTTCGGCGAAGCGGATCATGATTGGACTGGCCGGAAAAGCGGGATCCACAGATCGCCGGACGGCTCGAAAACGACTTCGACAGCCATGTCGAACGTCACGTCCTCGGTCGCACAGTCGACAATATTGCAGGGGATGCGGACATCGTCCTGCTCGTCGATTGCGACAAGCGCGAGCACATAGGGAACCGGCAGACCCGGTACCCACGCCTTGTGATTGACCGTGAAAGTGACGACGCGCCCGCGCCCCGACACCGCTTCGGGCGCGACCCTGCTGCTTTCGCATTGTGGGCAGAACGGGACCGGCGGGTGCACGTAATATTCGCAGTCCCCGCAACGATGGATGGCAAGCCTGCCCTCTCGCCCCCACGTCCAATAGGCTTCGCTGTCGCGGTCAATGACGGGCAGGATGCGCGGCGGTGCTTCAGTCATTCTGACTCTCCCACTCATAACACCAGGTCATAAACCAATAGTTGACATATCGTCAATTTTTGCGATGATGCGCGCAACAACAAATCAGCTGGAAGAGGAGAGTCGCCATGCGGATGGACGATATGGTCATCATCAGTGTGGACGATCACGCGATCGAACCGCCGGAGGCGTTCATTCGCCATTATCCCGAGGGCAAGAAAGATCGCGCGCCGCGCATCGTCCAGGACAAGGGCAAGGACGTCTGGCTGTGGAACGGCCAGCGCTTTCCGACGATCGGGCTGAACGCGGTGGTCGGCCGGCCGCGCAGCGAATATGGGATGGAGCCGAGCTCGTTCGAGCAGCTGCGCCCCGGCACCTATGATCCGAAGCTGCGCGTCGACGACATGAACGCGAACGGCGTGCTTGCGTCGCTCAACTTCCCGACGATGCCCAGTTTCGCTGGTGGCACCTTCGTCGGCATGGCGCAGAAGGATCCCGAAGAGGCACTGCTCGCCTGCCGCGCGTGGAACGACTGGCATGTCCAGGAATGGTGCGCCGCCGCGCCCGGCCGCTTCATTCCGATGTGCCTGATCCCGATGTGGAGCATGGACGACACGCTCGCCGAACTGAAGCGGATGCGCGATCTGGGCGTTCATGCGGTCAGCTTCTCCGACAATCCGTCGAACATCGGCCTGCCGAGCATTCACAACGAATATTGGGAGCCGTTCTGGAAAGCGTGCAGCGACTACAAGATGGTGATCAACTGCCATATCGGCACCGGCGCGCGCGCGATGCATCCCTCGCCCGAAAGCCCGATCGACGCGTGGATCACCGCGATGCCGATCTCGATCGCCAACTCGGCCGCGGATTGGACCTTCGCCAAATTCTGGCAACGCTACCCCGATCTACGCATGGCGCTGAGCGAGGGCGGCATCGGCTGGATCCCCTATTTCCTCGAGCGCGCCGATTTCACGCACGAGCATCATCACGAATGGACCTTCACCGATTTCGGCGGCGAGCGTCCGTCGGACCTGTTCAAGCGCCACATCATCTGCTGCTTCATCGACGACCAGTTCGGGGTGAAGAACCTCGAATATATGAACGAGGACATGGTCTGCTACGAGTGCGACTATCCGCACTCGGATACGGTATGGCCCAATGTTCCCGAATATCTCTGGGCATCGGTCAATGGGTTGCCCAAAGAAACGATCGACAAGATCACGCACCTCAATGTGATGCGCGAATATAGCTTCGACGCCTTCGCGCTGAACGGCGGGCGCGAGAATTGCACCGTCGCGCACTTGCGCGAACTCGGCAAGGACGTCGACGTCAGCCCAAGGCACAATCTGGGCGGGCTCAAGACCGACAGCATGGATGCGATCGGCCAGGCGCGGCGTCCGGTGACGTCGGGCGACATCGAACGCATGTTCGCTTCGGCCTGATCGATGGCAACGATCGCCGAACGCTGCCCGGTTGCGCGCGCCGGGGCCGATGCGCCGCCCGCGCCGGCGCATGTCCCGCCCGAGCTGGTACTCGACACCCGCTTTGCCGCGGGGATCGTGCCCAACGACCTTGTGGAGCCGTATCGCCCCGGGGACATTGTGCGCGACGCGGCCTTCCCGCCCATCCATTATTACCCTTGGCCGATCAGCGGCAACCGCCACGGCGCCTGGGTCGTGACGCGATATGAGGACATCCGCCGCGTCTATGAAGACAATGACCTCTTCTCCTCCGAAGGCGTCGCGCAGTTCCAAATGCTCGCGGGAGAAACCTTCCCTTCGATCCCGCTCGGCATCGATCCGCCCGACCATGGCCGCTATCGCAAATTCCTGAACCCATGGTTCACCCCCGTGGCGATGAACGAACGCGAACCGCGCATCCGCGAAATCATCGGCGGGATGATCGACGAATTCGCGGGCAAGGGCGAAGTCGACATCGCCTATGATTTCGGGCGGGTCTTTCCCGTCAAGGTCTTCCTCGACCTGATGGGCTTTCCCTTTTCGATGTTCGATCAGTTCCTCGATTGGGAATGGAATATCCTGCACGAAGAGGCGATCGAGAAGAAGGCCGAGGCGGTGCGCGGCATCCTCGCCTATCTGCGTCGCTTCATCGCCGAAAAACAAGCGGCTCCCGACAATACGCTCGGCAGCTATATCGCCAATGGGTCGATCGACGGCCAGCCGCTGACCGACGACGAGATCATTGGCATGACCTGGTTCCTGTGGCTCGGCGGGCTCGACACCGTCGCCTCCACCGTCAGCCAGATGTTCCGGCGCCTTGCGATGCACCCCGGCTTGCAGGCACAAATCCGGGGCGACAAGTCGCTGATCAACTCGGCCGTCGAGGAATTCTTGCGCACCCAGCCGCTCGTCAATTCGGGCCGCAAGGTGAAGCGCGATTTCGAATGGCACGGTGTCCAGATCAAGGCGGGGGACTGGGTCAGCGTGTTCAACACGTCCGGCAATTTCGATGACGCGCAGTTCGCTTGCCCGTACCAGTTCGACGCAGCCCGCAAGAACAATCGCCATTTCACGCTCGCGGGCGGGGTCCACATCTGCCTTGGCGCGCATCTTGCGCGGCGCGAGCTGCGCGTGTTGCTCGACGAATGGTTCGACCGCATCCCGCACGAATTCCGTATCAAGGAGGGCACCGACACGACGGTCGTCCCCAGCCTGCTGTCGATCCGCAACCTGCCGATCGTCTGGAACAGCTAGACCGCCTGACAAGGACAGAAGCATGGCCTTTTTGAAATATGACGACGCCATTTATGTCGGCGGCGAATGGCAGAAGACCGACCAGCGCGAGGCGGTGATCAATCCGGCCGACGAGAGCCTGTTGATCGAAGCCCCGGTCGGCAGCGCGGCGCAGGTCGATGCTGCGATCGGCGCGGCCCGTCTGGCGTTCGATCAGGGAGATTGGGCCTCTATGCCTGTGTCCCAGCGGCAGGCGATATTGACCCGCTTCCTCGATGCGCTCGACGCGCGCAAGGCCGCGATTATCGATATGATCGTCGCAGAGGCGGGAGCCACGCGGATGCTCGCCGAGTTCCTGCAATATGGCATTCCGATGAAGCATGCGCGGCGGACGGTCGAGCTCGCCTCGCGTCCCGCGGTGTCCTCGCTACCGGTCGAGCTGACCCCCAATGCGCAGGGCCGCACGACGCTGGGCACCGGGGTGGTCAGCCGCGAACCGGTCGGCGTCGTCGCCGCGATTTCGCCGTACAACTTCCCCTTCTTCCTCAACATTGGCAAGGTGATCCCCGCGCTTGCTGTGGGCTGTACCGTGGTGCTGAAACCTTCGCCCTACACGCCGATGGAGGCGCTGGTCCTCGGCGAGATCGCCGACGAGGTCGGGCTACCCAAAGGCGTGCTGAGCATCGTGACCGGCGACATCGAGACCGGCAAGCTGCTCACAACCGACCCCCGTGTCGATCTCGTCCATTTCACGGGTTCGGACAAGGTTGGGTCAATGATCCAGTCGCAGGCGGCGCCGACGCTCAAGCGCATCGTGATGGAGCTGGGCGGCAAATCGGCGCTGATCGTCCGCGCCGACGCCGATATCCAGAAGGCTGCGGCAGCGGGCATCATGGGCTTTACCACCCATGGCGGCCAAGGCTGCGCGCTCACCACACGGCACCTGGTCCACAACAGCATCCGCCCGCAATTCGTCGCGGCGATGCAAGCGATGCTCGGCCATCTCAAGATCGGCAACCCGGCCGATCCGACGGTCAATTACGGTCCGCTGATCCGCGAAGTTGCGCGCAAGCGCACCGAGGATTATGTCGCAATCGCGCAGGATGAAGGCGCGACGCTCGTTGCGGGCGGCAAACGACCCGAGGAGCTCGAAAAGGGTTTCTATTACGAGCCCACGCTGTTCGACAATGTGAAGAACGATAGCCGTCTGGCGCAAGAAGAAGTGTTCGGGCCGATCGGCGCGGTTATCGGCTTCGACGACGATGCCGAAGCCATTGCGATGGCGAATGACAGCGATTTCGGCCTGTCGGGCGCGATTTTTTCGGCCGATGCAGGCGAAGCCTATCGCATGGCGCTGAAGCTGCGCACCGGCGGTGTATCGATCAATGGCGGCGCCGGCACGATGCAGTCCGACGCTCCGTTCGGCGGGATCAAGCGCTCGGGCTATGGCCGCGAATATGGCGAGGATGGCCTCAACGAATTCACCTATCAAAAGGTGATCGGTTTCCACGCCGAATAGGGAGAACGCGCATGACCAAAGTGATGTCCGGCATCCGCGTCCTCGAGGTCGCGCAATTCACCTTCGTGCCCGCGGCGGGCGGCGTGATGACCGACTGGGGCGCCGATGTCATCAAGATCGAGCATCCGGTGCGCGGCGATGCGCAGCGCGGTATCCAGATGCTGCAGCGGCTTGCGGTCAATCCGCAGCGTTCGTCGCTGATGCAACATCCGAACCGGGGGAAACGCAGCGTCGGGATCGACATTTCAACCGAGGAAGGCCGCGAACTGCTCTACGAGATCGCGAAGACCGCCGACGTCTTCCTGACCAACTATCTCCCCTCGGCGCGGCAGAAGCTGGGGATCGACATAGAGCATATCCGCGCGGTGAACCCCGACATCATTTATGTCCGCGGCAGCGCCTTCGGCGACAAGGGACCCGAGCGCGACAAGGGCGGGTTCGACAGCACGGCCTATTGGGCGCGGGGCGGCTCGGCGGTGCTGGTGACGCCGAAGGAGCTCGACGGGCCGCTGACGCAGCCGGGACCGGCCTATGGCGACACCATCGGCGGCATGAACATCGCGGGCGGCATCGCCGCGGCGCTGTTCCACCGCGAGCGCACCGGCGAGGCGACCGAAGTCGATGTGTCTTTGCTGTCCTCCGGCATTTGGGCGACCGCCTGCTCGGTCGATGTCGCGATGGAACTGGGCGCCGATCCGTTCGAAAACCAGATGCCCGGTGGCAGCCAGGCCGTGGGCACCAATCCCTTCATGGGGGTGTTCAAGACAGCCGACGGCAAGTTCATCAACCTGACCGTGCTGTCGCCCGGCCCTTATATCGAGGATGTCTTCGGCCATCTCGGTATCCCCGAGGCGGCGCAGGACGAGCGTTTTTCGACAGCCGAGGCGATCATGGCGAATGCGACCGAAGCCTATCCGCTGGTCCAGCAAGCGATCGCGGCGCAGCCCTATGCCTATTGGATCCAGCATCTCAAGACGATGAAGGGGCAATGGGCCGCGTACCAGTCCGTACATGACGTCTCGAGCGATGAGCAGGTACTGGCGAACGACCTGATCTTCGAGGTCGAGAGCGCCGATGGGGGTGCGCCGATCCGGCTCGTCGCCAACCCGGTCCAGTTCAACCATGCCGGCGTCCAAAATACCCGCGCGCCCGAGGCATCGGAGCATACCGAGCTGTTCCTGATGGAATTGGGGCTCGAATGGGACCGCATCGAGGATCTCAAGAACAAAAAGGCGATCGCCTGACGGGCAAAGGCGGCATGGCCGTCCCTCCGCTTCGCGTCGGTATCATTGGCGCGGCTTGGGGCGCCAGAGCACATCTGCCTGCCTGGCGTAGCCTCGACGGGATCGAAGTCACCGCGATCTGTACCTCGCGCCCCGAAACGGCCGCCAAGGCGGCATCAGACTTCGGCATCGCGCGCGCGTTTCATGACTTTCGCAAAATGGCGACCGACCCCGAAATCGATATCGTCGATTGCGGGACACGGCCGCCGCTGCGCTTTGCCATGGTGATGGCGGCGCTCGGCGCGGCCAAGCATGTCTATAACGGCATTCCATTTGCGAAGGATCTCGCCGACGCAAAAGCCATGGTCGACGCATGGCATAAGGCGGGCACTGTAGCGGTGGTCGATGCCTTCATGCAGGCCGTGCCCGCGATGGTGCAAATGAAAGCGATGGTCGACGCGGGATGGATCGGCGAAGTCTTCGGCGCCGATATCGCGTTCGAAGTGCCGCTGTTCAGCGCCGCACAAACCAACGTGCCGGGCTATGTCTGGTTCGCCGATGCCGCCAATGGCGCCAGCGCGGAACGCAACCTCGGTAGCCATATGCTGAGCCTCCTCGTCCATTTCTTCGGGCCCGTCGCATCGGTCGCTTCGGATATGTCGCTGGCGCTAAAAGAATGGCCGCTCGCGGGGGAAATCATTCGCCCAGAAGTCCCCGACCGCGCCTCGATGTTGCTGCGCCATGCGTCGGGTTTGCCGACGCGGCTGGAGGCGAATTGGTCGAAGATCGGCGGCGATGGCTTTCGCTTTTCGGTCTGGGGATCGAACGGCCGGCTGGAAGCACGCGCGCCGGTGTTCCCGATGGCGCACGACACAATTCTATCGGGGACGCGCGATCCAGCGCTGGGCACCGCGAAGATGGAACCAGTCGAAATTGAGGCGGAATATCTGCACATATCCGGCTGCCACGCCATTCATGACAGACCCGAGACCGGATTGCTCGCGTTGGCGTCGATCTTTGCGGCGATGCGCGATGCGATCAACGGTATAGGTCAAGCCGCGCCGGATTTCGCCCAAGCGTACCATGTGCATGCCATCGTCGAAGCCGCCACTCAGGCCGCGGGCGAGCGGCGCTGGATCGACCTTGCCGTCTAGTCCCTCCGCAGCAGCATCGACCCCGCGATAAAGCCGCCGCCCATGCCGCACACAGCGGTCTTGGCGCCCTCCACCTGTCGGCCATCCGCTTGGCCCCACAGCTGCGTACAAGCCTCGTGCAGCAATCCAAATCCGTGGAGCCGTCCGCCCGACAATTGGCCGCCGCCCGTGTTCACCGGGAAACGCCCTCCCGGACCGATGTTACCCTCCGCTATGAAATCTTTCGCTTCACCGTGACCGCAGAAACCGAAGGCCTCGAGCCAATAGGGCACGAAGATGCTGAAGCCGTCGTAAAGCGCGAGCACATCGACGTTGGCAGGCCTCATTTCGGTACGCTTCCACATCTCCGCGGCCGCGTCATGGGCGCCCATCGTGGTGAGATCGGCGCGTTGATCCCAGCTTTCCTGCGAGCCGAGCGCCGCGCCCATCGCCTCGATCGCCAGCGGTGGGCGCGCGCAATCCTTTGCTGCGTCAGCGGCCGAGACGATGATCACGCACGCACCGTCGATCGGCACGTCGCAGTCGAACAGGCCGAGCGGCGACGAGATCATCCGCGCGCCCAGATAATCCTCCATCGTCAATGGCGATTGCATAACGGCAGTGGGGTTATGCTGCGCAAAGGCGCGCTGGCCGGTTGCGATCATGCCCAGATGCTCGCGGGTCATGCCGAACTCGTGGAAATAGCGCGTTGCCATCCAGCCTGCCCAGTTCGACGCCGACATCGCATTGGCGGGAACGAGATAGCTGTACCAGCCGCCGAGCCGCGCGCGCCCCGCGCCGGGAATGCTCGCGCGCTGGGTCGCGGTTTGCGAACTGCTTTCGGTAAGCGCGCGAAAGCAAAGCACGTGGCGCGCCTGCCCCGTGGCAACCGCCATTGCGGCGACCATCAGCGGCGCCATCTGCGACGGGCCGTCGGGGACGGCGCTATGCCACCGGGTCTTGAGGCCAAGCGCGTTACGGACTTCGCCGGTGCCAAGCGGCGACATGCCGGGCGAGTTGTCGGCCTTGCCCGGATAGGTCGAGATGCCGTCGATATCGTCTTTCGTCAGGCCCGCGCATTCGAGCGCGCGACGCGCGGCCTCGGCGAGATGCACCATCGCGGGGCGCCCGGTCTTGCGCCCGATGTCGGACATGCCGACGCCGGTGATCGCGGCGTTGAGGGTCATTGCGCGGGCTCCCACCGGGGGAACCATATGTCGTCGATGTTGAGGAAACCGACTTTCATTGTCTGTCCGATGGCTACGCTTTCGGGGTCGGCGTTCACCACCTCGGCGGTGACGCGCACACCGGGGGCGCCGTCGATATCGACCACCGCGAGCGCGAAGGGCACCGCCATTCCGGGCGCCCATGGCTGATGGTTGACGGTATAGGTGTAGACCGTGCCGGTGCCGGGGACGGCGCGGCTTTCGACCTTGTCGTTCCAGCATTTGGGGCAGATCAGCTGCGGCGGGTGGATCGCGTGCCGACAATCGGCGCAGAAAGCGATCATCAGCTTGCCCTCGGCACCGCCGGTCCAGAAGGCGGTGTTTTCGGGGGTGAGTTCGGGGAGCGGTCTCATGGTTGTTCCTGCGGCTGGATGTTGCGCGGCAGCGCAAAGGCGACGAGGATCGCCGCAATGCACAGGGCGACGATAACGGCGACGGTGAGGTCGTAGGCGAAGGGCGAGGGATAGGTTTCGTCGCCGCGGCGGACGACATCGACCGCGAGCAAGGTCGTCACCATTTGCGCGCCGATGCCGAGGAAAAGCTGGCGGATGACGGTGAGCATCCCCGAAATCTCGCTGATCCGCTCGGGCGGCGACGCCTGCGCGATGATCGTCGGGGCGACCGAAAAGAGCATCGTCGCGCCGAAGCTGATCACGATGAGCTGGGCGACGACAACCGCAAAGCTGTTCACGTCGAGGACGAAATAGAGGAGCCAGCCCACGGTTGTGACGAGCCCGCCCACGACTATCGCGAAGCGTCCCCCTCCCCGTCCGGCGAGCCAGCCGCCGAGCGGTCCTGCAAAGGCCGAACTGAGGTTAGATGGCAATTTGGCGAGCCCGGCCACGGTCGCCGAGAAGCCGAGCCCGGCAACGGTCCATGCCGGCGCCTGAAGCAGCAACGAGAAGAAAACGGTAATCTGCAGCGTGCTCATCGAAACGAGCGCGGTGACGGCGCCGCCGACGGCAATCGTGCGGTTGCCGAAACTGCGGATCGCGATCAACGGATTGGGGCTGGCGAGGCTGCGTTGCACCCACCAGGCGACGAGCGCGATACCGGCGACGAGCGCGGCGAGCGACCAAGGATCTCCCCATCCCCAATCCTTTCCGGTGCTGAAATAGACGAGAATCAGCGCAACCCCTGGCGCGAACGCAAGCCCCGAGAACCAGTCGACGGGTGGTCCCGAAAGGCGGCGCGGCGATACCGGAACGAAGGCGAGCAGCGCGAGCGCAGCGGTGATGCAGAGGCCCGCGCTGGTGAAGAAAATGCCGTGCCAGCTGAACCGGTCGACGATCATGCCGCCGATGACAAGCCCCGCCGCGGTGCCGATCGACGCACCCGAAATCATCAGCCCGATCGCCATGGGGGCGCGGTCCTTGGCCATATTTTCGTGTACGAGTCCGATGCAGAGCGGCAGGATGGCGCCGGTAACCCCCTGCATCAGGCGGCCGGCGAGCAGCACCGCAAAATTGGTCGAGAGCGCACTGATCAGCGAACCGACCGCGCCGATCGCAAGGACAACGATCAGCGTCCGGCGCCGCCCGAACATGTCGCCGATCCGGCCCACCACCGCCGCAATCGCGGCGCCGACGATGAGATAGCCGGTGATCAGCCAGCCGATCATCGCGGGATTGCCGAAATCCTGAATCAGCCTCTTCAGTGCCGCAAGGATCATAGCGGTCTCGAACGAACCGGTGACCTCGGCAATCCAGAGCGCGCCGATCAGCAGCGGGAGGTTGCGGCGCCCCTCCACCCTAATCGGCGGCCTGTTTCGCCCCGTCGGGCACCCCGACCTGCGCCGCGCGCACCTCGACAAGGTCGATCCCGATGTCGACGGGAAGTCCGATGACGGCGAGCAGCGCCTCGGCCATCGATTCGGGCGTGGCCGATTCGCCGGTCATCGCGGCGTGGCCGGTTTCAACGATCTTCTTGTAGAAGGCCGCGACCGTCTCCTGCGACCAGGCCTTGCCGCCCGAACCGCCCTTGACCGATCCCGAGCGCAATATGGTGACGCGGATATCGTCGGCGCGCAGTTCATCGCGCAGCCCCTGGCACAGCGTTTCGACCGCAGCTTTGGTGGCGGCGTAAAGCGCCAGCATCGGAAACGGCATGCGGACCGATTCACTGCTGATCGCGACGATCTGCCCCTTGCTGGCGCGCAGATGCGGGATGCTGGCGCGGATCAGCCACGCGACGCCGAGGATGTTGATGTCGACATGACTGCGGACGATGTCGTCGCTGCCATGCTCGAAAGCGAAGGGGTGATAGACGGCGGCGTTGGCGACGACGACATCAATGCGACCAAAATGTTCGACGATCTGCGCGACCGCGGCATCGACGGCGTCCGAGGCGGTGACGTCGCAGGGCAGCGCGAGCACGGCTTCACCAAATTCCTCGGTGAGCGACGCCAGTTCGTCCGATGGGCGGGCAAGGCAGGCCACGCGCATTCCTGCTCCGACCAAAGCGGCGACGAAATGCCGCCCCATCCCTTTCGATGCGCCGGTCACTACCGCGACCTTGCCCGCCAGCCTCTCCATCCCGAATCCCCGATTTCCGTCTGTTTCTTATCATTTTTGATGATACGTCAATTTTTTGCCATATCGCAAGCCTGCTGGTAGGATTGGGCATGAAAAACAGGGGCAGGACCGGATTTCGATGACCGAACAGGCGCTGGTGGATCAGGACGCGCCCGAAGCGATTCGCCGCAAGCTGGGCGCCAAGGGGCAGCGCACGCGGCAGCAGCTGATCGACGCGACGGTCGCGCTGCTCGAAACGCATGGGCTGCGCGACGTGTCGGTGGTCGACGTGGCGCGCGCCGCGCAAACCTCGCCGGCCACTTTCTATGTCTATTTTAAGGGCGTGCCCGAGGTCGTTCTTGCGGCGCTCGAAAGTGCGACGCAGACCTCGCCCGAACTCGAAGCGATCATCGCACGCGACTGGTTGAAACCGGGGGCCGCGGCGGACGCGCGGATGTTCGTCGATCACTACACCGAAATCTGGAACCGCAACCGCACGATCTTCGTCGTCCGCAACCTGGCCGCCGAAGAGGGCGACGCGCGTTTTTACGAGGCACGCATGAACCTGGCGCGGCCGATCATGGGCGCGATCAGCGAACAGGTCGAGCGCGCGCAGGCGGCGGGCCGCATTCCCGTCGACCTTTCGCCACGGTCGTGCGCGGGGACGATGCTGATGATGCTCGAACGGCTGTCGGCCATCGGACCGATGAGCCGCGACGACGATGGGGTCGGCTATGCCGATCTCAAAGCCGCGGCGGCGCATAGTATCGCGATGATGCTGGGGGCGCGGGAATACCTGTAGTGAACCTCCCTATGCCGGAGGCTTGGGGAGGTGGCAGCGCGGAGCGCTGACCGAGGGGCGATAGCGCAGCGTAGCAGCCCCTCCACCACTCGCTGCGCGAGCGCCCCCTTCCCCATCGCTTCGCGACAGGGAGGATTCGTCATGCCGCGGACGCTTCCGCAATCATTTGCTGGATGTTGAGCACGCCGGTGGCGAGTCCCCCGGCGAGGCCAGCATCCACCGGCAGGCAGACCCCGCTGACAAAGCGCGCCGCGTCGCTGTTGAGCAGGATCAGCGGCAACGCCTGTTCCTCGGGGGTCGAATAGCGCCCCTTCGCCTTGGCGAATGCGCCGAGCACCGCGTCCCCCGCAATCTTGCGGAATTCGCCAAGCATGGGCGTATCGATCGGACTGGGCATCGTGCAATTGATGCGGATGTCGCGGCCGATCAGGTCGGGCGCGCTGACCTGCGTCCATGTGTTGATGAGCTCTTTCGACAGCGTGTACGGATCGCCAAGGTCAGCGGCGCGGTCGGCGTACCACTGCCGCGCTTCGGCAAAGTCGGTGATGCCCATAAATTCACGCAGCAACGGCTGCCGCGCCAGATAGCCCATGCCGGCAAGCGACGAAACGCTGACGATCGCGGCGCCGGGATTGAGGTGCGGAATCCAGCCCTCGGTCCACGCGCGGATGCCCAGGAAGTTGACGGTGACGACATCCTCGCCGGGGAAGGTCTGCGGCAGACCCGAGACGTTGAACACGGCGTCGATCTTGCCGCCGATGCTGGCGATCCCGGCGGCGATGGCGTCGGGCTTTTTAAGGTCGACTTCGGTAAAGCTGGCAAGGTTCACGGGGGAGGGTTTGATGTCGGCGCCATGCACTTCGGCACCGAGATCGACCAGCAAGCGGGCCGCGGCTTCGCCGGTTCCCGAGAAGCAGCCCATGACGACGACACGCTTGCCCTTATAGCCCAAAATATCCCTAGCCATTGACCCAGACCTTCCTGATCTTTCCCGAGAAACCATTATTCCAGCGGCGCGAATTTCGTGCCGGCAAGCCCGCCCATCGCGTCGGCCAACAGTGCCGCATCGCGCGTTTCATGCGCGTTGCAGAGGATGATCGCGCGCTCCGTGGCGATCCGATCGCCCGCCACTTCGTCGCGGAACGCGGACCAGGCGGCAGCATGGCTGCCAAAATCAAGACCCAGCGCCGCCTCGATCTCCCGTTTTTCCGCCGCATGGAATCCCGGCTCGAAACGCTCGATCGCGCGCCACCATTTGATCAGGCGCGCCATGCCCTTGGCCTTTACCGCCGCCTGCTGGTCGGAAATGCGCGGCACGATGCTGTCGCGGACGTCGGCAAGCGCGATAGCGAAACTGCGGTCGTGCGCGCCGATGGGCGCTTCGGGCAGTGCGACCGGCGGCAGATCAATTCCCGCCGCTTCGGCCAACGCCTGCGACAGAACGCGCCGATGGATCGTCGAATAGACGAGGTTCATGCCGAGATTGGGCGGCGGCGGCGCGTCGGAATCGTCGTAGCGCGAGCGCCGTGCGAAGCCCGTCTGGAAAAGAAGCCGCCAATAGCGGACTCGCGCCAGATCGACCTTGTGCCCGCCCGCCGCTTCATAGGCCGCGAACGCTTCGGGAAGCGGGACGAAACCCTGGAACAACATGCGCAGGCAGAGCATCGCGAGGTCGGCCATCGGGTCGCCGTAGTGAACGAGTTCCCAGTCGAGCAGCGCGGTCACCCGCTCGCCCTCGAAAAGGAAATTGCCCGGCCCGGCGTCGCCATGGACGATCACCGGCGCGGGCATGTCGGCGGGAATATTCGCCTCGAGCCAGTTCAGCGACAGGTGGATCAGCGGGTCCCACACCTTTCCGCTGTTCGCGGCGCGCAGCGCAGCGAGGCGCCGTTTGACAAAGGCTTCGGCGGGCTCGACCGGGCCCATGCCCGCGACCGGGGTTTCGACCACATCGATGCGGTGGAGTGCGGCGAGCTGGCCCATGAAATCGCGCGCGAGTGCGCTGCGCTGGCCTGCGTCGGCGATGCCGCCAAAACGGTCGTTACCCGATACCATGCCGCACACGAGCGCGCGCTGGTCGGCGACCGACGCGAAATAGGGAGCGACGCGGACGCCCGCGCCCGCGAGAGATCCCGAGAGCGCGCGCAACACCGCAGCTTCGCGCAGGAAGGCCGCATCGTCGCCCGCCCCTGCCTTGTGCACGTCGTAATTCATATAGGCGCGCGCGGTGCGCCCGTCGGGCCAGGCAAGGTCGAGTTCGGCGCCGTCGCGCGAAGCGCCGCCGCCGCCGCGCGGCCGGACTGCGGTCACGCGTGCGCCGCTGGCCTGCTCGACTGCGGCGGCAAGGCCTTCGGGAAGGAGGTCGGCTGGCGCCATCAGCCGACGATTTTCGCTTCGCGGAAACCCGCGATCTCGGCGTCCGAATAGCCGATTTCGCGCAAAATTTCGTCGCTATGCTGGCCGACCGCGGGCGCGCAACGCTTGAAGACGATCGGCACATCGCCGAAATGCCAGAAGGCGCCCGGCTGTTCGACGATGCCGTAAAGCGGCTGCGGCAGGACCGAAACGAGATTCAGGTCGCGGTTCTTCGGATCGTCGAAGAAGCGGTTCATTGCATCCTCGAAATTGACCATGTCGCCGGGCACGCCGGCGGCTTCGAGCGCGGCGAGGAGGTCGGCGGCGGTTCGGCCTTTTGCGGCAGCCTCGAACTGCGCTTCATCGCTGAGCAGATTGCGCAAGGCGGCTTGTTGTTCAGGCTTGTGCGCGGCGACCGCGACCCACTGGCCGTCGGCGCATTCATAAATGCGGTGGTACGGCGAGAAGCCCGTCTGGTCGCTGGCCAGATGATAGGTTTCGGTAAGGTTCCCGTCGGGCCCGATCAGCCGCTCGCCTTGCGTGAACGCGGCGACGCCGAGGAGCGACGTGTGGGTCGTGTGCCCCCTGCCCCCCGCGCGCTTTGCGTAGAGTGACGCCATGATCTCGACGAGGCAGCTTTGCGCCGAGGTGACGTCCATCGTGCCGGGGCGGTTGAAGACGGGCTTGTTCCCCTCGCCGGCATTCTCGAATTCCCAGCCGGCGATGGCGTTGAAGATCGAGTCATAGCCCGGCCAGTTGCCGCGCGAGCCACGCTGGCCGTAGGCGCTGACATAGTTGAATGCGACGTCGGGGTTGTATTTGCGGATACCCTCTTCGCTGAGGCCAAGTTTCGCGGCGCCCTTGAAGCGCATATTGTGGTGCACGACTTCGGCCCACCGGATCAGCCGTTCGAGGATCGGCTGCGCTTCGGGCTTCGTCAGGTCGAGCGCGAGGCTGCGTTTCGAGCGGGCCGCGGCCTGATAATAGCGGTGCATGAAACGGATACGGTCGCCGGTCAGCGCCTCGACCTTGATCACATTGGCACCCATGTCGCCCATCATCGACGGACCCATCGGGCCGGCGAGGAACATGCCGAGGTCGAGGACGCGGACGCCTTCGAGGATTTCGGCGGGCGCGGCGCCGTTGCCGGTCGCTGCGGGGGGCGGGGTCCAGTCCGCGTCGCCACCCTCGCCGAGACGCGGGGCGGGGCGACCCTGCGGCAGGTCGGCATCGGTGTGGAAGGGCACGTTCGGCTGGCGCGTCTTGCCCAGATCGGGGTCGTCGACTTCGATCACGAAGCCGTTCGCCTCTACCTCCGGATGGCGCAGGACTTCGCCCATGGGATAGGCGGGTTCGACCGCGATATCGGCGGCGCGCATGTCGGCGATCCAGCGATCTCGCGGGCGGCGGCGGAAGGCGTCCTCGACGCCTTCGGGGGTTTCGAGATCGACGTCGGTCTCGGCCATCACCTCCCACATCGTCGGCATGGTGGCATAATCAAACTGGCGCGTCGGGTCCATGATCTGGAGCCAGTCGCCGTCCTGGCATTGGAACAGCTGCTGCGCCATCGCGCGGGGCACATCGGGGGCATAGGTCGGCGGATTGGGCATCGGCCCTTCGCTGTTGCGCGCCCAGACGAGCGGCAGCGTCGAAAGGAAACCCTGGAACAGCGATGTATGCGCTGCGCCGCCCTGCCCCGATTGAAGCCGCATGACGAGCCGCGCGAGGATGCCCGATGCGGCGAGGTGCGCGGCGGCCCAGCTGCCCTGGCGATAGCGGTAGACGATCGGGCCGCCGCGGTAGCCGTCATTCTCGTATAGCGCGCCGACGCGCGCGGCGACGAGCAGGTCGTCGGCGCCGCGCTCGACGTCGGGGTGGTCGTGCGGGCTGCCGGTGATGCCGCAGGTGACGAGGCGCGGGAAAGACGCTGCGAGTGACGCGTCGTCGAGACCCAACGCCTCTGCCTGTTTCGGCGTGAACTGGTGGAGCAGGACGTCTGCGTCAGCGAGGCGGTCGGTCAGTGCGGCGAGACCTTCGTTGGTGTCGAGGTCGAGGACGAAGCTGCGCTTGCCGCGATTCCAGTTGGCGAAGGGCGCGGTGCCGCGGGCGGGATCGCCGCCGGGGCGCTCGACTTTCAGGACATCGGCGCCGAGCTCGGCGAGCATCAGCCCCGCGACCTGCACCGCCATCCCCTCGCCGATCTCGACGATGCGAAGGTCGCCAAGCATCGCTCAGGCCTTCTTGAAGTTGGGAAGCACCCAGTCGTCCTGGATCGGGGTCCAGTCGACCGTGACCTTCATCCCGATATGAACATCCTCTGCATCGCAGCCCGAGACGTTCGCGTTGAGGCGGGCGCCCGGCGCGCCGTCGAGGTCGACGACGACGGGGACATAAACATAGTCCTCGCCATTCTTGGGGTTCTTGTTGCAGATCGCGTAGCTGAAGACGGTGCCGGTACCGGGGAGCGTGGGCCATTCCTTGGCGCGGCTCCCGCATTCGGGGCAGACCGCGGTCGGCGGCATGCGGAAATGGCCGCAGTCGCCGCATTTGCACGCAGTAAGCTTGCCCTCCTTCGCCGCCTGCCAGAAGGGTTCGGTATCGGGGTTGGTGGTGATGCGGATCTGGTCGCCGGGAAGCGCGCGGGCGGGGCCGTAGGTCATATGGGTCAGTCCTTGCGCAGAATGAGGCTGGAGACGGGAAGCGACGCCGGGCCGCCCGAGACGAGCGCGAATTCGGCGTCCTTGACCTGGTTGATCGCGGTGCCGCGCACCTGTTCCACGCCCTCGACGATATGCGTCATGCCGATGATATAGGCCTCGTTGAGGTTACCGCCATGGGTGTTCACCGGGATGCCGCCATTGACGCCCTTGCCGGTGGCTGGATCGTAGCGCAGCTTGCCGGAGAGGACATAGTCATTGCCCTCTCCCTTTTCGCAGAAGCCATAATCTTCGAGCTGCATCAGCACCATCGGGCTGAAATGATCGTAGATCAGCGCGACGTCCATATCCTTGGCCGACAGACCCGACTGTGCCCAGACGCGGTCGGCGGTGAATTTATGCCCCGAGCTGGCGAAATGCGGGTCGGGCATTCCCATCCACGCAAAGGCGCGGCCCCATTCGCGCTGGCCGCCATGCGCCGCGGCGTGGACGACCGCCGGCTTGTGGCGGCAGTCCTTCGCGCGGTCCATCGTCGTCGTAATCACCGCGACGGCGCCGTCGGTCTCAAGACAGAAGTCGAGCCGCCGGAGCGGATCGGCGAGCATCACCGAAGCGTCATATTGTTCCTTGGTCAGCGGCTCCTTGCGAACCGCCTTCGGCCGGTTGTGGGTGTTGGCGCGCGTCGCCATCACGACCTCGCCGAACGCATCCTGCGTCGTGCCGTAAAGGTGCATGTGACGGCGTGCGAGCACGGACATCAGATGGCCGGGGCCGACAAGGCCCGAGGGCTGGAGGAAGCTGTTTTCGGGATTGGGCGCTGCCGAACCGAACACGACACCAAGGCGGTGCTGCGGTAGTTGCTGCAACGCCATCAGCGTCACCGTATAGGTGCAATCCTCGTTCATCAGCCCCGCGGTGGCGAGGCCGATCGCGCCGGGGCAGCCGCCGCCGCCGCTGGTCAGCGTCGCCGACCAGCTGATGTGCGGCATTCCAAGCGTTTCCATGAGGGAAGCGGTATCGAACTTGTCGAGATAGCCCGCGCCCGCGGTCGAATAATAGGAAAAGCCGTCGATCTGCTTGTGGCTGATCCCCGCATCGGCGCACGCGTTCATGATCGCCTCGGCCGCCATGTCGTTGATCGTGCGCGGCCAGCTTTTGCCGCGCACATAATAATCGGTCGCCCCGATTCCGACGATCGCGCACTTGTCCTGATTGGCCCAGGCCATGCTTCTCTCCCGATTCTCAGTTATCTAACTAAGTTTAATATGATGCCGAGCACCGCTTGTCCAGCCGTCAAGCGAAATGGAGTTTCCGATATTTGCCGCGGAAGTAGAGCAAGGGGTCTCGGCGGGGTTCGAAAATCGCTTTAACGACACGGCCGACGAGCAGGAAATGGTCGCCGCCGTCGTGCACCGCGTCGCGCACGCACTCGAAGCTGCTCAGCGATCCGGTCAGCACCGGCGTGCCAAATTCCCCTACCTCCCACGGAGTCGCGGCGAAGCGATCCTCTCCCTTCCCCGCGAAGCGGTTCGATGTCGGCTGCTGGCCGATCTGGAGCACGTTCACCGCGAAGCGTTCGGCCTCGCGCAGAAATGGCGCGCTGCCGGCATTGTTGGCGATGCAGACGAGCAGCAGCGGCGGGTCGAGCGACACCGACGTGAAGCTGTTCGCCGTCAGCCCGATCGGCCGGCCGTCGGGACAGAAGGCGGTGACGACGGTGACCCCGGTCGCAAAACAGCCGAGCGCGTCGCGGAAGGTCCGCGCATCGGAGCCGGCGCGATATTCGGGCGAGCCGCGGGGCGCGCGGCGCTCGAGAAAATCGATCAGATGGCCGCCGAGCGCATCGACCCGGTCATCGGTCACGACAAGCGCCGCGTCCTCCACTTCGACGAACTCGCCATCGGGAAGCCTGTCGACGAACGCCTCTGCGTCCTCACGCGACACGATCTCGCTCATTGCGCCGCGAACATAGAGCGTCGGGAGCGCGATATGCTCGGCGACGCCGGCGAGCCGCTCGGTCATCGCTGCTGCGTCAAAGGCTCCCAGCATCCGGATGTCCCACTGGGCCTGGCCCGGCGCGAGCGCCGCGACGTCGCGGAGCCGCGCGCCGATCTTTTGCGATACGGCGGGATCGACGTTGAGCGGGAGGTCGACAAGCACCAACCCGGCCGCGAGCATCGCCGCATCGCGCTCCAGTGCCGCGGCTGCGATCCATCCGCCAAGCGTCGAGGCGACGACCACCGGGCGCGTGCCGAGCTGCGCGAGCACCGCGCGCAAATCTTCGACCATCGCCTCGAAATCATAGCGGCCGTCCTCGGGCCACTCGCTGCCGCCGTGGCCACGCAGGTCGAGGCTGACGACGCGGCGCCCGGCCTGTTGCAGCGCGTTGGCTATGCTGTCCCAAACGCGGCGGGTTTGTCCTGCGCCGTGGATCAGCAGCACCGACGGATCTTCGTCTACCCCGATCACCTCCGCCTCGAGCCGCACGCCGGCGAAACCGCGATATTCAACGACGCTCATGCCTTGGCCTCCTGCATGGCTTCGCCTAGGCTCAGCCAAATATCGAATTGCTCCGACCGACGCCGCATCATCAGGCGCGCGATATCGGCGTCGCCGTCGATGATCGCCTGACACAGGCTGCGTTGCATCGCGCGCGTGCGTTCGCGCCGATCGGCGTCGGCATAGAGATCGCTGCCGCGCTCATCGAGGCCAAAGCTGTAGCCGATCTCCATCACCAGCTCGACGACGGGATTGCCGCTCATCCGCGCGATCATCCGCGCCAGCTCGACCTCGGCCACGATCAGTTCGCGCGCGGTGTCATGGCCGTCGATCCGGTCCAGGAAATCCCGCATCCGTTCGGCATCCTCGGGCGTCCGCAGGCGCGCGGCTGCGACCGCGGCCTCCTCCGACACGGGGCGCGTCACCTGGATGACATCGCCAAGGTTCGCGCCGCGCATGCGCAAAAAGCGCGCGAGCGACTGGATCGCGTCGCGGGCGTCGGGGCGCTCGGCGAAATACCCCCCCTTGGTCCCGCGCCGGATGCTGATCAGCCGGTCGCGTTCGACCATCTTGGCCGCCTGGCGGAGGGTCGGCCGACTGACCCCGAAGCGTCCGAGCAGTTCGTCCTCGGCGCCAAGGTAATCGCCGGGATTGGCGGCAAGGCTCAAGCCTGCCAGCGCGCGCGCGGTGCGGCTTGCGAGCGTTTCGTTAGCGCCAGTGGCCTGCATCAACATCCCCCTTAACAGGTATCTGTTTATGGGATAAATCGGCCGATGTCTAGAATCTACTTGCTCCGACTTGTATAACTAGGTAGTTATTAAGCGAGATTGGACCACCCGAGTCGAGAGGATGACTGCCATGAAACCCTTTGTGTTCAGCGCCGACAGCCACATCATGGAACCGGCCGATATTTTCCTGGAAGGCCTGCCCGCGTCGCTGAAGGATCATGCGATCCACGCCCGCAAGGAAGGCGAATATCTGATCACCGGCACCAAGGATAAGATCATCTATCGCCTGCGCGTCGGCCAACACCGCGAAAAGGCGTTGGGGGATAACGAGCGCAGGGGCATTCGCGAGATTTCGGGCCGGCTCGAAGATATGGAGCTGGAAGGGATCGATAGCGAAATCTGTTTCCCCTCGCTTGGTCTCTGGCTCTATTGCCTCGACAATGCCGATGCCGAAGCGGCGTCGGCGCGCCTCTATAACGACTGGAACGACAGCTTCCTCGGCGGCCATGCCAATCGTTTCGTGCGTTGCGGCATGTTGCCCGTGCTCGACTTTTCGAACACGCTCGCCGAACTCGACTATCTGGCGTCGAAGGGTTTCACCGCCGCGATGTTACCGGCGGTGTCGCCGCCGAACCTGCCCAAATATAACAGCGAGGCGTGGGATCCGGTTTTTGCCAGGGCGGCAAAGCTGGGGATCGTGTTCGTCATGCACACCGGTACCGGGCTTGAAACCGTCGTGATCGAGCGCGGTCCGGGCGCGGGCATCATCAACTATACCAACCAGATGACCGACGCGCAGCAGACCGCGATGTATCTGGTGTCGGGCGGGGTGCTCGACCGCAATCCCGGCGCGCGGGTCGCCTTTATCGAAAGCGGCGCTAGCTGGCTCGTCGCGCTCGCGGAGCGCATGGACGAGGTGTCGGTCGCGCATGCCAATTTCGTCTTTCCGAAGCTGAGCCGCGCTCCGAGCCAGATCGTCGATGACCAGGTCTGGGCGAGTTTCCAGCACGACCGCGCCTGCATCACGTCCGCCGCCGCCGGCCTGCCCGGCGCGAAGAATATCATGTGGGGTTCGGACTATCCGCACGCCGAGGGCACGTTCCCGATCAGCCGCCGCATCGTCGACGAACTGTTCGAAGGGCTGGACGTCAGCGAAGAGGTGCGCCGCAACATATTGGGATTGAACGCCGCGCGGCTGTTCGGGTTGGAGCCTAAGGTGGCGACGAGCGAGCGGGTGGTGGCGTAACGTAAATCCTCCTTGTGGCCGCAGGCATGGGGAGGTGGCAGCCCGTAGGGCTGACGGAGGGGCTATAACGCGACGTCGCGGCCCCTCCGCCTCTCGCTACGCGAGCGGTCCCCCTCCCCATCGCTTCGCGACAGGGAGGATTTTTATTCGACCAGCGGCCTCGCCGTCCTGCCCGCCATGATCGCCGCAATACCGCCGACCAGCAGGCACCCCGACAGGATCGCCAGCGCCGGCTGAAGCGACAATTCGCCATAAGCCGGCGTAAATGCCTTGCTGAGATAACCCGCCACCGTACCGCCTAGGCCGACCCCGGCAAGCCCGATGAACATGTTGATCGTCGCCGACATCATTGCGCGCATCTGAACCGGCACCTGTACAAAGCAGAGTGCGATGATCGGCCCGAGGTGCAGCGTCATCATGAACTTCACAACGACGAAGCAGGCGAGCGCCAGCCAGGCGTTGCTGGTCAACGCGAAACCGACGCCGAAGGGACAAGAGATCAGCAAGCCGATGCCGGCGAACCAGCCGTTGAAGCGCGGGTTCGCCTGGCCATATTTGTCGCTGACCCAGCCCGCGACGAGATTGCCAATCACCAGTCCCGCGGCCATCGCGCCACCGAGCCAGAAGCCGGTCTCGGTCTTGTCCAGCCCGTGTACGCGCTGAAAGAAGGACGCGCCCCACAGGATGAAGGCGAAACCGGTGAGCGGGACCATGCAGAGCAAAAGCCCGACCCAGCGCAGCGAAGGGTTCGACGCCATCGTGCGCAGCACCTCGCCGAGGCTCGTCTGCGGCGGTAGCGCAGGCCCCACAATACCGCGGCGGCGCGGTTCGGCGGCGAGCAGATAGACCAGCAGGCCGACGCCGACGCCGGGCAGACCGACGATCAGGAAGACCGTGCGCCAATCATACCATTGCGAAAGCCAGCCTGCGAGCGCGAGCCCACCCGAGAGGCCGACGGCGTTGGCGGCAAGCATGACCGAGATGACCGTCGTGCGGCGATCCTTGGGGAAGATATCGGTAAGCAGCGACATGCCGGCGGGGCCAGCGCCTGCCTCCGCCGCGGCAAGGCCGATGCGCGCGAGGAGCATTTGCCAGAAACTATGGGCAAAGCCGGACAACGCAGTCGCGAGGCTCCAGATCGACACGCAAACCGCGATCACGAGCCGCCGGTCGCCGCGGTCGGCGTAGCGCGCGATCGGAAAGGCGGCGATCGCGTAAAAGGCGGCAAAAGCGATGCCGGTGAGCAAGCCGAGCTGGCCGTCATCGAGGCCAAGCTCCAGCTTGATGTCGTCCTGGAAGAGCGTGAAGACCTGACGATCGACATAGCTCAGGATCGCAACGATCACGAGCAGGCCAAGCGTCAGACCACGGCGACTGGAGGCTTCCGACGTCATGTTTTTCCTTTCCCGGAAAAAAAGAGGGAGGGTCCGGCCAGGCCGTCCCCTCCCCATTGCTCCGAGGAGCGCCCTGTGGTCCCTAGAATTCGACGCTGGCGGTCACGCCATAAGTGCGCGGTTCGTTGTAGGTCGCCGAAATATACCCGACCGGCGCAACCAGCTGGTTTTGAACATATTCGCGCTCGTTGGTGATATTGCGCGCAAACACGCCGATCTCGAACCGGTCGAGAAACTCGACCGAGGCGCGCGCGCCGAGCAGGCCGAGCGCCGGCCCGGTGGTCGCAGCGATGATCGCGTTATTGTCGGGATTGGGCGCATAGTTGTAGATGTCGAGCGGCACCTTGCTGCGCCACGAATAATCGACGTGAAGGTTGACCCGCGCGCGGCTGCCGACCGGCGTGGTATAGTCCGCGGCGAGCGAATATTGCTTCTTGAACACACCGCTGAACCGTTCGAACGAGCGGTCGCCGGTCAAATCCGAATAGCGGACATATTTCGGATCGACCAGCGCGCCGGACGCCTGGACGGTAAAGCCTTCGAACAGCACGGCGGTCAGTTCGGCCTCTAGACCGCGAATGCGAGCCTTGCCCGCGTTGCCGAGCAGCGTCGCGGTGCCGGGAACGGTCGCCGGGGGCACGGGTGGGACGGACACCAGCGTCGAACGCTGAATGTCGTTCACGTCGCTCGTATAGGCCGCGACGTTCAACCGCACGCGATTGTCGAGAAACTCGCCCTTGAAACCGACTTCGTAAGAGTAGGCCACTTCGGGTGCGAAGGGGATGAACGCAGCCGTATTCGGCGCGCGGAGATTCTGCCCCCCCGACCGGAAACCCTTGGCGGTCTTGGCATAGACTAGGATATCGTCGTTGAGCTTGTAATCGACGCTCGCCGTATAGGACCATCCGCCGAAGCTGTCGCGGCGCTTGAAGGCGCACTGGACCGGATCGACGATCTCGCCGGCACTGAATGCCGGAACGCCGGCAACCACCGCGCAGGTCGTCAACCCGCTGGTGCGGTTGAAATTGTTGCTGCGCGTTTCGAGACCCTTGTCGTCGACCGAATAGCGCAGGCCGCCGGTGAACGACAGCTTGTCGTTGAGATGCCAGGTCGCCTGGCCATACATGCCGATGCTGTCGTTATCGATATACCCCCAGAAATGCGACGTCACCGGATTGAGGACCGGGACCGTGATCGAAATCGACTGGTCAAAGCCGCTTTCATGGAAGACGAACGCGCCCGCTGCAAAGTCGACGGCATCGCCGAACATCTTGCCGGTGAGCTGGAGCTCCGCCGATTGCTGCTTCAGCTCCTGCTGACTTTCGGTGAAGTGGATCGGGTAGGCCGAACCGTCGAGATCGAAGCCGGCGTTGGCGCTGACCTTGCGATAGCTAGCGATCAGTTTCGCCTGACCGAAGCTGGTGTCGAGCGCGCCGGTAAAATTATAGGTCTGCGTCTTGGCGTAGACATAGGGAATCTCGTTGTTGGCGGTGATCCGTCCCCCCGCCGCAAGCCGCGCCGCTTCCGTTGCGAGAATCGCCAGGCCGGGCGCCGTCGCGCTAGCCGGCGGATTGCCGTTCAATATGCCGACGAATGTTCCGCTGGTGGCGGCGGTATTGTAGGTCGAATTGGCGCCGCTGAACGCCCGCGTCGCATAGACGAGATTGCGGCTAGGCGCAGCCTCGTCCATCTTGAAATATTCGCCCGAAAACAGGAGGCTGAGGTTGTCGGTCGGCTGGATGAGCAGCTTGCCGCGCGCCTGCCAGCGGTCGCGGTTGTCGAGCTTGAGGCCGTCGAGATTGCCGCCGACCGGGCGACGCGCGACGGCGGTGGTGACCGCAGTCACCGCGCTGGCCGCGTTTGCCGGAACGCTGTTCGTCGTATAACCGTCGCGGCTGAATCGCTTGCCGGCAAGACGGATAGCGACCTTGTCCCCGATCGGGATGTTGACAACCGCCGTCGGCTCGAACTCGTTGAAGCGACCGTAGGTTGCCGACAGTTTGCCGCTGAATTCGCCGAGCCGCGGGTCGTTGGAGTTGATCAGCATCGCGCCGCCCGTGGTGTTGCGCCCGAACAAGGTACCTTGCGGACCTTTGAGCACCTGGACCGAGCTGATATCGAGCAAGGTCGTGTTGAGGCCATAGGCGCGCGCCCAGTAAACGCCGTCGACATAGGTGCCGACCGAGGGGTCGAGAGTCGCAAGCGTGTCGTTCTGAAATTGGCCGCGGAGCGCAACGGTGATGCCAGCGGGGCTGTTCGACCCCGAGCGGATATAAAGCCCCGGGGTGAAGTTCGCGATGTCCTGGACACGGATAACGCCCTGAGCTTCAAGGCTCTCGCCAGTAAAGGCGGTCACCGCAACGGGAACATCCTGCAGATTTTCGTTCACCTTGCGCGCCTGGACAATGATGTCTTCGAGACCGACGGTTTCGTTCTCTGCCGACGGCGGCGGGGTGGTTTGCGCGAACGCGGGTGTCGATGACAAGGCAATGGCCGTCAGCGAGACCGCGGTGAGCATCCGGAACGAATCGCGCTTCTGCTTGAAATTCATGGTCAACATCCTCCCCGCGAGGCTTCATATGTCCTCGCTACGTCAGTTGTATAACTAGGTCTAACAAGATAGACAAGTGAATTGCGCTTTCCGTTGCGGAAATCGTAAGATTTTTCCCTTCAATCCGGCGCTTTGGGTAATAATCGTGCGAGGGCCGGCACGTCGGCAAGGGCGCGCAGGACATCGTTGAGATGGGTGCAGCCGAGCGTGCCGGCGAGCGTATCGAGAACCGCCTGCCGAAATTCCGGGACATTCTGGCCGACCATCCGCGCCGCCTTCATCGAGGCACCGGGGCATTCGCGAAACGGCAGGATCAGCGGCAAGGCCTGAAGCGAAAGCAGGGTTTCGCTCGCTTCGTCGATCTCCGCATAGACCCGATACTCGTGGATCGCGGTCCGCGTCCCCTCCGGATTGGGCCCGCTGTCCTGAAAGCCCGCGTCGACCTTTAGCACGCCCTCGGCGCGCCAGATGTCGATGCGGCGCGCGCGCCGTGCCAGGGGGCGGGCGACCTGTTCAGGCATGGTGTGCCAGCCGGCAGGATCGTTCGGGTTGGCGAGCGGACCGACCTCGGTCGATGATTGATGCTCATGGTCGACCCCGCCACCTTCCGACAACGAACTCGCGCCTTCGGTGAAGCCTGTGCAGATGTTGAGCATCCGTCCCTTGTTCCCGGCGGTCGATTGCGTGCCCTTGCTGCGCATCGCCGCCTGCCAGTCGTCGATCCACCGCGACCATATCCAACCCGCGACGAGGCTGGCGCCCGCGAAATCATCGAGGAGCTGAAAGGTGGGCGTGCCGCGGATGTCGCCCAGCGTCGCCGCGAGCGCGTGGCGGCTGGCGCCGCCTGCGCGTACCCCGACCATTTCCTGAAGACGCGGGTGATCGGGCGTGGCCGATATTTCGAGTATCTCGCGGATCGGCGACGTCCGGATGCGAAAGTCGCCGCGGGCGAGTTCCACCGCTTCGCCCTTGAAAGAGGTCAGTAGATCGCGAGCACGCCCGGCCATGATCCACGCCTGGCCGAAGCCATCGGGCCAGTCGGAGTCGATCGAAGTCGTGCGCCGGATCGAGCCTGGCCGACGCGCGGGCGCCGGGCCCGCCGACTGCCGTGCAAAGGGAAATTGCTGGGGAGCGTTCAAGACCTTGATCCTATTTAGGCGGCATACGGATGGCGCCATCGAGCCGCAGATTCTGGCCGTTGAAATAGCCATTGCGGACAAGCTCCAGCGCCAGCGAACCGAACTCTTCGGGATGGCCGAGGCGCTTGGGGAACGGCACCGATGCCGCCAAACCTTCGAAAACAGCTGGCGCGCGATCCTTGACCGCGAGCATCGGCGGCGTCGCAAAAATGCCGGGCATGATCGAATTGACGCGGATGCCAAGGTCCATCAGATCGCGCGCCAGCGGCAGGACGAGCCCGTTGACCCCGGCCTTGAGCGAACCATAGCCGACCTGCCCGATCTGCGCATCCTGCGCAGCGGCCGACGCCGTGAGGATGATCGCGCCGCGCTCGCCATCGTCGTTCAGCGGCTCGGCATTCGCCATGCCGAGCGCCGACAGCGATGCCAGCCGGTAGCTGGCGATCAGGATGCCCTGTGCGGAGAAGGCGTAGTCTTCGGTCGAGTAGCGGACATAGCCGCCCGTCGCCTTGTCGTAACGGACGGTCTTTCCGCCCTTCGATATTTGCGCGCAGTGGACGAGCACCCGCTCTTGGCCGTGCGCGGCGCGCGCGGCCTCGTACCCCGCGACGACACTGTCCTCGCTGGTGATATCGACCTTGCAGAAAATCCCACCGATCGCGTCGGCGACCGCTTTTCCGCCCTCTTCATTGACGTCGAAGATCGCGACCTTCAGCCCCGCGCCCGCAAGCGCTTCGGCACTGGCGCGGCCAAGGCCCGAGGCGCCGCCAGTGACGACTGCAGCCAAATTCTTGTCGAGTTTCATGCCCTTGTTTCCTTGCTTTCAGATTATTACAGAACTTCAAGATTGCCGCCATCGACGATCAGCACCTGACCGGTGATGAACCCGGCACGATCCGAACAGAGGAAGGCCGCGGCAGCCGCCATATCCTCTGGCGTTCCCATTCGCTGGACGGGCCACGCGCTGACGCGCTCGGCGATATAGTCTTCGTAGGTCTGGCCTTGGGCCTCGGCGATCTTCGTAAAAACGTCGCGGAATTGCGGCGTCGCGATCGCACCGGTGCCAAGCGTGTTGACGGTAATGCCGTAGGGCCCGAGTTCGGCCGACAGGGTTTTCGAGAGCGCCAGCGCGCCGACGCGGTAGGTGTTCTGCGCCGCACGCGGGAGCTTGCGGTGCGGCGCCTTCACCGAGTTGGTGCCGATCGTCAGGATGCGGCCCCAGCCCTGCTCGCGCATATGCGGGAACACCGCCTGCACGGCCCAGCGGAACGCCATGACATTGTTGTTGTTCGCGGCGACAAAAGTCTCGTCGTCGACGTCGAGGAAGGCACCTTTGGGGCCGGAGTCGACGTTGAAGATCAAAATGTCGGGCGCCCCGAACGCGCCGGTCGCGGCGTTAACCGCCGATGCTATCCCGTCCCTGGTCGTGCAATCAGCGGAGATGCCGACGACCTGCCCGCCCGCCGTTCGCACCTCGGCAACCGCAGTATCGATCGTCGCCTGCGTCCGCGCGGCGATCACGGTCTTGCAGCCTTCGCGCGCGAACTCGTGCGCGCAGCCAAGCCCGATACCCTTCGATCCGCCGAAGACGAGCGCAACCTTTCTGGCAATCCCGAGGTCCATCAGGGCGCCTTTCCCTGCTGGAGCTTGAGCCGTTCCTGCAAGATGTCGTTGCGACCCGGCGACGCCGCAACGGTCGAGCCGCCGTCCATCTTGATCGTCGTACCGGTGATATAGTCGGACTTTGCCGAGGCGAGGAACAGGCAGGCGTGCGCGATATCGGCCGGCGTACCCGCGCGGCCGACGGGAACGGTGGCACCATAAGCGGCGAGGCCCTCGTCGCCGAGCACGGCTTTGGCGCGGTCGCTGGCGACGAGGCCCGGATTGATCGCGTTGACCGTGATCCCCTCGCCCACGACGTCGCCGGCAGCGGCGCGAATGAAAGCGTCGAGCGCAGCCTTCGCCATGCCGTAAGCGGTCATGTTGGGAACGACGTTGAAGGTGCCGTTGATCGAACCGATCGCAATGAATCGCCCGCCATCCTTCGCGTCGGCGAGATGGGGCCGCGCGGCGTCGAGCAGCCACCAGGCGGCTTTCGCGATGCTCGCAAAGCCCGCTTCCAGACGCTCGTCGTCGACGTGGCCAACCCCGCCGTGCGGAATGTCGGCCGCGGCGTGGACGATGATGTCGATGGTACCGAAGGCTTGCACCGTGGCTTCGACGAGCGCACGGCAATCGGCGTGACGCGCGATGTCGGCGGCGAAACATTCGGCGACGCCGCCCGCCTTTTCAATCTCGGCCTTCACATCCTCGGCGTAGGATATGGTACGAGCGCCGAGCATGACCTGTGCGCCTGCTGCCGCGAAGGCCTTGGCGATCCCGCGCCCGACGCCGCGCCCGCCGCCGGTGACGATGACCGACTTGCCGCTGAAATCTTCCATCACGACGCTCCTTCGAACAGGGACTGCAATCCCGGCGCGGATGGTTTCATCGAAGGAGTGCGCGGAAAGTCGGGAACGTAGCGGATGTGTACCGGAACCTGATACGCGATCAGCCGCTCCTTGAGCCACGCCTTGAGAACTTCGACCTCCGGTTCGGCTGCGCCGTCCTTGAGGATGATTGCCGCCGCGGGCACAGCCCCGAGCCGCGCGTCGGGCACGCCCACCACCGCGGCTTCGCGCACGGCGGGATGATCGTTGATCGCACGGGCGACATCGTCGGGATGGATCTTGAATCCCCCTCGGATGATCGCATTGTCGGCGCGTCCCCGGATATAAAGAAAACGATCGGCATCGAGCACCGCGCGATCGGTCGTGCGCAGCCATTGCATGTCGTTGTCAAGCTGGCGCCCCTTGAGCTCGAGCAAGCCTTCGGTCCCATGTGGCAAGACCGCGCCGCTTTCCGCATCGACGACGCGCGCCTCGATATCGCCGTGGACGCGGCCGACGGCGCCGCGCTTTTCCGTCCAGAGCCGGCGAAAATCGTCGATCGTCCACCCGGCAATCGCACCGGCGAATTCGGTCGCACCATAATTGCCGCAAATCGGGATGCCATATTTGGCGAGAAAGGCATCGACGAGATCGGGTGAAAGCGGCGCGGTGCCCGAGATTAGCGACTTGAGGCTCGACAGGTCGGCGGGGTCGACATCGGCGTCGAGCAGCATACGCACCGCCGAAGGGACTGCGGGAGCGACCGCAGGACGGTTGCGCTTCACGGCAGAAACCCACGCCTCGACGGTAAATTTTTCAAGGAGCGCAATCTTCCGTCCCGCCGCGAGCGCCCCGATGCAGCCATAGATGCCGCCGATATGCGTGAGCGGATTGACGATCATCGTACAGCCCGAGTTGAGCTTCGGCGGGTCGTCGAAGCTGCGGCCGCGCTCATATTTCGTGAAACCGCGAAAGCTCGCATCGAAGGAGTCGCGGCTCAAGGGGACGCGTTTCGGCGTTCCCGTGGTGCCGCTGGTGAGCATTTCGATCGCGACGCCGGGTGAAGTCTGCACCGCGGCGCGCCTTCCGCTCGGGACGACGCGCGCACCTTCGAGGCGCGCGCCGATCTCGACGACAGCCGAGCCCGCGCGCTCGAGCGCATCGGTGACGCCCGGCCGCGCGAGATCGGTCGCGTCGGCGATGACGACCGGAAGCCCGAGCCCTTCGATGTCGTCGAACAGCTTTGCGTCGGGCAGGATGGGGTTGAGGGTAACGAGGCAGCGGTCGGTCGAAAGCACCGCGACGATCGCGGCGACATGGCCGGGACGGTTGCGCAGCATCACGCCGACGCGCGTATCCGCGGGCAGTCCCATTGTTTCGAGCGCATTCTCGATCGCGCGGACCGTCTCCGCGATCTGGCGCCAGCTATAGTCGTGACCTTCGAAGTCGATCTCGGTCCGATCCGGATCGAGCGCCATGATCGCGCGCAGTTTTTCGGTCATCAACGCCATCAGAGCGCAAGGCCCCCGCTCGCCTCGATGATCTGGCCGGTGACCCAGCGCGCATCGTCGCCCAGCAGCATCATGACCGCGCCCGCGATGTCGTCAGGCTCGCCAAGGCGTCCCATCGGCGTGTGCTTCGCGGTGGCCTCGTCCCAACCGGGCGTTTCGCGCAGCGCGGTGATGAAGTCGGTGGCGACGGCACCGGGCGCAATGCAGTTGCAGGTGATCTGGCGCTTGGCGACCGCGAGCGCGGTCGAGAAGGTCAGGCTCTGCACCGCGCGCTTGGTCATCGCATAGGCGGCGGCGAAAGGCTGGCCGACCTTGCCCGACATCGACCCGATATTGACGATGCGCCCGCCGTCGCGCAGCCGCGGCAGCGCGGCTTGCGTGACAAAATGCGGGCCCTTCACATTGACCGCGAACAATTCGTCGTACAGCTCCTCGCCCGCGCCCTTGAGCGTGCCGTCGCGCCCGCCGCGGCCGACGCCGGCATTGTTGATCAGAAAATCGAGATTGGGGGCGCCGCCGAACTGCGCATCGCACGCCGTGAACAGCGACTCGATCCCCGCGAGCATCGAAACGTCGGCCTGTACCGCGAACGCCTTGCCGCCCGCCGCGACAATCCCGGCAGCAAGCGTTTCTGCGGCCTCCTTGCTGCCGGCGTAGTTGATCGCGACATGCGCGCCCGCGGCGCCGAGTCGCTGCACGATCGCAGCGCCGATGCCGCGCGAACCGCCGGTGACCAGTGCGGTCTTGCCTTCGAACATCCGCTTTCTCCCCATTTCCTTGTCGCGACATAATTGACCTAGTTATATAACTCGTGCAAGACCTATATCGAAATGCTTTTGGGAGAAGCGCGGTTATGGCCGATCAGATCTTGAGCGAGCGCGACGGTTCGCTGCGCATCATCACGCTGAATCGCCCCGAGCGGCACAATGCGATGGACGACGACATGTCGACACTGTTCCAGCAGCTCGTTGGCGAGGCGCTCGACGAGACCGAGTCGAATGCAATCCTGATCCGCGCGACCGGAAAAAGCTTCTGCTCGGGGCGCGACACCAACGTGCTGGGCCAGCGCGCGCGCGACGAGAGCGATTTCCATTTCGTACGCCGCCACCAGGAAGGCCGCCTGCGGATGCAGGAATCGACCAAGCCGATCATCGCCGCGCTGAAGGGGGGCGCTATCGGCGGCGGGTGCGAACTCGCGCTCGCCGCCGATATTCGGATGAGCGACACGACGCTGAAAATGGCGTTGCCCGAGATCCTGTACGGGGTGCTCCCCGATACCGGCGGGACGCAGATGATGACCGCGCTGATCGGTCCGTCGCGGACCAAATATATGGTGATGACCGGGCAGAAGATCGACGCTGCGACCGCGCTGGAATGGGGCGCGGTCGATTTCGTTGTCGAACCCGATGAACTCGACGCCCGGGCGCTGGCGGTCGCGCGCGATATCGCCGCCAAACCGCCGATCAACCTCGCGATGGCGAAGGAGATGATCAACCTGATGCACGGTGCGACGATCCGCACCGGCACGCGCGCCGAGCTTTATGCGCAAAGCTATCTGTTCAAGACCGACGATTATCACGAGGCCCGCACCGCGATCCGCGAGAAGCGCGCGCCGCAGTATAAAGGCAAATAAATGGCCCTCCCCGCCCCGCCCCCGCTTGGCGCGAAAGCGCTGCCCGATGGGACCTATGCCGGACAGGTTGTCGCCGTGACCGGCGGCGGCACCGGGCTGGGCAAGGGCATGGCGGTCGAATTTGCCCGGCTGGGCGCCAAGATCGCGGTGCTGAGCCGCAAGCCCGAGCACCTCGAAGCCGGGCTCGCGGCGATCCGCGACGTCGGCGCCGAGGCGATCGCCGTCGCGTGCGACGTGCGCGATCCCGACGCTGTCGCGACGGCGTTCGACGCGATCGAGGCGAAGCTTGGCCCGGTCGACGTGCTGATCAACAATGCAGCAGGAAATTTCCCCGCGCCGGCGGAAGAAATGACGCCGAACGGTTTTCGCACCGTCGTCGATATCGTCCTCAACGGCACCTATAATTGCAGCCGCGAATTTGCGATCCGGCGGCTCGCGGCGGGGCTGCCCGGCGCAATCCTGAATATCGGGGCGACCTATAGCTGGACGGGCGGACCGGGCACGTCGCATTCGGCGGCGGCGAAGGCGGGTGTGACCAACCTGACGCAGAGCCTTGCGGTCGAATGGGCACCTGACGGCATCCGCGTCAATTGCATCGCGCCCGGACGTTTCCCGCATGAAGATCTGCCCGACCATATGACGCGCCACCGCGTCGGCGAGCGCGGCGACAACACGATCCCGGGAATGCGCGTTGGCGAGGTGCGCGAACTCGGCTGGGCGGCGACCTTCCTCTGTTCGCCCTATGCGACCTATATCAGCGGGCACACGCTGGTCGTCGATGCCGCGAACTGGCTGCGGCGGTCATTGGTGATGCCCGAATTCGTGCCGATCCGCGAGCAGTTCGGCAAACGCGCACGCGAAAGCGGCACGGCGGCGGCGGCAATCGCCAAAACGCGGGGAGACGTGGCATGAGCGAAGCGCTCGTCCTGCGGCACAATGCTGGCGGCATCTGCACATTGACGCTGAACCGGCCCGCCCAGCGCAACGCGATCAACCGCGAGCTGTTTCGCGAATTCCGCGCGCATATCCGCGATATCGAAGCCGATGGCAGCGAGGTCGGCCTGATCGTCGTGACGGGCGCGGGCGGGCATTTCTGCGCCGGGCATGATCTGAAGCAGGCGCCGCACGCCGATGCGCTCGGCTGGCTGCGGCAGGAGATGCTGATCCTCGAACGGCTGACCACGCTGCCGCAACCCGTGATCGCGAAGGTGCGCGGCAGTTGCTACACTGGCGGGCTCGAATTCGCGCTCTCGGCCGATTTCATCGTCTGCGATACCAGCGCGCGCTTCGCCGATACGCATGGCAATTGGGGGCTGGTTCCGGGCTGGGGCCTGTCGCAGCGCCTGCCGCGCCGCGTCGGCCAGGCGAAGGCGCTCGAAATGATGCTGACGTGCCAGCCCTATACTGGCGAGCAGGCCGCCGCGATGGGGCTCGCCAATTATTGCGTCGCCGATGACGAACTGGATGCCAAGGTGTCCGAGCTCGCCGCGCTGATCCTCGGCAACAGCCGCCACAGCAATGCCGAGAACAAGCGGCTGATTTACGACACCGACGGCATGGCGCTCGGCGCGGGGCTGAACCACGAATTGATGCGCAACGCGGGCTTTGATCCCGCGATGCGCAAGAAGGGCGAGCCCATCGGCAGCGCGAAAAAGGCCGATTGATGGACATCGGCTTTTCCGTCGAAGAGACGCGCTTTCGCGAGGAGTGCCGCGACTGGTTGCACGCCAATGTGCCCGCAGAGAAACGTCCGCTCGACGCGGCCGACGCGATCGGTTTCGACAAAGCCTGGCAGCGGCGGCTGTTCGACGCCGGCTGGGCGGGGATAAACTGGCCCGCCGATTATGGCGGCCGCGGACTGTCGATCGTCCAGCAGGTGATCTGGCTTGAGGAATATGCAAAGGCGCACGCCCCATGGATCGGCGCCAATTTCGTCGGGATCAACCATGGCGGGCCGACGCTGATCCTGAACGCGAGCGAAGAGCAAAAGGCCTATCACCTGCCCCGCATCCTGAAGGGCGAAGCGATCTGGTGCCAGGGCTTTTCGGAGCCGGGCGCGGGCTCCGACCTCGCCGGCATCAAGACGCGCGGGCGAATCGAGGGCGACGAATTGGTCGTCAACGGGTCGAAGATCTGGACGAGCTTTGCGCATGTCGCCGACTGGCAGGAACTGGTGCTGCGGACCGAGGAAGGGTCGCAGCGGCACGCCGGGTTGAGCTGGGCGATCTGCGACATGCATGCGCCGGGGATCACGGTACGGCCGATTAGGAAGATGTCGGGGCAGACCGAGTTTGCCGAAGTCTTTTACGACGATGTCCGCATACCGCTTTCAAATGTCGTCGGCGGGCTCGGCAACGGCTGGAAGGTCGCGATGTCGACGCTGAGCTTCGAGCGTGGAACGGGCTTTATCGCCGAACAGGTCAAGGCGGGGCAGGAGATTGCCGAGCTGGTCACGACTGCGCGCGCGAACGGAATGATCAAGGACGACCGCATCGCCGACCAGTTGTCGCAGATGCGCGCCGAGGTCGCGGCGCTGCGCGCAATGACCTACCGCAATATTTCCGAAGTCGTGCGCACCGGGCAACCGGGGCCCGAAGCGTCGGTGATCCGGCTGTTCACCGCGGAGCTCGGTCAGCGGCTCGAGCGGATGGCCGTGCTGTTGATGGGCGAGGACTTGATCGACTTTGCCTATGGCGACGACAATGCGGTGCAGGATTATCTCCGCGGTTTCGCCTCGACGATCGCGGGCGGCACGGCGCAGATCCAGCGCGACATCATCGGCGAGCGCTTGCTCGGCCTGCCCAAGTCGAGGTGACGCGATGGATTTGACTCTGAACGACGAGCAGGAAGCGCTGCGCACCGCGACCGCCGACTGGTGCCGGGACCATATGCCGCTGGAGGGAGCGCGGTCGCGTCCCGCCGGTCTTTGGGGCGATCTCGAAACGATGGGCTGGACGGGCATGACCGCACCCGGAATGGACCTGGACCATGCGACGGAGGCAGTTGTCTTCTCCGAGCTCGGCCGCGTCCTCGCGCCGATCGGGCTGATCTCTACTGCAGCGGCCCGTCGATGGTTCGCCGAAGGCTTCGACGGCAAAGTCGCGCTTGCGCTGCCTACCGAAGAACCAAGCGATATGCGCGTGCTCGATCCGGGCGGTTCGCATGCCGCGCTGATGTGGACAGCCGGCGGGTTGCGTCTGTTCGCTATGCAGGATGGCCGGACACACGCGCCAACGATCGACCCGTCGACCGACCAGAGCCGGCAGGAATGGACGGCCTCGGTGGGGACCAAGGATGCCGCCGCGCCGCTGCACCTGCAACTGCTGGCCGCAGCCTATGCGGTCGGCTGCGCCGACGCGGCGCGCGACATGGCGGCCGAATATGCCAAGCTTCGCCACCAGTTCGACCGCCCGATCGGCTGGTTCCAGGCGCTCAAGCATATCTGTTCGGATATGGCGGTGCGCGCCGCGGTGGCGCGTTCGCAGCTCTATTATGCCGCCTGTTCGCTCGACGCGCGCGATACCGACGCCGCCTTTCATATCGCCGCCGCCAAGCGCCTCGGCGACCAGGCCGCACTCGACAACGGCCGCGCCAATATCCAGGTCCATGGCGGCATCGGCATGACCGACGAGGCCGCGCCGCATCTCTGCCTGAAGCGCGCGCACCTGCTGCAGTTCATCGCCCCCGCCGACGCCGCTTTGTTACTGGAGGATGCCGCATGACCGAAGCTGTTGCCGCCTGGGGCGCAACCGCCCCCGATGCCGCCCTTGCCCCGATGCCGATCGAGCGCCGCGAGCTGCGCGCCGACGATGTCGCGATCCACATCCTCTATTGCGGCGTCTGCCATTCGGACCTTCACACCGCGCGCAACGACTGGGGACGGACACGTTACCCCGTCGTTCCGGGGCACGAGATCGTCGGGCGCGTCAACGCAATTGGGAGCGCGGTCGACGGCTTCGCGATCGGCGATGCGGTCGCTGTCGGCTGCCTCGTCGATGCCTGCCTGGAATGCCCCAATTGCGCCGAGCATCAGGAGCAATATTGCCCCGGTAGCGTCGGCACCTACAACGGCCGCGACCGGCACGACGGCAGCCAGACGCAGGGCGGCTATTCGAAACGCGTGATCGTGCGCGACAAGTTCGTGCTGCGCGTTCCCGACGCGCTCGATCTCTCTAGGGCGGCACCCTTGTTGTGCGCCGGCATTACCACCTGGTCGCCGCTGCGGCATTGGGGTGTCGGTCCCGGCAAGCGGGTCGCGGTGGCGGGCCTCGGCGGACTTGGTCATATGGGGGTTAAATTCGCCGCCGCGCTCGGCGCCGAGGTGACGATGATTACCACCTCGCCGTCAAAGGCCGACGATGCCCGTTCACTCGGCGCATCGCATGTGCTGATCGCGACGGACAAGGAGGCGATGAAGGCAGCGACGGGCCGTTTCGACTTCATCCTCGACACGATCCCGGTCGCGCACGAGTATCAAAACTACCTGCGCCTGCTCAAAGCATCGGGCCATCTGGTGATCGTGGGCGCGGTCGATCAGATGCCCGGCTTTCATTCGGGGCTGCTGCTCGGCGGCCGCAAATCGGTCGCGGGCTCGGCGATTGGCGGGATAAAGGAAACGCAGGAGATGCTCGATTTCTGTGCCGAGCATGGCATCCTGCCCGAGACAGAAACCATCGCGATGGCCGACGTGAACACGGCTTACGAACGGATGGAGAAATCGGACGTCAAATATCGCTTCGTGATCGACATGGCGACGCTGTGACATGTCCGGCCCAGGGCCAGGACCCTAGTCGTCGACGATAGCCTGAAACGTGTCTTCCAGCCAACGGCGCAGGCCGGGCTCGACCGGCCCAGCAAACTGCCGCAGCGGCAACTGGTCGCGATAGGTGAAAAAGCCGAGCGAAACGACCATGAAGGCGGCCGCCTTGACCTCGCCGGCCTCGCCCCCGAACCATTCGGACAAAGGCGCGAGCACATGATCGTGCAACAGGCGGAGCGCGACGGCGCGCGCTTCGCTGTCGGGCGCCGCGCCGAACAGGATCGGCAGCGGCTGCACCCGCCCCTTCTCCTCGTCGGCGAAGCGCGCCATGATCGCGCGGCCGAACCCCTGCTTGGGCAAGTCGGTCATCATCCGCGCATCGAGCGCCGCATCGAGCGCGGCCTCGAACAGTTTCAGCTTGCCGCCGAAGTAGCGGCTGACCAGCGACGGGTTCACCCCGGCGCGCGCGGTAATGTCGCGCACACCAGCCTCGGCAAACCCTTTTTCCGCGAAAATTTGCTGCGCAGCATAAAGGATCGCTTGCCGCGTCCGGTCGGCGTCGCGTGCCTTGTCGTTGATTGCCGTTGCCATGCTGCCTCCCCGTTGACTCTTGATGTAAACAGCCGTTTACTTGAGCGCAAGAGGAGAGGAACATGACCGAGTCGCAGACCCCGGCGCGTTCGCCGGTCTATGAGTTCGACTATATCGCCGATCCCGGTTTGCTGGCCGACGTCCATGATCGCTATTGGGAACTGAAGGAGACCGCGCCGCCGGTGTTCTGGACCAATGCGCATGGCGGGCACTGGATGTGCAACACCGCATCATCGGTGTCTCAGGTAATCCGGCATCCGGAGATTTATTCGAGTCGCTATCTGTCGATCCCGCCCAATCCGAACCAGCCGGCAATGATCCCCGAGATGCTCGATCCGCCCGAGCATCGCCCTTACCGGCAAATGCTGCGCCCCTTTTTTGAATCGAAGGCAATCGCGCCGCTAGAGGCGCGCGTCGTCGAATGGACCGACCAGCTGCTCGGCGACATCGCCGATGCCGGAGAATGCGAGTTCGTATCGAGCATCGCGTCGCGCTTGCCGGTCGCGGTGTTTATGGAATTGTTCGGCTTTCCGATGGAGAAGTTCGACGAATTCCGCCATCTCGTCGTCGGCTTTTTCAACGCCCGCGCGACCCCCGATGAGCGCAACGCGCTGGCACAGACGATCCTCGGCCATCTCGCCGAGCTGATCCAGCAGCGCATGGCCGAACCGCGCGACGACATGATCTCGAAGATCATCGTCAGCGAGGTGGAGGGGCGCCGGCTGACGTTCGAGGAGCTGATGTCGATCGGCTTCCTGATGTTTCTCGCGGGGCTCGACACCGTGACCAATGCGATGAGCTTCGGGATGCGCCACCTCGCGCATGACGAGACGCTGCGCCAGCGCGCGATCGACGATCCCGATGTGATCCCCGATCTCGTCGAAGAATTGCTGCGCCGATACGCTTTCGTCGCGACGCCGCGCTACATCGTCGCGGATACCGAGCTGGAGGGCGTAAAGCTCTTCGCTGGCGACTGCATCCTCGCCCCGCTGCCACTCGTCGGTTGGGATGAAGGGCTCAATCCCGATCCAAAAACCGTATCGGTCGAGCGGCAATTCTATCGCCATGCCGCGTTCGGATCGGGCATCCACACTTGCCTCGGCCTCCACCTCGCGCGGATGGAGCTGATCGTCTTCTATCGCGCCTGGTTCGCCCGCATCGGCCATTTCCGTCGAATCGAAAAGGGCGACGAGACGTGCCGCGGCGGCAGCGTGATGGCGCTCGAACATCTGCATCTGGCGTGGAGTTGAAGCGATGGATCAAGCCTTGCATATGCTGATGGTGCCCGCAGGCGACACGGCGAAGCTACGCAAATTCTACGTCGACGATCTCGGCTGGCAGACGTGGGGACCCGACATGCCGGGGTCTTTGATGCTGCGCGCCGGGACCGCGGTGATCGTCTTCGTCCCGCGCGATTATCTGGCCGCCGAAAGCGGCATCGACCTGTCGGCGACGCCGCGCGCGGTCAATGCGATCTTTGTCGAGACGAAGGCCGACGTCGATGCGCAGTTTGCCGGGGCTATCGCGGCCGGCGCTAAAATCACCAGCCCGATCCGCGATCGCGATGGCGGGCTGTATTCGGGCTATTTCGCCGACCCTGAGGGCAATGGCTGGGAAATCGTCTGGAGCCCGGCGATGCGACCGGGCGCCGACGGCGGCTTGACGCTCGCCCTGCCCCAAACCGACTGATAGAAACGAGAAGAGGATCCATTATGGCAAGCGCAGCACCCGCAGTTCACCTGCATCTGGGACATGAGCAACGCAGCAGCGGCAGCGGCGGGACACATCCGCATCTCCACCCCGTCACCCAGTCTGTGCAGGCGGACATCCCGCTCGCCGGGACGAAAGAGGTCGAGGAAGCGGTCGCCAAGGCGGAAGCGGTGCGCGAGCAATGGCGCCGAACGCCGCCCGAGACGCGCCGCAATATCCTCAACCGCCTCGCCGACCTGCTCGAGGAAAACAAGGCGGACCTTGCGCGCGCGGCGGCGCTCGACGGCGGCACGACCTTGATGGTTGGCGAACGCGGGGTCGAGACCGCGGTGGGCTGGACGCGCTATTATGCCGGCTGGTGCGACAAATTGTCGGGCGACCTGCTGAGCACTTTCGATACGCGCGGCGAGCTGTCCTACACGGTGCCCGAGCCGATCGGCATCGTCGGGATCATCATCACCTGGAACGGTCCGCTGATCTCGCTGGGCATGAAGGTGTGCGCGGCGCTCGCCGCGGGCAATTGCGTCATCTGCAAGCCCGCCGAAATCACCCCCTTCGCGCCCGAGCTGTTCGCGCAATTGTGCACAAGAGCGGGGGTGCCCGATGGCGTGCTGTCGATCCTGCCCGGCACCGCCGAAGCGGGCGATGCGATCGTGCGGCACAAGAAGATCCGCAAGATCAGCTTCACCGGCGGGCCGATCACCGCGCGCAAGATCCTTGCCGCGTGCGCCGAGGAGATCAAGCCGTCGGTGATGGAACTGGGCGGCAAATCGGCGAGCCTCGTCTTCCCCGACTGCGATATTCAGGCGGCAGCCGAACGCGCGGTGTTCTGGACCGTTGGCTGTCTGTCGGGTCAGGGCTGCGCCCTCCCCACCCGCCAGCTTGTTCACGCCGACATCTACGACGATTTCGTAGCGCGACTGAAGGCGATCATCGGCCAGTTCAAGGTCGGCGATCCCATGGACCCGACCGTCGCGGTCGGGCCCGTGATCAACAAGGCCGCGGTCGACCGCATCACCGGCATGTTCGACCGGGCCAAGGCCGACAATGCTGCAACTTTCCTGCTCGGCGGCGGACGGTGCGGCGGCGATCTGGCGAGCGGCAATTTCATCGAACCGACGCTGATCGTCGATGCCGATCCCGACCATGAAATCAGCCAGGTCGAAATCTTTGGGCCCGCCGTCGTCGTGATCAAGTTCCACGACGAGGACGAGGCGGTCGCGATCGCCAACAACAGCGAATATGGGCTTGCGGCCTATATCCAGTCGAACGACCTGCAGCGCGTCCACCGCCTGTCTGAGCGGCTGAACGCGGGTGGCGTCTATAGTAATGGCGGGTTCCAGATCAATCCGCACACCCCCTTCGGCGGCGTCGGCATTTCGGGGTTCGGAAAGGAAGGCGGTAAGGCGGGGATCGACGAGTTCCTGCACTACAAGACCGTCACTATCGGCGTCGGCGCGCCGATCTTCCCGAAGCAGGAGGCATGAGCGTGGCCGATTTCACCAACGACCAGTTCCGCCTCGACGGCAAGGTTGCGATCGTCACGGGCGCGGGCGGGCGCGGCAACAGCATCGGGCGGGCCTATGCGGTCGGGTTGGCGAATGCGGGCGCCAGCGTCGTCGTCGCCGACCTCAACAAGGAAGGCGCCGAGCGCGTGGCCGCCGAGATCAACGATGCGGGCGGCAAGGCGATCGCCGTGCAGGCCGACATCGCCGACGAAACATCGGTCGCGGCGATGATGGAAGCGACGCAGGCGGCGTTCGGCGGGCTCGATATTCTCGTCAACAATGCCGCTCTGATGGTCGAGGCGGTCGGGACCCCTGCTATCCAGACGAGCATCGCCGATTTCGAAAAGCTGATGCGCGTCAACCTGACTGGCGCGCTGATCAGTTCAAAGGCCGCGGTACCGCTGTTCCAGGCGCGCGGAGGCGGCAAGATCGTCAATCAGCTGTCGGCGGGAGGATTCCCCGCCCAGACCACTTACGGGATCAGCAAGGTCGCGCTGCTCGGGCTGACGACGACGCTCGCGACCGAGCTTGGCCGGATGAACGTCAACGTCAATGCGATCGCGCCGGGGATGACGATGTCCGACGCGGGCAAGGCGCTGACGCCGGAAGAGAGCCCATTCGTGCAAGCGGCGATGGCGCGCGTGGTCAAGCAGCCGCGCGGCGAGCCGCAGGATCTGGTCGGGGCGTTGTTGTTGCTTTGCTCTCCGGCGGGCGACTGGATTACGGGTCAGGCGCTGAACGTCGACGGCGGGTTTATCATGCGCAACTAAGCGCTTCGCCGGAGTTCGTGCTTCAGCACCTTGCCCGATGCATTTCGCGGAAGCGCAGGCAGGATGGTGAGGCGCTCGGGGGTCTTCTGCCGGGCAATCCCCGCGCCAGCAAAGTGGCTGCGCACGTCGTCCAGGGTCAACCCCGCGCCCTCGGCGAGTACGACGCATGCACGCACGACTTCGCCCATCCGGTCATCGGGCGCCGCGACTGCCGCAGCGTCGACAATCGCCGGGTGCGACAGAAGCACTGACTCGACCTCCTTCGACGAGATATTCTCGCCCCCACGGATAATGATATCCTTCTTGCGGTCGGTGATCAGCAGATAGCCGCTCTCGTCGAGGCGACCGATGTCGCCCGTGCGGTACCAGCCGCCCGGAAGGAACGCGGTGTCGTTCAGCGCGGGGTCGAGATATCCCATGAACAATTCGGGTCCGCGCGTGCAGATTTCGCCATCCTGACCCGCCGGGACGTCGGTGCCATCGTCATCGACGAAGCGCATCTCCGACCCTGCGATCGCGCGGCCTTCGGTGTGGAGCTGCTTGTCGAGGGGGTCGTCGACGACGCCCGAGGTCACCGTCGGATGCTCGCTCGACCCATAACAATGATAGACCGCAAGGCCCTGCGCCTGACAGCGTTCGATCAGCGACGGCGGCACGGGCGCGGCGCCGACGAGATATTGGCGCAGCGACGTCAGGTCGTTGCCATTGGCATCAGCCGCCGCGATCATGCCCGACAGGTGAAACGGCGTGCCCGACGATGTGGTCACGCGATGCCGATCGACCAGCTCCGCCGCCACTGCGGGGTCCCACTGATCCATTAGCACCAGCGGCGCTCCCTGGCACAGGTAGCGATACATCGACAGCGCGCCCGCGACATGCCCCGGCGGCCAGGGCGAGATCACGGCATCGTTTCCGTCGCCGCCGCGCATCGCCTGCATCGTCGCCAGTTCGGCGAGGAGGCCGCGCGCCGAATGCATCACACCCTTGGGATCGGCGGTCGTTCCCGAGGTGTAGACAAGCAGCGCCAGAGCGCCGGGGTCGACCGGCACCGGGTCGCCGATGGGACCCTCGGCCTCGAGCGCGTCAAAATCGGGGCCCGTTGCGACATGGCGTTCGAGCGCAGGAAGGTCGCCGCAATCCGCCACCAATCGATCATATTCGACATGGCGGAAGCGGTCGGGGGTAAATAGCCATCTGGCGCCCGACTGGCGCAGGATGAAGCCAAGCTCTTTGGCGCCATAGATGGTGACGATCGGCAGCATCACGGCTCCCGACTGCGCCGCCCCCACTGCCACCACGAGCCACTCGCGCCAGTTGGGAATCATGCACCCGACGATATCGCCGGAGCCGACGCCCGCCGCCGTCATTCGCGTGCCCATACGTCGGCCCGCCGCGACCACCTCACCCAATGTCGTGGTGCAGGGTCGTATATCGGAGGCGACGGTGAGCGGCGCATCGGGCGCCCGCGCCGCCGCAGCGGTCATCGCCTCGATAAAGCTCATCCGTGGAGCGAGTCGACGATCCGCTCGCCCTCGCCGCGCACGGCCCAGGTTTCGTTGGCGTTGCGCAGGTGAAGACGCCAATGCGCGACGGCTTCCTCGACCTCGCCCTTTTCGATCAGGCCGATCAGTTTGTCGTATGATTTGAAACCGGCGCGGATGCTCTTCATGCGTTCCTCGGTCGAACGCGGGTGGCGGCGCTGATAGTCGTTCTGGTGGGTGCGCGCGAGATTGAGCAGCATGCGATTCATGAAGCTGAGCGTCTTGTTTCCGGTCGCCTCGACGAGCACCTGGTGGAAATAGGCGATATTGTCGATGAACTCGTCATATTGTTCGTTCGTCAGCATATCGCCCAATTCCTTGAGCACCGTCTTCAGCTTCGGCATGCCCGGCGTCTCGCCCTTTGCCGTCGCCAGCCAGCGGACGACCGTCGGCTCGATCGCAAGGCGCGCAGCGTAAAGGTCGGCGATGGTCGTACCCTGCGATTCGAGCACATAGCCGGCGTAGCGCGAGACGAGTTCGGTCGAGGGGCGATGGACGCGCGCGCCGCTGCGCGATCCGCGCACGACGCTGATCAGGCTTTCGGCTTCGAGGATGCGGAAGGCTTCGCGCAGCGTCGGGCGCGACACGCCGAGCGTCGTCATCAGCACGCCTTCGGGCGGGAGCGAATCGCCTTCGGTCAATTCGCCGCGGATGATTTGCGCGCGGATCTGGTCCGCGACCAATTCCGACGTCTTGGGAACCCGAATTCGCACGTTGTCCCTATCGCTCTGCAATGCATCTGCCCCTTTGCCAAAACCCGTCAGATCGGGGTTTTTCCTTGCTGCGTCATTATGGTGCCCCGCGCAATTTCGCAATGCCGGGCGCCGATCCGTCGCTCAAGCGCCAAAAGCCAGTCCTTCGTTCAACGTCCACCGGCGGTCGCGCCCGCGTACCCAGCCCGACGACGCCCAGGTGCCGCCATCGACGGGCAGCAATATGCCGGTGACATAGGTCGACATCGCGCTCGCCAGAAAAACCGCCGCATCGCCGCATTCCGTATCGACGCCCTCGCGGCCCAACGGAATCAGCCGGTTCATCGCATCGATATCGTCGTCGCTGCGCCGCTTCCACGTCGCCGGATCGACGGGCCCGGCGCGATTGCCCTGATTGCCCGGGGTGATCGTATGGTCGGGTGCGATGCAGTTGACGCGAATGCCGTGCCCCGACAATTCGACCGCCATCGATTTGGTGAAGCTGAGCATCCCGGCCTTGCACGCCGCATAGACCGCGAAATTGGGCGCCGCGCGGCTCGCCTCGATACTCGCGACATTGATGATCGCGCCGCCACGCCCGCCGTCGACCATGTGCTTCGCGGCGGCTTGTGTCGCGATCAGCATCGACATCAGATTGATGTCGATATGCTTGCGCATGCTGCGCTCGCTCTGCTCGAGGAACGGCCGCGCCGATACGCCGCCGGCATTGTTGACCAGAATATCGAGCCGCCCGAACTCCGCAGCGGCGGCATCGACCGCGGCGCGCAACGCGTCGCTGTCCATGACGTCGCCGGCAATCGGCAGCGCCTGTCGGCTCTGTTCGCGCACCCGCGCGGCGGCTTCCTCGGCGCGCTCTGGAAAAATGTCGAAAATCGCCACGTCCGCGCCCGCCTCGGCAAGCCGCAGCGCGATGGCGCGCCCGATGCCCCCGCCGCCGCCGGTGACGAACGCAGCCTGCCCGTCGAGGCGCGCGCGATCAGTCATCGAGGTCGATCCCCATCACCGCGCCAGTGACATAGGCGGCATAATCGCTGACCAGATAAGCCGCGAGATTGCCGAGCGTGTCGCCCGCGTCGCGGGTCAGGACGCTGTTCACGCGAATGCCGTCGCGCGCCCATTCGACCCCGAGCGTCTTGGTGAGGTTCCCGAGCGCGCCCGCGGCCGCCGCCTGATCGGCGCCGAGCGCCTGTTCGGGGGCGCCGACGAAGAGTATCGCGCCGCCCGTACCGCGCGCGCGGCATTGCCCGGCAAAATCCTTCGCACCGAGGAAGCGGCGGTCGAGCCCGGCGTCGAGACTGGCGCGCCATTCGGCATGCGTCAGTTCGTGCGCAAGCTTGATCGGAGGCGGCGGTGCAATGTGAACCCAGATGTCGCAGTCACCCACATCGACGAGCGAAGCGCCTTGCGCAGCCAATGCCGACGCGATTGCCGGACACTCGCCCTCGATGCGCGCGCGCTTACCGTTCAGCCAGCCGCTCATTGCCACCCCCAAGGCCCGTCGGCGCGTTCGCGCGGCGGGACGAAATCGGGCATCATCAGCGAGCGGCGCAGGCTTTCGCCACCATCCTGCACGATCACCTGCCCGGTCATGTCGCCGAACAGCGGGGTGCAGGTCATCGCCGACAGCCACCCGAATTCCCAGATATCGCCGGTGCGACCGGCGGGGATCATGTTCTGGAGTGGTGCGATGCCTCCCTCGCGGCGCCCTGCGGTCGACGTGTCGTGGGGGAAAAAACCCGCGGCGATCGCGTTGACGCGGATGCCATGGGGCGCCCAGTCGGCGGCGAGTTTCTTCGTCATCGTCGCCTGCGCGGTCTTCGCTGCGGCGCTGTGCGCGTCGCCGGGGAAACCGGTCCAGATATATTGCGCGCTGTTGTTGACGATCGCCCCGCCCTCGCCGCGCGCGATGCGGCGCCGCGCGAATTCGGCCGAGCAGAGGAAGGTACCGTCGATCGCGATCCGCGTGACCGCATTCCATGCGTTGGGCGAAATGTCCTCGGCAAGGATCGGGAAATTGGCGCCGGCATTATTGGCAAGCAGCCCGATCGGGCCCAATTCGCGCTCGGCCTCGTCGAAAGCGGCAGCGATCGCCTCGGGCTGACGAACATCGCAGCTCATCGCATGGGCCCGAACGCCCAGCGCCGCGATCTGCGCCGCGCCTTCCTCGGCGCGTTCCATGCTGCGACCCATGACAGCAACCTGCGCGCCGCCCTGTGCAAAGGCCTTCGCCATGGCGAGCCCCATCCCCGATCCGCCGCCGGTGACGAGCACGGTCTGCCCGGCAAATATGTCCGCCGGATAAGGCGGCTGGTCGAAGGGTGGCGATGTCGCCACGATATGATGCTGCGGTACAGGCAATGTCTCTCTCCCGGCGCCGAGGGTTGCGCGCTCCCCCGCCACGTGTCAAGACATACATAACTAGGTTATACAGGAGAGGGTCGGATGGAGATCGTCGCGGAAGGCCTTGCCTTTCCCGAGGGCCCGGTCGTCATGGCCGATGGGTCGGTGATCGTCGTCGAACTCGCAGGGGGACGCATAACCCGCTGCTGGAACGGCAGGACCGAAGCCGTCTGCGAGATCGGCGGCGGACCGAACGGCGCAGAGATTGGACCCGACGGTGCGCTCTATGTCTGCAACAATGGCGGGCTCGACTTGGTCAAATTCCAGAATGCGCGCGGCCCCGGGCACGAAGGGCGGGTGGAGCGCGTCGATCTGTCGACCGGCAAATTCGAACGCCTCTACGATAGCTGCGCCGGCGTCGCACTGGAAGCGCCGAACGACATCGTCTTCGACGCCGACGGGCGGATATGGTTCACCGACCTCGGCAAGACTCACGACGGGATCCGCTCTGCGAGCGGGTTGTTCAGCGCGTTGCCCGACGGATCGTCGATCGCCGCGATCAACCGGCACGCGGTGTCGTATAACGGCGTCGGCCTCTCGCCCGACGGTATGCATGTCTATGTCGCCGACACGCATCAGGCTCGGCTATGGCGTTATGATCGCAAGGTCGAAGCGCAGCGCCCGACGTGGATTGCAACCGCGCCGGGGCCGGTCGGGTTCGACAGCCTGGCAGTGACCGCGGCGGGCAATATCTGCGTGGCGACGCTGTATGAGGGCGGGATTTCGACGATCACACCCGGCGGCGATGTGTCGAAATTCGCCATCGAGGGCGAACCCTATGTCACCAATATCGCCTTTGGCGGCGAGGATATGCGCGATGCCTATATCACCCTGTCGAAAACGGGACGACTGGCGAAGATGCGTTGGGGCGAACCGGGGCTGAGGTTGAACCATAATGGCTGACGTTGCCGCCGACCGCGACGCGATCCGCGACCTTCTCGCACGCTATACCTATAACGGCGACCGGGGGCGCTTGGCCGAACTGGCGGCGTGCTTCGCCGACGACGGCGTGCTGGACTATCCGGGTGCGAGCCCGACGGGCCCCGAAGCGATCGCTGCCTCGCTCGGGTCCGGAACGCGCGATCCGCGGCTGACGTTCGTTCGCCACCATATCACCAATCCGCTGATCGCGATCGACGGCGATCAAGCAACGGCGCGCAGCTATTTCGCGGTGCACAGCAATTTCGGGCCCGACCACAGCGGCACCTATGACGACCGGCTGGTTCGCACCGAGAGCGGCTGGCGCTTCGCTTACAGGAGGGTCCGGGTCGACTGGCAGGCCGAGACGTCGCTGTTCCGGCGGATGGCGACGCGCTGAATTAATATTGACACTATGATGTCATTTTGACATCTGAGTGTCATGATCGCACAGCGCTTCACCGATTTCGAACGATTCGCCGACGAGGTCGCGCGATTGCGCGGCCGGATGCGCGCGCTGTACGCGGATACCCGCGCCGAAAGCGGGCTTGCCGAAATGGAGCTCACCGTGCTCACCGCCGTCGTCAACGCCGCCGACGCGCCGACGGTGGCGCAGATCGGTCGCAGCCTCGGCCATCCGCGGCAGGTCGTGCAGCGCGCCGCCAACCGGCTCGCCGAACTGGGCCTCGTCGCTTTCGCCGACAACCCCGATCACAAGCGCGCCTCGCTGATCGTCGCGACCGACGCCGGCCGCACGCTCAAGGCGGTCGACCATCAGCGTGCTCAGGCCGTCACCAACGCATTGCTGGCGCGGATCGACAGCGCGACCTTCGCTGCGGCGGCGAGCCAGCTGCACGCGATCCGCGCCGGTATCGAGGCCTATTTGCGGGAGCGCGACGAATGAAGGACGATGTCGCGGCGCTCGCCGATCCCGAACGGCTGACGCCGTGGCTCGACGCGCATATTCCGTCGCTCGGCGCCGGTCCGTTGACGGCAAAGAAAATCCACGGCGGCACGTCGAACGTCATCCTGTCGCTGAACCGCGGCGGCGATACGCTGATCCTCCGCCGCCCGCCCGCGGTGCCGCCGCCGGGCAGCGAGAAGAGCGTGATGCGCGAGGCGCGGGTACTCACCGCGCTCCGCGGAACCGATGTCCCGCACCCCTATTGTCACGGCAGCTGCGCCGATGCCGGCGTGATCGGCGCGCCCTTCTACGTCATGGATCTCGTCGAGGGCTGGCCGGCTGACCTTAGCGGCGGGAAAATCCACGACCGCCCGCCCTTCGACAAACCGCCGCATGCGCGCGAGGTGCCCTACGCGATGGTCGACGGGCTGATCGCGCTCGCCAATGTCGATTACAAGGCGGTGGGCCTTGAGGACTTCGGGCGCCCCGACAATTTTCTCGAGCGGCAGGTCGATCGCTGGGAAGGGCAGATCAGGAGCTACAAACAGCTCTATGACCATGAATGGCGCGAACTGCCAGGCTATGCGCTCGCTCGCGACTGGCTGCGCGCCAATATCCCGGACGACTTCCGGCCGGGAATCATTCACGGCGACGTCGGCACGCCCAACGCCCTGTTCGCCTTCGATCCGCCGTGCCGCCTGACCGCATTGATCGACTGGGAGCTGTCGACGATCGCCGACCCGCTGCTCGACCTTGCCTGGTTTTGCAACGGCATTCGCGACGATCGTTTCCCGGGCCATGTGCCCGAAAAGGCGCTATACAATGTCGGCGACTGGCCGACGCGGCAGGAATTGATGGCGCACTATGCCACGGGCACCGGGCGCAGCATGGCGAGCTTCGATTATTATCTCGTGCTCGCGATGTTCAAGGGCGGCTGCATCCTCGAATATAAGGTCGCGCAGGCGGCCAAGGGCATTTTGAGCGCCGAAACCGGCCGCTTCTTCGACCGGCTGGTGCGCGGCAATTTCGCCGAAGCCGAAAAACTCATCCGCCTGATCGGCTAACCGAGGACAGTCCATGATCGATTTCCGCATCGAACCCGAATTGCAGGCGAAGCTCGACTGGATGGCACGCTTTGTCCGCGACGAATGCGAGCCGATGGATATCCTCTTTCCCGGCCACGGGGCGCCCTATGACGTCGCGAACAAGGAATCGCGCGCCTATATGGCGCCGCTGCAGGAGCAGGTGAAAGCGCAGGGGTTGTGGGCTTGCCATCTTGGCGCCGACTTGGGGGGGCCGGGCCATGGCCAGCTGACGCTCGCGTTGATGAACGAAATCCTCGGGCGCAGCTATTGGGCGCCGACGATATTCGGCACCGCCGCGCCCGACACCGGAAACAGCGAAATCCTCGCGATGTTCGGCACCGGCGAGCAGAAGGCCCGTTTCCTGGAACCGCTAATGGCGGGCACGATCGTCTCGACCTTTTCGATGACCGAGCCGCAAGCCGGCGCCGATCCCAAGGAATTCACCTGTCGTGCGTATCAGGACGGCGACGAATGGGTGATCGAGGGCGAGAAATGGTTCTCCTCGAACGCGCGCTACGCCGCCTTCCTGATCGTCATGGTAGTGACCAATCCCAAAAACCCGCCGCATAGCCGGATGTCGATGCTGATCGTGCCGACCGACACGCCGGGAATCGAATTCGTTCGCCATTCGCAAACGATGGGCGACAGCAAGGGCGCGGACGACGGAACCCACGCCTATATCCGCTATAACAAAGTTCGCGTTCCGCTCGACGCGATGCTCGGCGGGCCCGGCGAAGGGTTCAAGGTGGCGCAGGCGCGGCTCGGCGGCGGGCGCGTCCACCATGCGATGCGCACCGTTGGCAAATGCCAGCGCGCGATCGACATGATGCTCGAACGCGCAGTGTCGCGGCGGACGCAGGGCAAGCAATTGAGCGAACACCAGTTCGTGCAGGGGGCGATCGCCGATTCGATCATCGAGCTCGAACAGTTCCGCCTGCTCGTGCTCAAGACCGCGTGGATCATCGACAATGAGCCGCATGGCGCCGCCCGCACACATATCGCGATGTGCAAGGTGCAGATGGCGAAGGTCTATCACGACATCGTCCAGCGCGCGATCCAGCTGCACGGCAGCCTGGGGGTGACGCTCGAAACGCCGCTTGCCGACATGTGGATGGGGCTGCCCAGCCTCGCGCTCGCCGACGGTCCGACCGAAGTGCACAAGGCGCAGGTTGCGAAGGCGCATCTGAAGAACGCCAAGCCCGCGGCGGGGTTGTTCCCGAGCGAGCATATCCCGACGCGGCTCGCCGCCCTGAAGCAAAGGAGCGCGGCATGATCCCCGACCCGCTGTTCGATTTCACCGGGAAAATCATCCTCGTCACCGGCGGTTCGCGCGGGCTCGGCTATCAGATGGTCAAGGCCTTTGCGGAGCGCGGCGCCGATATCATCGTCGCGAGCCGCAAGCTCGACAATTGCGAGGCGGTCGCCGCCGAGTGCCGCGCGCTCGGGCGCCGCGCGCTGCCCTTTGCCGCGCATGTCGGCAAATGGGCCGAGTGCGACGCCCTGATCGATGCCGCCTACGCCGAGTTCGGCCGCGTCGATGTGCTGGTGAACAACGCCGGCATGTCGCCGCCGATGCCGAGCCACGACATGCCCGAAAGCCTGTTCGACAGCGTGATGAACCTCAATTTCAAGGGCCCATTCCGCCTCGCCAGCCAGATCGGCAAGCGCATGGCCGACGGCGACGGCGGGGCGATCATCAACATCAGCTCGACGGGCGCGCTGATGGCGTTGCCCGGCGTAGTCCCTTATGGCGCGGCGAAGGCGGCGCTCAACGCGATGACTGTATCGCTCAGCCGCGAATATGGCCCGAAAGTACGCGTGAACACCATTTCGGCAGGGCCGTTCCTGACCGATATCGCCGACGCCTGGGACGCGAAGAAGCGCGAGAAGCAGCCTGTCGCGCTGGGCCGTCCGGGCAATCCGCCCGAGATCGTCACTGCCGCGCTGATGCTCGCGAGTCCGGCTTCATCCTACACCACCGGCGCGCTGCTGCGCGTCGACGGTGGGCAGCGTTAGGGCTGCGCGCGGTCGCGCCAGCCATGCTGCGGGCGATAGCCGATCAGTTCGGCGGCGGCCATCAGCGCCGGAAGCCCGCGAGCCGCTGATCGAGGATCGCTTCGGCTTCGCCGATTATGCGGTCGATCAGTTCCTGACAGGTCGGGATATCATGGATCAGTCCCTGGACCATGCCCGCCCAGAAGACGCCCTTGCTGAGATCGCCGGTCCGCAGCAACTCGCGTCCCGCCGTGCCGGCGACCAGTTCCTGGACATCGCCGAATTTCGCATCGGGCTGCGACAGGCGGCGAACGACCTCTTCGCTGACTTCGCTTTTGCCGACGCGCGCGGTGTTCTTGAAATTGCGGAAGATCAGGAAGCTGCCGCGCTCGTCGTTGTCGACATAGGCCTGCTTCACATTGTCATGCACGGGCGCTTCTCTGGTCGCACAGAAACGCGTGCCCATGTTGATGCCCTCGGCGCCGAGACTGAGCGCGGCGATCAAACCGCGGCCGTCGCCGAAACCGCCCGATGCAAGCATCGGGATCTTCACCTTGTCGGCCGCCGCCGGAATCAGGATCAGGCCGGGGATATCGTCTTCCCCCGGATGCCCTGCGCATTCAAAGCCGTCGATCGAGATGATGTCGCAGCCAGCTTTCTCGGCCGACAGTGCGTGGCGCACCGCGGTGCATTTGTGGAGGATGGTGACACCGTGCGGCTTTACCCGTGCCCAGATCTCGCGGACCGCCGGGGTGCCGGCGGTCTCCATGATCTTGACGCCGCTCTCGACCACCGCATCGGCGTAAGCGTTGTAATCGGGCGAGTTAATCGTTGGAAAGACCGTCAGGTTGACGCCGAACGGCTTGTCGGTAAGCGATCGGCAACGCTCGATCTCGTCACGCAGCGCTTGGGGACTCGGTTGGGTCAGCGCGGTAATGATGCCGAGCCCGCCGGCGTTCGATACCGCGCTCGCCATGTCGGCGGTGCCGACCGCCTGCATCCCGCCCTGAACGATCGGATGTTCGATCCCCAGCATTTCGGTGATCCGCGTCTTGAAACCCATCAGCCTACCCCTTCCTATACTTATCTAACCTAGTTATACTTCTTATATTCGCGTGACAAGAGGTGTCCTATGACGATCCTGCCAACAGCCATTCGCCGCGCCGTCATGGCGGACGAACTGGGACCGCCCGACGCCTATCGGCTTGTCGATCATGACCCGGGGCCGCCTTCGCCGACGCAAGTCCGCATTTCCGTCCGAGCGGCGGGGATCAGCTTCGTCGATGTGCTGACCGCCGCCGGTGGCTATCAGGTGAAACCGCCGGTCCCTTATATCCCCGGCAGCGAATGCGCGGGGGTTGTCGACGCGACCGGCGACGAGGTGCGCGATTTCGCGGTGGGCGACAGGGTTGTCGGGAGCGGCTGGGGCGGCATGTTCGCCAACGCTGTAAACCTGCCCGCTCGCACGATACGCTCGATGCCGCAGGCACTGTCGTTCGAGGAAGCTGCCGTGTTCCCGGTGAGCTACGCGACGGCCTGGCACGCGCTCGTCGACCGCGGGCGGCTCCAGGCGGGCGAGACGCTCCTCGTCCTCGGCGCGGGGGGCGCAACCGGCTATGCGGCGGTGCAGATCGGCAAATATCTGGGCGCGCGCGTGATCGGATCGGCGTCGAGCGAAAGCAAGCGCGCACTCGCGGCCGCGGGCGGCGCCGATGCGGTGATCGATGCACGCGCCGACGACTGGCGCGATCAGGTCAGGGCGGCGAACGGCGGCCAGGGAGTCGATGTCGTCTTCGATCCGGTCGGCGGCGAGGTGACCGAGCCGGCGTTTCGGTCGCTGGCGTGGAACGGCCGGCATCTGGTGATCGGATTCCCAGCGGGGATCGCGTCGCTGCGCACCAACCTGCCATTGCTCAAAGGCGCCAGCCTGATCGGAGTCGACATTCGCCAGTTCGGAATCTTCGAGCCCGAAAAAAGCGCCGCCAATCGCGATGCGGTGTTTGGGCTGGCAGTGGAAGGCATACTGAGGCCTGCGATTGCGCGAAGCTATGCGCTCGCGGACTTTCAGGCGGCGATGGAGGATGCGGCGGCGGGAAAAAGTGCGGGACGGATCGTGCTGACGATGGATTAGCCCCAGCCGCGTGTCAGGCCGGAAAGGCGCCCGCGCCAGTCGGGCACCGCAGGCAGCGCGTCGAAATCCCTCGTCAAGCGCGCGACGAGATCGGCGACCGGCTCGACTGCGTCGATCAGCCCCGCGCTTTGCCCGGCGCTCCAGATGTCGCGCCACGGCATGACGCCCTCGGGCATCGGCGAACGCACGGCGGGCAGCGCCTTGGCGTCGAGACCGACCGCTTCGATCGACTGGCGCATCCAGTGCGCCGGGACGCCGTTCATCGCGGCCGATGCGACGATATCGTCGGCGCCCACCGTGGGGATCATCGCGCGATGCCCCTCGACGACGCCGCTTTCGGGCGTTGCGATGAAGCGGGTACCCATGCAGGCAATGTCGCCGCCGAGCGCGAGCGACGCAGCAATGCCATACGCGTCGGCGATGCCGCCCGCGACGATCAGCAGCCCGTCGAAGATGCGTCGCACCGCGGGGACGAACGCCATCGGCGTCAGAAAGCCGGTATGCCCGCCTGCTCCGGCGCAAGTCAGCATCAGCCCGTCGGCACCCGCGGCGATCGCCTTTTCGGCATGCTTCATCGTCGTCACGTCATGGACGACACGCCCGCCCCAACCGTGCACGCGCGCGACGAGCGCCGAGGGATCGCCGAGGCTCGAGAGCACAAGGGGCACGCGGTATCGTTCGAGCAGATCGAGCCGGTCCGCGGCCTTCGGATCGGTTCCCCAGCGGGCGGGCATATTGACGATCGGCGGCGCACCGCCCACGGCGGCCAGCGCCTTCAGATAGGCCTCGAACTCGGCAAAGGACGTGACGGTACCGCCCTGCCAACCCCCGATCACCCCGGCACGGCAACAGGCCACCGCGAGCGGCACCGACGAGGCGAAGCTCATCGGGGCGCACATAAGCGGCAGCACAAGATTCGACAGCATCGCGGTCAAGCGGTCGCCTTCAATGCGTCGAGCATGCGCGTATAGTGCTGCGGATTCCACACATCCTGATCCTCGCCCCAGCCGATCCCGCCGTCAATGTCCCAGCGCATCAGCTGGTTCACGCCATATCCCGCTTCGCTCATCGTGCTGACGACGAAACCCTCGCTGACCATTTCGCGGCCCAGCTCGTCGACGAGTTCGACCTGCATATGCGTGCTCCAGCCGGTCTTGGGGCTGCGGAAGGTGCGCATCCGCGATCGGACGGGATCGAGGCTGCCGAAGGTGCCGTCGCGGCGGATCCAGCCGGCGTTCATCGGCGCCCAGCCGTCGGCGCCGCCATCCTGTACGCGCACGAAGCCGAGGAAGCCGGTGCCGTCGCGGCGATGGCCGAAGATATATTGGATGCGCCCGCGCCCGCGTTCGCGCTCGATCTCGCGCCAGCGCGCGCCGCCGGGATGCTTCACCCGCTCCATGTCGTTCGCATAGACTTTGGGGCTCGCGGCATAAGGCCCGCCGCGAGGGCCCCAGGTGCGGTCGCGCACGCCGATCCCGTCGATGCGGATGCGCTCGCCGCGCAGCGTCATCCAGCCCTCGACATGGCCGAGCTGGTCGTAATGTGGGGTCGCCATGAAGGGCGGCTTGCCCGGTGGGAAGCGGTGTGGTTCGTGGAGACCCGTGTGCGTGAAGTCGAGCGCGAAGCCGCGCGCCGGGTCCTCATACTGGAGGTGATATTTCATGCCCGGTTCGAGCATCTTGAGGCTGTAGCCGCCGCCGTTTTTGTCGCCCGGAAAGACGATGTCGGTGAGATCGGGCGCATCGGGCATCGGCGCTTCCTCGACCTTGCGATAATAGGCCATGCGCGCCTGGTCATACCCCTCGTCGTCCCACGCGAAGATACGCCAAGTGACGCTCTTGCGGTTGGGATAATAGGGCGCGTGGATCCAGCAGCCGATCTTGCGTTCGGGGATGCTGAACGACCACCAGTTGGTTTCGGTCTCGTAAGGATCGTCGGACAGCTGGTGGTAGCGGTCGTCCTCGGGCTTGAAGGCGAGGTCGTCGGTCATGCAAGAGACTCCAGTTCGTCGAGAGCGGCGGTGAAGAGCGCGGCGATGCGGCCGACGTCGGCGATCTTCGCGGCATCGGCGATGACACCCATGTCGAGATTGTCGCCGCTGCGCCGCGACGTGATGTTGAGAAAGCGGCCCGAGCCGATAATCGGGACGGGGTAATTATGAAGTTGGCGAAAGCCGGCATAGCTGCGTGCTTCCGCGGGGCCGGGGACGTTCGACAGCGTCAGATTGCCGGGAAGCAGCCGCTTGCCGCCCGCCATGCGCTCGGCGAAGGCGGCGCGGCGGTCGCGCGCGCCAAAAGGCTTCTCGGCGGCGTCGAGAAGCGCCTCGTCATGGCCGGTGCGCTGCATCTCGGATGCCATCGACGCCTGGATTGCGCGAAGCCGCTCGACCGGATCGGGGAGATGCGTCGCGAGGTGCGGATGCAGGGCGACAATGCGGTTGCCGAACGTCCCGTGCGCGTCGCGGCGGTACGAACGCGCCGAATTGACCACCAGCGGGGTTGCGGGGAGATCATCGATCTCGATCAGATAATTGCGCAGCGCGGTGCTGGCGAGCGTCAGGAAAATGTCGTTGACGGTCGCGTCGAGTTTGGCGCCTGCCGCTTTCACCCGCGCGAGCGGCATGCTGATCGTCGTATAGCGGCGCCGGTCCGAGGTTGGCCCCGACATTTTGAGCTCCGGCGTCGGTTCGCGATCGTCCTTGAACGCTTCGAGCGCGGCGAGCGCCTCCTTGCGGCGCGCGGCTTGGCCGGCGCGCAAATCGGCCTCGGTCGCAAAGCGTGCCTCGGCACGCTGACACCATTTTTCGGGCTCGGGCAGTCGCGCATCGGCGAAGCGCGCGGTTGCTGGCGGCGCCGCGTCGCTGAGCAGGCCGAGGATGGCCTGAAACCCGATGCCATCGGCAACGCTGTGATGAACCTTGAGATAGATTGCGCTGCCGCCGGCCGCGAGTTGTTCGAAGACATGGGCCGCGAAGGGCGGCCCCGACAGGTCGAGCCGCCGCATGTTGAGTGACGCGACCGCGTCGTAAAGCTCGGCCTCGCTCCAGGCGCCGTCGTGCGGTTCGACGGCGACGAGCATTTCGAGATCGGCGCGCGCGATATCGGCCCAGACGTCGCTGTCATAGCCGTCGGGCGCTTCGTGCAGGCGCACGAGGAGCGGCGTCGCCGGGAGCCGATCGGCAAGCTGGCGGCGGAGCACGGCGGCCAGCCCTTCCTGCGCGTCCAGCGGCACGTCGAGAATGATCAGCGCGCCGACGTGCATCGGCGAGGCGTCGGTCTCCGACAGGATCATGAAATGATCGTCGGGGCGCAGCCTCCGCACCCCCGGCGCCAATTGCAGGCTGTCCGGCGCGTTCACCGCTTACCAGCTGGCCAGATCGGCCGCCCGCGCGCGATGCTCCGACGGGCTGCCGAGCCAGGCACGGTCGAACAAGGCGCGGCGGAACCAGTAATTGAGGCCATATTCCCATGTGTAGCCGATACCGCCATGCGCGGCGACCGCAGCGCGCGTCGCGCGGACATAGACGTCGCACAGATGCGCTTTGGCCATCGCTGCAGCCCTAGGCGCATCGGGAAGCTCCGCATCCCACGCATAGGCGGCGTACCAGACGAGCGCCCGCGCGGGCTCGACGTCGAGCGCCATATGCGCGAGTTGGTGCTTCAGCGCCTGAAAGCGCCCGACCGGCTGCCCGAACTGCTCGCGCTCCTTGGCATAGGCGACGCTCATGTCGGTGACCTTCTGCGCGCCGCCGAGCGCGTCGGCGGCGCAGAGCACCAGTGCCGCATCGGCAAGGCGCGCGGTGATCGGATCGGCGGCGGCGAACAGCATTGCGCCCGCGCCTTCGGCGAATGCGACCTTCGACACCGGCCGCGTGCGATCCGAGGCCCTGACCGCTTCGATCGTCACGCCGTCACCCGCGGGCACCAGCCGCACGCCCGCGGCGCGGTCGACGACCAGGAAGATATCGGCGGCGCGCGCGCAAGGGACGAACGCGCTGCCGCCGTGCACCAGCGTCGCGACGGCTTCGCCACTCGCCAGGGCATCGAGATTGGCTCTGCCGCTCGCCGCAGCCGCCGCGACGGCGAGGAGCTGGCCGATGAGCGGCCCTGCCGCCGCCGCCTCACCCGCCACCTCGCAGGCCAGCGCGGCGTCGAGCAACCCCATACCGCTGTCGGGTAACAAGATGCCGCCAAGGCCGAGCGCCATCAGCGCATCCCAGCTTGCGCGGTCGAAATCGGCGTCGCCGTCGGCGAAGGCATGGATACGCTCGATCGGCCAGCTGTCGGCGAGCGTGCCGCGCACGGCTTCCTGGATCGCCTTCTGTTCTTCGGTCAGGTGAAAATGCATCGGTCAGCGTTCCCCGCTCATCGCAATATCGCGCGGCAGGCCGAGGCCGCGTTCGCCGATGATGTTGCGCTGGATGTTCGATGCGCCGCCGGCGATCGAATTGCCGAGGCTGCCCATGATCTGGTCGAGCCATTTTTCGGGGCCGCGCGGCCCGCGATTACCGCGTCCGCCCGCCCCTGCGGGTTCAATGAAGGCATGTTCGCCGATCAGTTCCTGCGCCAGAAGTGCCATCTCATGCCCGATCTCGGTGAGCAGCAGCTTCATCATCAGCGACACCGGTCCCGGATCCTCGCCCGCCGCGGCGCAACTGAACAGGCGAAAGCTGGTGTAGCGGTGCGAGAGGACGAAACCCTCGATCTGCGCGAGCTTGTCGCGGATCACTGGGTCGCCGATACGATCGACTTCCTTTGCCAGTTCGACCAGCTTTGCGAACTGGCGCCCGAGTCCGTCGGCGCTGCCGATGCTCGCGCGCTCATGCTTCAGCGTCGTGCGGCTGACATACCAGCCCTGCCCGCGTTCGCCGACCTGCCACGACACCGGCGTTTCGGCATTGTCGAAGAAGAATTCGCAGAAGGTGTGATCGCCCTCCTCGCCCGTCATCTGGCGGATCGGCCGCCGGGTAACACCGGGCTGGTTCAGGTCGATGAGCAGATAGGTGATGCCGTCATGCTTCGGCGCGTCGGGCTCGGTGCGCACGAGCATGAACATGTGCGTCGACTGCATCCCCTGCGACGTCCAGATCTTCTGGCCGTTGATGATCCACTTGCTGCCGTCGGCAGACAATTCGCCCTTGGTCCGCACGCTTGCCAGGTCGGATCCCGATCCGGGCTCGGAATATCCCTGTCCCCAGATATAATCGCCCTCGACAGTCCCGCGGATGAAGAGCTCCTTCTGCTCGTCGGTTCCCTTTTCGAGCAGCGTCGGCACCGTCATGTTCATGCCGTTGCCGCCAACCTCCATCGGCGCGCGGGCGCGGGCGAATTCCTCACGGATCACTTGCGCCTTGATCACGTCGACCGGCTGCTCCGACCCGCCATAACGCTTCGGAACCGCGCGATAGAGATAGCCCGCTTCGGTTGCGGCGGCACGGAAGTCGCGGATGAAGGCCTTGAGATCGGCGCCGCGCAAGTCCGCGGCGGGCGGCCAGTGCGACGACAGAAAGGCGCGGACCTCCGCGCGAAAGGCTTCGGCGGCCTCGCCATAGCTCAGGTCCATCGCACGCTCTCCCTCGAATCTGGCGAATCCTATGCCCGAGTTATATAACTACGTCAAATATGTTGTGCGCTTGCGCGAGCTTGATTAGGAGGGATTGATGAGCCTCGATACGATTACCGTTCCGCATTATTTCATCGCCGATGGCGAAGGTTTCGACCCGTCGGGTCTCGCGCGCAATCCCTGGTTCGCCGACGCTGTCGCGGGAGGGCCGATCGCGGCGCTGATCGGGCATATCGTCGAGGATGCGGGCTTGGATCCCGATTTCGAGATCTGCCGCCTGACGATCGACATTTTGGGAATTGTCCCGCGGACGCTGCTGGTACCCCGCATCGTGCCGGTGCGGCAGGGGCGGCAGGCGCAGCTTCACCGCATCGAACTTATCGCGGGCGGCAAGCTCGTCGCGCAGGCGCATGTCCTTCGCGCGCGGCACCTCGACACTCCCGAATTCCCGCCGCCCCAACCGCACCCGGCACCCGCAGACGTGCCCGAGGATAATTTTCTCATTGGCGCCAGCATGGCAGGGGCAGTCAAGACGCGCCCGATCATGGGCCGGGTCCGTGAACCCGGCCGCGGCGTATCGTGGATGCGAATGGATGGCGAGGTCGTTTCGGGCGTTCCGACGTCGCCGTTCGTGAAGGCGTGCCTCTTCGCCGATTTCGGCAATGGTGTCGGCAGCGCGACGCACGCGCATGAATGGAGCTATGCCAATCTCGACATCTCGGTGCAGTTCCTGCGCATGCCTCGTGGCGACTGGTTTCTGCTCGACGCGCATACCGAAGGTGCGGGCAACGGCCATGCGGTGGCGCAGACGATCTTCGCGGACGAGGACGGCGTCTATGCCAAGGGAACGCAGACGGTGTTCGTGGGGCCGGGTCGCCCGCGCGATTGAGACTATTCGCCGCGAAACTGCGGCGCGCGCTTTTCGGTCGCCGCGGCCAGCCCCTCGCGATGGTCATGGCTGCCGAGGAGCAGCGCCTGGTTCGGCAGGTTCGCCTTCCATTCGGCTTCCATGCTGCTTTCAAGCGCGCGCTGGATCGATTGCTTGACCGTCGCATAGCCGAGCGGCGCCGAGGCCGCGAGTTCGCGGGCCAACGTCATGCCGCGCGCATCCAGATCGTCCCGCGCGACGACTTCGCTGACCAGTCCGATAGCAAGCGCCTCTTCGGCGCGCACCTGCTTGCCGCGGAGGCACATCTCCATCGCGCGGCCCAGTCCCACGATGCGGGGCAACAGAAAGGTTCCGCCGAGCGGCGGCATGATGCCGAGCTTGATCCAGCTTTCCTGGAACATCGCGCTGTCGGCAGCGACACGAAAATCGCACGCGAGTGCAAGTTCGCAGCCAACCGTCACCGCAGCCCCCTGCACCAGTGCGAGCGTCGGTTTTGGGCAGCGATAGATCGCCCGCGCCGCGCCCTGGAAGTTCGCGTAGACCGTGTCCTTGATCTCGCTGGCCGACATGCCCGTCAGCCGTTGCAGAAACGCGAAATCGGCGCCGACCGAGAAATGCTTTCCTTCGGCGGCGAAAATGATCGCGCGCACGTCGCGCTCACCCGAGAGCGCGGCAAAGGCGTCGCGAATCTCGCCGAGCATTTCGGGCGACGACGCGTTGCCGATATCGGCCCGCGCGACGACCACCGCCGCAACGCCCTGCTCATGACGATCGATGCGGATATGCATGAAATCAGCCATCCGGATTCTCGGCCTTCTTCTTCTCGCGCCAGATCATCGCGGTCGCGCTTGTCGACAGGCCCATGTTCAGCGCCTCGGCATCGAGCGCGGCCTCGAACGCCCAGTCTTCGGCATTGTTGAGGTTGGTTTTCATATAGCGATAGCCCATGCGCGGACCGTCGGCGAGGCGCCGCGCCGCCGCCATCGTCGCGTCGTGCAGCGCTTCGTCGTCGAACAAGCGCGTATAGATGCCTTTTGCAAAAGCCTCTTCGGCGGAGAGCTTCTCGCCGAGCAGGAACAGTTCGCGCGCCAAGCCGGTGCCGACGATCTTGGTCCAGAACCAGGTCGATCCGAAATCGCCCCCCGCCCCGATGCGGTCGAAGGCGGTCAGGAAGCTCGCACTCTTGCCGGCGAAGCGCAGGTCGCACGCCCCGGCGATGCCGATCCCCGCGCCCGCGACCGGACCGTTGACCATCGCGATCGTCGGCTTGGGCATTTCGTGGAGCAGGCGCGAAGTTTCCATGAACCCGCGCAGCCGGACGAAGCTCTGTTCGTTGCGGCTTCCGACGTCGGAATTGGCGGGCACGACCGCCTTATCGGCGCCGCCTTCCTTGAGATCGCCGCCGGCGCAGAACCCCCTGCCCGCGCCGGTCACGACGACGCAGCCGACCGACGCATCGCGCGCCGCGTCGGCGCAGGCGTCGGCGAGCGGCGCCATGATCGAGCTTGTTAGCGCGTTGAGCCGGTCGGGCCGGTTGAGGGTGATGGTGCGGACCCCCGCATCATCGTCGATCAGCACTTCGGACATGGATTCCTCCCCTGTTCCGTTCTTGTCGAAGGGAATGGAGGGCGAATCAATCCCCGCCAAGTTCGCGGTGGCGCGCCAGCATGCGCACTGCCTTTTCGGCGAGGTCGTCGGGCACCGCGGGATAAAGCGGCAGCGGGCGGGACTTGCTCGGCAATGCGATCGTCGCGGTCGCGCGCACGGTTTCCTCGTCGCGCTGGTTGGTGAATTTCACCGCCACATCGACGAAGCATTGGCCGCCCTCCTCCCGTTTCGCGAGCACTTCGCCGGTCACGCGCTGGACGTCGCCCATATAGTTGAACTTGCGGATCTCGTCGTGAATGTGGGTGATGACCGCATCGTCGCCGGCCCAGTCGCTGAGATATTGCCACAGGTAATTTTCGCGCATGACTCCATAGTCATAGGCCATCGGATTGCCGATCGCCTGCGCCCAGGTCGGGTCCCAGTGCAGCCGCTGCGCGACGTCGGGAATGCCATATTCATTCTTCACATAGAAGGCCGGGATGCGCTGGCGGTTCTTGTGCGCGAGGCGGTTCGCGGTCGGCGCATAGGGCACGAAGCCGTAACCGCCGGCATGGAAGCAGATCACGTCCGTGACGGTCAGCGGGCCCTTGGCCTGCAGCCCCAGCGAATCACCCTTCTCGACGCTCTCGAACCAGCGCTTTTCGGCGCCCTGGACGCGTTCGGCGGCATAGATATCCTCAATCGCCTGCATTTCCTCGTCGGTGTAGGTCGCGGGCTCGATCGATGAATATTTGCCCTTCTTGGCGGCGGTCTTGCGCTCGGTCAGTACGCGCAGGATGCGATAGACCGCGACGACCTCGCCGCGCTGGTTGATTTTCACGTCGCGGCGCACGCCGATCACCGAACGCCCGGCGAATTCGGACTGCTTGACCTCGCAGGTCTCGTCGCCGTTGAAGCTGTAGATGGTGTCGCCCGGATAGATCGGGCGATAGAAATCCCATTGCGAGCCCGACACGAAGACGTGGATGCCCTTGAACAGACTCTTGCGGAGCGCCTTGATCTCGTCGGGAACGGGGTCGCCCAGCATCGGCCGGTTGATGACGCCCGCCATCATCCCGGGCGCGATGACGCTGCCCCAACGGGTCTTCTTAGCATAGTGCGGATCGGTATAGAGCGGGTTGTCGTCGCCGATACCGTGCGCGAAGTTGCGGATATTATCCTCGGTCGCGACCTGGATATATTCGCGCGTCTTCGCCGCCTGGTCGAACCCCAACAGCTTGCGCTGCCGCTCTATGTCCGCGTCGGTAATCTCGTAGGCGACGGCCTTCTGCCACTCTTCGCTTTCCTTGATGTCGTTTTTCGCCTCGGCCATCGCATATCTCCCTTGTCACCACTTGTATAACTAGGTAATACATCCCCAATAGCGAAGCAAGGGGATAGTGCCGTAATGGAAGTTCGCCGCATCAGCGATGCTTTGAAGGTGCGTGCGCAGCATCAGGCGAGCGAGATCGCGCACGACGATACACGGCGCCAGATCAGCTTCGCCGAATGGGATCGCGAGGCCGACGAGATCGGCGGCGGCCTCACCGCAGCGGGCCTCGTTCCCGGCGACCGCGTGTTCCTGCCGATCAGCAATGCACGCGCGGTCGAAATGGCGATCGCGGTGTTTGCGGTGTTCCGCGCGGGCGGGATCGCCTGCCCGATCAACACTCGCCTGAACCCGCGCGAGATTTCCGACTATGCGGCTCTATGCGAACCGCGCTTCTGTCTGACCGACGCCCCCGAGTTGGTGAAGGACCTGGAACTCGACGGCTGCTGGCATGTCGACGCAATGCCGCGCGACCTGTCCGCGCTTCCCGATCAGGCCAGCCTCGACCCCAACGCCGATGCCGAAATCCTCGGCACGTCGGGCACGACGGGCAAGATCAAGGGTGTCGTCGTCTCGCATCCCGACCTGATGACCGGGGTTACCGGCTATAATCAGGACCGCTCGCGCTCGACGCTGAACGCGTTGCCTCTCACCGGCTCCGGCGGCAATATCGGCATCGTGATGCTCCCCGCGCGCGGTGGCGCAACCGCGATCACCCAGCCGAAGTTCGATCCCAAGGGCTTTCTCGAGCTGGCGAGGCAAAAGCGCCCGAACCTGATCTATTTGGTGCCATCGATGCTGCGTCTCGTGCTCGATCATCCCGACGTCGCCGATTACGACATGGTGGGGGTCAAATATCTGATGACCGGCACCGCGCCGCTTCCGCACGATTCGGTCAAACGCGCGGCCGAACTGTGGCCGCACCTGCGCATCCGCAACAGTTACGGCATGTCCGAAGGCGGGGTCGGGCTTGGCACGACCAGCCAGGAGCAGGTGCTGAAGCCCGGCTGCGTCGGCAAGCTGCCGGCGCATATGCAGATTCGTGACGAAGCGGGCAATGTCATATCCGAGCCAAATGTCGTCGGTGAAATCTACGGCTGGCAGAAGCACCCGCGTCGCTACTGGAACGACGCAGAGGCGACCGCCGAGAGCTTCAAGGGCGGCTGGACCAAGACCGGCGATCTCGGCTACGTGGATGAAGATGGCGACCTGATCATGGCCGGCCGGTCGAAAGAGTTGATCATCCGCGGCGGCTACAACATCACGCCGCTCGAGATCGAGACCGTGCTGCATCTGCACCCGGCGGTCCAGCAGGCCGCGGTCGTCGGCGTGCCGCACGAGGTGCTGGGCGAGGATATTGCGGCGGCGGTGACGCTTCGCCCCGGCCAGGCCGCGACAGGCGACGAGATCATCGCCTTTTGCAGGGAGCATCTGGGCGACAACAAGGTTCCGCGGACGCTGGTGGTGATGGACACGATGCCACTCAATCCGAACGGGAAGATCTTGAAGAAGGATCTGGCTGCCCCGCTGGCGAAGGCCGCGGCGGAGCGGCGACGGGCGGCCTAGCCCGTCCTCTCCCTAAAGGAGAGGGAGACAAATTACCCCTTCAACGTCTCGAATGGCACATCCTTGTCCATTCGCACTTCGCCCGGCATCCCCAGAACGCGTTCGGCGATCTGGTTGCGCAGCACCTCGTCGGCGCCGCCTGCGATGCGCATCACGGTCGAATAGATATAATCATACTGAACGTCACCGGTCGCGGTGTCGCCCGCTTCGGGGGCAATGCCCGCGAGCCCGCGCAGCTCGAGCGCGAGGCCATTGGTCTTCTGGTAGCGCCCCGCATAGGCAAGCTTGACCATCCCCGCGAGTGCGCCGGGATTTTCGCCTTTGGAGACCATGGTCCGCAGCCGTGCCTGAAAGAATCGTTCGCCCTGTTCCTCGGCGAGCGCTTCGGCAAGTTGCTGGCGTACCGCACGGTCATCGAGCATCGTACCGCCATGGCCATCGGGGGTCGCTGCGGCATAATCGAGCAAAGGCCCGATCCCACTGCGATGCGCTCCCGAGCCGAGGCGTTCGCCCATCAAGACGGTCATGCAGCAGGCCCAGCCCTCGCCCTCAGCACCGATCCGGTTGGCGTCGGGGATACGGACGTCGGTGAGGAAGGTTTCGTTGAACTCGCTCGCGCCCGAAATCTGGCGGATCGGGCGCGTCTCGATTCCCGGCGTCTTCATGTCGACGACGAAGAAGGTTAGCCCCTTATGCTTGGGCAAGGTTGGATCGGTCCGCACGACCAGGATGCCCCAGTCCGTCAAATGCGCCCAGCTCGACCAGACTTTCTGGCCGTTGACGATCCAGTCGCCGCTGCCGTCATCGGCACGCACCGCCTTGGTGCGCAGCGCCGCGAGGTCCGAGCCCGCGGCAGGCTCGGAGAAGAGCTGGCACCAGGTCAAGTCGCCCTTCAGCGTCGCTTCGATAAAGCGCGCGCGCTGTGCGTCCGTGCCGTGTTTCGCGATCACGGGCAGCGCCATGCCGGTGCCGATCGAAGTGAAAGGCCCCTTCGGCAGGTGATATTTGCCCTCTTCCTCGGCGAAGATCACCGCCTCCGCGCCCGACAGGCCGCGCCCACCGAGCGCCTTGGGAAAGGTCAGCCCCGACCAGCCGCCCTCGTAAAGCGCGCGCATCCACGCCCGGCCACGATCGGCCTCTTCGGTGTCGGGTATTTTTTCGCCCGGCGTCAGCTCGTGCGCAGGGGCATGCGCAGCGAGCCAATCGCGCGCTTGCGAGCGGAAGGCGGCTTCTTCGGAGCTGTCGTTGAAATCCATCTTACGCCGCTTTCACTTGGCTGCCCGGCTGCGCATTCAGCAACCGGTCGGCCCAGAAGCCGCGGTTGCCGAGATGCACGCTGAGCATGCGCTCGCGCCGGTAATAGAAATGGCAGTTCGCCTCGAAGGTATAGCCGATGCCGCCGTGCACCTGCAGATTCTCGCGCGCCGCGAGTTCGAAGCATTTGATGCCCGACAGGCGCGCTGCCGCCGCCGCTGCCGGCAGATCGTCGGGCGAGGATTCGGCCGCCCAACCGCCATAATAGGCATTGGAGCGCGCGAGTTCGGTCGCCACCGCGACATCGGCGAGCTTGTGCTTGATCGCCTGATACCCCGCGAGCGGGCGTCCGAACATCTGGCGTTCCATTGCATAGTCGCGCGCCATGCGAAGGCAGGCGCCGGACGCTCCCACGGCTTCGAACGCCGCAAGCACCGCCGCATGGTCGATCAGCCGGTCGAGTTTGCCTGCTCCCGGCATTGCCTCCGCCACGGCGTCGGCGAAATCGAGGCGGTAGTGCGGGCGGAGCTGGTCAAAGCTGTCGAGCTTCGTCCGCGTCACGCCGGGCTGATCCAATTCGACCAGCGCAAAGCTGCCTCCCGCGACGAGGACGACCGCGATATCGGCGATGCCGGCATCGGCGACCGGAGACTTGCTTCCCGAAAGGCGCCCGCCCGCGAGCGATGCGCCCGTCGCAAAGACCGGCCCCGGCCCTTCGGCATAGGCGAAGGTCGCGACCGCCTCGCCGCTCGCCAGCTTAGGAAGCCACGCCGCCTTCTGCGCCTCGCTTCCCGCGAGGCGGATCGCCTCGGCTCCCAGGATGATCGAACTCATGAACGGCACCGCAGCATTCGCAGCGCCGAGCGCTTCCATGATCACGCCAAGGTCGAGCGCGCCAAGGCCGAGCCCGCCGTGCTCTTCGGGAATCGCAGCACCGAGAAAGCCCATGTCGGCGAGCGCGTGCCACAACGGCTCGTCCCATTCGGCGCCCGAATCGATCAGTGCTCGCAGACGGTCGAACGACGACATATCGGCCAGAAGCGACCGCGCTTGCTCGCCGAGCATTTTCTGTTCATCGCTAAGGTCGAAATTCATCGCAGGCCTTGCCCTCTTGTTGTGGACTATGTCATAGCGAGTTGTATAACTAGGTCAACCATGAGAACGGCCGGAGAGGAAGCCCAGCCCATGCAGTATGAAACCATTCTGGTCGATGTCGCCGATCATATCGCCACGATCACCCTCAACCGGCCCGAGGCGATGAACAGCTTCACAAAGCAGATGATGGACGAATTCGAACATCTGTGGAAGTGGATCGCGCGCGAGGACGATGTCCATTGCTGCGTGCTACGCGCCGCGCCGGGCAAGGCGTGGTGCACCGGGGTCGACGTCAAGGAATCGCAGAAGCCCGGCGGCACCGTCGTCGACCTCGCCAACATCTGGCACTGCGAAGACCCCGGCAATTACCTTGGGCCCAAGTCGATGAACTGCTGGAAGCCGGTGATCGCCGCGGTGCACGGCATGGCGGCGGGCGGCGCCTTTTACTGGCTCAACGAGAGCGACATCATCATCTGTTCCGAGGAAGCGACCTTCTTCGACCCGCACGTTACCTATGGCATGACGAGCGCGCTCGAGCCGATCGGCATGACGTATCACATGCCGCTGCACGACGTGCTGCGTATGGTGTTGCTCGGCAATGACGAGCGCATCGGCGCCGGTACCGCGCTGCGCATCGGACTGGTGAGCGAAATCACGACGCTGGACGAGCTGTGGCCGCGCGCGCACGAACTGGCGACGGCGATCGCGGCTAAACCCCCGGCAGCGACCGCCGGTTCGATCAAGGCGATATGGGAATCGCTCGACCTGCCGCGCAGCCTCGCACTCCAGCAGGGGCTTAAATATTGCCAGATCGGCAACCCGGTCGGCGTGCCGCAGGTAAACCGCGCGGCGCTGATGGCCGACAAGGCCAAGAAATTTACGATCCGCTAGCGGAAGCGTCGCGTCGGACCGAGGAATAGACGGGCAAAAAGCAAAAGATTGGACGGGCATGTCGATTTTGTATGACGAAGGCCAGCAGGCGATCGCAACCGAGTCGCGCCGCGTGCTCGAGGCGCGGATGAGCAAGGACGAGCTGTTGCCGCTGCTCGAGATGACGGGCCGCTATCACGAGGGATTCTGGAACACTGCCAAGGAACAGGGCTGGACCGCCCTCGCATTGCCGGAGGAATATGGCGGGCTTGCACTGGGCCTCGTTGAGCTCGGCCTGATCGCGCATCAGGCGGGCCGTACCCTGAGCGGCGCGCCTTTCCTGACTTCGGGTTTCGGCTGCGCCAAAGCGATCGAACTTTACGGGTCGGACGAGCAAAAGACGCGCTGGCTGCCCGCGCTTGCCAGCGGCGAAATCGTCGGCGTCGTCGCCTTTGCGTCGGGCTCCGATCCGCTGCCCGCCTATCCGGCAATCCGCTTTGCCGATGGCCGGATCAGCGGGCGGGCGGCCGGGGTTACCGGCGGCCTCGTCGCCGACATCGCGGTGGTCTACGCCATGGGGTCCCTGGGCCCCGTTCTCGTCGTGGCCGAACTTTCCGATGTCGAGCGCAGCGCCATCGGCGGCTTCGACAACAGCCGCTGCTACGCCCACCTTGGTTTCACCGATATCCCGGCGCAGCCGCTCGCCATCGACGGCGCAGCGCGCGAAGCCGCGCTCCACATCCTCTCGCTCCAAGCGGTCATTACCGCGCACGAGCAGACGGGGGGCGCCGAGGCGATGATGGAAATCGCGCGCGACTATGCGCTCACACGCCGCGCCTTCGGCCAGGTCATCGGCGCCTTCCAGTCGGTCAAGCATCGCATCGCCGAACTTTACGGTTTGGTCGAACTGGCGCGCGCGAACTGCATTCATGCCGCATCGCGGGAAGGCAAAGATGATTTCATCATTGCGGCGGCTGCGGCGCGCCTGTCGGCGACCGAGGCTTATGACACCGCCGCCCGCGATTGCATCCAGATCCATGGCGGCATCGGCGTGACCTGGGAAATCGGACTTCACCTCCACATGCGCCGCGCGCGCAGCCTCGCGATCGAACAGGGCAACGGGCTGTTCTGGGAAGATATACTGGTCGACCGCCTGACGGGAGAAGCGGCATGAGCGATCTCGAAGCCTATCGCGCCAGGGCTGCCACCTGGCTCGAATCGATGGTGCCAGCGTTCGGCAAAGCAGCGCGCAAAGGCCTGTCCGAAGCCGACGACCTTGCCCTCGCCCGCCGCTATCAGGCCGCAAAGTTCGAAGCTGGCTACGCGGGCATCAACTGGCCGGTCGAATATGGCGGTCAGGGGCTCGGGCATCTCGAGAAGGTGACCTTCGACAGCGAGGAAATGAAGCACGGCTTCCCCAACGCCTATTTCGGCATCTCGCTCGGCATGCCGGTGCCGATCCTGATGCAGTTCGGCGAAGACAAGGCCTTTGTGAAGGAGCGCGTGCTGAAGGCGCTGCGCGGCGAGGAAATCTGGTGCCAGCTCTTTTCGGAACCCGCGGGCGGATCCGACCTCGCCGGGCTACGGACCAAGGCCGAACCCGACGGCAACGGCTGGAAAATCAACGGGCAAAAGGTCTGGACGAGCTGGGCGCAATATAGCGATTATGGCGTCATCGTCGTCCGCACCGACCCGAATGTGCCAAAACACAAGGGACTCACCTATTTTTGGGTCGACATGAAAGCGCCCGGCGTCACCGTGCGTCCGATCAGGCTTGCGGGTGGCGACAGCCACGTCAACGAGGTGTTCTTCGACGATGTGAAGGTCGACGACGATCACCGCATGTCGCCCGTTGGCGGCGGCTTTGCCGTCGCCATGGCGACGCTGATGATCGAACGCTATGTCGCGACCGACAGCGGCGGCTTCGGCCCGCATCTCGACCTGTTCGTCGCGCTTGCCTGGGACATAAATCTCAATGGCAAGCCCGCGATCGACGACGGCCGCATCCGGCAGCAGATCGCGCGCAATTATGCGATGCGGAACGGTCTCAATTCGATCACCGCGCGCGCGATGGCGATGATGCAGGCGGGTATGGTCCCGGGCCCCGAGGGCTCGCTCAACAAGCTGGTGTCGGTGCGGTCGCGCCAGAAGCTGTCCGAACTCGCGATCGACCTTCAGGGCAACAACGGCTTCGCCTTCGACGACCACGCCTCGCAAAAGGAGGATTGGACGTCGAGCTGGATCAACGCGCCCACCGGCCGCATCGCGGGCGGCGCCGACGAGATGCTGCTCAACACCATCGCCGAGAAAATCCTCGGCCTGCCGCAGGACCATCGCCCCGACAAGGGCGTCCCCTTCAACCAGATCCCCGCCTGACCACAAGGATTCACGCCATGACCGAAGCCTATATCATCGATGCCGTCCGTACCCCGCGCGGGATCGGCAAGCCCGGCAAGGGCGCCTTGTCGCATCTGCATCCCCAGCATCTCGCCGCGACCGTTCTCGCCGCGATCCGCGACCGCAACAATCTCGATACCGCGACGGTCGACGACATCATCTGGTCGACCTCGACCCAGAAGGGCAAGCAGGGCGGCGATCTCGGCCGCATGGCGGCGCTTTCGGCCGGCTATGACACCAAGGCATCGGGAACCACGCTCGACCGCTTCTGCGGCGGCGGCATCAGCTCGGTGAACTTCGCCGCAGCGACCGTCATGTCGGGCATGGAAGATTGCGTCATCGCCGGCGGTACCGAGATGATGAGCTATACGGCAACCCTCGCCGCCGAGGAAGCCAATGCCGGGATCAAGCCGCTCGGCATGGGATCGGGCCATGCCGCGCTCGATGCGATCCATCCCCAGTCGCACCAGGGCGTCTGCGGCGACGCGATCGCCGCGCGCGAGGGCATCAGCCGCGAGGCTGTCGATGCCCTGGCGCTCGAAAGCCAGAAGCGCGCCGCCGTCGCGATTGCCGAAGGCCGCTTCGACAAGTCGGTGGTCCCGGTCCTCAATCCCGACGGCAGCGTTGCGCTCGACCGCGAGGAATTCCCGCGCCCCGAAACGACCGCCGAAGGGCTCGCCGGGCTCAAGGCGAGCTTCGGCGCGCTCAAGGATTTCGACCTTGGCGGTGGCGTGACGTTCGCCAAGCAGATCCAGCGCGTCTATCCGGGCCTCGAATGGGAAGGCATTCATCATGCAGGTAACAGCTCGGGCGTCGTCGACGGGGCCGCGGCGATCCTGCTGACGTCGAAAGACTATGCCGACAAGCACGGGCTGAAACCCCGCGCCCGCGTCGTCGCCTATGCCAATGTCGGCGACGATCCGACGCTGATGCTCAACGCGCCGGTTCCGGCGGCAAAAAAGGTCCTCGAAAAGGCCGGACTAACGAAGGATGATATCGACGTCTGGGAAATCAACGAGGCCTTTGCCGTCGTCGCCGAGAAGTTCATTCGCGACCTCGATCTCGATCGCGAAAAGGTCAACATCAACGGCGGCGCGATGGCGCTCGGCCACCCGATCGGCGCGACGGGATCGATCCTGATCGGCACCGCGCTCGACGAGCTCGAACGTTCGGGGGGCCGCTACGGCCTCGTCACCATGTGCGCTGCGGGCGGCATGGCTCCAGCCATCATCATCGAGCGGATCTGAGGATGTTTCGCTTCGAGGCGAAGTTTCACGACATTTCGCTCTGTTTCGTTCGGCCGCGCAAGCGGAGTTTAGCCACAGAATGAACCTCCATCTGATCAAGGCTTCGGACGGCGATCAGCCATCCGAAGCCCTTGCTGTCAGAAGGATGCCGTAACGCTCGCCACGACGGCGGCATCGGCGATGGAGCCGGTGCCATCCAGCCCCTTGCTGAAATTGGGCTGCAGGCGCGCCGCGTCGGATCTGCTGATGTCGGTATCGACGTAAGAGAGATTGAGCGTCAGGTTGCGCCAAGTCGCGTCGACCCCGAGCGACCAGTCCCAATAGCGGCCGGTCGGCGCGACACTCGTGCCGTTGGGTCCGAGACCCGGATTGCCGTCCGAATAGCCGATGTGCGCCTTGGCCGTCAGCGGGGTTCCGCCGATCGCGACGGCGCCGTCACTCCAAAGATAGAGATTATCCTCGCTCTGTCCGCGACTGTTCGGCGCCGCCGATACATTCGCAAGCGCATATTGCTTGGGCGCATATGCGACGCCAGCCGTAAGCGTCGCCGGCCCCGTGGCCCCCGTCAGCTTCACATAGGGCTCCGCGAAGTCGGAGTCGTCGGCGCCGCCCGGATACATGTACCAGACCAGTCCGACATCGAGCGTCGTATTGTCCGCGATCGACGCCTTGTATCCGCCGATCAGATCGAGCTCCATATTGGCGCCGCCGAACGTGCCCCAGCCGGAGAGATTGGAGCCCCAGACGCCAGCATAGAGGCCGCTTTCATGCGTCACAGTCAGTCCGCCCTGTATCGCCATTTCCTTGTCGGATTGCGACACGCCGCGGAAGCGGTAATCGGAAGCGAGCGTTGCCGACCCCGAGATGGTGACCGCCTGTTTTTCCTCTTCCTGAGCCCCAGCGGCAACGGGCAAGAATCCCGCCGTGATGGCGATGACCGTGATGATGCTTTTCATATCGTCCTCTTGAAAGCGCTTCGCCGCAAATGGCGGAAGCTCGCGAGGACGCCCCACTAGATTGAAGCCACGTTGAAAATCGAGAGCGGCAAAGCCCCGATTGCATAGTGTTTTCATTATGCGATCCGGCGGATTTCAATCCTGCGCGCATGGTCACATATCGCGGTCGAACCCGTCCGGAGAGTCGAAGGAAGACATCGGCAAACGCCGCCAGCGCTCCGAAACCTCGAGGGTCTCCCACAAGCCGGGCCCGACGAACAGGAGCGCGCTGCCGCCGCTGCCGCACAGGAAGACGATCGCAGAGAGGAGCATCATGAACGACGACGGCTCGCGGGGCGATGTGGCCAGCGCCATCTGATGAAGCCGGACGGCAACCGACCAACCCAGTACCAGAAGTGCGACGCCGCCGGCCCGCAGGCCCAAGTTGGCAGCGAGCGTTTCATGCCATTTCTTCATGTCAGACCTCCAGAAGGAGGCCGTTCAATTACGCATGGCTGCGTAGGAAATCGAGATAGGGAAACGCCGTCCGGCGTTGAGATTGCATATGATCGGCCGGAAAACGCGGGGGCTGTTGGTGAATCATATGTAATTCATATGCAAAATTCGCTCTTCCAACATGGAGAATATATGCCGATCCATGTCATTGCCGACGTGTTGGGATACTATGGGGCGCACGATGAGCACGAAGAGCGGCGATGCCGAAACCGGAACCGGCACCCATGCGAAAGCGCGTCTTTCGACATTGGCGCTTGGTGCGCTCGGCGTGGTCTTCGGCGATATCGGCACCTCCCCGCTCTATGCCTTGAAGGAAAGCTTCGTCGGCCACCATCCGCTGACTGTCGATCATGTCCATATTTATGGCGTGCTCTCGCTGATCTTCTGGACGATGATGTTGATCGTCACGGTCAAATATGTCTTCATCGTCATGCGCGCCGACAATGATGGAGAGGGCGGGAGCATGGCGCTTCTTGCACTCATTTCCCGCACGCTTGGTGAAAATCGCTGGACGCCCGCGATCGCCATGCTCGGCGTGCTTGCAACGGCGCTTTTCTATGGCGACGCGATCATCACCCCCGCCATCTCGGTGCTTTCAGCTGTCGAGGGGCTGACGGTCGTCGAGAATTCGCTCGGACAGTTCGTCCTGCCGATCGCGATGGTTATCCTTCTGGGCTTGTTTCTGATCCAGCGACGCGGCACGGAAAGGGTCGGAGCATTATTTGGTCCCGTAATGGCGATCTATTTCCTCGTTCTGGCCGTGCTCGGCGTCTCCAATATCGTTCGTCATCCCGAGATACTCGAAATCGTCAACCCGATCTGGGCATTGCGCTTTTTCACGCTCGATCCGCAACTGGCCTTTCTGGCACTCGGCTCGGTAGTTCTCGCAGTGACAGGCGCCGAGGCGCTCTATGCCGACATGGGGCATTTCGGGCGCAAGGCGATCAGCATCGCATGGCTTTACGCAGCGCTCCCCTGCCTCATGCTCAACTATATGGGCCAGGGCGCGCTGCTCATCGACAATCCGGCTGCGGTAGCCAATCCCTTCTTCCTGCTCGCACCCGAATGGGCGCGACTTCCTCTTGTCGTCCTCGCGACGCTAGCCACCATCATCGCCAGCCAGGCGGTCATTTCGGGGGCCTTCTCGGTCACGCGGCAGGCCGTTCAGCTCGGCTTCCTTCCCCGCCTGCGGATTCTCCACACGAGCGCTTCGACCGTCGGACAAGTGTATGTGCCGTTCGTCAACTGGACGCTGCTCGTGCTCGTCATCGCGCTTGTGCTGGGCTTCCGCAGTTCGAGCAACCTTGCCGCGGCCTACGGCATCGCGGTTACCGGAACGATGGTTCTCACCGCCTGCATGCTCGGCATATTGACGTTCAAGGTCTGGCGCTGGCATCCCTTGCTTGCCGGCGGCGTGACGGGCCTCTTCCTCTTGATCGATGGCGCCTATTTCGCATCGAATGTGACAAAGATTCCCGACGGCGGCTGGTTTCCCCTTCTCGTCGCGGCGACTGCGTTCGTCCTGCTCACCACCTGGTCGACCGGACGCAAGATCATGCGGCGCTACCTCCAGCTCGGCGCGATGGATCTCGACCTGTTCGTCAAAGCCACCGCAACCTCGGTCAAGCGCGTCCCCGGAACGGCGATATTCCTTTCCTCTTCGGTGGATGGCGTGCCGCCGTCGCTGCTGCACAATGTGAAGCACAACAAGGTCCTGCACGAACGTGTGATCATCCTGACAGTCGTCACCGACGACGTGCCGCACCTTCCGCCGGAAGAAGGCGTCAGCGTAATCGCTTCGGGCGAAGGCTTTTATCGCGTGCGATTGCGGCACGGCTTCATGGAGGACGTCGATATCCCGGCCGCGCTAAGCGCTTTCGATGGCGCAGGCGGCCCGATCAACGGCTTCGAGACCAGCTATTTTCTCAGCCGCCAGACACTGATCGCCTCCAGCAAGCCAGGCATGGCCATCTGGCGCGAGAAGCTCTTCGCCTGGATGGTCCAGAACGCCGAAAGCCCGATGGAATTCTTCAAGCTTCCAAGCAATCGCGTGGTCGAGCTCGGATCGCAGGTCGAGATCTGACAGTCACCCGACCATTTCGGCGACAAAGGCGACAAGCGCCACGATACTGCACATATAGACGCTCAGCAGCAGCGGTCCCTGGGCGCCAAGCCAGTCGACGACCCGCTCGCGCGTGCCCGACGGGGACTCGATTTCCTTTCTGTTCATGGGATGCATTTAGGCGATCCGGCCATTTGAATTCGAGAGCGGGAAAGCCCTGACCGCATAGAATTTCCATATATTCGCCGTCGATGCGCCCGGACCTTCTCAGTTGGTCGAAGCGCCTTCCTCGGCGACGCGGTCGCTCTCTCCCTCGCTGCCGAGCCGAAGGCGATAGCCGATACCGAGCTCGTTACAGATGATTTGCGGCCGTTGCGGGTCGGCTTCGAGTTTCTGGCGCAATGTGCGGACGAGGACCCGCAGATATTCGACATGATGTTCATGCTCGTTCGGCCAGACTTCGGCCATGATCTGGTTGTGCGTGATGACGCGGCCCGGAAAGCGCGCCAGCTGGGCGAGCACCGCATATTCCTTGGGCGTCAGATGAACTTCCTTGCCGCCCTTCGTGACGGTTCGCGCGATCAGATCCATCATTACGTCGCCCACCGACAGCGTCAGGTTTCCGCCGTCGCGGGTGAGCCGGTTACGCAGCGCGACGCGCACGCGGGCGAGCAGTTCGTCGGTGTCGAACGGCTTGGTCAGATAGTCGTCGGCGCCGAGATCGAGCGCCGCCACTTTCTCGTCGGTCGCGTCGCGCGCCGACACGACGATCAGGGTCGTGTCCGATTGTTGTTTGAACAGCGGCACGAGTTCGAGCCCGTCGCGATCGGGCAGCCCCAGATCGAGCAAGGTGATGTCGGGTCGCTCCTCGCGCAGCCGCTCGGTCGCCTCGCGCGCATTTTCGGCCTCGACGATCGCATAGTCGGCCCGTGCCAGTGCCGCGTGGATCAACCGTCGAATATGGGGTTCGTCATCGACGATGAGGACCTTGTGACGGACTTTCATGGGATATCCTTGTCGGTGAGATTCGAGATGATCAGCGCTTCGGGAATGTGGATCGTGAAGCGCGCGCCGTGCGGTTCGGCATTGTTGCCCGCCTCGACCGTCAGCCCCATCGCCTCGGCAAAGCCCTTGACGATCGCGAGACCGAGTCCGGTGCCATGCTTGGCGCGGTCGCTCCCCTCGAGCCGGGTAAAGGTTTCGAAGACGCGCTTTTCGTTGCCGGGCGCGATGCCGCGCCCCTGGTCGATCACCGACAGCGCAATCGAGTCGGCCGTGCGGCTGGCGCGGATGATGATCGGTGTGCCGGGGTCGGCATATCGGCCGGCATTGTCGAGCAGATTGATCAGGCAATGGTGGAGCAACACCGGATCGACGCGCACCAGCGGGATATTCGAGCTGATGTCGATCTTCACCTCATGCCCCGCGAGCGATGCCCGCGTGTCGTGAGCGGCGCTTGCCGCGGCGTCGAACAGTTCGGTCGCCTCGACCTTCATCGGCAGCGCCCCCGCCTCGACGCGCACCATGTCGAGCAGGTTCGAGACGAAGCGATTGAGGCGCAGCGCCTCGGTCTCGATCGTCTCGGCCATTTCGGGCGAGGGATGGCGGCGCATTTCCTGCGCGGCGGAGAGGATCGTGGTGAGCGGGGTGCGGAGGTCGTGACTGACCGACGAGAGCAACGCCGCACGCAGCCGGTCGCGCTCTTCGATCTGCCGCGCGTGGAGCGAGGCTTCTTCGAGTTCCATGCGGTCGAGCGCGATCGACGCCTGATCGAGCAGGCTCATCAGCAGCGGCACCTGATCCGACCGCACCGGTTCGCGCGCATCGTCGCGCGTCATGCCGAGTACCCCGAGCACGCCGCGCGTGGTGCGAAGCGGGTGGAAGAGCCAGTCCGACGCGGTGAGCGTCGACGAACCGCGTCCGGCGGGTTGCTCATTGTCCATCGCCCATTGCGCCGCCGCGCGCTCGATCTGCTCGAGCCGGTCTTCGGGCGGCACCGCGGCGCGGAGCATCGGGCCGTCGGCGGAAGGCAGGAGGAGTACGGTGCGGACGTCGAGCAGGCGTCCGACCTCGGCGCAGATCGCCTGCATCAGCGTGTCCTGATCGGGGGCGGCGGTGAGCTGGCGCGAGAAGCTTGCGAGCGCGGCGTTCTGGCGCGCGCTCGACTGCGCGAGATCGGCCTGCGCGCGGACGCGCGCGGCGAACTGGCTGGTCACCACAGCGACGCCGAGCAGCACGAGGATGCTGATGACATTTTCGGGATTGTTGACCGTCAGCGTGCCAGTCGGCGGCAGGAAGAAGAAATTATAGGCGAGGCTCGACGCGAGCCCCGCGAACAGCCCGGCGCGCACGCCGAAGGTCGCAGCGGCGAACATCACGGGGATGAGATAGAGCAACGAGATATTGCCGAGATCGATGACTTCGAGCAGCAGGCGGCCGAGCACGGTCATCAGGGCGACCAGCGCAAGCGACACGACATAGTGCGATGGCTTGCCCCAGCGGCCGGGAACCGCGGCCGCGCGGTGCTGGACCGTCCGCGTATCGGGCTCGCCGGGCAGGACGTGTACCGCGACATCGTCGATCGTCCGCACGAGCCGGTCGACGACCGAGCCGTGGCGCAGCTCGAACCACCACGGGCGCGCCGATTTACCGACCACGATCTGCGTCGCGCGTGCATCCTCGGCAAAGGCGCGCAGCCCCTCGACGACGCTCGCCGCCGGAACGGTCGCGGTCGAGGCGCCGAGCCGCGATGCAAGCGCGAGCGTATCGGCAAGCTGCCTGCGGTCGTCGTCGGTCATCGCCTGGCTGCGCCGCGTCTCGATATAGACCGCGGTCCATGGCGCCTTCAGCGCGTCGGCGAGCCGCTTGCCCGCGCGCACCAGCTCGGCGGCGACGGGCAGCTCGCTGACCGCGACGACGATCCGCTCGCCGACCGCGAAACTGCCCGCGAGCGCGTGGCTGCGGACATGGTCGAGCATCTGCGCGTCGACCGCCTGCGCGGCGCGGCGGAGCGCGAGCTCGCGCAGCGCGGTCAGGTTCGACTTCGAGAAGAAGTGGGTGAGCGCGCGCGTCGCTTCCTGCGGAATATAGACTTTGCCGTCGCGCAGCCGCTCGATCAGCTCGTCAGGCGGGATGTCGACGACCTCGATCTCGGCGTTTTCGAGAATGCTGTCGGGGACGGTTTCGCGGACGCGGACGCGCGTGAAGGATGCGACGACGTCGTTGAGGCTTTCGACATGCTGGATGTTGAGCGTCGAATAGACGTCGATCCCGGCGTCGAGCAGTTCCTCGACATCCTGATAGCGCTTGGGATGGCGGCTGCCCGGCGCATTGGTGTGCGCCAGTTCGTCGACGAGGACCAGCTGCGGCCGCCGTTCGAGGATCGCGTCGATGTCCATCTCGCCGAGGCTATGGCCTTGATGCTCGACCTGTCGCCGTGGGATGATCTCGTGGCCGTGGACAAGCGCCTCGGTCTCGCGGCGGCCGTGCGTCTCGACCACGCCGACGACGACATCGACCCCGGCCTCGCGCCGGTGGCGGCCGTCGGTCAGCATCTCCCACGTCTTGCCGACGCCGGGCGCGGCGCCGAGGAAGACTTTCAGACGGCCGCGGCCTTCCTGCGCCGCCTGACGCAGAAAGGCCTCGGGTGATGGTCGGTCGTTTCCTGTCACGCGGCGGGTTTAGCCCCAAAGGCATCGAGTCGTCGATTGAGCTCGAACACATTCACCCGCGGCTCGCCGAGGAAACCCAGAATCGGGCCTTCGACGCTCCGTTCGACGAGTCCGCGAACCGCGGCGGGGTCGATGCCGCGCGCCTTTGCGATCCGATCGACCTGATAAAAAGCCGCCTCGGGGCTGATATCGGGATCGAGCCCCGAGGCGGAGGTCGTCACCAGGTCAGGCGGGACATTGGCCCTTGGCGCCGTTTCGGAAAGCTTTGCAACGTCACCCTTCACGCGGTCTGCGAGCGCCTGCGACGTCGGGCCGAGGTTCGAGCCCGACGAGGCGAGCCCGTCATAGCCCTTGCCCGCCGCCGACGGCCGTGTGTTGAAATAGCGCTCCGACGTGAAAGCCTGGCCGACGACGGTCGAGCCGACGATCTTGCCATTCTCCTCGGCGAGGCTGCCGTTCGCCTGGCTCGGGAAGAGCGCCTGCCCGAGGCCGGTGAGTGCCAGCGGATAGGCGAGCCCGAGCAGCACGGCGAAGAGCAATGTCATGACGAGCGCGGGGCGCAGCGAGCTGATGATATCCTTGTTCATGTCTTTATCCTCAGACCAGACCCAGGCCGCCAACGGCCAGGTCGATGAGTTTGATGCCGATGAAAGGCGCAACGAGACCGCCGAGACCATAGATGGCGAGGTTACGCGCGAGCAGCGGTCCTGCCCCCATCGGCCGATAAGTCACGCCCTTCAGCGCGAGCGGCACGAGCAGCGGGATGATCAGCGCGTTGAAGATGATCGCCGACAGGATCGCGCTTTCGGGGCTGGTCAGTCCCATGACGTTGAGCACGCCAAGCCCCGGATAGAGCACGATGAACATCGCGGGGATGATCGCGAAATATTTGGCGACGTCGTTGGCGACCGAGAAGGTCGTCAGCGCGCCGCGCGTCATGAGCAACTGCTTGCCGAGGCCGACGACCTCGATCAGCTTGGTCGGATCGCTGTCGAGATCGACCATATTGCCCGCCTCGCGCGCGGCCTGCGTCCCGGTGTTCATCGCGACGCCGACGTCGGCCTGCGCGAGCGCCGGGGCGTCGTTGGTGCCGTCGCCGCACATCGCGACGAGCCGCCCGCCCTGCTGTTCCTTGCGGATCAGCTCGAGCTTGTCCTCGGGCGTCGCCTGCGCGAGGAAATCGTCGACCCCGGCCTCGGCGGCGATCGCCGCGGCGGTGAGCGGATTGTCGCCGGTGATCATCACGGTACGGATGCCCATCGCGCGCAGTTCACCGAAGCGTTCGCGGATGCCCGCCTTGACGATGTCTTTCAGGAAAATCGCGCCAAGTAGCTGGCCGTCCTTCGCCACGGCAAGCGGCGTCCCGCCCGCACGCCCGATCTCGTCGGTGACACGGCGAAGCTCGGTTGCTGCGGCGGTTGCACCCGCGCCGGGGTTGGCCTTCAAGACCGAATCCACAGCCCCTTTCTGGATGACGCTTTCGCCAAGCTTGATGCCCGAGATGCGGGTTTGAGCGGTGAAGGGAATCACCTCGGCCCCCGCAGGCAGATCGGTCATCGTCTGCCCGAATTTCTCGCGCGCGAGTGCGACGATCGAGCGCCCCTCTGGGGTTTCGTCGGCGAGGCTGGCGAGCAGCGCGGCTTCGGCGAGCACCGACATCGACTGGCCACCGACGGGACGGAACTCGGTCGCCTGACGGTCGCCGACGGTGATCGTGCCCGTCTTGTCGAGCAGCAACACATCGACGTCGCCCGCCGCCTCGACCGCGCGGCCCGATTTGGCGAGCACGTTGAAGCGGACGAGGCGGTCCATGCCCGCGATGCCGATCGCCGAGAGAAGCGCCGCGATCGTCGTCGGGATGAGCGTGATGAGCAACGCCGCAAGGATCGCGACCGGAATGCTGCCGCCCGCGTAGGAGGCAAAGCCCGGGATCGTGCCGACTGCGATCAGGAAGATGATCGTCAGCCCCACGAGCAGCAGGGTCAGCGCGATTTCGTTCGGCGTCTTCTGCCGCTCGGCGCCTTCGACAAGCGCGATCATCCGGTCGAGGAAGCCCTGCCCCGGATTGACCGTCACCTGGACGCGGATCTCGTCCGAAATAACGCGCGTGCCCGCGGTGACCGCGCTGCGGTCGCCGCCCGCCTCGCGGATCACCGGCGCGCTCTCGCCGGTGATTGCCGCTTCGTTGACCGAGGCGACGCCCGCGACGACTTCGCCGTCCGACGGGATCAGGTCGCCGGTTTCGACGAGAACGATATCGCCGACCTTGAGCGCGCTGGCCGGAACGCTTTCATAGGCATTCCCGTCGCCCTTCAGCTTCTTGGCGGTCAGGTCGGCCTTGGTCGCGCGCAGCGAGGCGGCCTGCGCCTTGCCGCGCCCTTCGGCGAGCGCTTCGGCGAAGGTGCCGAAGAGCACGGTCAGCCAAAGCCAGATGACAAGCTGCAGCTTGAAGCCGGTGGCGAGCCCATCGTGACCGACGACAAGCAGCACCGTCAGCAACGTCGCGACGACCGCGGTGGTGAACATCACCGGATTGCGGATCAGCTCTTTCGGGTTGAGCTTGCGGAAGGCGTCGCCGATCGCCGGGACGATCAGGTCAGCCGTGAAGAGAGACTTGGTTTCGGACCGAGCCATTTGCATATGTCCTTAGAAGAGCTGGCCGTTGATCATCGCGAGATGATCGGCAATGGGACCAAGCGCGAGGCTGGGCAGGAAGGTCAGGCCGCCGACGATCAGCACGATGCCGATCAGAAGGCCAGTCCACAGCAGTCCGGTGGTCGGGAAACTGCCCGCCGTCGCCGGCGTGTATTTCTTCGCCGCGAGACCACCCGCGATCGCCAGCATCGGAATGATGATGAAGAAGCGGCCAAGCCACATCGCGACGCCAAGCATCCCGTTGTAGAATGGTGTACCGGCGGTCAGGCCGGCGAAGGCCGAACCATTGTTGCCGACCGCGCTCGTGAACCCGTACAGGATTTCCGAGAAGCCGTGCGGACCCTTGTTCAAGGGGCCCGCGAGCCCCGCCTCCGTCACCGACGCAATCGCGGTGCCACCAAGGATGATGAGCGGCAACACTGCGATCGCGAGCACCGCGAGCTTGACCTCGCGCGCCTCGATCTTTTTCCCGACATATTCGGGAGTACGCCCGACCATCAGGCCGGCGACGAACACCGCGAGGATGGCGAAGAGCAGGAAGCCATAGATGCCCGCGCCGACGCCGCCGATGACGACTTCGCCGAGCTGGATGTTGAGCAGCGGGATCATCCCGCCAAGCGCGGTGAAGCTGTCGTGCATCGCATTCACCGCACCGCACGAGGCCGCGGTGGTTACGACCGCGAAGAGGGACGAAGCGGCAATGCCGAAGCGAACTTCCTTGCCCTCCATATTGCCGCCGGCCGCGCCAAGCTGATGAAGGATCGGGTTGCCCGCAGCTTCCTGCCAATAGGTGACCGTAACGCCGGCGAGGAAGATCGTCACCATCGCGGCGAGGATCGCCCAGCCCTGGCGCTGGTTACCGACCGCCTTGCCGAAGGTCCAGGTCAGGCCGAAACCGATCGCAAAGATCGACAGCATCTGGACAAGGTTGGTCACCGCGTTCGGATTTTCGAACGGATGCGCCGAATTGGCGTTGAAGAAGCCGCCGCCGTTGGTGCCGAGCATCTTGATCGCTTCCTGCGACGCGACCGGGCCGAGCGCGAGCGTCTGCTTCACGCCTTCGAGCGTCGATATATCTACCGATCCCGCGAGAGTCTGCGGCACGCCGTTCGCGATCAGGAAGATCGCATAGACGACGCAGATCGGCAGCAGCAGGTAGAGCGTGATCCGCGTCACGTCGGCCCAGAAATTGCCGATCGTCTTCATCTCGCGCCGCGCAAAACCGCGGAACAACGCGAAGGCGAGCGCGATGCCCGTCGCCGCCGACAGGAAGTTGTGGATCGTGAGCCCGAGCATCTGGCTGAGGTTCGACAGCGTTGCCTCACCCGAATACCATTGCCAGTTGGTGTTCGTCGTAAAGCTGATCGCGGTGTTGAAAGCGCCGTCGCTCCCAACGCCTGCATAGCCGAGCGGATTTCCGGGCAAAACGCCTTGCAACCGCAGAATCACGTAAGTGAAAAGCAAGAGAACGACGTTGAAGATCAGCATGTGGACCGCGTAGCGGCGCCAGCCCTGCTCTTCGTTCGGGTCGATGCCCGACAACCGGTAAAAGCCGGCTTCGACCGGCCCGAGGATCCGGTGGAGCGGCGTCCGCTCGCCCGCGTAGAGCGCGTACATCCACTTGCCCAGCGGCTTGGTGAGCGCCAGCAATATGGCGACGAAAGCGATGATCAGAAGCCAGCCCTGAAAGGTCATGGCGCGCCTCCCTTAAAAGCGTTCGGGCCGTGCGAGCACGGCGACGAGATAGAGGAGAAGGCCGAGCGCGGTGGCGCCCGCTAGCCAGAGGTCGAGTGTCATTGCATCAATCCTTATGCGTCGTCGCACAGCCGCGCGTAGCCAAGGCTTGCGGCGACCAGCCCGAGAATGATGCCGATCCAGAGAAGATCCTGCATGGGTTTGCTCCAGCATGGCGCTGGCCACGGGAGGTGGCACGAGTCGTCTGCTCATACCTCAATAGTGATGGTCGGCATTTGAATGCGAGATACGCAAACTTACTGATGCATAGTATTTCCATATGATTCTACCGATTTTCACGTTGTGGCGCGCCGGAGCCCCGCTTCGTCGCGGCGTCGACCGCCGCGCTCTTCGGCGACATAGGAAAATCTCAACGCCGCAATCGCCGCGCTGATCTGGAGAAAATATGCGCCGCCCGCGCATGATCGCGTCCGGACTCTCCGGTCGCCCCTCTCGGCCGGAGGGTCTTACGTACAACGCACAAATCCACCGCTGAAAACAAATGAAAATACAATGGGCGGCGCGCTTCCTCGATCTCGAATCCCTATGCGCGACCCCATAGATTGCCGGCATCGAGTCCCGATCTTCGGGCATCGATTTGAGTAGCCAAGGAGCATCTCACCATGATTTCTGCGATTTCCGCGGAGCCCGACCCAGAAGGGTGCATCGTCTTCGTCGGCCGCGACGCGGCCGGCCACTGGCTTGTTCAAGGCTGTAAAGGACAGCTCGAAGGCCGGTTCATTTCGCGCACAGCCGCCTGGGCCTTTGCCCGCGCCGAGTGCCGTGGCCTTCCGGACGCGCGGATCGTCGACGCACTGCGTCCGCTGATCCCGACCGTATCGTTCGAACCCCTGCGGCCCGACGAATCTGCAATCGACCGCGCGGCTTGAGGAAGCTCGTGATGCATTATTCGTATAGAGCACCCGCCGGCATCATCTGGATGGCACCCGCGAGCGGTTGGGGGATGCCAGCGCCAAGCGCGCAAAGCCGGGCCGAGAAGGACCGCCGTTGGCCCGCGGTGCTTCGCAAGCTCAAGGGCCTGCACAAGCGCGGGCGTCGGAGCATCCGCATCGTCGACGCCGATTGCGGCACCGGCGAATTGCTGTTGCATACCGTCCGACGTGCGCGCGAAATGGGCTTCCTGGCGATCGAAGGCCGCGGCATCGATGCCGATCCAAGCCTGGTCGCCAGCGCCCGCCGCGCGGCGGCGCGGCAGCCCGATCCCGCGATCGGCCTCGTCTTTGAACAGGCCGAGAAGGATCGCGTGATGCGCGAAGAAGCCGAATATCCGGCCGACCTCCTGCTTTGCTCGGCAACCGATGCCGAGGCACGCGAGCTTGCAGCACTGGCGCGAACCGCGGCGAAAACAGTCTTGTGGGACCGCACCGCAAAAAACGGAGGCGAGGACGCATGACCCAGCGTGACCTCTGGTGGCGCGCTGCCGGGGCCGTCTTCGTCGGCATGGGTTATGGCTTGACCCGTGCTGCAACCGGAGCCGGCGGCGCCGGCGATATTGTCGGCATCGTGGGCCTCCTGGCCGCAGCCGCCGGTCTCCTTCTCATCCTCGCCGGAAAGAAAGCCGCGCTCGCGCTGCGCGTCGAGCGGAGCCGCCACCGCGAACTGCCGGGCGCGATCCGCGCCTCGCGCCGCGCCCGACGGGACGAACTCTAACTGCAACGCTTTCCAAGGATCGACTTCATGTCCTCTTTTCATTTGCGCGGCGGCGAAATGCACGCCGAATCGGTTTCGCTCGATACGATCGCTGCCGCGGTGGGCACGCCGGCCTATGTCTATTCGGCCGACGCCTTGCGCCGTTCGGCGCAGCGCTTTCGCGGCGCGCTGGGCAAGATACCGCGCAAGCAGTTGATGTTCGCAGTCAAGGCCAATCCGTCGCTCGCCGTGCTGCGCGTTCTCGCCGACCAGAACTACGGCGCCGATATCGTATCGGGGGGCGAGCTCTCCTCTGCGCTTCGCGCCGGTATTAGCGATAACCACATCGTCTATTCGGGCGTCGGCAAGACCGTTCCAGAACTCATCGCGGCGCTGGACGCCGGAATCGGCCGTTTCAACCTCGAACTCGAACGCGAGGGGCAACTGTTGTCGGCGCTCGCTACCCAGCGCGGGCGGCGCGCTCCCGCACTGCTCCGGATCAATCCCGACGTCGATGCCAGCACGCATGCCAAGATCACGACGGGACGCAGCAACAGCAAGTTCGGCATTCCGTTGGACGAAGCAACGCGGATGTACGACCGGCTCGCCGCCCTTCCCGGGCTCGATCTCCACGGCCTCGCTGTCCATATCGGCAGCCAGATCACCAATATCGGACCGCTGGAGACCGCCTATCGCAAGATCGGCGATTTGATCCGCGTGCTGAGACAGAAGGGGCACCGCGTCTATCATGTCGATCTCGGCGGAGGGCTCGGTGTCGCTTACAAGCCGGGACAGGTCGATGCCGACGTCGAGACCTATGGCGCGATGGTGGCCAAGGTCACTCGCGATTGGGATGTGACATTATTGTTCGAGCCCGGACGCTTCATCGCCGCCCACGCCGGTGTGCTCTTGACGCGGGTCCTTTGGGTCAAGCCGGGCGCCCGCCTTCCGTTCGTCGTAGTCGACGCTGCGATGAACGACCTCGCCCGTCCCGCGCTTTACGATGCGTGGCACGAGTTCGGGGCGGTGCGCCCGTCGGGAAAGCGTTTTACGGCGAGTATCGTCGGCCCAATCTGCGAGAGCGGCGATACTTTCGCGACGGAGCGCATGATCGACATGGTCGACGAAGGCGACCTCGCGCTGTTCCATACTGCCGGCGCCTATGGCGCCTCGATGGCGTCGACCTATAATTGTCGGCCCCTCGTCCCGGAAGTGCTCGTAGATGGCAACCGCTTCGCCGTGGTCGCCGAACGCGTCGCCCCGAATGACCTGCGACCGCAGCGACTGGCGCCCTGGATGACGGTCAAAGAACCACTCGCATCCGCGGCCTAATTCCCCGTTCAGAGCGGGACCGCGGCACGCACCTCCGCGCGACTCCTCAACGCAAACGCCTTACCTTGGCGCGGATCAGGTGGAGGCTGGTGGCCGGTTGCTCCCTGGCAGCTTTTGGCGTTGGACAGGCGAAAGCCGACTTAATCCCGCATTTATATCGCACCTCGGACGCTATCGAACTGGGCTGCCACATGGCGCGCATAGGGTAAGCCTTCGTCGCTGATCATCAGATCGTCGGCGTCCCATTCGATGATGCCTCGGCGCTCGTAATCGGCGAGAACATCTTGGACGCGATTCTTGTCTGTTTCGATACACGCCCGCCCGTTGCATAGAATGTCCCGAATAGTCTGTCCCCGCAGCTGCTGCACATCGTCGATAGTGACACCGCGCACCGCAGTCAGGCACCCCTCTCCGACCAGATCGCGGTATGGTCCCGCCCGCTTTTCATTCTGCACGATCAGGTCTGAAAAGCGACTGATCGCGCTTGCGCCGAAACCAAGCAACACCGGCGCGTCGTCGTCGGTGAAGCCCTGAAAATTGCGGCTCACGCGCTGCTCCTTGGCCGCAATGGCCAAGGGGTCATCGGGCAAGGCGAAATGATCAAACCCGACGGGAATATAGCCCGCGTCGGTCAAGCGCCGGTATCCGTGCGCTGCCTGTTCGAACCGAAGCCGCTGGTCGGGCAGTCCGCTGGCGTCGATCTGCCGCTGACGCGGGATCATGTCGGGCAGGTGCGCATAGCCGAACAGCGCGATCCGGCTCGGCTCAAGGCGGATCGTCTCGTCGAGCGTGGCGTCGAGGTCGGCGAGCGACTGACCGGGCAGGCCATACATCAGGTCGAAATTGATCGCGTCGATATCGCGCAGGCGTAGCGCCGCGACGACCCGTTCGATATGCGACAAGGGTTGGATCCTGCCGATCGCCTGCTGGACATGCGGCGCGAACGTCTGGACGCCGAGGCTGACGCGCGTGATGCCTGCGGCCGCGAGCACCAATGCCCATTCCGCCGAGAAGCCGCGGGGGTCGAGCTCGATCGACACGTCTGGCCGGTGCGCGTCGAAGACCGTGAGGATGCGGTCGAGCAGGCGTACCAACTCTACCGGCGCGATCGCGTTCGGGCTGCCGCCGCCGAACGCGATGCGCTGGACGCGTCCGCGCCCGCCCAGCCTTTTCGCGACGAGGGCAATCTCCGCGCGGAGCGCGACGAGATAGTCGGCCAGTCTCTGCTTCCGCCCCGCCGCCCCGGTGTTGCAGCCGCAATACCAGCATATCTGCTCGCAAAAGGGGATATGGACGTAGAGCGAGATCGGGGTCGCCGCCTCGATCGCGTCGAGCGCGCGCGCATAATGGGCGGCGCCGACATCGCCGGTAAATTCCATGGCGGTGGGATAGCTGGTGTAACGCGGCACCGGCTTGGCGAGCAGATCGGGGTGATAGGACCACATATGGACCTGCTAGGCCCGTGCCCGCGCCCGGTCATTGACCGGGATCAACACAGACGAATCAACAGCAGCGCTTTTTGACGCCGTCCGATTTGCTCCGCCGGTCGGCGACTGCGTGGCACGCCTTGGCACAGTCGCGGCGGTTATCGGGGTCGGCGGGATCGCCGGGGACGATCATCCGTCGCGCCGCGCCGCCGCACGACGGCACAGTCAGGATATGCGCCTCGACCGCAATCGGCGGCTGCATGAGCGCGGCCGCGCCCATCGCGACAAAGATGTTGCGGATGTTCATACCGACTCTTCTTCCTCCTCGACGAATATACGCAGAGCGGCGCCGTCGAGATCGTCGAATTGCCCCATACGGAGCGACCAGAAGAAGGCGGCGAGACCGAGCAGCCCCAGGCCGAGCGCGATCGGGATGAGGAATACCAGCCCGTTCACCGGATCGCCCCCTTCAGTCGCAGCGCGTTGCCCACGACAATCAGCGACGATCCCGACATCGCGATAGCGGCGACGAGCGGCGTGACGAGCCCCATGAAGGCGAGCGGCACCGCCACGGCGTTATAGCCGATGGCGAGGAGGAAATTCTGTCGCACCACCGCCTGTGTTCGCCGCGCCATTCGCACCGCCTGCACCACCGGCATCACCCGGTCGCCAAGGAAGATGCAGTCGGCCGCGTTCTTGCCGACGTCGCTCGCCGATCCCGGCGCGATCGACGCATGACCTGCGGCAAGCGCGGGGCCGTCGTTGAGGCCGTCGCCGACCATCAGCACCTTGCGGCCGAGCGCGGCCTGGCGTTCGATCGCGTCCAGCTTGTCCTGCGGGCTCATCCCCGTCTGCGCGGTCAGGCCGAGCTGGCGTGCCACCGGCGCAACGGCCTCGGCCCGGTCCCCCGAGAGGATCATCGCTTCGACGCCTTCGCGTGCCAATGCGCCGATGGCTTCGCCGGCGTCGGGCCGCAGCCGGTCGGCGAAGCGGATCGTCGCGACCGCCTTACCATCGACCGACAGCTCGGTCGCAAGCGCGTCGCCCAGATCGCCGCACTGCGGCCGCCCAAGTTTGACGGTGCTGCCTGCCCATCGCGCCTCGATGCCGAAGCCGGGGGTCTCCGCCATCGATGTCACTTCGGCGGGACGCACGTCAAAACGCCGCAGCCCGCGGGTCAACGCCTCGCTTAGCGGGTGTCGGCTCGCCTGCGACAGCGCGAGAATCAGCGACTTCACGCCGATGTCGAACCGATCGAGGCCGATGGCCTCGGGGCGCCCGAGCGTCAGCGTGCCGGTCTTGTCGACGAACGCAAGATCGACTTCGGCCAGCCGTTCGAGCGCCGAGCCGTCCTTGACGAGTACGCCCGCGCGCATCAGCGCGCCCGCCGCGACGATCTGCGCCGCGGGCACCGCAAGGCCGAGCGCACAGGGACAGGTGATGATGAGCACGGCGGCGGCGATCAGCAGGCTGTCGTGCCAGCCCGCTCCCGCGACCATCCAGCCAGCAAATGCCATCAGCGCAAGGCAATGGACCGCCGGCGCATAAAGCCGCGCCGCGCGGTCGGCGATGCGGACATAGCGCGATTTGCCCTGCGCCGCTTCGCCCATCAACCGCGCTATGTCGGCGATGGCGGTGTCGGCGCCCGCCGCCGTCACGCGCACGCGGATCGGTGCGTCGAGGTTCAACGTGCCGGCATGAACCCTCTCGTCGGGGTGGACCGATTGCGGCGCGCTCTCGCCCGTGAGTAGCGAGAGATCGAGCTGGCTGGCTCCGCCGACCACGACACCGTCGGCCGCCAGCCGCTCGCCAGCCGCGACGAGCATGACCATGTCGGGCTCGAGCGCGGTCGCGTCGACCCAGCGGCTGCGGCCGTCGTCGCCGAGTACCGTCGCGCCGCTTCCCATGTTGCGCAGCAGCGCCGTCACGCCGCCGCGCGCGCGGTCGCGCATCACGCTGTCGAGCCAGCGGCCGCAAAGCAGGAAGAAGAGCAGCATGACCGCGCCGTCGAAATAGGCGTGCTGGCCGCCGGTCGCGGTCTCATACAAGCTGATCGCGCAGACGAGCGCGACGCCGATGCTGATCGGCACGTCCATATTGGTCTGGCCGTGGCGGAGCGCCCGCCACGCCGAGCGGAAGAAGGACCGCCCGGCATAGGCGACGGTCGGCAGCGCGATCGCTGCTGACAGCCAGTGGAACAGGTCGCGCGTCGCCCCCGCCGCCCCCGACCAGACCGACACCGACAGCAGCATGATGTTCATCATCGCAAAGCCAGACACCGCAACGGCGCGCAGCAGTTCGCGGCTCGTTTCGGCTTCGGCGTCGGCTTCGTCTGGACCGGTCCCGATTGGATGCGCCTCGAAACCCAGGTGGGAAAAGGCGCCGATCAGGGCGGGCATGTCAGTGTCGGGCAGATAGGACAGATGCACGCGCTTTTCGGTAAAATTGACGCGCGCCGCGGCGATGCGCTTGTCGCGCACCAGCCCCTGCTCCAGCTTGGCGATGCATCCGGCACAGCGGATGTCGGGCACGGCAAAGTCGCGTTCGACGAGAGCGGCAGCGCTCATTGCAGATCCTCGCGATAGCGGGCCTCATCGGCGCCGCGTCGGACAATGAGGTCGAGCCGCCAGCGCCCCATCGCCAGCGGCTCGACCGAGCGCAACCCCCCGCCCGCCGCCGGCTCGAAACGAAGCGCGACGGACGCGGTGCGCCCAACGGGGTGATTGACGGTCGCGGAGGCCCGAACCCCCTCCAGCGACCGGCCCTCCTTGCGGATGGTCAGCAGGACATGCCGGCCCGCGTCGAGCGTCACCCCCGTATCCCATCCCAGCCGGGCCTGCGCGTCGGCGCGTTCAAGCCACCGGTTGTAGTTCTGGCTCGCGACATAGCTGTTCTCGACCACCGTGCCGCCAAAAGTCGACATGGCGAACCGCGCCATGGTGACATTGACCGCGATCACGACCGCAAAGAAAGCGACGAGGATCGCCGCCATATGCCGGCCGGTGAAACGCCGGGGTGTCGATGTGTCGGTCATTGTCCTGCCTCCGGCCGGTCGAACTGGATGGTGTCGCTGTCGCCGCGCGGATCGCCGTCGAGCCCGCGCGTTGCGATCGTGAAATCCTGCCGCGCCGGACCGGCGCCGGGCGCGGCGATGAAGAGCTTGATGCTCGTGACGCTGTCGGCGGGCAGCGCCAACTCGATCCGCTGCGCCGCATTTTCGCGCATGCCGGCATTCGTCCACAGCACCGCGCCGGGAAGCCCGCTGACGGTGACCGCGACCCGGCGCGGCCGCGTTTCCATATTACGCAGCTTCAGCGTGTAATTGTTGCGGATCTGGCCGTCGGAGAGCTGGACGTAGAGCGGGCTGCGATCGTGCTGGACCGCAAGGTCGAGACGCGTGCGCTGGCCGAGCGAGAAGAGCATCGCCGCGCCGATCGCGCTCCAGACGCCGAAATAGAGCAAGGTGCGCGGGCGCAGCAGCGTCTTGCGGATCGGCCGCCCCGCGCCGCCCGCCTTTTCGCTCGCCGCATCGTCGAGCGTGCAATAGTCGATGAGGCCGCGCGCCCGCCCGACCTGTGCCATCACCCCGTCGCACGCATCGATGCAGAGCGCGCAGGTGATACAGCCGATCTGCGGCCCTTCGCGAATGTCGATCCCGGTCGGGCAGACCGCGACGCACTGGTTGCAGTCGATGCAGTCGCCGAAGGCGCCGGGATGCGCCTGTGCTTTCTTGACGCTGCCGCGCGGCTCGCCGCGCCAGTCCTTGTAGGTCACCAGCAGCGATTTTTCGTCCATCATCGCGGTCTGGATGCGCGGCCAGGGGCACATATAGATGCACACCTGCTCGCGCATGAAGCCGCCGAGGATGAAGGTCGTGGCGGTGAGGACAGCGACGGTGCCATAGGCGATCGGCGCCGCCTGCCCGGTCCAGAAATCCACCGTCAGCGTCGGCGCGTCGGCGAAATACATGATCCAGGCGCCGCCGGTCCAGAAAGCGATCGTTAGATAGATCAGATATTTGACCGTCCGCTTTGACAGCTTTTCGAAGGTCCACGGACCGTTCGCCAATCGCACCTGCGCGTTGCGATCACCGTCGACCAGCCGGTCGACATGCTGGAACAGGTCGGTCCACACCGTTTGCGGACAGGTATAGCCGCACCAGGCACGCCCCACGGCGCTGGTGACGAGGAACAGGCCGATCCCTGCCATGATGAGCAGGCCCGCGACATAATAGAATTCATGCGGCCAGATTTCGATCTGGAACATGTAAAAACGCCGGTTCGCCAGATCGACGAGCACCGCCTGGTCGGGCGCATAGGGCCCGCGATCCCAGCGGATCCACGGCGTCGCATAATAGATCGCGAGGGTCACCGCCATGATCGCCCATTTGAAGCGGCGAAAGGGGCCGTTCACCGCCTTCGGGTAAATGCCCTTCCGCGCCGCGTAGAGCGGCGCCGACTGGCCGGAGAGATCCTCAGGGCTGGCCATCGGCTCCCGTCCCTTCGGCGACGGGCGCCAGTCCCTTTTCGCCGCCGCCCAGCGAATAGACATAGGCCGACAGCATCTTGATCGTCACGGGATCGAGCCGGCCGCCCCAGCGCGGCATCACGCCGTTGCGCGGCTGGTTGACCGTCGCGGTCAGGCTGTCGCGGTCGCCGCCATAAAGCCAGATCGCGTCGGTCAGTTTCGGCGCGCCGAACTGGCGTCCGCCCTGGCCGCCCGCGCCGTGGCAGACCGCGCAATTGTCCGCAAACAGCGCCGCGCCGCGCGCCGACGCGGCGCTCGCCTTTTCCTGCCGGCTGATAACCCGCACAAAGCTGACGACGTCGCCGATCTGTGCCGCGTCGAGAATGCCGTCGCGGCCGAAGGCGGGCATCAGGCTGGTGCGCGTGTCCTTGTGATCGGGGTTCCGGATGCCGTGCGTCACCGTATATTCGATGCTCGCGAGGTCGCCGCCCCACAGCCAGTCGTCGTCGGTCAGGCTGGGGTAGAGGTTTTTCACCCCCGCGCCGCCCGCGCCGTGGCACTGGACGCAATGGACGCGAAACGCCGCGCCGCCGCCTTGCACCGCCGCCTGCATCAATTCGGGTTTCGCCGGCAGGTCGGCGAGCGCAGTCGCGGCGATCGCGTTCATTGTCGGCGCGCGGCGCTTGGCGTCGGCCGCCATTTCCTTCGCAAGGTCCCCTCGGCTCGACCAGCCGAGCACGCCCTCGGTCGCGCGGTTCACCATCGGCCACGCCGGATAGAGGACGACATAGGCCAGCCCCCAGACGATCGTCGCGTAGAAAGTCCAGAGCCACCAGCGCGGCAACGGCGTGTTGAGCTCCTCGATCCCGTCCCATTCGTGACCGACCGTGGTCGTCCCGGTGGCTTCGTCGATACGCTTGTGCTCAGCCATGCTCGTCGTCCTTGAAGATCATGTTCGCGGCCTCTTCGTTGCGCGCGCGGGCGCTTGGCCGAAACGGCCAGGCGATGAGGGTGAGGAACAGCAGCGCCATCGCGAGCAGCCCCCAGCTGTCGGCGAAATGGCGGAGGTCGTTATAAGTCATTGCGCCACTTCCGTTTCGGACGGCCGCTCCTGCGGCGCGGCCTTTTCGACGTCGACGAGCGTGCCGAGCATCTGGAGATAGGCGATCAGCGCGTCCATTTCGGTGAGCCGGTCGGGGTCGCCGTCGAAGTCGCGGACCTGCGCTTTCGGATAGCGTTTTTGCAGGTCCAGTCCGGCGGCTGGATCGACCTGCGCCGCAAGATCATCGTTCGCCTTCGCAATGTCAGCCTTGGTATAGGGAACCCCGACGCGATAGAGCGCAGTCAGGTGGTTCGCCATGTCGCCCGTATCGAGGTCGCGATCCGCAAGGAAGGCGTACGGCGGCATGATCGATTCGGGCACCACGCTGCGAGGGTCGATCAGATGCGCCTTGTGCCATTCGTCCGAATAGCGGCCGCCAACGCGCGCGAGGTCGGGGCCGGTGCGCTTCGATCCCCATTGAAAGGGGTGGTCGTACATGCTCTCGGCAGCGAGGCTGTAGTGACCGTAACGCTCAACCTCGTCGCGGAACGGACGGATCATCTGGCTGTGGCAGGTATAGCAGCCCTCGCGCATGTAGATATTGCGCCCGGCGAGCTCGAGCGGGGTATAGGGCCGCATCCCCTCCACCTTCTCGACCGTGTTGTCGATCCAGAAGAGCGGCGCGATCTCGACGATGCCGCCGATCGCGACGGTGAGCAGCGCTAGCGCGCCGAGCAGCGTCACATTTCGTTCGACTTTCTTGTGACTGAAGCCCTTTTCGGCGGGTTTGGTGGCCATGGTCCGGATTCCTTATTCGGCGGGAACGGGCACGAGCGGACGGTCCGCCGCGGCGTTGTAGGGGGTTTCGGTCATCGGCTTTTCAGCGCGGACCTTCCCGCCGAGCGTTGCCCAGACGTTTGCGATCATGATCAGGAAGCCCGCGAGATACATGGCCCCGCCCGTCGCGCGGATCAGATACATCGGATGCATCGCGGCGACGCTTTCGGCAAAGCTGTAGACGAGGTAGCCGTCCGCCCCATATTCGCGCCACATCAGCCCCTGCATGATGCCCGCGACCCACATCGACGCGGCGTAAAAAACGATGCCGACGGTCGCGAGCCAGAAGTGCCAGTTGACCATGCGCAGGCTGTACAGCCGCGGACGGCCCCACAGGCGCGGCACCAGATAATAGACGCAGGCAAAGGTGATCATGCCGTTCCAGCCGAGCGCGCCGCTGTGCACATGGCCGATCGTCCAGTCGGTGTAGTGCGACATCGAGTTGACCCATTTGATCGACATCATCGGGCCCTCGAAGGTGCTCATCCCGTAGAAGGCGAGCGCCATCACCATCATGCGGATAATGGGGTCGGTGCGGATCTTGTCCCACGCACCGTTGAGCGTCATCAGGCCGTTGATCATGCCGCCCCAGCTCGGCATCCACAGGATGATCGAAAAGACCATGCCCAGCGTCTGCGCCCAGTCGGGCAGCGCGGTGTAATGAAGGTGGTGCGGCCCCGCCCAGATGTAGAGGAAGATCAGCGACCAGAAGTGGATGATCGACAGGCGGTAGGAATAGACCGGCCGTTCGGCCTGCTTCGGCACGAAATAATACATCATCGCGAGAAAGCCCGCGGTCAGGAAGAAGCCGACCGCATTATGCCCGTACCACCACTGCGTCAGCGCATCCTGGACGCCGGCGAAAGCGGCGTAGCTCTTCGACCCGAAGATGCTGGCGGGCATCGACAGATTGTTGACGAGGTGCAGCATCGCGATGGTGATGATGAAGCTCAGGTAAAACCAGTTCGCGACATAGATGTGCGGCTCGCGGCGCTTGACGATCGTACCGGCGAACACAACCAGATAGGCGACCCAGACGATGGTCAGCCAGAGGTCGACATACCATTCGGGCTCGGCATATTCCTTTGCCTCGGTCACGCCCATCAGATAGCCGGTCGCGGCGAGTACGATGAAGAGCTGATAGCCCCAAAAGACAAAGCGCGCGAGCGTCGGAAAGGCGAGCCGCGCGCGGCAGGTACGCTGCACGACGTAGAAGCTCGTCGCGATCAGCGCATTGCCGCCGAACGCGAAGATCACCGCCGACGTGTGCAGCGGGCGCAGACGTCCGAAGGTGGTATATTCGAACCCCAGGTTAAGTGCGGGAAAGGCGAGTTGCAGCGCGATATAAAGCCCCGCCGCCATCCCCGCGATGCCCCAGAACAAGGTCGCGATGACGCCCCAGCGGATCGGGTCATCGTCATAGACGCCCTGATCGGCGGGCATTTTCAGTATCCCGCGCGCGATGCCGTCGAAATCGGCACGTGATACCGTCGCCCATAACGCGATCAGACAGGCGAGCGCGACGATCACCATATGCACGGCGAAGGGCGCATCGACCGCAACCGCCGCCGCCACCAGCGCCAACAGGGCAAGCGCCAGCCAGCCGCCCGCTTTCGTTACCAGACCGTCCATATCGCAAGTCCCCATCGAGCGCGGTCGAAAGCCGCGCGGTTCGGAACCGCTCTGGGCGTGGTGGCGCCCGAAAACATTGATCGGGATCAAAGAAAAGGTTGCGCCACATCAATGTGAACCGACCGCAACGGGCGCAGAGACCGCCCGTCAACGGAGGAACCTACCTATGAAAAAAGACTATCTCTCCCTGCTCGCGCTGGCGACCATGGCCGCCGTTCCCGGTCAGGCGGCTGCGAAGGCGGGCGACGTGCAGTTCAAGATCTTCGCCACCTACGTGGCGCCCGACGGCAAGATCACCGACGTCAAGACCGACCGGATCGGCCTGCCGGCCGGAACTCAGGCCAAGGCCGACGACAATGTGACGCCGACGGTCGCGATCGAATATTTCGTGTCCGACGCCGTCTCGGTCGAGACGATCGCCGGCGTGACGCAGCATGACGTCGACGGCCGCGGCGCGCTCGATGGCGCAACGCTCGTCTCCAACGCCAAGATCGTCCCGGCAACGCTCACCCTCAAATATCATTTCGGCAAGGATGGCGGCATCCGCCCCTATATCGGCGCGGGGCCGAGCTATTTCATCTTCATCGACGAAAAGCCCGGCGCCACGACCCGCTCGCTCGGCGCGACGCGCCAGAAGATGGGGGACAAGGTGGGCGCGGCGTTGCAGGCAGGGATCGACATTCCGGTAAACGACCACGGGCTCGCGCTGTCCTTCGACGCCAAGCGCTATTTCCTGCGCCCGACCGCAACCTGGTATGCGGGCACGACCGAGGTGATCAAGACGCGGCACAGGCTTGACCCCTGGGTGATCAGCGCCGGCGTCGCGTTCCGCTTCTAGTTCCCCCGAACTGGCGCCGGCGGCCGGTCAGCCCGCCGTCATTTCCATCGCCGCGCGGTCGTTGATCACGATTTCGCGGCGAGATGGCAGGCCGAGCAGGCCGTCGGCGCCCATTTTGGTGAATTGACGGCTCGTCGTCGCGATCGTCAGGCCCAATATGTCGGCGATCTGCTGGCGGCCGAAGGGCAGTTCGACCCCGGCCTGCGTGTAGGCATGACACCCCTGCCCCGATAATCGTTCCGACATCTCAAGCAGGAAGGACGCCACCTTCTCCGACGCGGACTTGCGTCCAAGCAGCATCATCCAATGCCGTGCGCGGTCGCGTTCATCGAGCATGCGGCGGAGCAATTGTAGCCAACTCGAATAGCAAGCCCTTCGCTGCACAACATGGGAGGATATTGCCCGGGAACGCCGATGGCCTCCAAATCTTTCGTCCGGAAATTCGCTCCGTTTCGCCAGATCGATTGTACGCTCTCGCAATGATAATCGGCGTTGCAGTTCCGGGTGCTTCGAGGTCTCCTGAGCAAATTTCGGTGGGTTACCCCAGCGTTCCCTTGCGCGGCCCCATATAGCCGAACAGATAGGCGGCGACTTTCCGCATCTGGATTTCCTCCGCGCCTTCGGTGATGCGGTAGCGGCGGTGGTGGCGATAGATATGTTCGAACGGCTTGTGCCGCGAATAACCGATGCCGCCGTGGACCTGCATCGCGCGGTCGGCGGCTTCGCAGACGAGGCGGTTCGCCCAGTAATTGCACATGCTGACCTTGTCGGAGAGCGTTCGCTCGATCTCCTTGTGCGGCGTGCGGTCCATCTCCCACGCGGTCTTGCGGATCAGCAGGCGCAGCATTTCGGCCTGCGTCGCGAGTTCGACGAGCGGGAACTGGATCGCCTGGTTTTTCGCGAGGGCTTCGCCGAACGGCTTGCGTGACCGCGCATAACGCACGCTTTCCTCGATGCAGTAGACCGCCGCGCCCAACGATGACGCCGCCTGCCGGATGCGGTTCTGGTGGACGAAGCTCTGTGCGATCGACAGCCCGCCGCCGACCGGGCCCAGCCGCGCGCTGTCGGGCACCCAGACGCCGCTGAAGGTCATCCGCGGATGATCGGTCGGCATGTTGAAGGTCCACATATATTCGTCGACCGTCATGCCTTCGGTGCCCGTCGGCACGAGCAGACATGTGATGCCTTGCGCATCGCCATCCTGTCCGTCGGTGCGGCAGAAGGTCGCGCAGTGGGTCGCGACATGCATGCCGGTGATCCACATCTTGCGGCCGTTGATCAGCCAGCCGTCGACGCCATCGCGGGTTTCGCGCACCGCGCGTGTCTCCATATGCGTGGCGTCCGATCCATGGTCGGGTTCGGTCAGGCCGAAGGCGGTGCGCCGCTTGCCCTCGAAGCCGCCGAGGATGAATTCCTGCTTCTGTTCCTCGCTCGTCGCGAACTGTTCGAACATCTCGACGAAGGGGAAGTTGCCGACGATGCTATGCTCGTTCTGCAGGTCGTTGTGGAGGCCGAGGCCCTTTGCGGCAAAATGCTCGCGGATCACCGCCATCCACAGATTGCTGCCGTCCTTGCCGCCATATTTCTTCGGCGCCGAAAAACGCCAGTGGCCCGCGGCATCGGCCAGCCGCGTCGCCTGGCGCAAAAGCTGCTCCCACTCGTGCCGTGGCAGGCCCTGATTGTCCCAGTCGGTGCGGCTATGCTCGCGCCGGTGGTCGAAGAAGCGGATATTGTCGTCGGCATTCTCGAGCGGCCTGATCTCGGCTTCGATAAAGGCGTCGAGTTCGTCCAGATAGGCCTGCAAATCGGCCGGAACCGCAAAATCCATCGTTTCTCTCCCGCTTATCCTATCCGTTCCACGCGGCGCGCGCCGCCGCCAGCGCGGCATATTTCGGGCTGTCGACGGTGCATTTGTCGAGCGCCGCGCGGCGCAGGCGCGCGAGCAGGCCCGGTTCCGCCAGCGTTCGCTCGCCCGACATCAGCGCGTCGGACAGCGCCTTGTCCTCCGCGCGCACGCCGGCATCGAGATCGCGCATCACGATGCCGAGCGCGTTCATTGCGACCACCGCTTCGAATTTGTCATGGCCTTCGGACTTCGGCTTGACCGCACCCTCGATCCAGTCGCGCACCGCCTGCACCATCTCGCGGTTCGTCGGCTCGCCGAACGGCACGGACATGGCCGGGGGCGACGGCGGCAGCACCCGCGCCCTCTCCGCTTCGGGTGCATCCACCCCGATGAGTTCGACCAGGTCGAGTTCCTGCTCCGCCGTTCGCCGCCCGATGACGACGCGCTCGACCGTCGGGTCGGCTCCGTTCCGCCACGCCTGCCCCATCTGCAGGCAGCCGAGCGCCCACCAGAGCGTGCGATAGACAAGCCAGAAGCGGAACCGCGCCGAATCGACCGGGCGGCCACCCGCCGCCCGATAGGCGGCGAAATAATCCTCGAGACTGCCGAGGCCGAAGGCGGGCCGCTCGATCCGGCCAAAGCGCCACACCGCCATGCAGCCGAAGGCGAGATCCTCGTGCGCGTCGCCCAGATGCGCGAGCTCCCAGTCGAGCACCGCGGCGAGGCCGCCCCCATCCTTCGCGAGATCGACCATCACATTGCCCATGCGATAGTCGCCATGGACGAGCACGGGCTCGGCAGGCGCGGGCAGATGATCCTCGCACCAGCGGATCGCGAGCGCGATCGCCGGACGATCGCCGCCATAGGACAGGAACCGCGCCTTGAGCTCCGCGAGCGCCTCGGCGGTGTCCATCAGCGGGATTGCGGCGGGAATCGCCGCGCGCGGGATCGCGTGGATGCGCGCGAGCTCGCGGCCGAGGTCGGCGAGCAGGGACGGCGGCGGGTCCGCCAATATCTTCGCCGGGCTCACCTCGGCGACGATGCGGCGCATCACATAGCCGGTGCCCATGCCGTCGGCATCGGACAGCACGCCGACGACTTCGGGCGCCTTCACCCCCGCCGCGTGCGCCGCGATCACCAGCGCGGCCTCGTCGGCATGGCCATAGGGCCGGCCCGCCATATAGTCCGCCGACGGTGCGCGACGCAGGACATAGCCCGCCGATCCCGCCGGGCCCGACCAGTCAAACGACCAGCTTTCCATATTCGCACCGCCCGACAACCGAACCAGGCCCGACAGTGCGCCCCGGCCGAGAATACGGGTCATGAATGTGCCGAGCTTCTCGTGCAGATCAGCCATCGCCCCCACCGTCGCATCCCCCCCATCGATCTTTACTTGGCATCACGATTAAACAAACCCCGCCGGCCGACCGATGCAAGGGCCGGAGGTATCATTCCGCAGATCCGGACGCTTTTCGTACACCGGTACCCTGCGAGAGGCATCCCTTCGGCCGCAGCAGACCGCGCGGACATCGCCATCCAACACCCCTTGCGTTCGTCCGCCAATTAAGCCACAACTTTACGTGAACGTAAAGGTAAAGACCAGCGAACAGCCGAGAGGATTTCTTCCCCATGACCGACGTCCCCAGCTTCGACAGCATCAAGCTCGAAATCGCCGACACTGTCGCGACGATCACGCTCAACCGCCCCGATCGGCTGAATTCGATGCCGCCCGCGATGGCCGACGATATTCGCGCCGCGCTCGATCATCTGCCGAGCCTCGGTGCGCGCGCGTTGCTGATCACGGGTGAAGGACGCGGCTTCTGTTCGGGCGCCGATCTGGCGGATGACCGGTCGGGTGGTGGCGCGGTCGGCGGGGGAGCGCGGAGCCGCAACGCGCTGCGTGGGCATTACAACCCGATGCTGCTCGCGCTCGCGAATCTCGACATCCCGGTCGTCGTCGCGGTCAATGGCCCGGCGGCCGGTGTCGGCTGCAGCTTCGCCCTCTCGGGCGATTTCACGATCGCGGGCAAAAGCGCCTATTTCCTGCAGGCCTTCGTCAACATCGGCCTGGTTCCCGACGGCGGCTCGTCGTGGCTTCTCCCACGCCTGGTCGGCGTGCCGCGCGCGCTGCAGATGATGATGCTGGGCGAGAAGATTACGGGCGATCAGGCGGCCGACTGGGGCATGATTTACAAATGCGTCGAGGATGCCGATCTGCTGGCGGAAGCCAAGGCGCTGGCAACACGCCTTGCCAACGGCCCGACGATCGCCCTCGGCACGATGCGCAAGATACTGCGCGACGGGCTGACGCAGGATTTCGCGACCACGCTCGACGCCGAAGCCAGGGGCCAGTTCATCGCGGGGGGCACCGCCGATGCCGCCGAGGGCATCCTGGCGTTCCAGCAGAAACGCAAGACCGAGTTCAAGGGCAAGTAAGCCGGGGCGCATCGGCGCAAATGCCTGTGGTCCCCGGCTTTCGCCGGGGTGCACGGATTTTACTCCGCCGCTTCTTCGACCATCACTTTCTTGTAGATGCTCGTGCGCGGATAAGAGCAGAGGCGCTTTACCATCGGCTCGAAGAACTCGAGCGGCAGGGTGTCGTAGTCGGGGTCGAACGCCGGCGCGTCATATTTCTCGCAGAATTCGGCGCAGGCGGCCGCATAGGGACTGTCGGCGAACTGGTCGCGCATGTCGCGATCGAGGCCGATATAGTGGAAGAAATAATGGCCCTGGAAGATGCCGTGATGCTGGACGATCCAGAGATTCTCTTCCGACAGAAAAGGCTTTAGGATCGCCGCCGCGACATCGGGATGGTTGAACGCGCCCAGCGTGTCGCCGATATCGTGGAGCAACGCCATCACGACATATTCCTCGTCGCGGCCGTCGCGGTGTGCTCTGGTCGCGGTTTGCAGGCAATGTTCGAGACGGTCGACCGGAAAGCCGCCGTAATCGCCGCCGAGCAGCTTCAGATGCTCGAGGATGCGGGTGCCGTTGTTCGGCGCGAATTCCTTCTGCTCGCGCGCGATGATGTCCCAGTCTTCCTGCGTTCCGTCGATCATCGAGCGGAACGTCGCATGCTCGTGCGTCATGTCGGCCATGGCAGCCTCTCCTGAATTGGCGGAGAGCCTATCCTATTCGTTGTTATTTGCAACGTTATAGGTCTTGACCTCGGCCTGGGTCAGGCAGCGGCGCGTCGACTTGTCCTCGGCATTGGCGATCGCCTTCTGCCGGTACATCACCTCGGTCAGCAGCTTGCGCGACACCCCCATGCGGATCAGGAAATCATTGTCCTCGCTCGCCAGCAGTGCGGCATCCTGTTCGATGTCGCCGATCAGCTCCTTGGTCGCGTCGGTCCCCATCGCTACGCTCATGTCGATCGACTGGCGATCGCCGGTACGCGTGAACATATGGACGATGAACAGCCCGCCGGGATCGATCACGCGCGGCTGTCCGCCCATGAAGATGAAGTTGCACGCGCTGAAACACGCCCATCCCGCCGGAATTCGCGTCATCAACCCGAAGTTCGAGCGGATGATGCGCCCCGCCGCGTTGCCCGCGCGCGCATCGCCGCCGGGCGAGCTCAGCCAGACTTCGCCGACATCGGGATTGGCCTCGAGCGCCTTTTTGAGCCGGTCGGGGGCGCCGGCATCGATCCGCCCCTCGGCGAGCAGCACCTTCGTGCCGCCCTTGGTCGCCGGCGTGAAGGTCATCGTCGGATTCGCCGACCAGCCGGGCGCGGCCGGACAGGTCGGGTTCGCAGGGTCCATCTTGACCTTCGCTGCGCCGGTCAGGCTAGCGAGGCAGGCGGCCGCCAGCGCGACGCGCGCGATCCTAGGCCGCAAGGACATAGCGCGACTGTCCCGGACCGCGGCACATTTTCTTGGAAACCCGCGTTTCCTCGCCCTCGACGATCACCACGTCGGTAACGTTCATGCAACTGGTGCCGTCGGCGAGCTGGTTCTTCGACGCGACGGTCGACGATCCGCTGACATTCTCGCGCGTCGTGCTGGTCCAGTTTGCGGTTTCTCCGACGTCGCCGCTGCGCGTCACCTGCTCGGTCGCGGCTGCCGCCTGCACCTGCTCCTTCGGGTCGAGCTTGCAGGCGATGGCGTTGGTCAGCGTGCCGCTGACCTCGGCGATCGGAACATAGCTGTAGACGCCGGCCTTGCTCGCCGCGCTGCCGATCGCGCTGTCGAGTACGCCGCCGATGATCGCACGGCCCGCACCGCTTCCCTTCTTGCCCTTCGGACAGCCGCCATTGTCGCTGTCGCTGGACGTCGGCGCCGGGCTCGGCGTCGTCACCTTGCGCAAGATGCTGCCGAACTGCGCCTGCGCCGGAGCCACGGCGAGTATGCAGGCCGCCATCATGGCCGGGGCACCCCATAATCTGTGCTTCATCGAACCGTCCCTCACCGCACCCTTATCGGGCAACTCGCGACCCCTGTCGCATCAATTCATGCCATCTGCTGTGATTTTCATCAACAACCGGCGAAATGTCATGCAGACAGGTTGAATTAAGGCTGAATATGTCACAGTAACGCCCCATGCTTTCGCAAAAGACCCGTTATACGATCCGCGCGTTCCAGCATCTTGCCGATCACTGGGGCAAGGGGCAGGTCCAGCTCGCGGATATTGCGGAAGCGCAGAATATCCCGCCCAAATTCCTGACCGTGATCCTGTCCGAAATGGCGCGCGAGGGGTTGCTCATCTCGCAGCGCGGGCGCGACGGCGGCTACCAGCTCGCGCTGCCGCCGATCGACATCAGCTATGGCGACCTCGTCCGCCTGACGCGCGGCTCGCTCGCGCTCGTCCCCTGTGCCGCGCGCAACGCGCACGAGCATTGCAAGAACTGCCTGCCGGAAGCCGAATGCCGGCTGCGCAGCCTGATGCTGAAGGTCCGCGACGACACCGCCTCGATCCTCGACCGCATTACCCTCGCCGACCCGATCGAGCTCGAACCTTTGTTCGAGAAGGACGAGGCGGCGGAATAGCCGCTCCAGTCAACGCAACAAAAAAGGCCCGCTTTCGCGGGCCTTTTGTAATGGTGGAGCCTAGCGGGATCGAACCGCTGACCTCTACAATGCCATTGTAGCGCTCTCCCAGCTGAGCTAAGGCCCCGTGCCATTTTCAGGATCGCCCTGGCCAATATTCTTGGCTAGTGCGACCGGGACGCCGCCTTTACCAGCGCGCGTCCGTTATGCAAGGGGCCAAATGCGTTCGAGGACGCTTTTTTGATCCCCTGCGTATCGAACTCCAGAAGATCAGCCTTCTTCGTCCTCGTCGTCGCCGGTCGCGACGCCCAGATCGTCGTCGCCGCCCAGATCGACGTCGTTATCGGGCGAATCGGTGTCCTCATCGACATCGACGTCCAGATCCAGATCGTCATCCGCCGCCGGTTCGGCCGCGACCTTGCCCGGCTTTTCGACTTCCTCGAACGGCATCGGCTGCTTCGATTTCAGGACCGATTCCGGCAGCCATGCATAACCGCAGTTGATGCAGGTGACCGGATCGTCCTTGGTCAGATCATAGAATCGGGTGGCACATTTCGGGCAGCTGCGCTTCGCGCCCCATTCAGCCTTTACCATAACAGCCTCGTAAACCTCTGAAGAAAGGATAGGAATTTCGGAAGAGAGACAGCGCCGACAGGGCCATCCGCCAAATTGGCGTGCGCCTTGCCAGATTGTTTGCCCGCTGTCAAAAGCCGCACGCCATGACAGACCAGACCGCCCGCCCGCGCCGCTTTTCCGCCTCCGCTCCGCTCAAAGGTAGGATCGCGATTCCCGGTGACAAGAGCATCTCGCACCGTTCGCTGATGCTGTCGGCGCTCGCGGTCGGAACCAGTCGCGTCACCGGGCTCCTCGAAGGTCACGATGTTCTGGCAACCGCCGCCGCGATGCGCGCGATGGGCGCGGGCATCGAGCGGCGGGGCGATGGCGAATGGGTCATCGACGGCGTAGGGGTCGGCGGGCTGCTCCAGCCACGCAAAGCGCTCGACATGGGGAACAGCGGCACCTCGACCCGTCTGCTGATGGGCCTGGTCGCGAGCCACCCGATCACCACCACCTTTATCGGCGACGCCAGCCTGTCGGGCCGCCCGATGGGCCGCGTGATCGATCCGCTGTCACAGATGGGCGCCGATATCGGCGCGTCGCCGGGCGGCCGCCTGCCGCTGATGGTGCGAGGCCTCGCGCCGGCCGTTCCTCTCTCCTACCGTCTCCCGATGGCGTCGGCGCAGGTGAAGAGCGCGGTGCTGCTCGCCGGCCTCAGCACCCCCGGCATCACCGAAGTGATCGAGCCCGTCCCGACGCGCGATCACAGCGAACGGATGCTGCGGGGCTTCGGCGCCGACCTGACCGTCGAGACCGACACCGACGGCACGCGCCACATCCGCATCCGCGGCGAGGCCGAACTCAAGCCGCAGACGATCGTCGTGCCTGGCGACCCCTCGTCGGCCGCCTTCTTCATCGTCGCCGCGCTGATCGTCCCCGGATCGGACGTCACCATCGCGAATGTCGGGCTCAACCCGACGCGCGCGGGCCTCGTCGAGGTGCTGCAGGCGATGGGCGGCGATATCGCCCTGCTCGACGCGCGCGAAGTCGGCGGAGAGCCCGTTGCCGACCTTCGCGTCCGCCACAGTGCCTTGAAAGGTATCGAGATCGACCCGGCCGTCGTGCCGAGCATGGTCGACGAATTCCCGATCCTCTTTATCGCCGCTGCGCTTGCCGAGGGTCGCACCGTCACGACCGGCCTCGACGAACTGCGCGTCAAGGAAAGCGACCGCCTTGCCGTCATGGCGGCGGGTCTGCAGGCCATCGGCGCGCGGGTTGAAGAAAGCGAGGACGGCTTGATCATCGACGGCACCGGCGGCGACCCGGTGCCCGGCGGGGCCACCATCGCCGGCCATCTCGACCACCGCATCTGCATGAGCTTTGCGGTCGCGGGGCTCGTCAGCAAGGCGCCGGTCGAAATCGACGACATGGCGCCCGTCGCGACCAGCTTCCCGAATTTCGAGGCTTTGCTCGAAGGGCTGCAGGCGTGATCATCGCCGTCGACGGCCCCACCGCGTCGGGCAAGGGCACGATTGCGCGCGCGCTGGCCGCCCATTTCGGCCTGCCCGTACTCGACACCGGGCTGCTCTATCGCGCGGTCGGCTATCAGACGCAGCTCGGCCACGGCGATCCCGACAACGCCGCCGACGCACTCGCCGCCTGCCACTTCCCCGACACGCTGCTCGACGATCCCGCACTCCGCTACGAAAGCACCGGCGGCCTCGCGAGCCGCGTGTCGATCCACCCGGCGGTACGCAAGGCGCTGTTCCAGCGGCAGGTCGATTTCGCGAACCAGCCCGGCGGCGCGGTGCTCGACGGGCGCGATATCGGCACGGTCATCGCGCCGCACGCCGACGCCAAGCTGTTCGTCACCGCCTCGCCCGAAGAACGCGCGCGCCGTCGTCATGCCGAAATGCGCGCGCGCGGGGTCGATGCGACCTATGACGCGGTCCTCGCCGACGTCCACGCCCGCGACGCGCGCGACACCGGCCGCGCCGACGCACCGCTGCTCCGCGCCGACGACGCGCTGCTGCTCGACAACAGCGATATGGATATCAACGAAGCGATCGCGGCGGCGATCGCCTTCGTCGAGGAAAGGGTCAGGCGACCCAGCTGATCTCGGGCAGCGTTTGACGCTCGGGGGCAGGCCCGGCGTGATAGACGCAAGTCTCGCCCATGCCCTTCAGCATCTCGTTGTGCGGCGGCCCGAAAGCGGCGCGATCCTTGGCGCGCAGCCAGGTGCTTTCCGAAATCGCGATACCGTTGACCGGCGCCGTGCCTTCCAGCCGCGCCGCCATGTTCACGGTCTCGCCCCAATAATCATAGGCCATCCGCGTCGCGCCGATGACGCCGCCGACGACCGGCCCGCTGTGGATGCCGACGCGCAGGCCGACGTCGGTGCCCGCCACTGCTTGCAACTCGGCGACGCCCGCCAGCACATCGCGCGCGAAGGCGATGGCGGAATCGGCGCTGTTCCCGCTCGTCACATTGCCACCCGCGATCGCGAGATACGCATCGCCGATCGTCTTGACCTTCTCGACCCCATGCTTTGCCGCGCAGGCGTCGGCATGGTTGAAGAAGGCATTGAGCACTTCGACCAGATGCCCCGGCGACACGCGCTTCGCGAGTTTGGTGAAGCCGACCATGTCGATGAAGATCACGCTCGCGTCGGCATAGGCGTCGGCGACCATCCGTCCATCGCGGATGCGCTCGACCGCGGCGGGCGGCAGCATGTTATAGACGAGTTCCTCATTCTTCCGGCGCTCGGCCTCGAGCGCCTCGGCGAGCGCGAAGGCGCCGCAGCTCGACCGGTCGATGGCGACGTTGATCGCCAGCATGATGACGGCCCCGCTCGAATAGCTGAGCAGCGCGTACCACATCCCCGCGTCATGGCTCTGCACCGGCAGCACGGTTGCGAGAAAGACGAACAGGTCGAGCCCGAGCCACAACAGGAAGAGTCGCGGGCGGCCCGCCAGCACGACGGCGGCAAAGGCGCTGACCCCGAGCCGGTTCATCACCCCGACCGCGTGCATCTCCTCCTGCATGTCGATCAGTTCGTCGAACAGGATCAGGTTGATATGGCCGAGCAGGAAGACGATCCCGAGCAGGGCCGCAAAATCCAACCCCGGCCGCGCGATATAGCCCGACCAGAAGGTCGACGCGATATAGGCGCCCGCGAGCGCGATCATCGCCCCGAACAGCACCGCCAGCTTCGCCGTATCGACCGGATTGACCAGCAGCGGATTGACGATCGTGTAGGCCAGCGCCACCAGCATGAACAACACGCCATAGATGCGCACGAACGGCAGGCGCAGCGTGCGCGCCGTTTCCTGGAATCGCGCCTCGACCGCCGGATCGGCGAACTGGCCGTGCGACATCACCTGCATGGAGACCCCTCTCGATTGCGTGGGATAATCTATAAGCAAGGTCTTACGATGGAGTTTACCTTCGGCGCGCGCCCCTCCTCGTCGCCTTTGACTTGACCCGGGGTCGATTCCAGCGGCGAGGGCATGGACCCCGGATCAAGTCCGGGGTGACGATGAAAGCAAGGTTTCGCCTTGCTTTTGCGCACCCTCCGCCATATATGCCCGCCGTCCGACAGGCTTTGGCCGGTCGAGGCACGGACAAACCGCCGCTCTTCGAACATGAGCGTCGGGCGTGACGGGATGCACTCGTCGCGCCCTTTTTGCTTTGCTCCTGCCCCGATTGGCAAAGGCTGGAAGGATGTCCTGCATCGCATCCGGCGGGCAGGACAGATCGGCCAAAAGACCAGCGGAACCAACCGCTTGGCCGGAACAGATGAAGTAAGGAAGAACCCATATGGCCTCTACGGCTTTTCCGTCGCGCGACGATTTCGCCGCGATGCTCGACGAATCGCTGGGTGGTGCTGATGGCGGCTTTGAAGGCCGCGTCGTCAAGGGCACCGTGACCGCGATCGAAAATGACCTGGCAGTGATCGACATCGGCCTGAAGAGCGAAGGCCGCGTGCCGCTTCGCGAATTCGCGATGCCGGGCCAGAAGGCCGACCTCAAGGTCGGTGACGAAGTCGAAGTCTATGTCGACCGCGTCGAAAACGCCAATGGCGAAACCATGCTGTCGCGCGACCGCGCTCGCCGCGAAGCCGCCTGGGACCGCCTGGAAGAAGAATTCAACAAGGAAGCCCGCGTCGAAGGCGTTATCTTCGGCCGCGTCAAGGGCGGCTTCACCGTCGATCTCGGCGGCGCCGTCGCGTTCCTTCCCGGCAGCCAGGTCGACATCCGCCCCGTGCGCGACGTTGGCCCGCTCATGGACCTTCCGCAGCCCTTCCAGATCCTCAAGATGGATCGCCGCCGCGGCAACATCGTCGTGTCGCGCCGCGCCATCCTCGAGGAAACCCGCGCCGAGCAGCGTTCGGGCCTGATCCAGAACCTCGAAGAGGGCCAGATCATCGAAGGCGCGGTCAAGAACATCACCGACTATGGTGCGTTCGTCGATTTGGGCGGCATCGACGGCCTGCTCCATGTCACCGACATGAGCTACAAGCGCGTCAACCACCCGAGCGAAGTCATCAACATCGGTGACACCGTCCGCGTCCAGATCATCCGCATCAACCGCGACACGCAGCGCATCAGCCTCGGCATGAAGCAGCTCGAAAGCGATCCGTGGGAAGGCGTCGCCGCCAAGTACCCGGTCGGTGCGAAGCTGTCGGGCACGGTCACGAACATCACCGACTATGGTGCGTTCGTCGAACTCGAACCCGGCATCGAGGGCCTGGTCCACGTCAGCGAAATGTCGTGGGTCAAGAAGAACGTCCACCCCGGCAAGATCGTTTCGACCAGCCAGGAAGTCGATGTCATCGTTCTCGAAGTCGACAGCGACAAGCGCCGCATCTCGCTCGGCCTCAAGCAGGCCCAGTCGAACCCCTGGGGCGCCTTTGCCGAGGCTCACCCGGTCGGTTCGGTCGTCGAAGGCGAAGTCAAGAACGCTACCGAGTTCGGCCTGTTCATCGGCCTTCCGGGCGACGTCGACGGCATGGTTCACATGTCGGACATCGCTTGGGGCATCTCGGGCGAAGAAGCGCTGCACCTCCACCGCAAGGGCGAGAATGTGCAGGTCGTCGTGCTCGACGTCGATGTCGAGAAGGAACGCATCAGCCTCGGCATCAAGCAGCTTGAAAAGGGCGCTCCGGCCGTTGGCGGCGCCAACACTGCCGGTTCGGGCTCGCTGAAGAAGAACGACGTCGTCACCGTGTCGGTCCTCGAAGTCCGCGACAACGGCCTCGAAGTGCAGGCTGGCGAAGATGGCGCCACCGGCTTCATCAAGCGCGCCGACCTCGGCCGCGACCGCGACGAACAGCGCCCCGAGCGCTATCAGGTCGGGCAGAAGTTCGACGCAATGGTCACCGGCTTCGACCGTTCGAAGAAGCCCAGCTTCTCGGTCAAGGCAATGCAGATCGCCGAAGAGAAGGAAGCCGTCGCGCAGTACGGCTCGTCGGACTCGGGTGCATCGCTCGGCGACATCCTCGGCGAAGCGCTGAAGGCTGGCAAGAAGGACTGATAATTTCGTCCCTCTGCCGTCAGGCAACAGAAAAGGCCCGCGAAGTGTCCCTTCGCGGGCCTTTTTCTTTCAGTGATATATTTTGACCGAACAGTGATTCATGATACTCTCCAGCCCGCGTTGGGAGGGGTCCTCACGCAATCCGAACCGGCAAAGACCGGATGGCCTGCATCCCGCGGGGTGCGCGTGATATGTCAAGGGGAAGCAAATGATCCGGTCGGAACTGGTTCAAAAGATCGCGAGCGAAAACAGCGACTTGCGCCTTGAAGAGGTCGAACGCATCGTCGACGCCTTTTTTGATTCGATCGTGGATCAACTGGCCGCAGGCGGCCGCGTCGAACTCCGCGGCTTCGGGGCCTTCTCGACCCGCTCCCGCGAATCGCGCACCGGCCGCAACCCGCGCACCGGCGCTCCGGTGGCTGTGAAAGCCAAGGCAGTCCCTTATTTCAAGCCGGGCAAGGAAATGCGCGAGCGTCTGAACGACTGATCGCGCGTCTCAAACCTTCGTCATTGCGAACCCGGCGAAAGCCGGGCGAAGCAACCCGAACGGTGAGCGCACACCGTGGATCGACGCATCGCTTCGCGCCTGGCAATGCCGCGGAAGAGGCAGGATCGCAGTCTCAATTCTTGAGGCGGTAACCCGTTCGAAACACCCAGAAGATCACCGCCAGGCATAGCGCCAGGAACAGCGCAACCGCCCCCATGCTGACTTCGATCCCGACATCTCCCTGCCCGAAGAAGGTCCAGCGAAAGCCGCTGATCAGATAGACGACGGGATTGAACAGCGTGACCGCACGCCACGCCGCGGGCAGCATGTCGAGCGAATAGAAAGCACCGCCCAGAAAGGTCAGCGGATAGACGACGAGCAGCGGGATCACCTGCAACTGCTCGAAACTCTGCGCCCAGATACCGATGATGAAGCCGAACAGGCAGAAAGTCACCGCCATCAGGATCATGAAGGCGACCATCAGCAGCGGGTGCGCCACCTGCACATCGACGAAGAAATGCGCGGTCGCAAAGATGATCGCACCGATGATCACCGATTTCGTCGCCGCCGCGCCGACATAGGCGATCAGCAGTTCGAGCGGCGACATCGGCGAGGATAGCATCTCGTAGATCGTCCCCGTCCATTTGGGCATATAGATGCCGAAGCTCGCGTTGCTGATGCTTTCGGTGAACATCGTCAGCATCATCAGGCCCGGCACGATGAACGCGCCATAGGGCACGGTGCTGACGTCGCTCATCCGGCTGCCGATCGCCGAGCCGAAGACAACGAAATAGAGTGTCGTCGTGATCACGGGCAGCATCAGGCTGGTCCAGAACGTACGCCCGAAGCGCGCCATTTCGAACAGATAGATGGCACGAATGCCGCGTAAATTCTTGATCATGCGGCGCGTTCCTCGGTCTTCGTCTCATGTACCAGCCCGACGAAGATATCCTCGAGCGAACTCTGTTCGGTGTGGAGATCCTTGAACTGGATGCCGAGGTCGCTCAGCCGCCGCAGCAGCGACGGCACGCCCGTCGCCTCGGCCTGGCTGTCGAATTCATAGACCAGCTCATGTCCCTCGCCGGCGAGCACCAGATTCCACTGGGCCAGTTCGGCGGGCACCGCATCCAGCGGGTCGGCGAGGTTGAGGGTCAGCGTCTTGCGCCCCAGCTTTTTGATCAGCGCCTCCTTCTCCTCGACAAGGATCAGCCTGCCCTTGCTGATCACCCCCACGCGGTCGGCCATCTCCTCGGCCTCTTCGATATAGTGGGTGGTCAGGATGATCGTGACGCCGCGCTCGCGAAGACCGCGCACCATGTTCCACATGTCGCGGCGCAGCTCGACGTCGACACCCGCGGTGGGTTCGTCGAGAAACAGGATATCGGGCTCGTGGCTCAGCGCCTTCGCGATCATCACGCGGCGCTTCATGCCGCCCGACAGCTCCATGATCTTCGCATTGCGCTTGTCCCAGAGCGACAGATCCTTGAGCAACTGCTCGATGAAGGCCGGATCGCTGGGCTTGCCGAACAGCCCGCGCGAAAAGGTCACCGTCGTGATTACCTTCTCGAACGCGTCGGTATGCAGTTCCTGCGGCACCAGCCCGATCATCGAGCGCGCGGCGCGATAATCGCGCGCATGATCGTGCCCGCCCACGGTCACCGTCCCCGCGCTCGGCGTGACGATGCCGCAGACGATGCTGATCAGCGTCGTCTTGCCCGCGCCGTTCGGCCCGAGCAGCGCGAAAATCTCGCCCTTGTTGATGGTAAGGTCGACACCGGCCAGCGCCTGGTGCCCGCTCTTGTAAGTCTTTCCGAGGCCGGAAATGTCGAGGACGGCAGTCATGCCATCGCGTCTAGCCGAGCGGCCGCGCAGCGGGAAGCCGCAAACATCGCTTGACCTCCACCGGACCATCGGCTTGACCCGCAAGCCAAGCGGACGTGGCGAAATCGGTAGACGCAGCAGACTTAAAATCTGCCGTCCTAGTGACATGCGGGTTCAAGTCCCGCCGTCCGCACCAGATTGATAATAGGGGAGAAATGGCCTCCCCTATGCGGCGTTGTTCGCGGCCCTTTTCGGCGCCGTGTGTAGTTCTGGTGTAACCGCGTCAAGATTCCCGGTGTCGATGGCGTCGATGGCGGCATCAACATGGCTGTCAGAGATGTGCGTGTAGTTGAGGACCATCTGCATAGTCTTATGGCCGCTGATCCGCTGCACGGTCGGCAAGTCCACCTTGGCGGCAACCAGCGCCGTGATGGCCGTGTGTCGCATGACGTGCGGTGTCACCTTCTTTGTGCTGAGGCCAGCGTTCTTGACCGCACGGGCAAACTGCTTCGCCATGCTGCATCGGTGGGGGCGCTTCGCATCGCTCCGGGTCGTCGGGAAGATATAGACATCCGAATCGTTGCGCTGCCCGCGCTCGCGCTCCAGCATGGCGGTCAGGCTGGCAGTGATCGGTTGCCACCGCTCCCCCGCTTTCGCCTCGGTGATGTGGATGCGGCGCTGTGCGAAATCGACATCGGCCCAGCGCACCCGCAATATCTCGCCGTGGCGCATGGCGGCATTGAGGCCGAACGCGACGAACAGCCATGTCGTGGGGTCTTGATCGGCAACTGCGGCTTTCATCAATGCCGCTTGCTGCTTCGCGGTCAGGACGGTGATGGGCTTTTTTGCCTCTTTGCCCTTGGTGATGGCCGGGCGGTCCTCGGCCTTGATCCATTTCCACTGGATCGCGCGACGCAGCATGTGGCTGAGCGTCGATAGCTCCCGGTTGATGGTCGCCTGCTTCACCCCCTGCTCTTCCCGGTGCCGGGCATAGTGCTTGATCGCGAAGTCCTTGAGCTTGTCGGCGCGTGTGTTGCCGAAATATGGGATAAGGTGCTGCTCAATGTGCCGCTTTTTGTTCGGCAGATCGCGAAACCCCTTGTCGTTCGGGCCTAGCGTGTCGGTGAGGCGGGTAAGATAGTCAGTCGCGACCTCGCGGAACAGGCGATGCACCTTGCGCCCGGTTGGTAGGTCTAGCCTCCCTTCCCTTGCCTTGGTCCGCAGGGCTTCAATGGCGCGCTCCGCCTGTTCACGGGTCACGCCCTCGCTCTCGCGACCGATAACGCGGTGAACGCGCACCCCGTCGGCCATGATGTTGACCGAGAACCGGACATCGCCGTTGCCCATGCGTTCGGCAGTTATGCCATGCTCGTTGATGCGCTGCCCCTTGTCGAGCGCTCGGATAGCGGGCCGCGTGAGACGCTGGAACCGGAGTGCCATTAGAATGCCTCGCCCATAAGGCTGTAATCACCCTGCTGGAAAAGCTCTTGCGCTCGCCGCTGCCACATCTGGCGATAAAGCTCTCGGCCCGCCGCCTCGGCCCGGTCGTAAGGCTCGCGGGCCGCTTCCCATTCGGCCTTCGCTTTTCTGTGTATCTCGTCCAGTTCCTCGATCCGGTCGATCACTTTAGACAACTCGGCAGCGGTGTCCTTGTCGTCCACCATCGCTGCCAACGCCTTGCGTTCCCGACTTCTGTCGGGTGGTCCTGGGGGTACGGTCCCGACCGCCAGCGCGTTTATCGTGCTGCCAAAAATGCCGCCGGCCGCGCGTCTGAGTGGAGCCTGATCTTCTGGGAGGTCCGCAAGGGCGTAGATGTGATGCGCGCCTAAAACCGCACATAGCTCGCGCTTTTCTTGCTCTGCTTGATGCAAGCGCCCGAAGGCCTCCATAATGATTTCGTCGTCGCTGGTTCTGTCCGGTCTTGCACGACGCACGGGGCCGCGTTCGAACATGCGAGCGACTGCCGCCCAAGTCGTCAAATCTTTCGACCAACGCTTTTTCGTTACGGCCTCGATCTCCTCGATTTCTGCGGCGACCTGACGCAACAGCCGGTCGGTATGTTCCCCGCCAGCTCTGCGCTCATCATCGAAAGATTGGAGCAGGCGAAACTCAGCCTCCTGCGCGACGCTACGCCCGTTCGCCTTGGCCGCCTGCTCCAGATTGCCCTTCAAAGCGGGGGACGTTCTCACGCCGATCTGCTGGCGCTTTTGCTCGACGGGCAGCGCGGGCCGCCCTCTCTTTGATTCGCTCATCTTCAATCCTGCCACCGTGATTAAACCGATATGCCAATATCACGCGTGCAGCTTGTCCGCAACCCAACCTAGAACTATAAAGCGCTATGCGGGCATACCTAGACATTGATACCGGCATACCGGCCCGCTGCCGGTCGAGGAGCACAGTATGGACAATGAAAGCGCTATTGGCGTCGAGCGGGTTAATGTCCGCCTCTTCCCCGACAACCGCATTACGCGGGCTGATTGGGCGAAAATGGTGAACCGCACGACCAAGACAGTCACCATGTGGGCGTCAAAGGGGTGGGGGCCGCAGCCGATTTCGGTTGGCGGGCGCATCTTCCACAATTTTGCCGAATGTCAGGCGATGGCGCGGGGCGAAGTCCCGATCAAGCCTCTCGCCAGAGCGGCGTAATGCGTCATGGGTGGCAACGAAAGGGCGACGGCCCATAAACGTCTAGGGGATCGCGTGACCTTGACCTCACGCAATCCCCTTGTCGAACAGACTTTGCTCGGCAGCAATCTCCCTCTCGACCCGACTCATCTAGAGGACGCACGTCGGTGGGGCAACGCATTGTTGATGGCCCGCGATGCGTGGGCCGATTCAAACCGACATGGGCGCCGATACTCTGACCGCGATGCGGCCAGCCTTCCCGTTCGCCCTGCATCCTCAAGGGAATATCGCAAATGAACGTCGCAACGAAACTGTCGCCGCGTGATGCGGCAAAGGAAATCCTCTGGAACCGGAACGACGGGCTTTCATGGAAAGCCGCACAGTTCCTTGGCCAAGTCGTCGGCCTGCCCGACCGGCCCCTGTCTCCTGCTCAATCGGACTGGCTCAAGACCTTGACCGAGAGGGCGGGGATCGGCGCGGAGGTGGACGCATGACCGCCCCGCACCAGCAAACCGCGCGCTGGCTGATGGCCCTCGCTGCAACCCTCGGCCCGAAGGAACGGAAATTCCTGGGCGAAATGTGCCGGATCGAGCGCCCTTCGGCAGCGCAGATGGCGTGGATCGACCGCATTACGTCGCGAGCGATCGACAAGGCAGGAAAGGTTGGCCGCCATGCATGATGACGACGATCTGCCCGACTATCCCGACGAGGGCGTCGGCTTTCAGCGACACAGCGAGGCGTCAAAGGATGGCGCCAGAGCGGCCAATCCCAAAAAGCCCACGCAGGAAGGCCTCTGCATGGATTTCATACGGGAGCGCGGCGCTGTCGGTGCAACCAGCGATGAAGTCGCGGAAGCTACTGGCATCGAGCTGTACATCATCCGCGCCCGCCTCGCTGGCCTGCACAAGAAAGGCCTGATCTTCGGTGATGGTCGCCGCGATGGCGGGCATGGCGTGACGGTCACGGTCTGGAAAGACATTGCCCTGCGTCCGCCCGTCGAGGACGGCCAGCGCGATCTGTTCGAGCAGGCGGCATAACGTGGGCCGCGTGACCATCTCACGCGCGGGGAGCTTCTACCGGGTCGGGGTCGATCCGGTAGATGCCCTGCCGCCCTCGTTCGTCCGCCCTTCGACATACACCAGCCACCGGGGCGCGTTCGACACGGCGCACCTGTTGGCAGAGGCCACCGGCTTTCCCGTCGTCGATCAGACGCAGCACAAGGGAGCATCGCATGGCTGACAACACGAGAGACCGCCAGCATGGGTATGCGATGGCTCAAGATTGCCGCGCCATGATCCCGAAGCTCGACGAACAGATTGCGGCGGCAAAGACGAAGCGGGAGGCGAAGCAACTGCGCCAGCGTCGGAGGCTCTGCCGGGATATTGTCCGATGGTGCGAAACACGGGCGGGCTACATCGAAGGGGCGAAGCCATGAACGAATCTGAATTGGGCGCGGCTCCGGCTGGCGTGTGGACGATGGAGCGCCTGCGGGGCATGACGCGCGCGCAATTCAACGAGGCGGTAAAGCGCGATGGGCCGCCGCCTGTCGAACTGGGGTTGCAGTTGATCACCGAACGCATCGGATGGAATTTTTGCAGGCCCTAAAAAGGGGGCGTGGCGTGTCTCGGAAGCGCGTTGCACCCGCCACGGCGCAGAATTTTCGGACACCATAAAAAGGGGTGCGCCGTATCTCGGAAGCGTATTGCGATGCGCCGCGGCGCTAAATTTTTTGACACCGTAAAAGGGACCGCGCTGGTTCCATCTCCTGATGCACTCCTAGGCCGCCCTTGATATCCCGCGATGATGACAGGATGGGTTGATTACATCATCGCCAGCGACGATCCCACCGACCGCGCTCTGCTGGACGAGTTTCGCAATCAGGCTTGGGCCTACGGCGAGCTGATGCGCTTCATCACCGCCGATCCTGAAAACATCAACGAAGAGACGTTTGCCAGCCTCGAAGCTGCGCAGGAAGCCGACAACGATCTACAGGCGCGGATCGCTGCTCGCGGAAAGGCTCTGCGCGATGCCGGACATGCACCGGCCGATGAAGCCGCGTTCAAGGCATGGCGGGCGACGTGGGTGCCTCTTGCCAGCTATCTGGCTTCGAAAGGCGACGAAGTCCCTCGCGCGTGAGCAACCGCGCCGTAATTGAGCCAGAAATCGTTAAAGTGCCGAAATGTTGCGGATGCTTTAGGTTGTCCCCATTAAGTGAATAGGCGACAGGGGATTATCAGGTGGCTCTTACGGTTCATCCCGAGATCGGGACGGTGTTGATTTGCAACTACGACAGCGGGTTTCGCGCGCCCGAGATGACCAAAATACGTCTTTGTGTCGTGGTGTCGCCGCGCTTGAAGCGTCGTGATAATCTTTGCACTGTCGTGCCGCTGTCGACGACACCTCCGCAACCCGTGGAAGAGTATCACCATCTCGTAACCTTGCCCCGCGACATTCCCAAATATGAGGGCCGAGAAAAGTGGGCGAAATGCGACATGCTCGCTACAGTGGCATTTTCTAGGCTAACAATGCCATACGAGCAGCGCGTTGCATATGATAGCGGACGGAAATTCATTTCCATGCGGCTGAACCCTGAGGATTTAGAAGAGGTTAGAAACTGCGTCCGGCGCGCCCTTGGGTTCGACGTTGAAAATTAACCGAATCAACCTTATATTGACGTCGTTCCTGCGCTGCCTCGCGGCATCAGGCTTAAGTCCTAGCTTGCTAGGCGGGGCCATCTGGCGATGACAAGCTGTTGGCCTTTTTGTCAAAAAGCCCCGGCCAGAGATGGCTGGGGCTTTGTCACATCACAGACGAAAAAAGGGCAGCGAGCCGAAACCCGCTGCCCTGAAACCTCACGCTGGCGTGAGATTGTTAAGCCGCCTCCCTCCTGCATCGGCGGTCCCCGGCGCGGTAGACCTGCCCCGCCTCATAGGCTCTGCGCCAATCGTGCATGAAAACATCGACGCGCCGAACAAGGGAAGGACCGGCTTCGCGCCCGTTGCGAAGGTCACTGACCAATCGCGGGTCTCGATCCACGGACCGGCCAAAGACGCTCGGCGGCATATCCGCTTCCCGCAAGAAGGCGTTGATGCGCTTGACGAGGCCCGCGTTAAGGCCGGGTGCGGGTGCGCCGTCCCCGATCATACCAGCCCCCGGCGCTGCATTACGGCCCAAACCAGATGCCTGGTGCATTGATCTGCGCGCGCCAGCTCGACCAGTGTCAAAGCGTCAGCGCTGGACATAACGTGACTGACAAGGCGCTCTAGCTGATCCGGGGAGAGTATCTGGACCAGCCCAAGGATCACGGCCATTTCGGCGCGCAAGGGCAGATTGGCTTCCATGAAGTCCGCCAGCCGCTCGGCCTTGATGACGGCTTCGCGGTCGTGGTGGAGCGGGAAGTGAAAAACCCCCTGCTGCTCGCGCATCGCCATGCCCGCGCGCCGCTGCTGCGCCCATCGGCCATTATCGACCTTGCGCGGTGCTGCCGTGGGCAGCTTCACGACGGCGGCGCTCATCCGAACCGCCCTGCGGGGGTCACGTCCCGCTCGCTCTCGTCGCCGGTCAGTTCCCCGTCATCGTCCGCGCCCCTGTCGGGATCGCTGATTGTGCAGCCGGGGCCACGTTCGGCGTGGGCATATGACGACGGCATGTTGCAACCGTCCTCGTCGTCAATGCCGTAGCTGTCCGAAATGGCGCACCCCGGCCCGTCACTGGCTACAGCAAGCGCAAGCTCGGTGGGCACGTCGTCCTCGCTGTCGAGCGCGTCCTCAAGGTCAGGATCGCCGTCGGCTTCGTCCATGCGATCGATGAGGGATTGAACCAGTCGCTCGAGGTGCGGTCGCGGCAGCGACGGGATGAGCGCAAGGGCGATGTCGGCGGGGAGCCGCGAAGCCCCCCGACCGATACGAATGGACAGCGCGCTCATTGCAGCACCGAGAAAGCAAGATCGACGGTCTGCATTGCCAGCCATGAGACGAACAGACAGGCCGCCCATGCCTTTGCCGTCATCAACGGGCTCTCGGCTTCCCGGCGCGCGCTCATGCCCAAATGCTCCGCTTGGCAGCGATGTGGGCCTTGACCATATCGACGCCGCCCGGAACGGCCTTGAGCGCATCGACACGCGCGTTCATGGTCGAATGGTAGTGCTGGGCGTTTGTGCTGATGAAGTCCTGTGCGAACCTCTCGTCCATGTGATCAGCGGGCGCGACATAGCGGGGCGAAAGCTCATAGGTCGGGAAGGACAGATGCAGCTTGCCGTCAGGGCAAACGAGGGCAACGCCGCCGTCCCGTTCCCACGGTGCCAGCCATGCCTCCGCATATTCGGCTTGCAGCCGCACCATGTCGGCAATCACCGCGTCAGGGTATTTGCGGTGCCAGCCTTCGGTATGCTCCTCGCGCTCGCCAGTCGCATCCTCTCGCGCCCAGAGCAGCTTGGTCTTGTGGAGCAGCGCGCGGAAGTCAGGCGCGGGGGTCTGGATCAGGGCAAAGCGTGCGTTGCTCTCGACGGTGCCAGCGTCGTCGCATTGTTTGGCGAGGTCATCGTCAAACGGGCGGCCCTGCGCCTTTGCGGCGGCGAAGTCGTCATCGTGGAGTTTCGCGGCTGCGTCGTAGGCGGCTTTGGCGGCCTCCCATGCTGCGAACGCCGCGTCCCATGCTTCTTTCGTGCTTAACGTGGTGGCGCGTTCGGGCGCACTGGTGCTATCAGCTTTCATGTCGTCATTCCCTCTAGGTCAGGGTTTGCGATAGGGCTGGGGTTCGGATTGCCGTCCGTTCCTCGGCCCGCCTCGGATTCTGGCCTTGGCAGTTCGTTACGTAACGCCATTAACGATAGCAGTCAACCCTGTTACGTAACGCTATTGCGCCGACTGCTCCGCTCCGTTATGTAACGGTCATGGTTTTATCGAACGCTGAGCGGCAGGCCCGCTACCGCCGCAATCTCAAAGCCCGCGCCACCGATCCCGGTTCAGCAGCGAGGGCGGCGGCTGATGCTGCCGCTGCGGCGCTGTGGGCGCTGTTCAACCGCGTGAATGACGCGTCCGTTGTGGACCATCCGAAATTCGAGGATTGGCGCGGCAAGTTTATGGGGGACGAGCTGGTCACAATTTGCCGTCAGCTACTCAATGACCCCGACTGTTCGCCTGATGAGGCGCTCGCGATCCGCGCCGTTGTCGAGATCGACGACGCGCTCAAGCTCAAGCATGACGTCGGCGGCTCTTGACCGGCGCGCAAACCTATTGAATCAATCTGCCGTGCTGTCGGGGGGAACGGCGCTCGCGACCCGCGCCGTTGACCGCAGCAGGCCGCGACGTGTGGGGGCGTTGGCTCGGGGCTTTAGTCCACTTTGGAGCATCGAGCGCGCGGCTAGATCAAAGTGACGGCGCGTTAGGGCAGCCGTCGTCAGCGTAGGTTGACGCCTCATCATAAACCGCCTGTTCGGGCGAATCTCCGACGTCTTTCGTCAACTCGACAACGCGGGAAAGGGCCTGCGCCCGTTCTTCTGGATCGCTGTCGCACATCACCTTTACGACGTTCTCGCTTACGCGGCGATGCGTGTCCTTGGATGCGGGCGCTTCGCTACAGCCTGCGACCGCAACCATGATTGCAACGGTGATCCCAATTCCCCTCATGGAAGCCTTATGCGCCTGGACCCCGGCGCCTGGCAAGCGGGGGCGATTATCCGACCGGCAAGCGTCCCTTCTCTAATATATAGAAACGCGCGCGATACCTTAGCCAGCGCGGCAGAAAACCTAGGATTTTAGTGGCATATGGCGTGCCGATTCCTTGACAGTCGGCGGTATTATGATACCTTTCCCGGCATGGCGTCGATCAGCGAAATCAAAGATTATTGGCAAGGGGTACGACGCCACCCGCCCCTTGTTCCATGCCCCGCGCTCGCTGGTCGGCGCCTATTCATCCGGGAGGCGAATCTTGCAGGCTATCCCCACTGACGGCCCCCTTGCCCGCATGTTTCGGGCAATGATCGAGCAGGCCGAGATGCAAAACCGGCACTGGGACAATCTGGCGCTGTTCCATTTCGCCGGGGTGATTGCCGATCACTACGACCTATCGGCCTGCGACGTTCTCGACGAAATCGAGACCGCGCCCGCTTCCATCATCGAGAACGCCCGCAATCCTCAGGGTCTGACGGCTGTCGCCTTCTACCTCGCCTCGTCTCTCGGGGTTGAGGACGGGACGGCGCTTCTCCCCACAATCCATTAGGAGCCTCACGAATGTCCGAAATCAATTGGGGACTGCTACAGCCTGTCGATGCTGGCGCCGCCTTTCTGAAAGGCTGGGAGCAGGGCGAAGCCCGCCGTGCCAAGGCGATGACGGGCGAGGCGCTGAACGCACTCCTGCAAGACCCCAACGGGGCGAGCGCGCAAATCAATGCCCTTGCCAAGGTCGCGCCCGACAAGGCCGTTGCGTTGCTCCAGCTCCAGCAAAAGCAGCAGGACCGCCAACGCGACGTGCAATATCGGGACGCACAGGCCTCCTACGTGTCAACGTTCGGGCCGATCAATGCGTTGATGCCGCGTGACAGCGCAACCCTCAGCGCGGTCCCGCAGGGCGTTGCCGGGAGCGACGGCGCTCCTCCGATCAGCGCCGCGCCCCCGCCCCCTTCGGATTGGCAAGCTCGGCTTGGCCCCGAAGCCATGAAAGCGCTGACGTCGACAGCATCGGGCGGGGCCAACGGGATGCCCGAAACCGGCCCTGTGACGCCTTCGTTCGGCGGCCAGCCTTTGCAGAGCATTGATCCCAGTTCGGACCTTGGCGCTGCGCCCGCCCCCACTGCTGCACCCGCCCCGGCAACAATGCCAGCCGCAATCGCGACTGCGGCGCAGAGCCCGAACATGGAAACCCGCAACCGGGCGTTTCAGGCGATGCTCAAGATCGACCCGATGGCAGCAATGAAGATCGATAGCGAAATGCGGGACGCCGCGCTGGATCGGCTGGAGGATGCAAACAAGGCCTATCGCTTCGCCGTTGCCCGCCTGCCCTTGGTGAAGGACGAGGCCGGTTATCAGCAGACGTTGCAGCAGGTGGATGCCTTGCTGGCGCCGCTGGGCGTCAACATTCGCGAGACGGTGCCAGCCAACTATCCCGGCCCCGAAGGCACCCGACAGCTTCTGATGCAGGCGATGGAAGCGCAGGAGCAGCTTGCGGCAATCGACCGACGCTTCGAGGCAGAGGCCCACGTAGAAGACATGGAAGCCGATAACGAGCGGCAGGATCGCAACACCGACAACCTGATTGCCAACCGCGATGCGCGCACCGCTCAGGCTGCTGAGCGCGAACGCCGCATCGCCGCCGGGACTGGCGGGGGCAAGAAGGGGAAGCGTGGCAAGGGGTCAAAGGTCGGCGCGGCGACAATCGTCAACCCGACGACTGGGGAACGGATGGTGCTGAGCGGCGGCAAGTGGGTTCCGGCACGATGACGGAGGACTGCGCCCCGCACGAAATCGAGTGGCTTAAGCGCATGTCATCCGGTGACATGCACGCTGCCTTGACCCTCGTCTATCATTGCCTGTCGATAGCCGACAGCGGCGAGAGCGACCCATTGATTGCCACAGTTGAGGCTTTGGCCTTGGCCCGCGTCGTCGCAGCAACCGGGGACATGAAAGGCGTCGGGGCTGTCGTCTCGATCTGCGGACGGCTGGCCGACATACTCGACGCCGCCGATTGCGTAGGCCTTGCCAACGCCTACCGCGCCGAAGCCTTCGCGCTCGCGGACCTCGCGACGGACGCGCTGCCCCCCGCTGAATCCGATTCGATCATGGCGAGCCTCACGACAGCGGCTTGCGCTGCCAACCCGGAAACAATGGCAATTGCCGCAATTCAGCGCGCCAACTGGGCGCCCGCCTTCGAATGACAGCAAAGGACTAAAGCAAGATGACCGCACGCCAGCCGCAGACCCCGCATGAAGCTGCCATGCTTGACCCTCTGGGCCTGCTGTCCTTCCCCACGATGACCCGTTCGCGAGGCCTGTTCGGGTCCGCTGTCCGCCGTCCCTATGCGATGGCGCCGAGCCGTGCCGGTGCGAGCCTGCCGCCGCAATATGCCGGAACGCTGACGCCCTCTCCCGCTGTTTCCGATCCGAATGCCCCGCCGTCGATCGATCAAGCCCCGCCGCCGCCGGCCGATTGGCAACAGACCCTTGGCCCCGACATGATGGCTCAGCTTCCCAAGACGCTGGCACGCAACAGCACGCGGGTTGCCAATGGCGACACTACGCAGCCCCTTCAAACGGCGCCGCTGTTGCCTGCCCCGCCCATGCGCGCCGGGATGCTCGGTTCTCCTAATCGCCCGCTCGGCATGTTCGGGAACGCTGCCAGCCTGCCCATGTCGGAAAAGATCGCCAACGGTGCCACGCTCCCGATGGACGCGAACGGCAAGGGCAAGAAGGGCTTTGACTGGCGCATGGTCGCCGGGATCGTGGGCGATGCCCTGCTAGGCCTCAACGGGCAACAGCCGCTCTATGCCATGACGCGGATCAAGGAAAATCAGGCGATGGCGGATCACCAACGCCGCCTCGCCGAACAGCAGCAGGAATGGCAGTATCGGAATAGCCAGCCGGATTACGCCACGGTGGGCAATCGGCGTTTCGCTTACAATCCGGCCACCGGGGAATCTCAGACGCTCTACGTCGCTCCTAGCGAGGCGCAGGACTATGCGGCTGCGCTCGGGGCAGAGCCGGGGACGCAGGAATATGAAACCCTGATGGCCGACTATGTGCTTCGCCACAGCGGCCCCACAGCGACCGCGAACGCGATGCAGGAAGAGGACAACCGGCAGACGAACAGGATTGGCCTTGAGGGCGTCCGCCAGCAAAACCGGATCGGTATCGAGGGCGTACGGCAGGGCAACCGCATGTCGCTTCGTCGCTCCCCGACCTTCCGCGATACGCACCCCCGGCCTTCCGGCGCTGGTCGGGGCGCGAAGATCGTTCCGGGCGAAACCGTTATCGTCGGCCCCGGCGGCAAGCGCCAAGTGGTTCGCGGTGGCAAGTGGGTTGACGCTCAGTGAGCGACCTCCCCCCGCTTCCTCCGGGTTTCCAGATTGAGCGCCAGCCAAATCCGAAGCCGCGCAAGATGCGCTTGGATGATTACAATCCGGGTTCCGATATCGTGGATCTCGGCCCGGCGACCAATGGCCAGCTTCCGCCTATCCCGAACGGGTTTCGCCTTGAGGCGACCGGCGAGGTTGTGGACGGCGACACGCTCCGGCTTGCGCCGTCCAATGGCACGCCGCAACGTAACGCGCGCGTGCTCGGCTATGATGCTTGGGAGAGCGGGCAATTCGGCTATCGCCCCGGTCGCGGCCCTATCGCGATAGGCCAGCAATCAACGACGGCGCTGGATGGGCTCATTACTCCCAAGACTTCGGTTTTCGGGATTGGCCGCGAGACTTATGGCCGCCCTGTTGTGTCCCTCCAGAATAACGGGGTCGATCCGGTCAACTCGCTCCTGATGGGCGGGCAAGGCTTGGCCGCGCCTGAGTATCTAAAAGACGATCCCCAGCGCCGTGCGGCGTACATGGAAAGCGAGCGCCTAGGCCGTCTCAATCTGCAAGGCGGTCACGGCGCGCAAACCATCACCCCCCGCGCCAATCGGCTTGCCGATCGATGGAATCTCAAGCTGCGACCTGACGAGGAAGTCCAGTTCAACAGCGATCTTCCCGACTTCCGGCCCGACTTCAAGCGCCTGACTAACGAGCAGGAACAGGAGTTTTACGGCTTCCTAGCCAGTAAGGCAGGCGACAAGAATTTCAGCCAGGCCGATCTTGATGCCTATTGGAAAGCCAAGGGCTATCAGGGCTCCACACCCGCCGATGAAAAGTTCATCGAGAGCATCCGCAACGGCGAGAGATATGGCGCGCTCGACTATTCGAGCTGGGATGCGCAGACCCTTCGCGATTTCAAGATGGAAGGCGCCTTTGCCGGGATGCGCCCCGAGATTCGGGAGGAGTATAATTCGTTCCTGCAATCGGCAACTAGCCCTGAGGCAATTCAGAAGTGGGGCGAGCAGTACGGGATGACGTTTGATCCCCGCGACCTGCGCGCGTTCGTGGAAGCGAAGGCCAAAGGCGGCAACCCGAACATCCCGATCCCGATCATCAACCCCGGAGACGGCGCGGGCGGTGCTGCCGGTCGCGGGTTCATCGACACGCTGGGCATTGCTGGCGAGGTCGGCGGGCTGGTGGATACGGTTGCCCCGCAATGGATGCAGGAAGCGGCACAGAGCGTTTCTGGAGGGTCTGAGGGCTTCAAGCACCGCGAAACGATCTACAACAGCGACCGGCCCTTTCTGGACATCGTGAACAACAACTGGCGCCAGAACGAATCGATCCTTGATTATGACGAGACGCGGCACCCCTATGCCCGTCTCGGTGGCCAGATTGTCGGCGGGATTTTCATCCCCGGTTCGGCTGGGGTTCGTGGGGCTTCCGGGTTCGCGAAGGCTGGCGCAATCGAGGGCGGTATCTACGGGTTCGGCTCGGGCGACGGCAGTCTAGGCACTCGCCTGATGAACGTGCCCCTGAACGCGATAGGCGGCGGCATCGGCGGCGCCGCTATCGGCAAGGGTATCGATCTTGCCGCACCCGTTCTTGGCAAGGCTGTGGGCCAATTTACCCGGCGAGCGCTACCAGAGGCGGCGAACGATCTCCCGCCCATTCCTCCGGGGTTCCAAGTCGAGACCCCTTCGCCCGCTAGCCCGATCATGCGGGCAGATATGGCAGCCGAGAGCGCCCCGGTCCTCAACGGCCCCCGCCTGCCCGATGTGATCGACGTCAACGCCAATCGCACCACGCGCCTGCTCGACGGGCCGACGGACGCGATGTTGCGGGCGAATGCGGCGGACGTGCGTCCTAACGACGTACTGCCGCGCCCCCGCGATGAGCTAACCCCCGAAGAGGCCGCGCAGCTTGGCCAAGGGCCTTACCCCGAAGTGAAGCCCGCCCGCGAGCGTGACTATCTTGAGACGCGGCAATTCCCCTCGCGCGCGAACCCTGACAACATGCTGAACCGGAAAGGCCCGCTTGATCTGGCGGCCTATGTACGTTCGCAAGGGGGCGTTGCGGACTTCCGGGGCGAGCTAAAGGCCGCTGGGCTGTCGAACGCTCCACGCAAGGGCGATGACTTTGCCGGGGGCGAGAATCGTCTAGGCCCGCTCCTGAACGACGAGAGCGGCAGCACGCTTGACGATATGGCACAGCGGGCATGGGAAGCGGGATATTTCCCCGATCACGCCACGCGCCCGACGATTGACGAATTTGTCACGGCCTTGGGGGACACATATCGCGGGGTCAATCGCACGTTCCGGCCCGACGACTTCGCCGAGATCGACGCCTTCAACGCAGCCCGCGATCAGCGGCTTGCAGTCGAGCGGTCGCGGCAGGAAGGCGCGCCGCTGGCTGAGGACATGGGCCAGCCTGCAACCCTTGATGACATTATTGCCAACACCCCGCCCGCCACCGAGTTTGCGGATTGGGGCAATGCCGTCGCGGGCAAGGTCGGCAACATTCGCGTCGATAAGCTCAATTCGTCCGAGGACATTCAGCGGGCCATTGAATCGGCCCGCCGAGTGGCTGGCGGTTTCGATGCCGCAACGAGGGGTCGGATCGCTCAAGCCGAAACGCGGGCGCTCGCACAGAGTCGCGGCCTTACGGTCGAGGAACTGCTGACCCGGCGCAAAGGACAGGCCTACAATGCCGAAGATGCCTACGCCGCTCGCCTGCTCGAAGCGAAGTCGTCTGATGAACTGGTGAAGATGGCGAAGCGCCTAAAGCGCATGGGCGATGATCCCGGCGCTGAGGCGAAAGCCGGATTTATGCAGGCGGTCATGCGTCACGCAGCCATTATGGAACATGGGGCAGCGATCAGGGCGGAAGCTGGGCGCGCGCTGGCTCAATTCAAGATGGTCGCCGATAGTAAGGAAATCCCCGGCCGCGTCCTTGAGGCGCTGGTTAACCGGCACGGCGGCAGCCAGCGTGTTGCCGACCTCGCCGACGCCATTATTGATCTGGAGCGCGACCCTGCCAGTCTCAACCTGTTCGTCGAGAAAGCGAGCAAGCCGCGGTTTCGGGACAAGGCGATTGAGCTATATTACAATTGGCTCCTGAGCGGCCCGCAAACCCATGCCGTCAATATGCTATCCAATACCCTCACGTCGATCGGTCAGCTTCCCGAAACCGCTGTTGCCGCCAGCGTCGGGGCTGCGCGCCGCGCCATCTCGCGCGAGGTGGCGGATCGCGTCACCTTCTCAGAAGTCGGCGCGCGCGCGACTGGCATGTTGCAGGGTGCGAAAGAGGGCTTGATTGAAATCGCCAAGCGGTTCCGAAAGCAGGACGGCGACCCCTCTGGCCTGTGGGCTACCGCAAAGCGCTGGGGCAACGCTGTTGCCGACGTTGAGCCTTCGGACATGATTACCAAAGTCGAAGGACAGGGGCAGCACGCCATTAGCGGGGTCAAGGGGAAGATTGCCCGCCTCCCCTCCTCGGCGCTCACCGCAGAAGATGAATTTTTCAAGGCTATGGCCCGCCGTTCCGAGCTTCATGTTCTTGCCATGCGCAAGGCGAGGCAGGAAGGGCTCAAGGGGCAACAGGCGAAAGACCGCGCTGCCGAATTGATCTTCAATCCGAGCGACGAGATGATGGCCGATGTTCTGGATTACGCCCGCTATCTGACGTTTCAGCGCCCGCTTGGCCCGGTTGCGTCCAAGGTGTCGGCCATGACCAATGACATGCCGGTCCTGAAACTGATCCTGCCGTTCGTCCGCACGCCTACCAACCTTATGAAATTCTCGGTCGAGCGTTCGCCTTTGGCGCCCCTGCTGCGCGAATGGCGAAAGGACTTTGCTGCCGGGGGAGCGCGGCGCGACACAGCGATTGCCAGGGCGATTGTCGGCTCGTCGGTCGGGGCGGTCGTTGCGGAGCTTGCCGGGAAAGGTCTGATCACCGGGGCGGCCCCCTCGGATCGCAACGCCAAGGGCCTGAAATATGCCGATGGCTGGCAACCCTACTCGATCAAGATTGGCGACAAATTTTATTCTTACAAGCGGCTTGATCCTTTCGCTCTGACTATTGGCGCGGCCGCCGACCTCGCCACCTTGCAGGACGGCATGACGGACACGCAGCGCGAAATGGGCGCGTCTCGCGTCGTGGCCTCGATCATGGGGCAGCTTTCGGACAAGACGTGGCTCTCAGGGATTTCGAGCTTGGTCGAGGCGCTGGAAGACCCTGACCGGAGCGCGGGCACGTTCGTCAACCGGACGCTCGGCACGGTTGTTCCTACCGGCGTTGCACAAGTTGCGCGCACGCTCGATCCTACGGCTCGTGAAACTCCCGACGCGCTCAGCTATATCCAGTCGCGCATCCCCGGCCTGTCTGACAATCTCCTGCCCAAGCGGGATGTATGGGGCCAGCCTATCGTCAACGAAGGCGGCGTCGGCCCCGATATCATTTCGCCGATCTGGACCAGTACCGACCGCAAAGACGCGATCACCGACGAGGCGCTGCGGGTGGGTGCCACCGTCTCCCCGCCTTCGCGAACTGTCGGGGGCGAAAAGCTGAGCGGGCCGGTTTACGACCGATACCAGCAAGTCACCGGCCAGCTCGCACGCCGCTGGGTGGGCGACGTCATCAATAGCCCCGAATATCAGGCGATGCCGAGCGACGATCAGGCCGAAGCAATAGAAAAAGCGATGACCGCTGCCCGCAAGGCCGCGCGCGCTCATGTCCTCGGTGGTGAGCCGCTGGCGACGGAGCGCCCGACGAAGAAAGGCCGACGCAATGCCCCGGCTGTTTTGCCTCCGATCCCCGAAGGGTTCCAGATTGCGCAATGAGTTGAGGGAAGCGGCGCGACGATCTGGCGGAGTGGATCGGCTGAGCCGATAATCCAGCGGGGGCCTTCTTCGGTCGGCGCTCGCTTCCCCTGCCCAACCCTATAGCTGAAACCTTCTCATTGATGAAGTCGATTAATGAGCGCAATTCAATCGTTATTCTCGATAAGATACATTGCGACCCCGGCCGTGGCTCAAAGCGCCCGGTGCAATCCGTGTGTAATCGCGCCGGGAATTACACAGACGTTTCGGGAATGTTCCAGCACCCCATCGGCGGGTGCGACTCGTGAGTTTGCCTGCCAATGGGGTGAACATAGAACGAGCCAGACAGTCTCCATGATAGACTTAAAATCTGCCGTCCTAGTGACATGCGGGTTCAAGTCCCGCCGTCCGCACCAAAGTCATATCGGGAGGTCGAATCGCCGCGGCCGCGTTTCGGCTCGCCTGACGCGCTCGATCCGGATCCGCCGGCCGACAGAGCGGCCACCACGGATACGACAAAGCCGTGGTCTTCGCTCCGGTGCCGTCCTAGGATAAGGCCATAATGCGCCCAATTCGTTCTGCTGTCGCCCTTCTGCTCGCCGCCTCCACCTCGCTCGCGCTCGCGAGTTGCGGGCTGTTCGGGTCGCGCGGGCCCGTGAAGATCGCGGCGATCGGATCGCTCAACCCCGCTTCCACGCCGCTGAGCGGGGAACTCTCGGCCGCCAATGCCGCCTTGCTCGACGCGTCGGCGCAAGGGCTCGTCGGTTTCGACGGCGATGGCCAGATCGACGTCGGGCTCGCCGATCGCTGGACGGTCACCGCCGACGGGCGCAGCTATATCTTCCGCATCCGCGAGGCCAAATGGACGAACGGGCGCAAGGTGATGGCGGAGGATGTCGCGGCGACGCTGCGCTCTTATCTCGCGCCCGCCAGCCGCAACCTGCTCAAGGATGATTTTCCCGAGATCGACACGATCAAGGCGATGACCGACAGCGTAATCGAAATCCGCCTGACCGTGCCGCAGCCGAACATGCTGGAATTGCTCGCGCAGCCGACGATGGCGATCGTCTACAAGGGGATGGGCTGGGGGCCCATGCGCGCGAAGCGGATCGGCCGCGCCGTGCTGCTGTCGCCCGTTCCCGACCCGCTCGCCGAAGATCCCGACGCGGCGGAGGCGGCGGCGAACGATCCCAAGGCGTCGATCGAACTTGTCGGTACCTCGCCGGAGGGCGCGCTCGCGCGGTTCAAGAACGGCTATGCCGACGGCGTCCTCGGCGGGCGCTTTTCGACCCTCCCCTATTTCATCGCCTCGGACATCGGCCGGTCGCGGCTGGTCGTCGATCCCGCGCCGGGGCTGTTCGGACTGGTCTTCACCCGCGCCGAAGGATTTCTCGCAATCGATGCTAACCGCGACGCGCTGTCGCGCGTCATTCGGCGCGAGCGGCTGGTCGACGCCTTCGGGCTCGCCGAATGGCAATCGCAGGTCGCGATGCGCCCCACCGCGCACCGCCGCGACGGCGGCCCGGCACCGATCCCGCCGGCCTGGAACGATTATGACGATCCCTCGCGCCTCGTGCAGGCGCAGCGCGTGGTCAACGCCTGGCGCAGCGGGGGACGTGCGATCGATCCGCTGCGCATCGCGGTTCCCGACACGCCGGGCGGCCGCATCCTCTACGCCTATGTCGCGGCAGATATCGCGCGGCTGGGGATCGAGACGCGGCGCGTCAACATGGCCTCGACATCCGACCTTCGCCTGATCGACGAGGTCGCGCCGAACGACGACGCGCTGTGGGCGCTGCGCCGCCTGTCGTGCCAGCGCGACACGCTGTGCAATCGCGAGGCGCAGGAACTGATCGACCAGGCGATGGCGAACATCGACGCGGGCCAGCGGGCCGAACAGGTCAGCGAAGCCGAAGCGGTGCTCGCGCGCTATACCCCCTTCATCGCGCTCGCCGCGCCGCTCCGCTGGTCGGTCGCCTCGCAGCGGCTGACCGGCCTGCGCCCGAACGCGCGCGGCGCGCACCCATTGAATCGCCTGATTACGCCCCCCAATTAATGTGGTGGCGCTTCACCCCCGAGCGCTTTTGAAAGGACCCGCATGGCCCCTTCGACTCCCAATCCCGACGCCATTTTCGACGCGCTGATTCAGAACCGGCGCGATCCCGCTTCGCTGCGCAAGCGGGTCGAGACGCTGGAAATGCTGCTCGAACGCAGCTTCGTCATTCCCGGCATCAACCGCCCAGTCGGCCTCGACGCGATCGTCGGCCTGGTTCCCGTCGTCGGCGATGTGATCACCGCGACGATGGGCGCTTATCTGATCTGGGAGGCGCGCAATCTCGGCATGTCGAAATGGCAGATCTGGCGGATGGTGGGCAATCTGGGCGTCGATACCGCGCTCGGCGCGGTGCCGCTCGTCGGCGATGCTTTCGACTTCCTGTTCCGCTCGAACACGCGCAACCTCAAGATCATCAAGAAGCATCTCGACAAGCATCATCCGGGCACGATCATCATCGATCAATAGGGTCGCCCTCCCCCTTCCCCTTGGGTGTCTGGTGGTGCTAGCACAGCGCTGCCATACGCGCCGCCATACCCCAGGGGAGAATTCCAAGACATGATCCGCGCTACCCTCGCCGCGCTTGCCCTCGGCTCCTCCCTCCTCGCGGCCGCCGCGGCGGCACAGGACACCCAAGATCCCTATCTCTGGCTCGAGGATATCGAAGGGCAAAAGGCTCTCGACTGGGTCAAAAAGGAAAATGCCGCCACCGACAAGCTGATCCGCGGCCGCCCCGGTTTCGAGAAGGACCGCGAACGCGCGAAGGCGATCCTCGACGACGACCGCCAGATCGCCGAACCGGGCGAGGTGATGGGCGACGCGATCACCAGCTTCTGGCGCGATGCCACCAATCCGCGCGGTATCTGGCGCCAGAGCCCGCTCGACGCCTATCTTGCGGGCAAGCCCGTCTGGACGACGCTGATCGACGTCGACGCGCTCGGCAAGGCCGAGAAGCAGAGCTGGGTCTGGCACGGCGCCGATTGCCTCGCCCCCGACTACAAGCGCTGCCTCGTCTCGATCAGCCCCGGCGGCACCGACGCCGATATCGTCCGCGAGTGGGACCGCACGACAAAAAGCTTCGTCGCGGACGGCTTCACCCTGCCGCAGGCGAAGAGCAGCGTGACATGGGAGAATGCCGACACCTTGCTCGTCGCGACCGACTATGGCGCAGGCAGCATGACCGCATCGGGCTATCCGCGGATCGTCAAGCGCTGGAAGCGGGGCACGCCGCTCTCGGCCGCCGTGACGGTCGCCGAGGGCGAACCCGCGGACGTCGGCATCAACGTCTTCGCCTTCATGGACGGCGACAAGCGCTGGACGATGATCAGCCGCAACAAGACCTTCTACACCAGCGACATCCTGTTGCCGCACCCCGGCGACGGCGATTTCGACCGCAGCGTCATCCCCGACACCGCCGACATCCGCGCGGTCATCGACGGTCAGGTGATCATCTTCCTCAACGAGCCCTACGCCGATTTCCCCGCGGGCTCGCTCCTCGCGCTGCCGCTCGATATCCTCGCCAGCGGCGGTCAGGTGCCCTTCGTGCCGGTGATGACGCCGACGAAATCGCAGGCGATCGAAAATGTCGCCGCGAGCAAGAATGTCCTGTGGGTGAAGGCACTCGACGATGTCGAGGGCAAGCTCTTCGCGCTGCGCCGCGACCAGCCGAACGGCCGCTGGAGCCAGACGGAAGTGCCGGTCGCCGCCAATGCAACGATGAGCATTGCCGGAACCGTCGACGACCGCGACCTCGCCTTTGTCACCGCCGAGACGATGCTGATGCCGCCGACGCTCTATGCCGTAGGCGAGAGCGGCGCGCCGCAGGTGGTGCAGAGCCTCCCCGCGACCTTCGATGCGAAGGACATGCGCGTCGAAAAGCGCTTCGCGACCTCGAAGGACGGCACCAAAATACCCTATTTCCTCGTCAGCAAGACAGGCGCGACCGGCCCGGTCCCCGCGCTTGTCCACGCCTATGGCGGCTTCCGCGCTGCGCAGACGCCGGGCTACCTCACCGGCCAGCCCTATCGCGCCGGCCCGCTCGGCCTGTTCTGGGTCGAGGACGGCAACGCCTATGTGCTCGCGAACATCCGCGGCGGCGGCGAATATGGCCCGGCATGGCACCAGGCGGCGCTGCGCGAGAAGCGTCAGAACAGCTTCGACGACCTCCATGCCGTCGCCGAGGATCTCGTCGCGACCGGCGTCAGCGCGAAGGGCAAGATCGCGATCTCGGGCCGTTCGAACGGCGGCGTCCTCGTCGGCGCGGCGATGGAGCAGCGGCCGGACCTTTACGGCGCCGTCATCTCGGGCTCGCCGCTCAAGGACATGCGCCGCTACAACAAGCTGCTCGCGGGCGCGTCGTGGGTTGCCGAATATGGCGATCCCGACAACCCCGACGACTGGACGTTCATGTCCAGATATTCGCCCTATCAGAACATCCGCAAGGGCGTGAAATATCCGCCGATCTTCCTCTATCTCTCGACCAAGGACGATCGTGTCCATCCCGGCCACGCGCGCAAATTTGCCGCGCGACTGACCGAATATGGCAACACGGTCTATTACCACGAATATCTGGAGGGCGGCCATTCGGTCGGCGCCGATCATGCCGAGGACGCGGTGCGCGCGGCGATGCTCCACGCCTTCCTGACGATGGAACTCGCCGGGAAGAAATAGGGTCGGCCCCTGCGGCGGGCACCGTCATTGGCTGGGTGGCGCTGCGCGCGGCCCGCCGCAGTCCCATCGCAGATTGCCTCCACCCGCAGGAATTTGGGGTTTCGCCCGCCGCATACTTTGGCAGTGACTTGTCATCGACCTGTCGCGATGGCAGGCAATCCGGCGATTACCGAAACAAGCCAGCGAGCCAAAACCCGATGACCCATATATTTCACGCCTCGATGCTCCGCGAATATGACATCCGCGGGGTGGTCGGCGACACGCTGTCGGCGGCCGACGCCTATGCGATCGGGCGCAGCTTCGCGACGCTGATCAAGCGTGCGGGGGGCAAGCGGATCGCCGTGGGCTATGACGGGCGCCTGTCGTCGCCGATGCTCGAGGCTGCCCTGGTCGAGGGGATCAACGCGGCGGGCATCGACGCGCTGCGCGTCGGGCTCGGCCCCACGCCGATGCTCTATTACGCCGCCTCAACCGAGGATGTGGACGGCGGCATACAGATAACCGGCAGCCACAATCCCCCCGACTATAACGGCTTCAAGATGGTGTTTCAGGGGCGTCCCTTTTTCGGCGCCGACATCCAGCGGATCGGCGAAATCGCCGCCGCCGGCGACTGGGAGGGCGGCGAAGGCACGTCGGAGAGCATCGACATCGTCGACGCCTATGTCGACCGCCTCGTCGAAGGCTTCGCCGGCGGCACCTTCCGCATCGGCTGGGACGCCGGCAACGGCGCGGCGGGCACGGTGATCGAAAAGCTCGCGGCGCGGCTTCCGGGCGAGCATCATCTTCTTTTTACCGACATCGACGGCCATTTCCCCAACCACCATCCCGATCCCACGGTCGAGGCCAATCTGGCCGACCTGCGCAAGCTGGTCGCGGAGAAGAGCCTCGATTTCGGCGTCGCTTTCGATGGAGACGGCGACCGCATCGGCGCGATCGACGGTCAGGGCCGCGTAATCTGGGGCGACCAGCTGCTCCAGATCTATGCCGAGGCCGCACTGCAGGAGATTCCCGGCGCGACGATCATCGCCGACGTGAAAGCGAGTCAGGCGCTGTTCGACCGCATCGCCGAAATGGGCGGCAAGCCGTTGATGTGGAAGACCGGCCACAGCCTGATCAAGGCGAAGATGAAGGAAACCGGCAGTCCGCTGGCGGGCGAGATGAGCGGGCACATCTTCTTCGCCGACCGCTATTACGGTTATGACGACGCGCCCTATGCCGCGGTGCGGCTGATCGAGGCGGCGCACAAGCTGGGCAAGAGCGTTACCGAACTGCGCGGCGACATGCCGGCGATGGTCAATACCCCCGAAATGCGCTTCCAGGTCGACGAGGTACGCAAGTTCGCCATTGTGGACGAGGTTCTCGCGCGGCTCACCTCGTCCGGGGCCAATGTCGACCGCACCGACGGCGCGCGCGTTATGACGAATGACGGCTGGTGGCTGCTTCGTGCGTCGAACACGCAGGACGTTCTCGTCGCGCGTGCCGAGGCGAAGGACGAAGCGGCGCTCGAACGGCTGATCGCGGCGATCGACGACCAGCTTGAACAGTCGGGTGTCGTGCGCGGCCCGCAAGCAGCGCACTGACCAACGCTTCCGTACCGTCTGGTTCCGGCTCGATCGGGCAGCGCGCGGCCTGATCATGGCGCGTCTTGCGCGGGATGTGCAGCGGCGGCAAAGTGCCGCGCTCGGGAGGGTATCACGCGTGGCCGCTATTACGATCGATCAAACCGGGCAGCCGCCGGTCGAGGCCAAGCCTTTTTACCGTCACCTCTATGTTCAGGTGCTCGCCGCGATCTTTTTCGGCGCGCTGATCGGTCATTTCTGGCCGGCGACAGGCGAAGCGCTGAAGCCCCTCGGCGACGCCTTCATCAAGCTGGTGAAGATGATCATCGCGCCGGTGATCTTCCTGACCCTCGTCACCGGTATCGCGGGGATGAGCGAACTGCGTTCGGTCGGCCGCGTCGCGGGTAAGGCCTTCATCTATTTCCTCTTCTTTTCGACACTCGCGTTGATCGTCGGGCTGGTGGTCGCCAATACGGTCCAGCCGGGCGCCGGCATGAATGTCGACCCCGCGACGCTCGATACCGCGGGGGTGAGCGGCTATGTCGAGAAGGCGGCGCACAACAGCATCGTCGATTTCCTGATGGCGATCATCCCGACCACGCTGATCTCGGCGCTGACGGGGGAATCGCTGCTGCAGGTGCTGCTGGTGTCGATCCTGTTCGGCATCGCGCTGTCGATGGTCGGCGAACCGGCCGCTCCCGTGCGCGACCTGTTCGAACGCGTCGGGCTGGTGGTCTTCAAGCTCGTCGGGATATTGATGCGCGCGGCGCCGATCGGCGCGTTCGGCGCGATGGCTTTCACGATCGGCAAATATGGCATCGAATCGCTCGCCAATCTCGCCGGGCTGGTCGCGACCTTCTACCTGACCTCGTTGATCTTCGTGCTCGTCGTGCTCGGCGCCGCGGCGCGGCTCGCGGGTTTCTCGCTCCTGAAGCTGATCCGCTACCTCAAGGCCGAACTGCTGCTGGTGCTCGGCACCTCGTCGTCCGAAAGCGCGCTGCCGAGCCTGATGGAGAAGATGGAGCGCGCGGGCTGCGCAAAGTCGGTCGTCGGGCTGGTCGTGCCGACCGGCTATTCGTTCAATCTCGACGGCACCAACATCTATATGACGCTCGCCGCGCTGTTCATCGCGCAGGCGTGCAACGTCGACCTGTCGCTCGGCGACCAGATCGCGCTGCTGCTGATCGCGATGATTTCGTCGAAGGGCGCCGCGGGCGTCACCGGCGCGGGCTTCATCACGCTGGCCGCGACGCTGTCGATCGTGCCGTCGGTCCCGGTCGCCGGCATGGCGCTGATCCTCGGCGTCGACCGCTTCATGTCGGAATGCCGCAGCCTCACGAATTTCATCGGCAACGCCGTCGCGACCGTCGTCGTCGCACGCTGGGACAATGCGCTCGACCGCGACCGGCTGCGGCGGGCGCTCGATGGCAATCCCCCTTCGACGCTTGCGGCGGCGCCAACCGAGCAAGACATGGATTAGGGTCAGGGCCCATTCATTCCACGTTCGAGGTTTGAAGCGATTTTGCTCAGGGCGAGGAGAAAAGGCGAAGGAATATGTCAATATTTCGAGACTTTTCGACGAAGCCATGGGCAAAATCGGTCAAATCCCGCAGGGACGCCGAAATGGCTTCGATCTCAGGCTCGCGCGACCTTGCGGGTAGCGATGCTACCCGCTGCACCCGCCCAGGCCCGATATCTTCGCCATTTCGACGCCTCGAACGTGGAATGAAGGGGTCCTGACCCTAGGGCCGCCAGGGCGAGGCGATCAGTCCAGACGGCCCGAATATCCGCTGTACCGCATCGGCGCCGGCTGCCGCTGCCTTGAGCGGCGCGGCGAGCGGATCGTCGATCGGGCGGTCGCTCCGCAGAAGGTCGATCCACGCGGCGACCGCCGTCTCCAGCGCCGGGCAACGCCCGCCCCGCGCCTGATGCCACGCCAGCGTTTCGAGCCAGCGCTGCGGAATCTTCTGACTGCCGTCCATCGCGATCTGGATCAGCCGGTGATGCAACGCCGGATTGGCGAAACGATCGAGAAGCGCATCGGCATAGGCGCCAAGATCCTGCCCCCGCGCCGCGTCGATCGTCGGTGCGGCTTCGACGCGCATCAGCCGTTCGATGACCGGGCGAATCGCGGGGTCGGCGATCGCCCGATGGACGAATTCATGCCCACTACCCAGCCCGATATAGGCGAGCGCCGAATGGGCGCCGTTGAGCATCCGCAGCTTTGCGGTCTCATAGGGCACGGCGTCGGCGACCAGTTCGGCGCCGACAGCTTCCCAGCGCGGGCGCGGGCCGGCAAAATCATCCTCGATCACCCACTGGCTGAAGTCTTCCGCGATGACCGCGCCCTCGTCACGGACGCCGAGCGCCGCTTCGACGGCGGCACGATCGGCGTCGGTTGTCGCGGGAACGATGCGGTCGACCATTGTCGCGGGGCAACGGCATTCGCGGTCGAACCAATCGATCAGATCGGGATGTTCGGCGGCGAGATACTGGCGCATCAGTGTCTGCAAGGCCGCACCATTGCCCGTGAGATTGTCGCAGCTGAGCAGGGTCAGGCCGGTCAGGCCAGCCGCCTTGCGTGCCGCCAGACCGGCGCCGGCGAAGCGGTAGAGGCTCGATGACCCCCGAGCAGCGTCCAGATCGAGCGAACCGCCGGGGCGGCGCATGTAGCCTTTCTCGGTGACGGTAAGGCTGACGATGTGCGTCGTTGGCGCGGCAATGGCATCGACAACCGCCTGCGGATCATCGGCCGCAACGATCACCTTTTGCACCGCACCGATCAGGCGCAGGGCGGTTCCTGCGGCGCTGCGCCTGCTCACCGTATAGAGCCCGTCCTGCGGGTTCAGCTGTGCGGCGACGTCGCCCGAGCGCAGCGATACGCCGATAATGCCCCAGTCGCGGTCGCCGGTCCCCATCGCAGCGTCGGTATAGAGTGCCTGATGCGCGCGGTGGAACGCGCCGATGCCGATATGGACGATTCCCGGCTTCTGATCCGCGCGGTCATAGTCCGGCACCTGCACCGACACAGGGAGCGGCGTCTGCGCCGACAGCCTCACAGCTTGTACGCGGCCTTGGCGAGATTGTAGCTCAGGTCGATCGCAAGCTCGGCCGCCTCCCATTCTTCCATCCGGTGCTCGGCGACGAGTCCGGCAAGGAAGCCGCAATCGATACGCCGCGCGACATCGTGGCGCGCCGGGATCGACAGGAAAGCCCGCGTGTCGTCGTTGAAGCCCACCAAATTGTAGAACCCCGCCGTCTCGGTCGTCTGGCTGCGGAACCGGCGCATCCCCTCGGGGCTGTCGTGGAACCACCACGCCGGGCCGAGCTTCAGCGCCGGATAATGGCCCGCGAGCGGCGCCAGCTCCCGCGCGTAACTTGTCTCGTCGAGGGTGAAGAGAATGATCGTGAGCCCCGCCTCATTGCCATAGCGGCCGAGCAGCGGACGCAGCGCATGGACATAATCGGTGCCCGTCGGGATATCGGCGCCCTTGTCGCGGCCATAATGCTCGAACAGCCAAGAGTTGTGATTGCGGAACGCGCCGGGGTGTATCTGCATGACGAGCCCGTCATCGAGGCTCATCCCCGCCATCACCGTCAGCATATGGGCACGGAACAGCTCGGCATCGGCGGGGCTGACCTCGGCGCCCGTAACGCGCGCGAACAGCGCCTCGGCCTCGGCGTCCGACAGGTCGGCGGTCGCTGCAGTCGGGTGGCCATGGTCGGTCGAGGTCGCACCCATCGCCGCAAAATAGGCGCGGCGATTGCGGTGCGCGGCAAGATAACCGGCGTAACTAAAGGCATCTTCGCCCGACAGCTCGGAGAAGCGCGCAAGATTGTCGCGGAAGCGCTCGAACTCGGGATCGACCACCGGATCGGGGCGATAGGCGGTAATGATACGCCCGCTCCATTCGCCGCTCGCATTGGCGGCGCGGATCGCGGCGTGATGATCCAGCGTATCGAGCGGGCTTTCGGTCGTCGCGATCACCTCGATCCCGAAGCGGTCGAACAGCGCGCGCGGGCGAAAGGGGTCGGTCGCCAGCGCCTCGGTGATGCGGTCGTAATAAAGGTCCGACGTCTCGGCCGAAAATTGTACGTCGAAACCGAAAACCTCGGCGAACACCCAGTCCATCCACATTCGCGAAGGGGTGCCGCGGAAAAGATGATAGTTGCGGGCGAACAACCGCCAGCTTTCGCGCGGATCGGCGTCGCGATTGCCGATGCCGAGCGCATCGAGCGATATGCCCTGCGAATAGAGCATCCGGAACAGATAATGGTCGGGATGCAGCAGCAGCTCCGCCGCATTGCCGAAGGGCGCGTTATCCGCGAACCAGCTTGGGTCGGTGTGCCCGTGCGGGCTGATGATCGGAAGGCTGGCCACCTCCGCGTACAATCGGCGCGCAATGTCGCGCTGCCCCGGATCGGACGGAAAGAGGCGGTCGGGATGCAGGGTCAGCGGACGCGTCATGCCGCGGCAGCTTCGCTCTCTATTGCAACGGGCGCAAGGCGCGGGGTGAGCAGGTGGATTGCCAGCACCGCGAGGAAATAGACCACCGTGCAGGCAGCGAAGATGATGGTGTAATTGCCCCCCGTCGCATCGAGCACCAGCCCGGTCGACTTTGCCATGATCATTCCGCCGATACCGCCCGCGAAACCGCCGAGCCCGACCACCGAACCGACTGCGCGTTTCGGGAACATGTCGGGCGGGATCGACAGGATCGTCGACGAAAAGGCCTGATGCCCCGCCAGCGCGATCCCGATGAGGAGAACCGCGAGCCACATATTGTCGAGCCCCGAGACGAACAGCAGCGGCAGCACGCAGCATCCCGCGCCCAGCATCGTCGCCTTGCGCGCGAAATTGACGCTGTGCCCCGTCTGGATCAACTTCGACGACACCCAGCCCCCCAGGATGCTGCCGGCGTCCGACAGCAGGTACATGACGACCATCGGCAGCAGCACGACCTTCAGGTCGACGTCATAGGTCGTGCTGAAATATTTCGGCAACCAGAAGAGCATCAGGAACCAGACCGGGTCCGTCAGGAACTTGCCCAGAGCATAGGCCCATGCCTCGCGCTTGGTGACGACCGCGCCCCAGCCGAGCCGCTCGATCTTCTCCGGCGGATCATGCTCGATCCACGCCAGTTCGGCGGCGCTGACCTTCCCGCTCTCGCGCGGATTGCTGTAGAGCCAGAGCCACAGGAGCAGCAGGACGACGCCGAACACACCGGTGACGATGAAGGTTTCACGCCAGTCGAAGCCGAGGATACGCATGAAGAGCGCGATCGTCGGGGCGGTCAGGATCACGCCGATCGTCGTCGCGCTGTTGACCCAGCCGATCGCGTAGGACCGCTCCTTTTGCGGAAACCACTCGCTCGACGCGCGGACGACCGCGGGGAAATGCCCCGCCTCGCCGACCCCCAGGATCACGCGCGCCATCATGAAGGAGACCACCGATGACGCGAAGCCGTGCGCGACATGGCCGATCGTCCAGATCGCGATCGCGATTCCATAGCCGATCTTCGGCCCGAAGCGGTCGATCAGCCAGCCCATGAGCAGGAAGCCGAGCGCATAGGCGGCCTGGAAGGCGGTGACGATGTTGCCATAGTCGTTCTCGCTCCACCCGAGCTCGTCGCCGAGCGTCGGCGCGAGCAGGCCGAGCATGGTGCGGTCGATATAGTTGACCGTCGTCGCGGCAAAGAGCACCGCCACGATCAGCCAGCGATAGCGACCCGTCCGCGGTACAGCGCCTTCGTCCGCGATTGCCTGTGCCATATATCTCTCCCGCTGGTCTGTCTCTTATCCTGTAATTGCACAGCCGACGCGGATTTCTCCGCCAAAGAGCGCATCGCCCCGCTGGCCGGGCCGGATTTCATGGATTCCGGTGATCGCCCCGGTCGACACCCAGGTGCCGGGGGTGATCGCGATACCGCGCGCGCGCAAGATGCGGATCAGGAAAAGCGCCGATCCGAACGGACCGTCGAGCATCGTCTCCATCGTCGCGGCGCCGACCGGTGCATCATCGACGAAAAATTCGACGGGCATGCGGATCAGGTCGGCATCGCGCCAGCCGGGGATCGCGGGGCCGAGGATCAGCCCCTTGTTATTGCCATAGTCGGAGGCCGTGACCGCCGGGCCATGCTGGTTGATCGCGCGAAAGGGCGAGCTTGCGATCTCGATGCCGGTGCGCACCTCGATGATGCAATCCTTCACCGAATCCATGTCATGATCGCGCGTACCGACATCACCCAGACGCAGCAGGACTTCGGCCTCGGCCGCCGCGAAACCGTCGGCATAGACCGGCATTGCGGGGCGCTGCCCCGCACTGCCGTCGAAAATCTCGTCGCTGAAAATGGGGCCGGTCAAGCGGTTGTCGCCATAGGTGCCGACCAGTTCGGCGGCGATGCGGCCGACCTTCCAGCCGCCGACACGGCGCCCGTCGGACGCGATCGCCGCATCCTGGATCGCATAGGCCTCCGCCATGCTCGCGGGCATCGTGCCGGGATACAAGGTAAGCGGTGTCTTTTTTTGACGCGCCGCGAGAAACGCCTTGGCGATATTCTGCTGTTCGTTCGTTGCCGGCATCATTGCGATATCCCTCTTCCGCAGAATGTTCTAAAAGACACCGGTGTCAAAAGCAAGCGAATAGCCGTGGCCGTGGTTGATTTTGCGCGGCCAAGCCTTCACTAGGGACGGTACCGGCCGAAAACTGGGCTTGGCGCTTCAGGTGCGCGGCGCGGTGGAGAGAAAGCGTTATCATGGCGGCACGCGCGGGCGGACAAGGTGGCAAGCAACCGACGATCAACGATGTCGCGGCGCTCGCGGGGGTTTCGAAAAAGACGGTCAGCCGCGTCATCAACCGGTCCGAGTTCATCAGCGAAAAAACCCGCAAGTCGGTGCAGCAGGCGATCGAAACGCTCGGCTTCGTTCCCAATCCGCAGGCGCGTGCGCTCGCCTTTCGCCGCAATTTCCTCATCGCGCTGCTCCACGACAATCCGAACGCGCAGACGGTGCTCAATTTCCAGCAGGGCGTTCTCGACGCGATCAAGGACAGCGATCTGGCGCTGCTCGTCCGCCCGGTCGATCGCGGCTCGGACAAGCTGCTCGACGACGTGCGCCTGTTCCTCGAAAAGCAGCGCCCGATCGGTGCGATGCTGCTGCCGCCGATTTCGGAGAATGACGATCTTGCGAAACTCTGCGAGGATCTGGGCGTGCGCTATGTGCGGGTCGGATCGGCGCCGCTCGACGATGCAAGGCATTGCGTATCGTCGAACGATCGCGAGGTCGTCGCCGAGGCGGTCGGCAAGCTGATCGCGCTTGGCCACCGCCGCATCGGCTTCGTGCGCGGCCCCGCCGGCTTCCGCTCGGCCGCCGAACGCGAAGAGGGATTCCGCGCGGCGCTCGCCGCGGCGGGCCTGTCGCTTCCCGACGAACTCTACGCGCCCGGCAACTATCGCTACACCGCAGGAGTCGAGGCGGGCGAGGCGATGCTGTCGCTCAAGGAACCGCCGACCGCCGTTTTCGTGTCGAACGACGAAATGGCAGCAGGCGTGATGAGCGTTGCGCATGGCAAGGGTCTGTCGGTTCCCGCAGACCTGTCGATCATCGGTTTCGACGATTCGCCAACCGCGACGCATATCTGGCCTGCGCTCAGCACGGTGCGCTGGCCGATCCGCGAGATGGGATCGCGTGCCGCGCGCACGCTCGTTGCCGATTTCCTCGGCTCCAGCGCCAAGGCCGCCGACGATGAAAATCCGGTGATGCCGTCGACCTTCATCGAACGCCAGTCGGTCGCGCCGCCGCGCGGCTGACCTGCCCTATCGCCGGACGTCGAGCGCACCGGAATGGAAGGCGTCGATGTCGCTTTGCCCAAAGCGGCTGGCATCGCCCGGCAGCGAATGTTTGAGGCAGGCGAGCGCGAGTCCGCTTTCCGCCATCGCGCGCGCATCGCCGCCCGACAGATGCGCATGAAGCACCCCCGCTGCGAAGGCGTCACCGGCACCGATGCGGTCGACGATGCCCGTCACATCGACGTCGGCCGTCTGGTGGCTTGCGTCGCGCAGGTCGATGCGTGCCGCGATGCGATGATGGTCGGCGGTGACGGTGTGCCGCGCGGTCGATGCGATCAGTCTGAGGTTCGGAAAGGCCGCAAAACCCGCGTCGGCCGCTTCCCGTCGCCGATCCTCTCCCTCGCCGCCGAACGCGCGCTCAAGCACCAGCGACAGGTCGCGGTGGTTGCCGAACAGGATTTCCGCGGTGCCGATCAGCTCCGACAGGATCGCACGCGGATCGCTGCCCCACGCGTCCCACAGCATGGCACGATAGTTGCCGTCGAAGCTGACCGGCACGCCCAGCCGCTTCGCCGCGCGAGCCGCCGCCAGCGCAGCTTCGGCCGAGCGTGGCCCGAGCGCGGGGGTGATCCCCGACAGGTGCAGCAGCCCCGCCCCCGCCAGCAATCGGTCGAAATCATAATCGTCGGGGCCGGTCGCCGCGAAGCTCGATCCCGCACGGTCGTACACGATTTCCGACGCGCGCAGCCCGGCGCCGACGCTCAGGAAATAGAGGCCCATCCGCCCGGGATGACTGGTGACGGCGGTACAATCGACACCAGCGCCGCGTACCGCCGCCACCGCTCCGCGACCCAGCGCGTTGGGTGGGATGGAGCTGACCATCGCGCAGTCGTGGCCGAGATGCGCGAGGCCGATCGCGACATTCGCTTCGGCGCCGCCGACATGAAGCGAAAGTGCGGGCGACTGCATCAGCAGCTCGTTGCCCGGCGCGGTCAGGCGGATCAGCAGTTCGCCGAAGAAGACAAGGCGGGCGGTCATGGCGCGATGCTAGCGCGCGAGCCAGCCGCCGTCGACGGCGAGGATATGGCCCTGCACATAGTCCGACGCCGAGGAAGCGAGGAACACCGCGGCACCGCCGATGTCGGCGGGATCGCCCCAGCGCCCCGCCGGAATACGTTCCATAATCTGGCGATTGCGCGTCTCGTCGGCCTGCAGCGCGGCGGTGTTGTTCGTCGCGATATAGCCCGGGGCGATCGCATTGACCTGCACGCCCTTCGCAGCCCATTCGTTGGCGAGCAGCTTGGTGAGCCCACCGACCCCCGATTTGGACGCGGTATAGCTCGGCACGCGGATGCCGCCCTGAAAGGTGAGCATCGAGGCGATGTTGATGATCTTGCCCGAGCCCCCCTCCTTCTCGATACGCGCAATCATGTGGCGACCCACGCTCTGACACAGGAAGAAGAGCGTCTTGAGATTGGTGTCCATCACCGCGTCCCAATCCTCTTCGGTGAAATCGACCGCGTCGGCGCGGCGGATGATGCCGGCATTGTTGACGAGAATGTCGATGCGGCCGAATTCGGCGAGCACCGCATCGACGAGCGGCTGCACCGCGCCGACGCTCGACAGGTCGGCGGCAAAATTTTCGCCCTTCCGTCCGAGTCCGCGCACCTTGCCGACGGTCTCGTCAGCGGGCGTGCGGCCCGCAGCGGCAATGTCGGCCCCCGCCTCGGCGAGCGCCACCGCGATCCCCTGTCCGATGCCGGCGTTGGCGCCGGTGACCAGGGCGACTTTTCCGTTTAGGTCGAACAATGACATCGGTTGTCTCATCCTCTCGTCATGCTGAACCTGTTTCAGCATCCATGGTCGGTCCCCTCATCCGGCGCGGCAACTTGGGAAGGGTCCGGCCCTGGACCCTGAAACAAGTTCAGGGTGACGAGGAGTATAGGGAGTTTCCTTACGATAGCTGACAGATGTCGAGGACGTTCATGTCCGTATAATCCTGATTCTCGCCCGCCATCGCCCAGATGAAGGCATAGGATTTCGTACCCGCCCCCATGTGGATCGACCAGGGCGGCGAGATCACCGCTTCCTCATTCTGCATGACGATGTGGCGCGTCGCCTCGCCCTCGCCCATGAAATGCATCACGCGGTCGGTCTCGACATTGTCGAGTTCGAAATAGAAATAGATCTCGCTGCGGCGCTCGTGGATATGCGGCGGCATCGTGTTCCAGACACTGCCTTCCTTTAGCACGGTAAGCCCCATGACGAGCTGCGCGCTGTCGCAAACGCCGGGAATGACGAGCTGGTAGATCGTGCGTTCGTTCGATTCGGCGAGGCTCCCGCGGTCGAGCGCATTGGCGTCGGCGATGCCGAGCTTGCGCGTCGTGAACGCCTTGTGCGCCGGGCACGACGCCAGATAGTAGCGCGCACCCTGCCCCGCGAACTCGACGTCCTTCGCGCCCATCGTCACATAGAGGCAATCCTTGTTGCCGAGCGTGAAGACCTCACCGTCGACGGTGATGGTGCCTTCCACAGACGAAATGTTGACGATCGCGAGCTCGCGCCGCTCGAGAAACGGGTGCCCGGCCGCCGACGGCGGCTCGGTCTGCGCCGGCAGCTTGACCGGCGCGCCGCCGACGGCAACCCCGCCGATCACGAAGCGGTCGGCGTGGGTGTAGTTGAGAACGCACTCGCCGGTCCGGAACAAACTCCGGATCAGATAGCGGTCGCGAAGCTCCGCGTTCGATACGTCCTCCATCATCACGGGATGGGTGGCGTAATAGGTGCGATCGAACATGGCGGCATCCTCGAATGAGATTGGTTTGCGACAGGAATAGAGAACAAGGTAACCGGTGTCAATATCGTGCCCGAGCTGCCATTGGACTGAAAAGCGGCGACGCCGCGAGACTCCCGATTGCCGTACCGCACATCCCTATGATACCGTTCGCACACCACCGAAAAGATTGCGGGGCGGCGATGCATCGTCCCATCCGGCACATAATGGCTCAAAGCTCTGCGGGGACTGCAATCCGCGGGCGCATCAGACAATCGGGGACATGATATGGCGCCATCAGACGAGTTTCCCATTTCGCGGCGCGGACTGCTGGCCGGCGGCGCTGCGTCGGTCGCCACCGCGGCGGTCGCCAGACCCGCGATGGCCGAGACAGAATCCGCCAAGGCTCCGGCAAACCCGCCGACTGCGAAGGTCGATTTCGAAGTCAACGGCACCGCGCACTCGCTCGAACTCGATACGCGCACGACATTGCTCGACGCGCTGCGCGAGCATCTGCGCCTGACCGGCACCAAGAAGGGTTGCGACCACGGCCAGTGCGGCGCCTGCACCGTCATCGTCGACGGGCGGCGGATCAACAGCTGCCTGTCGCTCGCGGTCCAGCACGACGGCGACCGGATCACGACGATCGAGGGGCTGGGTCAGCCGGGCAATCTGCATCCGATGCAGGAGGCCTTCGTCGTCCACGACGGATATCAATGCGGCTATTGCACCCCCGGCCAGGTCTGCTCGGCGGTCGCGGTGCTGGATGAGATCAAGGCCGGCATCCCTAGCCATGTGACCGCCGACCTCACCGCCGCGCCCGCCGTCACGCCGCACGAACTGCGCGAACGGATGAGCGGCAATATCTGCCGCTGCGGCGCCTATTCCAACATCGTCGAGGCGATTATCGACGTCGCGGGAGTGAAGGCATGAAAAGCTTCACCTACGAGCGGGTCGACACCCCCGCCGCCGCCACCGCCGCCTTTGCCCGCACGCCGGGCGCGCGCTTCATCGCGGGCGGCACCAACCTCCTCGACCTCATGAAGCTCGAGATCGAAACTCCCGCTCATCTGATCGACGTCAGCCGGTTGAAGCTCGACACGATCGAGCCGACGAGCGATGGCGGGCTGCGGATCGGGGCGATGGTGCGCAACACCGACCTTGCCGCCGACGCGCGCATCCGGCGCGACTATGGCCTCGTTTCGCGCGCGCTCGTCGCGGGTGCCTCGGGTCAGCTTCGCAACAAGGCGACGACCGCGGGCAACCTGCTCCAGCGCACGCGCTGCCCCTATTTCTACGACACCAACCAGCCGTGCAACAAACGCCGGCCGGGCAGCGGCTGCGCCGCCATCGGCGGGTTCAGCCGCCTGCACGCTGTGGTCGGTGCGAGCGAGGCCTGTATCGCCACCCACCCCAGCGACATGGCGGTCGCGATGCAGGCACTGGACGCGATGGTCGAGACGGTCGACAAGGCGGGCAAGGCACGCCGCATCGCCCTTGCCGACTTTTACCGCGCGCCGGGCAGCACGCCGCACCTCGAAACCGCGCTGGCGCCGGGCGAGTTGATCACTGCGGTGACCCTGCCGAAACCCGTCGGCGGCACGCATATCTATCACAAGGTCCGCGACCGCGCCTCCTATGCCTTCGCGCTCATCTCGGTCGGCGTCATCGTCCAGCCCGACGGCAGCGGCCGCGTCGCGCTCGGCGGGGTCGGTTACAAGCCGTGGCGGGTCAAGGCCGCCGATGCGGAGCTGCCGCGCGGCGCGAAGGCGGCGACCTCGGCGCTGCTCGCGGGCGCGAAGACCAGCCACGAAAATGCCTACAAGCTGCCCCTCGTCGAGCGCACGCTCGCCGGGGTGCTGGCGCAAGCGAAAGGCTGAACCGATGAAGTTCGACACGCCTGCCACCGAAAATCCGATCGATCAGCTCAAGGTCGTCGGCAAGCCGACCAGCCGGATCGAGGGGCCGCTCAAGACCAGCGGCACCGCGCCCTACGCCTATGAACGCCACGACGCCGTGCCGAACCAGGCCTATGGCTTCATCGTCGGGTCGGCGATCGCCAAGGGGCGCATCGCGTCGATGGATCTTGCCGAGGCGAAGGCGGCGCCCGGCGTTCTCGCCATTGTCACCGCGGCCAGCGCCGGGACGCTCGGCAAAGGCGACTTCAACACCGCCCGCCTGCCCGGCGGACCCGAAATCCAGCACTATCATCAGGCAATCGCGATCGTCGTCGCCGAGAGCTTCGAACAGGCGCGCGCGGCGGCCGGGCTCGTCCGCGTCCAGTACACCCGCGACAAGGGCAATTTCGACCTCGCGAGTTCACTCGACGGGGCGATCAAGCCGCCGGCCTTTTTCGGCACCGAACCCGACAGCAGCTTCGGCGATTTCGACGCCGCCTTCGCCTCGGCACCGGTCAAGCTCGACGAACATTATACGACCCCCGACCACAGCCATGCGATGATGGAGCCGCACGCATCGATCGCAAGCTGGGACGGCGACAAGCTCACCTTGTGGACATCGAACCAGATGATCGCCTGGTCGGTCGGCGACGTCGCGAAAACGCTCGGTATTCCAAGGGAGAATGTCCGGCTGGTCTCGCCCTATATCGGCGGCGGGTTCGGCGCCAAATTGTTCGTCCGCGCCGACGCGATCCTCGCGGCACTCGGTGCCAGGGCAGCCGGTCGGCCGGTCAAGGTCGCACTGCCGCGTCCGCTCATCGCGAACAACACGACCCATCGCCCCGCGACGATCCAGCGCATCCGCCTCGGCGCGACATCCGACGGCAAGCTGACGTCGATCGGCCATGAAAGCTGGTCGGGCGACCTCAAGGGAGGCGGCCCCGAAACCGCAGTCGGGCAGACGCGCCTGCTCTATGCCGCGCCGCACCGCATGACCGCGATGCGTCTCGCCGTCCTCGACCTTCCCGAGGGCAACGCGATGCGCGCGCCCGGCGAGGCGCCCGGCCTGATGGCGCTGGAGATCGCAATCGACGAAATGGCCGAAAAGCTGGGCATGGACCCCGTCGCCTTCCGTATCGTCAACGATACGCAGGTCGATCCCGAGAAGCCCGAGCGGAAATTCTCGCAGCGCCAGCTCAACGAATGCCTCCGGATCGGCGCCGAGAAATTCGGGTGGGCATCGCGCAATCCGAAGCCCGGCCTGACCCGCGACGGCCGCTGGCTCGTCGGCACGGGAGTCGCCGCCGCCTTCCGCAACAATCTCAACGAAAAATCGGCGGCGCGCGTGCGGCTCGATCGCGCGGGGCGGGTGATCGTCGAGACCGACATGACCGACATCGGAACCGGCAGCTATACGATCATCGCGCAGACCGCCGCCGAAATGCTCGGCGTACCGCTCGATCAGGTCGAGGTCCGCCTCGGCGACTCGCTCTTCCCCGTGTCGGCGGGCTCGGGCGGCCAGTGGGGCGCGAACAGCTCGACCGCCGGCGTCTATGCCGCTTGCGCCAAGCTGCGTACCGCTATCGCTCAAAAACTGGGTCTCGATCCGGCAAAAGCCACCTTTGCGAACGGCAAGGTCAACGCCGGCCGAAAGAGCATCGCGCTCGCCAGGGCCGCGGCCGACAGCGAGGTCGTGGCCGAAGACATGATGGAATATGGCGACCTCGCGCAGACCTTTCAGCAGTCGACCTTCGGCGCACATTTCGTCGAGGCGGCGGTCGACGCCGCGACCGGCGAGATCCGTCTGCGCCGGATGCTTGCCGTGTGTGCGGCAGGGCGCATCCTCAACCCGAAGGCGGCGCGCAGCCAGGTCATCGGCGCGATGACGATGGGCGCGGGCGCGGCGCTGATGGAGGAGTTGGCGGTCGACAAGAGGTTCGGCTTTTTCGTCAATCACGACCTCGCCGGCTACGAAGTGCCCGTCCACGCCGATATCCCGTCGCAGGACGTGATCTTCCTCGACGAGGTCGATCCGACGACGTCGCCGATGAAGGCAAAGGGCGTCGGCGAACTGGGGATTTGCGGCGTCGCGGCGGCGGTCGCCAACGCGGTCTATCACGCAACCGGCATTCGCGTGCGCAACTATCCGGTCACACTCGACAAGCTGATCGACCGCCTGCCGGCGATCGCATGACGCGGCGGCGCGACTGCTACCGCACGGAGAGGTCCGAGGGGCGGTCGATGTCGGCGAGGTCGCCGGCGGCTGCCGGAACCAGCGCCGCCGAGGCAAGAAGCGCGCGCCCTCCCCGATCGCCCGTTGCCATACCCAGTTCGTCGAACACCGCGCGCGCGAACAGCACCGGAGGCATCGGCACGCCATCGCGGCTCGATGCGACGACCGGCGCCGTTTCGGGATCGAACCGCGCCAGTAGCTCGCGCAGGTGCGCCGCGCGCACGAAGGGCATATCGGCGAGGCAGAGCAGCGCCGCCCTCTCGGGGCCAGACGCCGCGGCCCCGATACCAAGCCGCAGCGAGGCCGACAGGCCAAGATCGGCATCCGGGTTGGCGACGATCTCGAACCCTTGTGCCGCGAGCAGCGTCGCGAGGTCGCCGTTGCGATCGGGGCAGACGGCTATACGCCGCGCTGGCGCAAGCTCGACGATCGCCGCCGCCGCACGAAGCGCGACGGGCATGCCGTCGATCGGCGCGAGCAGCTTGTCCGCGGCGCCGAACCGGCTCGACCGGCCCGCGGCCAGAAAGATGGCGGCAACCGCGCCCGGATCGATCATGTCGCTTCCTCCGTTGCGCGACTGTCCGGCAAAATGAACCCGCTGGCAATCACCCCCGCCGACATCCTGCGCTTTGCGCTCGACGCGCCTGCCGGAGACGCCGTGCTCGTCACGCTGGTCGGCATCGCGGGGTCGTCGCCACGCGCGCTGGGGGCGCAGATGGTCGTCCGATCCGACGGCGACTATCGCGGCTCCTTCTCCGGCGGCTGTATCGAGGCGGCGATCGTCGGCGAGGCGCGGTCGATCCTCGCAACCGGGGAAAGCCGCATCGTCCGCTTCGGCGCGGGATCGCCTTATATCGACATCCGCCTTCCCTGCGGCGGCGGGATCGACCTGCTGTTTACACCCCGCCCCGACCCGCGGGTGATCTCCGCAACGCTTGTCCGCCTCGATGCGCGTGAACCAGCCGCGATCTCTATTTCGGACGCTGGAATAACCGCTGCCCGGTCCACCGCAACATGCGGCTGGTCAGGCGACAGCTTTCTCCGGCCCTTCGTGCCGTCCCTGCGCATCGTCGCGATGGGGCACGGCGATGCGTTGGTCGCGACCGCGCGCCTCGCCCATTTCTTCGGCGCCGATGTTCGCGCTGTCTCTCCGGCGTCGGCGGACGTGGCCGAGCTTGCCGCCGCCGGGATCGCGGCAATACCGATCGACCACCGCGCCCCTCCCCCGCTTCGGGGCGACCGCTGGACCGCCTTTATCCTGCTGTTCCACGACCATGAGTGGGAAGAGGTCCTGCTCCCCTGGGCGCTGCGGCAACCGCATCTCCATGTGGGCGCCATCGGCGGCGCGCAAAGCCGCCGTGACCGGCTGAGGATGCTACGCGACAAGGGATTTGGCGAATCGAGCCTCGAGCATTTCCGGACCCCCGCCGGGCTGATCCCGGCAACGCGCGATCCGGCAACGCTTGCCCTGTCGGTCATCGCGCAAATCGTCGCCGCCTATCAGGTCGAGGGGCCGGCTGCGCAAAAGCGAGCGACCGAAGCCGTAAGCCTTTACGACTGACCGGCGAGCCCACGGTCAGGCAGGCCCGACCAACCCTCCGCCCAGCGCGACATACAGTGTCACCAGATTGTCGGCCTGCGCGCGGCGCAGTTCGATCAATGCCTGTTCGGCGGCGAACAGGCTGCGTTCGGCGTCGAGCACTTCGAGATAGGTCGAAACGCCCTCGCGGTAGCGTTTGCGCGCCAGGTCGGCGATGCGGCGCGTCGCCAGCGTACCGCGCTCCTGCGCCTCGACCTGTTCGGCAAGATAGCGCCGCCCGGCGAGCGCATCGGCGACTTCGCGAAAGGCCGACTGGACCGTCTTTTCATAGGTCGCGACCGCGATATTCTCGCGCGCCTCGGCGACCGTCAGATTGCCCCGGTTGCGCCCGAAATCGAAGATCGGGAGGGTGATCGACGGCCCGAAGCTCCACGTCAGCCCATTGTTGGTAAACAGGCCGTCGAGCGCGCTTGACGCGAAACCGACATTGCCGGTCAGCGAAATCGACGGGAAGAAGGCGGCGCGCGCCGCGCCAACGTTGGCGCGCGCCGCGCGAAGCTGTTCCTCCGCCGCCACGATGTCGGGCCGAGCGACGAGCAGGTCCGACGGCAGGCCAGCCGACAGCGCCGGCGGCGATGACTGGGCGGCCAGCGACAGCGGCGCGGGCAGATCGGCCGGAAGCGGACCGCCGACGAGCACAGCAAGGAAATTGTCCGCCTGCGCCTTCGCGAGCTTCAGGCTCGCAAGCTGCGTTTCGGCCTGCGTAAGCAGCGTTTCCGATTGGCGATAGTCGAGCGCCGAAGTCACGCCCGCATCGAGGCGCAGCTTCGCGATCCGCAGGCCTTCGCGCCGGCTGGTCACCGTCGCCTCGGCAAGCTCGATCTGCTCTTCGGCGCCGTGCGAGGCGAAATAGGTCGATGCGACGTCGCGAACCAGCGTCAGCCGGAACGCGCGCTCGGCCTGCTGCGTCGCGAAATACTGGCTGCGCGCTGCCTCCGACAGATTCTTCACCCGGCCCCAGAAATCGAGTTCGAACGAGGTGACGCCGACTCCGACCGAATAGCGGTTCGATGTGTCGGTTCCGGCGCCGGTCAGCGACGGGCCCCGGCTACGCGCCGCCTCTGCGCTCGCGCCAACGGTCGGCAGGCGATCGGCGTCCTGAATGCGATAGAGGCCGCGCGCCTCCTCGATGCGCGCGACGGCCACCGCCAGATCACGATTGCGCTCGATCGCGCGCGCGATCAGTGCTTCAAGCTGCGGGTCGGCGAAAAAGTCGCGCCACGCGACGTCGCTCGCGCGCTGCCCCGGCGTCACGTCATTCTCGAACCCCTGCGGATAATGCGCGTCGGTCGCCAGCGGCGGCCGCACATGCTCGGGCGCGAGGTTGACGCAGCCGGTCAACGCGATCGCGGCGAAAGGGACGGCGAACTTACGCATGGCCGGGCTCCGGGTCATGATGACCTCTCTCGCCGGGCGCGGGCGGTCGCTTGCGGCTCAGCCATTTGCGCACCGACAGATAGAAAAGCGGGATGAAGAAGATACCGAGCAGAGTGGCGGCAATCATTCCGCCCATCACGCCCGAGCCGACCGCGATGCGGCTCGCCGCGCCCGCGCCGCTCGCGATGACGAGCGGCACCATGCCAAGGATGAACGCCAGGCTGGTCATGATGATCGGGCGCAGACGCAGCTTCACCGCTTCCATCACCGCGTCGAGCGTGGACTTGCCCTCGGCCTCCTGCTCGATCGCGAATTCGACGATCAGGATCGCATTCTTCGCCGACAGGCCGATGATCGTGATCAGCCCGACGTTGAAATAGATGTCGGCGCTGAGCCCGCGCATCATCGAGAAGAGCACCGCGCCGAGCACGCCGAGCGGCACGACGAGCAGCACCGCGACGGGCACCGACCAGCTTTCATAGAGCGCCGCGAGCAGCAGAAAGACGACGACGAGCGACAGGCCGAGCAGCATCCCGATCTGCCCCGCGGACTGTTTCTCCTCATAGGAAATGCCCGTCCATTCATAGGAGAAACCTGCGGGCAACGAGGCCGCAAGCCGCTCCATCTCCGCCATCGCCTCGCCGGTCGACTGGCCGGGCGCGGGTTCGCCCGAGATCGTCATCGCGGGATAGCCGTTGTAGCGCTGGAGCTGCGGCGCCTCGGCCGACCATTCGGCGGTGCTGAACGAACCGAAGGGAACCATCTCGCCCGCCGCGCTCCGCACCTTGAGGTCGGTGACGTCCTGCGGGGTCATCCGGCTCGCGGCGTCGGCCTGGATCAGCACGCGCAGCACGCGGCCCTCGCGCGTGAAGTCGTTGGCATAGGCGCTGCCAAAGGCGATCGCGAGCGTCGCGTTGACGTCGCCGATCGACAGGCCGAGGGCGCGCGCCTTGATGCGGTCGATATCGACCTTCAGCACTGGTGCATCCTCCTGCCCTTCGGGACGGACGTTCGCGAGCAGCTTGCTCTGCATCGCGCCGCCCAGCATCTGGTTGCGCGCCTGCATCAGCGCCGCGCGGCCGTTGCCGCCACGATCCTGCAGCTTGAACGTAAAGCCGCTCGCGGTGCCGAGTTCGGGAATCGACGGCGGGCTCAGCGAGAAGACGAAGGCTTCCTTGATCCCCATGAACGCGCCCATGGCCTTGCCGGCGATCGCATCGGCGCTGTCCCCGTCGCCCGTGCGCTCGTCCCACGGCTTGAGCGGGGTGAACATGATCGCGTTCGCCTGCCCCTGACCGAAGAAGCTGAAACCGCGGACGAGCACGGTGTTCGCAACCTGCGGCTGCGCGGCGAAGAATTTTTTCACCTGGGCCGACGCCAGATCGGTGCGCTGCGTCGTCGCGCCCGGCGGCGCCTGGACGACGGTGATCAGATAGCCCTGATCCTCCTGCGGCAGGAACGAGCCCGGCAGGCGCGTGAAGAGCAGCGCGGTCACCGCGACCATCGCCACGAAGACGCCGAGCCAGCGCAGCGGCGCCGACAATATGTGCCCGACGCGGCCCTGATAGCGATCGGTCGTGCGGCCGAACCAGCCGTTGAAGCGGGCGAAGAAGCGGTCGAACCTTTCGCCGATGGGCCCGCTCCGCTTCTCCTCATCGTGCGGCTTGAGCAGCGTCGCGCAGAGCGCCGGGGTCAAGGTCAGCGCGAGCATGGCCGAAAAGGCGATGGAAATGGCGAGCGTCAGCGAGAATTGCCGATAGATGCCGCCCGTCGAGCCGGGGAAGAAGGCCATCGGGATGAACACCGCGATCAGCACCAGCGTGATGCCGATAATCGCCGAGGTGATCTGGCTCATCGCCTTCACCGTCGCTTCATAGGGCGACAGATGCTCCTCGCTCATGATGCGCTCGACATTCTCGATCACGACGATCGCATCGTCGACAAGAATGCCGATCGCCAGCACCATGCCGAACAGGGTCAGCACGTTGATCGAAAAGCCCGCGATCCAGAGGCCGAGGCACGCGCCCGCGAGCGCGATCGGGACGACGATCGTCGGGATTACCGTCGCGCGCCAGTTCTGAAGGAAGAGGAACATGACCAGGAAGACCAGGATCATCGCTTCGCCCAGCGTCTTCACCACCTCCTCGATCGACAGGCTGATAAAGGGGGTCGTGTCGTAAGGGATCGACCAGGTGACGTCGGGCGGAAAGCCCTTCGAAAGCTCTTCCATCCGGCTGCGGATACCCTCGGCGGTCGACAGCGCGTTGGCGCCTGGCGTCAGCTGGATGGCAAGGCCCGCCATCGGCTTGCCGTTGAGCTCCGAGGAAAAGACATAATTCGCCGCGCCCAGCTCGACGCGCCCGACGTCGCCCAGCGTCACCGCCGAACCGTCGGGGTTGGCGCGCAGGATGATGCCTTCGAATTGCTCGGGCTTGGTGAAACGCCCCTGCGTCGTGATCACGGCGTTGAGCTGGGCATTCTTTGCAAGCGGCTGGTCGCCGAGCTGGCCGCCCGGCGTCTGGCTGTTCTGCTCCTGCACCGCGCCCAGCGCTTCGGCGGGTGACAGATTGTGCGAAGCGAGCTTCTGCGGGTCGAGCCAGATGCGCATCGCATATTCGGGGGCAAAGGCCTGGACGTTACCGACGCCGTTCACGCGGCGCAGCTCGTCGAGCACGCGCGTGTTCGCGAAATTGTTGACCTCCATCGGGTCGGTGTTGCCGCTCTTCGACGTGATCGCGACGATCAGCAGGAAGCCTGAATTGGCCTCGGTGACCGAGATGCCCTGGCGGCGCACATCGTCGGGCAGGCGTTGTTCGACCCGGCGGAGACGGTTCTGCACCTCCAGCTGGGCGTCATCGATATTGGTGCCGGCTTCGAACGTCAGCGTGATCGAGGCCGTCCCGTTCGATTCGCTGGTCGAGGCCATGTAGAGGAAACCCTCGACCCCGTTCAGCTCCTGCTCGATCACCTGCGTGACATTTTGCTCGAGCGTGCTCGCATCGGCGCCCGGATAGGTGACGCTGATCGTCAGCGATGGCGGCGCGACCGAGGGATATTGCTCGACCGGCAAACCGCGCAAGGCGATGATTCCGGCCAGCAGGATGCCGATGGCGATGACCCATGAAAAAATGGGCCGGTCGATGAAAAAGCGCGGGCTCATGCGGCGCGGCTCAGCGTTTCTTCGTCGCGGTTTTGGCGGGCGTCGGCCGCGTCGCCGCGGTTCCGCCGACCTTGGCGGTCTGCCCCGGCTGGACCTTCTGCAGCCCGTCGACGATCACGCGGTCGCCGGCGCGCAGCCCGTCGAGAATCGCCCACTGCCCCTGTTGCATCATGCCGAGCTTCACCGGACGGATCGTGACGATGTTCTTTGCATCGAGGATCATAACCGTCGCCGCATCGGCCGACAGCTTAACCGCGCGCTGCGGGATCAGGATGCCGTTCGGCCTGAAACCGGCCTTGATACGCGCGCGCACAAATTGCCCCGGCAGGAGCGTATCGGCGGGATTGGGGAATTCGGCGCGCAACGCCGCGGTGCCGGTCGCCTCGTCGATCGACAGGTCCAGGAAGTCGAGATGCCCGACCACCGGATAGGGGGTGCCGTCCTCGAGTACCAGTTGCACCTCGACCCGGCCCACCGGCGGAATCTGCAGCTTCCCGCTTTCGATGTCGCGGCGGATCGCCATCAGATCCGAACTCGACTGGCCGAAATTGACATAGACGCGGTCGATCTGTTCGATCGTCGTGAGCAACGTGCCCTGCGCCGCGCTGACCAGCGCGCCCTCGGTCACCTCGGCGCGCCGCGCCCGGCCGGCAATCGGCGCCGTCACGCTCGCATAGCCCAGGCTGAGCCGCGCCGAATCGAGATTGGCCTGCGCCGACTGGACGTCGGCCTCGGCGGTGCGCTGCGCGGCAACCGCAGCATCATACTCCTGCTTGCCGATCGCCTGTTCGGAGAGCAGCGGCTGATAGCGGCCGACCACCTGCCGTGCATTGGCGGCGGTCGCCTGCGCGCGGGCAAGCTGGGCGCGCGCCGCATTGACGTTCGCGGTCAACTGGCGCGGATCGATCCGAAACAGCGCCTTGCCCGCGGCAACATAGCTGCCTTCCTCGAACAGGCGGCGCTCGACGATCCCGTCGACGCGCGCGCGCACTTCGGCAGTGCGATAGGCCTGCACACGGCCGGGCAGCTCGATGATGTTGGGAACAGGCTGCGTCCCGACCGTCACGATGTTGACCTCGGGCGGCGGAGGCGCAGGCGGCGCTTCCGACGAACAGCCAGCCAGCAACAGGGCCAGCGCAGCGCCGGCGGCGCTTGCAAAGGGACGGACGCGACTCATAGGGACCCCTGAAAAATTCGCTGTTTTGGTGAACGTCGACGGATGGAAACCGTTGCACTTTGGCGCGGTGTAATTTAAATTACAGAAAAGAGCAAGGGAGAGGACGGGCTGTTGGTCGAGAATGAAGTGACTCTATGTCAAACCGATAGACCCAAGGGGCCCACCAGTCCGCGCGAACGGCGGTACGAGGCGATTCTCGACGCCGCCGAAACGCTGTTCATGGACCAGGGATATGACAGGACAAGTCTCGCCGAGATCGTCCGGCGTTCGGGCGGCTCGCTCGCGACCCTCTACGAGCTGTTCGGCAACAAGCAGGGCCTGCTTCATGCGATCGCCGTGCGCTGGCGCGACGAGACGATGCATGGCCGCGTCAACCAGGTGGAGGCGTCCGATACGTCGGCCGTCGAAATCCTGATGGGCTTCGTCCGCCGCGAGATCGGGCTTTGGCAATCGCCGCGTACGGTGGCGCTGTTGCGGATGCTGGTTTCCGAAGGCCTGCGCGACCGCGATTTCGCGTTGCAAACCTATCGCGACCTTCACCTTCCTTTCATTGCGGAGGTATCCGCATTATTCTCCGAATGGGCTGCCACCGGCAAGGCGGCAATCGACGATCCGGAAGCGGCCGCGCATCTTTTTCTATCGACGATTTCGGGCGACATGATGCTCAACCGCCTGTTCGGCGTCGAAGACGCTATGCTCGACGAAGCGCAGATCCGCTGGCGGCTACAGCCATTTTTCAGCCATTTCAGGATCGGCTGACCACCGCGACGCCGGCCGCCGCTTCCAACATGCTCGCTTGGGCCGACCTCGCGATTTGACCGGTCGCGCTGCAAACCGGGGCCAGCGTCAAGGTTACCGCATTGTCGCGCCGAAGACCGGACGACAGGTTCCGGCCCGCCCGAAGCCGACGCTACCCCAGCAAGCTCTTCGACGCCTGTTCGGTCACGTCGCGCGACAGGCCCGGTTGCGCGAGGATGCGTTGCAGTTCGGCCTTCATCATCGCCTGCCGCGCCTCGTCGAAGCGTTTCCAGCGGCCGAGCGGCGGGATCATCCGCGCCGCGGTCTGCGGGTTTTTCGGGTCGAGCGCGATGACAAGATCGGCGATCAGCCGGTAGCCCGCGCCATCGGCCTGATGAAACGCCGCCTGATTGCCCGTCAGCGCACCATAGAGCGAGCGCACGCGATTGGGGTTCGCCAGCGTGAAGTCGGGATGCCCGGCCAGTTCCTTCACCGCATCGACGGTGTCGGGACGCAGCGACCAGGCCTGCACCTGGAACCATTTGTCGAGTACCAGCGGATTGTCGCGATAGCGCTGGTAGAAGATATCGAGCGCCGCCACCCGTTCGTCGCTGTCGCCATGTGCCAGCGTCGCAAGCGCCGCCTGCCGTTCGGTCATCCCATCGGCGTCGGAGAAGATCTGGAACGCGACCGCCGGCGTATCGGGCAATCCCGTCGCCGCGAGGTACGCGAGCGCGACGCCGCGCAGGCGCCGGCCCCCCTTCGCCTTGCGCGACAGGATCGCGGCGGGCGGCGGCGTTTCGGCCAGGATCGCGCGCCACTCGGCTTCGAGCGCACCGCCGATCGCCGCCTGCAGCGCCAGCCGCTCGCGGCGGATCGCGTCGGGGTCGACGACGACCATCTGGTCGCCGACGAACGCTTCGCTCGGCAGCAGCACCGCCTCGGCAACGAACGCCGGATCGGCGGCGCGTCCGCCAAGCGTCTGCGCGACGGCGTCGATCACGACGCTGTGATCGACCGTCTCGCCCGACACGGCGGCGACCAGCGTGTCGAGCATCAGCTGCTGCAACGCCTCGTAGCGCGCGAACGGATCGTCGTCGTGTGCCGCAAGCCACGCCAGTTCGCCGTCCTCGCGCGCGCAATCGACGATCACCGGCGCCGAGAAACCGCGGTTGACCGACAGCATCGGGCGGCTGCGATAATGGCCGAGCGACACCGCCATCTCGGCGCGGTCGAGCAGGACAAGCCGTTCCTCCTCGACACCATGCCCGCCGTCGAGGTCGAACGCCTTGATCCGCAGCGGGATCAAGGTCGGCGCCTTGTCGGGCTGGCCGGGGGTCGCGGGCACCGTCTGCGCGAGGTGCAGCACGCGCTCGCCGGTGGCCTCGTCGCTCTCGATGCGCGCGGTGACGCGCGGCGTCCCCGCCTGCTCGTACCAGCGGCGGAACAGCGTGAGGTCGACGCCCGCGCCATCCTCGATCGCGCGGACGAAATCCTCGCACGTCGCCGCCTCGCCGTCGTGGCGCTCGAAATAGAGATCGGTGCCTTTGCGGAAACGCTCCGCCCCGACCATCGTGTGCATCATCCGGATGACCTCGGCGCCCTTGTTATAGACGGTCGCGGTGTAGAAGTTGCTGATTTCCTGATAGGAGTCGGGCCGGATCGGATGCGCGAGCGGCCCCGCATCCTCGGGGAATTGCGCAGCGCGGAGCAGGCGGACATCCTCGATCCGCTTGACCGGAGGCGAGCCCATGTCGGCCGAAAAGCTCTGGTCGCGAAAGACGGTGAAGCCCTCTTTCAGGCTCAGCTGGAACCAGTCGCGACAGGTGACGCGGTTGCCCGACCAGTTGTGGAAATATTCGTGCGCAACGACGCCCTCGACCCCGTCATAGTCGAGGTCGGTCGCGGTGTCGGGGTCGGCGAGGATGTAACGCGTGTTGAAGATGTTCAGCCCCTTGTTCTCCATCGCCCCCATGTTGAAGTCGCTGACCGCGACGATGTTGAACAGGTCGAGGTCATATTCGCGGCCATAGACCTGCTCGTCCCATTTCATGCTGTTCTTGAGCGCCTGCATCGCGTGGCTCGTGCGTTCGACGTCGCCCTCGCGCACCCAGATGCCGAGTTCGACCTTTCGCCCCGACAGGGTGACGAACTCGTCGCGATTGACCACCAGGTCGCCCGCGACGAGCGCGAAGAGATAGGAGGGCTTCGGCCACGGATCTTCCCACAGCGCCCAGTGCCGCCCGCCTTCGCTTTCGCCCTTTTCGATGCAATTGCCGTTCGACAGCAGGATCGGGAACAGCGCCTTGTCGCCTTCCATCCGCACCTTGTAGCGGCTGAGGACGTCGGGCCGGTCGGGGTGGAACGTGATGCGGCGAAAGCCCTCGGCCTCGCACTGGGTGCAGAGCATCCCGTTCGACGCGTAGAGGCCCATCAGCTGCGTGTTCGCGGCCGGGTTGATCGCGGTGTCGACCTCGACCACCGCCTCGGTCCGGTCGCCGAGATCGACGACCAGGTCGGGGCCTTCCATGCGCCAGTCGTTCCAGCCCTCGCCGTCGACGCGCACCGCGAGTGCGGTGAGCCCGTCGCCGCGCAGCGTCAACGGCACTGGCGCGTCGGCGCTGCGCACCACCGACAGCGCGGCGGTGACGCGCGTCTCGTCGATCCCCAGCGCGAAATCGAGCGCGATGTCGGGAAGCTGCCATTCGGGCGGCCGGTAATCGGCGCGGTGGATGGTGACGGGAATGGCGGGCGTGGAAGAGGCATCGGTCATGAACGAGGGTCTAGGCGCGGCGCCGCAGCCGCGCAATAAGCGCTGCAATGGCGAAGATGCTGATTTTCGGAATGGGCTATGCCGCGGGTCATCTCGCGGAGCGCCTGCGCGCGCGCGGCTGGGACGTGGAGGGCACCACGCAAGACGGGCGCGGTGAGAGCATCGCGTTCGCCGACGAGGCTGCGGTAATCGGCGCGCTGCGCTCGGCGACGCATATCCTCTCATCGGTCCCACCTGCAGGCGGCCGCGATCCGGTCCTCGACCGTTTCGGACAGGCGATCGCCGTCGCCCCTGCCGGCTGGGTGGGCTACCTGTCCTCGACCGGCGTCTATGGCGACACGGGCGGCGCGTGGGTCGACGAAAGCGCGCCGATCAAGGGCCGCCGCCCCGACCGCAACGCCGCCGACGCCGCATGGTCGGCGCTGCGCGGCGACGTGCGGCTCTTTCGCCTGCCCGGCATCTACGGCCCCGGCCGCTCGATCCTCGACCGGATCAACGAAGGCCGCGCGCACCGGATCGACCTGCCCGGTCAGGTTTTCAGCCGCGTCCATGTCGATGACATCGCGGGCGGCGTCATGGCGTCGTTCCGCGGACCGGCGGGCATCTACAACCTCGCCGACGACGAGCCCTGCCACCAGAACCGGTTGGTCGAATGGGGCTGCGCGATGCTCGATGCGCCCCTGCCCCCGCTCCTGCCGCTCGACGAAGCCGGTCTCTCGCCCGCCGCGCGCGCCTTCTATGGCGAGAACCGCCGTGTCGCGAACGGCAAGGCGAAGCGTCTCCTTGGGTGGACCCCGCGCTATCCGACGTTTCGCGAAGGGCTCGCCAGCCTCGTCTAGAGCAGCACGTCCACCGCGTGGATCAAGACCCCGACCAATCCGCCGACGAGCGTGCCGTTGATGCGGATATATTGCAGGTCGTCGCCGACCGCATTTTCCAGCCGGTCGGTGATCGTCTTGGCGTCCCAGCCGCGGATCGTGTCGGACACAAGCTTCAGCGCCGTCTCGCCATAGCTGTCGACCGTCCCGACGACCGCGCGCCGCGCATAGCGATTGAGCGTGCGCTTCAGCCCCTCGTCCTCACCCAGCATCGTGCCGAACTGCGTGACGAGCTCGCCGATTCGCCCCGCGAGCATCGTGTCGGGGTCGCGCGCGGCCTTGAGCAGCGCCGCGCGCCCCTGTTCCCACAATCCGTCGAGCCAGCGCTTGACCGCCTTGTTCTCGAGCAGCTCGTCGCGGACTTGTCCGACCTTCGCCTTCACCTCGGGATCGTGCTGCAGGTCGAGCGCCATCTTGGCGAGCCCTTCCTCGACGCGGATGCGCAGCGGGTGCGTCTCGTCGACCGCCATTTCGCTGAGCAGCTTCGACAGCCCCGCGACGATGCGGTTCGAGATGCTCTCGTCGAGCCCGGTGAAGCGCACGATCGCGTTCGAATTGTCGTGGACCATCTGGTGGATCAGATGTTCGTTGAGTTCGAGCGTCTTTGATCCCCATTTGACCATCGCGTCGAGCAAGGGCTGGTGCCGCCCCTCGGCGAGCGCCGCCTGCAGCGCCTGCCCGAGTAGCGGCGCGACGTCGAGGTCGCGCAGGCGATCGGCGATCGCCGACTTGACCATGCCACCCAGCCGCTGCTGGTCGAGCGCGCCGAGCCCGTCGGCGATGATCCGCGACGCGCCGAGCTTGAGCCGACCGCCGCCCTCGGCCGGCTGCGACAGGAATTTCCCGACCGCGCCCGCGACGTCGACCGTCTGCATCTTGCGCGCGATCAGCCGCGGCAGCAGGAAATTGGTGAGCAGGAAGCGCGCCAGCGTGTCGCCGATGCGGTTCTTGTTGCGCGGCACGATCGCGGTGTGCGGGATCGGCAGGCCCAGCGGATGGCGGAACAGCGCGGTCACCGCGAACCAGTCGGCCAGCCCGCCGACCATCGCCGCCTCCGCAAAGGCGCGCACGAAACCGACCGCGGGATGGACGTGATCGAAATAGCGCGCGGCGAGGAACACCGCCGCCATGACGATCAGCAATCCGGTCGCCACCACACGGATATTGGAGCCCCGCGCCGGAATGGCGACGCCTATCGGCCGGGAAAGAAGGCTGTCGGTCATGCGAACCAAATGGCGAAACGCCGCAAAGGTTGCAACCGGCGCAGCGACTTACCGCGCCGGTTCGCCTGCATTATTCCGCCGGTTCGGGCGCCGCGGCGCCGTGCGGCTTCACATCGTCGCCCTTGCGATAGGTCAGAAGGTTGCGCGAGAAGAAGCGGCCGAGGCGCTTCTCGATGCTGTCGGCCAGGCTGAACCCTGCGGGCACGATCAGCAGCGTCAGCAGCGTCGACAGCGTCAGCCCGCCGATCACCACGACGCCCATCGGCGCACGCCACGCGCCGTCGCCCGACAGCGACAGCGCCGTCGGCACCATGCCGGCAACCATCGCGACCGTCGTCATGACGATCGGCTGCGCGCGCTTGCGGCCCGCATCGAGCAGCGCCTCCATCTTGCCGACGCCATGATCCATTTCCTCGATCGCGAAATCGACGAGCAGGATCGAATTCTTCGCGACGATGCCGAGCAGCATCAGCAGGCCGATATAGACGGGCATCGAGATTTCCATACCCGTAATCAGCAGTCCGAGCAGCCCGCCCAAAGGCGCGAGCAACAGCGACGACATGTTGACCAGCGGCGACAGGAAACGGCGATAGAGCAGCACCAGCGTCGAGAAGACGAGCAGCAGGCCCGAGACGACCGCGATCAGGAAGTTGTTGATCAGTTCGGCCTGCCATTTGGCGTCACCCTGGATGATCTTGCGCACGCCCTGCGGCATGTTCTTGATCGCCGGCAGCGCGTCGATCTTCTTCTGCGCGTCGCCGGTGACAAGGCCGGGCGCCAGGTCGGCACCGATCACGATGCGCCGCGTCTGGTTGTAGCGGCGCAGCTCGGTCGGACCGGCGCCAAAACCGATCTCGGCGACCGACTTCAGCGGCACCGTCGTTCCCCGCGAGGTCGGAACGGGCAGGTTCTCGATCGTCGCGAGCGCGCGACGCGAATCTTCGGACAGCAGCACGCGGATCGGAATCTGGCGATCGGACAGCGAGAATTTCGCCGCATTCTGGTCGATGTCGCCGATCGTCGCGATGCGGATCGTCTGGCTGAGCGCCGAGGTCGTGACGCCGAGTTCGGCGGCAAGGTCGAGGCGCGGCTTGACGATGATTTCGGGGCGCGGAATGTCGCCCTCGATCCGCGGCGAGCGCAGCTCCTTGAGCTTGCTCATCTCGCCGACGATCTTCATCGCGTGACGCTCGAGCAGCGCCGGATCGTCGCCGCCGATGATGAAGGTCAGATCGCGGCCCGAAAAACCACCCGACTGGCTCTGGAACGACACGCGTGCGTCGGGAATCGCCGCCATTTTCGGCTGCAACCCGCGTTCCCAGTCGACGCTGGTCTGTTCGCGCTTCTTCTTGAGCGTGATGTACACCGTGCCGCCGCCGACATTGACGTCATAGAAGGCATTTTCGACCGTCTTGTCGGCTTCGAGAATATCGTTGATCTCGTTCGAGATATGCTCGCTCTGCGCCAGCGTCGACCCCGGCGGCAGCTCCCAGCGCACCTGGCTGTAATCGCTGTTGATCGTCGGCTGGAACTGCTGCGGCAGCGTCGCGAACAGGAAGATGCTCGTCGCGAAAGCCGCGACGCCGATCCCGACGATCCAGACGCGATGGTCGAACAGCCGCGCGTAGGTGCGCTGCGCGATCGATTTCGCCCAATGGGTAAAAGCCCACTGGCGCACGCCGAGTGCATAGGCGGCCGCACCGATAATGATCTGGAGCATACCGGCGGCAAGATAGGCGCCGACGATGCTCAGCGGCGTCAGCAGCAGGAAATGGATCGCGGCGTTGGGCGCATCCTGCCCGGCAGGAACCGGCCGGAAAAAGGTCGCGACCTGCAACAGGCCGACAAAGCCCGCGACCACCAGCGGCACGATCAGGTAGATCAGCCGCGTCGAGGTCAGCGCGTAGGTCGCGCGCTTCGCCTGATGCTTGCTGTTGTCGAGCGTCCACGCAAGGATGCGTTCGTAGCGGTCGACCCACGGGCCCGAAGCGTGATCCTGCTCGCCCTGCGCCGACAGGAAATAGGCGGCGATCATCGGGGTGATCATGCGCGCGACCGCCAGGCTGACGAGCACCGCGAACACGACGGTCATGCCGAACTGGATGAAGAACTGCCCCGACACGCCGGGCATCAGCGCGACGGGCAGGAACACCGCGACGATCGACATGGTCGTCGCGACGACCGCAAGCCCGATCTCGTCGGCGGCGTCGATCGACGCCTGATAGGCGGTCTTGCCCATCCGCATATGTCTGACGATATTCTCGATCTCGACGATCGCGTCGTCGACCAGCACGCCGGCGACGAGGCTGAGCGCCAGCAGCGACAGGCCGTTCAGCGAAAAGCCCATCATGTCCATGAACCAGAAGGTCGGGATCGCCGACAGCGGGATCGCGAGCGCACTGATCAGCGTCGCGCGCCAGTCGCGCAGGAACAGGAAGACGACGACGACGGCCAGCACCGCGCCCTCGATCATCGCGGCCATCGAGCTGCGATATTGTTCCTTCGTATATTCGGTGCGCGTGAACAGGATCTTGAAGTCGACCTTGGGGTTGTTCTTCTTGATCTCGGCGAGCTTCTTCATCGTCTCGTCGTGGACGGTGACGTCCGACGAACCCTTCGCCTTTTCGATCGAGAAGCTCAACACCTGCTTGCCGCCGATCTTCGCGAGGTTGCGCTGTTCGGCATAGCCGTCGGTGACCTTCGCGACGTCCGACAGGCGGATCGTGCGGCCGTTGCCGATCGAGATGCGCGTGTCGCCGAGTTGGAACGCGTTCGCAGCGTTGCCGAGCACGCGCACCGCCTGTTCGCTACCCGCAATCTCGGTGCGCCCGCCCGCGGCGTTGACGTTCACCTGACGCAGCTGCTGGTTCACCTGGCTCGCGGTCAGGCCATAGCTCTGCATCCGCGCCGGATCGAGGATCACGCGGATCTCGCGGTCGACGCCGCCCGAGCGGCGCACCTGGCTCATGCCCGGGATCGAAAGCAGTTCCTTCGCGACCGTATTGTCGACGAACCACGACAATTGCTCCAGCGTCATGTCGCGCGTCTCGACTGCGAAATAGGTGATCGGGCCGCCCGCGATATCGACGCGCACGACCTGCGGTTCGAGAATGCCGTCGGGCAGGTCGCTGCGGATCTGCGAGATCGCCTGGTTGACGTCGTTATAGGCGCGGTCGATCGGGGTGCCGATCGCGAACTGGACCATCGTGCGGCTGTTGCCCTCGCTGACATAGGAGGACATTTCATCGACGCCGCTGACGCTGCGCACCGCGGCTTCGACGCGCTGCGTCACCTGCGTCTCGAGTTCGGACGGCGCGGCGCCCGGCTGGGCGACGATGACCTGCACCGCCGGGAATTCGATGTCCGGATTGTCGTTGACGTCCATCCGGTTGAAACTGACGACCCCCGCCAGCAGCAACAGGATGAACAGCACGATCGGCGGCACCGGGTTGCGGATGCACCAGGCGGAGATGTTGCGAAAGCTCATGATTCAAACGCCCTTGTGCGCCCGCAGGCTGCGTGTGCGACCAATTCTACTGCGACGATTTCTGGACCACCGGCTTCACCTTGTCGCCGGGGTTCAGGAATGCGCCCGCCAGCACGACGACCTTCTCGTTGCCGGTCAGGCCCGACGCGATCGACACGCCGCCGTCGGTGACGGTGCCGACCTTCACCAGCTTGCGCTCGATCTTGTCGTCCGCGCCGACGACCAGCACGAAATTGCCGTCGGGTCCGCTCTGCACCGCACTCTCGGGGAGCAGCGGCGCTTCTTCGGTGCCCGAGACGAGCCGCGCGTCGGCGAAGCCGCCGGGGCGCAGCGCGGCGCTGTACGGGACCGCGATGCGCACCGTGCCCTGCCGCGTGTCCATGTTGACGATCGGCGAAACCTGCCACACCTGCCCCGCGATCTGCAGGTCGGTGCCGACCGGCGTGATCGTCGCGCGGGTGCCGACCTTGACGCGCTGCAAATCGGCTTCGGCGAGCTGCGCCAGCATTTCCATCTCGCCGCCGCGCGCCATGCGGAACAGCACGCCGCTGCCCGCGCCGACGACCTGGCCGGGTTCGACCTGACGCGTCAGGACCAGCCCCGCCGCCGGGGCGACGATGTTGAGGCGGCCGTTGCGCGCCAGCGCTTCCTGATATTGCGCCTGCGACACGCGGACGCGCGCGTTCGCGGCATCGCGGGTCGCGCGCTTGCGGTCCATGTCGGCCTTCGAGATGAAGCCGCGGCCGACCAGCGCCTGCGCCCGCTCCAGCTCCGCCTGCGCCAGATCGGCATCGGCCTGCGCAACCTTGATCGAGGCCGCGAGGCTCGCCGCCTGCTGCGACTGGACGGCGCGGTCGATCACCGCGAGCGTCTGGCCCGCGCCGACCCACTGGCCGGGCTCGACGAGCACGCGGACGACCTGTCCGCCCTCGCCCGCGATGCCGACCGGCATTTCGCGGCGCGCCGCGATTGTGCCGTTCGCGGCGATCGCCGCCTGCACCGAGACGCGGCCGGGAATGACGACGGTGACGTTCGGCACATTCTGCGCGCCCGCGCCGCCGGCGCCGCTCGCCGCCGTATCGGCGCCCTTGCTGTGCGCGAACGCATACCAGACGCCGAGCAGGATGACCGCGATCAGCGCGACCGCCGCGATCGTCAGCATCCGCTTGCGGCGGTTGTCATCGGCTTCGTAAAAGCTTTCGGTCCCCGCCAGGCTGTCCATCGAATCCACTTTCCGCTCGTAATTCACGCCACATCCCCTCGGCCGCCGGCGTGCTGCCGACGGCGGTGCAAGCCGCACCGCACGGGCGCAGCCCAATTTCCGGTCGGTGTATTACCCTATTAAATCACCACGCGCAAGGGGTGAAACAGGCTCCCTCGCCCCACCCTCCGGGCACCGCGTCTTAGGCAGGTCGGGCAGAAAATTCCAGTAGTTGGTCATCAAAAAGGGGCGGCCGACATGCGCCGACCGCCCCCGTTTCTTCGCTGTCAGGTCCGGATAGGACCCGGCCGTTCGCGCCGTCAGCGTACCCTGCCGCGCCGGATCAGGTTGACGATCGCCAGCAGGATGATCGCGCCGATGAACGCTGTGACCAGCGTCCGCCAGTCGAACGCATCGCCGCGCAGGTGTCCGCCGCCAAAGACGCCGCCCAAGAGCAGCCGGCCGAGGATAGACCCGACGCAACCGACGATGATATTCAGGAAAATGCCCTGCTGGGCATCGGTGCGCATCACGATGCTGGCGAGCCAGCCGATAATGCCGCCCATCACAATAGCGATAATGAAACTAATCATGATTGACCCCCTACGATCAATGGTCTGCCCGACGTTGTGGACAGCCTGTGCTACCCTAAATCACTGCAATCGCCTAGCGAAATGGCGGAGCGCGCGCGGTTGCCGGGGCGCCGTTCACCGAGGACAGGCGCAAGGTACGAAATCGATCATCCCTATGATCTCCCCTTTCCGGTCGGCGAGCCCGTCAACAGGCGATCGGGCAGCCGCCGATACGCGAACAATGCGAGAGGGGTGGAAAAGGTTCCCGGCCGCGACCCAAAGGCCACGGCCGGGAAGAGGAGGATCAGTTCCGATCGGGGAACTGCTCCGGGTCGCAACACCGGCATAAGCAGCCTTGTTTGACCGCGATGTGACGCCGATCACTCGGTGGAATTTTTTTGGGAAAAGGCTGCGGCGTCGCCGCGGCGTCCGGCAGGGAGCGAATGTCCCTCGTTCGCGCATACGAAATGGGGGCCGACATCGCTGCCAACCCCCACTATCCGGTTACGCCCCTCGCCGCGCTTCGCCGCTGCATCCCGGTTCCCTGTCCTTTCGGTCAGTGACCCGCAAAACGCCTCGCCGCCGCGTGCGCCGGAACGATCCGGCGATGGTTCGGTCGGCCCCCTTTCGGGGGCCGGCCTCACCTGGAAAGCCCTTCATCATCTCGTCCGTGCCTCTGCCTGAACAGCTGCGCTTTCAAAGCGATGGACTGCATTTCCGTACCTGATCGGGTCCGCTTCAACTCGTGGGAATCGCTGCGTTCCGTGATCCGGCTATCGGTTGCCTTCCTCGTCGTCCCTCTCCGTTCTCGTCCGGCCAGTCTTGCAACTGCCCTTCTCGTCCCGGCGGTCCGTCGTCTCCGGCGTCCGATGATTTGAAGCTGTCACGAACGCGGGATGCCGCCAACAGAAAATGCACATAAAGCAGCAATCATGCCCGTTCGCTTGTGGATAAGTCCGGCATTAGCAACAAGCGGATTCGCTGCAGCATTTTTGTAATAGCAATGCAGCATTTTTGAATTCATCGGCCGGACCGAAATGCGCGACTCGCCGCCGCGACTCGATTCGCGAAACCGCAAAAAGCGACTCGCCGCCGCGACTCACGCGCGTCCGAGGTCGCCCTTGCCGACGGTCCCCGATGCCATTTCGAGCATCCGGTCGAGACTCTTGCGCGCAGCGAGGCGGAGCCCTTCCTCCATCTCGATCTGCGGCTTGAGGTCGCGGAGCGCGATGTACAGCTTCTCCATCGTGTTGAGCGCCATGTACGGGCAGATGTTGCAGTTGCAGTTTCCATCCGCGCCCGGCGCGCCGATGAAGGTCTTTTCGGGCAGCGCGAGTTCCATCTGGTGGATGATGTGCGGCTCGGTCGCGACGATCAGCGTGTCGCCGGGGAAGCTCTTCGCGAACTGCAAAATGCCGCTCGTCGATCCGACATAATCGGCATGGTCGACGATGTGCGGCGGACATTCGGGGTGCGCCGCAACCGGCGCGCCCGGATGCTGCGCCTTCAGCTTGAGCAGTTCGGTCTCGCTGAACGCCTCGTGGACGATGCACACGCCCGGCCACAACAGCATGTCGCGTCCGAACTTGCGGTTGAGATAGCCGCCAAGGTGCCGGTCGGGGCCGAAGATGATCTTCTGGCTTTCGGGGATCTGGCTGATGATCGTCTCGGCGCTCGACGAGGTGACGATGATGTCGCTCAATGCCTTCACCGCCGCCGAGCAGTTGATGTAGGTCAGCGCGATATGGTCGGGATGCTTTTCGCGGAAACGCTTGAACTGTTCGGGCGGACAGCTGTCCTCGAGGCTGCACCCCGCATCCATGTCGGGCAGGATCACCGTCTTCTGCGGGCTCAGGATCTTCGCGGTCTCGGCCATGAACTTGACCCCGCAAAAGGCGATCACGTCGGCGTCGGTGTCCGCCGCCTTGCGCGAGAGCTCGAGCGAATCGCCGACGAAATCGGCCAGATCCTGAATCTCGGGCTTCTGATAATAATGCGCGAGGATGACGGCGTTGCGCTCCTTGCGGAGGCGCTCGATTTCGGCGCGCAGGTCGAGACCCGACAGATTTTCGCGAACGGGAGCAGTCATGGCTTTTCCTTTTATGGCTTTGCCTTGCGCGGCGCTCTACACCGCGTCCGCCATAAGGGCAATTCGCCGTATCAGCTTCCGGTTAGCTTCGCCGCCAGCGCGGCCACCGGCGGCGTCAGCGACAGAAGATAGACGATCACGCGCACCGCGATGACAAGCAGCGCGACCGCTTTCGTCGCCGGATGGACGTGCCCCAGCGTGCGCCGGTCGTGCGCCGCGATGATCCCGACGACCGCCAGCTGGATCAGCGCGACCGGAATGTCCGACCAGCCGATCATCAGCGGCATCGGCAGCAACCGGCCGAGCGCGGGTTCGAGGATCATGATCGTCGCGCCGATCATCAGCCGCCGGTGCCATTCGGTATCGCTGCGCCGGCGGATCGCCATCATCACCGCCAGCCCGAATGCGAGCGCCTCGATCGTCGTGAGCGCAAGGAAATAGGGCGCGGTGAAAAAGGGCGGGAAGCGGTTCAGCGCCAGCGATGCCAGCCCGACGAAAATGCCGAGGCAGACGATCAACGCCGCCAGCCCCGCTCCCATCCAGCCGAGCCGCCGGTGCAGCGCCAGATTGCCCCGCGCCTCCAGCGTCGGCTGAACGATCAGCAACCCGAGCCACGCCAGCATCGCGACCCCGTGCAAATGCACCCAGAAGGGCGCCTTCACCGGATCGACGAACCCGCGCAGCGCAAATTGCACGAAACCGAAGATGATGAAGACGGCGAGCCCGATCGCCATCCGTTGCCAGAACCGTTCGGCGCGCACCGCGCCCTCGACCGCCGTCGCCATGTCCCATTCCCCTCGCAGTCTGCCCGCGCGGAGAATATCGCATCCCCGAACCTTGCGAAAGGGTCAGTTCGCAGGGTCGTCCGCAAAGCGCGCGGTCACCTTTGCTTCGATCCCCGCGGCCTTCAGCGGCATCGCGAAGCTCTGCTCGACCGCGGTGCGTGCGGCGCCCTGCGCCAGCCGCATCGGCACCGTCCCCTTCGCCTGCTTGATCAACTCTTCCTGCGCCGCCTTGCGGTTCGCGGCGTCGAGCGTCTTTTCGGCATCGGTCAGCGTCAGCAGGATCACCCCGTCGCGAAACTCGCTGATCGCATCGATGTCGATCTCGGGGCCCGCCAGCCGCAGCGGCGGCAAGGTGACGGTCAGCGCATTGGTGCCCGCATCCCAGTCGAGGTCGGACTGCCTGAGCTTGCCAAGGTCAAGCTCGTAGCGGACCGTCCCCGGCATGATCAGCGTCTTCTTCGCCTCCAGCCCCAGCCGCGACTGCGTCGAGGTCACGACCGCGACATAGCGCGCGGTGAAGGGCACGAGCACATTCTGCTCCTGCAACCCCTGCAGGCTCGCCGCGACGACGGTCTCGGGGTCGAAGCCCTTCTGCCAGTCGCGCCAGGCGCTGACCGCCCACCAGGCGGCGAGCGCCAGCAAAGCCGCCGCCGCGAGCAGGATCAGGCGCGGCAACAGGCGCGGTGCGGGCGAGGACGCGGGTGTGGTCATGGCGTGGTGTAATCCGAACAATCGGGCGCCGGCCGGTCCATTTCATAGCGCGACGTCGCGGGGTTGTAATGCAGCACGCGGTCATAGCTGCAGCGGGGATCGGGCGCACGCACCAGGTCGGCGCGCTTCAGCCTCACCGCGCTATTGTCCTCCGACCGGCGCGAGGTGCGCGGGAAGGTCGTCGCGGCAGCGCGATAGGTGAGCGCGGGCCACCAGCCGCCATCGGCGGGGGCAGCCGTCAGCGTCGCGGCAAAATCATATTCGTCGTGGCACGCCTCCAGCCGGTCCTTCATGCCCTGCTCCGAAAAGCAGGCGCGGATCATCAGCGAGCCGTCCCACACAATATTCAGCACTTCCTCGCCGAGCCCGGTCGATCCCGGGGCGCTGCCGAGCTCGAAAAGATGCAGCCGTGCCGCCGACCCGCCGCCGCCCGAATACATCGCATTCTGGCGGCCGAGGATGCCGACAAGATAGCGCGGCGCGCCGTCCCCGCCCTTCGCGGCGATCAGGTTCGGCCACAGTTCCTGCGCTCCGGCATCGTCAAAGCCGGGCAAGGCGATTGACGTCGGCGCGTCCGACGCCGGCGACGTCACCCGCAGCTCCGCCGCGCCCGCACCGTCTTCGGTGACCGGGATTTCGAGGCACAGGCTCCTGTCGGGCACGCAGTGCCGATCGCCATCCTTGACGAGCGCGACCACCGCGCCGTCGCCATCGGTGGGGGCGGGCACGGCGGCCGCCAGCACCAGCGCTATCAGCATCAGGCAAGCACCCATTCGTCATCGTGCGACCGCACGACGCCGCGCGTCTGGAGGTCGAGCAGGTGCGCGAGCACCGACCGCCCGGCGGCGCCGGTCAGCCGCGGGTCGAGACCCTTGTACATATGCTTCACCATCTCGGGGATCGCGCGCGTCCCCTTGTCGAGTTCGCGCAATATCTGCCGCTCGCGCTGCTTGCGATGGCCCAGCATCCCGCGCACGAGCTGCCTCGGCTTCGTCACCGCGGGGCCGTGCGCCGGATAATAGATGCGGTCGCCGCGCTCATACAGCTTCGACAGGCTCGCCATATAGGCGGCCATGTCGCCGTCGGGCGGGCTCACCACGCTCGTCGACCACGCCATCACATGGTCGCCGGTGAACAGCGCCCCGCTTTCGACGAGCGCGAAGCAGAGGTGGTTCGACGTATGCCCCGGCGTCGCGACCGCCTCGATCGTCCAGCCGTCGCCCGCAATCCGCTCGCCGTCGGTGAGCACGCGGTCGGGCGAATAGTCGCTGTCGAAGGCCGAATCCGCGCGCGGCCCGTCGTCGGCCAGCGCCAGCGGCGCGCAGCCGATGATCGGCGCGCCCGTCGCCTCCTGCAACGGACGCGACGCGGGACTATGGTCGCGGTGCGTGTGCGTGCACAGGATCGCCGTGATGCGCTGGCCCTCGGTCGCGCGCAGGATCGCCTCGACATGCCCGACGCCGTTGATGTCGGCGGGGTCGCCGATGCTCAGCCCCGATCCGGTCGGGCCGGGATCGATCACCGCGACGTCGCTCCCCGCCCCGACGATCCACGTCTGGGTGCCGGTGAAGGTATAGGGCGAGGGATTGGGCGCGAGCACGCGGCGCACCAGCGGCTCATGCTGCTCGCAGTCGCCGGCGCGGATCGTGTCGGGCCAGGGCTTTTCGTCGCTCATGCCCGCCCATGTGGCACCGCGCCGCGCGAAGGAAAAGGCCCGAGGGAGAAAAAGCCGGCACCAATAGAGAAAGGGAGCGAACATGGCCGCCCCCTTTCCCCGCCCCTATCGCCGGCGCCACCGGGGAATGGGCGCCGGTCAGGAAGTTGTTGCCGTCAGTCGTCCGATTTCTCGAGATCGGCGATCGCCCTGTCGAGGTCGGCGGCGACCTTCGCGCGCATTTCCTCGGACAGGCCGCGCGCCGCCTCGCCCTTCTTGAAGCCGTCGCGCGCCTTCTTCAGCGCCGACAGGCGCGCCGCCTTGCTCTCGGCGGTGTCGCCGCAGCGGATCATATAGATGTGCTGGCGCTTGTTGCCGTCGACTTCCTCGCGGTTGACGATCGGCGCGGTCTTCGACCCGTCGCCGCACTTGCCGATCGCGATCGCCTTGCCATCGAAGCTCTGCCACGCGCCATGCGCGACCATCGGCGGCAGGGGCGGCATCGGAGGCATCGGCGCCATCACGGTGCGGATACGCTCCTTGCGCTTCGCCTCCAGCTTGTCGGCGATCGCCTCGGCCTGCGCGCCGCTGATCCCCTGCTCCTTCAGCGTCGCAAGCACATCGTCGCGCGACAGGCTGCCGGGGGTGCGGATCTCGACGCGCTTATACTTGCCGTCGGCGGGCGCGAGCATCACCGCGGACTTGCCCTCATCGTCGCCGTCCTGGCGGATCACGATGCGGTGAACCTCGCGCTTCTTGCCATCCTTTTCGGCGGCGTCGCCGTCATGCTGCTCGGTGAAGATCATCACACGGGGCGCATCGGGCGCGGCCGGAACCTCGGGCGGCAGCGGCGCGTCGGGAGCGGCAGGCGGTGCCGGGGGCGCCGGCGGCTCGGCGAGCTCGGCCTGCGTGCTCGCGGTCGCGGCGGGCACCAGGGTCGCGGTCGTCGCCAGCACCGCCACCGCGGCGACCCCCACGAGCAGCCGGCCGACCAGCCCGCGCTTCTTCGAAATATCCTCCTGCATCAGCATCGTCAGTCTCTCCTGCAGATTGTCGTGGACCGCCATCGGCGCCGCGAGCGACAGCCGCGATCCGACCGCCGCCTTCGCGATGGCGGTGGCATAACGCGCGGTCCGCACATTGCGCGGGGCGGTGTCGGTCATCGTCAGCACGCGCGCGTCGCACGCCGCTTCCTGGTCGAACCGGAAGGCGCGGATCGCGCGCCAGGCCAGGGGGTTGAACCATTGCGTCGCAAGCAGCAGCAGCGCCGCGGCATTCGCCCACAGGTCGCCGTGGCGATGGTGCGACAGCTCGTGATCGATCGCCAGCGCGCGTTCCTCGGTCGCATAGCGGGCGAAGAAATCGTGCGGCACCGCGACGAAGCGCCGCCACAGGCCGAACGCGACCGGCCCGTCGACCGCGTCGGTCATGATCAGGCGGATACCTCCCAGCGGCTCCAGCTCGACCGCGCCCTCCAGCACCCCGGCGCGAAAGCGCTGGTGCGACAGCGCCGCGCTCATGAGGACCGCAACGAAACCGAGCGCCCACAGCGCGAACAGCAAGGGCAGCGCATCGGCAAAGCTCCAGCTCGCCTCCGGAATCGCGACCGGCGTCCCGATCGCCTCGGCGGCGCCGACGACCTCCATCAGCACCACGTCGGCGGGCACGCCGCTCGCTGCGACCGGCGCCGCATCGGCGAAGGGCAGCGGCGGCAGCACCAGCCGCAGCGCCGGGACGAGCCACAGCGTATAGGCGAGCTGCGGGCCGAAATGGCGGGCAAAGGGCTTGCGGATGACGAGCACCGCAAGGACGAGCGCGGCGGTGGTGATCATCGTGTCACCCCACACCTGCATGATCATCGCGGCGCTCATGACTTGAGCTTCCGCAGCAGGGCTTCGATCTCGGCGATGTCGGTGTCCGACAGCGCCTCGCGTTCGGCGAGATGCGCGATCAGCGGGCTCACCCGCCCGCCGAACAGCCGGTCGACGAAGCGCTGCGATTCCTCGCCGACCGCGTCGGCGCGCTCGACCGCGGGGCTGTAGAGATAGCGCCGCCCGTCGGCTTCCGCCGTGACCGCGCCCTTCTGGACCAGCCGCGAAAGCAGCGTCTTCACCGTCGCCTGCGTCCAGCCGTTGATCTTGCCGATGCGCTGGGTCAGGTCGGCCGCGGTCTGCGGAGCCTCGTCCCACAGCGCCGACAGCACCTGCATTTCGGAATCGCTTGCTCTTTCCGCCATGGTGGAACCCCTCCTCTTGGCGTTGATCTGCAATGCGACTACAAATGTAGTCAATCGGCTGAATGCTGCATGAACAAAATGAACGGCAGGCGATATGGCTGCCACAACGCCATCGAGATGGAGCGGCGCGGAGCGCCATGCTGGCCGCGGAGGAGGCGTCTCGAGTGGCGAAGATGGCCCGCGTCGGCGCGATCGCGCGGAACCACCCGGCGAAAACCCGGCGCTTCGCACGATATTAGATGCCCTCGCTAGGGTGCTGACTCTAGGCGGCGACGTTCGAGACGGACTTCACGTCGTAGAGCGCGTCATAGGTGTGCAGCGGAACGTGCGCCGAAAAGATGCTCGCGATCAATCGGTCGACCGCCGCGGCATATCCAAGCGATCGTTCGGTAAATTGGACCGAAGCGGAGGCGCACGCTGATTGGAGGCGAGCATAGGTGACGGAATCGTCGGCCAGCGTTCGGATCGCAGCAAGATAACTGTCAATATTCTCGGGCACAGCTTCCAGGATACATTCGCCGATCACGGGGAGCGCATTGGACAACCTGCTGGTGATGATGGGCTTGGCGGTAAGCACAGCTTCGGCGCAGACCAGCGGCATACCCTCGCAAAAGTCGCCGCGGGTCGGCACGATGAGGGCGTGGCAATTATGGTAGGCAGCATCGAGTTCGCCACGTTCGAGACGTCCGCGCAGCGTAACGCAGTCTCCCAGACCGAGCCGATCGACCTCGGCGCGAAGCTCGGACAGCGCCCCGCCGTCCCCGCAAACTTCGATCGATACGGCGCGCCCCGGCGCATTGCGAAGCGCCTGCGCCATCGCGAGAAGATCAAATACCCCTTTGCTCCGTTCCACACGACCCGAAAACAGGAGCCTGAATGGCGAGGCGGGATCCGCGAACGGATCGACGGGATGGGGATCGCTCCCGGCGAACTGCGACGTCCATCCGAAATACCGCAGGTGCGCGGCGCCGTCGGAGCGGGCTTGTACGCCGCATTCGGGCGAGCAGCCCATCGCCCCGGCCGCAATATGGCGAAAGAACCACGAATCCAGCTTCCGGATAAGCGTCTTAAGCGTTCCCCGCGGTTCGAAGCCGTTCGGCCAGCGCACGTTGTGAAAATTCACCGCGACCGGGATGCCGAGCAACTTGAACAGGGTAAGCATGAAATAATGCGTCGATCCGGAATCGATGATCGCCAAATCGGCCCCGATGCGCCGTGCATAGACAGCAAGCCGGACGCCATACCATATACGCGAAAGATGGAAGCCGAGGCCGATCGCCCCCTCGCCCCGGCGCGGCAGGTTTTGGAAGGTCAGGCCGCCCTGTTCGACGCGCCCCGCGTCGGGGTTGCTGGTGACCAGGACGCCAGTGATACCATGGGCGACAAGCAGGCGGCGGAGTTGCTGCGAAAAGGAATAGCCGGTGACGCCGGCCGGAACGCCGCCATCGCGCATGGCGTCTGCAACGATGTTGCCCGGTCCGAGAGCGCAGAAAATTTTCATTGCGGAGTGTCTATCTTCGTCGCGCAGCCGTGCCAACACCCGCCTCGGGCAATTGAGCCAATATGGGATGGCGCCCAGCTGTCGGGATTTTTGACACCCCCGCCCCCCGGTAAGGAATCGCTAACCAGCGTCCCCCGCCGAAATCCGAGGCAGCGGGAAATTGGCACGCGCCTTGTATGGTATCAGACGTTCCCGAGTGTTCCGCTCAATGGAGCGGTGGGGGACATCGGTCTGGTCCCTGATGTCCCCTGCCCCCACTCCGGAAATCCCCACTTGCCCCCGACGCAAACGGGGGGCGGAGCGGCCGAAAGGCCCCGCCCCCCGGATGCTTTTCATGCCATCGCCAACCACGCCCCGCGCCCGCGCACGAAAAAGGCGCGGGAAGCGATGCCTCCCGCGCCTTTCGTATCGCGGCGACGCGCGCCTTACAGGCCGTCGAGGCCCTTGCTGACCAGCACGTTCACCGCGACGCGGCGGTTCTGCGCCTTGCCTTCGGGGGTGCTGTTGTCCGCGGTCGGGTCGGCCTCGGCCATCCCGGTCGGGGTCAGCATGCGATAGGGCTTCCAGCCGCACGCCTGCTGCAGATAGTTCACGACGCGGCCGGCGCGCTTCTCGCTGAGGACCTGGTTATATTCCTCGCTGCCCACCGAATCGGTGTAGCCGACGACGAGGAGCAGGGCATTGTCCATGCCCTCGGCCTGGCTCGCGGTGTTGCACAGATCGGCCTTCGCCTGCTCCGACAGCACGGCCTTGCCGGTGTCGAAGTTCACATTCATCGTGCTCTTGATGTTGTATTTATCGATGTCGCCCATGCGGCCGCGCAGCGCTTCGGTCGCCGCAGTCTGTTCGGCAAAGCGCTGGTCGGTGCCGGTACGGATCATGTTCGCGGTGCGCAGATCCTTGCTCTTCAGCACGACCTGGTTCGCGACCAGCCCGCCGTCCCACTGCAGCGTCTCCACCGTGACGGGCAGCCCGTTGAGCAGCGCGTTCGCCGCCATCTTGCTGCTGCCGAGGCCCAGGAAGCCGCCATTCGCCTTGACCTTGGTGCTCTCGCTCAGGAAGACGACGGTGTTGGTGCCGTCGGCCGCCGTCACCTGCATCCGGTTGCCGCTGCGCGCCGAGATCATGCCTTCGAGCTTCGGCCCTTCGGTCAGTTCCGACAGCGGGGGGATCTGGGCATAGACGGTCGCAACGGCTTCGCCGCTGCCCGCGGGCTGCGCATCCTGCGCCTCCTGCGCCGCGAGGCTCGCCGAGGCGGGGCCGGCCAGCATGGCCAGCGTCAAAACAAGTCCTGAACTCTTCGAAACGGCACCCATAAGCTACTCCTTCAACGGGGTGGCAGGGGCAAGCGCGTTCAGCATGACCCCTTCTGGCACAGGAATACTCGCCGGATGGCCGAAGGTTGCGCGGGTCGTCGGGCGCTTTGCACGGCTAGCCGACAACCACCGGCGCCGTCCCAGGCGCGGAATTCCGCCTCGAATTCGGCTTTTTGCAATAAGAGCAATGCCCTAACTTTCCCGGCACCGCGACGCGCGCCGGCAAGGGTCCGCTCCAAAAAAAAAGCGCGGGAACCGGATGGCTCCCGCACTTTCTCCTGTTCGCCGCGACGCGATCAGTCGGCCGGGGTCGGCGCCGGTTCGCTCGCGGGGGCGGCATCGGCGGCGGTATCCGCCGCGGCCGGCGTGGTTGCCGTTTCGGCGATGGCCGCGGCAAACTGGTCGGCTGTAAAGCTCATCGCCAGACCCTTGCCGGTCAGGAAGAAAGCCTTGCGCGGCAGGCGCACCTCGCCCTTGTCGGTCGTGACGATCACGCCCTCGGCATCGGTCGCCTTGACCTTGCCGACGACCGAGACGCCGGTCACGCCGCGGATTTCGGCGCCGGGAACCAGCGCGGTTTCGAGCGCGGCGGCGGCATCGGCCGCCTGCTTGTCGAGCGCGGCGGTCAACTGCGCGGCGGTGATGGTGATGGCAAGGCCCTTGTCGGTCTGCGCAAAGGCGTTGGTCGGCAACGCGGCCTTCCGGCCGCCGAAGTCCACCACGACGACGCTGCCGTCGTTGCTCGCGATCGGGCCAAGCTCGACGCCTGCCGAGTCATAGACTTTGGCGCCGACATCGAGTTTCACGGCCGAAGCGCCAGCCTGCGCCTGCGCCTGTGCCAGCGCGGCCGTTCCGGTCGTCGCGGCGAGGGCAAGGGAGAGCGAGGTAATCAGGCCTGCATATTTACGCATTTCGAGCATTCTCCTTGGGAAGCTTTGAGTTGGGATCGTCCAACCAACGCGCGGGCGCGCCCGAAAACACCCCCGCATCCGCCGAACCGTTGCCGTGGCGGGACGAGCCGATGGAATGGTACGGGCCGAAAGCCGGTCCCCCGATCGCGGGCGCACCCGGCAAGATCGGCGCCGCACGCCAACTCGACAATCTCGGGCAGCAACCAACTCGCCGGAATTCAGCCAGAACAGCCCGGCGCATTCGGCAGCCGCCGGGATCATGAATGCCGGGTCAAGTCCGGCATGACGAGGGCCTGAAAACGACCGGAAGCCGGCGTTCGCTCCTCCTTGTGGCGCAGCCATGGAGAGGTGGCAGCGCGAAGCGCTGACGGAGGGGCAAATGGCGCGACGTTGCCGCCCCTCCACCACCGCCTACGGCGACGGTCCCCCTCCCCATCGCTTCGCGACAGGGAGGATCGCTACATCATCGTCACCCCGGACTTGATCCGGGGTCCATGACTTCAGCGCTGCGGTGGATCCCGAATCAAGTCCTGGATGACGAATGACAGCTTACGGCCGATTGCAGCCGTGATCTACCAACGCCGTCCGTCAATCTTTGTCCGGCAATGATAACATGCTGACTGCGTGTCATTATGGTTATACCATTCGTGAATACCGCCAGCCTGTTCGCAATCTGCGCCCTTAGGCGCCAACCCTAACGCCCAAAAGGGTAAGTGCTGTCGAAGCCATGTCCGACGCCTATAAGGCTCGCTTGAACAAAATGTCGCATCGACCATCCGGCGACACTAGCCGCACCTCAGTCCGCTTCCCACCCCAGAGTCGCCCTTCATCGCCAATCTGGACAGAATGGCAGAAAACGACCGATTGCGGACATGCCAATTTGTCGTCAATCTGCATGCATGTTGCAGGCTAACAGAGGCAAAATCGCGATCGCATTCGCTATCGGATTGGCATTTGCAGCCTACTCGCAGTTGCGAGTTTTCAAAGAGCGTCCGACCTATGCCTTGGAAATGACGCTGCTGACACATTATGCCGACAAAGTTGATGATGTTCCAAAGTATCAATCGGATTCTGCAGAGTGGTTTGCCGCCGGAGGTCGGATCAACGATCTCTCCAAATTTCTGGCGCAAGACACGGGCAACCATATTGGGAGGCCATATTTGGTGTTCGCTCTCGAGAAGAACGCCACCTCAGAGACTGTACGATCTGCTCTTGCGGATTTAACGAAGAGGCAAATCTGTTACGCCGGCATATTGGATTTCCCGCCCGACGATATCCCCACCGATCACATGGCCGTCATATTTCGGATCGTTTCGGTGAACGAGAAGGACGGCACTGTGCACCGCTGCGAGGAGCGCAGTAACGTCCCGCCGGGTTGAGCCTTAAGCGTTTCTCCCTATTTGCATCGCTGGTTGCCGAACCGTCGGGTATCGACCGATAGCCGTCGGGCCCAACTTCGCGTAGGGTTTCGGCATGCGTCGGAATCCCTTGTTCGTTATATTGTTGACGGTCGCCGCGTGCGAAACGAACCCATATGCGACGGTCTCCGATGAGGCGCTTCACGCCAACGCAAAATCCTTGGCACTGCCGGAGAGGTATGACCTTTACGTAAGGGTGCTTGAATCCCGAACGCCGCGCCGCCCCATCCTGGCCGAAGATGTTGCCGCGCTTGGGGATCCTGCGTGGCAATACGTTGTTGGACGTGCACTACGAGGCGGCTCCGCAGAACTGTCCCAAGCTTTGCCGGTGCTCTATGCGTTCGATCGACCTTGCGGCTTATCGGACCTTGAACGGCTGCGCGAACACGCCGATCGTGTTTCCAGCGGCGATACAGCGCGTGCACTAAAAAGCTCTATCGACAGCCTTTGCGGGTCGGAACTGCCCGCCGCCGAATAATGTCCGCTCCCCACCCCGAACCTGCCCCTACCCCCCGAATTTCGCGTCGTCGGGGATCACCGCCCAATTCTTTTCCGCCGCGGCGATGAAGCCGGCGCGGTCCTCGTCCCACTTCGCCTTCACCTCCTGATTGAAATTCAGGTACAGCTTCCCGTCGACCACGGCATAGGCCAGCGGATCGCCCGGCGCGAGATAGCCGCGCGACATCGCCCACGAACAATGGCCGCCATATTGCGGCGCGAAGGCGGCGGGATCGGCCTTGAACGTCGCGGCATGCGCCGCGCTCGCGAAATGATAGACAGCGCCGTCATGCTCGACGGCAAAGGCGGCGTCGCCCTTCACCGGCACGCCGTCGCCTTCGAAATAGCTGACGGCGTCATAGCCGCTGACCGCAATATGGCCGCCCTCGACCCCGACATAGACGGGCTTGGCCCACGCATAGGGGGTGAACACCGCCGCCGACAGCGGCAGCGCCGCCGCCGCGAGCAGCGCGAACAGGACATGTTTTTTCATGGGACGGACTCCGATCTGGTTTCGTCCCCGGTTCGCCCCGAAATCGCGCCCGGTTACACGGGTCTGGCGCGCGCCGGTTCGGCGGGGGTTCATCTTCGCGTGGTAATCCCTATTTCAAGGGGATCAGGGAATGCGCGCGATGAAGACACCTGCCCTCTATCTGCTTGTCGCTTTCGCGGCGCTCGCCGTCCCCGCGCATGCGCAGGACGACGATCTCGCGCAGACCGGCTCGCCGCCGCAAAAAACCTCGATCCTCTACACCTATGGCGACGATCCCTGTCCCGAGACGACGGGCGACGAGATCGTCGTCTGCGCGCAGCAGCCCGAATCGGACCGCTACCGCGTCCCCAAGGATCTCCGCCATCAGGACGAAGAGGCGCCCGCCGGCGGCGGCTCGTGGGCGTCGAAGGTCGAGGGCTATGACGCCATCGCGCGCCAGACGCGCCCCGACAGCTGCTCGCCCGTCGGCAGTTACGGCTTCACCGGCTGCGCCGCCGCCGCGCTGCGCCAATGGTTCGAGGCACGGCGCGCCGGAACGCCCTGACGCGCGCCCGAGGCCCGGCGTTTCCAGCGCGCTCGTCGGCATCCAGAGGGGCATCCCCATTCATCGCAGAGCCAGCAAGGCGCGCGCATAACGTCCCCGTTCAAGGGAGGATATCATGCGCAAAGCCTTGCTGGTTGCCGCGGCGTTCATCGCCACCCCTGCGCTGGCGCAGGCCAATCCCCAGATCGACTATCCCGCGTTCCAGACGCTCACCGCCAGCGTCGCGCCGCAGCGCGCGACGCGCCTCCTCAAGTTCGACGCCTTCAAGGCCGAGGCCGCAAAGCCCGGCACCCTCCTCCTCGACGCGCGCTCGAAGGACGCCTTTGCCGCGGGCCACATCGCGGGCGCGGTGAACCTGCCGCTCACCGATTTCACCGCGGAGAGCCTCGCGGCGGTGATCGGCGCCAACCCCGACCGCCCGATCCTCATCTACTGCAACAATAATTTCCGCAACGACGCCGCTCCCGTCCGCATGAAGGCGGCGCCGCTCGCGCTCAATATCCAGACCTTCATCAACCTCGTCGGCTACGGCTATCCCAACGTCTGGGAGCTTGCGGACGTGATCGACATGGGCGATCCGGCCGTCGGCTGGGTAAAGGGCTAAGCCCCCAATCTGTCACACGACTCCGCTAACAGGGCCTTGCCTTTCCCTGTTCGCAAGGAGTCTCCCGATGAGCGAATTGGTACGCGAGATCGTCGAACTCAACGCCGGCATCGACGGCGACGAGGACAGCCCGCTGCTGGTCGTAGAGGTCGAAGGCCTCGCCCCCACCGCCGGCTGGACCAGCGTCCGCCTCGAACCCCATGTCTATATCACCCCGCCTGAGGACGGCGTTCAGGATTTCGACCTGGTCGGCGACCGCCCGCCCCATGATGCTTCTGGCGACGCGGCGGCCGACGCGCTGACCGAGGTCGAGGCCGCCTGGGAAGGCCCGCTCGAGGACTGGTGCATCGGCGTCCGCGTCCACGCGGTCGACAATATGCTCGAGGATGAGGTCTTCGAACCGTGGGACGAAGACGGCGAGGACGAGAGCGAAGCCGCCTGAAGAATTACCCTCCCCCTGCACTTCGCCGGGCCGCGAAGGCCCCTTCGCGGCCCGGCGACATTTTCTGACCCGCTGCGGTCTGCCGCGAAATTTTAGGCACCTGCCTCTTGCCAAGCGCGACATTTTGCATCATTGCGACGGCCATGCGCGGCAACGCCCTTCTTCTTCTGCGACTTACACGCCCTTGGGCGTGACACTGGCTGCGCGCTAGTCGCGGCCACCCGCTCAAGGGTCCGATCGACAAGCGACACCAACCCGGCAGAAGAAGTTTACACCCCATGACCATGCTCACCGACCCCTCGGTCAAGTACAGCGCCTTCCCGCAGGTTCCCTTGAGCCACCGCGAATGGCCCGGCCGCGTCACCACCAAAGCCCCGATCTGGCTCTCGACCGACCTTCGCGACGGCAACCAGTCGCTGATCGACCCGATGGATGCCGAGAAAAAGACCCGCTTCTTCGACCTGCTCGTCAAATGCGGGTTCAAGGAGATCGAGGTCGGCTTTCCCGCCAGCGGCGCGACCGACTTCGACTATATCCAGGGCCTCGTCCGCGGCGGCCGCATCCCGGAGGGCGTCACCCCGCAGGTGCTGACGCAAAGCCGCGCCGACCTCATCCGCACCAGCTTCGACAGCCTCGAGGGCGCGAAGACCGCGATCGTCCACGTCTATAACGCGGTCAGCCCCGCGTGGCGCCGCATCGTCTTCGGCATGGAAATGCCCGAGATCAAGGGCATCGCGGTCGAGGGCGCCAAGCAGCTCCGCGACAACGCCGCGCGCCTGCCGCAAACGAACTGGCGCTTCCAGTACAGCCCCGAAACCTTCTCGACCGCCGAGCTCGATTTCAGCATCGAATGCTGCGAGGCGGTGATGCAGATCCTGCAGCCCACGCCCGAAAACCCGATCATCCTCAACCTCCCCGCGACGGTCGAGGCCTCGACGGCGAACATCTACGCCGACCAGATCGAATATTTCTGCAAGAACCTCCCGAACCGCGACCGCGCGATCATATCCTTGCACACCCACAACGACCGCGGCACCGGCGTCGCCGCGGCCGAGCTCGGCCTGCTCGCGGGCGCCGACCGCGTCGAGGGCTGCCTGTTCGGCAATGGCGAGCGCACCGGCAACACCTGCCTCGTCACCATCGCGCTCAACATGTACACGCAGGGCGTCGACCCACAGCTCGACTTCTCGAACATCGACGAGGTCATCCAGACGGTCGAATATTGCAACAACCTGCCCGTCCACCCGCGCCACCCCTATGGCGGCGAGCTCGTTTACACCGCCTTCTCGGGCAGCCATCAGGACGCGATCAAGAAGGGCTTCGCCGCGCGCGAGCGCCAGAATGACGAGCGCTGGGAAGTCCCCTATCTGCCCATCGACCCCGCCGACCTCGGCCGCAGCTACGAAGCGGTGATCCGCGTCAACAGCCAGTCGGGCAAGGGCGGCGTCGCCTGGGTGCTCGAACAGGACAAGGGTCTGAAACTGCCCAAGAAGATGCAGGCGAGCTTCAGCCATGTCGTCCAGGCGCTGGCAGACGAGACGAGCCGCGAACTCGGCGCCGAGGACATCTGGCACGCCTTCGAGCGCCAATATCTGACCACCGAAGCCAAACGCTTCCAGCTCGTCGACTGGTCCGAAACCCACTCGGGCGCCGACCGCATCTTCGCCGGCAAGCTCACCATCGACGGCACCCCGCGCAGCGTCAGCGGCCGCGGCAACGGCCTGATGTCGAGCGTCATCGCCGCGCTCAGCGAAAGCGGCGGCCCCGTGATGGACATCGTCGACTACAGCGAGCACGCGATCGGCCAGGGCAGCAATGTGCAGGCCGCCGCCTATGTCGAATGCCGCACGGCGGACGGCAAGAGCCTGTTCGGCTGCGGGCTCGACACCGACGTCGCGACGGCGAGCGTGCGGGCGATCCTCAGCGCCGCGAATGGGGCGTAATTCGGGGGCGGCCTTACAATCCGCCCCCCGCGACCCCATATGTCATTATCGCGGCAGACGTTTTTTCGTAGGCCACCGCGACTGAGAGACGCTTGGCGCTCCCGCTTACGCAAGAGGAGCCGCGCCGATGAGCAGCAAACCCGACCCCGATTCCGCCACCCCCGCCCCCGCTCTCGCCCCGGCAAAATCGTACTCCAGCCGCCTGTTTCGCCCCAAACGCACCCCGCTGCCGCGCGACGATGCGCGACGTCAGGGCGACATCAGCAGCCTTGCCTATCTGACGATGGGCGGCCGCGACGCGGCAGTGGCATTCCTCAACGTCGAAAATCCCACACTCGGCGGCCGCCCGCTCGCGCTCGCGACCGCCAGTGCCGAGGGTTATGCGCGCGTCGCTGCCGCCATTCACGCCTGGTCGCCGGACCCGGCCGCCGGATGAGCCGCGCGATGAACCTCGCTTTGCCCGAAAGCGAGGTGAACGCGCTCTGCACCGCCGCGGGGATCAGCGTCAGCGCGATCGAACCGCTGCCGTCGGGCGGCACGCACCTCGTCTGCACCACCGGCGCGGGCGCCGACGAAATCCGCCTGCGCCTCGCCGGCCACCTGATCGAAGGGGCGGTCACCCGCTATCGCTTCTATCGTCCGCCGGGCAAATAGGCCGCGCCCCGCACAGCGTCAGCGGCCGCGGCAACGGCCTGATGTCGAGCGTCATCGCTGCCTTGAGCGAAAGCGGCGGCCCGGTGATGGATATCGTCGATTACAGCGAGCACGCGATCGGCCAGGGCAGCAATGTGCAGGCCGCCGCCTACGTCGAATGCCGCACCGCGGACGGGAAGAGCCTGTTCGGGTGCGGGCTGGATACCGACGTGGCAACGGCGAGCGTGCGGGCGATCCTGAGCGCCGCCAACGGCGCGTAAAACTCCTCCCCGTGGCCGAAGGTCATGGGGAGGTGGCAGCGCGAAGCGCTGACGGAGGGGCCAAAACGCACCGTCGCCGCCCCTCCACCCCCCTTCGGGCGGTCCCCCTCCCCATGCCCTGCGGGCGCAGGGAGGAACGCGATGCGAAGCGAGCGCAGAATCCTCCCTGTCGCGAAGCGATGGGGAGGGGGACCGCGCCAGACGGGCGCGGTGGAGGGGCCCCTACCGCGAAGCCAAAATCACCCGAACCAACCCGTCCACCACCGCCTCGACATCCTTCAACACATCCACCGCCGCCACCCGAACCACAACAAACCCCCGCCCCCTGAGCCATTCATCCCGCACCGCATCGCGCTCCACCCGAAAATCATGCGCCACCCCATCCACCTCGACGATCATCTTCGCCTCGGCCGCGTAAAAATCCGCCACATAAACCCCGACCGGATGCTGCCGCCGAAACTTCACCCCACCCGGCCGCAAGCGCAGCCGCTGCCACAGCAACACCTCCGGCGGCGACATCTCCCGCCGCAACCCCCGCGCCCGCCGAACCGTCGTCTTAGCAGTCTGCCGCACCCAACCCTCCCACCCAAATCCTCCCTGTGGCGAAGCCATGGGGAGGTGGCAGCCGCAAAGCGGCTGACGGAGGGGCCAAGCGCGCAGCGCTCGCTACGCTCGCCGCCCCTCCACCACCCTACGGGTGGTCCCCCTCCCCATCGCTACGCGACAGGGAGGAAATCAAAACCCCAACCCCCTCCACCCCGGACCAATCCCCAAACAAAATCCTCCCAGTGCCGCAGGCATGGGGAGGGGGACCACTCGCGCAGCGAGTGGTGGAGGGGCTAGTCAGCTGCCGCCGGACTTACTCAGAGACATCAACCGAGGAAGTATCTCTATCGCAGTCTGGTCTAAATTTCCTTGATTGGCTTTTGAAAAGCCGCTGTCTTGCAGTTGGAACACACACAAGCTGACGCGTGCGTTGCCGCCTCACTGGGACGCTCGTCAGGAGGAAAGTCTTGGCTGATAGTCACAAGAATAAGCCTAGCCCAAAACGGCAGGGAACGGGAAGCCCCAGCCCCGGCAAAGATCGGGCAGCGCACGAGGCCGCGAGGGGAAAAAAGAGAATGTCACTCCAAGACCTCACGAACGAAATTCCCTCCGACGAATACCTCAACGAGTTTCGCACTCATGCAAGCGCGGAACTCGACAGGGGAACCGTCATAATGGCAAGCGCGATGGTCGAGCAGTCCTTGGAGCACGCCCTACGGCGAAGCCTAACGCATCTTACGGCGGAAGAAATCTCTGCATGGTTTGACGGGCCAATGGCGCCCTTCGCAACGTTCGATGCTAAGATTAAACTCGGCAGGGCGCTCAAGGGGAATGGCGTTTATGATGGCGGGGTTGAGCGCAAGCTAGATCTGATACGGCGCGTGCGAAACGCCTTTGCCCATCGATCAATGCCGCTCGACCTATCGCATCCTGCGTTATCGGCAACATACAATGAGCTTCTGAGTGACCTTGGTGAATGGCCATTGGAGCGGCGCGAGGTTTTCGCGGGCTACTGCCTAGCCGTCACCCGCACGCTCCGCGACATTAAAGCCACCGCCGACTAGCGAGGCCTCCAAAATCCGCTCCACCGCCCCGTAGTGAAGAGAGGGTCAAAGCGCATTAGCGCAGGCTTTCGCTCGTCCCAAACTTTGAGACCAATCTTAACTGCAAGCTGAAAACTCTACCAGCCTCAATAAAATGCCCCTTTCCTACATTTCACCCATATGGTTCATTCTGTCGGTTTCACCCAACCGAAAGGACGAATCGATGGACGACGCCATCCTCAATCCCGCCGACATCCCCGCCCCCGGCAGCTATCACTGGACGCCCGCACTCCAGCGCGCGTTCCTGGAGAGCCTGGCGACCACCGGGTCGGTGAAGATCGCCAGCATGTCGGTCGGCATGTCGCCGCGCGCGACTTACGACCTTCGGCACAAGCCGCAGGGCGCGGCGTTCCGGCTCGGCTGGGCGGCGGCCATCCTGATCGCGCGCTCCCGGCTCGCCGACGAGCTGCTCGACCGCGCGATCTGGGGGCATGACGAGATCACGACCGTCACGCGCGAGGACGACCGCAGCTTCACCAAACGCCGCCGCATCGAATCGCGCCTCGGCCTCGCGATGCTCGCGCGGCTCGACAAGATGGTCGAAACCCGGGCGCAGGCGGGCGAGGAGATGCTGGCGCAGATCATCGCCGGCGACTGGCCGGGCTTCCTGTCGCTCTTCGATATCGACAGCGACAACAAGGATGCCGAGGGCCACAACGCCGCGCTCGCGCTCTGGCTCGCCGGCCGCGACAACCGCGCCAACCCGCTCGCCGCCCTCTGCCCCGACGATGCAATCGCGAGTGAAGTTGCGCAGAATTACGGCGATTTCGGCGAGGATGGGCAAACCCCCGAAACGCCCGAAGAGGCCGCCGCGGCGATGACCGTCTGGTTCGACGACCGCGCCGGCGAGTGGCGCACCGACTTCCCGCCGCCCGAGGGCTTCTACGGCTATGAGGATGGGCAGTTCGGCGACCCCGCCTACGCCCGCGAACTCGACGACGACGAACTCGAACTCTATGAGGTGCGGCGCATGGCCGAGGTCACCCCGCTGCGCCAGGCCGGCGAAGCCGCGCGCCGCACCTTCTTCGCGCTTCCCGCCCCCGCCAACGACCCGGCGCCCGAAGGCGGAAAGGTCCGCAAAAGCGCGAGCGGTTGAGTGTCCCCGCTACTTCGTCATCCCCGCGAAGGCGGGAACCCGGCGAAGCGGGTGGAACGGCGCGGCAGCGCTGTATCGGGATGTCGCCACCGGGCCCCCGCTTGCGCGGGGATGACCGGGGTTCGGAATGGCGCGAAATCCCCCAACCTTGACTTTTCAGGAAAAACCGCCCATATCGGCAAGGCTAACGTCGCATGCGACGGAATTTGACGGCCCCTTGGGGCAGACTCTTCCCTTCACACGCTACCAGCTCCGCCGGTGCTTTTGCCGGTGGATTCCCGTTTCTCGTGAAAGGAAACACCCAATGGCCATCGGCACCGTAAAATTCTTCAACTCCGACAAGGGCTACGGCTTCATCGAAAATGAAGACGGCTCGGGCGACAGCTTCGTCCACATCACCGCGGTCCAGGCCGCGGGCATGGACACGCTCCAGAAGGAGCAGCGCGTCTCCTACGACCTCGAAACCGGCCGCAACGGCAAGGTCTCGGCGATCAACCTCCAGTCGGCCTGATTTTGGCCAAAGAGGAACTGATGACTTTCGAGGGGCAGATCGACGAGATCCTGCCCGACGGACGCTTCGGCGTCGTGCTCGAAAATGGTCATCGGGTGATCGTCTATACGGCGGGCCGGATGCGGCGTTTCCGCATCCGGTCGGTCGTCGGCGACGCCGTGCGCGTCGAGATGACGCCCTATGACCTCAGCAAGGGCCGCCTCGTCTACCGCGAACGCGGCGGCGGGCCGGTTCCCCCCAGCCAGCGCAAGCGGCGCGGGCTCTGAACCGGAGCGCCAGCGCAAGCGGCGCGGGCTCTGACCCAGAGCGCCAGCGCAAGCGGCGCGGGCTCGGACCGGGGGTCGGCGCATACGGCGCGGGCTTCCCACAATAAAATACGTAAAATCAAAGATAAAGATGATGACTATGTTTAATGCAAATTCGATTTTTCCCGCTCTGCCCGCGCTGTCGCTGGCCGGCAAGGCACAGACGGCCAGCCCGTCGCGCCGCCGCCGCCCGACGCTGTCGCGCCGCGAGCTCAGGCGTCTGATCGCCGATATGGTCGATTGATCGACCTTCAACCTTGAGGAAGCAGCCATGTCGGCCACCATCGATTTCTACCTGACGCAGGCGGGCAAATGTTCGGAAGAGGCCAAGGCCTCGCCGCTGACCCAGGTCCGCGACCGCAACCTGCGCGCCGCCGCGGCGTGGCAGGCGATGGCCGACAAGCTGCTCCATTCCGAGAAACTGCGCGCCGAAAGGGAAGCGGCCGTCGCGGCCGCGAAGATCTGACCCGGCGCCTCAGCCGATCGACAGGAAGGCGGTGACCGTCAGCCGCCCGCGCCGCGGGTCCGCCGACAGCGCCGCACCGGGCGAAATCGCCCCGCTGTGCAGGTTCCAGCTCGGATAGAGCAGCGCCCGATTATAGGTACCGGGCTCGGTCCGGATGCATTCGAACAGCGGCGTGTCGCCGGCGACATAGCCCGGCGGCGGTGGTCCGCCATAGCGCAGCTCGGTGTCGAGGTGACGAAAGAACAGCTCGCGCCGCGCCTCGGTCACCGTCTCGAACCCGGTGGCACGATGGCGGAAAAAGGCGGTGCCGTCGCCGCCCGCCGGGTCGAGATAATGGACCAGCGCGATGCGGTCGGCCCCGAAGGCGTCGACGTGCGGCAGCCGCTGCGGCACCGTCAGCGCCCCGGGCGGCGTCGAGACGATCGAAAAGCTCGCGTCGATCACCTCGACCGCGCCGCGCCGCCCAAACGCATCGGCGACCGCGGCGACGATGACCGGAAGCGCGGCGGCGAGATAGGTGTCGGGCAAGGCGGCGCGGACGCCGGGATAATGATTGTGTGCGGGCTCGAACGCCGCCCCGGCGGCAAAGCCGCGCAAGGCGCCGGGATCGGGCGCGAAAACGTCGAGGATCGCGATCGGCTGCGCCTCCGCGCCGATACTCCCGATCCGGACCGTCGTCGCTGTCATGGGCGGACCATAGAGACGGGACGGGACAAGAGCCAGTCGGTGCGGCTTGGCGAATCGAGAGACAGGTGTATCATGGCGAAATGACGATCTCACCCGGACACGACCCGCGCGCCAACCAGAAGCAGCGCACCCGCAGCGCGATTGTCGAGGCGGCGATCAAGCTGCTCGGCACCGGCGTTCGCCCGACCGTCCCCGAGGCGGCGGCGGCGGCGAAAGTGTCGCGCGCGACCGCCTACCGCTATTTCCCGACACAGGACGCGCTGCTCGTCGAGGCGGCGGCGCACGGCCCCGCCGACGCGGTCGAGGCGCTGCTCGATCGCGCGCCCGGCGACGACGCCCGCGCGCACCTGCTGAAGCTACAGACCGGCTTCCTCGACATGGCGATCGCCGAGGAAGCCGCGATGCGCGCCGCGCTGCGTGCCTATCTCGACGCCTGGTTCACCGCGCGCGAAAAGGGCGAGACGGCGCGCGACATCCGCGAGGGCCGGCGGATGCGTTGGATCGCGACCGCACTTGCCCCCGAACTCGCGGCGCTGCCGACCGCGCAGGCGCAGCGGCTGCACGCCGCGCTCGCGCTGACGATGGGGATCGAGCCGCTCGTCGTGATGAAGGATGTCTGCCGTGCCGACGATGACGAGGCGCGCGCGACGCTGGCTTGGGCGGCGGAAGCGCTGCTCGCCGCGGCGCTCAATGCGAGAGAGTGAGATATTTATCTTTACATGAGACTATAGTCTCAATATATACGCGCCATCGCCCCAGGAGAATTGTGCCATGAGTCCCACCTCCGCCCTCACCCAAGAGCGTATCGACCAGCTCATCGACGATCATTTCCGCTATGAGGCGACCGACGATGTCGACGCCGTCGTCGCCAGCCTGACCCCCGACGCCGCGCACCACGTCGTTCCCTCGCCCGTCGGCCCGATCCGCGGCCGCGACGCTGCGCGCGCCTTCTACCGCCGTCTGTTCGACGCACTCGCTGGTGAGCAGGTCACGCCGGTGCGCCGCCTCTACGGCCCCGATTTCGTCGTTGACGAGGTGCTGTGGCAGGGGCGCGTGATCGACGGTTCGATCTTCCTCTGCGACGGTCGCACCGGCAGCGTGACCTTCCGCATGCTCCACGTCTTCGAATTCGAGGGCGACCTGATCCGCAGCGAACAGGTCTGGTGCGACCTCGCCGCGATCCAGGCGCAGCTCGGCGTCGGGACGCGCGACAAGGTCGCGGCATGACCGGCGCGACGCCCGACCACCTCGCCGCCTATCTGGCGCGCATCGGCTTCGTGGGCGACGTGCGCCCCGATCTCGAAACGCTGACCGCGCTCCACCGCGCGCATGTCGAGAGCATCGCGTGGGAGTGCATCGACTGCTTCCTCGGCCGCCCGACGACCCGCGATCCGCGCGCCGCGTTCGACAAGATCGTCACCGGCGGCCGCGGCGGGTGGTGTTACGAGATGAACGGGCTGTTCGGCTGGATGCTCGAGGCGATCGGCTTTTCGGTGACGCGCCTCGCGGCGGGGGTGATGCGCGAACAGCTCGGCGACAATGCCATCGGCAACCACCTCCTGCTCATCGTCCATCTCGATCGCGATTATCTCGCCGACGTCGGGCTCGGTTCGGGGCTGGTCGAACCGATCCCCTTTGCCGAGGGCGATTATGTCCAGCGCCATGCGACCTTCGGGCTGCGACCTTTGGCGTACGGCTGGTGGCGCTTTCACAACCAGCCCGATGTGCTGCCGCCCAGCTTCGACTTCTCCCCCGATGTCCGCGACGAGGCGCTGCTGGAGGGGGCGTGCGATTGGCTCCAGTCGGACCCCGGCTCGCCCTTCCGCCAGAATGTGGTGATTCAGCGCTACGGCCCCCACGGTCTCGACTCGCTTGTCGGCCCCGCGTTGATGCGCACAAATGCCGACGGCACCGAACGGCGCGAGCTGGCCGAGCAGGCCGACTATGCCGCTGCACTCCGCGACGGCTTCGGGCTCGATCCGGCCGACGCCGCCGCGATCTGGGCGCGGCTCGGATAGATCAGGGCGCTGGCGTTTCCGCCGCCGGCCGGGCCAACGACTGGCGCAGCGCGTCGAGCGTCGCCGCATTGCCCCTGGCAAAGAGAGACAGCAGCGCCCGCCCACCCTCATTGTCCGGATACCCGGTCGACGTCAGCCGTACACGCGTTCCATCGCCAACCGGCTCGAGTTCCAGGAAGGAAGTCACCTGCTTGTAATCCTCCCAGTGCGGGAATTCGTCGGGCGCCTTGATCGTGCGGAACACCAGCAAACGTCCCGGGATCGCCGCGACGAACCGCTGCCAGATCGCCCCCGGCCCGCCGGGAAGCTCGTCGGGGTTATAGCTCGTCTCCAATATGTCGCTCTCGCCCTCCGCCCAGCGCGCGAGCGGCGCCGCCCAGCGCTTCCAACCCTCGGGGGTCGAAACGGCGGTCCAGGCCGCGTCGGGCGGCGCGGCGACGACCAGCGAATGCGTCAACGTCGCCGTGCCATCGGCCTCGGCCTTCGTAGCCGTCTCGACCGGTTCGGGAGCGGCGGCCACCGTGACCGGCGGCTCCTGCCCCGCAACGGGAGCGGCGGCGAGCAGCAGCGCGGCCAGAGCCAGCGGGCGCATCATGCGACGTCCGCCAGCGGGGTCGGCGCCGAGAAGCGCTGGCGATAATCCTGCGGCGACAGGCCGGTGATACGGTGAAACAGCTTGCGAAAGGCGGCGGCATCCTCATAGCCGACGCTCCACGCGATCTGGTCGACCGTGCGCCGCGTGAACTCCAGCAGCTCGCGCGCCTTGCCGACACGGATATGCTGGACATATTCGACCGGGGTCATGCCGGTGGCCGCCTTGAAGCGGCGCTGGAAAGTCCGCTCCTCCATCCCCGCTTCGCCGGCCATCTCGGCGACCGCGACCGGCCCCGCGCCTTTCGCCTGAAGCCAGTGCTGCACTTTCAAAATCGCCTCGTCGCCATGGGTCAGCTTCGGCGCGAAGCTGGCATAATTCTTCTGCTCGCGCCCCGACGGGTCGATCAGCAGGAAGTGGGCGGTCTCCATCATCACCGACGGCCCCAGCAGCCGCTCGACGATGCGCAGGCCGAGGTCGGTCCACGCCATCAGCCCGCCCGCGGTGATGATGTCACCGTCGTCGACCACCATCCGGTCCGCCTCCATCCGCACATCGGGGAAGCGCTCGCGAAACGCCTCGGCAAAGAACCAGTGCGTCGTCGCCGGCCGACCGGCGAGCAGCCCCGTCGCCGCCAACGCAAAGGCCCCGCCGCAATTCGACGCGAGGACCGTGCCCTGCGCATGCCGATCGAGCAGCCAGCGCGCATAAGGCGCGACCTCCTCGGCCTCGAGCAGCTTGTGCAGGCTCCCCGGCGTGATCAGCACCGCGGGCGAATTGCCGCCCGGCTCGTCGGGGTGGCTGTCGAAGCAGCGCGCAAAGCCGCCGCCGTCCTGCAACCGCCAGTGGCTGACCCGGACAGGCGCGCGGCCATGATCGACCGCGAAACGCCCGGCGATATGGAACAGGTCGGTGATCCCGAGGACCATGCCGGTCTGGCATTCGGGATAAAGGACGATCCCGACCTCGACGAGCGCCGGCGGCGCGTCGGGTACCTTCAATCTGGGCATGGCGGCTCCCCCAATCGATCGTTTGTCGGAATCGGCCCGCATATTGTCGCGTCCGCCAATCCTGCGCAAGCGAAGCGGCGTCTATCTCTCCTTTCACCGGCGGACGACCCGCCCCTCACGAAGCGAAAGGAACCACGACATGACCACGATCACCACCACCGACGGCACGCACATCTTCTACAAGGACTGGGGTCCGAAGGATGGACAGCCGATCATCTTCTCGCACGGCTGGCCGCTCAGCGCCGACGCCTGGGACGCCCAGTTGGTCTTCTTCGCCAATCAGGGCTTCCGCACGATCGCCCACGACCGCCGCAGCCACGGCCGCTCGGACCAGGTCTGGGACAACAACAATATGGACCAGTATGCCGACGATCTCGCCGAACTGATCGAACAGCTCGATCTGAAAGACGTCATCCTCGTCGGCCACTCGACCGGCGGCGGCGAAGTCACCCGCTATATCGGCCGCCATGGCACGACCCGTGTCGCCAAGATCGCGCTGATCGGCGCCGTCCCCCCGCTGATGCTCAAGACCGAAGCGAATCCGATCGGACTGCCGCTCGACGTCTTCGACGGCATCCGCAAGGGCACTTTCGACAATCGTCCGCAGTTTTTCAAGGACCTGACCCTCCCCTTCTACGGCTACAACCGCGAAGGCGCCGTGATCAGCGAAGCGGTCCGCGACGACTTCGTTCGCCAGGGCATGAACGGCGGCCTCAAGGGCCTGCTCGACAGCATCCGCGCCTTTTCGGAAAGCGACTTCAACGAGGATCTCAAGCGTTTCGACAAGCCGACCCTCGTCCTCCACGGTGACGACGACCAGATCGTTCCCGTCGACGCCTCGGCCCGTTCGACCATCAAGATCGTCAAGCATGCAGTGCTGAAGATATACGAAGGCGCCGACCACGGCCTGACTGTCACCCATCAGGACCGGTTCAACGCCGACCTTCTCGACTTCATCAACGGCTGATACACCGGAGGCGCGGGTTCCCCCAACCGCGCCTCCTCTCTTTCCAAAGGAGACGTGCCATGATCCTCGGTTTGACCATCCCGCAGTTCACCACGCTGCACGTGCTGATCAGTTTCGTCGGCATCATCGCCGGGCTGATCGCCCTCCCCGCCTTCGCCCGCGGCCGCATCCTGCCGCGCACGAACGTCATCTTTCTCTGGTTCACGCTGCTCACCAGCCTGACGGGTTTCCTCTTTCCCATCGTCGCCTTCACCCCGGCGCTAGGGGTTGGCATCTTCTCGACGCTGATCCTCGCGGTCGCTCTGTGGGCCTGGTACGGCCGCAAGCTCGCCGGGCGCGCCGCGGCGATCTACGCCATCACCGCCACGATCGGCCTGTGGCTCAACCTCTTCGTGCTCGTCGTCCAGTCGTTCCTGAAGGTGCCCGCGCTCAACGCGCTCGCTCCCAACGGCAATGAACCGCCGTTCGCGGCGGCACAGGGCGCGCTGCTGATCCTGATGATTGGCCTCGGTTATTTCGCCTTCAGGGCGAGCCGCAAACGCGCGACAGCCTGAATGGAGGGCCGTGTGTCCCCGCGCAGGCGGGGACCCATCTCCCGCCGGTTCGGACTGGCGCCGACTGGAGGTGGGCTCCCGCCTTCGCGGGAGCACGGACTATTTCATTTGGCGGGCGACTTGCCCTAGAAGCCCCGCCATGACCGCAACCACCCACCCCGACAAAGTTCGCGTCGCCGCCGTCCAATACGGCCTCCGCGGAATTTCCGGCCCCGAAGATTTCGAGCGCCAGGCCGAATATTTCGTCCTCTCCGCCGCCGACTATGGCTGCGACTTCATCACCTTCCCCGAACTCTTCGCGATGCAATTGCTTTCGTCGGGCGAGCGCCTTCCAGCCTCCGAAGCGATCGCCGCGATCGACGCCCTCACCCCGCGCTTCACCGCCTTCATGTCCGGGCTCGCGCAGCAATATCGCATCAACATCATAGGTGGTTCGCACCCCGTTCGCATCGACACCGGCGCGACGCGCAATCGCTGCCATATCTTCCTGCGCGACGGCAGCATCCACTACCGGGACAAGCTCCACCCCACGCCGTCCGAGCGCGAGGCATGGGGCATCGAAGGCGGCACCGCGCGCGACGCCGACGTGATCGAAACCGACTGCGGCCCCGTCGGCGTCATGATCTGCTACGACAGCGAGTTTCCCGAACTACCCCGCCGCCTGATCGACCAGGGCGCCGAAATCCTCTTCGTCCCCTATTGCACCGACGACCGCCGCGGGCACCTTCGCGTCCGCTACTGCTGCGCCGCGCGTGCGGTCGAAAACCAATGCTATGTCGTGACCGCAGGCGTCACCGGCAATCTGCCCAACGTCTTCAACATGGACATCCACCACGCCGAAAGCGCGATCCTGACCCCTTCGGACATGCCCTTCGCCCGCGACGGCATCGCCGCCGAGGTCACGCCGAACAGCGAAGGCATGGCGATCGCCGACCTCTCGCTCGCCGACCTGCGCCAAGCCCGCACCAACGGCGCCGTCCGCAACCTCGCCGACCGCCGCCTCGATCTCTATCGCGTCGACTGGAGCTAGCGATAACGCCAGCGCATCCGCTCTTGCGCGACCTTCCCTTTACGTTAAGGTAAGTTTCAAACCGCAACCGGAGAGTGTGATTCATGAGCCTTCCCCCGATCTTCGACCGCCTGCGCCTGCCTGTCATCGGCTCGCCGCTGTTCATCGTGTCGGGACCCGAACTCGTCATCGCCCAGTGCAAGGCCGGCGTCGTCGGAAGTTTCCCTGCATTGAACGCGCGCCCTCAGTCGCTGCTCGACGAATGGCTCCACCAGATCACCGAGGAACTTGGCGCATGGGACCGCGACAACCCCGATCGCCTCTCGGCGCCCTATGCGGTCAACCAGATCGTCCACAAATCGAACGACCGGCTCGAACAGGATATCGCGACCTGCGCCAAGTGGAAGGTGCCGATCACGATCACCTCGCTTGGCGCGCGCGAGGAACTCAATCAGGCAGTCCACAGCTGGGGCGGCATCACGCTGCATGACGTCATCGACGACCGCTTCGCGCGCAAGGCCGTCGAAAAGGGCGCCGACGGCCTGATCCCCGTCGCCGCGGGCGCGGGCGGCCACGCCGGCCGCCAGTCGCCCTTCGCGCTGGTGCAGGAAATCCGCGAATGGTTCGACGGCCCCGTCGCGCTCTCGGGCGCGATCGGCCACGGCCGCTCGATCCTCGCCGCGCAGGCGTGCGGTGCCGACCTAGCCTATATCGGCAGCGCCTTCATCGCCACCGCCGAAGCCAACGCCGATCCGGGCTACAAAAACGGCATCGTCGAGGGCCGCGCGGCCGACATCGTCTATTCGAACCTCTTTACCGGCGTCCACGGCAATTATCTTCGCCAGTCGATCGTCGCTGCAGGCATGGACCCCGACAACCTGCCCGAGGGCGACCTCAAGACGATGAACTTCGGTTCGGGTGGCAACACCAAGGCGAAGGCATGGAAGGACATCTGGGGTTCGGGACAGGGTATCGGTTCGGTCTCCGCGGTCCGCCCGGTCGCTGAATTCGTCGCCGAACTCGAGGCGCAATACCTCGCCGCCCGCCGCGAACTCGAAGCGAAGGTGCGCCTTTGAGCCCCGCCGCCGATCTGTCGGCGATGACGGCCTAGGGGTGGTGAGCGGACGTTCGCTGATCCTCATTCGTCATCCCGGACTTGATCCGGGATCCACGGCGGCGGCGAAGTCATGGACCCCGGATCAAGTCCGGGGTGACGATGAAGGAATTATCCTCCCTGTGGCGCAGCCATGGGGAGGGGGACCGTCGCCGCAGGCGATGGTGGAGGGGCGGCCGCGGCCGCGCCACTTGCCCCTCCGTCAGCGCTTCGCGCTGCCACCTCCCCATGCCTGCGGCACAGGGAGGATCAATGTCCGCAATCGGTCGAAACCCGCCATTCCACCCTATGCGCCAAACAGCTTGTCGATCGCCTCATCCAGATAGGGCCGATCGGCGAACAGCCGCATCGGATCGCGGCGGTTGAGCCAGAAGCCGCCGCCGTGCCGGTCGGTCAGCGCGCGCCGTATCGTGTCCTGCAACAGGCCGAGACGCATGATCGCCGTGCGCCGCGCCAGGGCGAGATCGGCCCCAGCCTGCCCCGTGAAATGCACCCTTATCTGTTCGACGCGCGCCGCCAGCACGTCGCTATAGCCATGATGCGGCCCGCGGTGCAGCGCATGACCCGACCATAAGGCTGTGCGCTCGCAAGCGGGCAGCATCAGCCCGTTTCGTTCGAACCGGTTGAGAGCGAAGCCCTGCGAATGGAGCGCGTCGAACATCGCCGCCATCTGCTCCCGGCCCTGCAGCGCGAGGGGGATCAGGTGATGGCGCTGAAAGCCGGGAAGCGGCGGCGGAGCGCCCTGCCAGCGCCGCGATGCCGTCAAAAGCTGCTGCCGAATTCCACCATAACCGTCGCGCCGCCGTCTTTGCGGCCGCGCCCCGGCGACAACGACACCCATTCGCCGGGATTGAGCCCACGCATCCGCCGCGCATCGGCGACCGGGCCATGAAGCATAATGTCGAGCGCCAGCCGCGAAAGCCGCTTGACCATTTCGGCGACCGTCCACCCGGCCGGCATCCGGCCTTCCAGTTCCTGGCCCCCGAACAGGGCCAGCCCGCGCGTCCGCACGGCCGCCCCCACGCCGCTATCGGCGAGGCGAAAGGCGATCAGGTGCAGCACCGGCGGCATACCGCTCGCCAGCATTTCGGTCACCGCTGCACGAAATTGCTCTGCCTCCGACCACAGGCGCGCCGGCGACCAGAAATAATGGCTCGCGTCGAGAAGGTCGATCAACAGCACCTGCATCTTGAAGATTTCGCGCAGCCGTGTCGACTGGGTGCGATCGTCGGCAGCGCGCGGCTCTTCGAAAAACACCCACGCCTGCCCGGCATCATTCCAATCCGACGGCAAGGACGCAGCGAGTCGGCTCGTCGCGGGATGATCGGGATCGGCGCATTCGATAGCGGCTGCAGACGCTTGCCCGGCGAGCAGCGCGACCTCGCCAAAGCGCAGCCGTAACAGCGGCCCGTCAATCAGCGCGCCGGCGTTATCCGCCCGCTCGACCCGCTCGGGCCGGAGCCCCATCCGCCGGAAAGCGGCTTCGACTTCGTCCGGGGCGGCGCCGGCAAGCGCCTTTCCGACAACCAGCGCAAAGGGTTCCGGACAGGCCGGACGGGTCGATTGATCGCTGAGCCCCGACTGCATGATGCTGGTCACCCCCTACGGGTTCACCCTTGCATCGCAAGGCTTGCCAAAATGTTCAAATGCTTATTCGAACATTGCAGCAAGTTAACCGCGCCGATCCGGTCAGATCGCGACCTGGCTTCCCAGTTCGACCACCCGGTTGGTCGGCAGGCGGAAATATTCCATCGCGCTTTCCGAATTGCGCAGCATCCATGCGAAGAGTTTTTCGCGCCAGATCGGCATTCCCGGCTTGCTCGCCGCGATCAGCGTCTGGCGCGACAGGAAAAAGCTCGTCTCCAGCATCTTGAACTCGCCGCCGCAGCCCGTCGTGCGCTTGAGCGCCTCGGGCACGTCGACCGGCTGCATGAAGCCGTAATTCAGCACCAGCCTATGGAACCCCTGCCCCAGCGCCTCGAGCTGGCACAGCTTCGATTCGGGGACGAAAGGCACATCGGCGATCTTGATCGTCAGCAGGATGATCCGCTCGTGCAACACCTTGTTGTGCTTGAGGTTGTGGAGCAGCGCATGAGGCACCCCGTCCGAGGAGGAGGTCATGAACACCGCCGTCCCGGGGACGCGCGTCGCGCTGTTCGCGGCGGATTTGACGAAGACCGGAATCGGCATCGCCCCCTCGGCCATTTCCTGCTGCATCAGCTTGCGTCCGCGCGACCAGGTCGTCAGCAAGGTGAAGATCGTCAGCCCGATCGCCAGCGGCACCCAGCCGCCATCGGGCACCTTGATCAGGTTCGCGCCGAAATAGGCGATATCGACGATGAAGAAGACCGCCAGCACCGGCAGCGCCTTCCACGCCGGCCAGCGCCACAGCACGAACAGCACGACGCTCATCAGGCAGGTGTCGATGAACATCGCGCCGGTCACCGCGATGCCATAGGCGGCGGCGAGGTTGCTCGACGATCCAAAGAACAGCACGAGCAGGATGACCATCACCATCAGCCCCCAGTTGACGATCGGGATATAGATCTGCCCCTGCGCCGACGCGCTGGTGTGGTCGACGCGGAGGCGCGGCATGAAGCCCAGCTGGATCGCCTGCTGGGTCAGCGAGAAGGCGCCCGAAATCACCGCCTGGCTCGCGATGATCGTCGCGAGCAGCGCCAGGACGACCACCGGCACGCGCCACGCCTCGGGCATCATCAGGAAGAAGGGGTCCTGGATCAGCTGCGCGGTCGGCGCGACCTCGGCCGCGAGCACCATCGCGCCCTGCCCCATATAGTTGAGCATCAGCGCCGGCAGCACGAAGCACAGCCAGCTCAGCCCGATCGGCGCGCGTCCGAAATGCCCCATGTCGGCGTACAGCGCTTCCGCCCCCGTCACCGCGAGCACCACCGCGCCCAGCGCGATGAATGCCGTGAAGCCGTCGTAATAGAAGAAGCGCAGCGCATTGATCGGATTGAGCGTGTGCATGATGATCGACGGGTGGTCGAGGATATGCATGATCCCCAGCACCGCCAGCATCGTGAAATAGAGCAGCATGATCGGCCCGAACAGCGCCCCGACCTTCGCCGTCCCGCGCGACTGGATCGCGAACAGCCCGATCAGGATCGCCAGCGCGATCGGCACGATATAGGGCTCGAACCCGCGGCTTACATATTGCAGACCCTCGGTCGCCGACAGCACCGACATCGCCGGGGTGATCATGCTGTCGCCATAGAAGAGCGCGGTCGCGAACACGCCCAGCAGCACGATCGGCCAGGTCCAGCGCTTGCCTTCCGATTGGCGGCTGATCAGCGCGAGCAGCGCCAGGCTGCCCCCTTCGCCCTTGTTGTCGGCGCGCATGATCGTCAGCACATATTTGAACGTCACGACCAGCATCATCGACCAGAAGACGAGGCTCAGCACGCCATAGATATGGAGCTGGTCGGCCTCGATAGAATGGTGGCCGGCAAAGGTCTCGCGAAACGCGTACAGCGGGCTCGTCCCGATGTCGCCGAACACCACGCCGACCGCGCCGACGGCAAGCTTCAGCTTGCTATCGCTATGATGTCCGTGGCCGTAATGGACCGTTTCGGCGGCAGCAGTCGAGGCGGATACCGCCCCGGTTGTTGCCTGTTGCGACTCAGCAGTCATTGCGCGCCTTTAGACGAGCTTGCCCGATGATAATAGGTTCCAAATCGGAACGCACTTCAGCGGGCGGCCGATGCCGCAGCGGGCGTTTCGGGCGGCAGCGCCGGCCCCATCGCCTCGCGCAGCTGCGCCAGTCGCATCTCGAGATCCGGCCGCCACGGCGCCCCTTCGGGCGAGCGCGCGAGGAGGCCGCTCCACACCGCCTCGGCGCCTTTCAGGTCGCCGCTCTGCGCCATCGCGAGCCCTGCGAAGAAGGGCGGCGCCGGATGGCTCGGATCACGCTTCGCCGCCTCGTCGAACGCCAGCGCCGCCGCGGGCGACATCACCCCGCCGCCATGCGCGACGAGCGCATTGCCGAGCCCGACCCACAGGTCGACATTGTCGGGATATTTCTGCAGCCCCTTTTCGAGCGCCTGCGCCGCGAGCGCGGTCTTGCCGGTCCGCATGAAGCCGTCGGACATGCCGATCCACTGCGCCGCGGGGCCGAAGCGGTCGGCCATCCCCTGCTGACGGTCGGTGATCGCCTCGCCGAAACCATCGGGCTCGGCCGCCTTCGCGACCGGATGGCCGGGCAGCGACGGGCTCCCCTGCAAGGCATAGCCCGCGAGCCCCAGCATCACCGCCGCCCCCGCGAGCGGCCGCGACGCGGCGGGCAGCTTGCCGAGCCAGAAGATGCCGCCGACGGTCGCCAGCGCGGCGAGCAGGATCCAGAGCCAGATCATATCTCGCTCTCCCCGTCGCCATCGCTCCGCCGGAACCGCCCGAAGGCGAGCCAGCCGCCGAGCGCAAGAAACAATAGAGGCCCGAACCAGAGCAGCGCGGTCGCCGCATCGAGCGGCGGGTCATAGGTCACCCAATTGCCATAGCGCGCGACAAGCCACTTGCGGATCGCATCGGGGCTCTCGCCCGCCGCGATCTTCGTGCGCACCTCGTGCCGCATGTCGCCCGCGAGCGGCGCATCGCTGTCGGCAATCGACTGCCCTTGACAGACAAGGCAGCGCAGCGTCTCCATCAACGCCTTCGCCTTCGCCTCCTGCGCCGGATCGCGGAGCTGCTGATAGGCATAGGGTGCCGGTGGCAGCCGGTCCTGGGCGGTAGCAGACGCCCCGGCAAAACACGCAAGCACCGCGAGGAAAAAAGCCATCGCGCCCCTGCGAAGGCAGGGGCCCATCACCGGGAGGCGCGTCATCAGGCCACGGGCTGCGCCAAACCGCGAGAGCACAAGATGGGCCCCTGCCTGCGCAGGGGCGCGGAGGTCTTGCGCCGCCCCCCTCACTTCATCGCCTCCAGCTTGGCGATGATCTCGGGCACCTGCTCCTGCAGGATCACGCCCTGGATCTGCTCGCGGATGATCCCCTTGCCGTCGATCAGGAAGGTTTCGGGCACGCCCGACGAGCCGAGCGCGATCTGGACGCTGCTCTGCTGGTCCGACCCGATCCGGTCGAACGGATTGCCGTTTTCGCGCAGGAAGGCCGCGACATCGTCGGGCCGGTCGCGGATCGCGATGCCGTCGATCGGCACGCCCGCCGCCTTCAGCGCCTCAAGCTGCGGTGCCTCGGCACGGCACGGGATGCACCAGCTCGCGAACACATTGACCAGCCGCGGCTTGCCGTCGGCAAGCTGGCTGCTCTTCAGCCCCTCGACCCCCGCCGTCGCGGGCGGCAGGTCGAACAGCGGCATCGGTTTGTTGATCCACTGCGACTGGATCAGCGTCTCGGCGGGCACCGTCAGGCGATAGACGAAGGCGCCGAACAGCAGCCCCATGATCGCCAGCGGCACGAACAGGACCCAGCGGCTCCTCATGCGAAGCGCTCCTGTGCTTTGCGCGCCCGCCGCGCACGCCAGATTTCGAGCAATTGCGCGCGGCCGAGCAGCGACAGCGTGGCGCCAACCGCGATCAGCGCGCCACCGAGCCATATCCACCAAACCAGCGGCTTCCACCACAGACGCAGCTGATAGCGGTCGGCCGTCCCGTCCGCGCTCGTCACCGCCTGGCCGAGCACGACATAGAGCTGCCCGCCCGGCCGCGTCAGCAGCGCGGCCTCGTTGGTTTCGGTCGGCGGAGTGCCCATCAGCCCCGGGAACATGCGCGCCTCGGGATGCAGGGTGAACGACGCACCCGACGGGGTTGTTGCGATCAGCGTCCCGCGGATCGCGGTATAATTCGGCCCGGCGATCGGCGATACGCCCGCGAACTTCACGCTGAAATCGTCGACCTTCACCGTCTCGCCCGGTGCCGCGGCGACCAGCCGTTCCTTGATGAAGGCGCTCTCGGCCGCCATGCCCGCCAGCGCGACCGCCACCCCGAAATGCGCAATCACCATGCCCCATGTCGGCAGCGGGGTGCGACGCAGGTTGCGCTTCCACAGCGGCGCGAGGCTCGCCACTGCGACAACACCCGCGACCGTCATGCCGAGCAGCGGCAGCACGCCGACGTCGCCCCCAAATAACACCAGTCCGAACAGCACGACCGCGCCCGCGAAGATGGCGACCGGAAGCCGCGTCCACAATTTCCTGCCATCGTCCTTGCGCCAGCTCAGCAGCGGCCCCGCGACCATGACGAGGCAGAGGATCAGCGCCAGCGGCCCCGCGACCTTGTTATAATAAGGGGGTCCGACCGAAATCTTTTCTCCCATCGCCTCGGCGACGATCGGATAGAGCGTGCCGAGCAGGACGAGCGCAAGGATCGTCGTCAGCAACAGATTGTTGATCACCAGCGAGCCTTCGCGGCTCATCAGCGCGAACTTCTTGCCCTCGGCGACTGCCCCCGCGCGCAGCGCGAACAGCGTCAGAGCGCCGCCGATATAGATCGCCATCAACGCCAGCAGGAAGGTGCCGCGCTCGGGATCGACGGCGAAGCTGTGGACGCTCGTCAGCAGGCCCGACCGCACGATGAACGTCCCGACCATCGACATCGAGAAGGCGATCACCGCCAGCATCACCGTCCACGCGCGCAGCGCATTGCGCGTTGCAGTCACCGCGACCGAGTGGAGCAGCGCGGTCCCCGCGAGCCACGGGATCAGCGAGACATTCTCGACCGGATCCCAGAACCACCAACCGCCCCAGCCGAGCTCGTAATAGGCCCAATAGCTGCCCGCGGTGATGCCGAGCGTCAGGAAGATCCAGCTGCCCAGAACCCACGGCCGCATCGCGCGCGCGAACGCCGGTCCGATTTCGCGCGTGATGAGCGCGCCGACCGCAAAGCTGAAAGCCACCGAAATCCCGACATAACCGACGTAGAGCGTCGGCGGATGGAAGGCGAGACCGGGGTCCTGCAACAGCGGATTGAGCCCCTGCCCGTCGGGCGGCGCCACCGGCAAGCGCTTGAACGGGTTCGACGAGAACAGAAGGAAAGCGAAGAAACCGAGGCTCAGCGCCGCCTGCGCCGCGAGCGTCGCGATCAGCGTGTCGTTGCGCAGCCTTTTCTCGAAAATCGCAACGAGCGCGCCCGAGACGCCGAGGATCGTCAGCCACAGCAGCATCGACCCTTCGTGATTGCCCCACGCCCCCGCGACCTTGAACAGCATCGGCTTCAGGCTGTGGCTGTTGCGCGCGACGAGTTCGACCGACATGTCCGATCGCACAAAAAGGGCGATCAGCAAGGCAAAGGCGGCCGCGGTGAGCAGCCCCTGCGCGACGCTCGCCGGCCGCACGAGTGCGGCGAGGTCGTCCTTGCCCGTCCGGACGAAGGCAATCCCCGCGACCAGCGACAGGCACGCAAGCGCCGCCGCAATCCAGAGCAGGGCGAGGCCGAGTTCGGCGATCATCTATTTGTCACCGAATGACAGGCCGGCGCCCCCGCGAAGGCGGGGGCCGCTGGCAGCCTTGCGCAATGCTGATAGCGGCCCCCGCCTTCGCGGGGGCGCCGGAAAAAGCTAATCATACCTTCGGCGCCACCTTCATATTTTTCGGCATTTCGCCCATCTGCGGCGGCATGTAGCGCTCGTCATGTTTCGCGAGGATACGGTCGGCCACAAAGACCCCGTCGGCGCGCATCCGGCCGTCGGCGACCATCCCCGAATTTTCGGCGAACAGATCGGGGACGATCCCCTTGAACTGCACCGGAATCGACGCCTTGCCGTCGGTTGCGACGAAATCGATCGTCAGGCCATCGGCCTGCCGCTTGATGCTCCCCGCAGCGACCATTCCGCCGAGCCGCATCGGCTCGTCGACGGTCGTCTTGCCCGCGACGACTTCGGCGGGAGTCCGGAAATAGGCGGCTTCGTCGCGTAGCGCGCTCGCCGCGAGCACGCCCGCACCCGCGACACCGCACAGCGCGACCACGGCCAGAATCAATCGCTGATGCTTCGCCTTCATTTGCGGTCCTTGCGAAGCGCGTCGCTGCGCTTCTCGGCTTTCGCCATCGCGCGCCAGCTCGTCCACAGCACGCCGCCCGTCAGCAACGCGGTCAGGATATAGGCGGCCGCCACATAGGCCCACTGCCCGCCCCCGCTGATCACCCCCGTCATGCCTCAATGTCCCTCGTCGTCGGCGAGCCGCCGCAGCCGCGCCGCAACGCGGTTGTCGGCGATGATCCGCCGCATCCGCATCAGCACGATGGCGCCGAATAGCAGCGAAAAGCCGACCAGGGTCAAGCCCAAAGGCCAGAGCAGCGTCCGGTCGATGCTCGATCCACCCAGCGTGATGCTCGGCCCCTGATGCAGGCTGTTCCACCACACGACGCTGCGGTTGATGATCGGAATGTTGACCGCGCCGACCAGCGCATAGACCGCCGCGCCGCGCGACAGCGAGCCGCCTTGCCGTTGGCCCCCCGCTCCGTTGGCGTCGCCGTTCGTCAGCGCGATGAAGCCCGCATAGAGAAAGAGGAGGACGAGCATCGAGGTCATCCGGCCGTCCCATTCCCACCAGGTGCCCCACGTCGGCTTGCCCCAGATCGATCCGGTGGCCAGGCACAGCGCGGTGAACAGCATCCCCGGCACCGCGATCGCGCGCGCCGCGATTCCCGACAACGGATGGCGCCAGACGAGCTGCACCAGCCCCGCCACCGCAAGGCTCGTCCAGCCGCCCATGCCGAGCCACGCGGAGGGCACGTGAACATAGAGAATGCGCGCGGTCTCGCCCTGTTTCGCCTCGCCCGGCACCATCGTCAGGCCCGCGAACGCGCCGCCCAGCACGAACAGCAGCCCGACGCCGAGCAGCCACGGGGTCAGCGGCTTGGCGATCGCGAGGAAGCGGGTGGGGTTGGCGTAAGCGTGCATCGGTCTCGCGTCGTCTTTAGGTGAGGCCGATTTGTCGGTCCAGTGAATTGCCCCGGCGCGACCCGGCGGGGCTTCTGTTGCCCGTGCGGTGCGTGACGTCAAGCCTCTGGCCGCGTCCAGATCCAGCTCCCCGTTACCGCCGCCGCAATCACCGGCAGCATGACCCACGGCCAGGGCGACAGGATCGCCGCCAGCACGATACTCGCGGCGAACGCGACAGTCGCCGCAACCTTGCCTTTGCGGCTGATCGCGCCCTTCTCACGCCAGGCGACGATATGATGTCCGAAATGCGGATGGTTCAGCAGCCACGCCTCGAGCCGCGGCGACGAATTGGCGAAGCAGAAGGCCGCAAGGATGACGAACGGCACCGTCGGCAGCAGCGGCAGGAACGCACCGATCGCGCCGAGTCCCAGCGAAGCCCAGCCTGCGACCAGATAGAAGTGCCGTTTCATCGCAGGCTGGCTTAGCGGAAATCGCCAACAACAAAACCCCTCCCGCTTGCGGGAGGGGCAGTGAGACTTGCAAGCTTGCTTGCTAGTCGCAGCGGGGAGGGCTCGGTGCGCCCACCTTCCGCCTTTTGAACAGGATCACCCCCGCCCGATCAGTTTCTGCGCCATCCGGTCGGCCACGACTGACGCAGGCGTCCCGCTCGCCTTGCTCTCAGCCCATATCTCGGCCAGCCGCCCCGGGATCAGGTGGATGCGGCTCTCGACCTCGTCCTGGCTACCCTGCCCCAGATATTCCAGCGCGACGTTGATGATGCCGCCCGCGTTGATCACATAGTCGGGGGCATAGACGATGCCGCGATCGTGCACGCGCTGGCCGTCGGCCGCGGTCGCCAGCTGGTTGTTCGCGCCGCCCGCGATGATCGGCACGCGCAGCTTCTCGATGCTGCGCTCGGTCAGGATCGCGCCGAGCGCATTGGGGCTCAGCACGTCGGCCTCGATCTCCATGATCGCCGCCGAATCGGCGAGCTCGGCGCCCAGCTCTTCGGCCAGCGCCTTGGCGCGTGCCAGATTGACGTCGGCGAGGGTCAGCTTCGCGCCCTCGGCCGCCAGCCGCCGCGCGACCCCGCCGCCGACGCTGCCGACGCCCTGTATCGCGACGCGCACGCCCGCCGCGCTGTCGGTGCCGAGGCCTTCGCGAATCGCCGCCTTGATCCCCAGATAGACGCCCAGCGCGGTGAACGGCCCCGGATCGCCGCCGGCTTCGCCGCTCGCGACGGGCAGCCCGCTGACATGCTTCGTCTGCTTCGAAATCTCGACCATGTCGGCGTCGGTGATCCCGACGTCCTCGGCGGTCACATAGGCGCCGCCGAGCGAATCGACCGCGCGGCCGAATGCTGCGAGCAGTTCGGGCGTCTTGGCGCCATTCTCCTCGGCCAGGATCACGCCCTTGCCGCCGCCCATCGGCAGGCCGGCCATCGCATTCTTGTAGCTCATGCCGCGCGACAGGCGCAGCGCATCGGTGATCGCCGCCGCGCGCTGCGGATAATGCCAATAGCGCACCCCGCCCGCGCCGGGGCCGAGGTGCGTCGAATGGACCGCGATGACCGCGGTCAGCCCGCTCGCCCGATCGCGGAACATGTGGACATGCTCATGATCGTCGAAATCGGCGAAATCCCAGACAGCAGACATGCGCGACTCCTCGCGTTAGAAAATTACGTTAGGGCGTAATAATCCGTCATGGAGCAAGTGTCACCCCAAATCCCGCATATGCGCAATGATGGTGAAAATGGGGCGACCAACGGGGCTCGAACCCGCGACCTCCGGTACCACAAACCGGCGCTCTAACCAACTGAGCTATGGTCGCCACACGCCCGGCGAAACCGCCTGCGACAGCGCGCGGCGATAGGCGCGCACCCCTTGTTCGTCAAGCATTGTTCGCATGGCCCCGCCCCACTAAAAGCGCGCCATGGCTGGCAACGATCATGTCGACATGGCGACCTCGGGCGCCGACCGCACCGCGGACCGGCTCTCCGCCGTCCCCGGCATCCGCCGCGCGCCTTCGCCGAAACTGCAGCAGTTCATGCTGACGCGCTTTCTCGATGCCGACACATGCGCCGCGCTGATGGCCCTGATCGACGGCGACGCGCGCCCCTCGACGATCGCCGATCCGAACGGCGACGAAGCCTTCCGCACCAGCTCGACCTGCGATCTCGACCACCGCAATCCGATTGTCGTCGCGGTGAACAACCGACTCCACGATCTCACCGGCATCCCGCTCGAATATGGCGAGCCGCTGCAGGGACAACGTTACGACGTCGGCGAGGAGTTCAAGGCGCACACCGACTATTTCGATCCCGGCGGCGCCGACTGGGAAACCTATTGCGCGATACCCGGCCAGCGGAGCTGGACATTGATGATCTACCTCAACGAGCCGCCCGCAGGCGGCGCAACGCGCTTCCTTGCGACCGGAAAGATGCACCAGCCCGAAGCCGGCAAGCTACTGGCCTGGAACAATGTCCGCCCCGACGGCACGGTGAACCCCGACACGCTCCATCACGGGATGAAGGTGCGCAAGGGGCGCAAATATATCATCACCAAATGGTTCCGCGAACGCCCCTGGCCGTGGGCGGAGGGGGAACTGGGCTGAGTGAACCCCGGCGAAAGCCGAGGCCCATTCGCAGCGGACTTTATCTGTGCTCCGGCTTTCGCCGGGGCACCAGATTACCGAACCAACCGATACTGGAAGCTGAGCGTCAGCGTATTGGCAACCTGCCCCGGCTCGACCGGCGTCGCTTTGCCCGCCGCGTCCATCGCCTGCAGGCGCACCATCGGCATCGGCGGCTGCGGCCCGCCGAAGCTACCTTCGCTGATCGACACCAGCTCGGCGCCGCGATAGCCCGCAAGCCGCGCATAGTCCGCCGCCTTGGCCTCGGCCGCCTTGATCGCGCTGCCGCGTGCGCCAACGAGCTGCGCGTCGGGATCCTTCATCGCGAACCACGGGCCGTCGACATTGGTGCCGCCCGCCGCGACCAGCGCATCGAGCAGCGGCCCGATGTCGTCGATCCTGGGCGTCGTCGCGCGAACGCTGTTCGACACCTGATAGCCGATAAAGCGCGGCGGCTGGCCGTTGCCGTTGTTGCTGTAATCATATTGCGGCGACAGGTTGATGCCGCTCGTCTGGATGTCTTCGGCCTTGATCCCCTTCGACTTGGCGGCGGCAATCAGCTTGTCCATCGCTGCAGCATTGAGGCGCATCGCCTCGACCGCGGTCAGTGCGGTCGTCGTCACCCCGGCGCCGACGGTCGCCTGATCGGGGCGCGAGCGCACTTCCTCGCTCACGCTGAAGGACAGCATCGGACCCTGCGTCGTAGCTGTCGTCACCGTCGAACCTCCTTGCTGCGCGATGGCCGGCGTCGCGGCCGCCAGCACCAGGCCCGCAGCCATAGCGGTGAGCATTTGCTTCGTCATTTCATTCTCCTGTGAACCGGTGTTCCGGCCTTGTGTGATCCCGCCCCTCCAACGCTGACGGAGCGGGTGCGTTCCGGCCTTTGCTCTGTCGGCGCTTGCATGATGCTGAACGCGCCAGTAGCGAGCCGTTCATCATGGCTGCCCCCATTCTCTCTTACGAAGGCGTCGGTCTGGTTCAGGGCTCAGGCTGGCTGTTCCAGGATCTCGACATCTATATCGGCGAACGCGACCGGCTCGCGCTGATCGGCCGCAACGGCGCGGGCAAGACGACCTTGCTCAAACTGCTCGCCGGCCGCATCGAACCCGACAAGGGCAAGCGCACGATCGTCCCCGGCACGCATGTCGTGCTGCTCGAGCAAGAGCCCGACTTCCGCGGTTTCGCGACGCTGATGGACTATGCCATCGCCGGCCCGGACGCCCCGCCCGAGCATGAGGTCGCGGCCATTGCCGACCAGCTCGGCATCGACATGGGACGCGAGGCCTCGAGTGCCTCGGGCGGCGAACGCCGCCGCGCCGCGATCGCCCGCGCGCTCGCACAGAATCCCGACGTGCTGCTCCTCGACGAGCCGACGAACCACCTCGACCTCGCGGCGATCGACTGGCTCGAAAGCTGGCTCGCGCGCTATAGCGGTGCCTTCGTCGCGATCAGCCACGACCGGACCTTTCTGACCCGCCTGACACGCCAGACCTTGTGGCTCGACCGCGGCAGCATCCGCCGCAAGGAAATCGGCTTCGGCGGCTTCGACGCATGGATGGAGGCGGTGTTCGCCGAGGAAGCGCGCGCCGCCGAAAAGCTCGACGCAAAGCTCCGGCTCGAGGCGCATTGGCTCGAACGCGGCGTCACCGCGCGCCGCAAGCGCAACCAGGGCCGCCTCGAAAAGCTGCACGAAATGCGCGCGACCCGCGCCGCGATGATGGGCGGCCCCGGCGTCGCCAAGCTCGGCCTAGCCAACGACGACGTCCGCTCGAAATCGGTGATCACCGCCGACCATATCACAAAGCGCTTCGGCGACCGCACGATCATCAGGGACTTCACCTTCCGCGTTCAGCGCGGCGACCGCATCGGCATTGTCGGCGCGAACGGTGCGGGCAAGTCGACCTTGCTCAAGCTGCTCACCGGCGAAATCCAGCCCGACGAGGGTAGCGTCACCCTCGCCCCGACGCTCGACGGCATCGTCATCGACCAGCAGCGCAGCCTGCTCGCCCCCGACAAGACCGTTCGCGACATTCTCGCCGACGGCGGCGACTGGATCGAGGTGCGCGGGGTCAAGAAGCATGTGCAGGGCTATCTCAAGGACTTCCTGTTCGAGCCCGGGGTCGCCAATGCCAGCGTCGGCGCGCTTTCGGGCGGCGAACGCTCGCGGCTCTTGCTGGCGCGCGAATTCGCCCGCGAATCGAACCTGCTCGTTCTCGACGAGCCGACGAACGACCTCGACCTCGAAACGCTCGACCTGTTGCAGGAGGTTATCGCGGATTACGAAGGCACCGTCCTCCTCGTCAGCCACGACCGCGACTTCCTCGACCGCACCGTTACGGTGACGCTCGGCCTCGACGGATCGGGCAAGGTCGACATCGTCGCCGGCGGCTACGCCGACTGGGAAGCGAAGCGCGTGAAGCCCGCCGCGGCGAAAGCCAAGGCCGCGGCCGGCGAAACCACGCCTCCCCCGCCGCAGGCGCGCAAGAAGCTGAGCTACAAGGACCAGCGCGACTACGACCTGCTCCCCGCCCGGATCGAGGAGATCGAGAAGGAAATGGCGGCCATCGAAACCGAACTCTCCGACGGCAGCCTGTTCGCGCGCGACAACACGCGCTTCAACGCGCTGACGGCAAAGCTCGACAAGCTGCGCGATGACAAAGCGGCAGCCGAGGATCGCTGGCTGGCACTGGCGGAAGAGGTCGAAGCGCTGGGCTAACGTCCGCTTTGGGGTGGTGAGCGGACGTTCGCTGATCCTCATTCGTCATCCCGGACTTGATCCGGGATCCACGGCGGCGGCGAAGTCATGGACCCCGGATCAAGTCCGGGGTGACGATGAAGGAATTATCCTCCCTGTGGCGCAGCCATGGGGAGGGGGACCGTCGCCGCAGGCGATGGTGGAGGGGCGGCCGCGGCCGCGCCACTTGCCCCTCCGTCAGCGCTTCGCGCTGCCACCTCCCTATGCCTGCGGCACAGGGAGGATCAATGTCCGCAATCGGTCGTTAGCTGCCATTTGCTGTTTTCGTCATCCCGGACTTGATCCGGGATCCATCGCAGCGCTGAAGTCATGGATCCCGGATCAAGTCCGGGATGACGATGTAAATTACGGCGGCTTCCGGTTGTTTGCAGTCGTAATGTGGACCCCGGCGAAAGCCGGGGCCCATGAAGCAAGCGCAGCGCTCGTTGTCTGGATCCCGGCTTTCGCCGGGAATCACCAAGGCCGCAACCAGCCGAAAGCGATCATCGACATCCTCACCCCGTCCCGTAAAACCGCGCCAGCCGGTCGAGCGCCAGCCCCAGTACCAGCTTCCCCGACCGCGTGGGCCAGCCCAGCGCCTTCTCCGCCCCTCCGATCCCCTCTCCAGCACACACAACGCGCCAGCAGATATCGGCAAGCCCCGGCCCGACATGGTCGATCGCCGCGTGAAAGCGCCGGTGCGCGTCGATCCGTGCCAGCGACGCATCCGAAGCCCGCGCTCCGCCACGCCCCTTTGCCGGCGGCGCGGTGTCCCACCGCATCGTCACCCGCGCCGCCAGCCCCGCGCGCTCGTAATCGGCGCGCAGCCGCTCGCCCGCGTGCAATTGCTCCGGCGTCAGCATCCCGCGCGACGCCAGCCAGGCGATCGGACTTTCCGCCACATTGACCGTGACATGCCGCATCACCTGCGGCCCCGCCTTGTCCGGATCGATCCGGTCGTTGGGATGGATGCGCGTTTCGAGGCGGCGTGCAGTCATGCGATTCTCCTGTCTTGCACGACCGGCTTGACATTGGATTATTTTGTAGGAAAGAAGAAACCGATTTGGTTATTGGGGGATAGGCAATGATCAACAGCATCCGCGCCGTGCGTCGTGCCAAGGGGCTGACGCTTGAAGAAGTCGGGCAGCGCTGCGATCCGCCGACGACCGCGCAGACGATCGGCCGCCTCGAAACCGGCACGCGAACGCTGTCATTGGGCTGGATGAACCGCATCGCCAAGGCGCTGGGGGTCGAAGCCGCCGAGCTCGTCCAATTGCCGCAGGATACGCAGCTCACCATTACCGCGCACCTCGGCGCCGACGGTGCCCAGGCGCCGACGCGGGTCGAACAGGCGCTCACCGCGCGTCCGGGCGAGGATATGGTCGCCATACGCGTGACCTCGTCGATCGGCGATTATCGCGCGGGCGATGAAATCTGGTGCCGCCGGATCGAGGGAGATTGGACGAGCGCGCTCAACCGCGACATCCTCGTTCCCCGCCCGGCCGGCCGCTTCTTCTTCGCGCGCCTGCTCAACGTCGACGGCGAAAAGCTCCACCTGCTCCCGCTCGGCACCGGTCAACGCCAGCAGGTCGTGAGCAACCCGCCATGGGCGGCGATCGCGGTTAGATTGATCCGGACGTTGTGATCCTGAAGCCCGTCATTGCGAGCGAAGCGAAGGAATCCAGAGCGGTTTACGCACAGTCTGGATTGCTTCGCTTCGCTCGCAATGACGAAAAGGTGGATGGGCGAGTATGACTTCGCCTCTTCGCGTCCTGTCGATCGCCACCCTCTTCCCTGACGCTGCGCGGCCGAACTTCGGCCTGTTCGTCGAGAGGAGTCTGCGCGCGCTCGCCGTGCAGCCCTGCATCGACCTGACCGTCATCGCACCCGTCGGACTCCCGCCCTTCCCGCTTTCGCTGCACGAGCGCTACCGTGCTCTCCGCGCATTGCCGCACGCCGAGCAATGGAACGGTCTCACCGTCCATCGCCCACGCTTTACGCTGATCCCGCGCTACGGCGCGCGTCTCAACCCTGCGAAGGTCGCACGCGCCGTCCTGTCGGCCGTCCGAGGCCAGTCGTTCGACGTCGTCGACGCGCAATTCTTTTACCCCGACGGCCCAGCAGCGATGCGTATCGCCGACGCGCTGGGCCTCCCCTTCTCCGCGAAGGCGCGCGGCGCCGACATCAGCCATTTCGGCCATGACCCGGCGACGAAGGCCCAGGTCCTCGAAGCGGGAAATCGCGCCGCAGGCCTGCTCGCCGTCTCCGATGCGATGCGGCGCGACATGGCCGCGATCGGCATCGATCCGGACAAGATCGCCGTTCACTATACAGGGATCGATACGGCCCGGTTCCATCCGGCGGACCGCGCCGCCGCGCGCGCCGCGCTCGGGATGGGTGAGGAACCCGCGATCGCAACTATCGGTGCCCTCATTCCGCGCAAGGGGCAGGCGCTCGTCATTGAAGCCCTGAAGTCACTTCCAGGCGTCCATTACTGGCTGGCGGGTGCGGGCGAAGAGGAAGCCCGCTACCGCGCACTCGCCCAGCGGCTGGGCGTCTCAGACCGCGTCCATCTGATGGGTCCGGTCGCCAACGCCGACCTGCCGATGCTCTATAGCGCCGCCGACATCGTCGTCATGCCATCGGCGAGCGAAGGGCTGGCCAATGCGTGGGTAGAGGCGCTCGCCTGCGGCACCCCCATCGTCATCAGCAACGCGGGCGGCGGCGCCGAACTCGTCACCGCTCCCGTTGCCGGGCGCATCGTCGACCGCACCCCACAAGCGATTGCCGACGCGGTCCGCGCGCTGCTTGCCGCGCCGCCATCACCGGCAGACGTCGCCGCCACGCTGGGCGGCCGCTTCGACTGGGACCGAAACGGCCGCGAGCTGGCGGAACATCTCCGCCGCTGCGCCGGCCGTTAGCCGATCATACCACTGCGCCGTCATCCTTGCGCGTCACGCGCTCGGCGCCTTCGTTCGCAGCGGTCGTGCGCGGTATGAAGCTGTCAGAGCCGACCTTCAGCCACACCAGCACCGGCGTCGACATCAGGATCGACGAATAGGTGCCGACGAACACGCCGAACAGCATCGCCGCGGTGAAACCGAAAATCACGTCGGGACCGAAGATCAGCAGCATCGCGAGCGCCAGCATCACCGAAACGCTCGTCATCACCGTGCGCGACAGCGTCTCGTTGATGCTGAGGTTCAGAAGCGGCACGATGTCCATCTTGCGATATTTCTTCAGATTTTCGCGCACGCGGTCGTACACCACGATCGTGTCGTTCAGCGAATAGCCGACGATGGTGAGCAGCGCCGCGATGCTGTTCAGGTCGAACTGCAATTGCGTCACCGCAAAGAAACCAAAGGTCAGCGCGACTTCGTGAAACAGGCGGCCCAATGCGCCGACACCGAACTGCCATTCGAAGCGGATCCAGATATAGATCGAGATGCCGAGCATCGCGAGCGCGAGGCTCAGCGCGCCGGTGCTGATAAGCTCGCCCGACACCTTGCCCGACACGGTTTCGACCGACCCGGTATGCGCGGTCGGGAACGCTTTCTGGATGCCCGCGACCAGCTGCTTACCCGCGCGGTCGGCGACGGTCTTGTCGCCCTCGGGCAGCGCGGTGCGGATCGACACCGCCTTGTCCGATCCGAACTGCTGGATCGTCGGCTCGCCGAGGCCGATCGCGCTGACCTTTTCGCGGATCTGATCGATCGGCGGCATCGTCCCGTTGAATTCGACGCGCACCGACTGGCCGCCGACGAAATCGACGCCGAGGTTCAGCCCCTTGACCGCGACGAGCGCGATCGAGATGGCGACGAGGATGAAGCTCATGGCCGAAGCAAGCTTCCGCCATTTCAGGAAATCAATGTTCGTGTCGTCGGGGACGAGTTTCAGCAAACGCATGATGTCGCCCTTTCCTTAAATGTTGATCGACGCCGGACGCGTCTTGTGCAGCCAGCGCGACGCGAACAGGCGCGTGACGGTGACCGCGGTGAAGACGCTGGTGACGATGCCGATGGTCAGCACGACGGCAAAGCCCTTGATCGGACCCGAGCCGAACCAGAACATCAGCGATGCCGCGATGACGTTGGTGACGTTGGCGTCGAAGATCGCGCGGCTTGCTTCCGAATAGCCGAGTTCGACCGCCTGGAAGACGCGCCGCCCGCGATGCAATTCCTCGCGGATACGCTCGTTGATCAGCACGTTCGCGTCGACCGCGGCGCCGATCGTCAGCACGAAGCCCGCGATACCCGGCAGGGTCAGCGTCGCGTTGAACGCCGCCATGATCGCGATGATCAGGAAGATGTTGAAGAACAGCGCGACGTTGGCATAGACGCCGAAACGGCCATAGACGAGCACCATCAGCGTCAGCACCGAAACGGTCGCGACGATCCCCGCGATGATACCCTTGCGGATCGAATCGGCGCCGAGTTCGGGCGTGACCGTCCGTTCCTCGACCACCGTCATCTTCACCGGCAACGCACCCGAACGCAGCGAGATCGCGAGGTTGTTCGCGGTCGCGACGGTAAAGCTGCCCGAAATCTGGGCGCTGCCGCCGAGGATCGGTTCGTTGATCGACGGCGCCGACAGCACGCGGCCGTCGAGGACCATCGCAAAGCGCTTGCCGACATTCTGCGCGGTGACCTTGGCAAAGGTCGCCGAGCCGCCCGAATCGAAACGGATGTTGACGACCGGCTGCCCCGACTGCCCGTCATAGCCCTGCTTGGCGTCGAGCAGCTGCTCGCCGCTGATCATAACCTGGCGGCGCAGCACTTCATAGGGGGCGCCGCCCGCGTTCGCGCCCTCGGCATAGGGCACGATCTCGCTGCCCACCGGCACACGGCCCGCGGCAACCTCGGCGGGGTCGGCGTTGGCGTCGACCATCCGGAATTCGAGGCGCGCGGTCTTCCCGATCAGGTCTTTCAGCTGCTGCGGATCCTGCAGGCCCGGCACCTGCACGACGATGCGGTCGTCGCCCTGCCGGATGATCGTCGGCTCGCGCGTGCCCAGCGCGTTGACGCGCTTGTCGATAATCTCGCGCGCCGTATCCATCGCATTCTTGATCGCCTCCGTCTGACCGGCGGCCGTCGGCGTCATCACGATCCGCGTCGTATCGATAACGTCGATCTGCCAGTCGCGCTGCCCCGTTGCAATGGGGGCGCCGCCGGTCTCGTTGAATAGCCGGTCGCGCGCCGCGTCGAGCTGTCGCTGGTCGCGAACGAGGAAGCTGATCTTGCCGCCCGCGGTCGACAGTTCGCCTATCGCGATATCGTCGTCGGGTCCGCGCTCGCCGCGCATCGCGGTGCGCACCGTCTTTTCCATGTTCGCGAGTTGCGTCTTCTGCAGGTCGGCGACGTCGGCCTCGAGCAGCAGGTGGCTGCCGCCGGCAAGGTCAAGGCCCAGATTGACCTTGATCTGCGCAATGCCCGGCAGGCTCTCGAACGTCTTGGACGGCAGGAAACTGGGAATGGAAAAAAGGATACCGAGCAGCAGGATGATGCTGATGCCGATGGTTTTCCAGCGCGGGAAATCGAGCATAGGGGGATTCCGGTTGGTCTGGGCGCTGCCAAGCGGGCGGCGCCGGAACGTCAGTCGTTCGCGGGCTTGCCGCCGGGCGCCAGCACGTCGGACAGGGTCGATTTCACGACCTTGATCTTGACGCCCTGCGCGATTTCGACATCGGCAAATTCATCGTCGACGCGCGTCACCTTGCCGACGATTCCGCCGCCGGTCACGACCTGGTCGCGCGGCTTCACCGCGGCGATCTTGTTGCGATGTTCCTTCATCCGCACCTGCTGCGGGCGAATGAGGAAGAACCAGAAAACGACGAAGATCAGCAGATAGGGCACCAGCATGATGAAACCGGCGGCCCCGCCCCCGGAGCCAGCCGCCTGGGTCAGAAGCAAATTAGTCGACATGAACGAAAGACTTTCTCTTTGCAGCGGCACCCGTCCAGCGGAACGGGCGGGCACAATAATGGCGCGGCGCCTATCACGCGGGGAATATGGACGCAACCGCTCGCTGCGCAGCCTCCCCCGCCAGACCCGTCCCACATGGGGGCCGCCGCCGACAGATCAAGGCGGTAGCGGCCATGGCATCGCCGCACCCGCCGCCGGTCGACTTTGCTCAGGAGAGCCTTGCATCGTTTGCCAACCCGCGCTAGGGGCCACGCCTGCCCAATCGGGCCGGTCGGGACGTAGCGCAGCCTGGTAGCGCATCACACTGGGGGTGTGGGGGTCGGAGGTTCGAATCCTCTCGTCCCGACCAATTTCACCGCAAGACTGCGGTTTGCACGGAAAGCGTGAACAACGATGCAGGCAAGCGCGCTGATCGTCGTCGCAGCTTTCCTCACCTCCATCCTTTCGGGCGTTTTCGGCATGGCCGGGGGCATCGTCTTCATGGGCGTGCTCACCTGGCTCTTGCCCCCCGCACTCGCGCTCGCGCTGCACGGTGTCATCCAGTTCGCGTCGAACACCTGGCGCTTTCTGCTCCACCGGCGGCACATCGCGTGGCCGGTGCTGGTCTGGTTCGGGCTCGGATCAGCCGCGTCGCTCGCGCTCTTCTCTGTCATCCTGTTCGCGCCGACCAAATTCCTCGTTTTCCTCGGACTCGGCCTGACCCCGATCCTCGTCTGGCTTCCCGAACGCTGGATCCGGCTCGACGCCAGCAAACGCTCGCACGCGGTCGCAGGCGGCTTCGTCGCGAACGCCATCTCGCTGATCTCGGGTGTCTCCGGGCCGGTAAGCGACCTGCTGTTCGTCAACACTATGCTGAACCGGCATCAGGTCGTCGCGACCAAGGCGGTGATGCAGGCGATGGGCCATGCCTCGAAGATTCTCGTTTACGGCGGCCTGCTGGTCAGCGCCGAAGGGCGCGAAGCGCTCGCACTTCCCGCCACCCTCGTCGCCGTCGCGGCGTCGATGGCCGGGATCAGTGTCGGAGGCATCATCCTCGACCGGATCAGCGACGCGCAGTTCCGCCTCATCCGCCGCTGGCTGGTGACGCTCGTCGGGCTCGCCTTTCTCGTTCAGGCGATCCGGATCGCGGTCGCCTGAGGGCGGCGCCCCTCTTCGGGACGCCGCCCTCGGCACCGGTCAGTTGGCGTCCTGCGCCGGCGCGTCGCCCTGCGGTGCTTCGGGCGGCGGCGCCGAGGCACGGGCGCTGCGCATCGCCTCGATCTCGCTCTTGTCGACGAAGCCGTCGCCATTGGCGTCGAGATGCTTGAAGAAAATGTCGATCTTTTCGGGCGCCGCGAGCGATGCGTCGCCCTGTTTCTCGGCCCGCATCTTGGCCATTTTCGTGATCTCGGCCTTGTCGAGCTTGCCATCGCCATTGGCGTCGATCATTGCGAAAATACGCCCGCCGTCGTGCGGCGGCTGGGCATGGGCCGCGGGAGCGATAAGCGCCAGCGGCGCGGCAATCAGAATCCGTTTCTTCACAAATCGTCCTTTATCGATGGGCGGCGCTGCCGCCAGATACCCTGAACAGGTGCACCCCGGACGCTCCATGGCGCGGCGATTGTCGCAAAACTATGCCGGATGCGGCGGGGCGTTCCCCGCGCCCGTCCGGTGATCGAGCATCAGGGGCGCAACACGACCTTCCCCACCGCCTCGCGCTTCTCGAGCATCGCAAAAGCCTCCCGCCAGTCGGCCAGATCGAGCACGGCGTGGACATGCGGCCGGATCCTGCCCGCTGTCGCCAGCGCATCCACCGCCGCGACATTCTCGGCCCCGCGCCCGGGAAAGCGCCGCCCATATTCGCCCGCACGAACGCCAACGACCGAGAATCCCTTGATCAGCGGCATATTGACCGACACCTCGGGAATGCGGCCCGACGCAAAGCCGATCACGAGCAGCCTCCCGCCGAACGCGATGCAGCGCGTCGATTCGTCGAACACATCGCCGCCCACCGGATCGAAGATCGCATCGGCGCCCTTGCCGCCGGTCAGCGCTTTCACCTCGTCGCGAAAGCCCGGCTCGGCGGCGATCACCGCTTCGGGCGCATAGAGCCGCGTGATCGCCTCGCGCTTCTCCGCGCTGCTCGCCGCTGCGATCACGCGCGCGCCCTGCGCCTTGGCCAGATCGACCGTCGCGAGCCCGACGCCGCCCGCGGCGCCATGCACCAGCACCCATTCGCCGGGTTCGACCCGCGCGCAGCGGACCAGCGCGACATAGGCGGTCAGGTAGGCGACCGGATAGGCCGCCGCCGCCTCCCAGCTCATCGCCTCAGGCTTTGAACGGAGCGCCCCAGCAGGAACAACGGTATATTCGGCCATTGCCCCGAACCGGTTGCCGCCGACCACCGCGTCGCCGACTCTCCAATCGGTGACGCCCGCGCCGACCGCATCGACTTCGCCCGAAAATTCCAGACCCGACACGAAGGGCAGATCGGGCTTCAGTTGATAACCGCCGCGCGTCATCAGCAGGTCGGGGAAATTCACCGCCGCGGCCCGCACGCGAACGCGCACCTCGCCCGCCCCCGGCCCCGGCACCGGAAGGTCGACCAGCCCCGCACCGGCATGGTCGGGCAGCAATTCACGCACCTGCAAAGCCCGCATCGAGAAAGGCCTTTCCTACAATGTACCCATATGGTTCGTTTACGGCACCCGGTAAACCGAAAGGAACGAATCATGCCACGACCCGATCCATCGACCTGCGACGCCGACGCGTTGATCGACGCCGTCATCGACCGCGAAGGTCGATATGTAAACCACCCCGCCGACCGCGGCGGCCCGACCTGCTGGGGAATCACCGAAGCCGTCGCGCGGGCGCAGGGCTATGACGGCTCGATGCGCGACCTGCCGCGCGCCGAGGCCGCGATCATCTATCGCCGCCTCTACTGGCTGCGCCCCGGCTTCGACAAGGTGGCGCTGCGCGCGCCCCGGATCGCCGCCGAACTCTTCGACACCGGCGTCAACATGGGCACCGGCACCGCCGTCGGTTTCCTGCAACGCGCGCTCAATGCGTTCAATCGCGCCGCGCGCGACTATCCCGATATCGCGGTCGATCGCGACATCGGACCGCGCACGCTGTCGGCGCTCGACGGCTTCCTGAAGGCGCGCGGCAAGGGCGGCGAGACCGTCCTGCTGCGTGCGATAGAGGCGCTGCAGGGCGAACGCTACATCGCACTCGCCGAACGCCGTCCCAGCCAGGAGGCGTTTCTCTACGGCTGGCTCGCGAACCGCATCGCGGGCGACTGATGCCCCATCGCGCGTCATTGGGCTGAACTTTACTGAACTTTGAAACCTTGAGGAGCATTGCCATGAGCATCATCGAAGGCCTGATCGGCCCGATCGCCAAGCTGATCGACAAGATCATCCCCGACCCGGAAGCACGCGACCGCGCCAAGCTCGAGCTCTTGAAGCTTGAGGGGAGCCAGGAGATGGAGGCGATCCGCACCCGCATGACCGCGATCGTCGCCGAAGCGAACAGCGCCGACCCCTGGACCAGCCGCGCCCGGCCGAGCTTCCTCTATGTGATGTATGCGCTGCTGCTATGGGCGATCCCGATGGGCCTCATCGCCGCCGCACGGCCCGACATGGCAAAGGGCATCGCCGAGGGAATGAACGCCTATCTCGCGGGTATTCCCGAGCCGCTCTACGCGCTCTTCGGCACCGGCTATCTCGGCTACACCGCCGCACGCGCGTGGGGGAAGGCAAAGGGGGTGGAGAGCTGATTTCCTGCGCCCCGGCGAAAGCCGGGGTCCACGTGGGCAGCGCGGCGTTGCTGGGCCCCGGCTTACGCCGGGCAACATTTACCCCTCCACCACCGCCGCCAGATTCGCCAGCGAACTCGTCAGCCCCGCCACATGATCCTTCGCCGAAATCCCCGGCGGCACGTGATGCGCATCGATCGTCACCAGCGTGCCGCCGCCTTTGCGCGAGAGATACCAGTGGATCGCCATCGTCCCTGAAAAACGCGGATCGTCGGATTCGAACTCGACCTCCCAGACGATCAGCCGCCCGTCGTCGAGCACCGGAATATGGACCTCGACGATATCGGCGTCGTCCTCGCTCTTGGTCTCGATATCCGGGTCGTCGAAGGTCAGCCGCAGGCGGAAACCACCGCCTTCGGTCAGATTGCAATGTTCGAATTCACCCGTCGCCCCCTCGGGCGGCAACCAGCGTGCGAGCTTGTCGGCGCTGGTGAAGGCGGCGAACACATCGACCAGCGGCGCCGCGATCAGCCGTTCGGCATGATCGGTGCGCCGCGTCTTCTTGGTCGGTTTCAACTTGTTCGATTTCAGGCGAGCGCGGCTTTGACCGCGGCGACGGCATCGTTCGCCGCGCCGCCGTTCGGACCGCCACCCTGCGCCATGTCGGGACGGCCGCCGCCGCCCTGCCCGCCGAGCGCCGCGACCGCGGCCTTGACCAGATCGACCGCGCTGTGGCTGCCGGTCCTGTCGTCGGTAACGCCCACGGCGACCGAAGCGCGTCCGTCGGTGACCGCAACCAGCATCGCGACGCCGCTGCCGACCTGCTTCTTCAGGCCGTCGACCGCGCCGCGCAGTTCCTTGGGATCGAGCCCGTCGACGACCTGCGCGAGGAACGCCACATCGCCCACCTGCTCGACCGCCGGGCCCGTCGCCGCGCCGCCGCCGCCGCCCATCGCAAGTACCTTCTTCGCGTCGGCCAGCTCGCGCTCGGCCTTCTTGAGCTGCTCGGCAAGCGCCGCAACGCGCGCCGGCACCTCGTCGGGCGAGGTCTTGAGCGCTGCAGCCGCCGCCTTCAGCGCCTCGTCGCGGCCGTTCAGCCACTGACGCGCCGCTTCGCCGGTCAGCGCCTCGATCCGCCGCACGCCCGACGAGACCGCGCTTTCGCCGACGATCTTGAACAAGGCGATGTCGCCGAGCGCGCGGACGTGCGTCCCACCGCACAGCTCGACCGAATAGTGATGATCGTCCGCCGCGCCCATGCTGAGAACGCGAACCTCGTCACCATATTTCTCGCCGAACAGCGCCATCGCGCCCGCGGCGATCGCATCGTCGGGGGTCATCAGCCGCGTCGTCACCGGCTCGTTGCCGCGGATCTGTGCGTTCACATCGGCTTCGATCTGCGCAATCTCCTCGGCGGACAGCGCCTTGGGGTGCGAGAAGTCGAAGCGGAAGCGATCCTCGGCGACCAGGCTGCCTTTCTGCGTCACATGGCCGCCCAGCCGGTTGCGCAATGCCGCGTGCAGCAGGTGCGTCGCGCTGTGGTTGGCGCGGATGCGATCGCGCCGCGCGGCGTCGACGGTGAGCTGGACCGTATCGCCGACCTTCAGCGTTCCCGCCTCCAGCTTGGCCTGATGCGTGTGCAGGCGGCCGAGCGGCTTGCCGGTGTCGCTCACCGACGCCTTCGCGCCTTCCAGCGTCGCGATCGTCCCCGCGTCGCCCATCTGCCCGCCGCTCTCGCCATAGAAGGGGGTCTGGTTGGTCAGCACGACCACCTCGTCGCCCGCCTTCGCTTCGCCGACCGGCTTGCCGTCCTTGACCAGCCCGATCACGGTCGCCTCGCCCGCGGTCGAGGTATAGCCGGTGAACTCGGTGCTGCCGTTGGCTTCGGCGAGGTCGAACCAGATTTCGTCCGACGCCTTGTCGCCGCTGCCCTTCCAGGCCGCGCGCGCCGCCGCTTTCTGCTGCGCCATCGCCGCGTCGAAGCCTTCACGGTCGACGTTGATGTCGTGCGGCCGCAGCGCATCCTCGGTCAGATCGTAAGGAAAACCATAGGTATCATAGAGCTTGAACGCGACCTCGCCGGGCAGCGTATCGCCTTTGCCCATCTGGGCTGTCGCTTCGTCGAGCAGCCGCAATCCCTTCTCGAGCGTCTGGCGGAACTTGACCTCCTCGCGCTCCAGCGTCTCGGCGATCAGCGGCTGCGCGCGGATCAGCTCGGGATAGGCCGCGCCCATCTCGGCGGTCAGCGACGGCAGCAGCCGATGCATCAACGGATCTTTGGCGCCCAGCAGATGCGCATGACGCATCGCGCGCCGCATGATCCGGCGCAGCACATAACCGCGGCCCTCGTTCGACGGCAGCACGCCGTCGGCGACGAGGAAGCTCGACGCGCGGAGGTGGTCGGCGATCACGCGGTGGCTGGCTTGGCTTCCACCCTCGGCCGGAACACCGGTCAGATCGACCGACGCCGCGATCAGCGCCTTGAACGTATCGGTGTCGTAATTGTCGTGAACGCCCTGCAGCACCGCCGCGATGCGTTCGAGCCCCATGCCGGTGTCGATGCTCGGCCGCGGCAGGTCGACGCGTTCACCGCCGGGCAACTGTTCATATTGCATGAACACCAGGTTCCAGATCTCGACGAAGCGGTCGCCATCCTCCTCGGGCGATCCCGGCGGGCCGCCCCAGATATGGTCGCCATGGTCATAGAAGATTTCGCTGCACGGACCGCACGGCCCGGTGTCGCCCATCGACCAGAAATTGTCGCTGGTCGGGATGCGGATGATGCGATCCTCGGGCAGACCCGCGATCTTGCGCCACAGGTCATAGGCCTCGTCATCGGTGTGATAGACGGTCGCGGTCAGCTTTTCCGGCGGCAGGCCCCAGGTCTTGGTGATCAGGGTCCATGCATGGGCGATCGCCTGTTCCTTGAAATAGTCGCCGAAAGAGAAATTCCCCAGCATTTCAAAGAAGGTGTGATGCCGGGCCGTATAGCCGACATTGTCGAGGTCGTTGTGCTTGCCGCCCGCGCGCACGCACTTCTGCGACGAGGTCGCGGTGCTGTACGGACGCTTCTCCAGCCCCGTGAATACATTCTTGAACGGCACCATGCCCGCGTTGACGAACATCAGCGTCGGGTCGTTGTACGGCACCAGCGGCGCCGACGGCTCGATATGGTGGCCCGCCTCCCCGAAATAGTCGAGGAAAGAGCGGCGAATGTCGTTGGTCGAGGTCATGCGCGCGATCTAGTGCGACACGCCGCGTTTCTCAAGCATTACGAACGAGAAGGTACCGCGCCGTCAGCGCGCGCACAGTCCGTCGAGTTCGTCGTCGGTCAAACCCCGTTGCTCGACCAGCGCGGTCGGAATGAACTGCACGTCATATTGCGAGATGCGATATTCATTCTCGCGCACCCGCTGCACCATGATCCCGCCGCACGTCCCCTCGATCCCCGGATGATCGTCGATCACCGAGAAGAAGGCATAGGCGCCCGGATAGGCAGCCCCCGCCGGATTGTTGCTCCACGTCACGAACTTCGGCGTGAGCGTCCCTGCGCTGCCCGTGCGCCCCTGCGTCGCGCCCTTGACCAGCCCGTCCCAGTCGGCCTTGCTGATCTCGATGATCGGATCCATCATCGCCATGCCAGCAGCATCGCCGCGGTTCAGCCGATCGAGAAAGCGCGTCACGAAGACCGTCACATTCGCGGTCTCCGCCGCGCTTGCGGTCCAATCGGCGGGCACCGGCTTGTACGGATCGGTCGCCGGATCGAAGCAGAAGAAGTTCTGGCGCAGATTCTCGATCAGCATCACGTTGCGCGCCGTGTCGATGCGGCTGTCGAAATAATGCCGGCCAAAGCGGGTTCCGAGCTTGCCGCAGCGACGCACCGCCTCTGCCTGCACTCGTTCCATGACCTTGCCGAAGGCCGCCGATTCAAAGCTGTCGACCGTCGCTGTATAGCCGCGGCCGGGCACCGCATCGATCCGGATTCCCGGCTCGGTAACCGCCAGCATCAATGCCATCGCCAGAAAACTCATGCCGCCCACCCCCTGTTGGCGCCGCGCTCCACGGCGGGGATCATATGGGATCGGGCGGCAAGGCTCGACAAGTCTAATTTCTTCGGGTTGTCTGACCGCCTCAAAAGGAGGTGGCGATGCCCTTGCCGAGATAGCAGGGCAGTTGCTGCAGGACATCGGCCTTCGGCACGCCATCCTCCACCAACTGGGGCGGGACTTCGGACGTGTCGATCCGCACCACGGTGAAGCCGTCGCCCGGTTTCGCGCGGTGAACGACAACATAGCCGCAGTCCATCGTCCCGTCCGCCCGGTCGCCGCGAAAATCGAAGGCGGCGTAAAGCCCCGGGGGCTGTCCGGCAGGGTCGGGATACCAGCTCAACCGCAAAACACGGATCCGGCCATCGGCCCAGATCGCAGCGCGCTTGCGCAGGTTCATTTCCCATTCGAGCCGCGGGTTCGCCGCCTGGAAGGACAGGCGCAGCATCGCATAGGCCGCAGCATAGTCGCGCCGCGCCAGCGCCAGCGTATATTCCGCGAAACGATCAACCGCTCCCTCCTCATCCGCCGCCGTCGGCTTGAAGATCACGCCCCCGGGCACGACCACGTCGCGCTCGACCTCGGGCGCGATCAGCGGCGGCGCGCCGAAAGCCGCCGGGATACCGGAAAGGAGGAAAGCCGACACCAACCACAACCGACCGCCGGGCCGGCGATCAATAGCCATAATAGGCGCCGCCCTTCTCCCGCGCGCGGCGCCACGCCGGCCGGCCGTGGCACGCATTCACGAAATTGGCGAGTTTCGGAAAGCGCTGCGCCAGTCCCTGCATGATTGCGATCTCGGCCGGAAAGCTCAGCATGATGTCGGCGGCGGTCAGATTATCGCCGACGAAATGCCCATCCTCGCTGACCGCGCTTTCCATATAGGCAAAGTGCGAATCGAGTTGCTGCGTGATCCGCGCTTCGAGCGGCGCGGCCGCTTCGCCGAGACGCGCCGTATAAATGCGCAGCAGGATCGGGGTCATCGCCGAGCCTTCGGCAAAATGCATCCATTGCAGGTGGCGGACATGGTCGTCGGTGCCTCGCTGCGGCACCAGTTTCTCACCGCCATGATAGTCGCAGATATATTCGGCGATCGCCGCCGACTCGATGATGATGCGCCCGGCATCCTCCAGCACCGGCGACTTGCCGAGCGGGTGAACCGCGATGAGTTCGGGCGGCGCGAGATTCGTGACAGGGTCGCGATCGTAGAATTTGATTTCGTAGGGCGCGCCAATCTCTTCGAGCAGCCAGAGGATGCGCTGCGAGCGGCTGTTGTTGAGATGGTGGACGATCAGGCTCATCGCTCTCTCCTTCGGGGTCAATTTGGATAGGGTCCGTTGCGGTCGATCAGCGCCGCGAGTTCGCGCACCAACTTCGCGCCGAGGATCGCCGTGACGCCGCCCACGTCGCGGCCGGGATGATGCTCGACGATGTCGGCGCCTACGATCGGTGCGGTCTGCTTGTGGAGGACCGCCAACACCTCGCGGACGGTCAGACCTCCCGGCTCGGGATGCGCGACGCCGGGCGCTTGGGCCGGATCGATCCCGTCGAGGTCGATCGAGATGTAGAGCGGACCTTCGAGTACGGGCACCGCGCCCGGCGTGAACCCGGCCATCGGGACGATCTCGACCCCGAAGCGCTCGGCCTGCTCGCGGCAATGTCTGTTCAGCGTCCGGATGCCGACCTGCACCAGCCGCCCGGCATGGCCAGCCTCGCAAATGCGCGCAAAGGGTGAGGCGTGGCTGCGCGGATTGCCGCCGAAATCGTCGTAGAGATCGGGATGCGCGTCGAAGTGAAGGATGTTGACCGGGCCAAAACAGGTTGCCGCCGCCTCGACGAGCGGAAAGGTCACCGCATGATCGCCGCCGAGCGCCAATGGCACCTCACCATCCTCTTGCAGCATGGTGACGTGGCGCCGGATCGCCGCATCGTCGCGCGCCGTGTCTTCGCTGAGCGGCAGGTCGCCGTCGTCGGCAAAGGCGATATCGACGCCGATCTCGGGCCCAAGCTCGCTCGCCAGATTGCCGCGCTCGCTGCGCAAGGCGGCGCGGATCGCCGCCGGCCCCGCCGCCGCTCCGCGCTCGAAGCTGCTGTTGACGTCGGTGGGCAGGCCGAAAAGACGGATCGCGGGCATGGGCTGCTTGTAGCCGCTGGCGAAGGTCGCGCAAGGCGCTGGTGGTTGAGAATTGGCTCAAGGAAATCGCCATTCCCTGATCACCGGCGAGCAATGGACGGCGGGCGGGCCGACCTGCAGGAGAGGGGCTGCGCAGGTACGGTGCGGTCGCAAGGAGACCGCGGGGCCCGCCGCCGTCGGCTGGCCGGTTTCTGCCGAGATCGGGGAAACCGGCCGGATGGCGTCAGTAGCGGCGATCAAAGATCGCCATCGTCGCCTTCATCATCGGGGCCGGCCATCATCTCTTCGGCCACCGCGTCGGTACGGCTACGGATCGCGCTTTCGAGACGCTGCATCAGTTCGGGATTTTCGGTCAGGAAATTCTTCGCATTCTCGCGGCCCTGCCCGATGCGGATCGAATCATAGCTGAACCAGGCGCCCGACTTTTCGACGAGCCCCGCCTTGACACCGAGGTCGAGGATCTCGCCGATCTTCGAAATGCCCTGTCCGTACATGATGTCGAACTCGACCTGCTTGAACGGCGGTGCGACCTTGTTCTTCACGACCTTCACCTTGGTGGTGTTGCCGACGATCTCGTCGCGATCTTTGATCTGGCCGGTACGGCGGATGTCGAGACGCACCGATGCATAGAATTTGAGCGCGTTGCCGCCGGTCGTGGTTTCGGGATTGCCGTACATCACGCCGATCTTCATGCGCAGCTGGTTGATGAAGATCACCATGCAGCGCGAACGGCTGATCGAGCCGGTGAGCTTGCGCAGCGACTGCGACATCAGGCGCGCCTGAAGCCCGACGTGGCTGTCGCCCATCTCGCCCTCGATCTCCGCCCTCGGGACGAGCGCGGCGACCGAGTCGACGACGAGCACGTCGATCGCGTTCGAGCGGACGAGCGTGTCGACGATTTCGAGTGCCTGCTCGCCCGTATCGGGCTGCGACACGATCAGTTCGTCAATGTCGACGCCCAGCTTCCGCGCATAGACGGGGTCGAGCGCGTGTTCGGCGTCGACGAAGGCCGCGGTGCCACCCATCTTCTGCGCCTCGGCGATGCAGTGCAGCGCCAGCGTGGTCTTGCCCGAGCTTTCGGGGCCGTAGATTTCGATGACGCGTCCGCGCGGCAAGCCGCCGACGCCGAGCGCGATGTCGAGGCCAAGCGAGCCGGTCGAGATCGCCTCCACCTGCATCGCTTCCTTCGAGCCCAGCTTCATCACCGAGCCCTTGCCGAACGCGCGATCGATCTGCGCGAGCGCGGCGTCGAGCGCCTTCTGCCTGTCCGTTCCGTTCACTGATTTCCCCGATTCGACGAGTGACAATTGTCCGGCCATGACCGTCCCTTTCCAGCTCTAGAGCGACGGCAGAAGCATCGCAATGGCAGACTATGTGCCATATTTGTTCTCATGGAACAAGTGGGGAACAAAGAAAAATCGAAGGGGAAGAAATGCTCAGTTTCCGGCCGAAAATTCGTCCAGAACCGCTTCGATATCGCTGATCCGGAACGGCTTGGCGACCAGCCGCCGATGCGCATGTTCCGCCGGAATGATGTCGCCGCCGCCCGAGGTGAAGGCAAAAGGAATCCCGCGCGCGGCCAGTGCATCGGCGATCGGCCAGCCCTTTTCGTCGCCCAGGTTGATGTCGACGAGCGCACCGCCGATCGCTTCGGCGGCGATGATCGCCAGCGCCTCTTCATTCGTCGTGGCCTGCGCGGGTTCGGGCAGGCCGAGCGCGTCGAACATGTCGACGAGCATCATGCCGATCAGCACATCGTCCTCGACGAGCAGAATGCGATTCGCGTCAGCCATCGGACGCCCGATGCGCCGCATTGTCGAGCGCCGCCGACACCGCCTCGGCAAGCTGCGCGACCGAGAAGGGCTTGGGCAGGAAGGCGACGTCGTCGATGTTGATCGACTGACGAAGCTGCTCCTCGGCATAGCCCGACATGAACAGGACCGGCAGCGCCGGCCGCTTCTTGCGCATCTCGCGCACCATCGCGGGCCCGTCCATCGTCGGCATCACGACGTCGCTGACGACGAGATCGACCTTTTCCATCCCGGCGAAACGTTCCAAGCCCTCTTCTCCCTGCGATGCAGTGACGACCGTATAACCCGCACGGGCCAGGGCTCGTTCCGCGACCGCACGCACCATATCCTCATCCTCGACGAGGAGAATGGTACCCGTGCCCCACTGGCTCTTTTTCGGCTTCGACACCGGCGTGGGCGTCGCCGGTGCGCCGTGCTCGGCGCGGTGGACGGGGAGGTAGATGGTGAAGCTGGTTTTGCCGGGCTTGCTGTCGGCAAAGATGAAGCCTGCCGACTGCTTGATGATGCCATAGACCGTCGACAGCCCGAGCCCGGTGCCCTTGCCGACGTCCTTCGTCGTGAAGAAGGGCTCGAAGATCTTCGGCAGCACGTCGGCGGGGATTCCGGTGCCGGTGTCGCTGACCTTCAGCGCGCTATAGTCGGCGGGCGGCATGAACTCGCTGCCCATCTGGCGCACGTCGGCCGCCGATACCGGATAGGTCTCGATCGTCAGCGTCCCGCCGCCGGGCATCGCGTCGCGCGCATTGACCGCAAGGTTGATGATCACCTGTTCGAGCTGCCCAGGATCGGCACGCACCGCGCCGAGCCCGCGGCCGTGATGGACCGACAAATGGACGGTATCGCCGATCAGACGTTTCAGAAGATGCGACACCTCCGAAATGACGTCGGGCAGTTGCAGGATCTGCGGGCGCAGCGTCTGCTGGCGCGAGAAAGCAAGCAATTGCCGGGTCAGGCTGGCGGCGCGGTTCGCGTTGCTGCGGATCTGCTGGATGTCGTCATAGTCGCTGTCGCCGGGTGTGTGACGCATCAGCATCAGGTCGCAGCTTCCGAGCACCGCAGTCAGGATATTGTTGAAGTCGTGCGCGACGCCGCCCGCAAGCTGGCCGACCGCCTGCATCTTCGACGCCTGGGCGACCTGCCGCTTGAGCCGCGATTCCTCGCTCGAATCCTTGAGGCTGAGCAGCACCGCCGCCTCGCCGAGCCCGCGCACGCCGACGACGCGCATCGACACCGGATCGTCACCCTGCCCGACCAGCCGGATCGACAAGTCGCCTCCGACCTGTTGCCCGCTGCTGTGGCGCCGGATCATGTCGGCGAGCGGCCCCTTGTCCTCGCCGACGACAAGGTCGCCCGGATAGCGTGGCATCCGGCCTTCGCCGACATTGCCAGCGCGCTTGAACGCACGGTTCATGTAGAGAAATCGGCCGTCGCGATCGACCAGCGCGAGCCCGAACGGGAGCAGCGAAAGCAAGGTTTCGACATAGGCCTGCGCAGTGCCGCGATCGGCGGGCCCGATCTCCTCGTCGAGCATCGTCAGCAGCACCGGTCCGTGGGTGTCGGCGGGGGCGAGCGGGATCTGGATCATCCGCACCGGCGTCGCGCGGTCGCCCTCGCGCGCGAAATAGAGTGAACCCGCTTCGTCGAGCCGCAGCATCGCCGACACGTCGCGCCCGACATAATGTGCCTGATCGGCCTCATCGAGCGCGCGGAGCAGAAAGGCGCGATTTGCGGAGCGGAGCCGCCCCTCGGCGCTGACGAGCGCCGCCATGACGCCCGCCTGCGCGAGCGTCAGGCCCGCCGGCCCGTCGAGATGGCGGACGATCTCGGTCGCAAGATCGAGCCGTTCGTTTGCCGAAAAGCGCCAGACAAGATAATCCTCGGCCTGCCCGGTACGGAAGATATGCGCACGAAGCTGCAACGGACCGACGGCGATATCGTCGGCGACCCCCTCGCCGTCGCGCCATGCGGTGCGGCCGGCGTTCTTCAATGCCTCGGCGCCGCGTGCATCGACCGGCAGACCCGGCGGGGTGACGAACCCGCCGAACCAGGTCGCGAACAGATCGTTGGCGCAGACCAGCCGTCCGCCGCGGTCGGTCACCGCCACCGCGACATCGTCGTGGTTCACCGCGACGCGCAGCATCGTCCAGTCGGGGAGCGCCGCTTCACCTGCGGCCGCCTTGGGGAACAGACGGCGGGCCAGCAAGGTACCGCCCGCCGCGATCGCCAGCCCGGCCAGAAAGCCCGCCGCCAGTACGACGTTTCCGGTCGCCCAGAACAGCAGGCCGACCGACAGGAGCGCAAGACCGCCGAGCACGGCCAGATCGACGCGCGACAGATTGAACCGCGCGCCGAGCGGTCCCGCGGGGCCCGCCCCCCTGCTGAAATCGGTCTCAGCGGAGGGCAGGCTTTGCGCGGTCAACTGACGCTCTTTCTATAGCCGCATCACCAGATGCGGACACGATCCTTGGGTGCCAGATACAGCTTCTGGCCTTCCTTGACGTTATAGGCCTTATACCAAGGGTCAAGGTTGCGCGAGACCCAAGTCCGCTGGATCGAGGGCGAATGCGGATCGGTCGTGATGCGCTGCGCCAGATTCTGCTCGCGATAGTTGCGCCGCCACACCTGCGCCCAGCCGAGGAAGAAGCGCTGGTCGCCGGTCAGCCCGTCGATCACCGGCGCCGGCTTGCCGCCGAGCGACTTCTTGTAGGCGTCATAGGCGATGGTCAGGCCGGCGAGATCGCCGATATTCTCGCCGAGCGTAAAGGTGCCATCGAGATGCTCGCCGGGCAGCACTTCATACGCATCATACTGTGCAACGAGCGCCTTGCCGGCCGCCTCGAACGCCTTGACGTCCTCGGGCGTCCACCAGTCGGCCAGCTTCCCCGTCTCGTCATATTTTGCGCCCTGGTCGTCGAAATGATGGCTGATCTCGTGACCGATGACCGCGCCGATGCCGCCGTAGTTGATCGCGGCGTCGGCCTTCGGATCGAAGAAGGGCGGCTGCAGGATCGCGGCGGGGAAGACGATCTCGTTCATCCCGAAATTGGCATAGGCGTTGACCTCCATCGGGGTCATCCCCCACTCCCACCGGCGGATCGGACCGCCGAGGCGGCTGATATTGTCGTCGTGCGCGAACTGGTTGGCGCGCAGCGCGTTGCCGAACAGGTCGTCGCGCTTGATCTCGAGCTTGCTGTAATCCTTCCAGCGGTCGGGATAGCCGATCTTGGTCGTGAAATTGGCGAGCTTCTTTTTCGCGCGCACCTTGGTCGCGGGCTGCATCCAGGTCAGGTTGCCGATGCGCGTGTCGAGCGCGGCGAGGACATTCTTGACCAGCACGTTCATCGCCGCCTTGGTTTCGGGCGGGAAATATTTCGCGACATAATCCTGCCCGACGGCTTCACCCATATTGTTGGTGGTGAAGTCGACGGCGCGCTTCCAGCGTTCCTGCATCTGCGGGGTGCCCGACAGCGCGGTGCCATAGAAGGAGAAGGCTTCCTTCGCGACCGCGTCGGGCAGCACGCCCGAGAAGCTGTCGAGGCTGCGGACGGTCAGGATATCGCGGATCACGCCGATCGGCGCGTCGGCGATCAGCTTCGCCTCGCCGGTAAAGGCGCTCGGCTGCGACACGAGGAGCGAGTCCTCCTTGACGCCGACGCCGCGAACGAAGGTCGTCCAGTCAAAGCCCGGCGCGATCTTGGCCAGTTCGCCGACGGTCATCTTGTTATAGACCTTGGTCGCGTCGCTGCTGTCGTTCTTGTCCCAGTGGACCGTCGCGATCTGCTTTTCGAAATCGTAGATCGCCTTGGCGCGCGTGCCGGCGTCCGCCTCGCCTGCCAACGTCAGGACGTTTTCGAGATGCTTGAGGTAAGCGGCCTGCAGCTTGGTGTTGCGCTCGCTGTCCTTCAGATAGAAATCGCGGTCGGGCATGCCGATGCCGCCCTGCCCGATCGTGTAGATATAGACGTCGGGATTCTTGTCGTCCTGCCCGACATAACCGCCGAAGAAGTGCGCCACACCGCTGCGGTCGGCCTCGGCGAGCAGAGCCGCAAGGCCTGCCTTGTCAACGCTCCGGATCTTCGCCAGCCACGGTTGGATCGGCGCGAGGCCCTTCGCCTCGACCGCCGCCGAATCGAGGTACGATGCATAGGCGCGGCCGATCATGCTGTTCGGATCGGCCTTCGCCGCCTCGAGGATTTCCTGCGTGCGCTTCTGCGACAGGTCGGCCAGCGCGGTAAACATGCCGTAGTTCGACTTGTCGGCCGGAATCGCCGTGTTCTTCGCCCAGGTGCCGTTGGCATAGGCATAGAAATCGTCGCCCGGCTGGACGGTCTTGTCCATGCCGGTGAGGTCGAAGCCGAAGTCGCCGATTTGCGGCTTGGCCGACGCGGACGTCGCCGGTGCGGCCTCATCCTTGGCAAGCGCGGGCACGGCGCCCAGCAGCATGGCGCCCAGCGCCGCGGTCGCCATCAGGCGCGAAGAAATGTTCGGACGGTTCATGATGTTCCCCAGATGAACAAATGGATAGCGCGCCCGCGGTTCCCTCCGCCAGCGCGATCTTGCGATGGAACAGCTATAGGCCCGCTCCGGCCGGGTTCAACCGGCGACGGTGTCGCTCGTCGACGCCTCAAGTCGTTTGTCGCGCGCCCGGCGAATTTTGCGCCGCCAGCGCAGGCGTATCCAGGCATCCCAACCGATCGACGCCAGAACATAGCCGACAACAGCCGAAACCACCGAAATGACGAACAGGCCGGCGACTCCGCCCAGCAGCGCGGGCCCGGCGTTCGCGGTGAACCAGTGCCACCATTCGACCAGCGACGCCCCTTCGTCGTACAGGACATAGAGGTCGGCGACATTGGTTCGCAGCCCGAACAGCACATTGCCCAGCCACACCGAAGCGGCAAGGATGAGCGGCGTGGTCAGCGGATTGGACAGAAAGGTCATCGCCGCGCCGATCGGGATATTGGCACGGAACGGCAAGGCAAGCAGCGCCACGCCCGCAATCTGGACGCCGGGGATCAGGAAGAAGATACCGACGAACAGCCCCAGCGCGGTGCCGCGCCGCACCGACGTGCGGGTGAACCGCCACAAATGGCTATGCGCGACGCGGTGTGCGAACGGCCTCACGAAACGGCTTTCGAGCAGGTCCTCGCGGGTCGGCGAGTTGCGGCGGATCCAGTTCATGACCGCCGCCTTGTCGCGAGGCTCGCCGCCGCTCATCCGCGGTCCTTCAGCAGGCGCTGCTTGTCGCGCTTCCAGTCGCGCTCCTTGATCGATTCGCGCTTGTCGTGCGCCTTCTTGCCCTTGGCGAGCGCGAGTTCGACCTTCGCGCGGCCGCGGCTGTTGAAATACACCGACAGCGGAACGATCGTCATCCCCTGCCGCATCACCCCGGCATGCAGCTTGTTGATCTCGCGCCCGTTCAGCAGCAATTTGCGCGGGCGCCGCGGTTCGTGATTGAAGCGGTTGCCGTGGCTGAATTCGGGGATGTTGGCGTTGATCAGCCACACTTCGCCGCCGCTCACCTCGGCATAGCTTTCGGCGATCGTGCCCTCGCCGAAGCGCAGCGACTTCACCTCGGTACCCTGCAGCGCGATCCCTGCCTCGAACACCTGTTCCACGGCATAGTCGAACCGCGCGCGCCGGTTCTCGGCGACGACCTTTTTTTTGTCGAATTCGGCGGCGGACTGCGGACGGGCCATTGAACGAACCTAGAGAACTCCAGCCGCGACCAATGCGGCATCGACGGCCGCGCGCGATGCTTCGGACGCCGGAATGATAGGTAGGCGCACTTCGGGCGAAAACCAGTCGTGGATCCGCGACAGCGCATATTTGGCCGGGGCGGGCGAAGCGTCGGAAAACATCGCCTTGTGCAGGCCGAACAAGCGGTCGTGGAGCACCAGCGCTCCTGCCCAGTCGCCTGCGGCGCAAGCAGCGGCAAAATCGGCGCAGAGGCGCGGTGCGACATTGGCGGTGACCGAGATGCAACCGGCGCCGCCGAGCACGGCGTGCGGCAGCCACAGATCGTCGTTGCCGCTGAGCTGGCAGAAGTCCGCGCCAGCCCCCGCGCGATGCACAGTGACACGCGCCAGATCGCCGCTCGCGTCCTTGATCGCCACGACAGTGGGAATTTCGGCGAGCTGGCACATCGTCTCGGCGCTGATGTCGGCGACGGTGCGGCCGGGGACGTTATAGACGACGATCGGCAGGTCGCACGCATCGGCGAGCGCCAGGTAATGGGCGATCATACCTTCCTGCGACGGCTTGTTGTAATAGGGCGCGACGACCAGCGCCGCCGCGGCGCCGGCTTGCTGGGCATAGCGCATGTGGCGAATCGCAGTCGCGGTGTCGTTGGACCCGCATCCGGCGATGACGGGGACGCGGCCCGCCGCCGCCTCGAGGCAGGCGTCGATCACCCGATAATGTTCTTCAAAGCCGAGCGTCGGGCTCTCGCCCGTCGTGCCGCACGGGACGAGCGCGCTGGTTCCTTCGTCGATCTGCCATTCGACCAGCCGTTTGAACGCCGGCGCATCGAACGCACCGTCGCGAAATGGCGTCACCAAGGCGGGAATCGACCCCGAAAACATGCTCCGCTCCTTTACAAAGACTCCATGCGACCGATAGAATTGGCCGGGGCGCCGCTATTGGACGTCTATTCAGCGCCCCGCAAGGAGTTTGGCACTAAAATGCCCCGCATGATTTCGCTGCCCCGTATTTCCCGTCTGGCGCTCGCGCTGGCCCTGGTCGTCCCGGCCACAGCGCATGCAAGCGAACTCACCCCCGAACAGATGGCATGGTATCGTGCCCAGATGGGCCTTGCCGCGCAGTCGGCCACGCCGCCCTCGACCAGTTCGGTCGGCGACGCGGTGCTCGAATGGCGGCGGCTGACCGCGAACAACATCGCCTCCTTCGACCAGCTCTCGCGGTTCCTGATGGCGAACCGCGACTGGCCCGATGCCGAGAAGCTGCGCGTTCGCGCCGAAAAGGCGATCGCGCTCGACAGCTATGACCCGCAGCGCACCCTCGCCTTCTTCCAGGCCTATCCGCCGCGCACGGCCAGCGGCGAGCTCCGTCTCGCGCTCGCGCTCAACGCGACCGGCCGCCGCGACGAGGCCAATGCCGCCGCGCGGCGCGCGTGGACCGGCGGGATCATCGACGACATGGAGGTCAGCCGCGCGCTGGGCTTCTTCTCCGGCGCCTTCAGCCCGGCCGACCATGACGCGCGGATGGACCGGCTGCTGTGGACCGGCTCGACGATCGCGGCGGGTCGCCAACTTACCTATACCTCGCCGGAGAAGCGCGCGATCTTTGCCGCCCGGCTGGCGATGCGCGGCGGCGCGGTCGATGCGGCGCTCCAGTCGGCGGCCGTGGAGAGCGCCAACCCCTCGCTGCTCCGCACCGACGCGGGCTATATCACCGACAAGGCGACGTGGCTACGCAAGAGTGGCCGCGTCGGCGAGGCGCGCGCGCTGCTCGCCGCTCCGCGCGCGCTCGCCAAGGCGCCGACCGATGCCGAGGAATGGCTCGAAACATTGCTCACCAACGCGCGGGCAGCCGACGCCGCGGGCGACAAGCAGACCGCCTTCAATATCGCCAAGCAGATCGACGACAGCTTCGCGCCCGGCGTGGTGATCCGCGAAGCGCCGCTCAGCGTGCGCGACGATTTTACGTCGCTTGCGTGGCTCGCGGGGCAGCTCGCCTACAAGGATCTGCGCCGTCCGGTCGAGGCGGTGCGCCTGTACCGCGCCTATGGCGAGGCGGCGCGTTCGGCGCAGACGCGCACCAAGGGCTTTTACTGGGCCGGCCGCGCCGCGCTGGCCGCGGGCGACCGCGACACCGCGAACCGCTATTTCGCCGATGCCGCCGAACATTATGACCAATTCTACGGCCAGCTCTCGCTCGAACGCCTCAACCGGCCACAGCCCAGGCCAAAGCCCGAACCGACGATCCATGTCAGCAGCGACGAGAAGCGCGCGTTCGAGGACAACCGGCTGGTACGCGCAGCGCGCGCCCTCGGCGAGATCGGCGCGTGGCGCGAGCAGTCGCAGTTCCTGCGCGCGCTCGCCCAGCGCGCGTCCTCACCCGCCGACCATGTGCTCGCGGGCCAGCTCGCCTCTTCGATCGGGCGCCCCGACCTGGGTGTGATGATCGGCCGCAGCGCGCAGGCGAACAGCCTCGACGCGGTCGAAGTGTCGGGCTTCCCGACGGTGCGCGTCCCCTCCGGCCATGAGAGCAACTGGACCTTCATCCATGCGATCACCCGGCAGGAAAGCCAGTTCGACCGGCAGGCGATCAGTCACGCCGGGGCGCGCGGCATGATGCAGCTCATGCCCGGAACGGCGCGCGAGGTCGCGGGCAAGCTCGGCATGAGCTATGATGCCGGATCGCTCACGGCCGACACAAACTACAATTTGACGCTCGGATCGACCTATTTCCAGCAGATGCTGAGCTATTTCGGCGGCAGCTACCCGCTCGCGGTCGCGGCGTACAATGCGGGGCCCGGCAATGTGAACAAATGGCTGCGCGCCAATGGCGATCCGCGCGGCGGCGGGATCGACATGGTCGACTGGATCGAGGCGATCCCCATCTTCGAGACGCGCAACTATGTCCAGCGCGTGCTCGAAAATGCCGTCGTTTACGACACGCTCCGCGACGGGCGCAGCGTGCCCAAGGCGCCGCTGAGCTTCTACCTCGGCAAGCGCGACCCCGGCTGATCCCGATGGCGGGGGAGAAGACCAATATCATCAGCCCGGCGGGCTTCGCCGCGCTGCGCGCCGAATATGACGTGCTGTTCGCCCAGGAACGGCCGAAACTGGTCGAAACGATCAGCTGGGCGGCGGGCAACGGCGACCGCAGCGAAAATGGCGACTATATCTATGGCCGCAAGCGGCTGCGCGAGATCGACCGGCGGCTGTCCTTCCTCGCGCGGCGGATGAAGGCGGCGCGCGTCGTCGATCCCGCGGCGCAGCCCGACAAGAGCCGCATCTGGTTCGGCGCGACGGTCGAACTGGCCGACGACGATGATGCGCGTCGCACCGTCACGCTGGTAGGCGACGACGAAGCCGAGGCCGGCGAAGGCCGGATCGGCTGGAACAGTCCGCTCGCCCGCGCACTACGCGGCGCAGCGGTGGGCGATCTTCGCACCGTACAGCTTCCCGCCGGGCCGAAGGAATGGGAGGTTATGGCGGTCACCTACCCCTGACGATCACTCGCCGATACCGGCGATCAGGTCGCGCTGGTCTTTCCGGAGTTCGGGCAGGTCGCGCGCGAGCTTCGCCCAGAAGACCGCCTCCTTCGGGTCGGCGGCGACGCCATCGCCCTTCGCATAGGCCCAGGCGAGGATCGCGCGCGATCCCGCGAAACCCGCGCGTGCGCCGACGCCGCAATCCTCGATCGCGTCTTTCAGCGTCTTATCGGCGAAATGCGCCTCGCAAAGCCAGTGGCTGCCCTCGGGATTCCCCGCATCGGCGATCGCGCGCAGGCGTTTCAGGTTCGCGTCGCGCGTGGTTGCAAAATAGGTGAGCGCGAAGATCGCAGCGGGATGGCCCTTTTCGGCCGCCTCGGCATAGAGCGCCTGCGAGCGCACGAAATCGGGCGGGCCGAAGGTGCCCGAGGCCAGGCGATAGGCGAGATGCGTCTTCGCCTTCGAAAAACCGGCGTTCGACGACGCGATATAGAGATCGTAGGCGCGTTTCACGTCGGCGGGCGTCGGGTCATTCTCGAGCAGCAGATAGGCAAGCTCCTGCTGCCCCGCCGGAAAACCCTGCGCCGCCGATTGTTCGAGGTAGGCGCGCGCGCGCGGCACGTCCTTTTTCACCCCGACGCCGAGCGAGAACATATAGCCCGCGAGATGCTGCGCGAGCGGATCACCGCCATCGGCGAGCCCGATCAGTTCGGCGGCGGGATGGTGCGACAGCACGTCGGCAATGATGATCGGCTCGTCCTCGATCGCGAGCCGGTCGAGCGAAATGTCGGCAAGCGCGCCCGGCTTCAGCGCGCCGCGCGCGACCGGTGGCGGCCCCGGCGGCGCGGCAAACGCGCCGAGCGTCGGGCCGGACTTCACGCTTTCGGGAACCTCGGGCGGCGCGACGAGATAATAATCGTCGAACCAGCTCCCATAATGGAAGGGCTGCTGCGGCCCCAGCTCCATGCCATAGGTGCGCTTGTAAACATCGCGCGACACGACCTTGAAATAATCGGAGATTTCGAGCCCCGGAATGCCGAGTTCCGCGACCACCGCCGCCGCGAACGGGCTGACCGGCGAACCCACCGGCGCAAAGTCGAGCGCGGGACGGCCCTTTGCGGTCGAATAGAAGACCGCGCCCTGCCCGATATCGAGCAGGCCGAGCGGCGCCGATCCCGCCTCGCCCTTCGCGATGTCGGTGTCCTCGATTCGCACCACCGGGTCGGGCGTGCGGCAGGCGTCGACGAACAGCAGCGTGAAGGCGCCCGGCGGCACGACGCGTTTCACCAGCGCCTCGATCGACAGATAGCGCTTCTCGACATCGGCGCGGCGCGTCGCGGGCGGCGCCTCGACCGGCACCAGCCAGTTGCGGCCGCCATATTCGAAGCCGTGCCCGGCGTAGTAGAGGACGACCGACTTCGCGCCCTTCGCTTCCTCGGCGAATTTCGCCAGCGCGGCGTCGAGCCCGGCCTTGTCGGCGTTGTTGACGACGCGCGGCGAGATCCCGGCCTTCGCCATGGCGTCGCACACATAGCCGATGTCGTTGACGGCATTTCTGAGCGACGGCCATTCCCAGTCGTTATAGGCGCTGTTGCCGATCAGCAGCGCGACGCGGTCGCCCTTGAGCGGCGCGGTGCCGCAGGTTGCCGACGGCTGCGCCGACGCCGCGGAAGCGAGCCCTCCCATCAAGACGAGCGCCGCCGCCAATGCCGCCCCATATTGCCAACGCATCATTTCGATCTTTCCACCCCGGCAAATAGCGAAACCGCAGAAAACCGCGCAACTTCACTCGCAATTCACACCTCTTGCGCCCCGCCCGGGCCCCAGCCCGCAACCGGCCGACGCGGCCCCGGAGGCAAGGGTAGGTCAGCGGAATAGTGTAGGAAAGCCCAAATCATGTCGAACTGTGCGCCGCGTCACCCCGCGTCGCTGGACGGCCCGGTACGCAATGCTAGGGTCAGGATCCATTAATTCCGCGATCGAGGTTTGAAGCGATTTTGCTTGGGGCGAGGAGAAAAAGCGCAGGAATATGTCGATATTTCCAGACTTTTCGACGAAGCCACAGGCAAAATCGGTCAAATCCCGCAGGGACGCCGAAATGGCTTCGATCTCAGGCCCGCGCGGCCTTGCGGGTAGCGATGCTACCCGCTGCACCCGCCCGAACCCGATATCTTCGCCATTTCGACGCCTCGATCGCGGAATTAATGGGTTCTGACCCTAATCTGATCGCGAGGGAGACGAAGATGACGCGAAGCCTGGCCCTGATCGCTGCGTTGCTGCTCGGCGGAACCGCGCACGCGGCGGCGGCGCCCGAGCCGAGACCAGCGGTTGCCGACGAGACATTGCAGGACGGGCTCGAACTCGGCGAAGAGATCGAGGCGCGTGTCGATGGCGACCTCAACGGCGACGGCGATCCCGATACCGCGTTCGTGGTCGCAAGCCCCGACGCGCGGACACTTTATGTCGTCCTGAGCTATCGCACCGAGGTCGATTTCGGACATGATCCCGCGGGCAGCGCCAAGCTGGCGACCGACCCGCTCGGGCCCGCCGAGTTGTCGATCAGCAAGGGCGTACTCGTGGTGAAAGACCTAACGGGAGGCACGACAGCGCTTGCCTCGACCTATCGCTTCCGCGCCGACAAGGCGAAGGCTCCTCCAAGGATGCGGCTGATCGGGCTCGATGCCACGCTCTACAGCCGGACTTGGGCGCATGACGGCAGCGAGATGAGCTGGAACCTGCTAACCGGCGACGTCGTCGCGTCGCAGCTGAAGCTCGTCGGAAAGGGTGAGGACGCGAGCTACGACAAGCAGTTCACGCGCAAGTCGAAACGGCCCGTCACGACCGTCTATATGGAAGATACACCCGATCCCGAGGAGGAACTGATCCGCGCGACCCGGGCGAAATAGGCGGCGTTATTGCTGGAGCAGTGCGGGCACGATCCAGACTGCGGACAGCACCACCACCGCAAGCAACAGCGAAATCGCAAGGACGTAGCGCACGCCATGTTCCTTCACACCGCCGCTCGCTTCGGTCTCGGTCACCTCGACATGGTCATCGACGACTTGCATGCTTCGTCTCCCTTCTGGTCCGCATCAAACGCGGCCCCTCCACGCGCGGTTCCCGCGCATCGAATGGGGAGAGATAGGCCAGAGGGTCTGTAAGCCGGGTTCTGTCCACCCCGTTGCCGGGGATGGGCGATCATTCCTCTAGGCGGCCGGTTGCCCGGACGCTCAAGCAGTCAACCCGGACGGCGGGGCCGGAACCAGCCCTGAGTTACCTCGTGCCATCCCTATTCGACCTTGCTCCCGGTGGGGTTTGCCATGCCGCGTCCGTTACCGTCCGCGCGGTGCGCTCTTACCGCACCCTTTCACCTTTCGCCGGGCCGAAGCCTTTGGCGGTCTGCTCTCTGTGGCACTTTCCCTGACCCCGGTTGCCCGGAGCCGCCGGACGTTATCCGGCACCGTGGTTTCCGTGGAGCCCGGACTTTCCTCCCCCGCTTGCGCGGCGGCGACCGCCCGACCCTCTGGCTGGGCGCACTATAGCGCGAATGGAGCGGCATTGCGAGGGATTGTGCGGAAGGGCTGTTTTGGGGTGGTTTCCAGACACTCGTCACCCCGGACTTGATCCGGGGTCCATGACTTCGACGCCGCGATGGATCCCGGATCAAGTCCGGGATGACGAAGCGGGAACCATCCTCCCTGTCGCGTAGCGATGGGGAGGGGGACCGCCGCCGTAGGCGGTGGTGGAGGGGCGGCAACGTCGCGCCATTTGCCCCTCCGTCAGCGCTTCGCGCTGCCACCTCCCCATGCCTGCGGCACAGGGAGGAACGGATGCCCGCAACCGGTCGCTAACGGCCGATCAACCGCCCTCGGGCTGCGGCAGCAGCAGCGCGAGCAGGATTGCACGGCATTCGCCGTCGATCGTCCCGTCGATCAGCTCGGGCCGGAAGCGGCGCTGGAAGGCGACGGTCGCCGCGAAGCCGTCGGTCACGTCATAACCGAAGCGTTCGAGCGCGAGCAGGAAGCCCGCGTCGGTCCACAGCGGATCGGTCAGTTTCTTGGTCGGGCGCGGCAGCGCAAGACGGCGGCGCGCGAGTTCCTCCCACGGAAAGAGCTCGCCCGGATCCTGCTTGCGCGTCGGCGCGATGTCCGAATGGCCGACGACATTGCCGCGGGTGATCGAATGGCGATCCTTGATCATATGCACGAGGCGGACGACCGACGCGACCTGCGGGTCGGGAAAGGGCACATAGCCGAATTCATGCCCCGGGTTGACGATCTCGATCCCGACGCTCGCCGAATTGATGTCGCTGACCCCGCGCCAGTGCGATTTTCCGGCGTGCCAGGCGCGCTTCTCCTCGGGCACCATGTGGGTGATCTGCCCGTCCTCGCTGACGACATAGTGCGCCGACACCTTGGCCTCGGGATCCGCAAGCCGATCAAGGGCTTCGGCGCCGGTCCTCATGCCGGTATAGTGAAGCACGATCATCGAAATGGGCAGCGAACGCTCGTCGAAATTGGGAGACCAGCGTTCGATAAAATCGCTCATGCGTGTCGCGGTCCGTCCTTGCCCAGCCCAGCGCTTCGCTTGCGCCACCAAGGCGCAAAAAGCAAGGTCAGGCAGCGATCGAGGGCGAGATGCCGGGGCGGCGCACCTGCTGGTCGGCGGGCTCGTACAAGCCGCGAAGCCGGGGACTCGCGACGAACTGGTCGGTCTGGCCGAGCACCGTCTCACCCGCACCGAGGACAAGGAAGCTTTGCGGCGCCGCCATCGCGCGCAGTTTTGCGAACGCCTTTTTCCGCATGTCGGCCGAAAAATAGAGCAGGAGATTGCGGCAGAAGATCAGGTCGGCGGTGCCCGCGAGCGGCGGACGGTCGGTAAGCATATTCTGCACCGAGAAATCGATCCGGCGACGCAGGTCGGCCTTGGCGAGCCACCCCCCCTCGGTCTGGTCGAACCAGCGCACCATGCGCTGGACCGGCAGCCCGCGCTGGATCTCGAACTGGCTATACAGGCCGACGCGCGCACGGCCGATCGCATGATAGCTGACGTCGGTACCGACGATATCGATCTGCCAGCCCGCCCATTTTCTGTCCTGCTCGGCAACCAGCATCGCCATCGAATAGGCTTCCTGCCCGGTCGAAACGCCGCAATGCCAGATGGTGAGCCGGCGCTGGCGCGCGTTGATCTGCCGAAGATGTTCGAGGGCGTTGGAAGCTATATCGTCGAACACGCTGTGTTCGCGGTAAAAATAGGTTTCGTTATTGAGCATGGCATCGACGGTATCGTCGAGCAGCTGACGGCTGTTCGAGGTGACGAGCGCCGCGACGAGCGCGTCGAGGTCGGCGATACCGTGACGCTGCATCACCGGCTTCAGCGACATTTCGATCCGCCAGATGCGGTTCGGCGACAGCGTCTGCCCGGTCCGCGATTCGAGCACGCCCATCAGCACGCGATAGGCGGACTCGCTCGCCGAGCCGCCCATCATGACGCGCGGCGTCCGGTAAGGAAGCTGCCGAGCATCAGCGCGATCGCGTCGGGGTTGAGCGTAGCGGTCGCGAGCCCCGCCTTGGCAACCGCGCCGGGCATCCCCCAGATCACGCAGCTTTCGGGCGCCTGCGCGAAGATCGTGCCGCCCGCCGATTTCAGACGCTCGGCGCCGTTCGCGCCGTCGCGGCCCATGCCGCTGAGCACCACCGCCACGCCGCCCTTGCCGTAAACGTCGGCGACCGACGCGAGCATAGGATCGGCGGAGGGGCAGCAGCCGTTCTCGACCGGCCGGCGGTCGAGCGCGATTTCACGGCGCGCGCCGTTCGCGACAACCATCAGATGCGCGTCGCCGGGGGCGAGATAGATGCGGTTCGCCTCGACCGCCATGCCCGCCGCGGCCACGCACACCTTGCGTCCTGTCATCGTCGCGATCTGCTTGGCGTAGAATTCCATGAAGGCGTCGGGCAGGTGCTGGGTCAGCAGGATCGGCGCGGTGACGCGCGGGTCTAGGTGGGTGATGAAATTGGCAAACGCCGGAATTCCGCCGGTCGACGCCGCGACCGCGATGCATTCGAGCGACTGGTCGGCATCGACCACGACCGGTGCGGGGGGTGCGGGCGGGCGATAGGCGACACGCGTCGCGGCGGGAATCGCCTGACGCTGGCCGAGCGAGAGGATGCGTTCGGTGAGCACCTCGGCGAAGCGCCCCGAAAAGCTGCCGCGTCCAGGCTTGGCGAGCGTGTCGCTGGCGCCGAGCGCAAGCGCCTCGATCGCGGCGGGGCCGCCTTCGACGCAGTTCGACGAAAGGATCAGCACGCGTGCATTGGCGGCGCGCTCCAATATGTGCGGCAGCGCATCGATGCCGTTCATGCCAGGCATTTCGATGTCGAGCACAACGACATCTACGGGCTCCGACGCAAGGAACGCCAGCGCATCATGCGCCGAGGCGACCGATGCGCAGACCTGAAGCCCCGGCGTGCCTTCGACGATGCGCTCGAGAATGGACCGGACGACAAGGCTGTCGTCGACCAGCATCACGCGGACGCGGCGACCGACGGGGAGATCGTCTCCCGCCGGGTTTGACATCAGGGGGGCAGGCCGTCCCATCGCCGCCGCCTCACGCCACGCCGACGAGCTGCAGCTTTCCCTCGAGCGTTTCGCGGTCGAACGGCTTCATCACATATTCGTCCGCGCCCGCCTCGATCGCGGCGCGGATATGGTCGATGCTGTTCTCGGTCGTGCAGAAGACGACGCGCGGACGCTCGTCGAAGCCATAGTCGAGGTCGTTGAACGCGGTGAGGAATTCCATCCCGCTCATCACCGGCATGTTCCAGTCGAGCAGAATCACGTCGGGACGGTTCGCGCGGCAAAAGGTCAGCGCCTCCTGCCCGTCGGCTGCCTCATCGACAGAAAATTCCATCGATTCAAGAATATGCCGGGCGACCTTACGGATGACTTTGCTGTCATCGACGACCAGACAAGACTTCGACATTAGGACCTCCGCACCCCGGTTTCGCGCCATGCTAACCTGAAGGAGTATTCAGCTAGTTAACTTATGCCGCGCGCTGGGCGGGCAAGGTGATGAAATGCGACGGATCGACGACGAGGAGCGAATGCCCCTCATGCTCGATCATCGCATCGGCGACGCGCGCCCAGCCGGGCAGCAGCTTTCCGGTGACGCGCGTCTCGGGCGCGTCGATGAAGCAGACGTCCTCGATCTCGTCGGCGAGCAGCGCATAGCCATGTTCGGCGACATCGACGACGACGACGCGCTGACCGGGTGCAACCGGCACCGGCGGCAGGCCGACGACGACATGCGGGTCGATCAGCGTGAAGACCCGGCTGCGCAGCGCGAACAGCCCCGCGACATGCGGCGGCGCGGCGGGCACCTCGACCGGGGTGCCGACGGTGACGACCGAATTGATCGCGCGGCTGCGCAGCGCGACGCGCGTGTCGGCGATCCGCGCGACGAGGTAGAGCTTGTCCATCATGCGCCCGCTCCCCCGGTCCGGCGACGCAGCGCATCGAGCAGCGCACCGCGGTCGTAGCGATAGACGGTCTCGTCATCGGGCCCGGCCGCCGCGGCCGAGGCGCGGAGACGGATCACCGGCACGTCGCCATCGCCGGCCCGCGCCGCGCCCTCGTCGGTCAGACACAGCATGACGTCGGCGGTTTCGCCGGAGGTCTCGGCAACGACGCGATACCCCGCACTCTGCAGGATCGGGGCGAGGAAGTTGTCGCCCCAACCGTCGTGATCGTCGGCAATGCGGCAAATGGGCTGGCGCACGGCGGGCGCGACCGCGCCGCACGCATATTGCTCCATCAGCCAGAAGGGATCGACCAGCTCGACCGGATCGCCCGCGACGATCGCGATGCCCGCCACCAGCCCCGGCGCCGCTGCGGGCTGGACCATGTCGGGCAGGCGGACGATATCGACCACCTCTTCGATCGGATAGCAAAGCACCATCTGCCCGTCGTTGAGGCGCAGCAGCTTGAGCGTGCCATGGCCCTCGGGGAGTTTCGCCGCGTGGACGGGGAAGATATCGTCGCCGATCTGCGCCTGGATCTGCCCCGCGCTTTCGAACAGCGCGAGCGCCGGCACTTCCTCGACGCGCTCGATCACCGACAGGCGGATGCCGCGCGTGCGGCCGCCGATGTCGCGGAATAGCAGGAGCTGCGCAGCGTTGCGCGCGGCCGCCGCGGCCGCTTCGGCCTCGACGGCATGATCGAGGCTGCGGCCAGCCTCGGACGCGTCGATCGCGGCAGCGGCGAGGATTCCCTGTACGTCGAGCAGCAGCACCGGGCGCCCGTTGTCGGGCAATGTGGTGCCGGCATAGAGGCCGGTCGCCATGATCATTGGCGCGGCGGGCTTGATCACGAGCTCTTCATGATCGTGGATCGCCGCGACGCTGAGGGCATAGCTCTGCCCCTGTCCCGGCCGGACGAGCACGAGCGCGCGGTCCTCGACATCGTCGCGGTGATCGCGCGTGCGGCCGAGAATCGTTTCGAGGCGGAGCAACGGGAATTGCTCGCCGCGTACGGTCACGATCTCGCCGCCGCCAACGCGTTCGATGCGGACCGTGTCGCTCGTTTCGAGCAGGATTTCGCGCACCGCGCCGCGCGGGATCGCGAAATATTGCCCCGCCGCGCGGACCATGAGCCCCGAGATGATCGTCAGCGTCATCGGCACACGCAGCACGACGGCAAGGCCCCTGCCCTCGTCGTTGCGCAGTTCGACGAGACCGCCGATCTTTTCGACATTCGCCTTGACGATATCCATGCCGACGCCGCGCCCCGAGATCGAGGTGATCTTGGCGGCGGTCGAAAAGCCGGGGCGAAAGATGAGTTCGAGCTTTTCGCGGGGCGTCAGCGCGCGCGCGTCGGCCGCCGACAGGATGCGCGCCGAGATCGCCTTTTGCACCAGCGCGTCGGGCGACAGGCCGCGGCCGTCGTCGCGCACCTCGATCTCGATCTGGTTGCCCGACTGGCGCGCCGAGACCGCGATGGTCGCAGTAATGTCCTTGCCCGCCGCGACGCGCCCGTCGAGCGCCTCGACCCCGTGGTCGATCGCATTGCGGACGATGTGGATCAGCGGATCGCGGATATTCTCCATCATCTCGCGATCGAGTTCGACCTCGCCGCCGCTGGTCGCAAAGCGGACCTTCTTGCCGAGATCCTGCGCGAGATCGCGAACGATGCGCGGCAGGGGCGCGAACAATTTGTCGATGCGCTGCATCCGCATCTGGCTGACCGACTGGCGCATCCCGGCGATCGAGTCGGACAAGCGGTCGAACGCCGCGATCAGCGCGGGATCGGCGCCCGATTCGCGGAGCATCCGCGCGAATTCGTTGCGCGCGAGGACGATATCGGTGACCCCCGTCATCACGCTGTCGAGCAGCGGCAGCGGGACGCGGATCGAGCGCCAACCCTGCAGGTCGGTGACGATGTCGTCGTCGCGGCGAAGCTGGATTTCTGCCGGTTCGGCCGGGGCTTCGGGCGTGTCCTCCGTCACGGCGAGCGCGCCGATCACATCGCTGTCGTCGCCCGCCGGTTCGGCGCCCTTGCTGCCGAGCGCAGCGCAAAGCTGCGACAGCCGGTCGACGATGCCGAGCACGCCGGTGACGAGCGCGGCGTTGGCCGGGCGGTTGCCGCGCCGAACCTGATCGAGCGCATCCTCGGCGGCGTGCGCCAGCGCGGTGACGCGCGGCAAAGCAAGGAATCCCGAGCTGCCCTTGATCGTGTGGACGAGACGGAAAATCGCGTCGAGCTGCGCGCGGTCGGCGGGATCGGCTTCCCACGCGACCAGCGCCCCGCCGGCTTCGGCAAGGATTTCGGCCGTTTCGGCCAGAAAATCGTTCAGCAGGTCGTCCATTGCGGTGTCGGTGCGCCCCAAAATCCCGGGCTCACCATTGCCGGACAATGGTTAATGGAGGGTTTGTTTAGGGGAGAATGTGCAAGGAAATTGCGCCGCTACGCGAGCGCGATCAGCGACCCTTGAGCACCGCGCCGACAAGCAGCGTGGTCGGTGTCTCGCGCGCCAGCATCACCGTGCCGCCATTCTGCCTCGCCACCGCCTGCACGAGCACCGCGGGCGCGGTGCGCGAGGTCATCGCGCTGGCGCCCTCCCCTTCGGCAAGGATGCGTTCGACATCGGCGTCGAGGAAGATGCGCTCGGCCTCGACGTGCAGCGCGATCTCGATGCCCTCTCCCTGATTTTCGCAGCCGATATCGAGCCGGCCGCCGCGCACCAGCGCATCGACGAGAAGGAGCGACAGGTTGAGGATGATCTTCACCGCGGGCTTGGGCAGCGGATCGGTCCCGATCATCCAGTTGAGGTCGATCGCGCGGTCGCCGATGATCCCCTGGATCGCCGACTTCGCCTCGTCGGCGGGAACCAGTTCGCCGAAGCCGCCCGCCGACCCGAAGGCGAGGCGAAAGAATTTGAGCTTGTTCGCCGAGGTCCGGGCGCTCTGTTCGAGCAGTTCGATGCAGCGCGCCCGCATCTCCGGGTCTTTTTCGTCGGCCAGCAGTTCGAGCCCGTTGGCGAAGGCGCCGACGGGGCTCAAGAGATCATGGCACAGCCGCGAGGCCAGCATGGACGCGAAATCGACGCGGTCGTCGGACATGGATCACTCCCCGCAGACCGGACCTTTCCGGCTCGCGCCTGCTCCCTAAGGCAGGGACATGGTTAAGGGCAAGGGGCATCCCCTTCACCTTGAAATTCGGCGCCCCGCTCCCATATCGCGAGCAATGTTGGGGGACGACGAAATACTGACCGTGACGCTTGCAGACAGCGCGGCCGGGCTGCGGCTCGACCGGGCGCTGGCCGAGGCGCTCCCCGATCTTTCACGCGAGCGATTGAAGACGCTGATCAAGGGTGGCCGCGTTTCGGACGCGTCGGGCGCAGTGCTGTGGGATCCGTCGGCGAAGGCCGCGGCTGCGACGCTCGCGGTCCGTCTGCCCGCCCCCGCCCCGGCGCATAATGTCGCGCAGGATATGGACCTCGTCATCGCATTTGAGGACGAGCATCTGATCGTCGTCGACAAGCCTGCGGGGATGGTCGTCCACCCCGCCGCGGGCAATCTCGACGGGACGATGGTCAATGCGCTGCTCCACCATTGCGCGGGACAATTGTCGGGGGTCGGCGGCGTCGCGCGTCCCGGCATCGTCCACCGCATCGACAAGGATACCAGCGGGCTGATCGTCGCCGCGAAGCACGACAAGGCGCACGAAGGCCTGGCGAAGCAGTTCGCGGCGCACAGCATCGACCGCCGCTACCTGGCTCTCGCGACCGGCCGCCCGATCCCGCCGAACGGCACCGTCAACGCGGCGCTCGGGCGGTCGAGCACCAACCGCAAGAAGATGGCGGTGGTGGCCGAAGGGCGCGGCAAACATGCGATCACCCATTACCGGACGATCGAACCGCTGAAGAATGCGACATTGGTCGAATGCCGACTGGAAACCGGCCGCACGCATCAGGTGCGCGTCCATATGGCGCATATCGGCCATCCGCTGGTCGGCGACCCGGTCTATGGCCGCGCCAAAAAGCCGCTGTCGGACACATTAAAAGCCCGTAATTTTACCCGTCAGGCGTTGCACGCGGCGCATTTGGGCTTTATTCATCCGGTGACCGGTAACAGCATCGCGCTCGACAGCGAACTCCCAGCGGACATGCGGGAACTGATCGATGAACTGCGCGTTTAAGTTTCGAATGAAAATCTATTTTGACCGCTGGACCCAACCGGGGCAGAATGATTTCAGGTTTTAGGGAAGACACTCTCCATGGCTAACAAAAGCAATGTTCCGGCAGTGGTGCCCGCGCTCGGCGGTGAGGCGAGCCTGAACCGCTATCTGGCCGAAATCCGCAAATTTCCGCTGCTGACGCCCGAGCAGGAGTATATGCTCGCGAAGCGCTTTCAGGAGCATGGTGACAATGAAGCTGCGGCGCAGCTCGTCACGTCGCACCTCCGCCTCGTCGCGAAGATCGCGATGGGCTATCGCGGCTATGGCCTGCCGGTCAGCGAGCTGATCAGCGAGGGCAATATCGGCCTGATGCAGGGCGTGAAGAAGTTCGATCCCGAACGCGGCTTCCGCCTCGCCACCTATGCAATGTGGTGGATCCGCGCCTCGATCCAGGAATTCATCCTGCGGTCGTGGAGCCTCGTGAAGATGGGCACCACCGCGGCGCAGAAGAAGCTGTTCTTCAACCTGCGCCGGATGAAGAACAGCCTCGACGCGTTCGAGGACGGCGATCTCAGCCCCGAGCATGTGGCAAAGATCGCCAAGGATCTGGGCGTCACCGAGGACGAGGTCGTCAGCATGAACCGCCGCATGGCGATGGGCGGCGACACCTCGCTCAACGTCCCGATGGGCGAGGACGGCGACAGCCAGTGGCAGGATCTGCTTGGCGACGAGGGTCCGCTGCAGGACGAGCGCGTGGCCGAGGCCGAGGAACGCGACGTGCGGCACGAGCTGCTGACCGAAGCGCTGGCCACGCTCAACGAGCGCGAACGCCATATCCTGACCGAACGCCGCCTGACCGACGATCCGAAGACGCTCGAGGATCTGAGCCAGGTCTATGACGTCAGCCGCGAACGCGTGCGCCAGATCGAAGTTCGAGCCTTCGAGAAGCTGCAGAAAGCGATGCTCAAGCTGGCGGGCGACCGGCGACTGGTCAACGCATAGCCGCTGTATTTTCTTCGTCACCCCGGACTTGATCCGGGGTCCACTGCGACGCCGCAAAATGGACCCCGGATCAAGTCCGGGGTGACGATTATTATATGCCATGCCCGCTTGCCACCACCTCGCTAGCGGCTAATTTGCCCGCATGGCAACGAAGTCCCGCGCGAAGACGCGCAAGCTCCCTTGGTATCTGCGGCCCATCAAATGGCTACTGTGGTTCATCGCGATCTCGGTCGTCTGGGTGCTGATCTATGCCGTCGTGCCGCCGCCGGTGACGATCACGATGCTGACCGACGGCAACGGCATAACCAAGGACTGGACCAGCCTGTCGAACATCGACCGCAACATGGTGCGCGCCGCGATCGCCGCCGAGGACGGCAAGTTCTGCAGCCATGACGGGTTCGACCGCGAGGCGATCGAGCAGGCGATCGAACGCAACGCCCAGGGCAAGCGGATGCGCGGGGGATCGACGATCAGCCAGCAGACCGCGAAAAACGTCTTCCTGTGGCAGGGCAGCGGCTGGACGCGCTATATCCGCAAGGTGCCCGAGGTGTGGTTCACCTTCCTGATCGAGAAGATATGGGGCAAGCGGCGGATCATGGAGGTGTACCTCAACGTCGCCGAGACGGGGCTGGGCACCTATGGGGTCGAGGCCGGTGCGCAGCGTTATTTCAAGCATGGCGCAAGCAAGCTGACCCCGCAGGAGGCCGCACGGATCGCCGCGATCCTGCCGCTGCCGAAGAAGCGCGAGGCGGTGAGCCCGTCGGGCTTCACGCGACGCTATGGCAATTCGATCCGCGCGCGGATCGGAATCGTACGGCGCGATGGGCTGGATGGGTGTATCTACAATTAGAGCCGACAGGGCTCAAATGCCGAGAATCGAAACGATTTGACGCGCATCTGGCCTCCGTTCAAGTCAGTCAGCAAATTCAGAGAATAGTCGGCCCTGGACGGATAATTTGTCGAAGACCGGATGCGCCGAGTGGCGGAGCGCGACCGACATCTTTGTTCGACATTTCGACGAAAGTTCGAACACGCCATATCGACGCTCGGGCGACCATCCGGCGCAAGATGCCGAGATATGAGGTTCGATCAGATCGATCGCCGCCTCATTGAATGCCAAGCCAGCGCCCACTGCCCTATCCCAGCGCCCGTCGACGACTTGGATGCACAGGCCGCCCACCAAGCCTTGCGTTGGCCACCATTCGGGCGTCGAAACCATCGCTAGGTTACGCCGGCTTCCAGCTCTTCCGCTCTTCGGCCTGCTTGAGCACCTCGAACGCCGCCTGACCTGCCGCGAAGCGCTTCGCGGCTTCGGCATCGCCCGGGTTCACGTCAGGATGGCATTCCTTGGCATAGGCGCGCCACGCCTTCTTCGTCGCGTCGAAATCGGCGTCGGGGTCGAGGCCGAGGAGTTCGAGCGCGCGCATCTCGTCGGCGCTGCGGCTACCGTCGCCCGATCCGCCCCAGGCATAATGCTGTGCGCGGGCGTAGCTGCGGGCGCCCTGCGCCTCTTCGGCGGCGCGCGCCGCAGCGTCTTCGGCGGAAAGGCCGGCGAAATAGTCCCAGCCGCGATTATATTCGGCGGCGTGCGCCTCGCAGAAATACCAGCGCTCGGGGCTGTTCGGCGACTTGGGCGCGGGGCAGTTGCCGGGATTGGTGCAACCGTGACGGTCGCACAGGCGGACCTTCTGCGTCTCGCGCGACGAGCCATAGGGGCGCCAGCGGGGAAAACCCCAGTCGTCGGATCTCTTGGCGCGGCTCATTCCACCCCATGTAGCAACGGGGGCGCCGATTGGCTAGGCGCGGCGGCCGGTAAACCTAGTTTTTCGGCGAATAACCGAACGCCTTGTGTGCGAGCTTGACCACCGCGGGGTCGAGATCGGGCGGGGTCATCGGCACCGCCGCCTCCAGCGTCTCGATGACATGCCTCATCGCTGCGATGCGCGCCGCCTTCTTGTTGTTCCCGTCGATGACCGTCCACGGCGCCCAGCGCGTGTCGGTCTGCTGGAACATATCCTCCATCGCCGCCAGATATTGTTTGCGTTTCGAGCGGTTGCGATAGTCGTCGGCGCCGGTCTTCCACCGCTTCCACGGATCGTTGAGCCGGTCGGCGAAGCGTTTGTCCTGTTCCTCCTGCGTGACGTGGACGAACAGCTTGACCAGATTGGTGTGGCTGCCGGTCAGCTGCGCCTCGAACTCGTTGATCTCGTCATAACCCTTGCGCCACTCGGCCTCGGTCGCATAGCCCTCGACGCGCTCGACAAGGACGCGGCCGTACCAACTGCGGTCGAAGATCGATATTTCGCGGTTGCCCGGCAGGCGCTTCCAGAAACGCCACAGAAAATGCCGCGCCTTTTCCTCTTCGTTCGGCGCCGCAATCGGCCACACCTCGAAATAGCGGGGGTCGAGCGACGCTGTCAGGCGCTGGATGATCCCGCCCTTCCCCGCCGCATCCCAGCCCTCGAGCATGATGACGCTGCGCTGGCCGTGGGTGATGTGCGCTGCCTGCACCCGTTCGAGCCGCGCCTCGAGCAGCGCGACGTCCTTGGCATAGTCGCCCGCATATTTGGCACCGGTTTCATAGTCGGAGAGCTGGATGGTCATGGCCTTATCCTAGCCAAGCGAGGCCGTTCGACCAAGCGCGCGATGTGTCCGTTTCCGGCACAAACCCCGGTCAGTCGACGCCCATCAGCCGCTTGCGTGCATCCCAGTCGGCGAGCGCGCGGCGGTGCCGGTCGATCCGCGCGATGCCTTCGCCGATATCGCGGTTCTTCGACCCCAGCCGCTGCGCCTGGCCGTACCAGTCGACCGCGGCGGCGAAATCGCCGCCCATCTCGGCGCAGAGGCCGAGGTTGAAGGCGAGCGCGGCGGTCGGCTCGGCGTCGCGCGTCAGGCGGGCCCATGTTTCGCAGGCCGCGGCGGGATTGCTCTTGGTCAGGCGGATCGCCTCCTTGAAGGCATCGGCCGCAGGCTTGCCGAGCCCCTCGCGATTCTCGTCGACGCGGACGTCGATCGCATAGCCCGTCGGCGCCAGATCGCGGCGGATCGCCTGCACCTGGTCGCGCTCGGCCCATTCGATATAATCGTCGGCGGTACGCGACGCGGCACGGTCGGGGCACCAGGTCTGCTGGTCACGCGCGCTGAACGGACGCGTATAGCGGATCGAGCCATCCTTGATCGCGACCAGCCGCGCGGTCGTCGCGACGGTGATCGTGCGGCGCCGGCACCGGATGTCGACCTCGACCTCCGTCACGCACTTCTTCTTGTCGGCCGGATCATATTCGGTGCATTTCTTGCGCTTCTCGGTGACCGGCACCTCGTCGACGCTGGCGCGCGTCGTGCCGGTGACGAGGCCGTCGATCGGCGCCCCCGATTCCGGTGCGACGATGCGATAATAGATGCGGCCGTCGAAGCGGGCCTCGCCGAGCGCGGCTTCCAGATGCTGCGCAACCGCTGCGCCGTCCGCGCCCTCGAAGCGTTCTACGGCGATGCGGAGCAGGTCGTTGACATTTGCCGTTGCAGGGTCGCTGCCAGCGATAGGCAGCGTCTCGGCGGCCGCCGGGATCGCGAGAGACAGGGCAGTCGCAGCCAACAACGCACGCAGCATGAATCACCCCCCGATGTCCGACCCCGGCGTGGGCTATCGCAGCCCCGCGGGCCTGTCAAAGCGCGGTTGCGATCAGGTCGGCGATGCGCCGCGGCGCTTCCATCGGGATGAAATGGCTGAGCTCGGCCCATTGCTCGTCGCGCACCGAACCCAGCTGCGCACCGAGCCCCGGCCACGACGGGCTCACCGAGAAATCGAGATTGTTCGCGCGCTCGCCGCTTTTCGCGCGGATGACGGTCGACGGCGCGGCGATGCGGCCGAGCCAGGCATAGGGATCGGTGCGCGCGGCGCCGAGGTAAACCGATGCTTCGAGCCGCGGCGGGCAGGCGAGCTCCCATCCCTCTCCGTCGGCGACGGGGAGCAGGCCGTATCGGCAATAGTCGGCGAGGACTTCAGGCTGCCAGTGGGCATAGGGCGGACGCTCGGCGAAGCTCGCCAGCATCGCCTCCCACCCGTCCCAACGGTTACGACGGCGCGCGACAGGATGTTCCGACGGGTCGGGCACGGGCTGCCCCGCGGTATGCGCGTAGAAGACGGGGTCCATGATCACCGGATCGATCAGGAAGATGTGCCGGAACGCGTCGGGGCGCTCTGCCGCAAGGCGGCTCAGCACATAGCTGCCCATGCTGTGCCCGCAGCCGACGAGCGGCGTGCCGGCAAGGCGATCGACCAGCGGCAGCAGCGCATCGGAGGTCGCCGCCCAGTCGGACAGCGAGGCGGGCTTGAAGCTGCGCCCATGGCCGCGGTGATCGGGGGCGATGACATGTGTGCTATCGGGAAGCGCGGCGACCACCTGATCCCATAGCCGCGCGTGAAAGCCTGTCGCGTGGAGCAGGAGGAGCGAAGGCCCCTCGCCCCGCCGACCCCATTCGAACCAGCAGATTTTGCCTTCCGGCGTCGCCTGCCGGTGCTTGCGGGGCTGTTCCATTCAGATCGTCATCCCGGCGCGACCCGGAATCTCGCCATCTCGTTCCGCCGCAGCGGCGAGATCCCGGCCTGCGCCGGGATGATGAGAAAAGCGAGACCGGCCGTTATCCAAGGATCAGTTCTTCGGACCATCCACCAGGCGGATATGCAGTTCCTTGAGCTGCTTTTCGCTGACCGGCGCGGGGGCGCCCATCATCAGATCCTCGGCCTTCTGCGTCATCGGGAAGACGATCACTTCGCGGATGTTCGGCTCGTCGGCGAGCAGCATCACGATGCGGTCGACGCCCGGCGCCGAACCGCCGTGCGGCGGGGCGCCGAACTTGAAGGCGTTGATCATGCCTGCAAAGTTCGTGTCGACGTCCTGCTGGCTGTAACCCGCAATCTCGAACGCCTTGTACATGATGTCGGGGCGATGATTCCGGATCGCGCCCGACGACAGTTCGACGCCGTTGCAGACGATGTCATACTGATAGGCGAGGATATCGAGCGGATCCTTGGTCGTCAGCGCGTCCATCTCGCCCTGCGGCATCGAGAAAGGGTTGTGGCTGAAATCGATCTTGCCGGTCTCTTCGTCGGCCTCGAACATCGGGAAATCGACGATCCAGCAGAATTCGAAGCGGCTCTTGTCGATCAGGTCCAGCTGTTCGGCGACGCGCGTGCGGGCGAGGCCGGCGAGCTTCGCGGCCTTCGCCTCGACGCCCGCGGCGAAGAAGATGCCGTCGTTGGGGCCGAGGCCCATCGCGTCGGCGATCGCCTTCATGCCCTCCTGGCCGTGGTTGTTGGCGATCGGGCCGCCGAACACGCCGTCCTTCTGCGTCGCATAGCCGAGGCCGGGGAAACCTTCCGACTGCGCCCAGCTGTTCATCTCGTCGAAGAATTTGCGGCTCTTCTCGTGCGTTTCGGGGGCGGCGACCGCGCGGACGACCTGCCCTTCCTCGACCATCGACGCGAAGCGGCCGAAGCCCGAACCCTTGAAGAAATCGCCCACGTCATGGACGAGCAGCGGGTTGCGCAGATCGGGCTTGTCGCTGCCGTACTTCAGCATCGACTCGCGGTAAGGGATGCGCTTGAACGGCAGCGGCGACACGGTGCGCCCCTTGCCGTCGAAATCGGCGAATTCTTCGAACACGCCGTGCAGCACAGGCTCGATCGCGGCGAAGACGTCGTCCTGCGTGACGAAGCTCATCTCGAAATCGAGCTGGTAGAATTCGCCGGGCGAGCGGTCGGCGCGCGCGTCCTCGTCGCGGAAGCAGGGCGCGATCTGGAAATAGCGGTCGAAGCCCGCGACCATCAGCAGCTGCTTGAACATCTGCGGCGCCTGCGGCAGCGCATAGAATTTGCCGGGATGGACGCGGCTGGGCACCAGATAGTCGCGCGCGCCCTCGGGGCTGCTCGCGGTCAGGATCGGGGTCTGGAACTCGGTGAAGCCCTGGTCGATCATCCGGCGGCGCAGCGACGAAATCACGTTCGAGCGCAGCACGATATTCTTGTGCAGCCGTTCGCGGCGGAGATCGAGGAAGCGGTTGGTGAGGCGGATTTCCTCGGGATATTCGGCCTCGCCGAACACCGGCAGCGGCAGGCGCTCGGCGGCCGACTGGACAGTCACCGCGGTCGGATAGATTTCGATCTCGCCGGTCGCGAGCTTCGGGTTGAGCGTCTCGGGCGAGCGCGCCGCGACCTTGCCGGTGAAGGTCAGGACGGACTCGGGGCCGACGCCATTGACCGTGGGATAAAGGTCCGAGCCGGTCTCCACCACGATCTGGGTAATGCCATAATGGTCGCGAAGGTCGACGAAGAGCACGTTCGCATGCTCGCGCGTCCGGTGCACCCAGCCCGAAAGGCGGACTTCCTCGCCAACGTTGGCGGCGCGAAGATCGGCGCAAGTGTGGGTACGATAGGCGTGCATTGTGATCGTCTTTCAAATGTCAGGAGAGGCGCGCCGGAAAACGCCCCGATATGGCCGCGCCTAAGGCAATGCGGCGCACGATTTGTCAAGGGTCGAGGGCGGATTCGCCCTCTCCGCGTCTCCAGTTCATCGGCAGTAAATTTTCCTGCCCGCTTCGTCAAAGTCGCGGTATAGGCCTGACATGCAAATCCATCCGCTTATCGAAACCAGTGCAGCACTCGCCGAATTTGTCGACCTCATCAAGGGCAGCGATTTCATCGCCGTCGACACCGAGTTCATGCGCGAAAACACCTTCTGGCCCGAACTCTGCCTGATCCAGGTCGCCGACAGCGACCATGCCGCCGCGATCGATCCGATGGCGCCGGGAATGGACCTGCAGCCCCTGCTCGACCTGATGGTCGACAATGAGGACATATTGAAGGTCTTCCACGCGGGCGGGCAGGATGTCGAAATCATCTTCAACCTGACCGGCAAGACCCCGCACCCGATCTTCGATACGCAGATCGGCCAGATGGCGCTGGGCCAAGCCGAACAGGTCGGCTATTCGAACCTGGTCGAGGCGTGGATCGGCCTGCAACTCGACAAGGGCGCGCGCTTCACCGACTGGAGCCGCCGCCCGCTCGACAAGCGCCAGATCGACTATGCGATCGGCGATGTGACGCACCTCGCGAAAATCTTTCCGATGATGCTCAAGAAGCTGGTCAAGACCGGCCGCGGCCACTGGCTCGACGAGGAGATGGAAAAGCTCGCCGACCCCGCCAACTACACCCTCGATCCCGAAAAGGCATGGCAGCGGATCAAGGTGCCGACGCGCAAGCCCGAGGTGCTGGGTCGACTGAAGTCGCTCGCGGCGTGGCGCGAGCGCGAGGCGCGGAACAAGAACCTGCCACGCGGCCGCATCGTCAAGGACGAGACGCTCGCCGACCTTGCCGCGCATCCGCCCAAGGCGCAGGAGGGCCTTGGCAGTGTGCGCGGGCTGTCGGCGACGTGGAAGTCGAACGATATCGGCGGCCGGCTGATGGACGCGATCGCCGCCGCGAAACCGCTGGCGAAAGAGGACATGCCCGACCGCGCCGCGCGCGGACCAGGGCTTGGCAAGGAGGGCGCGCTCGTCGCCGACCTGCTGAAGCTCCTCCTCAAGATTCGCGCGCGCGAACTCAACGTCGCCGCGCGGCTGATCGCGCGCAGCGACGAACTGGAAGCGCTCGCCGCGAACGAACGCAGCGACGACATCCCGATGATGCAGGGCTGGCGCTACGACGTCTTCGGCCATGCCGCGCTCGACCTGGTCGAGGGGCGGATGGGGTTCGCCGTCAAGAACGGCAAGCTGGTGATGAGCGAAATCGACACTGCGACCGCGAGCGAGGTCTAAAGCAGAACCAGTTCCGGTTTCGCGTCCAGCGCCTGTGCGAGAAGGCGCAGCCGACGCTCGACCGACTCACCTGCAAGATGGTGCCATCCGGCATCGAGGCACAGCCTGAGCTTGCCGTCGACAAGTGCAATCCCGCTCGCCTTCAATGGCGCCTCGACCCCGCCGGTGAGCCGCTGCGCGAGACGGATCGCAAGCCCCCATTGTCGTGCGCGCGCGAGCCGGTCGGGGCTGACGAGCGCCCCCATCGCGGGAAATTCGGCGTCGGCGCCGCCGAAGCCCGCATAAAGCGCGCGCGCCAGCAGGACGCGGCCCGGAATGTCGATGCTGCGCCAATTGCCGTGGAGCCCGATCTCGGCCCCGCGCTCGGCGCGGAAATCGGGGTTCGCCGACCAGGCAACGTCGCTGAGCAGGCTCGCGGCAAGGCGGACGCGGCTGTCCTGCGGCGCCTCCCCGGCGAACAGCGGCGCGATCCAGTCGGCGATCGCGCGGCCGTGCGGCGCGAAGCGGGCGAGACGGCGTCCTTCGAATTCTGCCGCTACGATCAACGGATCCTGCGCGCGCGTCTCCGCGTCGAGAGCCTGATAGAGCAAGCCCTCGCGAAGCCCCGACGACGACACGGTCATCTCGGGGACGTCGAGAATGTTGACGAGCGCCGCGAGCAACGCCGCGGCATCCGGCAGCGCGGCGGCGCGGTTCGAGGCCATGCCGGGGATCGCGCGCAATTGCTCGAACGTCAGCCGCCGGGTCGCGCGAATCAGTCGCCGGATAGCGGTGCGCGGGAAGGTGTGCTGGTCGAGCACGGCAAGCGGATCCTTGGTCAGTTCAAGGTCGAGACGCGAAAGTGCGCGCCACGACCCCCCGACGAGGTAGAGCGGCAAGCCGGAGAGCCCCTCGCGCGGCCAGTCGGCAGCCTTCAGCATCTTGCGGACCGCGCGCTCGAACCCGGCTTCGCCATCCTTGCGGAGCGCAGGCAAGCGCAACACCCCGAGCGGGAAGGAGGCACGCCGCCCCACCTTGCCGTCGGCAACTTCGGCGAGCTCAAGACTGCCGCCGCCAAGGTCGACCGCGATCCCGCGCGCGTCCGGGATCGCCGAAAGCACGCCATAGCCCGCCGCCTCGGCCTCCTCTTCGCCCGACAGCAGGCGGATATTCAGTCCCGCTTCGGCGGCAGCCGCAATGAACGCCGGACCGTTCGCGGCATCGCGGACCGCCGCTGTCGCCACGCATTGCAGGTCTTTGACCTCCATATGCCTGGCAAGCAGTGCATAGCGGCGCAGCGCGACAAGGCCGCGCTCGGCATCCTCGGCGGCGATGCGGCCGTCGGTCGACAGTCCGCGGCCAAGGCCCGCCGCGACCTTCTCGTTGAAGATCACCGCGGGCGCGCGTGCGGGGCCTTCATAGACGACGATACGGACCGAGTTGGATCCGATGTCGATCACCGCGGAGCGGTGGACGGCCTGTCTGGAAGTGCGTGCCTGCCCCAAAACCGATCACGCCTCGCGCATGGGAAAGTCGAGCGTCGGGACGTCATGACGCTTGTGAAGCGCCGTGCCCCGGCCCGAGAGCGACGGGTTGTTCATGAAATAATGATGGAGGTTGAAGGGCTTGTCTCCGGGTACCAAGCGCCGGTACGTGCCATCGGGTTGCAGCACCCAGCTCTGTTCATTGTCGATCAGATTCGCGACGAGCACCTGATCCAATATCTGGTCGTGAACGGTCGGATTCTCGATCGGGATCATATATTCGACGCGGCGGTCGAAGTTTCTCGGCATCCAGTCGGCGCTGGAAATATAGAGCTTCGCGCCGCTGTGCGGCAGGTGCGCGCCGTTCGCGAACGCCCAGATGCGGCTGTGTTCGAGGAAGCGGCCGACGATCGACTTGACCCGGATCGTTTCGGATAGCCCACGGACACCGGGACGCAGGCAGCAGATGCCGCGCACGATCAGTTCGATCGGCACTCCGGCCGCGCTCGCCTCATAGAGCTTGTCGATGATATCGGGGTCGACGAGGCTGTTCATCTTCGCCCACAGACCCGACGGGCGGCCGTCTTTCGCCGCCGCGATCTCGGTATCGATGAGTTCGCTCAGGTGCGCCCGCATGTTGAGCGGTGACATCGTCACCATCTCCAGCCGCTCGGGTTCGACATAGCCGGTGATGTAGTTGAACAGCTGCGCCGCGTCGCGCCCCGCGCGCGGATCGGCGGTGAAGAAGCTCAAATCGGTGTAGATGCGCGCGGTGACCGGATGGTAATTGCCGGTGCCGAAGTGGCAGTAGGTGCGATACCCCGGCCCTTCGCGGCGCACGACCATCGAGATTTTCGCGTGCGTCTTCCACTCGATGAAGCCGTACACGACCTGCACCCCCGCGCGTTCGAGCTGGTTCGCCCAGAGAAGATTCTGCTCCTCGTCGAAGCGCGCCTTGAGTTCGACGACCGCCGTCACCGACTTGCCCGCCTCGGCCGCCTCGATCAGCGCGCGGATGACCGGCGACTGGTTGCCAGCGCGATAGAGCGTCTGCTTGATCGCGACGACGTCGGGATCGGCAGCGGCCTGGCGCAGGAAGGAGAGCACGACGTCGAAGCTCTCATAGGGATGGTGGACGAGAATGTCCTTGCTTCGGATCGCGGCGAAGCAATCGCCGCCATGTTCGCGGATGCGTTCGGGGAAACGCGCCGAATAGGCGGGGAATTTCAGGTCGGGGCGATCGACGTCGACCAGTGCCGACAGCGCGGCGAGCCCGACGAAGCCGCCGATCTTGGCGACGATCGCCTCATGCCCCTGGATGTCGGCGTTGAGAACGGCGGCGAGATCGGCCGGCATGTCGGCCTCGAGCTCGAGCAGGATCACGCGGCCGCGGCGACGGCGGCGGATCGCCGTGCGGAACAGGCGCACCAGATCCTCGGCCTCCTCCTCGATTTCGATGTCGCTGTCGCGGATGATGCGGAAGACGCCGATCGCGCGGATCGAGAAGCCCGGAAAGACGAGGTCGCCGAAAATCTCGATCAGATATTCGATCGGAACGAAACCGCCCGGCTCGCCCGGTACCGGGACAAAGCGCGCCAATGAGGCGGGGATCATCACCAGCTCGCGCACCGTGTCGCCGGTGGCCTTGCGCTGAAGATCGAAGATCACGCCGACGCCGCGGTTCGGGATGAAGGGAAACGGATGCGCAGGGTCGAGCACCTGCGGGGTGAGGATCGGGAATATCTGGTCGAGGAAATATTGGCGGAGCGCGCGGCGCAGCTTTTCGACGTCGGAGCCGGCGCCGTGGACGACGATTCCCTGTTCGGCGAGCAGCCGGTGCAACTGCTGCCACTCGCTCTGCTGCTGGTCGACGAGGCGGTTCACCTCGGCCTCGATCTCGGCGAGCTGCTGTCCCGGCGAGCGGCCGTCGGCCGAGGGATCGTCGATCCCCTGGAGCTGCTGGCCCTTCAGGCCTGCGACGCGGACCATGAAGAATTCGTCGAGGTTGCTGCCCGAAATCGACAGGAAGCGAAGCCGTTCGAGCAACGGATGCGCCGGGTTGCGCGCCTCCTCCATCACCCGCCGGTTGAAGGCGAGCCACGACAGTTCGCGATTGAAGAAGCGCGCGGGGCCGAGCGAGGGTTGCGCCGTATCGGCGTCATTGTCGGCGCGAAGGGGATTGCCGCCTATCGACATTTCGGTGCGTCCTGCCTTTCGAGGAGATCGGGATCGATCAGCCCCTGTGACAGTAATGTTTCACGCGTAAGACGAACGCTAACGCCGCGTCCCTTTTCGAGCGACGCCGCATCAAGCGCAGCGACGACGCGATGGATCATGGCATAGCTGCGTTCCATCCGCGGCACGATATAGGAAGCGACCCCGGGCGCCAACGCCATCCCGCGCTGCGCGAACAGCGCCTCGATCAGGTCGCGCGCCAAGCAGTCATCGGGCTCGCCGATCGCGAGCACCGGGACCGCGCGGAGCCGCGACGCCAGGTCGGGCAGCCCGATCCCCCATTCGGACGGCGGCGCATCGGCGATGATGAGCAGCGGGGTGCCCGACGATTGCGCGGCATTCCATGCGTGGAAAATCTCTTCCTCGGACACGCTATCATGCCCGTCGATCACGCGCCCGCCGGTTTCGCGCGCGAAGATCCGACCCATCAGGCTGCGCCCCGAACCGCGCGGGCCGGTGAGCACGGCGGAGCGCACCGGCCAGGTCGCGACATGGCGGAGGTATCGCACCGCATCGGCATTGCTCGCGCCGACGATCAGCGGACCGTCGTTCGAACCGCCGGAGCTCCAGTCGAGCGGCAGCGCGAATTGTCCCGGACGCGCCGACATCAGCGACTGATCCTGAGCTGGCCGCCGCCTTCCTGGACATTGAAACCGCGCGCCGCGAGCGCCGCCTTCAGCGCCGCGAGGTCGCCGCGGAAGGTCACGCGCATCACCGACATGCCGCCGAGCGCGAGGCTGGTGGTCGAGGCCGACTGCACGCCCGCGACGCCCGCAACCGCGCGCTCGGTCGCCGATACCGAGTCAACATCGGGCGAGTTGTACTGGACCGTGAAGCTCTGGAGGCCCGCCGCCGGGGTCGCCGTCGTCGCGCTGCCGTCGGTTTCGACCGGCAAGGCTTCGTCGGCCGCCGTCTCCTCGGGCAGGTCTTCCTTTTCGACAGGTTTTTCGAGCACGAGATAGGTGTCGGTGCGCAGCACACCCTCCGCAAGCGCGGCGGTGTAGATCGAATCCATCCGCGCCACCGCCTTCTGCATCATGTCGGGAAGCGCCGCGGGGCTCGGGCCCGTCATGGTGAACGTACCGATCAGCTTGTTGTCGGGGCCGAAACGCGCCGCGAAATAGCCTTTGATCGGGCCGCCGGGATAACTGTACTCGACCCGCGCGATCGGGATCAGCACGTCGGCGGCGCCATATTGGTCGAGGATCACGCGCCACCAGACGCGGCTGCGGCGGCCGGTTTGCCCCGCGTTTAGTAGCAGGGTATCTGCGCCGGTGCCCGCGGTGCGTACATAGTCGATCGCGCTCTGCCCGGTGTTATATTCGGCCCAGGCGCGCTGCCAGGCACTGCGCTGTTCGAACACCTGCTGGATGCCGTCGATCGAATAGACGGGGATGACGAGCAGCGGCGGCGAGCGAAGTGTGCGGCCGCTCACGCCCAGGATCTGCCCTGCGCGGACGCGGTCGAACTGGACGCCGAGTTTCGCGACATAGCGGCGCGGGCCGATCTGTTCCTCCTCGACGACGATCGCGGTCACGATGCCGTCGAGAACCGAATCGCCGAGCGCCGGTCCGTCCGAACCGTTGATCCGCTTGTAGAGTTGCGCCCAGCCCTTGCGCTGCGCCTCGCGCCAGCCCTTTTCACGGGCGTCGTCGGCATTGTCGCCGATTACGTCGACCGCGATCCCGCTCGCCAGAAAGTCGCCGCTGCTGTTGATCGGGGTGATGCCGCGGTCGCCGCGGCTGATCTGCCCCTCGACGATACCCGCGAGCATAATCGCGCAGAGCAGGCCGAAAAGCGCCAGCCAGCGCCAGTCACGCGGTGCGAGCGAGCGGAGCGAGAAGCCGGATGCGGTACGGGGGAAAGCGGCGGCAGTCATATCTTCTCTGGTCTTTGCCCCGAAGTGCGATGCCCGACAAGGAAATCATGGCAATTGTCGGCCGGAAGCGTTAGGCGCGCTGGCCATGGATTCCAAGCAGAACAAACCCGCCAGCTACACTTATGCGGAGGCCGGCGTCTCGATCGAGACCGGCAATGCGCTGGTCCGCGCCATCGCCCCGCTCGCCCGGGCGACGCGCCGCCCCGGCGCCGACGCGGACCTTGGCGGGTTCGGCGGTTTCTTCGACTTGAAGGCGGCGGGGTTCAACGATCCGCTGCTCGTCGCGGCGAACGACGGGGTCGGCACCAAGCTCAAGCTCGCAATCGAATCGGGCAAGCACGACGGCGTCGGGATCGACCTTGTCGCCATGTGCGCCAACGACCTGATCGTGCAGGGCGCCGAGCCGCTGTTTTTCCTCGACTATTATGCGACGGGCAAGCTCGACAACGCGGTCGCGACCGACGTCGTCGCAAGCATCGCCGAAGGGTGCAAACAGGCGGGCTGCGCGCTGATCGGCGGCGAGACCGCCGAAATGCCGGGCATGTATGCGGACGGCGACTATGATCTCGCCGGTTTCTGCGTCGGCGCGGTCGAGCGCGACCAGGTGCTGACAGCCGACAAGGTCGCATCGGGCGACGTGATCCTCGGCCTTGCCTCGTCGGGGGTCCATTCGAACGGCTTCTCGCTCGTGCGCCGCCTTGCTGCCGACAAGGGCTGGAAGCTCGACCGCCCCGCCCTGTTCGACCAGAATATCCGCCTGATCGACGCCCTGATGGCGCCGACGCGCATTTATGTGAAAAGCCTGCTCCCGCTCGTGAAGACCGGCCAGATCCACGCGCTCGCGCACATCACCGGCGGCGGTTTGCTCGAAAATATCCCGCGTATCCTGCCGAAAACGCTGCACGCGCATGTCGATGCCGACGCGTGGGAGCAGCCGCGACTGATGGCGTTCCTGCAGGCGCAGGGGAATATCGAGCCCGAGGAAATGGCGCGGACCTTCAATTGCGGGATCGGCATGGCGGTCGTCGTCGCCGAGGGTGATGTCGCCGCCGTGACAGCTGCCCTTGAGGCCGCGGGCGAAACGGTGTTCCGCATCGGGCACATCGCGGGGGGCGAGAAGGGCTGCACCGTGAGCGGCGGACCCGAGACATGGAGCGCGCGCGCCGCGTGGAGCGCCACGCATAATGGCTAAGGCGCGCGTCGCCGTTCTGATCTCCGGCGCCGGCACCAATATGGCGGCGCTGCTCTACGCCGCGAAGGCCGCCGACTGCCCCTATGAACTGGTGCTCGTCGCCAGCAACAATCCCGATGCGCCAGGCCTTGCGATCGCCGCGGCCGAGGGTGTTCCGACGTGGAGCCTCAGCCACAAGGGCATCAATCGCGATGCGTTCGACGCGCTGGTCGACGAGCAATTGCGCGAAGCGGGTGCCGAGTTCGTCGCGCTCGCGGGCTATATGCGTATCCTGAGCGACGATTTCGTCGCGCGCTGGGCGGGCAGGATGATCAATATCCACCCGAGCCTGCTTCCCAAATATAAGGGGCTGAACACCCACAGCCAAGCGATCGACGCGGGCGACAAATTCGGCGGATGCAGCGTCCATATCGTGACGCCGGGTGTCGACGAAGGCCCCGTGCTGGCGCAAACGCCCGTCGCGATCGTTGCGGGCGACACCGCGGGAACCCTGGCGGAGCGCGTGCGCTTTGCCGAGCATCAGCTATATCCCGCCACTCTCGCCGCGTTTGTGGGGCGCGAACGCTCGCCCGACTGGCTGCTCGGCCGCGTGCGCGAGCTTGCGATGGCGCTGCCCGAGGTCGACGAGGTGACATCGCACGGCATGCCCTGTTTCGGGATCGTGAAGGGCAAGAAGTTTGCCTATTTCACGCAGGACCATCATGGCGACGGCAAGACCGCGCTGCTGGTCAAGATCAGCGGCGCCGACGAACAGGCGCAACTCATCGAGATGGACGCAGACCGCTATTACCGCCCCGCCTATTTCGGTGACGGGTGGGTCGGCATCCGCCTCGACCTCGGCGACACCGACTGGGATGCGATCGGCGAATGGCTGCGCAAGAGCTGGCTGGCGATCGCGCCGAAGAAGCTCGCGGGGCTGATGGGCGTGGCCGACGAATTCTGATGAAAAAGGCCGCCGGATCGCTCCGGCGGCCTCTTCGGTTCGACTCTACCGAATGGCTTAGCCGACAATCTCTTCGGGCTTGAAGAAATAGGCGATCTCGATCGCGGCATTTTCTTCGCTGTCCGAACCGTGCACGGTGTTCGCCTCGATGCTCTCGGCGAGTTCCTTGCGGATCGTGCCGGGCTCGGCGTTGGCGGGGTTGGTCGCGCCCATGATGTCGCGGTTGCGCTGCATCGCGTTTTCGCCTTCGAGAACCTGCACGACGACAGGGCCCGAAGTCATGAATTCGACGAGTTCGCCGAAGAAGGGGCGATCCTTGTGGACCGCGTAAAAGCCCTCGGCCTGTTCGCGGGTCATGTGGATGCGCTTCGACGCGACGACGCGGAGGCCGGCGTCTTCCAGCATCTTGGTGACGGCGCCGGTGATGTTGCGGCGCGTCGCGTCGGGCTTGATGATCGAAAAGGTGCGGGTGACCGCCATGGGAAAGCTCCTGCGTTGGTATTTTCTGCGATGCGCGCGCCTCTAGCCGCGCTTTTGCTGCACCGCAAGGTCGCCGGCATCCAAATGCGCTGCGAAATGGCAGGAGCTCATGCTAATATTGCCAAGAGAGGGGACCATTGCATGACGGACCGGCTTGACGGAATGACGCGCCGTACCTTTGCGGGCTCGGCATTGGCAGCATCTATCGCACTGACGGGCGGAGCAAAAGCGGCGGAAGCCGCGCTGCGGCCCACCGCGTTCGGGGACCTCGGCCCCTTCTATCCTGTCGAACGACTCGCCGAGGACGATGCCGACCTGACGTGGGTCAAAGGACGTCGTTCGCGTGCGCTCGGCGAGGTCATCGAAGTCAGCGGACGCGTGCTCGACCGGCATGGCAATCCGGTGCGGGGCGCGACACTGGAGATATGGCAGGCCAATTCGGTCGGCCGCTATGCCCATCCTAACGATATTGCGACGGCACCGCTCGATCCGAATTTCCAGGGCTACGCCCAGATCAGGACGGGCGCGAGCGGCGAATGGCGGATCGTCACGGTCAAACCCGCCGCCTATGACTCGCCGATCGGCCGGCGGACGCCGCACATTCATTTCGACGTCCATGGCAAGAGCCAGCGGCTCGTCACCCAAATGTATTTTTCGGACGATGCGGCGACCAACGCCTCCGACATGCTCTACAAAGGGCTCGGCGACGGGGCGGACACCGCGTTGGCGAAACTCGATACGCCGGCGAAATATCGCTGGGACGTCGTGCTCATGGACGGTTAGGGCCCTTCGGACCAGCGCCCGCGCTCATCCTGTTTCCAGAATCGATTGTCGACATCGTCGCGCGCCGCGAGCGCGCGCCAGGTTGCGCGCGCATCGTCGATGCGGCTGTTGTCGAAGAGCAGGAAGGCGCGCTCGAACGCCAGCGCTTCTTCGCGCCATTCGCCGTCGGCGAGCGCGACATGCGTCGCCTGGTTGGGGGGCGACGCCTCGAGCGTTCCGGCCAGCAGGATCGGCTCGATCGCCTCATCGGGCGAGCCCGCATTGCCATGCGGCAGAAAACTCGCGGGCTGGAGCGTCCACAACGCCTCGTCGATGGCCTGCCGCTGCATCGCCGAGGCGGCGACCACCAGCAGGCGGTCGCCATTCCCCAAGATTCGCGTCGCGATTGCCGGCAGCACCCGTTCGACGGGGTCGCGGATCAGCCGGTAGAAATCGACGCGGGGCATCAGGAATATCTCTCCACCGTCATTGCGAGGAGCGAAGCGACGCGGCAATCCAGAGTGTGCGGTAACCGCTCTGGATTGGTTGGCCTACGGCCGCCTTCGGCCCGCTCCGCTCGCAATGGCGGGTTGAAGAGCATCAAGACTCGTGGTTGTCGGCGATGTAACGGTCGAGCAGGCGGACGCCATAACCCGTCGCGCCCTTGGCCCATACCGGACCGTCCTTGTCACCCCACGCCATGCCCGCGATGTCGAGATGCGCCCAGGCGACGCCCTCGTTCACATAGCGCTTCAGGAACTGCGCGGCAGTGATCGATCCGCCTTCGCGCGGGCCGATATTCTTCATGTCGGCGATCGGGCTGTCGATCAGCTTGTCATAGGCGGGCGAGAGCGGGAAGCGCCACAGCTTGTTGCCGCTGGCATCGCCCGCTTCGAGCAGTTTCGCCGCCAGTTCGTCGTCGTTGGCGAACATCCCCGCATATTCGTGTCCGAGCGAGATCACCATCGCGCCGGTCAGCGTGGCAAGATCGACGATGACCTTCGGATTATAGGCTTTCTGCGCCCAGGTGATCGCGTCGCAGAGAACCAGGCGCCCCTCGGCGTCGGTGTTGAGCACTTCGACCGTCTGGCCCGACATGGTGGTAACGACGTCGCCAGGGCGCATCGCATTGCCGTCGGGCATATTTTCGACGAGGCCGACGACGCCGACGACATTCGCCTTTGCCTTGCGGCCCGCAATCGCCTTCATCGCGCCCGCGACGGCGCCCGCGCCACCCATGTCCCACTTCATCATATCCATGCCCGGCCCGGGCTTCAGGCTGATGCCCCCGGTGTCGAAGGTGACGCCCTTGCCGATGAACACGACAGGGGCTTCGCCCGGCGTCCCGCCGTTCCAGCGCATCGCGAGCAGCCGCGGCGGGCGCGTCGAGCCCTGCGCGACGCCCAGCAGCGCGCCCATGCCCAGCGCCTTCATCTGGCGCTCGTCGAGCACTTCGAGTTCGACACCGAGTTCGGCGAGATGCTGGCACCGTTCGACGAAGCTTTCGGGATAGAGGATGTTCGGCGGCTCGGCGACGAGCGTCTGGGTCAGCGCGACACCGTCGGCAACCGCCGAATAGCTGCCCCAGCGCGCCGACAGGTCACCCGCCGGCGAGGCGATCACGATCGTCTTGAGGCTGGGCCTCGCGGTGTCCGAAAGCCGGGTGCGATAGGTATCGAGCCGCCAGTCGCGCAGCCGTGCGCCCATCGCGAAGGCAAGGACATCGTCCTCGTCGCTCTGCCCCGCGCTGGCGAAATCGACATGCACGGCCGTGACGCCGCTGGTCTGCAGCCGCGCGGTCAGCGCGGCGCCGCCGCGTTCGAGGTCGTGCGTGGTGCCGTCGCCGATCCCGACGAGCAGCAGGCGCCGCGCCTGATCGCCGTCGATCGCTGCGGTTTCGGCGATCGCGCCCGCCGCGCCCTCGAAGCGCGCCTGCGCCGCGGCGGCGCCGAGCAGCGCACCGAGCTTTGCGGCCTCGCCCTTGCGGACGGGGAAAGCGACGACGTCGGCGGACGCATCGATTTGCGCGACAAACTGGATGTCCATGCGGTAACTTTCTTATGCGATGATTGATTGGAACGTGCCGGACCGATAGGGGTTTCGCTTGCGAGTTGCAAAAACAAAGCTGCCGGTCCAAGGCCGGGCAGCGACCATATAGGGTCTGGGACAAAGGGATTAAATGGGCTGGACTTTGTTCCATCGGGGGTCGCGCGCGCAATCGCTGTGGTTCGTCACGGCCAGCACTGCCGCGCTCATGGCATGCCCTGTGGCCGCGCAGCAGACGGTCGAACCACCCCCGGTCGCCCAACCCGACCTGCACGACCGCACCGTCCCCGCCGCCGCAGCCGACGCCCCGGCACCCGCGACCGAGGACCAGGTCGGCTTCGCCGCCGACGCCCTCAACTACGACAATGAGACCGACATCGTCATCGCCGAGGGCAATGTCCAGATGAACCGCGACGCGATCGAGATGCGCGCGGACAAGGTGACGTGGAACCGCCAGACCGGCGAGGTCGTCGCCGAGGGCAATGTCGCGGTCAAGAATCCCGAGGGCGACACCGCCTATGGCGATCGCATCGTCCTGACCGACACGCTGCGCGATGGCGTCGTCGAAAATATGCTCGTCGTGCTCGACAATGGCTCGCGCCTCGCGGCGATGAAGGGCACACGTTTCGACAACGGCAATATCGAGCTGGAGAACGCCGCCTACACTCCCTGCCCCGTCGAGGATGACTCGGGATGCCCGAAGAATCCGAGCTGGCAGATCCGCGCCGTGCGCGTCACCTATGACCGCGCAAAAAACAAGGTGAAATACAAGGGCGCCCGGGTCGAGATTTTCGGCCTGCCGCTGATCCCGCTCCCCGGCCTCAGCCATCCGGCGAACCAGGAGGCGGGCAGCGGGCTGCTGGTGCCTGAAATCCGCCTCGACCGGACGAACGGGTTCGAGATCGCGGTTCCTTACTATCTCCGCCTCGCGCCCGATCGCGACATCACGATCACGCCGCATATCTACACCAGCGCGGCACCGATGATCGAGGGCGAGTTCCGCGCGCTGACCGACGTCGGCTCATTCCGCCTCAACGGCTTTGCAACGCATAGTGCGGCGGTTCCGGTCTCGGGGCCGACGACCGACCGCAATCGCCAGTTCCGCGGCTATTTCGAAAGCGCGGGCAAATTCCAGTTCGACCCGCGCTGGAGCCTGTCCTTTTCGGGCCGCGTCACGACCGACCGCACCTTCATGCGCCGCTATGACATCAGCCGCGACGACCGGCTGCGCTCGACCTTCGAGCTCGAACGGATCGGCGGGCAGAGCTATCTCTCGATCGCGGGCTGGGCGACGCAGACGTTGCGCCGCAACGACAGCCAGGGGCAGCAGCCGGTCGCGCTGCCGATCATCGACTATCGCCAACGCTTCGCCGATCCGCTGCTCGGCGGACAGGTCGAGCTGCAGCTCAACACATTGGCGATCGGGCGCACGTCGGGGCAGGACACGCAGCGCGCCTTCGCAGGGGCGCGTTGGGATCTGCGCGGGCTCACCGGCCTCGGGCAGGAAGTCACCGTCACCGCGCTGGTGCGCGGCGACGTCTATCACAGCGACGAGAATCTGCTGACCGCGATCCCCGGTTATCGCGGCAAGTCGGGGTGGCAGGGCCGCGGCATCGCGGCGGTCGCGGCCGATATGCGCTGGCCCTTCATCGGCGAATTTGCCGGCGGTACGCAGACGCTGACCCCGCGCGTCCAGATCGTCGCGACGCCGCCGATCAAGAATCTGGACATTCCGAACGAGGATGCCCGCGCCTTCGACCTCGAAGACAGCAACCTGTTCGCGATCAACCGCTTCAACGGCTATGACCGGTTCGAGGACGGCGCGCGCATCACCTATGGCGTGGAATGGAATTACAGCCGGCCGAGCTTCACGATCAACAGCATGATCGGACAGAGCTATCGCCTGTCCGACAAGCCCAGCCTGTTCCCCGACGGCACCGGACTCACCGACCGCACCTCGGACATCGTCGGACGCACGACGATCGCTTACAAGAGCTTCCTGCGGCTGACGCATCGCTTCCGCCTCGACAAGGATAATTTCGCGATCCGCCGCAACGAATTCGACGCGACGATCGGCGGCCGCTCGACCTATGCCGTGCTCGGCTATTCGCGGCTCAACCGCGACATCCTGCTGCTCGGCGAGGATCTGCAGGACCGCGAGGAGGCCCGCGTCGGCGGCCGCGTCGGCTTCGCGAAGAACTGGTCGGTATTCGGATCGGCGATTGTCGACCTCACCAGCCGCAGCGACGACCCGCTGGCGCAGGCCGACGGCTTCGAACCGATCCGCCACCGCCTCGGCGTCGCCTATGACGATGACTGCCTGTCGATCGCCCTCACTTGGCGTCGCGACTATATCGACACCGGCGACGCAAAGCGCGGCAACAGTTTCTCGTTCCGGATCGCATTCCGGAACTTAGGGTTCTGAGCGTCAGGTAGCGACCGAAATAAGCCGTCGCCCCCGCGCAGGCGGGGGCCGCTGTCGGTTTACGCGGCCGCGCAGGAATAGGCGGCTAGCGGCCCCCGCCTGCGCGGGGGCGACGCTGTTTGATACGTCCGCTGCCCGCACCAAACGGATAGCTGATGCCAGCGCTTGCGGAAAGATCAGTTCTGGCTGGTGCCGACCGTCGCGACGACGGGCTTCGGCGCGATCGCCTCGGCCGCGACGACGCGCTTTTCGCTGCCCGCCGCGATCGCCTTTTCAAGCGCGGCGACCTGCGGGCAATTCGCCTTGCACACGCGTTTCGCATCGGCGAGCTTTTCGCGCGCGAGTTCGAGCGCGCCCTTGTCGGCGAGCGCCTCGCCCTGCCCGGTCAGCGCGACGACGTCATTGGGTTCGAGAAGCAGCGCCTCGCGGTAGAAACCGATCGCCTTCCCCGGCAGGCCCTGTGCCCGTGCGACCTGTGCCAGCGCAACGATCGCCGACCGGTTGCGCGGATCGGCGGCGAGCGCCGATTCATAGAAATCGACCGCCGCCGTCAGATCGCCCTTCGCCTGCGCCTCAGCCCCCTGATGCTGGAGCTGGGTCGAGCGGGTCAGGATGTCGTTGTCGGCACGCTGCGCGTCCGAGGCCACGGGCATACTGGCAAGGACGAGGCCGGCACCGATAGCCAGGAAACTGACGCGCATCGCATTCTCCCATTTCGTCATTTCGGGGGATGCTAACATGGCCGTGTCAGCCGCGCGAGAAAAAATCCGTCGCATCCGTCGTGCGCCGGAGTTAGCAGAAAACCGTGCCCTGCGGCGCGCCCGATGCCTTCGGGCAGATAGCCGCTGTCAGCCGTCCAGTCGGGATGCCGGTTCAAAAACTCGTCCACCTGGACCCGCCCCTCGCGCGCGATGATCGAGCAGACAGCATAAAGAAGTTTGCCGCCCGGCGCCACCAGATCGGCGCCGATGTCGATCAGCTTGGCCTGATCGGCGAGATGCCGGTCGAGCCGCGAGGGGGTGAGCCGCCAGCGGAGTTCGGGGCTGCGCCGCCACGTCCCGCTGCCCGAGCAGGGGGCGTCGACAAACACGCGGTCGGCGCGCCGTTGCCAGTCGGCGAGCATCTCCGATTCCTGGTCGGGGTTCAACAATCGTGTCTCGATGCGCGTCGCGCCCGCGCGCTCGGCGCGCGGTGAGAGCTGCTGCAGCCGCGCACGGTTGGTGTCGCAGGCAAGGATTTCGGCGTCGCCATCGGTCAGCGAAGCGATGGCGAGCGTCTTGCCGCCGCCCCCCGCGCAAAGATCGACGATCGCCTGCCCCGGCGATGCATCGAGCGCGGCCGAGGCATATTGGCTGGCGGCGTCCTGCACCTCGAACGCGCCGTCGGTGTAGGCGGGATGCTGGGCCGCCGCGGTTTCGGGCGGCAGGCGCCAGCCGTCGGGCGCGCCCGGGATCGCCTCGCCTTCTGCGAAGAGCCTCGCGAGGTCCGCTACCGTCGCCTTGAGGCGGTTGGCGCGCAGGTCGAGCGAGGCACGGGCAAGCATCGCACTGCCCTCGTCCATCCCCACCAGCGGGTCGAAGAGATCGACCAGCGCCTGCGCGGCCAGCCCTGTCTCGGCGCGCGGCTCGTCCTCCGCGATCGGCGCGGGACCGTAGGGCGATCCGTCGAACGAGCCCGCCATATCGGGGTCGGCGTCGGCGAGCGCAAGCATCGCCGCGCGGCCCGATACGGGCGCCGAGCGCACCAAGCGGATCGCGTCATAGACATGCGCCCGGATCGCGCGGCGATCCTTCGACCCCGCGTAGCGGCGCGCGCGCATCGCTTCTGCGAAAATGGCATCGGCGGGCGCTCCGCCCTCACGTGCCGCGGCGGCGATGGCGTCGAGAATTTCGATCGCGGTCTGGATGCGGGCGGCAGGGGTCACTGCTTCAACCTTCCCCCGTCATGTTATCCAACCGGATAATTCGGCGCCTCACGGGTGATCGCGACGTCGTGGACATGGCTTTCGCGCAGGCCCGCATTGGTGATGCGCACGAACTTCGCGCGCTCGCGCAGATCCTTTAGCGTCCGGCTGCCGGTATAGCCCATCGCTGCCTTCACGCCGCCGACGAGCTGGTGGATCACGTCCTTCGCCGGGCCCTTGAACGGCACCTGTCCCTCGATGCCCTCGGGAACCAGCTTCATCTGATCCTTGATGTCCTGCTGGAAATAGCGGTCGGCACTGCCGCGCGCCATCGCGCCGACGCTGCCCATGCCGCGGTAGCTTTTGTAGGTGCGGCCCTGGAAGAGGAAGGTTTCGCCCGGCGCCTCGGCCGTCCCCGCGAGGAGCGAGCCGACCATGACGCTCGACGCGCCTGCAGCGAGCGCCTTGGCGATGTCGCCCGACGTGCGGAGGCCGCCATCGGCGATCACCGGGACGCCCAGCTTCGACGCCGCCTCGACGCTGTCGAGGATCGCGGTGAGCTGCGGCACGCCGACGCCCGCGACGACGCGCGTGGTGCAGATCGAGCCGGGGCCGATCCCGACCTTTACGCCGTCGGCCCCGCAGTCGATCAAAGCCTTGGTCGCATCGCCGGTGGCGACGTTGCCCGCGAGCACCTGCACGCGGTTCGACAATTTCTTGATCCGTTCGACGGTGGCGCCGACGCCCTTGCTATGGCCATGCGCGGTGTCGACGACGATCAGGTCGCACTCGGCATCGAGGAGTGCCTCGGCGCGTTCGATCCCGCTGTCGCCGGTGTTTGTCGCCGCCGCGACGCGCAGGCGGCCGCTGCCGTCCTTGGTCGCGTCGGGGAAGTTCACCGCCTTTTCCATATCCTTGACGGTGATCAGCCCGATGCAATGATAGTCGTCATCGACCACCAGCAGCTTTTCGATGCGGCGCTGGTGGAGCAGCTTGCGTGCCTCGTCCTGCCCGACGCCCGGACGCACGGTCGCGAGATTGTCGGCGGTCATCAGCTCGCGGACGGGCTGGCCGGGATTGTCGGCGAAGCGGACGTCGCGATGCGTCAGGATGCCGACGAGCTTGCCGCCGGGTTCGACCACCGGAATGCCGGAGATCTTGTGCTGGTCCATCAGCGCGGTCGCATAGGAGAGCGGCGCGTCGGGAGTGATGGTGATCGGGTTGACGATCATCCCGCTTTCGAAGCGCTTGACCTGCCGCACCGCCGCCGCCTGTTCCTCGATCGTGAGGTTACGGTGGAGCACGCCGATGCCGCCGATCTGCGCCATCAGGATCGCCATGTCGGCCTCGGTCACCGTATCCATCGCCGACGAGAGGATCGGAATGTTGAGCGAAATGTCGCTGGTGAGCTGGGTCTGGAGATTGGCATCCGACGGCAGAATGTCCGACGCGCCGGGCACCAGCAACACGTCGTCGAAGGTCAGGCCGGTGATGATTTCCATGGATGCCACTTTCTCATGCGGGCGGCGCCTGCCCGCAGGGTTCGGGGCGGCACTCGCGACTCGTTTGGTGGCGGCCCATGTAACCAGTCGGAGCCAAGCGCGCCAGTGGGGGAAGCACGATTATTTCCCGCGGCGGGGCCGGACAGGAGGATCGGAGGGATGCTGAATGACGAGAGTGTGAAAGCGGCCGGTTGCGGGCATCCGTTCCTCCCTGTGCCGTGGGCATGGGGAGGTGGCAGCGCGAAGCGCTGACGGAGGGGCTTTTGCGCCGACGTCGCGGCCCCTCCACCACTCGCTTCGCGAGCGGTCCCCCTCCCCATGGCTACGCCACAGGGAGGATAATTCCCTCTGGAAACCACCCCAAAGCCGCCATCGGGATTTCGAAAAAGCTTGCCGCGCCGATTGCGATTCAATCCTTCAATGGCTACGCGCTTGATCCGTGAGCGCGACGCAGACCTCTTCCCCGCCTTCTTCCATCGCTCCCTTCCGCTATCCCGCTTTCCGCGCCATCTGGATCGCCAATCTCGCGTCGAATATGGGATCGATGATCCAGTCGGTCGGCGCCGCGTGGCTGATGACCGAGATCACCGGTTCGCACCAGTTGATCGCACTGGTGCAGGCGAGCGCGACGATCCCGATCCTGCTGCTCGGCGTCGTCGCCGGCGCGATTGCCGACAATTTCGACCGGCGACGCGTGATGCTGGCGGCGCAGACGGGAATGCTGCTGATCTCCGCGGCGCTGGCCCTCACGACCTGGATGGGCGCGATTACCCCGCTGTTGCTGCTGTTCTTCACCTTGTCGGTTGGCTGCGGAACCGCGCTCAACGGTCCCGCGTGGCAAGCGTCGGTGCGGCTGCAAGTCGGCCCGAAGGATCTGCCGCAGGCGATCGCGCTCAACAGCATCGCCTTCAACCTTGCGCGGAGCGCGGGCCCCGCGCTCGGCGGCCTGCTGATTTCGCTGACCAGCCCGGCGCTCGGCTTCGGGCTCAATGCGATCAGCTATCTCGCGCTGATCATCGTGTTGCTCGGCTGGCATCCCGAGGTGTCGCAGCCGCAGCGCACGCCGATGTTCGCCGCGATCGCGACCGGCATCCGCTTTTGCGTCCAGTCGGACCCCGTGCGGCGAATCCTGATCCGCGGCTTCGCTTTCGGCGCCGCAGCGATCGGTATCCAGGCGCTGATGCCCGCGCTCGTCCGCGACCGGCTGCACGGCACCGAGACCGTCTATGGTCTTTGCCTTGCCGCCTTCGGCGCCGGGTCGATCTTCGCCGCGCTATGGGTCGGGAATCTGCGCCGCCGCTGGGGGAGCGACCGCATCGTCAGCGGTTCGGCGATCGTCTTCGCGGCGGCGACCGTCCCGGTGGCGCTGACGGGGTCAATCGCGGTCGTCATGGCGGCGACCTTCGTCGCCGGCATGGCGTGGGTCTCGACGCTGACCACGCTCAACGTCGCGATGCAGCTCCGGTCCCCCGAGGCGATCCTCGGCCGCTGCCTGTCGATCTATCAAGCGGTGACCTTTGGCGCGATGGCACTCGGTGCCTATATGCTGGGTCTCGCGGCCGACATCTGGTCGCTTTCGACTGCCATATTGCTCTCGGGCGGATGGCTCGTTCTGACGGCATTGTTGTTGCCATTCCTCGCCCCGATGCCCGCACGGGACGAGGGACGGATCGATCCCTGAAATTTTTCCTCCGGCGCCTTAACCTTGTTTCGAGGCGCCCGTTAATTTGCGCATGACCACACATGCAACTCCATCGAACGAGCCGGTCGGGCGGCTCCTGGGCTGGCTGGGGCTCCGCGCGAAGAACGGGGCCCACGAAGAGGAACAGGCATCCTCGGGAGCGCGCGGTTCGCGCAGCCTGGTGCGGGAGGCGCGGCAGCAGCTGGTCGGTGCGATCGGCGCATTCCTGATCGACCATGATCTGGATATTTCGGCGGCGAACCTGCTGATCGCGCACAGCGCCTTTTCGGGGATCAACCCACGGCTCGCGCGACAGATCGCGGCGCGCTCGATGACGAGCGAAGGCGTGACGCAGCAATGGCTCGACGAGCTGATGGAGAATGACCCCACGCTGGCCGATCGCGCCGACCTCGACCGGATGATCGCGCGGCTCGAAACGAACCTCGAGACCTTCCAGAGCAGCACCAAGGCCGCACGCAGCGCGACGAGCGAATATGGGTCGAAACTGGAGGAGCATGTCAGCGACCTCGAACAGGTGCAAAAGACGGGCGAGCTTGTCTCGCACCTCGCCGACATTGCGAAGGTGATGCTGGAGCGAACGCGCCACGCCGAAGAGGAAATGCGCAAGAGCGAGGACGAGGCGAAGGCGCTGCGCAAAAGCCTTGCCCGCGCCAAGCGCGACGCAGAGGTCGACTATCTGACCGGCCTCCCCAACCGGCGCGCCTTCGAGGTGCTGCTCGAACGTCATTATGAGGAAGCGCGCGCCGCGTGCGAACCGCTGTCGGTCGCCTTCTGCGACATCGACGAGTTCAAGAAGGTGAACGACATCCACGGCCATGAAGCCGGCGACCGCGTCATCAAGCTGATCGCCGACACGCTCGCGAAGATTTCGAACGACCATTGCCACGTTGCGCGGCACGGCGGCGAGGAATTTGTGATGCTGTTCCGCGGTCTGCCGCCGAGCGAGGCGGCCGCGCGGCTCGACGAGGCGCGCGAAGGCTTGGCCGAGCGGCGGCTCATCAACCGCAAGACCGACCAGCCGTTCGGCAAGATCACCTTCTCGGGCGGGGTGGCCGACGTGTTCGGCTTCGGCGATGCCCGCGCGGCGCTGAAAGCGGCCGACGAGGCGCTCTATCGCGCCAAGGAAAGCGGACGGAACCGGATCGAGCTGGCTACGCCGCTCGACTAATTGCTCCAGCGCGCGAAGATCGCCGTTGGGAGCAAGAGCCCTCGCGCCTCTTCGCGTACCGCCAGCTCGCCGCATTCGACCGTGCCGGGCAGGTCGACGAAGAGCTGCGCGAGCAGTTCGCCGATCGCGAGCGCCGACATGCGCACCGCATAGACAGTGAGGAACAACGCGCGGCTGTCCGCATCGAGCAATTGCCGGCAATCGGCGAGCAAGGGTGCGAGCCCTTCTTCCAGCTGCCAGCGCTCGCCTCCCGGCCCGCGTCCGAATTTGGGCGGGTCGAGCAGGATGGCATCGTAGCGCCTTTCGCGCCGCACCTCGCGGGCGGTGAATTTGCCCGCATCATCGACGATCCAGCGGACCGGCTTTTCGGCCATACCGGCGAGAGCGGCATTTTCGCGCGCCTGCGCGACCGACTTTTTCGAGGCGTCGACATGCGTCACCGACGCACCCGCGGCGGCGAGCGCCTGGCTGCCTACGCCGGTGTAGCCGAAGAGGTTCAGGAAGGTCGGGTCCGGCTTCCCCGCCACCTGCGCGCGCAACCAGTCCCAGACGGGGGCCATGTCCGGAAAGAAGCCGAGATGGCGGAAGGGCGTGCAGCTTGCCGTGAAGCGCGTCTCGCGCCAGCCGAGCGGCCAGCCCTCGGCGGGAACGGGTTTGTTGTAATACCAGCGCCCGCCGCCATCATCATCCGACGCGGGAATGAACTCGCCGTCGGCCTTGTCCCATTCGTCCTGCGGAAGCGCGGGGTGCCACATCGCCTGCGGCTCGGGGCGGATGAAGCGGTAAGGGCCATAGCGTTCGAGCTTGCGCCCGCCGCCGCTGTCGACCAGCCCATAATCCTCCCAGGCCTCACCGACAAGCGTGACCAGCGGCGCAAGCTCAGCCACGCGCCACTTCCGACAGGATATAGGCCTTCACCACGTCATAATCGCCGGGAAGCTTTTCATAGCGCTCCTCGCGGTCGAACAGATTGCCGAGGCGCGCGGGAAGCGCCGGGCGGACACCCGTCGCGCGCTCGACCGCGTCGCGGAATTTTGCAGGGTGCGCAGTCGCGAGCGTGACGACCGGAATATCGGCATCGATTTCGAGCGTGCGTGCGGCGGCAAGGCCGACGGCGCTGTGCGGGTCGATGATCTGGCCGCCCTTCTCCTGCGCCCAGCGCAGCGCCAGCGACATCGCATCGCCGTCGATCCGCGCGCTCGAAAAAAGCCCGCGGGCCTCGGTGAGCATGTCGGCAGGGATGCTCATCGACCGATCCCGATCGAACGCGTCCATCATGCCGGCAATCGCCGCGCCATCGCGGCCTGCGAGATCAAAGAGCAGTCTTTCGAAATTGCTGCTGACCTGGATATCCATGCTGGGGGTCGCGGTCGGCGTGACGCTGCCAGCGCTATAGTCGCCCGACGACAGCGCGCGGTGGAGGATGTCGTTGACGTTGGTCGCAACGACGAGCCGCGCGACGGGAAGCCCCATGCGCGCGGCGGCATAGCCCGCAAAGACATCGCCGAAATTGCCCGTCGGAACGCTGAAAGCAATAGGTCGCTCGGGCGCGCCGAGGCGCACAGCGGCATAGAAATAATAGACGACCTGCGCCATCAGCCGCGCCCAGTTGATGCTGTTCACCGCCGAGAGAGTCAGGGCGCTGCGCGCCTCGGCATCGCCGAACAGCCGCTTCACCATCGCCTGCGCATCGTCGAAGCTGCCGTCGATCGCGATATTATAGACGTTGGGCGCCAGCACGGTGGTCATCTGGCGGCGCTGGACGTCGCTGACCCGGCCTTCGGGGTGGAGCATGAAGATGCGGATATGTTCGCGCCCCGCGACCGCCTCGATCGCCGCCGAACCGGTGTCGCCAGAGGTCGCGCCGACGATCGTCAGGTCGGTCTCGCCGCCGCCGAGGAACTTTTCGAAGAGCTGACCAAGCAATTGCAGCGCGACGTCCTTGAACGCGAGCGTCGGACCGTGAAAGAGTTCGAGCAGCCAGTGGCGGTGGTCGAGCTGGACGAGCGGAGTCACCGCATCGTGGCTGAAGCGGCCATAGGCAGCCTTGCAGAGCTCGCGCAGCTCATCTTCCGACAGGACACCCGCAACGAAGGGCGTCATCACCCGCACCGCGGTTTCGACATAATCGAGCCCTGCAAGCGCGCGGATATCGGCGGCCGACATCTCGGGCCATTTCGCCGGCACATAGAGCCCGCCGTCGCTGGCGAGGCCGGCAAGCGTTGCGGCGCGAAAGTCGAGGGTCGGCGCAGAGCCGCGAGTGCTGATATATTCCATGACGGAGATGCGCCCTAACGGCGCACCGTCACCGCTGCAAGCGGCGGCGCACCGCAAGCGCGTAGATTATCAGCGCCGCAGCCGCGAAAATGAACCATTGCACGGCATAGGCGAGATGATTGTTGGGTACGTCGGCACCCGACGGCACCTCGCTGGCGCGGAGCCCGGCAACCGGCGCGTCGGCCACGAGCATGGCGCGCGCCGGAACCGCACGGCCGATCAGCCGCTCGACCACCGTCGGCTGTTCGGGGCCCGGAACGATCGTCCCCTGCACCGTGCCACCCGTCCATTTGGGCGGAATGAAGTCGTCCGCGATGCCGACATCGACAAGCACGCCCGGCCCCTCGGCACCGGTACGGCAATCGGCGACCATACGAATGCCGGACTTTCCCATGCGATCGGTGCCGCCGCGCTGGTCCCAGCGCACCACTTCAAGGCACACGACGCTCGATTTGCGGAACAGCATCGCATCGGGAACCGGCGGCAGCTCAGGGTAGGTCACGAGCGCCGACATCGCCCGGTTGCGCTCATAGAGCGCGATCAGGGCCTCCTTCTCGGCCTTGCGCTGGAGTTGCCAGACGCCGAGCGCGATCATCACCGCGACCGCGCACAGGACGAAGATCGTCGGAATCAGCGGCCAGCGGCGCCCGGACGACCGGGGGGCGGCCGACGGCACAGGCTCAGTCATCGCTGAGCCTTCCTTCGGCCGCCTTGCGCTGATGCTCGCTGGCGAGCAGCGCGGCTTTGCCGACGCGAAGACCATAGACCACCGCACCGACTGTTAGCGGGACCCAGAGGATGATGTGCAGCCAGAGCGGCGGCGCGAACGCGAAATCGACGACCAGCGCCGCGACAACGATTAACGCGCCGACGATCAAGGTCAGGAAGGCTGCGGGGCCGTCGCCGACGTTGTAGCTCTGGAAATCGAGCGAACAGACGCGGCAATGCGGCGCGAACTTCGCCGCCCCGTCGAACAGCGTCTGCGCCCCGCACTGCGGACAGAGGCCCAAAAGGGCAGCGCGCGCGATCGGCGGCTGCCCCTTTGGTGTCTGATTGTTCTGCGGCAAGTTAGTGTGCAGCGACCGGCGCGCCCCAGCCGCCCCAGACATAGACAATGATGAAGAGGAACAGCCACACCACGTCGACGAAGTGCCAGTACCAGGCAGCAGCTTCGAACCCGAAATGCTGCTGCGGCGTAAAGTGGCCCTTGTAGGCGCGGACGAGGCAGACGATCAGGAAGATCGTCCCGACCAGCACGTGGAAACCGTGGAAGCCGGTCGCCATGAAGAAGGCCGAGGTATAGTTGATCGTGCCGAAGGGGAACGGCGCCTCGGCATATTCATAGGCCTGGATGCAGCTGAAGGTCAGGCCGAGGATGATCGTCGCCCACAGGCCCTTCTTCAGGCCTTCGCGGTCGCCGTGGATCAGTGCGTGGTGCGCCCAGGTAATCGTCGTGCCCGAGCAGAGCAGGATCAGCGTGTTGAGCAGCGGCAGCGAGAAGGCGTCGATGACATGGATGCCCTTCGGCGGCCAGATCGTGGCTGCCACGGCGCCATCCTGCCCGAACAGGTTGCTGACCGCCCCGTCGACGATCTCGACCGGCACCGGGAAGAGCGAGAAATCGAACCAGGCCCAGAACCAGCCGACGAAGAACATCACTTCCGACGCGATGAACAGGATCATGCCATAGCGCAGGTGGAGCTGAACCACGGGCGTATGGTCGCCGGCGTGCGCTTCGTTGATGACGTCCGACCACCAGCTGAAGAAGGTGGCGATCACGCCCATGATACCGAGGCCGAGAACCCATTTGCCCGCGCCGCCGAAATAGTCGGCATGCATGAACATCACGAGGCCGAAGAACATCACCAGCGCGGCGACCGACCCGATGAGCGGCCAGACGCTGGGATTTACGAGGTGATAGTCATGATGTTTGGCACCGGCCATGTCACAGTTCCCGTTTTTTGCCCCAGCGTGGCGATTCCCCAACCGCCCGCCGGTCCTTGGTAAGACTCTTTGAACGCGGCCTTAGCTCGCCTTTTTGCCCCCGTCTACAGGGTGAAAGGTATAGCTGAGCGTGATTTCCTGAATGTCGCGCGCGTCGGGATCGTCCTTGATCTTGGGATCGACAAAGAACAGCACCGGCATACGGATCTGTTCACCCGCTTTCAGGGTCTGCTGGGTGAAGCAGAAGCACTGGATCTTGGTGAAATATTTGCCCGCCGCGTCGGGGGTGACGTTGAAGCTGGCTGTTCCGACCACCTCGTGCGGCGACTGGTTCTCGGCGATGAAGATCGCCATGTCGCGCGCGCCGATGCTGACCGTGTCGGTCGGATGCTCGGGATAGAATTTCCACGGCAGCTTCGGCGAGACATTCGCGTCGAAGCGCACCGAGATGGTATCGCTGAGGATTTTCGGCTCGGCAGCCGCGGCGACCGGATCGTAACGCTGCGTCGTGCCGCCGAAGCCGGTCACCCGGCAGAAGAGATTGTAGAGCGGCACCGCGGCGAACCCCAGCCCGACCATCGCGACCGCGAGCAGAGCAGCGAGCGAGGCGGTCTTCGCATTGGCCGACATCGTCTTCATTTGGGCACCACCATGCGCGCGATGGTGATGAAGAAGAAGAGGAAGGCGAGCCCGCCGAGCAGCCAGCCCATCAGGTTCGCGCGGCTGCGCTGGCGGCGGCGATATTCGGCCTCGTCGAAGGGCTGTGGTTCGGGGGGCGTTTCGCCGGGTACGTCGGGGGTCATAGCGGGAACCAATGGTCGGCGACGACCGCGCCGAACAGGATGAAGAGATAGGCGATAGAGAAAGCGAAGAGGCGCTTTTCGGGCTGCATCAAATCGCCCTCGCCAGTCGTGCGGGTCCCGACCTGCACCGAGAGCGCGACGAAGACCGCCGACAGGAGCGCGGCGGTCCAGCCGTAAAGCGCGCCGGCGTAACCGAGCGGCCAGGGCGCGATCGCGCCGATCGCCATGATCACCGCGTAGAACAGGATCTGGCGCCGCGTCGACGTTTCACCTGCAACCACCGGCATCATCGGAATGCCCGCGGCGGCATAATCCGAGCGCACGAACAGCGCGAGCGCCCAGAAATGCGGCGGGGTCCAGAGGAAGATGAGCAGGAACAGCAGCACCGGCAGCGGCGCGACGCTGCCCGTTGCGGCGACCCAGCCGATCAGTGGCGGAAAGGCGCCCGCCGCGCCGCCGATAACAATATTCTGCGGCGTCCGCGGCTTCAGCCACATCGTATAGACAAAGACGTAGAAGAGGATCGAGACGGTCAGCAGCGCCGCCGCCTGCCAGTTGGCGGCGAAGAGCATCAGGAAGACCGAGAAAGCCGCCAGCCCGACGCCGAACTGCAATGCCGTCTGCGGATCGAGCCGCCCTGCGGGAAGCGGCCGTCCGGCGGTGCGCTTCATCTTGGCGTCGAGACCCGCCTCATACCATTGGTTGAGCGCGCCCGACGCCCCTGCCCCCAGCGCGATCGCGAGGATCGACGAGAAAGCGAGCACCGGGTGCACGCTGCCCGGCGCCGCGAGCAGGCCGCACAGCGCGGTGAAGACGACGAGCGACATCACGCGCGGCTTGGTCAGCGCGAACAGGTCGCGCCAGTCGGCGGGTAGCGCCGTTGCGCCGTGGGTCAGGCTCTGCGCCATGCATACTCCGGCCTGTCGGGCGACGCCCCCTGCCGAATGTCAGCAGAGGGCGAAGCTGGTCAGGCGATAAACGTCACGCGATCCGGGGCAGTTCGTTGAACTGGTGGAACGGCGGCGGGCTCGACAGCGTCCATTCGAGCGTCGTCGCGCCTTCGCCCCACGGATTGTCGGCCGCCTGCTTGCCCGCGAACAGCGACCAGAGGATGTTCACGAAGAAGAAGAGCATGCCCACCGCCATGATCACATAGCCGAGCGACGAGATGTGGTGCCAATAGGCATAGGCTTCCGCATAGTCGGGGTAGCGGCGCGGCATGCCCTGCTGGCCCAGGAAGTGCTGGGGGAAGAACATGACGTTGACGCCGATGAAGAACACCCAGAAGTGCAGCTGGCCGAGGAACTCGTTGTACATCCGGCCCGACATCTTCGGGAACCAGTAGTAGAAGCCCGCGAAGAGCGAGAAGACCGCGCCCAGCGACAGCACATAGTGGAAGTGCGCGACGACATAGTAGGTGTCGTGCAGGTTGGTGTCGACGCCGCCGTTGGCGAGCACGACGCCGGTCACGCCGCCCACGGTGAACATGAAGATGAAGCCCAGCGCCCAGACCATCGGGGTCTTGAAGCTCAGCGAACCGCCCCACATGGTGGCGATCCAGCTGAAGATCTTGATGCCGGTCGGGACCGCGATGACCATCGTCGCGGCGGTGAAATACATCTTGAGGTTCACGCTCATGCCCACGGTGAACATGTGGTGCGCCCACACGATGAAGCCGACGACGCCGATTGCGACCATCGCGTAAGCCATGCCGAGATAGCCGAAGACGGGCTTCTTGCTGAAGGTCGAGATGATCTGGCTGACGATGCCGAAGCCCGGCAGGATCATGATGTACACTTCGGGATGGCCGAAGAACCAGAAGAGATGCTGGTAGAGCACCGGATCGCCGCCGCCCGTCGCATCATAGAAGGTCGTGCCGAAGTTGCGGTCGGTCAGCAGCATCGTGATCGCGGCGGCCAGAACCGGCAGCGCGAGCAGCAGCAGGAAGGCGGTGACCAGCACCGACCACACGAACAGCGGCATCTTGTGCAGCGTCATGCCCGGTGCGCGCATGTTGAAGATGGTGGTGATGAAGTTGATCGCCCCGAGGATCGACGCCGCACCTGCGAGGTGCAACGAGAAAATCGCCATATCGACCGCCGGCCCTGCCGACCCGCTGGTCGAGAGCGGCGCATAGACCGTCCAGCCGGTGCCGGCGCCGTGGCCGCTGCCGCCGGGCACGAAGCTCGACCCCACCAGCATCACGAACGCGACCGCGGTGAGCCAGAAGCTGACATTGTTCATGCGCGGGAACGCCATGTCGGGCGCGCCGATCATGAGCGGCACGAACCAGTTGCCGAAGCCGCCGATCATCGCGGGCATGACCATGAAGAAGACCATGATCAGGCCGTGCGCGGTGATCAGCACGTTCCAGAGGTGCTTGCCCGCGACCTCGTCGGCACCGCTGCCCAGCATCGACGCCCAGCCGGGCAGATACTGGATGCCGGGTTCGGCCAGTTCAAGGCGCATCATGCCCGAAATCACACCGCCGACGATCCCCGCAACGATCGCGAAGATCAGGTAGAGGGTGCCGATGTCCTTATGGTTCGTCGACATGAACCAGCGGACGAAAAAGCCCGGCGTGTCATGGTCGTGATCGTGCGCGTGGGCATGAGCGTGTTCGGCGCCGTGCGCGGGTGCAGTCGCTGCGATATCGGTCATCTGTCGGACCCCTTAACTTATTTCTTTGCGGCCGGAGCAGCGGCGGGAGCCGCAGCCGGCGCTGCTTCGGGTGCGGTTGCAGCGGGAGCTGCTGCCGACGTTGCGGGTGCGGCGGGCGCCGCAGCGGCCGGAGCCGCGGGCGCCGGATTGGGGTTGCCGCCCTTCGAGCGGACCCAGGCTTCCCACTTGTCGACCGGCAGCACTTCGACCGCGATCGGCATGTAGCCGTGGTCGACGCCGCAAAGCTCCGAGCACTGGCCGTAATAGACACCGACCTTGGTCGGGGTGAAGGTCGTTTCGTTGGCGCGGCCGGGGACCGCGTCCATCTTGGTCCAGAAAGCCGGAACCGCGAAGCTGTGGATCACGTCGGCGCCGGTGATGATCAGCTTGACCTGACGGCCCACGGGAACGACCATGCGGTTGTCGACGGCGAGGTGATAGGGCTCGCCCGCAGCCTTTGCCTTGTCTTCGGGCAGGATCTTCGAGACATATTCGCCGATGCCCTGGTCGGGATAGGCATAGCCCCAATACCATTGATAACCGGTGACCTTGATCGTCAGCGCGTCCTTCTTCGGCGGTTCGTACTGGGCCGCGAGCAGGCGGATCGACGGGACGGCGATCACCGCCAGGATCAGCACCGGGATCGCGGTCCAGATCACTTCGATGAAGGTGTTGTGGGTGGTCTTCGACGGCACCGGGTTCGCCTTGGCGCGGTAGCGCGCGACGACCCAGAGCAGCAAGCCGAGAACGAAGAGCGAGATCACCGTGATCACGGGCAGCAGGATCACATGGTTGAACCAGTATGCCTGCTCACCGATCGGGGTGACCTGCGGCTGGAAATTGACGCCCCCGTCAACCGGCTGGCCGATCCCGGGGGTCGGTTTCATCGGAACATAGGTCGCATCGCCCGCCGGCACGGCCGCTTTCGCGGCGTCGGTCGCAGCCGGGGCGGCGGTCGGCGCGGCCGCATCGGGCGCCGCCGGTGCCGGAGTCGCCGCAGGCGCGGCGACAGGTACCGCCGCAGGAGCCGTCGCATGCGCGGTGCCCACCGCGCCGAGCGACAAAGCCGCTGCGATTGCGCCTTTGATTACAAGGGTTTTCAAGCTCTTCATAAGAATTGTGCCGCCCGTTGCCTGTTGTTCTTTTCGATGCCCCAACCCCTTGTCCGGGTCGCCGGACACGCGTCGCGGCAGCCGTCCCCAAGGCTGAATCTCGCGGGCGCTATAACCCCGCTTGCCGCTTGCCTCAAGCATCTCTAACACTATTTTACGGCAGACAAATTTTCGCTGCCGAAACCCAGTCGCCCCGATCGGGGCGATGACAGGAACAAAAGACCCATTCTCCCATGACCGATGATGAAATCCTGGCCGAGTTCCGCGCCGCCGACGCGCTGCTGCAGGGACATTTCCTGCTCTCCTCTGGCCGCCACAGCGAATATTATCTCCAGTGCGCGCGCGTGCTGATGGACACGGCGCGCGCCGGACGCCTTGCCGCCGCGCTCGCCGCCAAGCTGCCGCGCGACCTGCGGCAGGCGATCGACGTCGTCGTCTCGCCCGCGATGGGCGGAGTGATCATCGGACATGAAATGGGCCGCGCGCTTGGCAAGCCCGCGATTTTCGTCGAGCGTCCGACCGGCACCTTCGAGCTGCGCCGCGGTTTCACGATCGACAAGGGCGCGAAAGTGCTGATGGTCGAGGATGTCGTCACCACCGGCCTGTCGTCGCGCGAGGCGATGGAGGCGGTCCGCGCGGCGGGCGGCGAGGTCGTCGCCGAAGCGGCGCTCGTCGATCGCTCGGCGGGCAGCGTCGACCTCGGCGTCCCTTTCTTTCCGCTCGTCGCGATCAATTTCCCGACCTATGACCCCAACGAACTGCCGCCCGAACTGGCGGGCACGCAGGCGGTGAAGCCGGGGAGCCGGAGCGCGGCGGCTTGAGCGTCATGCCCTCAAAGCTGCGGCTCGGTGTCAACATCGACCATGTGGCGACGATCCGCAACGCGCGCGGCGGCGACCATCCCGATCCGGTGCGTGCGGCGGAGATCGTCGCGGCGTTCGGCGGCGACGGCATCACCGCGCATCTTCGCGAGGACCGGCGCCACATCCGCGACGCCGACCTCGCGCGCATCCAGGCCGCGACCGACCTGCCGCTCAATCTCGAGATGGCGGCGACCGACGAGATGCTGGAGATCGCGCTGCGCCATATGCCGCACGCCGCGTGCATCGTGCCCGAAAAGCGCGAGGAACGCACGACCGAGGGCGGGCTCGACGCGGCAGGCCAGCACAATCACCTCGCACCGATTGTGGCACGCCTCAATGATGCGGGCATCCGCGTCAGCCTGTTCATCGAACCCGACCCGCGCCAGATCGAGGCTGCGATGCGGCTGAAGGCGCCCGTCGTCGAATTCCACACCGGCCGCTACGCGCATGTCGAGGGCGAGGAACGCGCCGCCGAACTCCGCCGCATCGCCGACGCCGCGGCGCTCGCGTGGAAGAACGGCATCGAGCCGCACGCAGGGCATGGCCTGACCTATGACAATGTGGTCCCGATCGCCGCAATTCCCCAACTCGCCGAACTCAACATCGGCCATTATCTGATCGGCGAGGCCATATTTACCGGCCTCGAGCATGCGATCCAGCGGATGCGCGGCCTGATGGACGAGGCGCGGGGATGACCTTGCCAATCACAATATCCTCCCTGTGGCGGAGCCATGGGGAGGTGGCAGCGCGGAGCGCTGACGGAGGGGCTCATGGCGCCACGTCGCGGCCCCTCCACCACGCCCTGCGGGCGCGGTCCCCCTCCCCATCGCTGCGCGACAGGGAGGATATCCATTGATCATCGGTCTCGGTTCCGACCTCTGCAATATCGAGCGCATCCAGAATTCGCTCGACCGTTTCGGCGAGCGTTTCGAGCAGCGCGTCTTCACCGACGTCGAACGCGCCAAGGCGGCGCGGCGGCCGTTCACCCGCGCCGGTACCTACGCCAAGCGGTTCGCCGCGAAGGAAGCCTTTTCGAAAGCCGTCGGAACCGGTTTCAAGCGCGGCGTGTTCATGAAGGACATCGGCGTCGTCAACGCGCCGTCGGGTGCCCCGACGCTGGCGCTGACCGGCGGCGCGGCGGCGCGGCTCGCCGAGATGATCCCGGCGGGACACAGCGCGCATATCCACCTGACGCTGACCGACGACCATCCGTGGGCGCAGGCATTCGTCATCATCGAGGCGATCAAGGACTGAGCATGGCGAAAGCGGACAAGGATGAAGGCGGCTGGGGCAAGCTGATCCGCGACGTGGTGGTGATCGTACTGCTGGTGCTCGGCATCCATAGCTGCGTCGCCAAGCCCTTCTATATCCCCTCCGATTCCATGATGCCGGGGCTGCGCAACGGCGACCGGCTGGTGGTAAGCAAATACCCCTATGGCTGGTCCTACGCCTCGGTCAGCTTTCACCTCGCGCCGAAAACGGCCGGCCGATGGTTCGGCAAGCTGCCCGCGCGCGGAGATATCGTCGTGCTCGAACATCCGGTGACGCGCGTCGATTATATCAAGCGCGTGATCGGCCTGCCCGGCGACACGATCGAACTCAAGGGCGGCGCGCTGTTCATCAATGGCAAGCCGGTAAAGCGCGAGGTGCAGCCGATGCTGTCGATCCCGGTCGACGCCAACCTGCCCGGCCCCGACAGCAGTCTCGGCCGCTTCATCGTCAAGGACGCGGCGGGCAAGGACCGGCTCGAACTGCCGATCGTGCGCGAGACGCTGCCCGGGGGCGCGACCTTCGACACGATCGACATGGGGCCCGGATACCAGACCGACGACTATGGCCCGATCAAGATACCCGCCGACCATCTGTTCCTGATGGGCGACAACCGCGACGGCAGCGCCGACAGCCGCGTGTCGGTGCAGCAGAAGGGTCTCGGCGGACCGGTTCCCTTCGACGCGATCGCAGGCCGCGCCGAGATCATCAGCTTTTCGACCGACGGCACCGCGGAATGGTACAATCCGGTCAGCTGGTTCGAGGCGCTGCGCCCCGGCCGCGCGGGAACCAATCTGCGCCCCGAGCATGATAAAAACGTAGATTAGGTTCGAGGGAGCAAGACCATGGCTGCGACCAGCGAGGAAGCCGTCGCGCAAGCCAAGGCGCAGGACGCCGCCCCCGGCCCTACCGAAATCCGCAGCCAGCTTGTCCGCACCGAACTGTTGAAGGCGGGGGTCTGGCTCGGCGTCGCGCTGCTGATCGGCGTCTGCATCGTCCTGATCCAGCCGATCCTGCTGATCTTTGCCGGGATCGTGATGGCGTCGATGCTCGACGGTGGCACGCGCCTGCTTGGCCGGATATTGCCGATCGCGCGCGGCTGGCGGCTGCTGATCGTCTGCCTGTCGCTCGTCGCTTTCCTGATCTGGACGGTGATGTTCGCGGGTTCGCAGATCGCCGACCAGGCCGCGGCACTGCAGACGGTGGTCATGGGTCAGGTCGAGCGCATCGCCGCCTGGGCCAGCGAGCATGGCATGGGCGAGTTCCAGCTCGATACCAAGACGATCACCGACAATATGGCGGGCACCTTCGGCCGCGTCACCGCCGCGGTCGGCACGGTGCTGGGCGGGCTGACCAGCCTCGTCATGATCCTCGTCCTCGGCGTCTTCATCGCGATCGAACCGCGGCTGTACGAACGCGGTGTCGCGTGGATGCTGCCGATCAAAGCCCGGGAGAATTTCTACATCACCACCGCGCGCATGGGCTTCACCTTGCGCCGGCTGATGGCGGGACGATTGCTTGGCATGGCGGTGGAAGGGGTCGGGACGTGGCTCGCCTGCATGGCGGTCGGCATCCCGATGGCCGCGCTGATGGGACTGCTGACCGGCCTGCTCGCCTTCATCCCCAACATCGGCGCGATCGTTTCGGGGGTGCTGCTCGTCCTCGTCGGCTTTTCTGCGGGTACCGACACCGGTCTGTGGGCGATCGCCATCTATTTCATCGTGCAGACGGTCGACGGCTATCTGATCGTCCCGATGGTCGCGAAGCAGACCGTCGACCTCGCCCCCGCGCTCGTCCTCGGCGCACAGATCCTGTTCGGCGCCCTGCTGGGCATCATGGGGCTGTTCCTCGCCGACCCGATCGTGGCGATGATCAAGGTCGCGCTGGAACGCGAAGCCGAGCGCAACGCGGGCCCCGGACAATCGAAAGCGGCGGCGAGCCCTTAGCCCGCCGCCGCCTCGTTTCTTTTGCCCGAGCGAGCCGATTAAGGCTGCGGCGCGGGAGCCGGGGCGCCGGGTGCGCCCGGAGCGCCGCCAGGGGCACCCTGCATCATCTGTTGCTGCTGCATCATCTGCTGCATCGCACGGACTTCGGCTTCGGTGCGGAAGTCGATCAGCTCGATGTCGAAATGCAGCGTGCTACCCGCCGGGATCGGTCCAACCGCGCGGTCGCCATAACCCAGCGCTGGCGGAATAGTGATCTTGTACTTGCCGCCCTTCTGCATCCGGGTCAGCGCTTGCGAAAAGCCGGGAACGACCTGCGACACCTGCATCGGCGCCTGTTCATTGGCGTCGAACACGGTGCCATTATCGAGCTTCCCCTCATATTTGATGAGGACGACGTCGGCAGTGGTCGGACTCGGACCCGTCCCGGCTTTCACCGTTTCGAAACCGATCTTCGGCGTGCCGGTGAACGCGAACGCCGCACCCGCGACGAGCAACGCGATCAGCCCGATCCACATCAACCACAGCCCGCCCTTGCTCACCGGGCGCAGTGGAACCGTCGTCACGCTCATAATCTTGTCCTTCCCCTGCCCTTTCGGGCGCGAAACCATCGGCGACGCCTATAGGCGGACGAGCGCCGGAGGGTCCAGAGGCAATCGTCCGTGCCTGTCCGCCGCCCGACCCTATTTCCCGGCCCTTATTTCCCTGCCTTGTCGCTGATCGCCTTGATTACCAGCGCCTTGTCGTCCGTCAGGTAGCGCTGCGCGAGCGTTTCGAGGTCGGCGGGGGTCGCCGCCTCGACGATCGCGATGCTCTTGCGGCTACGGTCGAGCCGTGCCTCCTGGCTTGTCGCCTCGGACACATAGGGCAGCCAATAGCTGTTCTCGCGCCGCGCCTTGGTCATCGCCTCAAGCAGCGGTTTGCGCGCGCGGTCGAGCAGGTCGGCATCGACCGGCTTGTCGCGCAGTTCTTTTGCGATGGCGAAAATGGCGGCGCGCGTCGTCGCCAGATCCTTGAAATCCACGTTGCTCGCGGCGAACAGATGGCCATAGCCCGGATATTCGTCCGACAGGCTCGCCGCCGCACCGGGGCTGTAGCTTTCGCCCAGTTTCTCGCGCAGTTCCTCGGTCAGCATCAACTGCATCACGCGCGCGAGCAGGTTGAGCCGCATCGCCTCGACAAGGTCGCTGTCGTCGCGCGCGGGCCAATAGACGCGAAGCTCGGCCTGCTCGGCGGGCCCCTTGTGGATCAAGGTCCGCTCGCTGCGGTCGGTCGCATATTGACGGACCCGCGCATCGGTGCGCGGATCGAAAGCCGCGCGGCGTTCGGGCAGCGCGCCGAAGGTCGCCGCGATCGCATCGATCGCCGCCTGTTCGTCGATGTCGCCGACGACGCCGATCTCGATCGCGCCATGCGCAAGGCTGTCGGCAATCGCAGGCTTGAGTTGGTTCCAGTCGAGCGCCAGCAGTTTCTCGAGCGGCGGGGTCTGCGCGCGCGGATCGTTATTGGCGAGGATTCCGGCTGCGTCGCGGCCGAGGACGGCGGCTGGCGTCGCATCGTTCGCGGCATATTGCTGGGGCAGGAAACGGCGGATGAGTGCGAGCCCGTCGGCGCGGTAACCCGGATGCGTCACGAACGCCGCCATCAGCTTCGCCTGCAGCGCAAAATCCTCGGGCGAGGTCAGCGCGCTGCCCCCGAAAGCATCGGTGCTGGCGCCGAAGCCGGGGCTCACCGTCTTGCCGGCCAGAATCGTCCGCAGCTCGTCGGCGCTATGCGCTTCGAGCCCGCCGACCGTCAGCGAGCCCGCCAGCGCGACCTTCGTCGGATCGTCGCGCGTCGCGAGCAGATTGCCGCCATCGACGCGCACCGACAGATAGACGCGCTCCTTCTGGAAATCGGTCTTCTTGATGTTGAGCATCACATTGTTCGCGAAGCGGATGCGGCGAATGCCGAGATCGTCGATGCGGCCGTCGCTGACGACCTTTCCGGGTGTCCCGAAATTGTCATAGGCGAAGGCTGCGCTCTCGGTCCGCGCCGGCGCCGCGACGGCGACCTGCGCCGACGCCTTGAGCGCGGCGAGGATCGCGCCCGTTCCGCCGTCGAGTGGCTTCTTCGAGGTCACGCGCGCGAGCGGCGGGCTGAGCCCTTCCATCCGCTTGCGGAAGGCGGCGGTGATCGCGTCGGAGGTCAGCGACGGCGCCACCGCCTCGAACATCGCCTGCGACGTTTCGGGCCGCACGACGACGAAATCGCCGTCGGCGGCATCGACGAGAACATCGGCCATCGTATCGCTGCGCCGCGTCGTCACCCCCGCGACCGCATTCTTGAGCGCGGTGCGGCGGTTCGCGACCTGTTCGGCAACCTCGGCTTCGGTGAAGCCGAATTCGGCGGCGCGTCGCCATTCCTGTTCGACGAGCGCGAGCGCGTCCTTCCACGCGCCCTCCTTCGCGACCGCGCCGATCGTGACCTGATCGAAAACCTTCCAGCCCTCAGCATCGCTGAAATAGCCGGCAAGGATCGGCGAATTCTCTTCGAGCGCGATCTTGGCGAGGCGGCGGCCGACGATCGACTCGCCGATATCCTCGGCGAGCTTGCGCGCGCGCTTCGCCTTGGTGTCGGCTTCCTGCACCCACGGCCGGAACGCCGTGATCGTCACCGAATCCTGGATCGCGGGATCGACGAAATCGTCGCTCGCGGCGGCGCGGGCATAATCGGGCTTGCCGATGTCGGGGTTCGCACCCGCCGGGCCGCGGCCCTGCCAGTCGGCGAAGCGCGCCTTGATCTTCGCCTCCATCGCCGCCGGATCGAAATCGCCGACCATCACCAGCGTCGCGCGCTCGGGGCGGTAATAGCGGTCGTAAAGGTCGCGGATGCGCGCAGCGGGAGCGGTCCTGATCACTTCTTCGGTGCCGACGGGAATGCGGCTTGCAACCTTCATCCCCTGCATCTGGAAATCGAGCTGGTCGATCAGGCTGCGCAGCTGATAGGTGTCGCGCGCGCGCCGCTCCGACAGGATGATGCCGCGTTCGCGGTCGACTGCGCCGGGATCGATGGTCAGCTCGCTCGCGGTTTCGCGCATCAGCATCAGCCCGGTGTCGACAAGGTCGTCGGACGCATTGGGCAGGTCGAGCTGGTACACCGTCTGGTCGAAGCCGGTCGACGCATTGGTATCGGCGCCGAAGGCCAGCCCCTTGCGTTCGAGCAGCTTCACCATCTCGCCCTCGGGCACATGGGTCGAGCCGTTGAACGCCATATGCTCGAGGAAATGGGCGAGTCCGCGCTGGTCGTCGGCCTCGGCAAAGCTGCCGACGTCGAAGCGCATCCGCAGCACGACGCTGTCCTTTGGCGTCGTATTCTTCAGCAGCGCATATTTCATCCCGTTGGGCAGGACGCCGAAGATGATGTTGGAATCGAACGGAATGTCGCTTGCAGCAAAGTTCCACACTTTCGCCGCGGGGGTCTGCGAATTGATCGTGGCGGCAGCCGCCGGTTTGGCCGCCTCCTTTGCGGACAGCGGCGCCTGATGGAGTGCGAGGAGGACGAGCGGCAAGAGCGCGATCGTGGCGCGGCGGGCAAGGCGGAGGGTCATCCCCCCGTGATGGCCCCGATTTCCGCCCCGTCAAGCCACGTCGGAAACCCGGTCGAGCGGCTTTTCGATGAACGACGTCTGCCGCCGACCAACGGAAGCGACCGGGAAAGCCCGGCCGCTCAGCCCTTCTTTTTGCGGTGGCTTTCCAGGTCGAGCACCGCGTTCTCGCCGCCTTCGGGCAGCAGGCCGAGCCGACGCGCGACTTCCTGATAGGCTTCGACCTCGCCGCCAAGGTCACGGCGGAAACGGTCCTTGTCGAGCTTCTCGCCCGAAACCATGTCCCACAGGCGGCAACCATCGGGGCTGATCTCGTCGGCCAGGATGATACGGCTATACTCGCCGTCCCACAGGCGACCGAATTCGAGCTTGAAGTCGATCAGGCGAATGCCGACCGCAGCGAACATGCCCGACATGAAGTCGTTGATGCGGATCGCCATATCCTGAATGTCGTGCAATTCTTCCTGGCTGCACCAGTTGAAGCAGGCGATATGCTCTTCGGCGACGAGCGGATCGCCGAGCGCGTCGTCCTTGTAGCAATATTCGATCAACGTGCGGGGAAGCTGCGTCCCCTCCTCGATCCCGAGGCGCTTCGACAGCGAGCCCGCCGCGACGTTGCGCACGACGACCTCGATCGGCACGATCTCGACCTGGCGGATCAACTGCTCGCGCATGTTAAGGCGGCGGATGAAGTGCGTGGGCACACCGATCTGGCCGAGCAATGTGAAGACATGCTCCGAAATCCGGTTGTTCAGCACGCCCTTGCCATTGATCGTCCCGCGCTTCTGCGCGTTGAACGCCGTCGCGTCGTCCTTGAAATACTGGATCAGCGTGCCGGGCTCTGGCCCCTCATAGAGGATTTTGGCTTTGCCTTCGTAAATCTGGCGGCGGCGGGCCATGGGCGGGTACTTTCTGTCGGAACCAAATGAATGGCCCCGGCGATGGCGACTCAGGAAAGAGGCGCGGCGCCGGGGCGGTCGGGCGCGCTATAGCGGCAAAGAAACCGCCCGTCATCCCCGGCGATCTTTACGCTTACGTAAACTAGAGCTTGCCTTGGCGCACGCCGCTTGCAACCATGTCCGAAAATCAAAGGAGAGTGAAATGAGTTTCGACCAGATTCGCCTCGACAAGCATGAGGGCATCGCGCTGCTGACCCTCCACCGTCCCGACCGGATGAACGCCTTCACGACCGAGATGATGATCGAAGCCGTCGCCGCGCTCGACGACTGCGACGCCGACGACGCCGTGCGCGCGGTCATTTTCACCGGATCGGGCGATCGTGCCTTTTGCGCCGGAGCCGACCTCAGTTCGGGTGCCTCGACCTTCGATTATGACAAGCGCACTGACAAACAAGCGATACTGCCCGACGGCGCTTCGGCGAGCCCGATCGGTGCGGATGGCAGCATCGACTGGTCGCACCCGCTGATACGCGACTCGGGCGGGCGGCTGTCGCTCCGCATTTTCGAGGCGAAGAAGCCGGTGCTGGGCGCAATCAACGGCGCGGCGGTCGGCATCGGCGCGACGATGACGCTGCCGATGGACGCGCGCCTGGCGAGCGAGACCGCGCGTTACGGCTTCGTCTTCGCGCGGCGCGGCATCGTTCCCGAAGCCGCGTCGAGCTGGTTCCTGCCGCGCCTCGTCGGCATCGCGAACGCGGTCGACCTCTGTTATTCCGGCCGCCTCATCTCGGCCGAGGAGGCGCGGGACAAAGGCCTCGTCCAGTCGGTCCATGCGCCCGGCGCGCTGATCGATGCGGCAATAGCGAAGGCGCGCGAGATGACCGCCGACAGCGCGCCCGTCTCGGTCGCGCTAACCCGCCATATGCTCTGGCGGATGATGGGCGCGCCGCACCCGATCCAGGCCCATCGCTGGGACAGCCGCGCAATCTTCTCGCGCGGACGCAGCCCCGACGCGGCCGAGGGCGTGACGAGCTTCCTCGAAAAACGCCCGCCCAACTTCACCGCGAGCGTGGCGAACGACTATCCCTGGTTCGACGAGTTCGAGGAATCGCCGCCCTACAGCTAAGCCGCCTCGAACATCCGCCGCCCGCGCCGCGCCGTCATGCTGTGCGTCGATTTGAGCGCGGGCGTATGGCTGCGGATCGTCTCGACGCTGTGCCAGTTCGCGGTCACCGCGTCGCGCGTCAGCTGGACGGTGACATAACCGCGATCCTCGGTATTCGCCCATTTGAGTTCGGGCGACGACCCCAGCAGGCCGCCGACGCGCTGCGCGTCCGAAATGCCCGGCGTATAATGTTCATAGCCCGGCGAAGTGACGCTGTGACCACCGATCTCGATCCCGGCGGGACGCCCGCCTTCGGCCAGGTCAAAGGCCCATGCGTTGTGCGAATCGCCCGCAAGACTGACGAAGTCGGCATCGGCCGCTTGCGCCGCCGCGAGCAGGCGCGAGCGCGCGGCGGGATAGCCATCCCAGCTGTCGAAGTTGAGCGGAAGGCCGGCCTTTGCGACAAATTGCCCCGTCTCGACGCGGCGGCGCACCGTGGGGGACATATCGGGCCCGAACCAGTTCACGACGTCGGGCGGTGTGAAGAGGCTGCCCATCAGCACCTGCTGCGCGCAAATCTGCCAGCACGTGCCCGATTTTGCGGATCTGGCGATGGCGCCGGTCAGCCATTTCTCCTGCTCGACCCCGAGCATCTGACGCGGGGGATCGCGATAGGTCGTTTCGGCGAACTGCCGCAATTTCGCCGCAGCATCGCCCCCGCCCGCAATGATCTCGTCGACCTCGAACTGGCGGTCGCGGCCGGTGATCCGTGTTTCGGGGAGGAAGATGGTCGCAAGGTCGCCGATTTCGTACTGGCGCCAGCGGCTGTCGTCGACAGGCATCCATTCGCGATAGGCGCGCTCGGCGGCGCGCCTGCGTTCGGGCCACGGCCCCTCGCCTTCATTGTGGTTCTCGGCGCCGTCCCGCCACGCATCGTTCGCCAATTCATGGTCGTCCCACTGTGCGATCATCGGGAATAGCTGGTGCAGCCGCTGGAGGTCGGGGTCGCTGCGATAGGCGGCGTAGCGCAAGCGATAGTCGGCAAGCGCCACGATTTCGTGCGTCGGCTGGATCGATCTGCCGGGAAGCGCTTCCTCGATCGAGGGATATTCGCCGACGCGATATTCATAAAGATAGTCGCCGACATGCGCGACAAGATCGATGTCGCCGCGGGCCGCCGCGTGGGCATAAGCATTGAACCAGCCGAAGGGCAGGTTCGAGCAGGAAAAGAGCGCTATATTGAAAGCGCTTGTCGGCCCCTGCGGCAAGGTGCGCGTGCGGCCGACCGGCGACGTGGTGCCGTCGGGGGCGACGAAGCGATAGAAATACCAGCGTCCCGGCTCGAGCCCGTGGACGCGAAGCTTGACCGTATGATCGTTCCCACCCTCGGCGTCGGCGCTGCCACCCCCGACGACGCGCGCAAAATCGGCCGTCTCGGCGACTTCGGCGGTCAATCGCGCGCTCGACGGCGCGGCATAGCGCGTCCAGAGCAGAACGCTCGTCGGACCGGGTTCGCCGCTCGCAACATTATGCGTGAAGCCCTGCGCCATCGCGGCACGCGCGGCGCCGGGCAGCGCAAGCGCAGCGAGCCCCGCGGTGCCGAGTTTGATGAGCAGGCGGCGATCCATTTCGCCCCAAAGCTGGTGCATGACATAGTCTCCCGGATTCGCCGGGTCTTTGCCCGGCTTTTGTTACAGCTTGGCGCCCGGACTGCCGACTAGCCGCTGAACCCGAGCGCGAGCAGCAGCAGCATGAACATGATCACCGAAAACAGGCTGAAAAAGAGCAGAAGGGTCGCGCGCGCCAGCGACCCAAACCGCGACGAACGATAGGCGCCGCGAAGCTGCCGGTACATATGGAACGGGACATAGAACATCGCGACGAAGGTCGCGACATCGCCGAAGATCGTGAGGTTCAGGAGCCGCACCGCGACGAACAGGAGCAGCATGAAGCTGATCGAGTAAGTGACAAAGACGAAATGGTCATAGGTGTGGAAGCGGCGGCTGAACGGATAGAGCAGCCACATGAAAGGCAGCGACAGCGGGATCAGCGCCCAGGCGAATTTATAGGCGTTCGCCTGAAGCTTGTAGAGGATCAGGGCGGGGTTGGCGAAAGCCTTCTCCAGACCGTGATCGATGAAGGGCACACCGGTGTTGACCTTGTTGCGCGTGATGAAGTCGGCGCTACTCGCGACCTGCTGCTTCGGGTCGTTCAGCACCGGCGGCCCCGCGGCGCGCTCGGCGTCCCGTTCGGCTTCGCTGCGGCTGCGCGAGATGCCCAGATAATCGGCACTTTTCTGAAGGATTTCGCGCTCCTGCTCCAGCTTCCGGCGATCCGCGCGCGGCAGGTCGGCCTTTGCAAGCTCGGCGTCGATCCGGTCGACTTCCTCCTGCATACTGTCCTTGATCGCGGTGGTGCGGGTCTGTTCCGCGGCCGCCTTGCTGAGCCCTTCGCTGACCCCGCCGCTGCCGACCATCGCCAGCACCGCATAGGTCAGGAACACCGCAAAGAGGAACAGCGCCAGCGGCGAGATGAAACGCGCGCGTTCGCCGTGGATATAGCGGCGCGTCAGGTCGCCCGGGCGCCATGTCAGCAGCGGCAGCGTGTTCCACAGCTTGCCCTCGAAATGGAAGATCGCATGGACAAGGTCGTGCCCGATCGCCCCGAAGCTGCGATGGACATCGGCCCTCTGCCCGCAGCGATGACAGTGCGAGCCGACGAGGCTGGTCCCGCAGTTGAGGCAGCGGATTCCGTCATGCCCGGCCGCGCCACCATGTTTCGGCTCGACCGCCGCGCCCGCCAGCCCGGCCGTGATCGCCGCCCCGATGCTCTCGATATCCCCGCTCATGCGCCCTGACTAGTGGCGCGCGCGGCGGCGTGCAACGGGGCTTTCGGGGTCCAAGCAAAACATGGTAGGGGCGGCGTCATGACCGCCGAAGCCCTTGCCACGCCGCGCCTTATCGATGCCGATGCGCTGATCGCCGAAATGGGCGCGCGCGCGCGCGTCGTCGCAAAGATCCTGGCCGTCGCACCGACCGGCGCAAAAGCGGCCGCACTGCGCGCCGCCGCAGCCGAATTGCGCGCTCAGGCACCGGCGATTCTCGCGGCCAATGCGCGGGATATGGACGCGGGCAAGACCGCCGGCCTGTCGTCGGCAATGCTCGACCGGCTGCGGCTCGACGAGGGGCGCCTCGCGGCAATCGCCGACGCGGTCGAGGATGTCGCGGGTCTTGCCGACCCGGTTGGGCGCGAGATTGACCGTGCCACCCGGCCCAACGGCATGGAACTCAGCCGCGTGCGCGTGCCCTTGGGCGTCGTCGGCATCATCTATGAAAGCCGCCCCAATGTAACCGCCGACGCCGCGGCGCTCGGCCTGATGTCGGGCAATGCCGTGATCCTGCGCGGCGGCAGCGAGGCGGTGAACAGCAACCGCGCAATCCATGCCGCGATGGCGGCGGGTCTGGAGGCAAGCGGCCTGCCCGCCGACGCGGTGCAACTCGTGCCCGTGCAGGACCGCGCGGCGGTCGGCGCACTGCTCCGCGCGCAGGGACTGGTCGACATCATCATTCCGCGCGGCGGCAAGGGCCTTGTCGCGCGGGTGCAGGACGAGGCGCGCGTGCCCGTGCTCGCGCACCTCGACGGGATCAACCATCTCTATATCGACGCGGCCGCCGATCCGGCGAAGGCGGTCGAACTTGCGGTCAACGCAAAGATGCGTCGCACCGGTGTCTGCGGCGCGACCGAAACGATCCTGATCGATCGCGCCTACCCCGCACCGCTCGCGATCGTCGACGCGCTGATCGCGGCGGGCTGCGAAGTGCGCGGCGACAAGGGTGTCGCGGCGCTGAGCGCGCATGTCGAGACCGCAACGGCGGGCGACTGGGACACCGAATATCTCGATGCGATCGTCTCGATTGCGCTCGTCGACGGCCTCGATGGCGCGCTCGCGCACATCGACGCGCATTCGAGCCGCCATACCGACGCGATCGTCACCGAGGACAAGACGGCGGCCGAGCGTTTCCTCGCTGAAGTGGACAGCGCGATCGTCATGCACAATGCCTCGACGCAATTCGCCGATGGCGGCGAATTCGGCCTCGGCGCCGAAATCGGCATCGCGACCGGCCGCCTCCATGCGCGCGGCCCGGTCGCGCTCGAGGGGCTCACGACGTACAAATGGCTGGTGCGCGGCACGGGGCAGGCCCGGCCTTGAGCGAAACAGTCCGTTTGTGGCGGCCAGTCGGGCCGAAGGAGCTGACGCTGATCACCGATAGTGCGATGCGCGAATTCCCGCCCCGTTTGCCCGATCAGCCCATTTTCTATCCGGTCACGACATTCGAATATGCCGTAAAAATCGCGCGCGACTGGAATGTGCCGGCATCGGGATCCGGCTTCGTGACCGAATTCGATGTGAGTGCCGATTATCTCGCGGGCTACAGGGTCGAACAGGCCGGCGGTCGCGAGCATGAGGAATATTGGATACCCGCAGAGGACCTACCGAATTTCAACCGGGCGATCGTGGGCCATATACGGGTCGTGAAATCCTTCCCCGAATGATCACCACCGGCCTCCTCGGCGGCAGTTTCAACCCCGCGCACGGGGGCCATCGCGCGATCAGCCTCAACGCGATCGACGCGCTGGGACTCGACGAACTATGGTGGCTCGTCTCGCCGGGCAATCCGCTGAAGCCGGCGAAAGGCATGGCCCCGCTTCCTGCCCGCCTCGGCTCGGCGCAGCGCATGGCCCGCCGATCGCCGATTCGCGCGACCGCGATCGAGGCCGAACTCGGCACACGCTATACCATCGATACGCTGAAAAAACTCGTCCGCCGTTACCCGAACCGGCAGTTCATCTGGATCATGGGTGCCGACAACCTCGCCCAATTGCCCGAATGGCGCGACTGGCGGGAGATCGCACGCTTGATCCCGATTGCGGTTGTCGCGCGTCCGGGCTATAATGGTCGGACCCACGCTGCGAAGGCGATGGGATGGCTGCGGCGCTTTGTCCGGCCCGCGGACCAGAGATGTCGATGGACAGACTGGAGACCGCCTGCCCTCGTGTTCCTGCGTTTTTCGCCCGATGTGCGATCCGCAACTGCAATACGGCAGGCCAACCCCCGCTGGTTCGAGAGCTATGCAGGCCGCGCGATGCGCGACCCTGTCACGCATTCGCGGCTGGCCATGGATGAAAGGAATGAAAAAGCTTGATAGCCGCCAGTAAGGATGCCGCGCCCGGCGCCGCAACCGCCCCTACGTCTTCGGACGACAGCGTGGAAGCACTCCACGCGCTGATCCTCCACCAGCTGGACGAGGATCAGGCTCAGGAAACCATCTCCATCCCGCTTGCCGGCAAGAGCAGCATCGCCGATCATATGGTGATCGCCAGCGGCCGGTCGACGCGTCATGTGTCGGCGATCGCCGACAAGCTGGCACAGCGCATCAAGCAGGAAACGGGCCGACACGTCCGCGTCGAGGGCCTGCCGAACGCCGACTGGGTGCTGATCGATTCGGGCGACGTGATCGTCCATCTGTTCCGCCCCGAAGTGCGCAGCTTCTACAACCTCGAGCGCATGTGGTCGTTCGGCGACGCGCCGCCGGTTGCCGCGGTAAATTGACGCCTTTGCCTCGCTAACGTAGGCGAGGCGTCATGTTGCTGCACATCATCGCGCGCGGGCGCATCGGGCGGGGGCCCGAGGCCGAGTTGGTCGAGCGGTACATGAAGCGCGTGACCTGGGCGCAGAAGATTTCGGAGCTTCCCGACACTGGCGGTCGTGCGCCCGCCGCGGCCGAGAACAGCCGCACCATATTGCTCGACGAGGGCGGCGAGCAGCTCTCTTCCCTCGAATTTGCCAAACTCCTCGAAAAGTGGCGCGATGGCGGCGTCCGCGAAGTGCGCTTCTGCCTCGGCGCGGCGGACGGCTTCACGCCCGACGAGCGCGAGGGCGCCGACAAGGTGATTGCCTTTGGCCGCGCAACCTGGCCGCACCTGATGGCGCGCGCGATGCTTGCCGAACAATTGTGGCGCGCGACCAGCATCGTCGCCGGTCATCCCTATCATCGCGAGGGACGGCAATGAGGCGGGCGCTGGCGACGCTGGCGCTGGCCGTGACGGTCGCGAGCGGGGCACTCGCCATCGCACAAAGCGACGTTTTCGATCCCGACGCGATCGCCGCGAACGAGCGCCAGCAACTCCTGACCGCCAAGCAGCAATCGGCCGAGGCGATGGAACGCAGCGCCGCGCTCGAAGCGCAGGCGACTGCCGCGCGGAGCGAAGCCGACCGGCTGAAGAAACGCAGCGCCGCGCTCGCCGCGCGCATCCAGTCCGCGGAGGCCGATATCAACGCGGGCGAAGCGCGCGTCGCGCTGGTGAGCCGGCGTGTCGCGGCGCAGGAAGCGCGTCTTGCCGAACAGCGCCAGCCTCTGCTCGAACTCACCGCGGCGCTCCAGCAACTGTCGCGCCAGCCGCCCGTCAGCGTCCTCGCGCAGCCGGGCTCGCTCGCCGACATGGTCCATGCGCGCGCCGTGCTCGACGCCGCGATGCCCGTGATCGCGCAGCGCACCGCAGGGGTCCGCCGCGAACTCGTGCAATTGCGCGCGACGAAGACCCAGCAGGCGATCGCCCTGAAGGCCCTCGCCGCCAGCAAGACCCAGCTCGCGCAGCGCCGCGACGCGCTGACGCGGCTCGAGAATGAAGGCCGCCTCCGCTCGCGCGAGCTGATGAGCAGCGCGCAGCTCGAGGCCGACCGCGCGCTCGGACTCGGCGAAAAGGCGCGCGACATCGTCGACCTGATGGACACGCTGGAGATCGACAGCGCGACGCGCGGCGAACTTGCCGAACTCGCCGGCCCCCTGCCCCGTCCGCGCGATCCGACGAGCGCGGCGATGATCGCCGCGCCGCCCGCTCCGGCCGAAGCCGAGCTCGCGCGCGGCGCTTACCGCCTGCCCGTCGTGGGGCGCATCGTCGCCGGGCTTGGCGAGGTCAATGAAAGCGGCGTCCGATCGCGCGGCATCACCATCGCCGCGCGCCCCGGCGGGCAGGTGGTCGCGCCCGCTCCCGGCCGGGTGAGCTTTGCTGGCGATTATCGCGGTTATGGCAAGATCGTGATCATCGACCATGGCGGGGGCTGGACCTCGCTCGTCACCGGAATGATCGCGCTGTCGGTCGGGGTCGGCGATACGCTCGACGCCGGGACGCCGGTCGGCCGCGCGGGATCGCAGGACAGCCGGATCACCATCGAATTGCGCCGGGCCGGCCGCCCGGTCGACATCGTGGCGATGCTCGGCTGAGACGCGCGTTAATCGCCCGTTCGGGGCCTGCCCCGTATCGGGATGAGCGCTTGACGGCCTCATAAATCCATAGGACGATGGACGGCCGGGATTTATAAGGCGAGGTGCTTCCTCGCGGATTGAAAGACGACCATGACCGAATCGACCAAGACCCAAGCCTCCCCCAAGCGCCGCTTCGCGCTGTGGCAGGGCGCCGCTGCCTTCTCGACCCTCGCGCTCGTCCCGCTCGCGACCGGGGCGATGGCGACGGTCGACGCGTCGACGCAGGAAGAAATCTCGCGCTTCATGGACGTCTTTCTCGAGGTCAAATCCAACTATGTCGAACCCGTCAGCGACGACAAGCTGATCGAGGGCGCGATCAACGGGATGCTCGCCAGCCTCGACCCGCATTCGGGATATCTCGACGCGCGCGACTATTCGAACCTGCGCACGCAGACCGACGGCGAATATGGCGGGCTCGGCCTGTCGGTCACCATGGAGGACGGCGTCGTCAAGGTGATCGCTCCGACCGCCGACACGCCCGCCGAACGCGCGGGCATCAAGGCGGGCGATTATATCACCCACATCAACAAGGAACTGATTTTCGGGCTCACGCTCGACGAGGCGGTCGAGCAGATGCGCGGGCGTCCGGGCACGAAGATCGACATTACCGTCGTGCGCGAAGGCCAGGACAAGCCGATCGAAATGTCGCTGACGCGCGAAATCATCGACGTGAAGCCGGTGAAGTGGGAAGTGAAGGATGACGTCGGCGTGCTGACGATCACCAGCTTCTCCGCCGACGCGACGCGCGACCTCAAATCGGCCATGGTCTCGGTCGAAAAATCGCTGGGCCGCAAACCGCGTGGCTGGGTGCTCGATCTCCGGTCGAACCCTGGCGGGCTGCTCGACGAAGCAGTCGGCGTCAGCGACCTGTTCCTCGACCGCGGCGAGATCGTGTCGCAGCGCGGGCGCAAGAAGGGCGACATCGAACGCTATTTCGCCGAAACGGGCGACATGACCGGCGGCGCGCCGGTGATCGTGCTGATCGACGCCGGCTCGGCCTCGGCCTCCGAAATCGTCGCGGGCGCGCTCCAGGACCAGCATCGCGCGGTCATCATGGGCGAACGCAGCTTCGGCAAGGGATCGGTACAGACGGTGCTGCCGCTGACCGACACGACCGCGCTTCGTCTCACCACCGCACGCTATTACACGCCGTCGGGCCGCAGCGTGCAGGAAGGCGGGATCGAGCCCGACATCCGCGTGCCGCAGCTTTCGGACCCCGATTACAAGAACCGTCCGCGCTTCCGCGAGAGCGACCTTCGGCGCCACCTGATCAACGAGAAGAAGGTCGACAACAGCCTGCTCGAAAAGGACGAGAAGGACGACCCGCGCTTCACCGCGAGCGCCACCGACCTGAAGGCGAAGGGTATCGACGATTATCAGCTTTACTACGCGCTGCAGACGATCGGGCGGATCGGCCCGAACGCGCCGCGTATGGCGCAGGGCGGCAAGCCGCCGGTAAAGCCGGCCGCCAAGCCGACCGCGCGCAACTGACAGTTTTCGAGGGGTCGCAATGTTGAAATCGCGTCTCGCCGCGCCGTTCGTCGCGCTCGCCGCGCCGTTGCTCCTGTATGGCGGTGCGCTCGTCTCGCAGTTCGGCTTCGGCCTCCATCCGTGCGAGATGTGCTATTGGCAGCGCTGGCCGCACCAGGCCGCCATCGTTCTGGCGCTGCTCGCGCTGCTGCTGCGCAAGAACGACGGCGCGATGCGCACGCTGACCCTGCTCGCCGCGATCGCGATTGCGATCAGCGGCGCGATCGGCGTCTTCCATGCCGGGGTCGAATATGGCCTTTGGCAGGGACTGACGACGTGCAGCACCGGCGTCACCGGCCCGATCACGCTCGACGATATCATGGCCGCCCCGATCACGCGCTGCGACGTCCCACAATGGACCTTTGCCGGCATTTCGCTCGCGGGTTTCAACGCGATATTCTCGGCTGCCGCCGCCGCGCTCGTCTTGACCTTGCTCCGCCGCGGGCGCACATCGGCAGCATGAGCAGGCCGACGAAAAACGCATCGATGATCCGCGTCGATCAGGCGGGCGAATATGGCGCGACGCGCATCTACGCGGGCCAGCTCGCGGTGATGGGAGACCGTCACCCGATGGCGCGCGAAATCGCGCATATGGCCGAACAGGAAGAGCGGCACCGCAAATTCTTCGACGCGATGGTCGCGCGGCGGGGCGTGCGCCCGACCGCCCTGCAGCCGGTGTGGAACGTCGCGGGCTTCGCGCTCGGCGCGGTCACTGCCGCGATGGGCCCGCGCGCCGCGATGGCCTGCACCGCCGCGGTGGAGACCGAGATCGACCGCCATTATCGGCACCAGCTGGACGAGCTCGGCGATAGCGACCCCGAACTCAGTGCCGCGGTCGAGGATTTCCGCGCCGAGGAACTGGAGCATAAGGAAACGGCGCTCGCGGCCGGTGCCGAAAGCGCGCCCGGCTATCCGCTGCTCAGCCTCGCAATCCGCGCCGGTTGCCGCGCAGCCATCGCGCTGTCGAAGCGTATCTGATAGAATTCGAACAATCCTGCCCGTTCAGCACGGATGCAGGCTTATGGTGCCAAGCCCGCCAAAACAGGATGAAGGATAAACTGATGACCCGCCTGCCGCTCGCCGCGCTCTTTCTTGCCAGCAGCTTCGCCGCGCTTCCTGCCGCCGCGCAGGACGCCGACACGACGAATGCCGAGAAGATCAACCAGGTCATCGTGTACGGTCAGGACAAGTGCGAGTCATCGAGCCCCGACGAGATCGTCGTCTGCAACCGCCTGCCCGAACAGGACCGTTATCGTGTGCCGCAGATCTTCCGCGGCGGCGACCCGCTCGACCCGCGCAACCAGGCGTGGCTCAATCGCGTGACCTCGATGGAACGCGTCGGCCGGTTCGGCACCGACAGCTGCTCGCCGGTCGGGCTCGGCGGCTTCACCGGCTGCACCCAGCAACTCGTCGCGGGCGCCAAGGCCGAGCAGAGGGCGGCGGACAAGACCGACTGGCAGACGATGATCGCCGACGAGCGCGCCAAGCGCCTCGCAGGCATCGACGCGGCGGCCGCCGAGGTCGAGGCGGCGGTAACCGCCGAGGAGAAGGCGCTCGCCGAACGGCAGAAGGCGGCGGCAGAACTCGAGCGTCAGGCGAGCGGTCAGGCCCCTGCCCCGGCTACGCCCGATGTCGACGCGGGCGAGCTGCCGGTTCCGCCGAAGAACTGACCGGTCAGCGGCCGCGCGGCGTCCACGGCGCCGACGCGCGCCCTTTCCCCCAGCGCAGCAGCAGCCCGAGCGCGACCCCGACGCCGATCGCGATCGTGAGGTCGGCGAGGACGGTCAGGACCAGGGTCAACACGAGCAGCAGCAGGTCTTCTTTAGGAAGCGCCAGATGCTCGCGCCATTTCTCGGGCTCGGCCATGTTGAGCGCGGTGACGAGCAACACAGCCGCAAGCGCGGGCAGCGCCAGCGCGCCCGCCAGCTTCCCGGCGACGAGCACCACCGCCAGGATCACCAGCGCATGGACCATACCCGCGACCGGCGTCCGCCCGCCTGCCCGGACGTTGGTCGCGGTGCGCGCGATCGCGCCGGTCACCGGCAGCCCGCCGAACAGCGGCGTGACGATATTGGCATAGCCCTGCGCCAGCAACTCGGCACTCGGACGGTGATGGCCGCCGAACATACGGTCGGCGACGATCGCCGAGAGCAGGGACTCAACGCCGGCGAGAAAGGCGATGGTGAAGGCCGAGGGCAGCAGCACGACGACACGATCGGCCGTCACCTGCGGCCAGTGCGGCGCCGGCAGGCCGGTCGGCAAACTGCCGAAGCGCGATCCGACGGTATCGACGGGAAGATGCAACCATAGCACCGCGAGCGACGCGAACCCGACCGCGATCACCAGCACCGGCCATCGTGGGCGCCAGCGGCGCAGCAGCAGGATGGCGGCGATCGTCGCGGCGGTGATGCCGAGCGCGGCGGGGCTCAGGGTCGCACGCGCCGCCCACAGTGCCTCCAGCTTCGGCATCATGTCGGCCGGAACCTTGCCCGCCGACAGGCCAAGCGCATCCTGAAACTGGCTGACCGCGATGATCGCCGCGATGCCGATGGTGAAGCCGTCGATCACCGGCTCGGGGACCAGCGCGATCAGCCGGCCGGCGCGAAAGAAGCCCGCGATCACCAGGATGATCCCGGCCATGATCGTCGCGACGATCAGCCCGTCCATGCCGTGGCTCTGGATCACGCCATAGACGACGACGATGAAGGCGCCGGTCGGCCCGCCGATCTGTACCCTGCTGCCGCTGGTCGCGGAGATGATGAAGCCACCGATGATCGCGGTGACCAGCCCGACGAACGGCGTGCTGCCCGACGCGATGGCGATCGCGATGCACAGCGGCAGGGCGACGAGCGCGACGCTGATCCCGGCCAGAGCGTCGGCGCGAAACAGCGGCCAGCTGTAGTCGCGCATCGTATCCAGCAGCTTGGGCCGGCGCATCGCATCTCCTTCGGCTGAAATCCGCCGAAAGCGCTAATCGCCGGCCCCGCGCCGGGTCAAGGCATCACCGTCAATCGAGCAGATATTTCTGCCAGAAGATCAGCGACGTCCAGAATTGATAATCGGCATTCTCCTTCTTCGCGAAGCCATGCCCCTCGTTGGTGCCGACGAGGTGCCACGCCGTGCCGCCCTTGGCGCGCACTGCCGCGACGATCTGATCGGCCTCCGACGCCGGCACGCGCGGGTCGTTCGCGCCCGTGACGACGAACATCGGCTTGCTGATCTCCGAAACGCGGGTCAGCGGCGAGATTTCCATCAGCTTCTTGCGCTGCGCAGGCACGCGCTCGTCGCCATATTCGACGCGGCGCAGGTCGCGGCGATATTCCTGCGTATTCTCGAGGAAGGTCACGAAATTGGAGATCGCGACGACGCACAGGTTCGCGCGCAGCTTGTCGGCAAAATGGGTCGCGGCGGCATAGCACATATATCCCCCATAGCTGCCGCCGGTCAGGCCGAAACGGCTCGCATCGAGCCCCTTGTCCTTCGCGAGGCTGTCGAGAAAGGCCCCCATGTCCTTGACGCTGTCCTCGCGTTTGAACGGACCGTTGTCGAGCCCGACGAAGGTCTTGCCGTAGCCGGTCGAACCGCGAACATTGGGATAGAAAAGCGCCACCCCCATTTCGTTGAGCAGATAATTGTTGCGGCCCATGAAGCCCGGACGCGACTGGCTTTCAGGGCCGCCGTGGACGCTCATGATCAGCGGACGCTTGCCGGGGAATTTCGCGGGGTCGGGACGGTAGAGGAAACCCGACACTTCCAGCCCGTCGAAGCTCTTTACCTTGACCAGCTCGGGTTCGACATTCCGCGTGACGTCGAGCCCGCCGGTCTCGCTCTGCGTCCAGCGCGTGACCTTCAGCGTCCTCGGGTCGACGCTATACGCATCGGTCGCGCTGCGCGCCGAGGTGAAGCTGAAACCAACCTCGCCCCATGGCGCGATGCTCACCCCGCCGATGACACCCGCCGGCAGGTCCACCGTGCGCACCGCTCCGCTCTTCGGATCGAGCAGCCGCAGCTTCGACATGCCCGCTTCGTTGACGACATAGGCGATGAAACTGCCGTCGTCGGCGATGTTGAAGCTGGTGACATCCCATTTTTCGGCGGGGCCCTTCGCGGTGAACTTGCCGCTTGCCGGGTCCAGCATACCGAGCCGCTGGAAATCCGACCCTTCATCGCTCGTCAGCCAGATCGTGCCGTCGGGTGCGAATTCGGCACCGCGCTGCGCTATCGCCTTCTTGTGATCGCCGATCGGCGTAAGCGCACCGCTGGCAAGATCAAGACGGAACAGGTCGGCCTGCTCGACAGACACATATTGCGACACGATCGCCCAGCGCATGTCGGGAGAGAAATCATTGACCGCCCAGCCGCCCCCCTCGACCTGCGCAATCATCCTGTTCGACGCGCGATCGCGCGGATCGATGAGGTAGATGTCGCTGTCGCGACCGTTGCGACGCGTCGACGTGTAGGCGAGTGTCGTGCCATCCCTGCTCCACGCATTATATCCGTTGCGGCTCTTGCCGTCGGTCAGCAGTTCGAGCCGGCCGTCCTTCAACGCATAAATCTGGAAAAATTCGTTCCCGCCGACATCCTTCTGGACCAGCATGATGTCGGCGCTTTTCGGCGACCAGGCGCCGACGCCGACCGGCTCGGCCTCGAACGTCAGTTGCTGGCGCGCGCCCATCGGCGCCGCCACGCGGTGGATCTGCGCGGTGTTGCCGAAACGCGTCGCGATCAGCATCGACCGATCGACCTCGTTCCAGCCGACGAAGCTGGCGCTGCGATTCTCCATATAGGGCCGCGTCGCCGCGGTGAGATCGGCCGGAACTTCCGGGATCCCGTCGGCGATCAGCGCCGCGGGCTTGGGTTCGATTCCCGGCCGGTCGCCCTCCGCGGCGAGGGCCGGTGCGAGCGGAAGAGCGAGGGCGGCCAGAATGGCGAGATGACGCATGCTATTTCCCCAATTGCTTCGTGCGAGTGGATGAAACTTAGACGGCACGACCCCGGCCCCTGGATGCATGGCTTCGACCAACGGCGCTCCACGCTCGACCGTCTGCAACCCGCCGAGGGCAAAAATCGGGCCAATTATCACCGTTTTTGCAGCGATTTGGGCGCCCCGGCGCGATTTCGTTGCGAATCCGGGACGAATCGAATGCATTTTTTAACGAATCGCGCGCAGAGTGTCTTGACTTGGGAATTTTTGGGGCAAATCGTGCGGTTTCTGGGAATCGCCGGCCGGGGAGGCTGAAAAACATGGCATCGACGTTCGGACCGCGCCTCTGGCGCCGATCGACTGCAAGCGTACCGCCGGCACGCAGCCTTGGCCGCCGCATGACCGTTCACGCCGCCGCCGCCCTCATCGCCTTCGCCGCGCTTCAGGTCTGGCTCGTCGCCAGCGCCGTTTCGGCCGGTGCTCCTTCGGCGCTCATCATCGTTGCGCTCATCATGCTCGTCGCGCTCGCGCTGCCGATCGCGCGGATGACCGAACGGCGCTGGTATCATCTCAGCCGCCAGGCCCTCGCGAGCCGCGGGCTTCATCAGCGCTTCCGCCGCGATACGCGTCGGCTTTGGGCGGCTGCTCTCATCCTGCCCTTTCTCTGGGTTAGCGGAGCGATGGCGGCGACCGACGCCATCGCGGCAATCGCGCGCTAAATCATCGACTTTAATTTTTGACGCTGACCCGCGCGCCGTATAGGGCGCGCGGATGCTGACCGTTGCCGAAGCCCTAGACCGCGCGCAGATGCTGTGCGGCGCCGCGACCAAAGCCGGCGCCGACGCCGCCGACGCGCTCTATTATTGCAATGCCGCGACCTCGGTCTCGATGCGCCTTGGCGCATTGGAGGATGTCGAACGCTCCGAAGGACAGGATATCAGCCTGCGGGTCTTCGTCGGGCAGCGGAGCGCCAGCGTCTCGACCGCCGACATGGACGCGGGCGAACTCGCCAAGCTCGTCGAGCGCTGTGTCGCGATGGCGCGCGAGGCACCCGAGGATCCCTATGCCGGTCTCGCCCCGCAGGACTTGCTGTTCAAGGGGCCCGTCCCCGATCTCGATCTCGACGACGGCAGCGAGGCCGACCCGCAGGCGCTGCGCGAAGCCGCGCTCGCGGTCGAGGAAGCCGCGCGCGCGATCACCGGCGTGACCAACAGCGAGGGCGGCAGTGCGAGCCACAGCCGGACGCGCTTCGCGCTCGCCACGAGCCACGGCTTTGCCGGCGGCTATGGGTCAAGCGGCCATAGCGTGTCGGCGAGCGTGATCGCCGGCGAAGGCGCTTCGATGCAGCGCGACTATGGCTGGCACAGCGCGCACCACCTTGCCGACCTTGAAAGCACCGCCGAGATCGGCGCGCGCGCCGGGACGCGCGCGGTTGCCCGCCTCAATCCCGGCAAGGCGCCGGTCGGTAAACTCCCCGTCATCATCGATCCGCGCGTCGGCGGCAGCATCGTCGGCCATCTGCTCGGCGCGATCGCGGGTCCGTCGATCGCGCGCGGCACCAGCTTCCTGCTCGGCAAGGAGGAGCAGGCGCTCTTCGACAGCAGCATCCTGATCCGCGACGAGCCGCATCGTCCGCGCGGCCTGCGCAGCCGGGCGTTCGACGGCGAAGGTCTGCCGACCGCAGCGCGGGACATCGTGTCCGGCGGCAGGATCACCGGCTGGCTGCTCGATACCGCCTCGGCGAAGCAGCTCGGCCTTTCGCCCACCGGCCACGCGAGCCGCGGCGGCGGTGCATCGGGGGTGAGCGCGAGCAACCTCCATCTCGCCGCGGGCACCCTGAGCCCCGAGGCGCTGATGGCCGACATCAAGGAAGGCATCTACGTCACCGAACTCATCGGCCAGGGCGTCAATCCCGTCACCGGCGATTACAGCCGCGGCGCTTCGGGCTTCGTGATCCGCGACGGCGCAATCGCCGGTCCGATCGCCGAATTCACCATCGCGGGCAATCTGGTCGACATGTTCGCCGCGCTGGTCCCTGCGAACGACCTCGAATTCCGGCATGCCACCAATGTGCCGACGCTGCGCATCGACGGCATGACCGTCGCCAGCAGCTGAGCCGCCGCCGATGCCGGGTCGCAACCTCGAAGCCGTGATCGCCGCGACGCGCGAGGTCGGGGACATGGCGATGGCGCGCTGGCGCGGCGAGGGCAAGGCGGTCGACGTCTGGAACAAGTCGCACGACAATCCGGTCAGCGACGTCGACCTGGCCGTCGATGCGCGGCTGAAAGCCGTGCTCGGCGCGATGGTGCCCGAGGCTGGCTGGCTCTCCGAAGAGACCGCCGACAATGAGGACCGCCTGTCGTGCCGCGCCATGTGGTGCGTCGACCCGATCGACGGCACGCGCGATTTCATCCGCGGCCGCCCCGGCTGGTGCGTGTCGGTCGCGCTGGTGATCGACGGCCAACCCGAGCTCGGCGTGCTCTATGCCCCCGCGCTCGACGAGCTGTGGGTCGCGCAAAAGGGCAAGGGCGCGACCTTGAACGGCGAAACGCTGCGCGCCAGCCGCCGGATGATCTTCGATGGATCGCGCGTCCCCGCCGACAGCCTGCCGAAGATCGACCGCGACCTGATCATGGTGACGAAGCCGAACAGCATCGCGCTGCGCATGGCGCTCGTCGCCGACGACCGCGCCGACCTGGTCGCGACGCTGCGCTGGGGGTTCGAGTGGGACGTCGCCGCTGCGGCGCTGATTGCGACCGAGGCCGGGGCCGTCGTCACCGACGCATTCGGCGAACCGCTGGTCTTCAATACGCCGCGCGCGCAAGCCTTCGGTGTCATCGCCTGCTCCCCCGGCATTCACCGGGCGGTCGTCAGCCGGCTACACGACCGCGCCGCCACCATCGCCTACAACGCCTGACGCAACGGCGCCGATGAGCCGGCCTGTTGTAGCATGTGCTACATCGTGCTATTCGCCTCTGTAGCACATGCTACATAAAGGAGCTCTACCATGGCAGCACAGGACCGGCACCTTCCCTTCACCACGCGCCAACTCGCGATCATCGTCGGGATGGGGGTCGTCGTCTGGTTCGTCGGGGCATTGGTCTGCCGCTGGATCGGCGATTCCGGCTGGTACGCCGGCACGGCGCGCTGGATCGTCTATGCGGCGTTGATACCGGGAACCTTGCCCGTGCTGCTGCTGTTAAGGGCGCTAGCGGGACTGCGCAGCGACCAGATGGCTCTGGCGAGCGCAATCGCCACGGCTGCGGCCATCACGCTCGACAGTGTCGCGATGGTCGTGGTGCCGGAGCTTTACGCGGCGAATAGCAACAATCTGGCGTCGGCGGGTGCGTCGATCCTGTGGGGTGGGGCGGTCGCAATCTTCCTCGGCTGCTGGCTGAACCGCATTCAGCCGAGCGCCTGATCGACCACGCTCGTCATTCCCAGACTGTCGAGAAGGACCAGGCCTTCGATTTCCGCCAGCAATCGCGCGGCGGCTGCCGGGCCAGCATCGGGAAGCAGATGGGCCTCGATCCACACGATAAGGCCGCCGCCGATCGCTGCGCCGACGCGCCGCGCCAGCGCGTCGCCCGCAGCGCCCCGTGCGGCAAGTTCCAGCCACAGACGCATGAATGGGGCCGCAACCGGCTCACGAAGCATCGGGACGATCCGCGCGCGCAGGTCCTCTGCTCCCAGAGGCTGGGCCGGGGCCGCCGCGTCGAGCAGCGCCGTCATCCGCCCCGCGGCGCGTTCGAGCACGGCAGCAAGCAGCGCGCCCTTGTCGGGATAATAATAAAGGAGCATCCGATCGCTGGTTCCGGCCGCACGGGCCAGCGCGCGCAGGCTCGACGCCGCAATGCCATGCGCCAGCACATGATCGGCGAGCGGGTCGAGCCAGATGGCAGGGCGGTCGGCGGCCTCGGTCACGCCTGCGCTGTGGCACGAATGGCGGAGCGGTGCAAATGGCCGCACTTCCCTTGACTTTCTGCCCGACTCGCCTTACCTGCGCACCATTCCGACAGCCTGACCGGACGGCGAAACGCTCCAAGCGTGTTCGTGGTCCGTTTTTTGCGTTGGAAATCAGACGCTTTGAGATGGGGTCGTTGCCAGCGACCCTGTGGAGCAGGAGAAAGTTACCAATGGCACGTATCGCGGGCGTCAACCTGCCCACCAACAAGCGCGTCATCATCGCGCTCACCTACATCCACGGCATCGGTCGCAAGACCGCCGTCGACATCGCCGACAAGCTGGGCATCGACCACAGCCGCCGCGTCCAGGACCTCAGCGACGCCGAGATCCTGCAGATCCGCGAAACGCTCGACGCCGACCACACCGTCGAGGGTGACCTTCGCCGCAACACGGCGATGAACATCAAGCGCCTGATGGACCTCGCCTGCTATCGTGGCCTGCGTCATCGCAAGGGCCTTCCCGTCCGCGGCCAGCGCACGCACACCAATGCGCGCACCCGCAAGGGCAAGGCGAAGCCGATCGCCGGCAAGAAGAAGTAAGCCGGTTTTTCGCGCCGGCGGCCGCCTTCACCGGCTTGTGCCCCGGCCCGCTTTACGGATTTAGGTTAGGATTTCATCATGGCTCGTGAACCGCAGCGCCTTCGTCGGCGCGAACGCAAGAATATCTCGTCGGGTGTGGCCCACGTCAACGCGACCTTCAACAATACGATGATCACCATCACCGACGCGCAGGGCAATGCGATTGCCTGGTCGAGCGCCGGCATGATGGGCTTCAAGGGCAGCCGCAAGTCGACCCCGTACGCCGCGCAGGTGTGCGCCGAAGACGCGGGCAAGAAGGCCGCCGAACACGGCGTCCGCACCCTCGAAGTCGAGGTCAAGGGCCCCGGCGCAGGCCGCGAATCGGCTCTCCGCGCCCTGCAGGCTGTCGGGTTCCATATCACGTCGATCCGCGACGTGACGCCGATCCCGCATAATGGTGTCCGCCCGGCCAAGCGCCGCCGCGTCTGACACCTTTTTCCGGAACGGCGGCTTCGGCCGCCGTGCCGCCGCAATATCTCCGCGGGACCGCTGCCGACCCCAGCCGCCCCGCCCATAGCGAAGGGAAGTCCATGACTGTCAATATCCGGAACTGGCAGGAATTGAAGAAGCCCAGCAACCTGGAAATCAAGGCCGGCGGCGACGGCAAGCGCAAGGCGACCTTCGTCGCCGAACCGCTTGAGCGCGGTTTCGGTCTGACGCTTGGCAACGCGCTGCGCCGCGTGCTGCTGTCGTCGCTCCAGGGTGCGGCCATTACGTCGATCAAGATCGAGAATGTTCTGCACGAATTCTCGAGCCTTGCCGGCGTGCGCGAAGATGTCACCGACATCGTCCTCAACGTGAAGCAGATCGCCCTCAAGATGGAAGGCGAAGGCCCGAAGCGGCTGCAGCTCTCGGCGACCGGTCCCGCGACCGTCAAGGCGGGCGACATCATGGTGTCGGGTGACATCAAGGTGATGAACCCGAACCATGTCATCTGCCACCTCGACGACGGCGCGACGCTGAACATGGAACTCGTCGCCGACACCGGCAAGGGTTACGTCCCCGCGACCGCGAACCGCCCGGCCGACGCGCCGATCGGCCTAATCCCGGTCGACTCGCTCTACTCGCCCGTCCGCCAGGTCGCCTACAAGGTCGACAATGCGCGTATCGGCCAGGAGCTCGATTTCGACAAGCTGAGCCTGACCGTCGAAACCGACGGCACGGTCACCCCGGAAGACGCCGTCGCTTATGCGGCGCGCATCCTCCAGGACCAGCTGCAGGTCTTCGTCCACTTCGAAGAGGCGATGAACGACAGCGGCCTGATCGGCATGGCGGCCCCCTCGGCCGCGACCGAGGAATCGGACGTCAACCAGCTCAACCGCTTCCTTCTCAAGAAGGTCGACGAGCTCGAACTGTCGGTCCGTTCGGCGAACTGCCTCAAGAACGACAACATCATCTACATCGGTGATCTCGTTCAGAAGACCGAAGCCGAAATGCTCCGCACGCCGAACTTCGGCCGCAAGTCCTTGAACGAAATCAAGGAAGTGCTGTCGTCGATGGGTCTGCGCCTCGGCATGGACATCCCCGGCTGGCCGCCGGAGAATATCGAGGAAATGGCGAAGAAGCTCGAACAAGAGCTTCTCGGCTGATCTTGCGGCCCGGCGAAAGCCGGGCCCCACAACGGGAATGGGTCGGCCCGATAATCGACCTGGTCTGGGCTACCTCACACGGGCCCTTAACGAACGAAGGAAGAAATCATGCGTCATAAATCGGGTGGCCGGAAGCTTCAACGCACCGGCGCGCATCGCATCGCGATGTTCCGCAACATGTCGGCCTCGCTCATCAAGCACGAGCAGATCACGACGACCGTCGCCAAGGCGAAGGAACTGCGTCCCTATGTCGAAAAGCTGGTCACGCTCGCGAAGCGCGGCGGCCTTGCCAACCGCCGTCTCGCCAAGAGCCGCCTGATGGACGACACGCAGCTCGCGAAGCTGTTCGATGTCCTCGCCGAGCGCTACAAGGACCGCAACGGCGGCTATACCCGCATCATCAAGGCCGGCATCCGCGCCTCGGACGCCGCGCCGATCGCGATCATCGAATTCGTCGACCGCGACGTCGATGCCAAGGGTCAGGATTCGGGTCCGGTGCTGACCGAGGACGAATTCGAAGACGCGTAAGCCGCGGCTTCCAGCGACAAAAGATCAAGGGCGGCGTCCGCAGGGACTGCCGCCCTTTTTCATGTTCGATAATGCGGAGGCTCGCCCGGCCGGTCGCCGAACCGAGGCCTCAGCCATAGGAAACGGAAAGCTTCCCCTTCCGGCGCTGCGCGCGCATCGCGCCGCCGACAGCGGCAAAGCCGAGCAGGAACATCGCCCAGGTCGCGGGCTCGGGCACCGCCGAGGTGACGACGGCCTTGATGATCAGATCGTCATAATCGTTGTCGGCGCCCTGAATCTGGTCGTCATAACCGAAATAGAAGGTCGAAACGGAAGTGCCGCTCTTCTGCATTTTGGTCAGGAAGATGCCGAAGCCGTCGTCCCCGACCGTCGCCGGCTTCCCGCCGACGCTCGAGAAATTCAGGCGGCCGGCGAGACTGCCGGCATTGAACGCGCCGCTGCCGATCGAAACCGGCGCGCCGAAATTGTTCTGGAAGGGCGTGTTCTCGCTCTTGATCAGATTGGGGGTCGAAATCGTCGCGAAACTGTCGTTGAAGCCGCTTTCCGAACCAAGCAGATAGAAGGTGATGATCGAATTTTCGGTGAGGACCAGCGAAACGTCGTCCGACGAATATTTCGTGAGGCCCAGCGCGTTCAGCTGCGACTTGAAATCATTGCTGCTCGAAATCGTCGCCTTGTCGTCGAAGGTGATCGTCACGGCGGCCTGCGCCGCAACCGGAAGCGCGGATGCAAGGAGCAAGGCCATAGCAGCAAGCGGTTTTTTCATGTCTTTTCCCCCACGCCCGGCGCGCCCTTCATTCGGTTCGTCACGCCCGGCGACTCGGAGTTTTAGCATTTCGGAAACCATGAAAGTAGGGCACCGGGGAAGATGTGCCGAAGTGGTACATGCTGATTTGCGGCGATCTTTTTGCAGACGATCGCCGGCCGCGCCCGGCCGTCGAGCGATCTGCAGCGGCCCCGCCGACTGGCCGCTCAAAATATGGCCGGCACCCAAAATCGATGCCCAAATCCGCTTGCCCGGCCTCTTTCTATCCTTACATAATGGCGCACGATTGTTGCTCCGACGATGAGGATCGCCTTGCCATGCCCTGTAAAGATATGCGCGCGCCGCTTGCGCTGGTCGCGCTGATGATGACGCCCGCCGCTGCGCCGACCGCTGCAAACGCCGCCGATTCCGCCGCGGCCCCTGCCCCGGCGCTCGCCTATCCGGCGACCGAACGCGGCTCGACGGTCGATCGGCAATTCGGCGTCGACGTCGCTGACCCCTATCGCTGGCTGGAGGACGATGTTCGCGTCAATCCGAAGGTCGCGGCGTGGGTTGCCGAGCAAAACAAGGTCACCGACGCCTATCTTGCGACGCTTCCCGGCCGCGACGCGTTCCGCAAGCGGATGACCGAACTCTATAATTACGAACGCTTTGGCCTGCCGACGAAGGCGGGGACGCACTATTTCTACACGCGCAACGACGGGCTGCAGCCGCAGTCGGTGCTGTATGTCCGCGACGGACTGAAGGGCGAGGGCCGCGTGCTGATCGACCCCAACGCCTGGGCAAAGGACGGCGCGACCGCGCTCGGCGAATGGAACCCCTCGGAAGACGGCAAATATCTGCTCTATTCGGTGCAGGACGGCGGCACCGACTGGCGCATCGTCCGCGTCAAGGACGTCGCGACGGGACAAGACACCAGCGACGAGATCCGCTGGGTCAAATTCTCGGCGCTCGACTGGGCGAAGGACGGCAGCGGCTTTTACTATTCGCGTTTCCCAGAGCCGAAGGAAGGCCAGGCCTTCCAGTCGCTCAACGAAAATCACGCGGTCTATTTCCACAAGCTCGGCACGCCGCAGAGCGAGGACGTGCTGATCCACGCCACCCCCGACGAGCCGAAGCTCAACCACAGCGCGGTCGTCACCGACGACGGAAAATATGTCCTTGTTGTCTCGTCCAAGGGGACCGACGAACGCTATGGCCTGACACTGCATCCTGCGAAGGGCGGCGCGGCGATCCCGCTCGTCGACGACTATGCAAACAATTGGGAATATGTCACCAACGCGGGCACCCGCTTCACCTTCCTGACCAACAAGGGGGCGCCGCGCGCGCGCCTTGTGTCGCTCGACATCCGCAAGCCCGGCGAAATCACTGAACTGGTCCCGGAGAGCCAGTCGACACTCGTCGGCGCCTCGCGCGTCGGCAACCGCATCATCCTGTCCTATCTCGGCGACGCCAAGTCGCAGGCGGTGATGATCGGGCTCGACGGCAAGCCGATTTCAGCAATCCGTCTGGCCGATATCGGGTCGGCGAAGGGCTTTGGCGGCAATCCGAGGGACGCGGAAACCTTTTACGAATTTTCGAGCTACGCGACGCCGACGACGATCTTCCGCCTCGATACGGTGACCGGCAAGAGCGAGGTGTTCGCCGCGCCCAAGCTGACCTTCGACCCCAAGCAATTTTCGGTCGAACAGCGTTTCTACAAGTCGAAGGACGGCACGCAGATCCCGATGTTCGTCGTGATGAAAAAGGGGCTCGATCGCAGCAAGGGATCGCCCACCCTCCTCTACGGCTATGGCGGGTTCAACGTGTCGCAGGTGCCGGGCTTCTCGCCCACCAAGCTCGCGTGGATGGACAAGGGCGGCGTGTTCGCGGTCGCTAACCTGCGCGGCGGCGGCGAATATGGGAAGGCGTGGCACGATGCCGGCCGGCTCGACAAGAAACAGAATGTGTTCGACGACTTCATTGCCGCGGGAGAACATCTGATCGCAGAGGGGATCGCAGGCAAGGGTCAGCTCGTCATCGAGGGCGGGTCGAACGGCGGCCTGCTTGTCGGCGCAGTGACGAACCAGCGCCCCGATCTGTTCGCTGCGGCGCTGCCCGCGGTCGGCGTGATGGACATGCTGCGCTTCGACCGTTTCACCGCCGGCCGCTACTGGACCGATGATTATGGCTATCCGTCGAAGGAAGCCGATTTCCGGAACCTCCTTGGCTATTCGCCCTATCACAATATCAAGGGCGGCGCGGCCTATCCGGCGATTCTCGTCACCACGGCCGACACCGACGACCGCGTCGTGCCGGGGCACAGCTTCAAATACACCGCCGAACTGCAGCATGAGGATATCGGCCCCAAGCCGCACCTGATCCGCGTCGAAACGCGCGCGGGTCACGGGTCGGGCAAGCCGGTCGACAAGATCATCGCCGAGGCGGCGGACAAATATGCCTTCGCCGCCAAATGGACCGGACTGAAGGTCGAATAGGGAGCCCACATGTCCTACGCTCTCTCCTTTTCGGCAACCGACCCCGCAACGCTGTGGGCAGAGGCCGCCGACGCGGCCGAGGCGCTCGTCGCGGGCGAGCCCGACGGCATCGCCAATATGGCCAACGTCACGGCATTGGTATGGCAGGCGATTCCCGACCTCAACTGGGCGGGCTTCTACCGCTTCGACGGGACCGAACTCGTCCTCGGCCCGTTCCAGGGCAAGGCTGCGTGCATCCGCATTCCGCTCGACAAGGGGGTGTGCGGCGCCGCGGCGCGGCTTCGCGAGACGCAGCGCGTCGAGGATGTCCACGCTTTTCCGGGCCATATCGCCTGCGACGCCGACAGCCGCAGCGAGCTGGTCGTCCCGATCGTCGCCGACGACCGACTAATCGGCGTCCTCGACCTCGACAGCCCGTCGCCGGCGCGCTTCACCGCAGAGGATCAGTCGGGCGCCGAAAGTCTCGTCGCGCGCATCGCCGCAGCGCTGGCGTCCTGACCCAAATCGGCCTGACCCAAATCGGGACGCAAAACTCAGGGTTAACAGATTCGCGAGAATCACCCTGATTTGATAACAAACTGTTAACCAGTCGCTCGCCGACGCAGCGATGCGGACGGCGCGGCCAGGGTAACAGGGAGTTTAGAATGCGCACGATCTTGCTTCTGGGGGCGGCCGTCGGAACGGTGTTGCTGACGAGTGGCGTCGCGCGTGCCGCGGATCCCGCGCCGAAGCTCGACTATGGCGCCCCCGCCGCCCCCGACGTCCGGGTCTATACCGGCTATCCCGATCGCGTGCCGAGCGAGACCGACTATCGCCATGTCGAAGGGGGCTATGACGCAGAGGGCCGCTGGACCGGAAGCTGGACCGGCACTTACGACGCGCCCGACGGTCGTCGCTACGAAGGCACTTACGAGGGCACGGTCGAGGGCCATGGCGCGGGCTATCCGCCGCCGCCCTATTATGATCCCTATTACGGCGGCCATCCCGATCCCGAGGATGCGGAGATGGCGCGTCGCTGTGGCCGGGGGGGCACAGCGACCGGAGCGGTTGTCGGAGGCGTCGTGGGGGGCGTCGTCGGCAACCGCGTCGCCGGGCATGGCGACCGCACCGCAGGCACGCTGATCGGCGGCGGTGTCGGTGCGCTGGCCGGCGCCGCGATCGGCAACGAAGCCGACAAGAAGAAGTGCGACGAATGGTGGGAGGGCCGCGGCCGCCATCATCAGGGCGGCTATGCCTGGCATCACGGCGGCACTTACCCCGGCGCCTACTCATACAGCAGCGGCTATGGTTACGGCTATGGCTGGTACACGCCCGGCGTCGTTGTCACGACGATCATCAACGGCGCCCCGCTGGTCACCGAGACGGTCGAGACCACCACCAAGACCTATTATGAAAATGCGCCGGTCCGGAAACGCTATGCTCCGAAGAAGAAGTGGAAGCCGAAACCGAAACCGCGCTGCGTCTGCTGAACGACCCCGACTGGTCTGGTCACCGTCACGAGGGTCCCGTCAGGCCCGCCCTCCACACGGAAGGCGGGCCTTTCCTTTCATCGCGGCGGCGCCACGGTTCAGCGGCGCGAAAGCATGGCGGGCGTAACAGCGAATCCTGTTGCGGGTGGGAGCGTCCCTTGCCCGCGCCTGCGGAGTATCCCGCCCATGCGCAAGTTCACCGGCCTCGCCACCGCGACCGCGATCATCCTCACCTCGGTCGGCGTCAGCGCCACCCCCGCCGAAGCCCGCGACCGATATGGTCATGGCTATGGCTGGGGCCACCGTCACCGCGACGATATCGATGCCGGCGACGTCATCGGCGGCCTGCTGATCATCGGCACCATCGCCGCGATCGCCAGCGCCGCGAGCAAGGGCAAGGCCGAACGCCGCGACCGCGACGACCGCTATGACCCGCCCTATCGCGAGCCGCGACAGGATGCGCCCAACTATGATCCGCCCGCCGACGACGCGCGCCCCTATGGCGACGGCGCCACCGAAGTCCGCCCCTATGGCAATGGCGAGGCCGAAGCCCGCGCCGCCGACGCCTGCAGCTGGGCGGTCGAGGGCGAAATGGGCGACGACGCCCGCGTCGACAGCATCACCAAGACCGAGCCGAACAACGGCGGCTGGTACGTCACCGGAACCGCCTCGCGCCTCGGCGGCGAGGTGCGCAGCTTTGGCTGCAGCTTTCGGGGTGGCCGCGTCGTCGACGTCAGCTTCGGCTGAACCGGCGACGAGCGACGGACCGGGCCCTGTACCGCCGGTACGGGGCCTTTTGTTTATGAACGCCAGCAAAACCAAGGCTTAACGCCAGATAAGCGGCGGGTTCAGGGCCGCGTCACCGCCGACTCGGTAAAAGGATGACAACAGGCCGCACGGGTGCCGCCTGCGCTATCTGGAGACCGAACCATGGCTGTGAATACATCTTGGACCAAGGCCGCGATTGGTGCGGCCACCGCCGGCGCGATGCTGGTGAGCGCTGCCCCCGCCGCTGCGCGCGATCGCCACGACCGCGACGGCATCAGTGCGGGCGAAGTCATCGCGGGCGCCGTCGTCCTCGGCGGACTCGCCGCGATCCTGTCGTCGTCCAACAACGACCGCGACCGTTACGACCGTTATGACCGCTACGACGACCGCTACGGCCGTTACGACGGTCGCTACGACCGCGGCCGCTACGACAATGACCCGCGCTACGGCTACGGCTATGACTATAACCGCTATGGCAACAGCCGCGGCGCCGTCAGCCAGTGCGTCAACGCCGTCGAGCGCGGGACGAGCCGCTATGGCCGCACCGACGTCACGCAGGTAACGAGCATCGACCGCAAGCGCGACGGCTATCGCGTCAAGGGCCGCGTCGTCGTCCGCGACGGCTACGGCGGCCGCTGGGGTCGCGGCGGCTCGTACGACAAGGGCAAGTTCAGCTGCGACGTCCGCTATGGCCGCGTCGTCGACGTCGACTATTCGGGCCTCGGTTAAGCCCGAAGCATAGAAGAGAGCCAACTGGCCCGCCGGCATCCAGGCGCCGGCGGGCCCTCTTGCGTCGGCGCGGGGCAGGCCGCATGAAGCATCATGCTCAGAGCCACTTTCGCCGCCGCGCTGCTGCTCGCCGCCCCCGCCGCCGCTTCCGCCGGGGACACCGCGCCCGCCCCCGATCCCGCGCGCCTGAAAGCACTGGTCGAAAAACTCGTCTCCTTCGGCACCCGCCATACGCTGTCGTCGACGACCGATCCGAAGCGCGGCATCGGCGCCGCGCGCAACTGGGGCGCTGCCGAATTCCAGCGCATTTCAAAAGCGTGCGGCGGCTGCCTGACGATCGAGCGGATCAGCGACCGTTTCGAAGGACCGCGCGCGCCGTCGGGCGTGATCGTGCAGAATGTCCTTGCGATCCAGAAGGGCAGCGACCCCGACCGCGTGATCATGATCGCCGGCCATATCGACAGCCGCGTCAGCGACCCGATGAATTTCACCGCCGACGCCCCCGGCGCGAACGACGACGGCTCGGGCACCGCGCTGGTCCTAGAGGCAGCGCGCCTGCTCTCGAAGGACAAGCATCGCGCGACGATCGTCTATGCGCTGCTCTCGGGCGAGGAACAGGGGCTCTGGGGCGGCAAGCTGCTCGCCGCCCATGCGAAGGAAAAGGGCTGGCAGGTCACCGCGATGCTCAACAACGACATCGTCGGCGGCACCCGCGGCACCGACGGCACGGTCGTTGCGGACCGGGTCCGCGTGTTCAGCGAAGGCATTCGCGCCTCCGAGGATCTCGCGGCGCAGCTCGCGCGCCGCGGTATCGGCGGCGAGGACGACGGGCCGTCGCGCGCGCTCGCCAAGGCGGCGGTGCGTGCGGCGGCGGCCAATCCGGCAATCGGGCTCGACGTCCTCGCGGTGCGCCGCCCCGACCGCTTCCGTCGCGGCGGCGATCACCTGCCTTCGCTCGAGCTCGGCTATCCCGCGATACGCTTCACCGTCGGGATCGAGGATTATGATCACCAGCATCAGGATTTGCGGACCGAAAACGGCCGGAAATTTGGCGACACGGTCGACGAGATGGACTTCCCCTATCTGGCGCGCGTCACCGCGCTCAACGTCGCCCTCGCCCGCGAACTCGCGGACGCGCCGGCCGCTCCCGAGAGCGTCAGCATCGACGGCGCGGTGAGCTCCGACACCATCGTTCGCTGGTCGCCCGTTAAGGACGCTGCCGCCTATCGCGTCCATTGGCGCCGCGCCGATCGCGACGACTGGTCGGATTCGCGCGTCGTTCCGTCGGACGCCGCTAACGAATTGATTTTGCCCGCGATCATCGTCGACGATAATTTCTTCGGCGTTTCCGCTATTTCGGCCGAAGGGCACGAAAGCCTGGTTACTTTCGGCGGTTTGCCGCCCGCGAAATAATTAGAAAACAGCACAAACGAAAATTTACCTTCGCGCGTTATGGCAGCGATGGGACCAAAATGACCGCCTGGCGTGGGTGACGGGCGGTGAAGAATGTTGGTCGCCTATGTCGAGTCCCGAGGCCCCCACGGCCTCATCAGTTCCGGATGAAAAGCGCCAGCCGCGGCAGTCGCGGCTGGTAAAGGGGTCGCTCGGCTGCCAGCGGCTCGGCCGTTTCGATGTCACTATCCGCAATGTTTCCGAGACCGGAATCGGCGGGCAAGGCCCGCACAGCCTCAATATCGGCGAGCGGATGACGGTGTTCCTGCCCGGGCACGAACCGATGCTCGGCACGGTACGCTGGGTCTCGGGCAACCGCTTCGGGCTCGAAACCGACAAGCCGGTCGAGACGATGCGACTGCGCGCTTCGCACGGCGACGACCTGCGCACCGCCGACAGCGTCGCCGACTTCCAGATCGTGCCGGCGCCCAAGCTCGATACCTGGCGACCCGGCCTGACCCGCGCGACGTCGCTGCCCGGGCATTTCGGGCGGAAGCGGTAAAGCGGGCGGAAGGCGCCGTTGCGGGCGGGGAGCAGACGTTCCCGATCGCCCGGAAAACGTCATCACGACCTTTCCTGCGCCGCCGCGGCCTAAACCGTCCCCTCCTCGCGCTCGGCCTGCTGCCGCGCCCACATGTCGGCGTAGAGCCCGCGCATCGCGAGCAGCTGGTCGTGCGTTCCGGTCTCTGCGACTCGGCCTTTCTCGAGCACGACGATCCGGTCGGCATTCACCACCGTCGACAGGCGGTGCGCGATCACCAGCGTCGTCCGCCGCTCGGCGATGCGCTCGAGCGTGTCCTGGATCGCCGCCTCGGTGCGGCTGTCGAGCGCGCTCGTCGCTTCGTCGAGGATCAGGACCGGTGGATTCTTGAGCAGGGTGCGCGCGATCGCGACCCGCTGCTTCTCGCCGCCCGACAGCTTCAGCCCGCGCTCGCCGACCTCGGTCTCATAGCCCTGCGGCAGCAGCGCGATGAAACCGTCGATCGCCGCGCCCTGCGCCGCCGCCCCGATCTCCTCGACGCTGGCGTCGGCGCGGCCATAGGCGATGTTATAACCGATCGAATCGTTGAACAGGACGGTATCCTGCGGGACGATGCCGATCGCGGCGCGCAGGCTTTGCTGCGTCACTGCCTTGATGTCCTGCCCGTCGATGGTCACGCGCCCGCCCTGCGGGTCATAGAAACGGTAGAGCAACCGCGCGATCGTCGACTTGCCCGCGCCCGACGGCCCGACGATCGCCAGCGTCTCGCCCGCCCCGACGGCGAAGCTGACGCCGTTCAGGATCGTGCGGTCGGGCTCGTAACCGAAGACGACATCCTCGAAACTCACCGCACCGCCATTGACGACGAGCGCTGGCGCGCCCGGCGCGTCGCTGATCTCGGGCGGGGTGTCGATCAGGCGGAACATCGCCTCCATGTCGATCAGCCCCTGGCGGATCGTCCGGTACACCATGCCGAGCAGGTCGAGCGGGCGAAAGAGCTGCGCGAGCAAGGTGTTCACCAGCACGACGTCGCCGACCTTGTACTCTCCGACCGACCAGCCCCAGACGGTATAGGCCATCGTCCCCGCCATCGCGGCGTTGGTGATGAAGCTCTGCCCGATGTTGAGCCAGGCGAGGCTGTTCTCGCTCTTCACCGCGGCGCGGGCATATTGGTCGGCCACGTCGCGGTAGCGCGCAGCCTCGCGTTCCTCGGCGCCGAAATATTTCACCGTCTCGTAATTGAGCAGGCTGTCGACGCTGCGCCCGATCGTCAGCGTGTCGAGGTCGTTCATCCGCGTGCGCAGCGCGTTGCGCCAGTCGGTCACCCGCCGCGTGAAGATGATATAGACGACAACCATCAGCGCCGTCGCACTGGCGAGGCCAAAGCTGAACTTGGTCCAGAAGATGATCAGCACCGCGGCGAGCTCGATGATCGTCGGTGCAATGTTGAACAGCAGGAAATAAAGCATCGTATCGATGCTCTTGGTGCCGCGCTCGATCACCTTGGTGACCTCGCCCGTCCGTCGCGCAAGATGGAAACGCAGCGACAGCGCGTGCAAATGGGTGAAGGTCGCGATCGCCAGTTCGCGCGTCGCATCCTGCCCGACGCGCTCGAATACCACATTGCGGAGGTTATCGAACAGCACCCCGGCGAAGCGCGCGCCGGCATAGGCGACGACGAGCCCGATCGCGAGCGCGACGCCCTCTTCCATCCCCGGCGCCATCCGGTCGATCGCGGCGCCATAAAGGAAGCCCATCGACAGCTGCACGCCCTTCGATGCGAGCACGATCAGCGCGGCAAGGACGATGCGGACCTTGTGCTCGGTCTGCCCCGCGGGCCACAGATAGGGCATGAAACGCCCGAGTGTCGCAAGCACGGGCGGTTCGCGGTTGCGATCGGCGGAGGTAGCGGTATCGGGCGGCATGGTCGCCCCATGTAGGGACGCACGGGCCATCCGCCAAGCGTCCTGGCGCGGCGGGGGCGAATGACTGGTGTGGGGCTATACCCGCACTCGTGCCGATCTCGATCGAATGACCGGAATCGACAGGAGGCCGCCCTAACCATCATCGTCACCCCGGACTTGATCCGGGGTCCATGACTTCAGCGCTGCGGTGGATCCCGGATCAAGTCCGGGATGACGTATGACCGCATACGACCGGAGGTGGATATTGTGATCCCCGGCGAAAGCCGGGCCCCAGGGAGTGAGAGAGCTAGTGTCGCGTTGTGCCGCTCTGGGTCCCGGCTTTCGCCGGGGTGCACCAGAGCGAAGTCCGCTCACCACCCCCAAATCGACCTGGGCGGACTCCGCCCCGCGCGCTCAGCGGGGCTTCGCCGGCCCCATCAGCCGGACGATGCTTTGTACCAGCCGTCGTTCCTCGCGCGTCGGCCGCGCCGCGACGACCTCGGCTGCTTCGGTGCGGCGTCCGAACATCGGCCGCCGGCGGGGTAGGAAGGTTGCATAACGCATGGGGAACGCCTCGCTCGCGCGGCCGCCCCCCGGCACCGCAATGGATCTGGTCCCCGCCCGCGATCCTCGCGCGGCGCGCTTGCCCAAATCTTAACGACTAAGGTTATTGCTTCCTTTGCGGCACACTGAAGGTGCCGGTGACGCGTCCGTTGGTCCCGCCGGTGACCGGATTGCCGTCGGGCCCGCGTGCGGCGCCGCGGCCGTCGACCGTCGCGCGGCCGCTGGTGAGGTCGATCACCAGCCGCCCGCCCTGCAGGTGATTGGCGCCCTGCTGCAACTGGACGTTGCCGACCATCGTGATCAGCCTTTTGTCGAGGTCATAGATCGCGACATTGCCCTTGGCGGTCTCGTCGCCCTTGTTCACCGTCACGCCGCCGGTGGCGTCGAGCCGGTTGACGTCGGTGCCGCCCGCCCGCGTATAGGCGACGGTCATCCGCGGCGCGCGCACCGTCAGCCCCGCCTGCGTTACCGTCACCCCGCCCGACAGCACGACGCGGTCGGCGCGATCCTGCACCTCGATGCTGCCGGCATTGAAATCGACCAGCGCGTTGCTGTTGTGATTCGCGAGCGCCTGCGCCTGCGCGGCGCTACCGCCCTGCCCCGCGCTCAGGATCGCAAGGCTGGTGAGTGCGAAGCCTGCGCCCGCGAGCAAGCCGCTCTTCATCGTCCAAAGCCCCTTCATTTACCCAGCGCTCCCTGGTTGATCCGCAGCCGCGCGTTGCCCGTCAGGCGCACGACGCGCTGGTCGAGGTCGGCCGACAGCTGGTTGGCCGAAAATTGTCCGATATTCAATGCGCCGTTGACTCCGCCGGTCCCGGCAAGGCTTCGGCTCTTGAGGTCGATTGCAACGTTGCTCGCGTCGAGCCGGTATCCGCTCGCGCTGCGTACCCGCACGGTCCCCGGCACCGACACCTTCTCGGTGTCCATATCATATTGCCCCTCGGCCGCGGCGATCGTCGCGGGGCCGTCATTGAGCCTGATCGCGCCCGACAGCTGGCTCATCCGCACGATCGGCTCGGCCGAACTCTTCTGTACCGCGCTCCCGGCGAGCAGCGCGAAGGGCTGGCCCTTCGAATCCTGGCCGCGATATTCGGCACGCGTCACCTTCATCCGCTCGCTCGCCATGTCGACCTTGTCCTTGGCGAGCAGGAAGCTGATTTCGGTGCGCTGGGTGAAGGGCGAAAAGACGAGCACCGCCGCGATCACCCCGATGACGAGCGGCAGGCCAAAGCGCAATATGCGCACGACGCGGTCGTGGCTCGACCCGCTTGCGGCCCACATGCGGCGCATGGTGCGATCATGGTCGGCGCGTTCGGACATTCGCGAATCGCTCTTCTTACGTGTGCGCGAAAATGTCGATTTCGGGCCAGCCCGCGAGATCGAGCGCCGCGCGCGTCGGCAGGAAATCGAAACAGGCCTGCGCCAGATGGGTGCGCCCTTCGCGCGCAAGCCGCACGTCGAGCACGTCCTTCATCGCATGGAGGAAGCGCACGTCGCTCGCGGCATAATCGCGCTGCGCGTCCGAAAGTTCCGCCGCGCCCCAGTCGCTCGATTGCTGCTGCTTCGACACATCCTGTCCCAGCAACTCGCGCACCAGCTCTTTGAGGCCATGTCGGTCGGTATAGGTACGGACCAGCTTCGATGCGATCTTGGTGCAATAGACGGGCGCCGTCACGATCCCCAGCGCATGCTCGATCGCGGCGATGTCAAACCGCGCAAAATGAAAGATTTTCAGCCGGTTCGGATCGGATAGCACCGCCTTCAGCACCGGGGCGTCATAGGCGCTGCCGGGGCCGAAGCGCACGAGATGCTCGTCGCCCGACCCGTCGCTGATCTGGACGACGCACAGCCGGTCGCGCAGCGGGTTCAAACCCATGGTTTCGGTGTCCACCGCGACCGCGCCGGGTCCCAGCGCGCCTTCGGGCAGATCTTCTTCGTGGAAATGGACAGTCATGGACCCCGCCTTAGGCCAAGCGGCCCCGCCGCTCAATGACTGGTTTCCCCGCACCCACCCCCCTTGCTCAAGCGCGCGGTAAAGCGTGCAAAATTCTGCTTCGGCTTTTTGAATTTTCTGTTCGCAGCCTGTGGATAATTAGGTTATATCTTGCGCTGTGTGTGGCACGGGGCGAGTCTGTGCCTGTGGTGAGTTGCGTCCCCGTCCGGCGCAAGGAGCCGGGTAAATGGGGTGCGGACGACCGAAAGCGACTATCAAGCAATGAGTTTCAACAAGGATCGCCGTGGCCATCGCGGACGCGGCAAGCGCGATGACTTCGGCAATTTCGACAGCTTCGAACCTGCGCCCTATGGCGGCGATAGCTATGGCGGCGGGCGCGGCGGCTTCGGAGACCGCGATCGCGGCGGTTTCGGCGGCGGTGACCGTGGCGGCGGCTTCGGCGGCGGCGATCGCGGCGGCGGCTTCGGCGGTGGGGACCGCGGTGGCTTCGGCGGCGGACGCGGCGGCGGGATGCCTGCGCAGGTCGTCGGCGAAGGCCAGGGCCAGGTGAAGTTCTTCAACCCGGCGAAGGGTTTCGGCTTCATTGCGCGCGACGACGGCGGCGAAGACGTGTTTGTGCACATCAGCGCCGTCGAACAGGCGGGGCTTCAGGGTCTCGCTTCGGGCCAGCCGCTCGGCTTCACGCTTGTCGAACGCAACGGCAAAGTGTCGGCAATCGATCTCAAGATCGAGGGCGAGCCGATGCCGGTCGAGGAATTCGCTCCGCGCCGCGACGATCGCGGCCCCGGCGGCGACCGTCCGGGCGGCGCCCGCGGCCGTCGCCAGCTGACCGGAGAGCGCACCTCGGGAACGGTCAAATTCTTCAATACGACGAAGGGCTTCGGCTTCATCGCGCGCGACGACGGACAGGCCGATGCCTTCGTTCACATCAGCGCGGTGCAGCGCGCCGGCATGGCGGGCCTCGAAGAGGGTGACCGCGTCGCCTTTGACATCGAGGTCGACGATCGCGGCAAGTTCGCCGCAGTGAACCTGCAGCCGTCGCAGGACTGAGTCCCGATACAATCGATGCAGGAAAGGGCGGCCTTCGGGCCGCCCTTTTTGTTTGGGCGCAAGGCCAGCGTCGGCGGGTGGCGGCCGTCCACGCCGCCCAAACGAAAAAGGGCGCCGCGTTGCCGCAGCGCCCTTTTCTCGAATCAGGATCCCGAACGGGAGACGGTCTTACTTGATACCGTCGCGCTCCATCCGCTTGCGCTCCATCTTGCGGGCGCGGCGGACAGCGGCGGCACGCTCGCGGGCGCGCTTTTCGCTGGGCTTCTCGTAGTGACGGCGCAGCTTCATTTCGCGATACACGCCCTCACGCTGCAGCTTCTTCTTGAGCGCGCGAAGGGCCTGGTCGACATTATTGTCGCGAACGATGATCTGCATACGCCGTGTCGTCTCCTGTTCGTCAAACGGCCTGTGTCCCCGGCTTCGTTCCGGTTCGCCATAGGTCGCCGATATTCGGGCAATAAAAGAAGCGCCGCAAAAGCGCGACGTTCCGATAGAGCGCCACTAGAGAGATTCGCGCGGAAATGCAAGCCCCAACGCGGCAAAGCGCGACAATCATGGCGCAGAAGGCCGTCAGGCGGGATTGTGCGCCCCCCTTTTGCTGTGGCATAGGTAGCAGGACGAAACCGATAGAGGAAGAGGACTGCCCCATGGCCACGCAGCTCAAGCGCAACAGCAAATACAGCGAAGCCGAATGGACCGCGCGGCAGGAACTCGCCGCCTGCTATCGCATCTTCGCGATGATGGGCTGGGACGAGATGATCTTCAACCACATCACGGTGAAGCTCGAGGATCAGGAAGGCGCCTTCCTGATCAACCCCTATGGCATGCATTTCAGCGAAGTCACCGCGTCGAGCCTGATCAAGATCGACATCGACGGCAACAAGCTCGACGAGGATAATCCCTGGCACGTCAACAAGGCGGGCTTCGTCCAGCACAGCCTGTTCCACCGCGTGTTGCCCGACGCGCATGCGATCATCCACACCCATACGACCGCGACGATGGCGGTATGCGGGCTCGAGGGCGGGCTGCAGCCGACCAATTTCTATGCCTGCAATTTCATGGGTCAGCTCGCCTATCATGATTTCGAGGGCGTCACGGTGCGCGAAGAAGAAGGCGCGCGGCTGGTCGAGCACCTCGGCGACAAGCGCATCCTGATGCTGCGCAACCACGGCCCCGTCGTGATGGGCAAGTCGCTGACCGACGCCTTCATCAAATATTGGGCGCTCCAGCGCGCGTGCGAGATCCAGCTTGCGACGATGAGCATGGGCAAGCCGATCCTGGTTGGCGACGATGTGATCAAGGTCCACCAGCGCGACCTCTATATGGCGGCGATCCCCGGCCAGTCGGGCAAGGCCGAGTTCGATGCGATGGTGCGCAAGGTCGACAAGATCGACACGAGCTGGCGTGACTAATCCGGCGGGGTCGTTACTAGGGGCCCTATGACGCGCTTCTCGGTCAACGACCGTCCGGTCGAATATCGCATGGATCCCGAAACGCCCCTGCTGTGGGCGCTGCGCGACGCGTCGAACCTGACTGGCACCAAATATGGCTGCGGCACCGGCGACTGCGGCGCCTGCACCGTCGATATCGATGGCGAGGCGATCCGCAGCTGCCTCGTCACGATCGCCGAGTGCGAGGGCCGATTCGTCACCACGATCGAGGCGCTGTCGCGCGACCGCAGCCATCCGGTGCAGCAGGCATGGGTCGCCGAACAGGTGCCGCAATGCGGCTTCTGCCAGTCGGGGATGATCATGGCCGCCGCCGCGCTGCTGCGGAAGAACAGCAACCCGAGCGATGCCGAGATCGATGCGGCGATGACGAACATCTGCCGCTGCGGCACCTATCCCCGGATTCGCACGGCAATCCGCCGCGCCGGCCGGGTCATGCGCGGCGAGGAACGCATCGCCGCCGCGCCGCCGCCGGGCATCCGCCCCGCCGACGCCGCACGCGCCGTGCCCGCGCTCAAAACCCCGCATGGCAACTAGCGGATTTTCCGTTCATGTAGCTGAACCGCAGGCAACAGCGATGTTCAGCCGCTAATCATCTTGCCTCCGGTAACTTTCGATTCATCTTCCCGATCGGCTGGGTGCCGGATGGGATTCTGGAGTGAAGCCGAGATGAAGAAGATGTTCGGAGGGCTGCTGATCGCAGCGACGATCCTCACCCCGATAGCGCCGGCCGCCGCCCAGGCGAATGGCGAGCGCATCCAGATCGCCCAGCGCGGCGATCGCGGCGGCGAGCGCGGGCCGCGCGGCCCCGAAGCGCGCCGCGGCGACTGGAACGGCGGCGGCCAGCGCGTCGAGCGTCAGCGGGGCCAAAACGCCCCGCAGACGCAGCAGGTGCAGCAGGCACCGCGCGGCGACCGCGGCAACAATAGCTGGAACGGCCAGCGCCAGCGCAGCGAAGGGCAGCGACAGTGGCAGGGCCAGGGCCAGCGCGGCGATGCGCAGCGCCCGGTCGCGCAGCAGCAGCGCGTGCAGGGCCAGCGCGGCACCTATGACCGCAACAACAACGGCCGCACCGACCGCCAATGGGATCGCAATCGCGACGGCCAGGTCGATCGTCAGTGGGACCGCAACGACAACAACCGCGTCGATCGCCGCTACGACCGCAATCGCAACGGCGATCTCGACCGCCGCTGGGATCGCAACAACGACAATCGCGTCGACCGGCGCTGGGACAATAACCGCAACGGATATGTCGACCGGCGCTATCGCGACGGCCGTCCGGGCAACAACTGGAACCGCAGCTGGCGCGACGACCGCCGCTACGACTGGCGAAGCTACCGCGACCGGAACCGCAGCTATTATCGCATGCCGCGTTACTACAACCCCTATCGCGGCTATGGCTACACGCGCTTCAGCATCGGCTTCACGCTCGGGTCGCTCTTCTACGGCCAGCGCTACTGGATCAACGATCCCTGGTATTATCGCCTGCCGCCGGCCTACGGGGACTATCGCTGGGTCCGCTATTATGACGATGCGCTGCTTGTCGACGTCTATAGCGGCCGCGTGGTCGACGTGATCTACGACTTCTTCTGGTAACATCCTTTCGGTTATCAGAGGCAAACTGAGGGGCCGGCCTTCCGGCCCCTCTTTTAATCGACCGGCGTTTACCCGCTTGCCCTCCCCCGCCCGCCGCGCCACGATCGCGTGACAACATGAGGGGAAATATCATGCGCTCAATCCGACTGGTCGCGGCAGCGACGCTCGCGCTGCTGAGCGGCACTGCGATAGCCAAAACCACCGTCGTCTATGCAGGGCGCGTCATCACCGACGCGAGCAAGCCGGCGCTGGGGCCCTCGACCGTCGTCGTCACCGACGATCGCATCACCTCGATCGCGCCCGGTCGCGGCGAGGCGCCAGCGGGCGCCGAGATCGTCGATCTTGGTGACAAGACGCTGCTCCCCGGCCTGATCGACCTCCACGTCCACCTGACCGGCGATCCAGGCGGCGATTATCGCAGCGAAGCAGTGGATCCCGACGAATGGGGCGTCGTCGTCGGTGCCAAGAATGCGCGCCTCACCTTGCGCGCAGGCTTCACCACCGTCCGCGAGGCGGGATCGGCGCAATATACCGCTTTCGCGCTGCGGCGCGGCACTGCCGAGGGGATGATCGAAGGTCCGCGGATCGTCGCGGCCGGTCCCCCGCTGTCGATCATCGGCGGGCATGGCGACGTCACCGGCTTTCGCGAGGACGTCCACGCCGTGCTCGATCAGGGCTATACCTGCACCGGCGCGGTCGAATGCGCCGAGAAGGTGCGCGAGGCGTCGCGCGCGGGCGCCGACGTCATCAAGATCACTGCGACCGGCGGCGTGCTGTCGCAGCAGGGGCGCGGGCTCGAAGGCCATTTCTCGAATGCCGAACTCGTCAGCATCGCCGACACCGCGCATTCGCTGGGGCTGAGGGTGATGGCGCACGCACACGGCGCGCGCGGCATCGAGTCGGCCGCAGCAGCGGGGATCGACAGCATCGAGCACGGCACCTTCGCCGACGACGCAGCGCTCAAGGTCATGAAGGCGAAGGGAAGCTATCTGGTCCCCACGCTGATGGCGTTCGAGGGCATCAAGGAGCGCCTCGGCAAGGGCATCTATACGCCGACGGTCGAGGCCAAGGTGCGGATGACGATGAACGATGTCGGCAAGGCGGTGGGGCGCGCCAAGGCGCTGGGCGTCCCGATCGCCTTCGGCACCGACGCTGGCGTGTTCGAGCATGGCCGTAATGCGGGCGAATTCGCCCTGCTGGTGAAATATGGCCTGACCCCGCGCGAGGCGCTGGCGAGCGCAACGACGGTCGCCGCGAAATTGCTGTCGATGGAGGATCAGATCGGACGGATCGCGCCCGGCATGTCGGCCGACATGATCGCCGTCGCGGGCGATCCGCTGAGCGATGTTGCAGTGCTGGAGAAGGTCGACTGGGTGATGGTGCGCGGCCGCGCCGCCGACTGACCGTCGCTCACGCGGCGCGGTGGACGCGCGGACGAACCGCCTTCGCCTTGACGGGGCGAACGAGCGCTCCCGTATCCACCGCCTCGGCAAACTGCACTCCGACGCGGCTTTCGGTCGACCAGCGGGCCTGACCGTCGACTCGCACCTCTGGCGTGAATTCGAGCGACAATAGCGTTCCCTCGGGCACATTCCACAGGCCTTCGAGCAGCGCGCCGCGCGACGACAGGTTGCGCACGATCGCTTCATAGCGATGTCCGCCGCTTTCGACCTGTATCGTGCGGAAGGTGCGGACGCGCGGCTCACGTGCGCTCTTGAACCCGCGCGCGATTGCAAGGCCGCCCTGCTCGGCCAGCAGCGCCTCCACCTCATCGAGATCCATCGGCTTGCCGTAGATATAGCCTTGAACGTGGCTGCACCCGAGCCCGCGGATCAGCGCGAGGTCGTCGTGCGTCTCGACCCCTTCCGCCGTGGTTTCCATCCCCAGCGCGTCGGCAAGTCCGACGATCGACGAGATGATCGCGGCGTTCATGCTGTTCCTGTCGGCCGCGCCGAGCACGAAGCTCTGGTCGATCTTGATCTTGTCGAACGGCGCCTTCTTCAGATAGCCGAGCGCCGAATAGCCTGTTCCGAAATCGTCGAGCGCGAGGCGGACGCCAGTGCGTTTCAACTTCTGGAACATCTCCAGATTCGCGGGGCTTTCGTCGAGGAAGACGCCCTCGGTAATCTCAAGCTCGAGCTGGCCGGGCTCGATCCCCGCTGCCGCAACAGCGTTCAGGATCGTCAAGGGCAGCTTCTCGTTCGCGAACTGGCGCGGCGAGACATTGACCGCGACGCGATAGTCGGGGCCCAGCCGCGCGATCGTCGCGCAGGCGGTCCGGATGATCCACTCGCCGATCGGGATGATCAGGTTCGATTCCTCGGCGATCGGGATGAACTTCGACGGACTGACGATCTCCGCCGACTCGCGGCGCCAGCGGATCAGCGCCTCAAAGCCCGAAATCCGCTCGCTCTTCACATCGACGATCGGTTGATAGAGCAACTGCAACTCGTCGTTCGCCAGCGCATCGCGCAGCGAATCCTCGATCGCCTTCCGCTCGCTCGCCTGATTGTGCATCGCGTCGGCATAGAAACGGTGGACGCCGCGCCCGGCGTCCTTCGCAGCATAGAGCGCGAGGTCGGCATTGCGGACCAGGGCCGACGCGGTCACGCCGCCGCCTTCCGACATCGCAATGCCGATCGACGACCCGATCCGCACCTGCTCATTCTCGATCGCGAAGGGCTTGGCGAGGCTGAGGATGATGGCGTTGGCGATTCCTGCCAGCTTCTCGGGCTCGACGATCTGCGGCAGCACGATCTGGAACTCGTCGCCGCCGAGACGGCCGACCTGCCCCTTGTCGCCGATGATCTGCGTGAGCCGGCCCGCGACCTGCTGCAGCAACTGGTCGCCCGCGGGGTGCCCCATCGTATCGTTGACCGCCTTGAAGCGGTCGAGATCCATCAAAAGCAGCGCGCAGGGCTGCACCTGTCCCATATGGTTGCGCAGCGCGCGTTCGAGCAATTCGGTGATATGCAGCCGATTGGCGAGGCCCGTCAGCGTGTCGTAGCGCGCGAGCTGCTTGATCTCGCGTTCGGATTTCTTCTTGTCGGTGAGGTCGGTTCCCGAACCGCGAAAGCCCTGAAAATTGCCAAGCTCGTTGCTGATCGGATGCCCCGAGATCGACCACCAGCGCTCCTCGCCCGGCACCGCCGCCAGCACCGTGAGTTCGTTGAAGGGCGTGCGCGACGACAGGCTGAAGCCCAGCGTCCGCTCCTCGCTCTCGTCATTGCCGAGCCGCTTGCGGATGATCTCGGTGAACGGACGGCCGAGGACGTCGGACAGCGAGAGGCCGAGTTTCGCAACGACCGTCGGGGAAATATAGACGAGGTGACCATTGCGGTCGGTCTCCCAGAACCAGCCGCGCCCCGCGCGCTCGAAATCGCGCATCAGGCCGAGCGCGCGTTGCTGTTCACTGATCGTCGTCCTGCTGGCGCGCGTCGCGCGCATTTGCCGGCGGACATCGTGGCGAAGCATCACGATGAGCAGGCCGAGGAAGACGAGCCCGGCGACACCGAAGGGCCAGGACGCGATCCCGATCGCGCCGCCGACCGCGGTCGCGCCGGCGAAGGCGAAAAAGGCGGGGCGCTGGATCGCCGATGCCGCCGCCGCGACGAGGATCACACCGAGCTGGACCGCCGAGAATGCGTCGAAATAGGGGCGCCCGTCGTGGACGGCGACTGCGGAGAAAGTCGCCGCCGAACATAGCATCGTTCCCAATGTCACCAGCGAGAAACTAACGGCGAGAATGGCCTGGATGCGGTTCACGGGCAGCTTGCGCCAACCGCGCGACATCTGCCCGATGATCGTCAGCGCCAGGTCGCAGACCAGGCCCGCCCCCATGACGAACCACTGCGAAGGATGGCGGAGAAAGCCCTCGACACCGGGGAAAAAGGCGAAGGAGAGGAAGGCGAGCGTGCGCGCGAAAAAGACATAATGCCAAAGCTGCGCGACGCGCAGCAGGCGCATCGCGAACTCGGGTGTTGCAAACGGCGACGCGCCCCCACCGGGCATATCGCGTTCGGCTGGCCGCAGGATATGATGCTTAACCCCCAAAAAAAACGCCCCAATCCGCTCAACTGCCCCCTCCCGTCTCTGTCGGGAAAGGGGTTTCCAAATCCTTACCGCCACCGCCCCCGTTTCCCCCGATCCTGTACCAAAACGGAAGGGGTTGGGTTTCGGATCGCAACGGGTTAGACTGGTCGCATGCCTGCCGTCCGCCTGCTGCCGCCCGACCGTTTTTTCGACCGCGCCGAATGGACCGCGATCACCGCGCCGTCGCGCTGGCGCGGGCCCTGGCTCGTGGCCCACGCATGGATCGTCAGCATCGCCGCGGTCGGCCTCGCCGCATGGAGCGGCAATCCGCTTGCCTGGCTGCTCGCCGTGATCATCGTCGGAGGGCGCCAGCTCGGCCTCGCGATCCTGATGCATGAGGCGGCACACGGCTTGCTGCACCCCAATCGCAAGGTGAATAACTTCCTTGGCCAGTGGCTTACGGGCGCCGCGATCGGGTCGGACCTGATCGCCTATCGCACCTATCATCTTCAGCATCACAAATTCACGCAGCAACCCGAAGACCCCGACCTGTCGCTGTCAAAGCCTTTCCCCACCACGCGGGCCAGCCTCGGACGCAAGGTGCTGCGCGACCTGACCGGCCAGACCTTTTTCAAGCAGCGCATGGCGCAGTTCGGATTCGCCTTCAAAGGCCTGAAGGCGATGCTGCGCGGCGAAACGATTGAAAACGGCCGTGCGAGTACCAAGGCGGGGACGCCGTTCAACAAGCAGTCGGACGACGGCATGACGTCACCGACGATCGACGTCGCGGGCGCGATGGCGGTGACGCGTGCGGTGGGGCGTTTCCTCGCCGTGCAAGTGGTGCTGCTGACGGCTTCGCTCGCGCTCTATGGCTGGACGCCCTATCTGCTGTGGCTCGCCGGGCTGGCGACGACCTTTCAGCTTTATCTTCGCATTCGCAACATCGCCGAACATGCCTGCACGACCACCGGCAGTCAGGATCCCTTCACCCATGCGCGCACGACCTATGCCGGCTGGATCGCGCGCGCGACGGTCGCTCCATATTGGGTGAATTATCACGCCGAACATCATCTGTTCATGGGTGTGCCCTGCTATCGCCTGCCTGCCGTCCACGCGATGCTGGGGTCGCAGGACAAGCATCGGGCGATGACGATCGCGCCGAACTACCGCGCGGTGCTACGGCAGGTTACGGCAAAGGCCTAGTCGGCCAGGATCAGCACGCCGTCGGCGAGCCAGCGGCCGAGCCAGGCCGCGAGCGATTCCATCGCCCCCGCCTCCCCCATCGCGGCGATGACATGTGCGCTGAGGTCGGTGAAGCTGGAACCGGCTTCGAACCGCGCCAGCGCGTCGGCCTCCGCTTCCGGCAGGCTACGGAAACTCGGCTGCTGGCCGCTCCGCCAGACGAGCAACGCGACAGGCGACGCAAAGGCTACCGGCTCGGGCGGCTCCTGTTCGGCATCGAGCGCGCTCCACAACGCTGCGACGTTGAAGCGCACCCGAAGCAAACGCACGGAGGGATGCAGCACGAGGCGCTGCTCGATCCATGCGTCGCCAAGCGCGCCGACCGCCGCGGCATCTAGCATCGCGGTGTCGCGCGCATCGAAAGCATGACGGAGCGCCCAGTCGAGCGCTGCAAGCTCGGCAAGCTCGCCGTCAGCGGGAAAATGTTTGGCGAGGAACGCCGGCAACGCCTCGCCATAATAGCGCAGGTTCCGCGTCGTTGACGGGTGCGCAGTCACATAGGCTTGCGCGACGTTATCGAACTGCTCGTCGCCCAGATAGGCGTGGAGCCGCTCATAATGATCGGCGACGACGCCGGTCAGGCTGGCGCGGTAATTGTTGCGATAGATGTCGAGCCGTCGGCGGGCGCCGACGCGGTCGTCGTCGACGATCAGCTCCTCCGCCTCCCCATCGTCGCCGACGATGCCGGCAAGGAAGCGCCGCTGCATCTCCCGCAGCGTCTCAGGCATGCTCGGGCTCCAGCGCGCGCGCCGCAAGCGCCCGGGCGCAATCGAGTTCGTCGAGCACGTCGGCAAGCGGCGGAATGGCGTCGTCGCGCTCGATCATCGTTGCGACGGATCCGAACCGCCTGATCGCGCTCGCATAAAGATCCCATACCGCGTCGCAGACGTCGGCATCGTGGGTGTCGATGACATAATCGCCCATGTCGCTGTGCCCGGCGAGGTGAATCTGCTGGATGCGGTCCACCGGCAGCCCCGCCAGATAGTCCTCGGGATCGAAGCCGTGATTGCGCGCGCTGACATAGATATTGTTGACGTCGAGCAGCAGCAGACAGTCGGCGCGCCCGGCCATTTCGGCGAGGAACTCCCATTCGCTGCGGTCGGACGAGCGAAAGGTCACATAGCTCGACGGATTTTCGATCAGGATGCGGCGGCCGAGATAATCCTGCACACGGCCGATATTCTCGACGACGCAGTCGAGCGCGGGCGCATCATAGGGGAGCGGCAGCAGGTCGTGCGTGTTATGCGCATTGATCCCGGTCCAGCAAAGATGGTCGGAAATCCAAAGCGGTTCAACGCGTCTTTCGAGCGCCTTCAACGCAGCGAGATAATCCATGTCGAGCGGCTCGTCGGACCCGATCGACAGCGACACGCCATGCATGACCATCGGATAATCGGCGCGGATCGCATCGAGCATCGCAAGCGGCTTGCCGCCCGGCACCATGTAGTTTTCGGAAATGATCTCCAGCCAGTCCACCGGCTGGGGCTCACGCAGGAAATCGGGGTAATGATCGGGGCGCAACCCCAGGCCAAAACCCGGCGAAGGCGCGGTCTTGCGATCGGGTTCAATCACGCGTCGTCTCCATGGCGAACGAAGCGGTCCGGCGCGTAGCCGGACCCGCCCGTCTTCGCGTCAGACGCCGATTTTGCCGCCGTCCGTCAGGCATTTGCCCGCCGCAATCTTCTTGAAGCCCTTGCCCTTGCAGCTGTTGGCGCCGGCGCAGCTGTTGCCCGCGGTGCTGCAGCCCGAATCGCCGCTGCACGAGGCCGCTTCGGTTTTGCAATCGGACGAGCCCTTGCAGCTGTTGACGCCATAGCATTTCACCGTGTCGTTGGCGCCGATCTGCTTCGGCAACGGCTTGTCGGCCGCGATCGCGGCGCTCGACAGCGCGAGCGCGGTGGCCGAGGCGGCAATCATACCGGCGAGTTTGTTGCTATTCATGTGATCGTCCCTTCCCTTGGTTGTCCAGATAAAGGTGGAGCGACTCGTCGCCCCCGTGCTTTTGTCACACGACCCGAGGGCCTTGTGGCATGATCTGGATCACAGGCGAAGGGATTTCCCGTGCGGCGGGACGGTTCGCCGCACGGGAAAGATTGGACGATCAGCGCGGGATCAGCCGAGGTCGCCGATCACGCCGCCGTCCGACAGGCACTTGGCCGCGGCCATCGCCTTGAAGCCGTGGCCCTTGCATTCGTTCTGGCCCTTGCATTCGTTCGACGCGGTCTTGCAGTCGGCGGTGCCCTTGCAGCTGTTGACGCCGTAGCAGTGGACGGTGTCCTTGGCGCCGACCGCGGCGCCCGAGCTGCCCGCCGGAGCGGGCGCGGCCATGGCGGCGCCGGCGAGCGCGAGGGCGGTGGCCGAAGCGGCGATGGCGGCGGCGAATTTGTTGCTGGTCATGATGATTTCCTCCGAAGACAGGATGGCGCGGCACGATACCGGTCCACGGAGGGATATTCGGATGCGCCGAAAGAAGGTTACAGCGCCGCCGCGTTTATCCGGCGCTCGACACGAAGCGCGCGCCGGCGCGGTCCTTCACCGTCGTTTCGGGGTCGAAGATCATGCCATTCATCGCGATATAGACGCCCGGAGGCAGCGTTTGCGCGGCGGCAAGCGCGAAACCCACATTGAATTCGGCATCGCTTGCGCGCACCGATGCGGGTTGCATCGCCCCGGTCATGACGATCGTTTTGCCTGGGATCCCTGCGAGAACGCGACCCGTAACGACCATCGTGTCCGTCCCGTGCGTCACGAGAATGCGGCCTGCATCGCTCGCGGCGACCGCGGCGCGGATCGTCTCGCGGTCGGCGTCGGTCAGCTCGAGGCTGTCTTTGCGCATCAGCTGGGTGACGCGGTGCGGAACATGGACGTTGTTCTCGCGCAGCATGTCGGGGATCGCCGCGGGGCCGATCTGGAATTCCGACAAGGCATCGAAATAGACCTTGTCGATCGTCCCACCCGTCGTGAAAATGTCGATCACGCGCATTCGTCCTGGACCGGCAGGGCCGGGGTGCCGTCGGGAGCCGCGAACGGCTGCTTGAAGGTGAAGGCTTCGGGACCCGGCCCGCTTGCTTCGAGCATCGCAAGCCGCGCCATCCCCTCCGCCACCGTCGGACGGTGGCCCGCGGGCACCCACCACAGCACCTGATAGACGGCGATATGGTCGAACCATTCCTTGCGCCGCCGCATGATCGAAAGATGCTCGGGCTGGCGATAGACGAAGGCCGCGAGCGCATCGAGGTCGCGCCACACCGACATGTTCGGGATGACCAGCGGATCGTCGGTGACGGCCACATCGGTCGCGTCATTGCCCTCGCCGGTCAGCCGCCAGACGAAGCCGTCGCTCGCCTCGGCGATCGCGTTGACGCCGTCGAGCGCCGCCATGAAGTCGCGGTTCGCGACATGGTCGGCGGGCAGGCGGAAGCGCGCGATATTGATCTGCGCGAGTTCATAGTCCGCCATGTTATCCTCCCAATAAACGTCCGTTCGCATCGAGCGAAGTCGAGATGCCTTGGCTTGGCACTACGCCGCAACGTGTCTCGACTTCGCTCGACACGAACGGAATTTAACGTCGGCTTGCGTTTAAGCCAGCGCTTCGGCGATCAACCGCCGCGTGTTGTCGATCCCGAACAGCGCGATGAAGCTGCCCATGCGCGGACCCGCGCTGGAACCGAGCAGCGTCTCGTAGAGCGCCTTGAACCAGTCGCGCAGGTTTTCAAAGCCATAGGCTTCGTTCTTGCCGATCTCGTACACGATATTCTGGATATCGTCGGCCGAGGCGTCGGCGGGCAGCGCCGCGAGCTTCGCGTCGAGTTCGGCCAGCGCCGCGCCTTCGCCGCCCTGCGGCTTGCGACGGTTCAGCGTCGGCGCGACATAGTCGCGGTTATACGCCATCGCATTGTCGATCAGCCGGTCGAGTTCGGGATAGGTCTCGGCATTCGCGCCGTCGACATATTGGCCGAGGTAGCGCCAGATCTGCTCCTTCGACGCATCGGCGCCCATCACTCCGACGAGATTGAGCAGCAGCCCGAACGTCACCGGCAGCTCGGCCGACGGCATATCCTCGCCGCGCGCGACATGGACGTGATGCACCGGGTTGCCGAGCTTCTTGTCGGGCTCCTGCGCCGCATAGTTGCCGCGCATCTGCAGATACTCGTCGACCGCCTTCGGGATCACGCCGATGTGGAGCTGCTTCGCCGCCTTGGGCTCGCGGTATGCGAAGAAGGCGAGGCTCTCCTCGCTACCATAGCTCAGCCACTGCTCGAGGCTGAGGCCATTGCCCTTCGACTTCGAAATCTTCTCGCCCTTTTCGTCGAGGAACATTTCGTAGATCAGCCCCTCGGGCTTCTGCCCGCCGAGCGCGCGTGCGATCTTGCCCGACTGGATGCCGCTGTCGGTCAGGTCCTTGCCGTACATTTCGTAGTCGACGCCCAGCGCGACCCAGCGCATCGCCCAGTCGACCTTCCACTGCAGCTTCGCGCCGCCGCCAAGGATGCTGTGCGTGATTGTCTCGCCCTCGTCCTCGAACGACACCAGGCCCTTGTCGGCGTCAACGACGGTCACCGGCACCTGCAGCACGATCCCCGACTTGGGGCTGACCGGCAGGATCGGCGAATAGGTCGCGGCGCGCTCGGCGCGCAGCGTCGGCAGCATGATGTCGAGAATGTCCTGGTTATGGCGCAGGACATTCTTCAGCGCCTCGTCGAACGCGCCCGACTTGTACCGCTCGGTCGAGCTGACGAATTCATATTCGAAGCCGAAGCGGTCGAGAAACTCGCGCAGCATCGCATTGTTATGATGCGCGAAACTTTCATACTTGCCGAACGGATCGGGGATCGCGGTGAGCGGCTTGCCGAGATGTTCGCGCAGCATCTCCTGCTGCGGCACATTGTCGGGGACCTTGCGCAGGCCGTCCATGTCGTCGCTGAACGCGACGAGGCGGGTCGGTGCGCCGCCGGTGATCGCCTCATAGGCGCGGCGGACCATCGTCGTGCGCAGCACTTCGTTGAAGGTGCCGATATGCGGCAGGCCCGAGGGACCATAGCCGGTCTCGAACAGCACCGCCTCGCCGCCCGGCTTGCCCTGCGGATAGCGTTTGACCAGCTTGCGCGCTTCCTCGAACGGCCAGGCCTTGGACGTTTGCGCGGGCTCGCGCAGCGACGGGTGAAGGTGCAAGTCAGTCATGGCGCGCCCATAGCGGCAAGAAGCGCGGATGGGAAGAAGACCGGACGCGCCAGTCCCCTTCTTGCCCGGTTCAGCCGCGCGGCTGGACCGCCGGCATGAAGCTGCTCCGGCGCAGCAGCGCCGCCGACACGAGCGACACGATGAGCGCGACCGGCAATATCTCGGTCAACGTCAGCGCCATGCGGAACAGCGGGTTCTTGTACTGCTCGGCCATCGCGCCCATTTCCGACGAGAATTTCGCGATCTCCGCCGCCGATTTGCCGGCCGCGCGCATATCCTCGATGCTCGAGGCGATATATTCGGCCATGAAGGTCCCGCCGGTCCGCCACATATAAAGTTCCCAGCCGAGGACATAGAACAGCCCCGCGACGAGCCCGATCCCAATCCCGACGCCAAAGGCTTTCCAGAAGCCGATCACCCCGCCCAGATCGACGTCGCGATAGCGCTTCACGCCGACGAAGACGAAAATGAGCGCGACCAGCATCGACAGATAGCCGGCGACCATTCCCATCGCGCCATGGTCGGCGAGGAAGCCGATGTTGATGAACATCCCCGCGACGACGATGACGCCCGCAATGGCGCCGTAAACCGCGATGATCCTGCCCATGATATATCTCCCCGATGGATGAATGCCATGCGAGATGCGCCGGAACAACGGCCGAAATCCATCGCCCAAACGGGTGATTTTGGGCCTTTCGTCCGAAACTACGGCAGGATGTCGAGCGTCCGCGCCTTCTGCACCGCCTGCGTCCGGCTGGCGACCTCCAGTTTTTCATAAACCCGCGCGACATGCGTCTTCACCGTGTTCGGCGAAATATCGAGCTGGCGCGCGATGACCTTGTTGGCGTGCCCCGCCGCGAGCATTTCGAGCACCTCGCACTCGCGCGCGCTGAGCCCGAGCGCGGCGATCGCCGCGTCGTTGCGCGCGAAAGCCTGCCGCGGCCGCGCGGTCAGCCGGTTGCCGACCCAGATGCCGAGCGTGACGCAAACGGCGGCAATGCAGACGATATAGAATTCGGCCGACCAGCGATGCACGACATGGCGATAATTCAACCATTCGAGCAGGAACGCCACCGCGGCCAGCGCAATGCCATAGAGGATGATCGACCGCGCCACGATCATCGGTAAATCATTGTCCGCAATTGCTTGCAATATGGCACCGTCAGTCGGGTTATCGTTACCGGAAAATTTACCATGTTGGGCTTAGCTTCCCTGCATGACGAATTTTCGTTCCCCCACGGCGCGCAGCCACAACCGGACGCCGGTTTCGATCGAGGTCATGGTCAATGGCGTCCTCAATTTCGTCGAGGGGCGCATCGTCGACCTGTCCGAAGGCGGCGCGCGCATCGACGGCGCGAGCATGCCCGCGCGGTCGCGCTGCGAAATCCATTATGCCGGCGAGGTCACCTACGCGATCGTGATGTGGTCGGAATTCGACCGTATGGGCGTCCGCTTCCCTTACGAGTTGACGCATGGCGCGCTCTACAACGCGCTCCGGAACGCACGCAGGGTCAAACCCACCGACGTGCCGCCGGCCTTTCTGAGCCAGCGCACCGCGGGCTTCGGACGCCGCGGGCTCAGCTAGTCCTTCCATCCTCCCTGTGCCGAAGGCATGGGGCGGTGGCAGCGCGAAGCGCTGACGGAAGGGCCGGTGCCTCTCGCCCCTCCACCGCCTTCGGCGGTCCCCCTCCCCATCGCTTTGCGACAGGGAGGATTGGTATGCCGCCTTGCCGCGTTCGCCTTTTGTCCCTAGCGTATTGCGATGCTCCCCCGCGTCGATCCCCTTGCCCTGCCCGCGCTCCACGCGAGCCATGTCGGCATCTGGATCGCCGATCCCGCAGGGCGCGTGCAGCGCGTCGGGCGCGGCGAAGCCATTGCCGCCGTCGCTGCGACACCGCACCTGCTCCTCAATGCAACGCTGACCGGCGATCGGCTCGGCTATCCCGAATTGTCGGGGCTCGACCTGCTCGAACTGTTCGCCTTCCTCTACCCGGCGCGCTTCGCGGTGCCGACGCCCGCCGGGATCGCCGCATCGATCGGCCTCGAAGCGCCGAAGGCCGAAGAGGACATCGCGTTCTTCCTCCGCCTCGCCGCCGCTGCGATGCTCGCCAGCCTAGATGAGCCCGACTGGCTCGAGCGCGAAGGCGCCTGGCACGGGCTGCAGGCGCTCGGGCGCCAGCGCTGGCCGTGGGCGTCGCTCATGCAATCGCGCCTCGGCCCGCCCGACAGGGCCGACCGCTGGCTCTTCGCCAGACTTCCCGAATGGGAGGAAGCGCCGCCGCGCCCGCAACCGCGGCAGGTGACGGTCAATCCCGACGACGTCCGCGCGCGCCTCGACCGGCTGACCGGCGACGGCGCCGAACGGCGCGCGGGGCAGCAGGATTACGCCCGCGCGGCCGCCGCGATCTTCGCGCCGCGCGAGCGCAAGGACATGCCGCAGATGCTCGTTGCCGAGGCTGGCACGGGGATCGGCAAGACATTGGGCTACCTCGCCCCTGCCAAGCAGTGGATCGACCAGTCGGCGGGTGCGGTCTGCATCTCGACCTACACAAAGGCGCTGCAACGCCAATTGTCGCGCGAGACCGAGAAACTCTATCCCGACGCCGCGACGCACCGCGAGAAGGTGGTGGTGCGCAAGGGCCGCGAAAATTACCTTTGCCTGCTCAATCTCGAGGATGCCTTGCAGGGCGGCTTTTCGGGCCGCGCCGCGATCCTTGCGCAGCTCGTCGCGCGCTGGGCGGCCTATACGCGCGACGGCGACATGGTCGGCGGCGACCTGCCCGGCTGGCTCCCCGCGCTGTTCCGCCGCAACGGGACGACCGCGCTCAGCGACCGGCGCGGCGAATGCATCTATGCGGGCTGCCCACATTTCCGCAAATGCTTCATCGAGCGCTCGGCGCGCGCCGCAGGCCAGGCGGATATCGTCATCGCCAACCATGCGCTGACGATGGTGCAGGCGGCGCGCCCGCGGGACGGCGGTGCGCCTGCAACGCGGCTGATCTTCGACGAAGGCCATCATCTGTGGGATGCCGCCGACAGCATGTTCGCGGCGGCGCTCACCGGACAGGAAGCGGTCGAAATCCGCCGCTGGGTGCTCGGACCCGAAGGCAAGTCGCGCGGACGGCGGCGCGGGCTCGCGGCGCGCCTCGCCGACGTCGCGAGCTATGACGAGGCGGGCGACAAGGCGATCCAGGCCGCGATCCAGGCAGCCGGCGAACTGCCCGGCGAAGGCTGGCTAGGGCGCATTTCCGAGAGCGAACCATGGGGTGCGATCGAGCGGTTACTCGTCGCGGTGCGCGCGATGACCTATGCGCGCAGCGTCGACACGCGCACCGGCGACAGCGGCTACGGCCTCGAAACCGAACTCGCCGATCCCGATCCCGAACTGGTCGCCGCCGCCGCGAAGGCGAGTGACGCGATCGAGGCGCTGCTGCGCCCGCTGATGGCGCTTGGCAAACGGCTTGACGCGCTGGTCGAGGATCCGCCCGACTGGCTCGATGGACAGGCGCGCGCGCGCGTCGACGGCGCGCGCAACAGCCTTGGCACGCGCATCGACACGCTCGGCGGGTGGCTCTCCTTGCTCGGGCGCGTCGGCGGCCCGGCAGATCCCGACTTCGTCGACTGGCTCGCGGTCGACCGCTTCGACGGACGCGAGTTCGATATGGGGCTGCACCGCCACTGGCTCGACCCGGCGCGGCCGGTCGCCGAGATCGTCTATCGGCCCGCGCAGGGGGTGCTCGTGACCTCGGCGACCTTGCGTAGCGGAAGCGGATGGACCGATGCCGACATCCGCACCGGCGCACGGCACATGGACGGCGGGGTCCAGCATTTCGCCGTGCCGAGCCCGTTCGACTATGCGCGCCAGTCCGAGGTGCTGATCGTCACCGACATCCCGCGCGGCGACCTGCCTGCGCTCGCCGGCGCGTACAGCCGGCTGATCGAGGCATCGGGCGGCGGCGCGCTCGGTCTGTTCAGCGCGATCCGGCGGCTCCGCATCGTCCACGCGCGCATCGCCGACCGCCTCGCCCGCGCCGGCCTGCCGCTCTATGCCCAGCACGTCGATCCGCTCGACACCGGCACGCTCGTCGACATCTTTCGCGCCGATCCGCACGCTTCGCTGCTCGGCACCGATGCGCTGCGCGACGGCGTCGACGTGCCCGGCGAGTCGCTACGCCTCGTCGTGATGGAGGGCGTGCCCTGGCCGCGCCCGACGATCCTCCACGCCGCGCGCCGTGCGGCGCAGGGCGGCAGCGCCTATGACGACAGCGTCATCCGCGCGCGCATCGGCCAGGCGTTCGGGCGGCTGATCCGCCGCGCCGACGATTTCGGCCAGTTCGTGATGCTCTCGCCCAGCTTCCCGTCAAGGCTGCTGAGCGGCTTTCCCGACGGAACGCCGGTCCGCCGCCTGCCGCTCGACGAGGCGGTGAACCATGTCGCGGCGGCGAATGTCGAACGAAGAAAAAGCGCCTTTCCCGCCTTTTCACCGTCATAAGTTTCCGGCAGAGAGCGAGCGAGAGGGTCACAGGGCAACGCGGGGAGCGATTTTGAAAAGTTTGACGATCCTGCGGCACGCAAAGTCGGGCTGGGACGTACAGGTCGAACGCGATTTCGACCGGCCGATCAACGCCCGCGGCCGCCGCGGCGCCGAGCTCATCGGGCAATATGTCAAGCGGCAGGGCCTGCCCGTCGACCGCATCATCGCCTCGCCCGCGGTGCGCGTGACCGAGACGCTCGACCTGTTCCAGCCGGCGGCGGCGCTCGATGCGCTCGAACCGCATTGGGACCGGCGCATCTATCTCGCATCGGCGGCGACGCTGATCGACGTCATCCGCGACATGGGCAAGGATGCGGAGCACCTGCTGATCTCCGGTCACAATCCGGGTCTGGAGGATCTGGTGCTCGAACTCGTCCCGTCGGACGGCGGCGGCCCGCTCCGCGAGCAGGTCGAGGACAAGCTGCCGACCTCGGCGCTCGTGCGGCTCGAACTCGACATCGCCGACTGGCACGATCTCGACGTCAACAAGGCGCGGATCACTGCGTTCGTCCGTCCGCGCGACCTCGACCCGGCGCTGGGACCGGCGATGGATAACGACTGACGCGGATTGCGGCTTTCGGGGCGGATTCCAGACCGTCCCCTATTTCCGTTCGTGTCGAGCGAAGTCGAGACACCCGGCAGCCTTGCGCCTAGCCCGAGGGGCATCTCGACTTCGACCGAAGGCTGAAGTTTATCCTGAGCGCCCGCCCTGCGGGCCGTCGAAGGGCTCGATGCGAACGGATTAGGTTGGGCGTCACGTCCACTTCCGGTCGTTACCGGTCGTTCGTCACCCCAGCGCCGGGTTCAGCTCTCTGACTTCGATCAGGAAGGTCTTGGGTTTCTTGAAATATTTGCTCTTGCGATTGACCTTGAGCCCCACGACCTCGGCGAGTTCCATGACGAAATGGACGCAGTTCGCCTTGTTCAGGCTGTAGCTTGGCTGCTTGCGGTCCTGCCATTCGCGGACCTTAGCGATCAGCCGCGCATAGGTCGCATCGTCGATGGTGACGCTGAACTGTCGGTCGCTCTTCGCGATATAGTCGGGCTGCGACGTCTGGACATAGCCCTTCACCGAACCGAGCAGGATCGCGGGGCTGACATTTTTCGCGGTGAAGCCGAAATTATTGTCGACCGCCTGCCCGCTGCCGTCGAGCCGTCCCTTCACGACGATGAAGGCGTGCGGGAAACGGTCGCCGAAATCGTGGCTGTAGAAGCTGACCGTGACCGCGGCCGATGCGGGAACCGCAGCGCCGAGACAGAAAGCCAGGAGGGCGAGGAGCATCAGGCGCAGGCGGAACATCGGCGCCCTGATAGCCATCCCCCACGCCGATTGCCAAGCCACCTTTGCGCTTGACGTGTCCGTCAAGCTGGCCTCTTCTCGCGCTGACAAGGATGTAAGGAGACGAGGGTGGCACGGAAGGCGATTTTCATCACCGGCGGCGGATCGGGCATCGGCCGCGCGACGGCACGCCATTTCGCCGCGCAGGGCTGGTTCGTCGGAATCGCCGACGTCAATTCGGCGGGGATCGACGAAACCGCCGCATTGCTGCCCGTGGGCGCGTCGTCACGCCATGTCATGGACGTCCGCGACCGCGACCAGTGGAAGGCCGCGCTCGATGATTTCGCAAAGGCCAGCGGCGGGCGGCTGGACGTGCTGTTCAACAACGCAGGGATCGGATCGGGCGGCCAGTTCATCGACATGGCGCCGGAAGAGGCCGACCGGTTGATCGCGATCAACTTCGGCGGTGTGGTCAACGGCGTCTATATGGCGCTGCCGCTGCTTCGCGCGACGCCGGGTTCGACGATCCTCAACACCGGATCGGCCTCGGGCTTTTATGGCGTCGCGGGGCTTGCGGTCTATTCGGCGACAAAATTCGCGGTGCGCGGCCTGACCGAAGCGCTCGAAATCGAATTCGCCAAGCACGACATCAAGGTGCGCTCGCTGATGCCGGGCTTCATCGACACGCCGATCCTCGACCAGGTCAGCGCCGACAGCAACGAGCCCGCGCGCGGCCGCCTGTCGGCCGCCGGTTTCGAAATCTCGCCGGTCGAGCGCGTGGCCGAAGCGGCGTGGGAAGCGGTTCACGGCACCAAGGTGCATGTCACCGTCGGCAAGATGGCCAAGCGCCTCTCTCGCCTCGCGCGCTTCTTTCCCGGCCTGATCGCGAAGCAGTCGAAGAAGATCGACGGGCTGGGAACCGCGGGACATTGATGCCGCGAGGATGATTGCAGCTGGGGGGCGACGCGGACGTCACACCCTCCCCTTCGTCATCCCGGACTTGATCCGGGATCCACCGCGGCGTTGACAGCATGGACCCCGGATCAAGTCCGGCGTGACGATGTTGGATGGTCCACTTCCGTTCGTCAGCTACCGCTCTCCGAAATCCACAGCGACAGCCCCGGCGGCGGATCGCCGGGCGGCGCATCGGCGACATGCCGCACCGCATCGGCGCGCGCGCGGTCGAGGACCGCGGCCGGGACGGCCGGCGAATGGAAGATATGGTCGGCCTCGCCGAGCAGCCGCGCGGCGCGCAGCGTCAGATCGTCGGGGTCATCGCCGGTGAGGCGGATGCTTTCGAGGCGCGGGGGCATAGTTTCTGCCGTACCGTCAAGCCATTCGCCGACCTTGTCGGCCGCCCCGGGAACGAGCGGGTCCAGCGCCCCGCCCGCCGCGAGCGCCGCGTCGATCGCGCGGCGGCGGTCGGCAGCCGCCGGCCAGCGCGCCTTCATCGTACCGCGCGCGGCATGGAGCGCCGATGCGAGCGCGCCGAGCCGCGACGGCAGCAACGCTTCGATCCGCTGGCGCACCGCCTTGGCGAGCCCGGCCGACGCACCGCCCGTCCCGATCGCGATCGTCACCGGCGCGCGGTCGACGATCGCCGGGGTCGTGAAGTCGCAGAGATCTGGCCGGTCGACGACATTGACGAGCAGACCGCGCGCGCGGAGGTCGGCCGCCGCCGCGCGCGCCGCTTCGTCATCGGCGAGCGCGACGAAGGCGATGGTTGCGCCTTCTTGCCACACCGGGACGATCCGCCCGCCCGCTCGCGTCACCAGCCGCGCCTTTGCTTCGGCCGCCTCGCCTTCCCCGACCAGCACGACCGTGCGGCCGGCAAGGTTGAGGAAGACGGGAAGCTGCTGCATCGTCAGTCGATCCAGTCGGGAACGCGCTCGGCGGCCATGATCGTGCCCGCGGCGATGCGGTCGGCGACGACGATATAGCGGTCGCCGTCGACCAGTACCTCGGGAACGAGGCTGCGGCTGTTGTAGGTCGATGCCATCGTCGCGCCATAGGCGCCCGCGGTGCGAAACACCGCGAGATCGCCCGACTCGACCTTGTCGATCACGCGGTCGCGCGCGAAAGTGTCGCCCGTCTCGCACACCGGTCCGACGATCGACGCGGTCATCGTCTCGCCCGTCGGCCTGACCGCAACGAAGTCGTGATACGCATCGTAAAGCGCCGGACGCGCGAGGTCGTTCATCGCGGCGTCGACGATCACGAAGGGATTGGTCGCGCCGGGCTTCACCCACAGCACCTCGGTGAGCAGGACGCCGGTGTTGCCCGCGATCACGCGGCCGGGCTCGAACATCAAGGTGACGTCCCAGTCCTTCGTCACCCGCGCGACCATCGCGCCATACTCCGCCGGGCTCGGCGGATTGTCCTCGGGTCGGTATGGCACGCCGAGGCCGCCGCCGAGGTCGACGTGGGTGATGCTGTGCCCCGCGGCGCGGAGGTCGGCGACAAGGCGGCCGACGCGCTCGAACGCGGCCTCCAGCGGCGCGAGGCTGGTGAGCTGGCTGCCGATGTGGAGCGCGATGCCGCGCATCTGCAGCCCCGGCAGCGCGGCTAGGCGGCCGAAGATTTCGGGCGCGACGTCGATGCCGACCCCGAACTTGTTCTCGGCCTTGCCGGTCGAGATCTTCGCATGCGTCCCCGCATCGACGTCGGGATTGACGCGCAGCACCGCAGGCGCGGTCATGTCCTTCGCAAGCGCGATTTCGGCGAGCGCGACGCCCTCGGGCTCATGCTCGATGTTGAACTGACCGATGCCGCGGTCGAGGCCCTGCGCCAGCTCGGCGCGCGTCTTGCCGACCCCCGAAAAGACGATGTCCTGCGGCGCCATGCCCGACGCGAGCGCGCGTTCGAGCTCGCCGCCCGAGACGACGTCGGCGCCATAGCCCTGCCGCGCGAGAACGCGCAGCACGCCGAGATTGGGGTTGCACTTGATCGCGAAGGCGATGTGCTTCCTGGGAATATCCTTGAGCGCCTCGGCGAAAACCTGTGCATGGCGTTCGAGCGTCGCGCGCGAATAGACATAGACGGGGGTGCCGATTTCCTCGGCGATGCGCGGCAAGGGAATGTCTTCGGCGTGGAGGACGCCGTCGCGGTATTCAAAATGGTCCATGGGTCGAAAGTCCTGAAGCTCAGCCCGGAGGCGGCAAATCGAAATCGTCGGGTTCGCGGCGTTCGGACCGTTTGAGAAGTTCGTCGCTGCGCGCGGGCCGGGCCTGCGCGTCAGGCGTCGTGAGCTCCTCCGTGGTCGGGGCGCTTGTCGCGCCGACGGGAACGACCGGCGCGGGCTGGTTCGCCGCCGGCTTCAGATCTTCCTTTGCACCGCACGCGCCGAGCAACGCGGCGGCAGCGATCATGGTCGCGATGAGGCGCTTCGTCGCCATCAATCCTGTCCTTCCAGCGCGGCGCGGGCCGCGGCAATGGCCTGCCTTACCCGTTCGGGCGCGGTACCGCCATAGCTGACGCGGCTCGCCACCGAAGCCTCGACGGTCAGCGCCGCGAGCGCATCGGGGGTGACCGCGGGGTGGATCGCGGCGGCCTCGGCGGCGGGCAGCGCCGACAGCTCAACGCCAAGCTCCTCGGATCGTTTCACGCAGGCACCGACGATATGATGCGCCTCGCGGAACGGCACCCCCGCCGCGCGCACCAGCCAGTCGGCAAGGTCGGTCGCGGTCGAGAAGCCCGAGGCGGCGAGCGCGCGCATCCGGTCGATGCGGAAGCTCAGCGTTTCGACCATGCCGGTCATCGCGGCAAGCGACAGCGCAAGCGCGTCGAAGGCGCCGAACACCGTCTCCTTGTCGTCCTGCAGATCCTTCGAATAGGTGAGCGGCAGGCCCTTCACGATCACGGCAAGACGCTGGAAGGCGCCGAGTAGCAGCCCCGCGCGGCCGCGCACGAGCTCGGCGGCGTCGGGGTTGCGCTTTTGCGGCATGATCGAACTGCCCGTCGACCAGGCATCGGGCAGGCTGACGAACCCGAAGGGCTGGCTCGCCCAGATCACCACTTCCTCGGCGAGGCGCGACAGGTGGATCGCCGCGATCGAGGCCGAGGCACAGAATTCGAGCGCGAAGTCGCGGTCCGACACCGCATCGATGCTGTTCGCCATCGGCCGGTCGAAGCCGAGCGCCGATGCGGTCGCGTGGCGATCGAGCGGAAAGCTGGTCCCCGCGAGTGCGGCGGCGCCGAGCGGCGATTCGTTGAGGCGGCGGCGCGCATCGGCGAAACGTCCGCGATCACGGGCGAACATCTCGACATAGGCGAGCAGGTGATGGCCGAGCGTCACCGGCTGCGCGACCTGGAGGTGCGTGAAGCCCGGCATGATGCTGTCGGCATGGTCTTCGGCGCGCGCGAGCAGCGCGGTCTGCAGCGCTTTAAGCCCCGCGTCGATGCGGGTGCACGCCGTGCGGACCCACAAGCGGAAATCGGTCGCGACCTGGTCGTTGCGCGAGCGCGCGGTGTGCAGGCGCCCGGCCGCTTCGCCGACCAGTTCCTTCAGCCGCGATTCGACCGTCATGTGGATGTCTTCGAGGCTGAGGTCGACCGGCACGCCCCGTTCGGCGAACTCGTCGGCGATCAGCGCGAGACCGCGGTCGATCTGCGCCGCATCGTCGGGGTTGATGATCCCGCAGGTTCCCAGCATCGCCGCATGGGCCCGGCTGGCGGCGATATCTTCTTCCCACAATCGCTTGTCGACGGGGATCGAGGCGTTAATTTCTTGCATGATCGCCGCGGGTCCGCCACCGAAGCGGCCGCCCCACATGCTGTTGCTGTCCGGAGTATCCGCCATTCGCCGCGCCCTGACCAAATTTCCGATGATCCTGCCGCTGATGCTCGCCGGATCGCTGATCGCGGGCTGCGATAGGGAAAAGCAGGCCGACGGGCAAGCCGCGGCGCCCCAAGCAAATATTTCATCCGGCGAAGCGAGGGACGTCGGCGCCTTCAAGCATATCGTCGACCGCACCAATGCGGGCAAAGCCGCCCCCGCGGTGAGCTTTACCGGGCCCGACGACGCGCCGGTGACGCTCGCGTCGTTCCGCGGCAAGCCGTTGCTCGTCAACCTGTGGGCGACCTGGTGTGCGCCGTGCGTCGCCGAAATGCCGACGCTCGACGCGCTGGCGGCGCAGCAGGGCAAACGCCTGACGGTGATCGCGGTCGCGCAGGATCTGCAGGGCGCCGCCGTTGTCGATCCCTGGTTCCAGAAGGCAGGCCTCAAGGCGCTGCAGCCCTATCTCGATCCGAAGAACGGCCTGCTCGACGCCGCGGCCAGCGCGCTGCCGACGAGCATACTCTATGACGCGCGGGGCAAGGAAGTCTGGCGCGTCGTCGGCGCGATCGACTGGCAGGGAGACGAAGCGAAGGCGTTGCTGGCCGAGGCGGGGGCTTAGCTCACCCCGGGTGCGCTTCGTCGCCGACGCTCGATTTCAGGAGGCCGCGAAACACCTCGCGCGCGTCGCGCTTGCCCTGCGTCACGTCGAACACGTCGCGTGCGATCGGCATCGCCAAGTCATATTTTTCGGCGAGCGCCATAACCGTCGGGGCGCTCTTCACCCCTTCGGCGACCATGTTCATCCCCGCGATGATGTCGTCGATATGGCGGCCCTTGCCGAGTTCGACCCCGACATGGCGATTGCGGCTCAAGGGGCTGGTGCAGGTCGCGATCAGATCGCCCATGCCGGTGAGCCCCGCGAAGGTTTCGGGCCGCCCGCCCATCGCGACGCCGAGCCGCGTAATCTCGGCCAGCCCGCGCGTCATCAGCCCCGCGCGCGTATTGTCGCCCGCCCCAAGCCCGTCGCCCATGCCGACCGCGATCGCGATGATATTCTTGAGCACCCCGCCCAGCTCGCAGCCGAGCAGGTCGGTGTTCGTGTAGACGCGGAACAGCCCCGAGTGGAACACCGGCTGGAGCGCGCGGACGACAATCTCGTCTTCCATGGAGAGTACGCTCGCCGCCGCCTGCCCCGTCATGATCTCGCGCGCGAGGTTCGGGCCGGTCAGCACGCCAACCGGGTGGCCGGGCAGGATCTCCTCGATCAGTTCGGTCATCCGCTTGCCCGACGCAAGCTCCAAGCCCTTCGTGAGGCTGATCACCGGCACCCATGGGCGGAGATGGTTGCGCGCTTCCTCGAGGACGCCGCGGAAGCTGTGCGAGGGGACGCCCATCACGAGCACATCGGCACCGGCGACGACCTCGGCCATGTCGTTCGTCGCGCGGAGCGCCGCGGGCAGCTTGATGCCCGGCAGATATTTGCGGTTCTCGCTGGCGCCGTTGATGCTCTCGACGGTTTCGGCATCGCGCGCCCAGAGCGTGATCGGCGCGTTGCGCGACACGACCGAGGCGACCGTCGTTCCCCAGCTACCCCCGCCGAGCAGGCCCACTTTGAGGCGCATATGTCTCTCCCTGTTTCGGGCGAGAGTGGCGCGGGATGAGGGGGTTGGCAAGGCGTTTGCCCATTCGTCACCCCGGACTTGATCCGGCGTCCATCACCGCGCGCTTGTCGTGGATCCCGGATCAAGTCCGGGATGACGAAGGTTCAGGGGTGCTCGCCCAGAAACGCGCGCTGGACCTCTGCGGTTGCTTTCGGGTCCTCGATCATCGGGACGTGCGCGACATGCTCGAAGATATGGCTGTTGCTGCGCGCGATCCCCTTTTCGAGCACCGCGACGCAGCTGACGTCGATCAGCTTGTCGTGGCGGCCCCAGATGATCAATGTCGGCACCGTCACCTTGTGAAGCTCGTCGTTGAGCGGCTTCGCCTCCATCTCGTCGGCGATCGTCCAGAAGATCTTGTCGAGCAGGTCGCGGTGCTTCAGCGCGTCGGCGTAGATTACCGGCTTGAGCCGTGCCGGCACATAGGTCGGCTTGCGGACGACGAAGGCGATCAGTCGGTCAGCGTCCTCGAGATTGGCGATGACCAGCGGATTATAGTCGCGGTTCGCGGCGAGCTTCTGCAACTCGCTTTCGTCGGCGCCGAGGATGCCCGCATTGTTCATCAGCGTCAGCGTGCGGAGCGCATCGGGATAATCGATCGCGAAGCGCAGCGCGATCCAGCCGCCCATGCTGTTGCCGCCAAGGTGCGGGCGGTCGATGCCGAGCGCATCCAGAAAACCCTTCAGCCGTGCGGCCTGGCTGCCGACGTCGAAGGGCAATTCGCCGTCGCGGTCATTCTCGCCGAAGCCCGGCAGATCGGGCGCGATCAGATGATAGTCCTTCGTCAGCCACGGCGCATAAAAGGTCCAGTGATCCTTGTCGGCACCGAAGCCGTGCACCATCACGAGGGTCGGCTTCGACGGATCGCCGCCCTCCAGATAAGGCCAGGTGCGGCCGTCGACCGTCACCGTCTTCCGTTCGACGCGGGCGCGCTTGCGCATCAGCCAGCGCATCAGCAGCACGATCTGTTCGGGGAAGAAGAGATAGAGCAGCGTCAGGAAGACGATGGCCGAGATGAGGACGATGATGATGAAGCTCATGATGCGGTTCCGCCCGGACTATGCGCGTCGAACCAAGCGATGAGGTCGCCCAGCACCGCATCGCGCTCGGGCTCGTTGTAGATCTCGTGGAACAGGCCCGGATAGATCTCGAGCCTCTTGTCCACCGACGACACATGCTCGAACAGATAGCGCGATCCGGCAGGCGCGGTCAGCCGGTCGGCCTCGCCGTGCTGGATCAGGATCGGCAGGCGGATCTTGGGCGCGTCGGCCTGCGCGACCGCCATCGCGTCCATGAATTCCTTGCCGAGCCGCGCGCCGATCTTGCCGCCATAGACGAGCGGGTCGGCCTGATAGGCGGCGACCACCGCGGGATCGCGGCTGACCCCGGTCGCATCGAGCGACAGCACGCCGAGACGCGGGAAGAAGCGCGACAGGAAGCGGCTGATCCACACGGTGAAACGCGACGGCGGCTCGGCGGGCAGGATCGCAGGGCCGGAAAGCGCGGCCGCGACGAACGCCTGCTGGCGCTCGATCAGGAACAGGGTTGCGATCAGGCCGCCCATGCTGTGGCCGAGGAGCAGGCGCGGCGTGTCGCCATGATTGACTTCGACGAGCGTCAGCAATTCGCTCATGCCATCGAGGAAAGCCGAGAAGCGCGGCACGAAACCGCCCTCGCCGTCCGAGGCGCCATGGCCCCAATGGTCGACCGCATAGATGGCGTAGCCGGCGTCGGTCAGCCGCTTCGCCACATACTCATAACGCCCCGCATGTTCGGCATAGCCGTGCGCGAGCAGCACCACCGCCTTTGGTCGCCCTTCGGGAAGCCAGTGGGTGACGTGCAGCTTCGCGCCGGCGCCGGCCGATCCGGCGGGCAGCGTCAGCGCGGGCATGTTAGCGGACCGCTTTCTTCAGCGCCGAGCTGCGGTGGCCGGGGCCGTCGTCGCCGGCCTTGTCGATCTTGGCGAGGATCGCGTCGAGCGCGCGGCTGATTGCGGTCTGGGTGCGCACCATCTCGACCTTCGGCCAGGCGGTGCGCTGGCCGGTGTCGATCAGTTCGTCGATGTCGTCCTGTGCAAGGTCGCTCAGGATCTTGGTCGGCGACCAGAATTTGGGCGGGCGAATGATATTGATGTCGCCGGTATATTCCTGATTGATCACCGAACGCGCCATATTGGCGAGGCTGTTGAGCGGCGGCACGAGTTCGAGCGGCTTCTGGAAGATCACCATGTTCGCGTTGAGCCACGCCTTGAAGGTCGCGATCGACGCGTGTTGAATGGCCTCGATCGGCGCCATCTGCTTGCGCGTATCGGTCGCGAAGGGCAGCGCGAGCGGGTTTGCCTGGCTGACGATATGGTGGTTGACGCCATAGAGGCGTTCGAGCCGCTTGGTCGGAATGTCGTGCGTCACCGATCCGTCGACCCAGCGCCGGTCGGGCTGATAGGGGACGCGGTTGCCGTCCTCGTCGCGCGCCATCAGCATGACCGGCGGGAAGACGCCGGGCACCGCGCACGACGCCAGCACCGCTTCGCGGATCAGCACGTTCGGCGCGGTGATCGCGTTCAGGAGGCGGCCGTTCTGATACTTCTCCGCGGGGGCGACCGAGACGTTGAGATGCCGACCGCTGATCTCGTATGCTTCCTGAAAGGTCAGGTCGGGAATCAGCTCGGCGAGGCGATCGCGCACTTCGTCGGGCGCAAGGCGCTTCATCTCGGGATCGCGCGCGGGATTGGCGAGGCGCTTGCTGTCGAGGAAGGGGCCGATGTCGGCGTCCTTGCGCGTGCAGACGATCGCCGCGACGATCGACCCCCCGCTCGATCCCGCGAGAATGTTCGGCAGCACGCCCTGTTCCCAGAGCGCCTTCACGACGCCGACGTGGAAGAAGAGGAAGCTCCCCGAACCCGAGAGCAAGAGCGCCGAGCGCCCGTAGCAATGCTGCGCGCGGCGGAAGAAGTCGCGTTTTTCCTCGCGCGGGATCGAGCGCGATGCGGCGATCTTGTCGAGCGCGGCGACAACCTCGGCGACATAGGCCTCGATCAGCTTCTTCGTGCCGAAGCGCGCCTTCTGGTAGAGGCGCTCGGCGCCCATGCCGTCGATATTGCCGTGGATGCCCTCGTTGAGGACGAAGAGCAGCCCCTTGACGTCACCCGCCGCCGAAAGCTTGCGGAGCTTTTCCAGCCTTGCCCGAATGGCCTTGTAATCGAAATGCCGGCTCTCGTCGGAATCGCGCCACGCCTGCATCCCCGATTTTACGTCCGCGGCAAGCGCCGCTTTCGACCAGGCGGCATAGTCGGATGCGCGTACAAGCTCGGCGTCAGCGCTGAGCGTCGGGGCAAAAATCATTCGGTCATCCTGCATTGTTTCTATTTTTAGCGATTCTTGCTGGTTACGTTGTCTTTGGCAACTGTTTTGACATCGCTGTCCCGCTCCCGTCGACCCGGATACCCACTGTCGTCATCCCGGACTTGATCCGGGATCCATCACGCCGGCGCAGACGTGGATCGCGGATCAAGTCCGGGATGACGAAGAAGGAGGGGGCCTCTTCTTCCCCTTCACAAGGGCCTTATCTTTCGCCTTCGGCTTGGTGGCAGGTTTCGGGGCAGGCTTCGCTTTTGCCTTGGGTTTCGTGGCCAGCTTGGGCGCCGCTTTTGGCTTTGCCGTGGCGGTTTTCGGTGCGGCGGGCGCCTTCTCCGCCTTCGGCGTCGCCGCCATCAGGTCGGCGAAACTTTCATCGATGCACTCCCTGAAAAAGGCGATGTCGGGCATGATCGCGCGCTCGCTGATGATCGAGAAGGCGATGCGGCCGTTGTAGCTTGGGGTCGCGACGAACAGCCCCATATTGTTCGCGAGCGGCGCCATGCCGTGCTGCTGCACGAGCTGCGCGCCCGCGAGGTAGAGCGGCACCTGCGCGCCGGGCACGTTCGAGATGAACAGGTTCGTCCCGCGCACCGCGAACCGCTCGCTGGTGATAATGCGCGCGACCGCGGCCATCGTCGCGCCGGGAATATGCTGCGACAGGTCGGTCATGATCCGCGCGCTGACGCCCGCCTTCGCCTCTTTCGCCTCGACCGTATAGTCGCGGATCGCCGCGAGGCGCGCGAGCGGGTCGGCGATGTCGGTGCGCACCGGCACGCTCATCGCGGAGACCTGATTGCCGGGCGTGCTCGCTTTCCCCGCGCCCTTTTCCTTGCCGCGCAAATTGATCGGCGCGACCGCGACAAGGCTCTCTTTCGGCAGCTCCTTGTGCTTCGCGAGATATTTGCGCAGCGCGCCGCCGACGGTGGTCAGGACGACGTCGTTGACCGTCGCACCCGGCACCTTCTTGCGGATTTCGGCGACGTCAGAGAGTGCCACCGTCGTTCCGTCGAACATCTTGTGCGGGCCGACGGGGGCGTTGAAGCGCGTTTCGGGAACGCCGGCGGTCATCCCGCCCTCGGCCATCGACTTGCGCGCCGACGCGACGATCGCGGGCGAAACCTTGAGCAGGGCGTTCATGAACTTGACCGGCGACTGCATCGACGCCGACCAGGCGCGTGTCACCGTTTCGGCGCTCGACGGCGGACGGCCGAGCTCTTCGGCCGGCGGCGGCTCGGCAATCGCAGGGGTGCCCTTCGCGTCGATGTCGCTCATCGCGATGAAGGCGTGCGCGCCCGACGCGCCGTCGACCGCGGCATGGTGGACGCGGTGGAGCATCGCGAAGCTGCCCTTCGGAATCCCCGTTATGCGGTCGAGCCCCTCGATGATGTAGATGTCCCAGAGCGGCCGGTTCATATCCATCGGCTTCGAGAAATAGCGCGCGACCGCGATGCAGAACTGCCGCCAGTCGCCCGGCTCGGGCAGGCGCGCGTGGCTCATGTGCGCTTCGATGTCGAAATGCTCGTCCTCGACCCAATAGGGATGGTCGAGATCGAACGGTAGCCGGTGGAGGCGGCGCTTGAACAGCGGCGAGGTGTGCACGCGGCTTTCGACGTGGCGGATGATGTCCTTGAAGCGCACGAAGCCGCCCGGCGCGGTCGAGGGGTCGTAGATATAGACCCCCATGATGTGTGTCAGATTGTTCGCGGTCTGCGTGTAGAGGAACTGGGCATCCTGCGCGCTGAGCTGTTTAAGCATGTCGGGTTCCTTTGCAGTTCCACAATATCGTCATCCCGGCGAAGGCCGGGATCTCGCCCTCGCAACTGGACGCAACGGCGAGATCCCGGCCTTCGCCGGGATGACGAGAATGAGGCGGCAGCTTATGCATCACCTGCCCCCGGTAGTTTGTCGGCAAGCGCCGTCGTCGACAGGCGCATCGATTCCATGGCGCCCGCGAGCCCGCGAAGTTCCGCGAGCAGCGCGCGCCGTGCGGCGAGGCTGTCGGGGGTCGCGGTCTCGGCAAGGCCCATATGCCGCATCAATGACAGCCCGTTTTCAAAGAGCAGCTTGCCGATCGCGGCCTCGCTGCTGATCCGGCGGAGCAGATAGGCCTGCCGCCCTTCAACGAGCGCTGTGTCGAGCAGCGCCTTCGCATCGACCTCGTCGCCCGGCCGGGCGCGCGTCAGCAGCTCGGCGACGACCGAATAGGCCTCGGCGAACGGCAGCAGTATCGCGTGTCCGACGACGGGCTGGCAGCGGTGGATAAGCTGCGCGACGCCGCGGTCGCCGCTCGCGAGGCGGCGGTCCCAGACGGGGTCGATGCGCGCGAGTTCGGCCTCGATCGCGGCGCGATGCTCGTCGCGCGGGGGATAGAAGAATTCGAATTTGAACAGATCGCGCAGGCGGTCGATCTTTGCCCAGAAGGCTGCGGTCGCGTCGCCCTCGCCGCTTTCGCGCAGCTGGAACAGCGCCAGCTCGATCATCGCGCGATCGAGGAAATGATGCGCGATGATGTTGCGGTAATAGCTCGCCATCGGATGCTTGGCGGGGTCGATCGAATAGACATTCTCGCTGCCCGCCTCGTAGCGGGTGAGCAGACCGCTCTCGACGAGCGTGTCGACGGTGGCCGACAGCGCGGTGTCGTCGCGGCTTTCGAGCTCGCTGCTGAGACGGATGCCGCGCTCGCGCGCCCAGTCGGTGACCGCCGCAATCGCCGCGAGCAGTTCGGCCGCGGTCGCGCCGCGCGGGGCGAGGCCGAGCAGGATCAGACACATCACCGAGGTGACGGTCAGCGGCGTCACACGATTGGCCTCGACCGCGACCGCGAAGGCGATCTTCTCGAGCGCGCGCTTGTCGTCGGGGCCGGGGGCTTCGTCGATGATAACGGGATTGCCGATGTCGAGGCGGATGCGGCCCGAGGGCTCCTTGAGGCTCTTCATATAGCCGAGGAACCACGACAGGCTTTCGGGCTTCTTGTTCCGGCCGGTCTGCTCCGCGGCATATTCCTCGACGTCGCGGATCAGGTCGAAACTGGTGACGAAAGGGACGAAATGGACGTCGCGCGTCCCCGTCGCGTGCGCCGCGTCGAGGACATATTTCATCAGGCCATATTTGGGCGGCATCAGCTTGCCGAGGCGCGAGCGCGTCCCCTCGAACGCCCAGCTCAAGGGGAAGCGCTTGGCGAGCAGCCAGGCGATATAATGGCGCAGCACGAGCTTGTAGACCGGCTGGTCCTGAAAGCTGCGGCGGATGAAGATCATCCCCGAGCGTCGGAAGAATTCGCCCATGACCGCGAAGTCGAGGTTCGCGCCGCCGAAGCTGTGCAGCATCGGCATATCATTTTCATAGGTGAGGCGGCTCGGCGTCGCGCCGTCGATATATGTTTTGTGCGTGAAGAGGATCGCGGTCGGATGTTCGCGAAGGATGCTGCGCAGCTTCGCCAGCTCGGCGGCATCGACCTCCATCTCGGGCGCGTAGCCGCCGAACATCATCCGGTCGAGGCGGGCGCGCAGATCGAGGAACAGCGCCGAGGGCCGCGCAATGACCTCCTTCATCAGCGGACGCGCTTCGCGGTAAAGGTCGCCGACCGGGCGGCCCGTCTTCTCGGCGAGATCGGCGAGCGCCGCGCGGAATTTGGGGCTGGTGCGGAGGCCATCGGCGACGAAGCGCGGCACCTTGTATCGTGTTCCCCGGATGCCGCGTTCAGCGACGTCGAGCGCGAGCGCCGCCTGCCGCGCGACGAAGCCCGCGAATTCGGGGCTGTCGGCACCCTCGCCGTCACCGCCGCCGGTCTGGCGGCAGAAACGGTCGCGAAGTGTATCGAGCGTCGCGGCCTCGCCGACGAGGATCTGGGCGCGGCGCCGGTCGCGGAGGAGGATCAGCCGCGCGCGGAGCGCCCCCGGATGGCGCGGGTCGCCGAAGATCAGGTGGCGGAGCTTGAGCGCGCGGTCGCGGTCGAAGCCCGGGATGCGCCAGGCGATGCGCAGCGGCACGACCTGCCGCGACGCCGCCCCGCCGAGCCGCGCGCGCAGCACGTCGACGGGCAGCGCATGATCGCCGTCCTCGATATCGAGGCTCGCCCACTGCGGTTCGCTGTCGCCCGACGTCGAATGGATCCAGTCGAGCAAGATGCGCCGCTCGACCCCGTTGCGCGCGTCGATGATGTAGAGCCGGTCGGCCGCGTCCTCCGCCACGATTCCGGTGCGGGGCGTTCCGTCGGCCACCGCTTAATAGAGCTCCGCCAAAGACCCGTTCGTGTCGAGCGAAGTCGAGACACCCCGATGGCGAGCGTCAAGCCGATGGGCATCTCGACTTCGCTCGATGCGAACGGAAAGGAGATAAACGCTCATCCCTTCGCCGCCTTTCCAGCCGCCTTTTTCCTGGGGGCAGGCTTCTTCTCGGCGGCCTTCTTCGGCTTGGCCTTTTCGGCCTTCGGCTTGGGTGGCGGAGCCTCGGCTGCAACCGATTCCGCCGCGCTCTCCTCGGTCTGGCCAAGCGTGCGCAGGAACATGTTCCGCACGTCGCGGACATGCGTATTCAGCGTCTTGACGCTCCACTTCGACGTATCGACCGGCGGCAGCACGGTGACGCGGACCGTCGCGGGGCGCATCACGAACTCGTTCTTTGGCGCGACATCGGTGGCGTTATGGATCACGATCGGGACGATCGGCACGCCCGCCTGCATCGCCAGGTGGAAGGCGCCCTTCTTGAATGGCGCGAGCTTCGGGGTCAGCGTGCGCGTACCCTCGGGCGAGATGCAGATCGACTTGCCCTCGTGGCGGATCGCGTCGACCAGCGGCTCCATCGCCTTGATCGCGCTCTTGCCGTCGGCGCGGTCGACGAAGACGGTGCCGCCCCATTCCATCAGCTTGCCGAGGATGGGGATGTCCTTGATCTCCTTCTTCCCAACGCCGCCCATGTCGCGGCGGATGAGCTTGGCGAGGATCATCACGTCCGCCTTGCTCTGGTGATTGAAGATGAAGATGCACGGGCGCGACGACCAGAGGTGGCGTTCGTCCTCGACCTCCAGCTCGACCCCGGTGATCGCGGTCGCGAAATCGCCGAACAGCCCGATCGAAAAATTCGCCGCCTCGCGCTGCGAGCGCGTGAGCGCCCAGATCGGGAGGCCCGCGGCGAACGCGCCGACGAGCGAACCGGTCGCGTAGATGGTGCGCGTATAGTCGATCCACGACGGCGTGCCGCGGCTTGCGAAACGCTGCACTGGCCAGCCCCGCTCGTCGGCGATGCCCTTCAGCTTCATGTTCGGGTTGAGCGGGCGCGGCTTGCCGACGCGTTCGAGCAACTCGATATCGTCGTCGCTGTCCGAATAGAAAAAGCTCTGGTCGAGATCGAGGCCATATTCGGCGGCGAGTTCCTCTGCGGCGAGCACCTTGCCCTCGCCGAAGCATAAGGGTCGGATGATCTCGCCGGTGAAGACGCCATCCTCGATCTCGTAGGCCGAGCATTTGATGTCGGTGATGCCGAGGTCGCGCGCGGTCGGTTCGATCTGGTAGATCGTCGCCGACGAGATGATCGCGACGCGGTGGCCCTTCGCCTGATGTGCCTCGATGATCGCGCGCGTTTCGGGATAGATTTTCCGCGCGATATGCTTCTTGTAGAGTTCCTCGCCGAATTCGACGAAGCTTTCCTCATCGACGCCCTTCATGAATTTGGCGGCGGCGGACATCAGCCCGGAGAAGCCGATCTGGCCGAGGCTGTGCTGCGCGACGACCTGCGCGGTCTCGGCGATCTCTTCCATCGACATTTCGCGGCGCTGGAATTTCTCGCGCAGCATCGCGGTCGCGGAGTAGCCCGAGATGATCGTTCCATCGAAATCGAAGAGCGCGGCGATATGCGATCCGGGTTCGGACGCGAGTACTTCTTCCAAATGCGGCTGCGGCCTCGGCACGCGCATCTCCCCACCAAACGGCTATGTTGCCGCTTTCCCCTGCACGATGGCAGTAAAGATGGCGTTTATCAATGGCGCGAAAGCGTCGATGCCTCGCGAGCAAGTGCCTCGATCCGGGCCGGGTCGAGCGGCCCCGACGGGACGATCCAGCTACCGCCGATGCAGAGTACCGCATCGAGCGCGAGCCATTCGGGTGCGGTCGCGGCGCTGATCCCGCCGGTGGGACAGAAGCGCGCGGTTCCGAAGGGTCCGGCGAGCGCCTTGAGCGCCGGGATGCCGCCGCTCGTTGCCGCGGGGAAGAATTTGAAGCGCGAGAGGCCAAGGTCCATGCCGCGCATGATGTCGCCGGCGTTGGCGGTGCCGGGCAGGAAGGGAATGCCGCTTGCGACCGCCGCCTTGCCGAGAGTGTCGGTGAGGCCGGGCGAGACGATGAATTCTGCGCCCGCGTGGATCGCACTGTTCAGCATCGCGGGGTCGAGCACCGTCCCCGCACCGACGACCGCGCCTTTCACCGCCTTCATAGCCGTCAGTGCGTCGAGCGCGGCGGGGGTGCGCAAGGTCACCTCGAGTACCGGCAATCCGCCCGCGACGAGCGCTTCGGCCATCGGCACCGCATCTTCGACCCGGTCGATCACGATCACGGGGATGACGGGGGCGAGGCGCATGATCTGGTCGATGGACTGGTCGGTCATTTCTTTTCCTTCGTCGCCCCCGCGAAGACGGGGGTCGTTGGCAGGGTGGCGCTAGGCCGATAGCGGCCCCCGCCTTCGCGGGGGCGACGGTTAAACTACGGCCTCCATCGCCGCCAAAACCGCCGACCCGCCCTTTTCGGCTTCGTCGGCATGATGGCGGAACAGGGCGAACAATTCGCGGCCAACGCCGAGTGCGGGCGGCGGAGCAATGGCGGGGGTGCGCGATACCCATTCGGCGTCGTCGACCAAGGCGATCGCCTCGCCGTTCACAGCGCAGACGCGGACGACGTCGCCGTCCTTGAGGTAAGCGAGCGGGCCGCTCACCCCGTCGGGGCCGGGCAAGGCTTCGGGCGAGAGGTGGATCACCGCGGGGACCTTGCCGCTAGCGCCCGACATGCGCCCATCGGTGAGCAGCGCGACGCGGTAGCCCTTGTCCTGCAGCACGCCGAGCGCGGGGGTCAGCTTGTGCAGTTCGGGCATGCCGTTGGCGCGCGGCCCCTGGAAGCGGACGACGACGACGACGTCGCGGTCCAGTTCGCCTGCCTTGAACGCGGTGAGCACCTGGTTCTGGTCGTCGAAGATGCGGCACGGCGCCTCGATCGTCCAGCGATCCTCGGCGACCGCGCTCGTCTTGATGATCGCGCGCCCGAGATTGCCCGCGAGCAGGCGCATCCCGCCGTCGGGCGAGAAGGGTTCGGCGACGGGGCGCAGCATCGTATCGTCGCGCGAGGTTTCGGGGGCGGGCCGCCATGTGAGCGATGGGATCCCCGGCGAAAGCCGCGGCCCAGTCGCATCGTCCGGAGATGGGCCCCGGCTTTCGCCGGGGATCCCTTCTCCTTCGGCGTCGCGCAACACCGGCTCATACCCATAATCGGCCATCGTGCCCCCGACGGTCAGTACATCGCCGTGGAGCAATCCCGCGCCGAGCAGTTCGCGCACGACGAAGCCGATCCCGCCCGCGGCATGGAAATTGTTCACGTCGCCCGCGCCGTTCGGATAGACGCGCGCGAGCAGCGGCACCGCGTGGCTGAGCTCGTCGAAATCCTGCCAGTCGATGATGATCCCCGCTGCGCGCGCAATGGCAGGCAGGTGGATCGCATGATTGGTCGAGCCGCCGGTGGCGAGCAGGCCGATCGCGGCGTTGACGATCGCCTTTTCGTCGATGCAGCGCGCGAGCGGACGGTAATCCTCGCCGTCCCAGCCGATCTCGGCAATCCGGTGCGTCGCGGCGCGTGTCAGTTCCTGCCGCAGCTTGGTGCCGGGGTTGGTGAAGGCGCTGCCGGGGATGTGCAGCCCCATCAGCTCCATCATCATCTGGTTGCTGTTCGCGGTGCCGTAGAAGGTGCAGGTGCCGGCGCCATGATAGCTCGCCGCCTCAGCCTCCAGTAGCTCGTCGCGGCTCGCCTTGCCCTCGGCATAGAGCTGGCGGACGCGCTGTTTTTCCTTGTTCGCAAGGCCCGAGGGCATCGGTCCGGCGGGAATCAGGATTTGCGGCAGGTGGCCGAAGCGCAAAGCGCCGATCAGCAAGCCGGGCACGATCTTGTCGCAGATGCCGAGAAGCAGCGCGCCTTCGAACATCGCGTGGCTCAATGCGATCACCGTGCCCTGCGCGATATTGTCGCGGCTGAACAAGGACAGGTCCATGCCCGCCTGCCCCTGCGTCACGCCGTCGCACATCGCGGGAACGCCGCCCGCGACCTGCGCGGTGACGCCGACCTCGCGCGCGAAGAGTTTGATCTGCTCGGGATAGCGGCCATAGGGCTGATGCGCCGAGAGCATGTCGTTATAGGCGGTGACGATGCCGATGTTCATCGCGGCGCCCGCGCGGATGACGGGCTTGTCGTCGCCCGCGGCGGCGAAACCGTGGGCGAGGTTGCCGCAGGAGAGGCTGCCGCGGTTCGTCCCCGCTTCGCGCTGGCGCTCCATCAGCTCGAGATAGACGGCGCGGCGGGGTTTGCTGCGCTCTATGATGCGGTCGGTGACCTGGACGATGGTTGGGTGGAGATCAGTCATATATTTCCTCGTCGCCCCCGCGAAGGCGGGGGCCGCTATAGGCACAGCGCAAGGTTGCCAGCGGCCCCCGCCTTCGCGGGGGCGACGTGTATGCCTCAGTCATGCCAACTCGCTCCGTCGCGCTCGATCAGCGCGATTGCACTCGACGGCCCCCAGCTTCCCGCTGTGTAATTCTGCGGCGCCATATCGACCTCGGCCCACGCATCGCGGATCGAATCGATCCACTGCCATTGCGCCTCGACCTCGTCGCGGCGCACGAAGAGGGTCTGGTCGCCCTCGATGAAATCGAGCAGCAGCCGCTCGTAGGCGATGCGGCGGCGCTCGCCCTCGAAGCTGTGCGAGAGCGACACGTCGAGCGTTACCTCTTTGAGCTTGACGCCGTCGCGGTCGAGCCCGGGTTGCTTCGCCATCACCTTGACCCGGATATTTTCCTCGGGCTGCAGATTGATGATCATGCTGTTGGCATCGAGCTTGCCCGCGCCGACGCGCGCGAAGATATTGTGCGGCACCGGCTTGAACTGGATCAGCACCTCCGACTTGCGCTGCGGCATCCGCTTGCCGGTGCGGAGGTAAAAGGGCACGCCCTTCCAGCGCCAATTGTCTATGAAAGCCTTGATCGCGACGAAGGTCTCGGTGTTCGACGGATGGCCGAGTTCGTCGGCATAGCCCGCGACCGCGGCGCCATTCACCGCCCCACTGGTGTACTGGCCCTTCACGCTATGCGCCTTCACATCATCGGCCTTGAGCTTGCGAAGGCTCCGCAGCAGCTTGACCTTTTCGTCGCGCACGGCGGTCGACGACACGCTCGACGGCGGCTCCATCGCGATGATCGCGAGCAGCTGGAGCATATGGTTCTGGACCATATCCTTGAGCGCGCCCACCCCGTCATAATAGGAGACCCGGCCTTCGAGCCCGACGGTCTCGGCGACGGTGATCTGGACATGATCGATCGCCTGCGCGTTCCACAGCGGTTCGAAGAGCATGTTGGCAAAACGCAGCGCGAGGAGGTTCTGGACCGTTTCCTTGCCGAGATAATGGTCGATGCGGAATACATGGTCCTCGGCGAAGGCGTCGCCGACCTGTTCGTTCACCTCGCGCGAGGAGGCGAGATCGTGGCCGATCGGCTTTTCCATCGCGATACGGCATTCGGCGCAAGCGATGCCCGCAGCTTTCAGCCCCTGCGCGATCGGACCGAACATCGACGGCGGGGTCGAGAGATAGGCACCGATCGTCCGGCCGAGCCGTTCGCCGAGCTGCGCCGCGAGCGCGTCATAACCGGTCCCCGCACCGGCATCGACCGAACAATAATCGATGCGCTCGAGGAAACTCGCGACGTGACCGTCATCGAGCCGGTCGGCGGGAAGATGGTCGACCAGTGCTTCGCGTACCATCGCATGGCAGCCGCTACGCTCCATCTTCGATCGGCCCGAGGCGATGATCGTCAGTTCGTCGGCAAGCAGCCCGTCGACGTGAAGGTTATAGAGCGAGGGAAAGAGCATCCGCTGCGCAAGGTCGCCCGTTGCGCCGAACAGGATCAGGGTCTCGACTTTCACGCTCACTTGGGTCCCCTTGGATAGCTTTTCAGAATTGGAGGATGCCCCCAGCGAATGCAACGCGCATACGTAAGCCGCATACGATGTCTGCGCTTGGCAAAATCGCCACACTTGCCTTAGGGAGCGGCCATGCCCGACAGCGCCCTCCCCTATGATGTCATCGTCGTCGGCGGCGGTGTCAATGGCGCGGGGGTCGCGCGCGACGCCGCGGGGCGCGGCGCACGCGTGCTGCTGCTCGAAGCGGGCGACCTCGCGCGCGGTACCTCGTCGGCCTCGACCAAGCTCATCCACGGCGGGCTGCGCTATCTCGAACATTATGAATTCGGACTGGTGCGCGAGGCGCTGAAGGAACGCGAAATCCTGTGGAGCATCGCGCCGCACATCATCTGGCCGCTGCGCTTCGTCCTGCCCTATCGCGAGGGGCTGCGCCCGCGCTGGCTGCTGCGGCTCGGCCTGTTCCTTTACGACCATATCGGCGGACGCAAGAAGCTGCCCGCGACGCGTTCGGTCGATCTGGGGCGCCATGTCGCGGGCGGGCCGTTGCAATCGCAATATGTGAAGGCCTTCGAATATTCGGACGGCTGGGTCGACGATGCGCGGCTGGTGCTGCTCAACGCACGCGATGCCGCCGATCGCGGTGCGCGGGTCAAGACGCACACCCGCGCCGACCTTATGCGCGTCGAGGACGGGCTGTGGGTGGTCGAGGCGAGCGACGATCGCGGGCACAGCTATCGCTTCACGGGCAAGAGCCTTGTCAATGCAGCGGGCCCGGCGGTCCTCGACGTGCTCGGCCGCGCCTCGGCGCCGCCCGACCACAAGATGCGGCTGGTGCGCGGGTCGCACATCGTCGTGCGCCGGAAGTTCGAGCACGACTATGCCTATTTCTTCCAGCTTCCCGACGGGCGCATCTTCTTCGCGATTCCCTATGAGCGCGATTTCACACTGATCGGTACCACTGACCAGGACCATGACGGCGCGCTCGGCGATATTCATGCGAGCGCCGACGAGATCGAATATCTCTGCGAGGGCGCGAGCCAATATTTCGAGGTGCCCGTCGTCCCGGCCGATGTGGTCTGGACCTATTCGGGGGTGCGGCCGCTGATCGAGGACGGGTCGGGCAAGCCCGAGGCGGCAACGCGCGGCTACCGGATCGACCTCGACACCGACGAGGGCGCGCCTTTGCTCACCATTTATGGGGGCAAGATCACCAGCTACCGCCATGTCGCCGAACATGCGGTCGACAAGCTGGCGGAGCATTTGGGCGTGCTGTCGGGCAAACGCTGGACCGCGAAGGCGCCGCTGCCGGGCGGAACCTTCCCGACCAGCGGCGCCGCGGCGCTGCGGGCCCGCTACAAGCTCGCCCACCCCTTCCTGTCCTCGGCGACCGTCGACCGGATCGTCAAGGCCTATGGCACCGACGCGGCCCAATGGCTCGGCAAGGCCGAGGATTGGGATGCGCTCGGCGGCGAGATCGCCCACGGCCTCAGCGCCGCCGAGGTCGAATGGATGATGACCCACGAATGGGCGCGCGACGTCGAAGATATCCTCTGGCGGCGCAGCAAGCTGGGACTGCTGTTCAACGAGGCGGAGGTGGCGAAGCTGGCCGCCTGGCTGGAGGCCAAGCGGCCGCTCTCGCAGCCGGCCTAGGCCGCCACCAGCGCCAGTGCGTCGGCGCCCGCCGGGAAGTGCGACCTGCCGCTCGTGTCATGCACCGCCGCCCACACCGCTTTGGCGACATCGCCCTCGGTCGTGAACAGCGCCGGTTCGGCCATTCCGGCGAGGATCGGCGCGGCATAGCTGCCATAGGGTTCGGGCAGCACATCCTCGAGCTTGATGTCGGTGTTCGCCGCGAATGCGGTCGTCGGCCCGTAGCCCGGCTCGACGAGCTTCACCGATATGCCGAGCGGCGCGAGTTCATGCGCAAGGCTGCCGGTGAATCCCTGGATCGCGGTCTTGCTGCCGGTGTAGGCCGCCGCGAGCGGGAACGGTGCGAGCGTTGCAGACGACGTAACGTTGATGATCGTGCCCGAGCCCCGTTCGCGCATCTGCGGGATCACCGCCTGCGTCATCGCGATCGTGCCGAGCGTGTTCGTCGCATAGACGTCGCGGATCTTCGCAATCGGCGAATGCTCGAGCGCACCGAACAGGCCGATGCCGGCATTGTTGACGAGCACGTCGATAGGGCCCGCAAGCTCGATCGCCAACGCGATGCTGTCGGCGTCGGTGACGTCAAGCGCCAGGACGCGGAGACGGTCGGACGTGTCGAAGAGGTCGAGACGCGGGGTGCGCATCATCGCCACAACATTCCAGTCCCTGGCAAGGAAGTGGCGGGCGGTTTCGAGGCCGTAGCCCGACGAACAGCCGGTGATCAGGATGGTCTTCATCTTTCGTCCTTTCATGCTTGCGATAGAAAGCATCTAGCCAGCAACGTCCGGACTATCTATAATTTGAAATCCATTTTTCATTTGCGATAGTCCCGATATGCTCGACCCGCTTTCCGACGTCATCGCGTTGCTGCGCCCCAGCACGGTCTTCTCGAAAGGGATCAGCGGTGCGGGGCGCTGGGGCGTGCGCTATTCGGCGTTCGGGCATCCGGGTTTCTGCACCGTGCTCGAAGGATCGTGCCGACTCGCGGTCGACGGCGCGGAACCGATCACGCTCGAAGCGGGCGATTTCGTTCTGCTGCCCGCGACTCCCGGCTTCACCCAGTCGGGCTTCGAGCCCGTCGAGCCGGCAACCTTCGACCCTCATGCGAGCATCGGCGTGACCGGCGAGGTGCGCCACGGGCGGCAGGACGGGCCACCCGATGTGCGGATGCTCGGCGGCTATTTCATGTTCGCCTCGCCCGACGCCGGGCTGCTGGTATCGCAGCTGCCCGCCATGATCCATTTGCGCGGGGCCGAGCGGCTGGGAACGCTCGTGCAGATGGTGCGCAGCGAAACCGGGGAGGACCGGCCGGGGCGCGACCTCGTGCTCGCGCGGCTGGTCGAGGTGCTGCTGGTCGAGGCGTTGCGCGCGGTCGGCAGCGACGATGCACCGCCGGGATTGCTGCGCGGGCTGGCCGATGCGCGGCTGGCCGGCGCGATCCGCTGTATCCATGACGAACCCGCGCGGCCGTGGACGGTCGCGGCGCTGGCGAAGGAAGCGGCGCTGTCGCGTTCGGCATTCTTCGACCGCTTCGCACGCATCGTCGGGGTGCCGCCGATGGAATATGTTCAGGGCTGGCGGATGAGCCTGGCCAAGGACATGCTGCGCCGCCGCGCGGGCAAGCTCGACGTGATTGCCGAACGCGTGGGTTATGGGTCGGCGAGCGCGTTCAGCACGGCGTTCACGCGGCAGGTCGGGATGCCGCCGAAACGTTATGCGATGATGGCGGGTTAGCCGGGTTTGCGCGCGGGCATCTTCGGCTTGCGCGCCGCTTCCTCGGGCAGCCGGTTCTCGCGCTCGGCCAGTTCCTCGAAGCAGCAGCGCGGGATCGGGGCGGGTGGGTTCTTCTTTTCGGCCATTACAACCTCGTCTCCCTCGAACGAGACAGGTGGCTCGTGAGACTTGATCCGGGGCCCACGCGACATTGCGCCGCAAATGGATGCCGGATCAAGTCCGGCATGACGATAAAAGAAAATCCTCCCTGTGCCGAGGCATGGGGAGGTGGCAGCGCGAAGCGCTGACGGAGGGGCCATTACGCGACTTACGCCCCTCCACCACTCGCCTTGCGAGCGGTCCCCCTCCCCATGGCTTCGCCACAGGGAGGATTTATCAGGCCGCCTCGGCTTCGGCTTCCACCGGCAGGCGGATCATGTAGTCGAACGCCGACAGCGCCGCCTTCGCCCCCTCGCCCATCGCGATCACGATCTGCTTGTAGGGCACCGTCGTGCAATCGCCCGCGGCGAAGATGCCGGGCTGGCTCGTCTCACCGCGATGGTCGACCTCGATCTCGCCGTGGCGCGAGAGGGTGACGCTGTCCTTCAGCCATTCGGTGTTGGGGACGAGGCCGATCTGGACAAACACGCCTTCGAGTTCGACCTGGTGCAGTTCGTCCTTGTGGCGGTCCTTGTAGCTGAGGCTCGTCACTTTCTCGCCGTCGCCGAGCACTTCGGTAGTAAGCGCCGAGGTGATGATCCTGACATTCGGCAGGCTGGCGAGCTTGCGCTGGAGCACCGCGTCGGCGCGCAGCTCGCTGTCATACTCGATCAAGGTGACGTGCGCGACGAGGCCGGCAAGATCGATCGCCGCCTCGACGCCGCTGTTGCCGCCGCCGATTACCGCGACGCGCTTGCCCTTGTAGAGCGGGCCGTCGCAGTGCGGGCAGTAAGCCACGCCCTTGTTGCGATACTGGTCCTCGCCCGGCACGCCGAGCTGGCGCCAGCGCGCGCCGGTCGAGAGGATGACGGTGCGCGCCTTAACCGACGCGCCGCTCGCGAGCCTGACCTCGTGGAGGCCGCCCTCGACCTTCGCCGGGATCAGCTTTTCCGCCCGCTGCAGGTTCATGATGTCGACATCATAGTCTTTGACGTGTTGCTCGAGCTGCGCGACGAGCTTCGGGCCTTCGGTGTGCTGGACCGAGATGAAATTCTCGATTCCCATCGTGTCGAGCACCTGCCCGCCAAAGCGTTCGGCGGCGAGCCCGACGCGGATGCCCTTGCGCGCGGCATAAATGGCGGCCGCAGCGCCCGCGGGACCGCCGCCGACGACGAGCACGTCGAATGCGTCCTTCGCCGCGATCTTCTCGGCGGCCTTCGCCTCCGCGCCGCTGTCGAGCTTCGCGATTATTTGTTCGAGCTCCATGCGGCCCTGCCCGAAGGTTTCGCCGTTGAGGAAGATCGTCGGCACCGCCATGATCTTGCGCTCCTCGACCTCGGCCTGGAACAGCCCGCCGTCGATCGCGGTGTGGGTGATGCGCTGGTTGACGACGCTCATCAGATTGAGCGCCTGCACGATGTCGGGGCAATTCTGGCACGACAGCGAGAAATAGGTTTCGAAGTGGAAGTCGCCGTCGAGCGCCGCGACCTGCTCGAGCACCTCGGGCGCTACCTTCGGCGGGTGTCCGCCGACCTGCAGCAGCGCGAGGACGAGCGAGGTGAATTCATGCCCCATCGGGATGCCGGCGAAGCGGACCGCGACATTGGCGTCGCTGGCGCGGCGGATCAGGAAGCTGGGGCGGCGCGCATCGTCGTCGGTGCGGGTCACGCTGACCTTGTCCGACAGCGCGGCGATGTCATCGAGCAGGCTCGCCAGCTCGGCCGATTTGGCATCGTCGCCGAGCGACGCGATCAGTTCGATCGGTTCACGAAGGTTCGTGAGGAGGCCTTGCAGCTGCTGCTTCAGATTGGCGTCGAGCATGGGGAGAGCTCCTGCTTTGTTTCGGATAAAGAGCCCGTGCTCCCGCGAAGGCGGGAGCCCATCTCCTGTGGGCGCTATGTTGCACCATCCGGAGATGGGCCCCTGCCTGCGCAGGGGCACGCGGCGTTTTATGATCTTTTAGATCTTGCCGACGAGGTCGAGCGAGGGCGCGAGCGTTTCGGCGCCCTCTTCCCACTTCGCAGGGCAGACTTCGCCCGGGTGGCTGACCCAGTACTGCAGCGCCTTGATCTTGCGTAGCAGTTCGGCGGCGTTGCGGCCCACACCTTCGGGGGTGATTTCGAGCAGCTGGATTTCGCCCTGCGGGTCGAGCACGAAGGTGCCGCGGTCGGCAAGGCCGACGCCTTCACGCAGAACCTCGAAATTCTTCGACAGATTGTGGTTCTGGTCGCCGACCATGTAATAGTTGATCTTGCCGATCGCCGGCGAGGTGTCGTGCCAAGCCTTGTGGCTGAAGTGCGTGTCGGTCGACACGGCATAGACCTCGACGTCCATCTTCTGGAGCGTCGGATAGATGTCGGCGAGGTCTTCGAGTTCGGTCGGGCAGACGAAGGTGAAGTCGGCCGGATAGAAGAAGAAGACCGCCCACTTGCCCTTCACGCTCTCGTCGCTGATGTCGACGAACTTGCCGTCCTTGTAAGCGGTGGCTTTGAATGGCTTCAGGGTCGTGTTCAAAACGGACATTAGGGAGAGCTCCTTTGTTGTTGGAGGCTCCCCCTAGCCATGTTTGCTGCAGTGCGAAAAGCGAAAATATCGTGATCTTTGATCGATAATATCGATCATGAAGCAATGGTGGTGCGGTGGCAGCGGCGGCCCCCGTCGATGTCGGGAGAAATCCCCACACGGCCCCGCCCACCATCGCGCCTGCCCCGAATCGGGATAAAAGCGGCGGAATTGCGTTAGACCCTTTGTGACAGCATCGTGATACCTGTCCCCGAATGGACCAGATTCGCGATTCGATCTATTATGAGCAGCTTGCGCGGGTCGCGCGGCTGAAGGCGAACGCATCCGACGATCCCTTCCTCGCGCGCCGCCTGCGCGAGGCCGCGGTCAAGCACGAGCAGAAGGCGCGCAAGCTGAAGCGGGCAGAGCAGGCGACCGAATAGTCACGCGAAAATGGCGCGCCGCAACCGGCGAAGATGAGCCAGAGCGTTTCGCTACCGCGCCCTAGATTGCGCCTCGCGCTCGGGCGCCACCATTGGGATGTCGGCTTGGGGGTGGTTAGCTGTCACTTGGCGGCAGCTGCCAATTGTCTGGCAGATCAGCAAAATGACCCCACGATGACCATTGGTCGTCGCTTCCGTTTGCTCGTGTCGCCAATCGCCATTCTGGCGGATCAGGAAAGCCGTGCCAAACTGACTGCATCAGCAGCAGTTCCTCGCCATCATGCGTAGCGAAAAATGCGACGTCAGCACCAATAAGCTTCTCAATTTCAATGCTGAATACAGATGCGCCTGCGTTGCGCATCGACGTCCACTCAATAGCCTTTGCCGCTCGCTCGCGGAATCCCGTCAGTTGCAATTCCGCGATCGCATCGGAAGCATCCCAAGGATCGGCTTCCCAAGCATTTGAAGCGGAATTCATTCGTTCAGCTTGAGACATCAGCGCCACCCATGCTGAACATTACAATGGCCTCAAAGCGTCCGCAATCGGTCGATAGCCGCCGCGCGCCTCAGCCCAGCGCGGCGGCGAGCCGTTGACGTAGCGCGATCAGGGCTTCGACCGGGATGCCGTCGCTAGCCGCTGTCGGCGCGACGGGAATGGCAACAGTCGGCGAAACCGGTTCGGCGCGCACTGCCCCGCCCGTCTCCGACAGCGCCTTGCGCGCGCCCTCGACGGTAAAGCCCTTCTCGTGCAACAGATGATGGATGCGCTCGGCAAGCGCGACGTCCTCTGCGCGGTAATAGCGTCGCCGTCCAGACCGCTGGAGCGGGCGAAGCTGCGGGAAGCGCGTTTCCCAATAGCGGAGCACATGCGTCGGAACGCCAATGCGGTCCGCGAGTTCGCCGATGGCAAGCATCGCACCCGATGCCTTGCCAGCGGTTTCGGTCTCGAAATCAGCCATAGGCGGCGCCCGGGTTATTTGCCGGCAACGCGCGCACGCATCGTCTGGCTGGCGCGGAAGGTCATCACCCGCCGCGGCAGGATCGGCACCTCGATGCCGGTCTTGGGATTGCGGCCGATCCGCTGCGCCTTGTCGCGCAGAACGAAGGTGCCGAAGCCCGAAATCTTCACATTCTGTCCGCCCGCCAGCGCATCCGACATGTGATCGAGAATCGATTCGACGATCGCGGCCGATTCGTTGCGCGACAGACCGATCTGCTGGTTTATCTTCGCCGCGATGTCCGCCCGCGTAAGTGTCCCGGCTGTCATGATGTTCCCTTCCCCTCCTGAAGCAAATGCAAACAAAGGTTCCCGGAAGGCCCCCACCATCACGAGTCCCGGACGCATATGTAACAAAAGCGAATAAATCCGCCAAACTGAAATGGATGGAGCGAAGAGTTGATGCGACAAGTGTGTTCCTGAGCCCGACTCGCCCGTCGGGTGCCGTCAGACGCGCAGGATCGCCGCGCCCCAGGTAAAGCCGCCACCCATCGCTTCGAGGACGACAAGGTCGCCGCGCTTGATCCGCCCGTCGCGCACCGCAAGGTCGAGCGCGAGCGGAACCGAAGCGGCCGAGGTGTTCGCATGTTGATCGACGGTCAGCACCACGCGCTCGGCAGGAAGGCCGAGTTTCTTCGCGGTCGCATCGATGATCCGCTTGTTCGCCTGGTGCGGGACGACCCAGTCGATGTCGTGCGCCGAGAGTCCGACATCCTCCAGCACCTCGCCCAGCACAGCGGCGAGGTTGGTGACGGCATGGCGGAATACCTCGCGGCCCTGCATCCGGACGTGGCCGACGGTGCCCGTGGTCGACGGACCGCCGTCGACATAGAGCATGTCGGTATATTTGCCCTCCGCGTGGAGGCGCGTCGCCAATATGCCGCGATCGTCCTCGACGTCCGCGGCCGAGAGCACGACCGCGCCCGCGCCGTCGCCGAATAGCACGCAGGTCGTGCGGTCTTCCCAGTCGAGGATACGGCTGAAGGTTTCGCTACCGATGACGAGCGCATGTTTCGCGGCGCCGGTCCGCAGCATCGAGTCGGCGACCGATACGGCGTAGAGGAAGCCCGAGCAGACCGCGGCGACGTCGAAAGCGATGCAGTCGGGCGCGCCGAGAATCGCCTGCACCTTCGTGGCGCTCGCCGGGAAGGTGTTGTCGGGGGTCGCGGTTGCAACAATGATGAGGCCGATGTCCGCGGGCTGGAGCCCGGCGGCCGCCAGCGCCTGCTTCGCCGCATCGGCGCCGAGCGTCGCGGTCGTCTCGTCGGGTTCGGCGATATGGCGAAAGCGGATGCCGGTGCGCTCGACGATCCATTCGTCGCTGGTGTCGACGCGCTCTGCAAGTTCGGCGTTCGAAACGCGCGTGCGCGGCAGGGCGGAGCCGGTACCGGCCAGAATTGCGCGGATCGTCATGCGGCGTCGCCGCGGCGGAAATTCGCGAGATCCTCGGTCACCTGACGCGTAATGTCCTTTTCGATCAGCTCGGCGCAAAGATGGACACAGTTCGCGACCCCCTTGGCATCGGCGCTGCCGTGGCTCTTGAGCACGACGCCATTGAGGCCGAGGAATACCGCGCCGTTGTGATTGTTCGGGTCGAGATGGTGACGCAGCAACTCGGTCGCCGGGCGCGAGATCAGGAAGCCGATCTTCGAGCGCGTCGACGAGGTGAAGGCGCGGCGCAGGAGGTCGGTGACGAAGCGCGCCGTCCCCTCGATCGTCTTCAGCGCGATATTGCCCGAGAAACCATCGTGGACGATCACGTCGACGTCGCCGCGCGACAGCTTGTCGCCCTCGATGAAGCCCGCGAACTGCATCGGCAGCCCGTGGGCCTCGCGCAGCAGCGCTGCGGCATCGCGGATCTCGTCGGTGCCCTTGAGTTCCTCGGTGCCGATGTTGAGCAGCGCTACGCGCGGGCGTTCGAGCCCCATCGCGGTACGCGCGTAGGCAGCGCCCATGACCGCGAACTGCACGAGATTATTGGCGTCGCATTCGGTGTTCGCGCCCAGGTCGAGCATGACGACGTCGTTGTCGCCAAGCGTCGGGAGCAGCGCCGCGAGCGCGGGGCGGTCGATCCCCGGCATGGTGCGCAGCGCGAGCTTGGCCATCGCCATCAGCGCGCCGGTGTTGCCCGCCGAAACCGCGCCGCCGGCGTCGCCGCGCTTCACCGCGTCGATCGCCAGCCCCATCGAGGTGCTCTTCGCCTTGCGGATCGCCTGGCTGGGCTTGTCCTCGCCGGTCACGACACCATCGGTGTGGATGATATCCGACGCGGCGCGCAGGTTCGGGTGGTTTTCGAGCGCGGCCTTGATCTGTCCCTCGTCGCCGACGAGGATAAAGCGCAGGCCATCGTGCTTGTGGCGCGCCATAGCGGCGCCGGCGAGCATCATGCGCACGCCGACGTCACCGCCCATCGCATCGATCGCGATTCGCGGTGTGAGGCTCATCCGAACGCTCTCCGGCTAGGTCTTAGGCGCCAGCCACCACTTCGCGGCCATTGTAGTGACCGCAGGCGTTGCAAAGATTGTGCGGGCGCTTCAGCTCGCCGCAGTTCGGGCATTCCTGAAAGGCTTCGACCTTCAGGCTGTCGTGGCTACGACGCATACCGCGCTTCGAGGGCGAGGTTTTTCGCTTGGGAACGGCCATTTTATATCCTGCATTCTGAACTGTTTATACGAATCGGCGAACCCGGACATGTCGCCCCCGTTGCCGGGAATGACTGGCCCGCCCGCCGTGCGAGGGTCGTTTCCGCCTGATAAGAGACAGAAAAACGTCCGCCGGAGGGTGCCTCAACGCCTGTTGGTGTCGGGTGCCGGATCGGGCGCGGCTATAGCGTTTTTGCCCGCAAAGGCAACCCCCGAGGCGATACGGAATCAAGACCCTTTCTTCGTCACCCTCGAACGAGACGCGCGGCTCGGGCGACTTGATCCGGGGTCCGTGCCCTCAGCGCCGCCGTGGATCCCGGATCAAGTCCGGGATGACGAAGCGATACAGGCGCCCCTTGCCCTCCCCCGCCCGCGATGCCACAGCTTCGTCACCGCCGGAATACCGGCCAACGACAAGGGGGAAGCCATCATGATTATCTTGCCGATCAGCCTGACGATCGCCGCGGGGGCGGCCTTGCTCAACCTGTGGCTCAGCGTGCGCGTGGGACGCGTGCGGACCAAGGAAAAGGTCTTTATCGGCGACGGTGGAAGCGAAGCGGTAACAAGGCGGATGCGCGCGCACAGCAATTTCGTCGAAAACACCGCCTTCGTGCTGATCCTGCTCGCACTCGTCGAACTCGGCGCGGGCTCCTCGATGTGGCTGTGGGGCGTCGGCGCGCTCTATCTGGTGGGACGGATTCTCCACGCGCTCGGCATGGACGGGATGATGTGGGGCCGCATGGTCGGGACGATCATAACGATGCTGACGCAGCTCGGCCTCGCGATCACGGCGCTGACGATCGTCTATCTGACGCCGACGAACATCACGACCAAGATGGTCGAGACCGAGGCCGTCGCACCGAAGTAGGCCGGTCAGGCGAGCGCGGCGTCGCTGACATAGGGGTTGGTGCGCCGCTCCTGCGCGAAGCTGCTGTGCGCGCCATGGCCGGGCAGGAAGATGGTGTCGCCGCCGAGCGGCCACAGCTTTTTGGTGATCGAATCGAGCAGTTGCTGATGATTGCCGCGCGGAAAGTCGGTGCGGCCGATCGAGCCCTGGAACAGCACGTCGCCGACGATCGCGAGCTTCGACGGGCGGTGATAGAAGACGACATGGCCCGGCGTGTGGCCGGGGCAATGGATGACGTCGATCTCGAGATTGCCGACGGTCACCTTGTCGCCGTCGACCAGCCAGCGGTCGGGCTCGAACGGCTCGCCCTCCATGCCGAAGCGTTCGCCTGCGGTCGCCAGGCCCTCGATCCAGAAGCGGTCGTCCTCATGCGGCCCCTCGACCGGCACGCCAAGCTCCTTCGCGAACACACCGGCCTGCCCGCAATGGTCCATATGGCCGTGGGTGACGAGAATCTTCTCGATCTCGACCCCCGTCTGGCGGATCGCCTCGCGCAGCTTGGGCAGATCGCCGCCGGGATCGACGAGCGCGCCCTTGTTGGTTTCGGTGCACCAGAGCAGGGTGCAATTCTGCTGGAAGGCGGTAACCGGGACGATGGCGGCCTTGAGCGGAGGATTGGGAGCATTCATGTCCCCGATGTGGGGAAATGCGACGAAGATGGCAAGTCCGCGAGGTTCCGCGCCTATCGCAGCGTCATCGTGTCGCCCTCGACATTCACCTTGCCCAATTTCGCCAAATAGCTCTGGCCGAGCAGCGAGACCCCCATGTCGGCGTCGATCACCGCCGCCTGCACCCCGCGAACCTCGATGCCGTCGACCTCGACGCTGCGCAGCATAGTGATGCGCATCGGCACCTGCCCGCCTGCAGTCTGCGCCATGCCGCCAACCGGCAGCCGGTCGACGTCGATCCCGACCGCCTCGGCGTCGCGGCGGGTCAGCGCAATCATCGACGCGCCGCTATCCACCATCATGCGAACCTGCCGCCCGTCGATCTCGACATCGGCATAGAAATGCGAGTCGGGCGCCCGGGTAAGACGCGCCTCGCCCGATGGCGATGCAGCGACGGAGGCCGACGACCAGCTGCTACGCCCGCGCGCCTGCGTCGTGAAATTGCTCTGGTCGCCTTGGCTGGATGCGGGCGCCGCGACGGGAGGCCCGTCGGCGAAGCCCACCATTCCGACCGCGCCCGCCGTGACGATGACCGCGAAGGTGATGAAGCGCCCCAACATGGGCGCGCTTGTTGCAGATCAAGGTTGGGGATTGGTTAAATCAGCCGCGCTCGACAAACGCACGCCAACTCGGCACGCCGCCGCGGATCGAATAGGCGATGCGCGCACAGGCGTAAGGCCGCCCCGCGCTATTGTCGGCGTCGGCAGCGGTGGCAGGCCAGCTCCTCCCGCCCGCCGCCGACCAGCAGACCAGCGCCTCGGCCTCGGGCCGCGCGGCGATCTCCGCGCGATCGGCGAGCGAATAGCTCGCGGGAACGGTCCAGCCGAAGATGCGGCGCTCGAGCGGATGGCCGGAGGCGAGGAGCGGGGCGAAGGCCGCGCATTTGTCGGCGAGCAACGCCGCGACCGCCTGCCGGTCAGCCTCGCCGAGCCAGCGACCGCCGAGGAGCGGCTGCCAGTCGCTCGAACGGAGCGCGGGGAGCAGGTCATCCGCCGCCGCCTCGAAGCGCGCGCGCCACGGCGAATCCGGCGCGAGCGGAGCAAGGGGCGCGGGCTCGGCGGCAGCTTCGGGTTCGATCGGGATCAGCGGGGTGGAGTCGGCGACGGCAGGAGCCGCACAGCCGCTTTCCGCGGCGGCCGGCGTGGCGATGAAGGCGGCGACAAGCGCCGACGGGATCAGCAGGTCGCGCATGGCGGGGAGATTAGCACGCATGCCTGTACCTGTCATGAGCCGGCTGCAGCCAAGGCCTCGCGCATCCAATAGGGTGCGGCGGCCGGAGCGATCGCCTCGACCCGGCGATGCTCGACCGACCAGCCGAGGTCGGGCCAGGCCACGACCTGCCGCTTTTCGTCGGCTTCGGCGACCGGCACGACGACAAGGCGGCGATTGACTCTCTGCCGCCAGTTCATCCGCGCGGTATTTTCCTGCCCGACATAGCAGCCCTTGGTGAAGCTGACGCCATTCAGCTCGGCGGCGTTGCATTCGAGCCAGAGCGTCGTTCCGTCGCCCAGTTCGGCGCGGCCTTCGGTGACGCCAAGCGACAGGCGATGGGCCTTCCATGCGGCGTCGGCGCCCTTGCCCTCGTCGGCGGGCGCCAGCCAACGCTGGCCGAGATCGGAAAGGCGCGGATCGACGACGCCGAGGTCGCCCTCCTTCGCCCAATGCACGGCAAGCCCTTCCTCGCGCCCGATCGTGATCGCGCGGCGCAAGCGATAGAGCGTCAGGCGTTTCGCCAAAGCCTCTACGGCCTCGCGCTCGCAATCGACGAGGACGTCCGCCTCGTCGCCCCAGACCAGAAAGTCGAACAGCACCTTGCCCTGCGGGGTCAGCAGCGCCGCCCACACCGGCAGATTGCCCGAGACATCGTTGGTGACGAGTCCTTGCAGGAAGCCGCGGACATCCTCCCCCGAGAGACGAATGAGCGCGCGGTCGTTGAGGGTGGTATTGGCCATGCCGATAATCTAGGGACGCCCCAGCCAAAGCCAAGCCCCACTTGCTCGTGAGTCTCCCGATGACCGACCGCCTGACGATCCGCCGCCCCGACGACTGGCATGTCCACCTTCGCGACGGCGCGATGCTCGAGCATGTCGCGCGCTATACCGCGCGCCAGTTCGCGCGCGCGATCATCATGCCGAACCTGTCGCCGCCGGTGACGACCGCGAGCGAGGGCGAAGCCTATCGCGACCGCATCCGCGCCGCCGTTCCGGCCGAATATGACTTCACGCCGCTGATCGTCGCCTATCTGACCGACAGCAGCGACGCCGACGAGATGGCGCGCGGCCATGCTGCGGGGGTGTTTACCGCGGCGAAGCTCTACCCCGCACACGCGACCACGGGCAGCGCGCACGGCGTCACCGACGTCGCGAACATCATGGGCGTCCTCGAACGCATGGCCGAGATCGGCATGCCGCTCCTGATCCACGGCGAAGTCACCGACCATGACGTCGACATCTTCGACCGCGAGGCGGTGTTCATCGACCGCACGCTCGCGCCGCTGGTAAAAAGATTGCCGCAGCTCAAGATCGTCTTCGAACATATCACCACCTCCGAAGCGGTCGAGTTCGTGAAAAGCGCGCCCGCCAATGTCGGCGCGACGATCACGCCGCAGCATCTTCACATCAACCGCAACGCGATGCTCGTCGGCGGCATTCGCCCGCACGCCTATTGCCTGCCCGTCGCGAAGCGCGAGCAGCACCGGCTCGCGGTGCGCGCCGCCGCGGTGTCGGGCTCACCCAAATTCTTCCTCGGCACCGACAGCGCGCCGCACGCGGTGCATACAAAGGAAGCCGCCTGCGGCTGCGCGGGCATCTTCAACGCCCCCTATGCGCTCGAAAGCTATATCGCGGTGTTCGACGAGGAAGGCGCGCTCGACCGGTTCGAAGGTTTCGCCAGCGAGCATGGCCCGAACTTCTACGGGCTGCCATTGAATGGCGGCACGATCACCCTCGAACGCGGCGAGACCAGCGTTCCGGACAAGATCGGCGAGGTCGTGCCCTTCCACGCGGGCGAAACTTTGGGGTGGCGGTTGGTTTGACGATCCTCCCTGTCGCGCAGCGATGGGGAGGTGGCAGCCCACCGGGCTGACGGAGGGGCTTGAACGCCGCCCCTCCACCACTCGCTCCGCGAGCGGTCCCCCTCCCCACGGCTGCGCCGCAGGGAGGAATTTCCTCAGGCGATTTCGATCATCCGGTCGGCACGCATCTTGCGCCACATGTCGAAACTGAACACCGCGATGCTGACCCAGATCAGCAGAAAGCAGGCGAACTGCACCGGTTTCAGCGGCTCGTCGAAGACGAACAGGCTGAGCAGGAACTGGATCGTCGGTGCCATATACTGGACGAAGCCCAGCGCGGCATAGCTCATCCTCCGCGCTGCGGTCGCAAAGAGCAGCAGCGGCACCGCGGTCACCACCCCGCCCGCCATCAGCAGCAGACTGATCGAATTTTCCGATCCGAAGCCGCGCCCGTCGCCAGCCGCGAGATAATAGCCGGCGACAGCAAGCGAAGGAAGCAACAGCACCGTGGTCTCCACCGACAGGCCGGGCAGCGATCCCACCGGCGCAACCTTGCGCAGCAGCCCATAGATGCCGAATGTCAGCGCGAGCGTCAGGCTGATCCACAGCGTGTCGAGCGCGCCCGCGAGCAGGATCGCGACCCCGACCCCGGCGATGACAACCGCCAGCATCTGCATCCGCGACAGTCGCTCACCCAGAAAGACCATTCCCAGCATCACATTGACCAGCGGATTGAGATAATAGCCGAGGCTCGCCGCGAGCACATGGTCGGTAAAGATCGCATAGATATAGACGAGCCAGTTGATCGCGATCAGCACCGAACTCGCGAGCAGCAGCCGCAGCACCTTCCAGTCGCGCAGCACCGCCAGATACTCGCCGATCTGCCGCCGGAACGCCATGATCAGGAAACAGAGCGGCAGCGACCAGACGATGCGCTGCGCGAGCACCTCGACCGGCGGGACGCTGCTCAGCAGCTTGAAGAAGAGCGGGACGAAGCCCCAGATGCCATAGGCCGCGAGCGCGTAGGGCAGCCCGCCTTCGTGGCTCCCCGCGGGGGCTGGTGCCTTGTTCATGACGCGTCGCCGCCCTGGATCAGATGAGGCCGCCGCCAAGCATCAGCCGGACGATGCCGATGACGATGACGACGATATTGAGGTTGCGCCCCGCGGTACGGTCCGACATGGCGCCGAGCGCGAGGCCGACGACCGCAAAAGGCACGATCACCCAGTTCGCCCAGCCAAGCAGCGGGATGAAGGCAAAAACGGCCAAAACCAGCGCGATGACGCCGATGACGAGCGAGGCGATATTGAGCATGTGGCCACTGTCGCACGCCTCATGCCGCCCTTCAAGCCAGTTTCGGTTCATCGACGGTCAGGCTCGCTTCGTCTTGTTGCCTGCCGTTCATGCAACGCCCGGCGGACCCTGCTCGTTCTTCCCCTCGAAGCGCCCGGTCCCTGGCGGGAAGGAGGCGTCGAAACCAGGAAAGGAAAAAAGATGCGTATTCTGACCAAGGGCCTGATGGGTGTGCTCGTTGCCGCGAGTGTCGTCGGCACCGCCCCGGCCTATGCCGGTCTGTCGGGCGCGGTCCCGGCGCAGCGCTATAGCAAGGCCGACGAAGGCGCGAATTTCTATCGCAAGAAGGATCGCCGCTATTACGCCTCGCGCGACCAGCGCATCAACGGCGACACGCGCATCTGGCGTGGCAGCGACGGCCGCTATCGCTGCAAGAAGGATAACGGCACGACCGGCCTGCTGATCGGCGGCGCCGTCGGCGGTCTCGCGGGTCACGAGATCGCGGGCAATGGCGACAAGCTGCTCGGCACGGTGCTCGGCGCCGCGGGCGGCGCGCTGCTCGGCCGCGAGATCGACCGCGACAAATATCGCTGCCGCTAAACGAAATCGCTGACCCGTCGCGGGTGTGGGTCCGAGACCCCTCCACCTGCACCCCGTGATGGAGAGGGCGCCGGTTAATCGCCGGCGCCCTCAAGCGCATCCTCTTGCCGTTCCCCTCGTCTTCCCGCAAAAGCGTCGCCGACTGCTGCGGGAGAGAAAAATGCTAAACGGCCCCCTGCTCGTGACCGAGCGGCTGATCCTTCGTCCGCCCGCGCCCGAGGATTTCGACGGCTTCGCCGAAATGTGCACCGAAGAAACCACGATGCGCTTCATCGGCGGCACCTGCCCGCGCTCGACCGCGTGGCGGCAGTGGTGCACGCTGGCGGGCGCGTGGCACATCCGCGGCTTTTCGATGTTTTCGGTGATCGAGCGGGACAGCGGCGAATGGGTCGGGCGCCTCGGCCCATGGGAACCCGACGGCTGGCCCGCGCCCGAGATCGCCTACGGCGTCCGCGCCAAATTCGCCGGCAAGGGCTATGCCTTCGAGGGCGCAGTCGCGGCGTGCGACTTCGCGGTCGAATTCCTCAAATGGCCGGAGCTCATGCACAGCATCGACCCCGCAAATGTCCGGTCGCAGGCGCTTGCCATTCGCCTCGGCGCGACGAACAGCGGGCCGACGCGCCTGCCCGCGCCGTTCGAACAGGCGCCGGTCGACGCCTGGACGCAGAGCGCCGACGCCTGGCGCATCAAACGCAAGGAGTTCCAGCCATGAGCGACAAGCATGTTGACCCCGAACGCGCGCAGTTCGATGCCTTCAAGGCGCTGCCGCGCGACACGAAAATCCACATGCTGAACCTCGTCCGCTTCAAGGACGAGGCGACATATCCCGACGATCATCCGCTCGCCGGCAGAGGCCTGAGCGGCGCCGAAGCCTATGCGAACTATGGCATGGACAGCGGCCCGGTGTTCCAGCGCGTGGGCGGCAGCATCGTCTGGCGCGGGTCGATGGAGGCGATGCTGATCGGTCCCGACAGCGAGAAATGGGACGCGATGTTCGTCGCCGAATATCCGAACAGCGGCGCCTTCATGGAAATGGTCACCGATCCCGTCTATCGTCAGGCGGTGGTCCACCGGCAGGCGGCGGTCGAAACGTCGCGGCTGATCCGCACCGCGCCGGGACTGCTTCCGTCTCGCTCCGGCACAGTTTTCGGATAACAAAGGGTTACGCGTTAACGCATTTTATTTGAGCCTTTTTAACCAGGATCGGGCATTCCCGAGGGGATATTAAGGGAGTGTTAGCTATGAAGGTGCGCGGAAAATGGCTGGTCGCCGGCCTGCTGATCGCGACGGCACCGCTCGCGGGGTGCCGCGACAATCCTGATGCCAAGGCCGACCTCAAGCCGCTCGACGACGGGCTGACCGACGCCGACCCGGCCGTGAAGGGTGCGCTCGAAGACAAGATCATGGTCGACCCGAAGCTGACGGGTCAGGCGAACCGCAATGCCGCGGGTCCGGGTAACCGGCCGGTCGATGGCGGCGCGCCGGGTGTCGCGGCGGGCAAGGCGGCGACCGCCGCCGAGGCCGCCGCCGCGCTGAAAGCCGGCAAGTTGCTACAGGCGCCCAAGGCGCTGGCGTTCGAGGAAAATTGCGGCGCCGACTGCGACGCCAAGCGTCCGGTCACGATCGGCGGGCTCGCGCGCGACCAGCAAAAGGGCAGCTGCGATGCCAAGCTGACCTATGGCAACCAGTGGGCCGACCGCCTGCCCGCCGCGTTCAAACTTTATCCGCGCGCGACGCTGCGCGAGGCGGCGGGGGTCGACGGCGGCAAGTGTAACATCCGCGTCGTCAATTTCCAGACCGCGGCCTCGATCCAGGGCGTGCTCGACTATTACCATACGATGGCGATCCGAGCGGGCTACACCAGCGATCACCGCGTGCGCGGCAACGAGCATATGCTCGGCGGCACGAAGGGCGACCTCGCCTATGTCGTGATGCTGCGCCGCGACGGCGGCATGACCGACGTCGACCTCGTCGCGTCGGGCGGCACCTGATTCCCATCGCGGAAACAAATGAAAAGACCCCGGGGAGAGGGAACCCCGGGGTCTTTTTCATCTGCGACGAAGAATGTCAGATCTTGTCGCCGAGCGCGCCTTTGACCTTGCCCTTCAGATTCTGGGCCTCGCCCTTGCGCTCCTGCATTTCGCCTTCGGCGCGCAGGCGTTCGTTGCCGCTCGCCTTGCCGATCGCCTGCTTGGTGTTGCCGACCGCTTCGTTGGCCAGGCCCTTGGTTTTGTCTGTCAGTTCACCCACGGGGGTTCTCCTTGCTCGAAGAGGCGGGAGCAGCCTCTCGCAGGTAGAACCGACGGGCGGGCCGCCATGTTCCGGCGGCGTGGGACAAAGCGTTCTTTACAAAGGATAACCAGTCAGTCGCCGCCTTCTGCGATCGCGTCGAGCGCCGCCGGGTCGCGGATCGTGATGCGGTTATAGTCTATCGCGATCAGCCCCGCTGCCTCGAAACCGCGGAGTAGCTTGTTCACGCTCTGCCGCGTGACGCCGAGCATCGCCCCGAGTTGTTCCTGCGGCAGGCGGAGGCCGAGTTCGATGCCCTGCCCGCCCGCGATCCCGTGGATGCGCGCCAGATCGACGAGCGTCGCCGCCATCCGCTGGTCGAGCGATCCCAGATTGTGATCGCCGAGCAGCCGCAGGCTGTCGCCATGCCGCGTGCACATCAGCAGGGCGACGTCGCGCCACAATATCGGCTCGGCATCGAGGATCGCGGCAAGGCCATCGGCGGGCAGGTGCAGCAGCACGCTGTCCTCATAGGCGCGATAGTCATAGCGGATCGGCGGATCGGCAAGCAGCCGGACGATCGCGAGGATCTGCGGCGCCCCGTTGATGCCGAGCACGAATTTCTTGCCCGCCGCCGACCCGCGACTGACCTCGACCTCGCCCGAGGCGATGACGAATGCCTCGCGCCTTTCGGGATCATGAGCGAAGATTTCCGCGCCGCGCGGGTAGAATTCGGCGCGCGCGATTGCGGCGAGTTCGGCGATCCGCACCTCGGGCCAGCACGCGAAGAGCGGGCAACGGCGAAGCGCAGCTTCGCGTTCGCCCTGCGACCATGGATGCGCCTTCGTCGCCATCGGCCTTCTCCCCCGGCGACCTTAGGCTCGCGCGATAAAATTCCCAGCAGATTGTCGGCAGGATGACAGACTGGACGCGGCGCGGCATCTAACGGGCGGCAGTCCCTGTTCAGGAGTCGCTCCGTGATGAAAAGCCTGCTTGCCCTGTTGACGATGGCCGCCGCCTTCCTGTCCGGTACCGCTTCGGCGGCGCCCGTCACCGAAGACGAAGCCTATACCATCGGTATCGAAGCCTACACCTACGCCTATCCGCTGGTGCTGATGGAGACCACGCGGCGCGTTGCGACCAACACCGGCGCACCCGGCCTGATGCGCGCGCCGGTCAACCGGTTCGGGCATATGAAGACCTACCCCGACGCCAGCTTCAAGGACGTTGTGCGACCGAACGCCGACACGCTTTATTCCTCGATGTGGTTCGATGTCGGCAAGGAGCCGCTGGTGCTCACCTTGCCGAACACGCAGGGCCGCTATCATGTCATTCCGCTGATGGACATGTGGACCGACGTGTTCGCGACGCTCGGCACGCGCACGACGGGCAATGATGGCGGCATCGCTGCGATCGTCGGCCCGAACTGGAAGGGCACGCTGCCAAAGGGCATGCGCCTGGTCCGTAGCCCGACCGAGATGGGCTGGATCATCGGCCGCATCCAGACCAATGGCGCCGCCGATTATGACCATGTCCATACATTGCAGGCGGGGCTCAAGGCCACGCCGCTGTCGCGCTGGGGCAAGCCCGAGGTCGCAGCGGCCACGCCAACAGCCGACGCATCGGTCGACATGAAGACCCCGCCGGTCCAGCAGGTCGCGCAGATGGCGCCGCAGGCCTTTCTCGCCTCCTTTGCCGAGCTCATGAAGCGCAACCCGCCTCACGCCAGCGACTATTCGATCGTTTTGCGCATGGAACGCCTCGGCATCGTCCAGGGCCAGAGCTTCGATCTGTCGAAGGCCGATCCCGCGGTCCAGCGCGGACTCACCCGCGCCGCCGCCGACGCGTATCAGCGTATTGTCACGCGACGGAAGGCTCTGGGAATCGGCCGTACGGGCTGGGGCGCGATCGGCAGCGCCGTCGGTGTCTATGGCAACGACTATCTGGCACGCGCCTTCATCGGCTTTGCAGGGCTCGGCGCCCTTCCGCCCGAGGAAGCCGTCTATCCGATGGCGATGCTCGGCGACGACGGCAAGCCGCTGACGGGCGCCTCGAATTACGTGCTGCATTTCGAGAAGGACCAGATCCCACCCGCCGACGCCTTCTGGTCGCTGACGATGTATGGCGAGGATCAGTTTTTCGTCGCCAACCCGATCAATCGCTTCGCGATCGGTGATCGCGACAAACTGAAATTCAACCCCGACGGCTCGCTCGACCTCTACATCCAGAACGCTTCGCCCGGCGCCGACAAGGAGGCCAACTGGCTCCCCGCACCAACGGGTCCGTTCACGATGAACCTGCGGCTGTATCTGCCGCAACGCCGCGCAACCGACGGAAGCTGGACGCCGCCCCCGGTGAAGCGGGTGCCTTAAACCAGCTTGTGCCCCTGCGAAGGCAGGGGCCCATCTCCGGAAGGCGCTATTTTGCACGGACATGAGATGGATCCCCGCCTTCGCGGGGACACACCGCTAGATTTGCGCTATCAGATCAATCCCGCCAGCGGGCTCGACGGATCGGCATATTTGCGCAGCCCCATCCTCCCCGCGAGATACGCATCGCGCCCCGCCTCGACCGCCAGCTTCATCGCGCGCGCCATGCGGATCGGATCTTTCGCCTCGGCGATCGCAGTGTTCATCAGCACGCCGTCGCAGCCGAGTTCCATCGCCACCGCCGCGTCGCTCGCCGTGCCTACGCCCGCGTCGACGAGCACGGGCACCGACGCGCCCTCGACGATCAGGCGGATCGTGACGCGGTTCTGGATGCCGAGGCCCGACCCGATCGGCGCGCCCAAGGGCATGATCGCGACCGCGCCCGCATCCTCAAGCTGCTTCGCGGCGATCGGATCGTCGACGCAATAGACCATCGGCAGGAAGCCTTCCTTGGCGAGCACTTCGGTCGCCTCGAGCGTCTCGCGCATGTTCGGATAGAGCGTCTTCGCCTCGCCGAGCACCTCGAGCTTCACCAGATCCCAGCCGCCTGCCTCGCGCGCCAGCCGCAGCGTGCGGATCGCGTCGTCGGCGTTGAAGCAGCCCGCGGTGTTCGGCAGGTAGGTGATCTTCTTCGGGTCGATGAAATCGGTCAGCATCGGCGCGGTCGGGTCCGAGACATTCACGCGGCGCACCGCGACGGTGACGATCTCGGCCCCCGACGCCTCGACCGCCGCAGCATTCTGCTCGAAATCCTTGTACTTGCCGGTGCCGACGATCAGCCGCGACGTGAACGTCCGTCCGGCAACACTCCAACTGTCGGTCAACACCCGCCTCCTACGAAATGAACGATTTCCAGCGCGTCGCCCTCGGCGAGCGCGACGTCGGCCAGCGTCGAGCGCGGCACAATCGCGCGATTGCGCTCGACCGCGACCTTTTTCGCATCAAGCCCCAGCGAAGCGATGAGGTCGGCGATGCTGCCCTCGCGCACCTGCCGGGGTTCGCCGTTGAGAATGACCGATATCACCGGGGAATCCGCCTTGCTTTGCCTTTTGCTTGGCAGCCCATATAGGGGGAGCGCATCGCGTCGCAACCGAAAGACCGTCTCTTGCCCGAACTTCCGACCGTCTATGTCCTCTCCGGCCCCAACCTCAACCTGCTCGGAACGCGCGAGCCGGAGATCTACGGGCACGACACGCTGAACGACATCCACGCGCGGCTGGAGACGCAGGCGGCCGGACTGGGGCTACGGATCGAATGCCGTCAGACGAACCATGAAGGCGTGCTGATCGACTGGCTGCACGAAGCCTATGTCGCGGGCGCCAAGGCGGTGCTGCTTAACGCCGGCGGCTATACCCACACCTCGATCGCGATTCACGATGCGATCAAGTCGATCAGGGTGCCAGTGATCGAGGTCCATCTGTCGGACCCGATGAAGCGCGAGGAATTCCGCCACGTCAGCTATGTCGGGATGGCCGCCGCAGCGCATTTTGCAGGCCATGGCGCGAACAGCTATACGCTCGCGCTGGACGCGGCGGCACGACTCTGACAAGAGGGCGCCAGAAAAACAGGGGTCAGGGCATCGGACCACGATGCCACAGAACAGGAATTGCATCATGGGTGACCATAAAGAGCACGGCATCAACATCGATCCGGCTTTCGTCCGCGCACTCGCGGAACTGCTCGATGACACGCAGCTGTCGGAAATCGAGGTCGAGGACGGCGACCGCAAGGTGCGCGTCGCGCGCACGCTGACCGCCGCCGCGCCCGTCGCTTATGCGCCCGCGCCGGTCGCGGCGCCCGCTGCTGCCGCTCCGGCTGCGCTCGCCGCCGCAGCCGCAGCGCCCGCCGCCGACACTTTCGCCGATGCCGTAAAGTCGCCGATGGTCGGCACCGTCTATCTGGCCCCCGAGCCCGGTGCCGCGAATTTCGCAGCTGTAGGCTCGGCGGTTAAGGCCGGCGACACGATCCTGATCATCGAGGCGATGAAGGTCATGAACCCGATCGTCGCGCCCGCCGCCGGCACGCTGAAGGCCGTGCATGTCGAGAACAGCCAGCCGGTCGAGTTCGACCAGCCGCTGTTCACCATCAGCTGAGCCTCACCCGATGGCTATCGAGAAACTGCTGATCGCCAACCGCGGCGAGATCGCGCTGCGCATCCACCGCGCGTGCCATGAAATGGGCATCAAGACCGTCGCGGTCCATTCGACCGCCGACACCGACGCGATGCACGTTCGCCTTGCCGACCAGGCGGTATGCATCGGCCCCCCGGCGGCGAAGGACAGCTATCTCAATATCCCGGCGATCATCTCGGCCGCGGAGATCACTGGCGCCGACGCGGTCCATCCGGGTTACGGCTTCCTTTCCGAGAACGAGCGGTTCGCGGAGATCATCGAAGCACATAACATGATCTTCGTCGGCCCGAAGCCCGAGCATATCCGGACGATGGGTGACAAGGTCGAGGCGAAGCGCACCGCGGTTGCGCTCGGCCTTCCTGTCGTTCCGGGTTCGCCGGGGGCGGTGACCTTCAGCGAGGAGACCAAGAAGCTCGCCAAGGAAATCGGCTATCCCGTCCTCATCAAGGCCGCCTCGGGCGGCGGCGGACGCGGCATGAAGGTCGTTCCCGACGAAGACAGCCTGGAAAGCCTGATGGGTCAGGCGTCAAGCGAAGCGGCGGCAGCCTTCGGCGACCCGACCGTCTATATGGAAAAATATCTCGGCAACCCGCGCCACATCGAATTCCAGGTGTTCGGCGACGGTCAGGGCAATGCCATCCACCTCGGCGAACGCGATTGCTCGCTCCAGCGCCGCCACCAGAAGGTGCTGGAGGAAGCTCCCTCGCCGATCATCTCGGCCGAGGAACGCGCGCGCATGGGCGGCATCTGCGCCGACGCGATGGCGAAGATGGGCTATCGCGGCGCCGGGACGATCGAGTTCCTGTGGGAAAATGGTGAGTTCTTCTTCATCGAGATGAACACGCGCATCCAGGTCGAGCATCCGGTGACCGAGATGATCACCGGCTTCGACCTCGTCCGCGAACAGATCCGCATCGCCGGCGGCGCCGGGCTTTCGGTCAAACAGGAAGACCTCGAATTCCGCGGTCATGCGATGGAATGCCGGATCAATGCCGAGGATCCCCGCACTTTCCTGCCCTCGCCGGGCAAGGTCACCGCTTATCATCCCGCGGGCGGGATGCACGTCCGCGTCGATAGCGGGCTCTACGCCGGCTATTCGATCCCGCCCTATTACGACAGCATGATCGGCAAGCTGATCGTCTATGGCCGCAGCCGCGAAAGCTGCATGATGCGGATGCGCCGCGCGCTCGATGAAATGGTGATCGCCGGGGTCAAGACGAACATCCCGCTGCATCAGGCGCTGCTCGCCGACCCCGACGTGATCCACGGCGATTATACGATCAAGTGGCTCGAGGAATGGCTGGCGAAGCAGGACGAAGGCACGGCCTGAACCCTATAGCTTCATCATGCCGGACTTGATCCGGTATCCATTCGTGCGGCGCTGCACGGACCCCGGATCCAGTGCGGGGTGAGGATATTTCGGATGCGCCGACCTGTGCCGCCGCTCACTTTCACTAGGGATGGTTTTTGGCTATGGGCTTTGACCATGGCTAAAAATTCCCCCCTTTCGCTGCGCCGGTCGGCGGCACTTGTCTTTCCCCTGACCCTTTTTGCAACGCCGGTTTTCGCGCAGAATGGCGTCAAGGAGGATTCGGTCGTCCTGCAACCCGACAAGGTGACCGACGACGCGCCGGTCGTCGAAACCGTGACCGAAGCCAATCTGCCGAGCTGGTCCGAAACCAATGCGACCGAGCTTTTGAGCTTCATCGAAAAGGTCGGCAGCGAGGGACTGTTCCCGCAGGACTATAACCCCGACGGCCTCGCGCAGGCGATCCTCGCGAAGAACCAGATCCAGCTCGACAAGGTCGCGACCGACAGCTTCCTGCTGCTCGCGACGCATCTGCGCGACGGCCGCACGCCCAATGCCGCGCGCAAGCAGTGGTTCATGACCGACAGCGACGCGCAGGCCACGCCACTGATCCCGTTGCTGACCTCGGCGCTCAATTCGAATTCGGTGTCGCGCTCGCTTGCGGGCCTCGACCCCGTGCATCCCAATTTCACGGTGCTGAAGGCGGCGCTCAAGAGTGCGAAATCGGCTGCCGACGCCAATGCGATCCGTGTCAACATGGAACGCTGGCGCTGGATGCCGCGCGACCTCGGCGACCGCTATGTCGTCAGCAACGTCCCCGAATATCTGACCCGCGTCGTCCATGGCGGCACGATCATCGCGACGCACAAGGCCGTCGTCGGCAAACCGACGACGCCGACGCCGCAGCTCAACCCGATGGCGACGGGGATCATCGTCAACCCGACATGGACCCTGCCCAAGAGCATCATCGCCGAGGGCATCGGCGCCACGATCGCGCGGAGCCCCGCGACGGCGCGCGCGCAGGGCTACACATGGACAGGGAGCGGCAAGACGCTGTCGGTCGTGCAACAGCCCGGCGCCAACAATGCGCTGGGCGTGATGAAGATGGAGATGCTCAATCCGCACGCCATCTACCTGCACGATACGCCGTCGAAGGGGGCCTTCGCTTCCGCCGCGCGCGCCTTCAGCCACGGCTGCATCCGCACCGAGCGCGCGCTGCATTTCTCCGGGCTGATGGCGGTCTATTTCGCCGGCAAGAGCCCCGAGGAGTTCGGCGAGGCGATCGCGAGCGGCAAGACGACGAAGTTCAGCTTCGAAAACCCCTTCCCGGTCTATGTCGCTTATTGGACCGTGGTCCCGAACGCGGCGGGGAGCGGCATCGCCAAGCTGGCCGACATCTATGGCCGCGACGCGCCGGTGGTAACGAGCTTCGCCAAGCCCGGCCGCGCCGCCGCGGTGCTGATCTCGCCGAACCCGCCCGAAGTGGTCCCGACCGCGCCGATGACGACCACGCAGGTCAATAAGCCCGGCAACGGGGGAATTTACTGAGACACTGTTCCCGTCATTGCGAACGCAGCGACGGACCTGGTCAATCTGCGGTCTTGGGAATCGTCCCGCTGCTCGCGCCGGTGCGGATCAGCTTGTCCTCGCCCGGCAGCGGTTCGCGCGGCGGCATTTCGAACGCCGGCGCCGGCGGCGGCACGCTCAGCTTGTCGGCGAACAGCAGGCGGCCGGGGCCGAGCTTGTAGAGCACCTCGGGCAACAGATCCTCGCCGAACACGAAACAGCCCTCGCTGCGCCCCAGCTTGCCTTGCGTCGCGATGAGCGACGGGTCGGCATACCAGGCGCCGTGAATGACGATCGCGCGCATGTCGGCGTTGCTGTTGTCGGGCTCCAGCCCGGCGAGGCGCATCGACGATCCATTGGCGCCCCAATAATAGTCGCTGGTGCGATAGGCGCCGCGCGACGAGGCCAGGCTGCCCGGCGCGTTCGAGAAGCGCTTGAGCCAGCCGTCGTGCTGCGGGTCCGAACCGCGGCCGTGGGTGACCGGGAACATCTCGACCCTGCCCTTCACCATGTCGACGAGCGCGAAGCGCGGCCGCGACGAGGGCAGGCCGAAATCGACGATGCCGACGCGGTCGGTCTGCGGAATGGCGCGCGATTGCAGCGCGAGCTGCTTTTTCGCGACGGCGAGATAGTCGACCGGCGCCTGAACCGGCACCGGCGGACGCGGCTGGGTAAGCCAGTCGGGCAACTGCGCGGCGCGCGCCGACGTCGCCGCGAACGCGCCTGCACCGGCCATTGCCAGCATTGCCCTGCGATCGATCAACTCATTCACTTGAACCACAACCCCGCATTGGCCGCCTATTGGCGGTCCCTCGATCCTGCATAGATCGGGTTCCCGGCGGCAAAGGCAAGACGGTCGAGCCTCTTCATGCGGGAAAATGTGCCATAATCGCCATGAATAGCCGGTTTACGCTCCGTTACACTCTCGTTAGGGAACGCCGCATGAAAGCGACAATCTGGCACAACCCCGCCTGCGGTACCTCGCGCAAGACGCTGGCGATTCTGGAAGAGACCCCCGGTATCGAGGTCGAGATCGTCCACTATCTGAAGACGCCCTACACCGCGGACAAGCTGCGCCAGCTGTTCAGGGACGCGGGCATGACGGCACGCGAGGCGCTGCGCTTGCGCGGCACCGACGCCGAGGAACGCGGGCTAGGCGACGCGGGCGAGGAGGCGATCATCGCCGCGATGGTCGAAAATCCCGCCTATGTGAACCGCCCGTTCGTCGAGACCGACAAGGGCGTTCGCTTTTGCCGCCCGCAAGATCTGGTCCGCGAGATTCTCTGACGATTCCCGCGGCGACCCGCATCGCCCCGAAACGGCAACGTCCATAAGAAAAGGGCCGGGGTTTCCCCCGGCCCTTTCGCTGTATCCTGTACGCTCGATCAGGCGCCGGTCACGTCGGCCGTATCGACCTTGATGCCGGGGCCCATCGACGACGAAAGCGCGATCTTGCGGACATATTTGCCCTTCGCACCGGCCGGCTTGGCCTTGACGATCGCATCGACGAAGGCGTCGAAGTTCTGGCGAAGCTTTTCCTCGCCGAACGACAGCTTGCCGATGCCGGCGTGGATGATGCCGACCTTTTCGACGCGGAATTCGATCTGGCCGCCCTTGGCTGCCTTGACCGCTTCGGCGACGTTCGGGGTGACGGTGCCGAGCTTCGGGTTCGGCATGAGGCCCTTCGGGCCCAGCGTCTTGCCGAGGCGGCCGACGATGCCCATCATGTCCGGCGTCGCAATGACGCGGCCATAGTCGAGGTTGCCCGCGAGCATGTCTTCCATCAGGTCTTCGGCACCGACCTTGTCGGCGCCGGCGGCCAGCGCCTTGTCGGCGTTGTCGCCGCGCGCGAACACGGCAACCTTGACGTCCTTGCCGGTGCCGGCGGGCAGCGTGACGACGCCGCGGACCATCTGGTCGGCGTGACGCGGATCGACGCCCAGGTTCATCGCGATTTCCAGCGTTTCGTCGAACTTGGCCGAGGCCAGCTCGCGCACCGTCTTGATCGCTTCGTCGACGCCGTGCAGCTTCAGCGCGTCGACCTTGCCCTCGAGGGCCTTCTGCTTCTTGGTCAGCTTAGCCATGGGTTCAGCCCTCCGTCACTTCGAGGCCCATCGAGCGCGCGCTGCCCTCGATGATCTTCGTTGCCTGTTCCAGATCATTCGCGTTGAGATCCTTCATCTTGATCTCGGCGATTTCGGTCAGCTTCGAACGGGCGATCTTGCCCCCGCTGATCTTGCCGGGTTCCTTCGAGCCAGACTTCAGGTTCGCGGCCTTCTTGATCAGGTAAGTCGCCGGCGGCGTCTTGGTGACGAACGAGAAGCTCTTGTCGGCATAGACGGTGATGATCGTCGGGGTCGGCGTGCCCTTTTCCATGCCATCCGTCGCGGCGTTGAATGCCTTGCAGAATTCCATGATGTTCACGCCGCGCTGACCCAGTGCCGGCCCGAGCGGCGGCGAGGGGTTGGCTGTGCCGGCGGGCACCTGCAGCTTGATGTAGCCGCTAATCTTCTTGGCCATGATGGCCTCCTTTCTTTCTGTCGCCCCCGACCGCAATCCGGGGCTCAAAATAAGCGGTCAAGCAGAAGGGCATCACCCCTTCCTCCCGCGCGGAATCACGCCCTTATCTGACGCGAAGCGGCGCCCATAAGCGCAAACGCCGCAGAAAACAAGCCTTATGCGGTCGGAACGAGGCGGATCAGCCCTTCCTGAACCGCCGAAGCGATCAGGGTGCCGTCCTTACGATAGATGAGCCCGCGGTTGATCCCGCGGCTGCCGCCGGTCCAGTCGCTGTCCATGACATAGACGAACCAGTCGTCGACGCGGATGTCGTCGTGGAACCACATCGCATGATCGAGGCTGGTCGAAAACAACCCCGGCTGCGTCCAGGTCAGGCCGTGCGGCACCATAGCCGACGACAAGAGGCCCATGTCCGATGCGTAAGCGAGCAGCGCGCGATGCGTCAGCGGGTCGTCGCCGACCGGCGCCGCGATGCGGAACCATTCATAATGCATCGTCGAGGCCGTGCCCGCGGGCGGACGAAAGCTGCGGACGTCGAACGGATGGTTGGTTGCCAACTGTTCGAGCCGCGCGTCGTCGATCAGCGGATCGGCGGCGATCACATCGCCGAAGTCGCGGCATTGGTCGGGCGGCAGCAGATCGGGCATCGGCGCCTGGTGCGACAGCCCCTGCTCGGGCGCCTGGAAGGATGCCGTGAGGTTGAAGATCACCTTGCCGTCCTGGCGCACGACGACGCGGCGGTTCGCGAAACTGCGTCCGTCGAAATCGCGGTGGACGCGGAAATGGAGCGGCTTCGCCTCGTCGCCCCCGCGCAGGAAATAGGCATGGAGCGAATGCACGCCCTTCCCCGCGTCGACCGTTCGCGCCGCAGCAACCATCGCCTGCGCGATCACCTGCCCGCCGAAGATCCGCTGGCGCATAGGCTTGGTGAAGGCAGGGAAGGTAAATTCGTCGGGCTCTTCAGCCGCTTCGAGATCGAAGAGCTTGGTGACGCGGCGGACGACGCGCTCCCGGTCGACCGCGGCGTGGATGGCGCGCGCACGATCGGCACGAGCCTGAATCTCTGAAGGAGTCAGACTCATGCGACGGTCCAATCTTTTCGGAGAGCGATGGCCCGAGCCATCACTTCATGCGTTCGACCTGCTCGAAATCGAGCTCGACGGGGGTCGCGCGGCCGAAGATCGACACGCTGACCTTGACGCGCGCCTTGTCGAAATCGAGTTCCTCGACAACGCCGTTGAAGCTCGCGAACGGACCTTCGAGCACCTTGACCTGATCGCCGATCTCATAATCGACGCGGATTTCGGTCTTGGGACGCGCCGCGGCCTCTTCCTTGCTGTTCAGGATGCGCGCGGCCTCAGCCTCGCTGATCGCCTGCGGCTTGCCCGACGACCCCAGGAAGCCGGTAACCTTCGGCGTGTTCTTGACAAGGTGATAGACGTCGTCGGTCATCGTCAGCTTGGCGAGGACATAGCCGGGGAAGAATTTCCGCTCGGCCTGAACCTTCTTGCCGCGCTTGACCTCGGTGACTGTTTCGACGGGCACCTCGACCGCCTCGACGAGCTGGGTCAGCCCCATGCGTTCGGCTTCGGCGATCACCGAATCGCGAACCTTGTTCTCGAAGCCCGAATAGGCGTGAATGATGTACCAGCGCGCCATTATGGTTGTTCCTTAATCCCTGGATTCGCGCTTAGCGCGCGAGCGACGTCAGCCAGCCGACGATCAGCTTGAATACCGAATCGACGCCGAAGAAGAACAGCGACAGGATCGTCGTCATGATCAGCACCATGATCGTCGTCTGCACCGTCTCGCGGCTCGTCGGCCACACGATCTTCGTGGCTTCGGTTTTCACCTGGTTGACGAATTCGCCAATCTTGGGCCTCGCCATATCGATCGTCCTGTCCTTCATGCGTCAATGTTCCGGGCCAGATGGGTTGCCGTCCCCCACACGTCAACCGTGCTTCGGGCAATAGTCCGCCCACCCTCCCCGAGCATGTCGGCGAAAGGCGGAAGGAAAACGGCGCATCTGTCCGAATGAAGCGCCTTTAGCCGCGCGTCCGGACGATGGCAAGCGATAGCGGCAGATCGCGGCGTCACGCCGGCGTGGCAATTTTCATCAGCACCAGCCCGGCGACGATCAGCAGCGCCGCTACGATGCGCATCGCACTCGCGGCCTCGCCCAGCATCGCGATCCCGACCAGAAATGCCCCGACCGCACCGATCCCGGTCCAGATGGTGTAGGCGGTACCGAGCGGCAGTGACTTCATCGACAGCGAAAGCAGCGCGAAACTCGCGATCATTGCGGCGATGGTGACAATCGTCGGGCCGGGATGCGTGAAGCCATCCGACTGTTTCATGGAAAAAGCCCAAACCACCTCGAACAGCCCGGCGATGACAAGATAGACCCACGGCATGGGCAGCCTCCTTTGAAAAGACTGCCGGGCCGTCCCGGACCTGAAACCCGCCGCAGGGCGGGCGGGGACGTGGCCCCTTTGGCGAACCGGCAGGAGCCCGTCGGTGCCCTCCATATAGCGACCGGCCGCCGGATTACCACGATACAAAGGCGATCGTCGAAGCATCGGCGGCGGCGCTTCGTCTGCCAAACGCCGCGGCAGGATGATGGATTGTCGCCGCATCTTTTGTTACGCGCTCCGCAAGGCGGCATTTTTTTCTGCGCCCGATCGAGCCCCTGTCCCATGACCGCATCCGCCTCTCCCAAACCCGACAGACGCTTTCGCCGCCGCGACGCGGTTGTCCAGACCGCGGTCGAACTGATCAACGAAAAGGGCGTCCACGGCATGACGCTCGCGGAAGTCGCGGCGCGCCTCGACATCGTCGCGACCGGCGTCGCCTATTATTTCCGGCGCAAGGAACAGCTTGCCGCGACATGTTTCCTGCAGGCGATCGACCGCTTCCAGCAGATTGTCGGCGAGGCCGCGCCCCAGCCGACACCGTTCCAGCGTGTCGCGGCGGTGTTTCGGGCATATGCCGCGCTCTATGCCGATATCTGCGAGGGCCGCACGCCGCCGATCGTCCATTTCCACGATGCGCAGGCGCTGGGGGACAAGGGGGTCAACGCCGCCTTTGTCCGCCTCTTCCGGTCGTTCCGGGGGTTGCTTGTCACCGCCGACGCCCCGGTCGACGCCACCGCACTTGCCGCGCAGACGCATCAGTTGCTCGCGGCGCTCTTCTGGTCGCGGCGGATCATGGAGAGTTACGACAGCCGCTATTTTGCCGAGATCGCCGACGGCATCCTCGACATATTGCGGAACGGTATCGGTGCGCTTGCGGCCGGAGAAAGCGCCCCTGCCCTGCCCCTCGAAATCCCGCCGCCCGGATCGCCGTCGGACGCCGGCCCCGAACGCTTCCTCAAAGCAGCGACCGAATTGATCAACGATCAGGGCTATGCCGGGGCATCCGTCGAGCGCATCTCGGCGCGGCTCAAGGTCACGAAGGGCAGCTTCTATCATCATGTCGAGACGAAGCACGACCTGGTGATCCAGTGCCTCGAACGGACGATTGCGATCATGCGCGCCGCACAGCGGCAGGCCGACGAGCAAGGGGGTAGCGGGCTTCACGAGATATATGCCAGCTTCGCAGCCTTGATCGACTTCCAGATGTCGGAGGCCGGTCCACTGCTCGCACTGAAAGCCGTCGTCAGCATACCGAATCCCGAACGCGATGCGCTGCTCAAGCAATTCGGGCGCCTTTCGAACCGCTCGGCGCTCGTCATCGGCCGCGGCATCGCCGATGGTTCGATCCGGCCAATCGACCCACATATCGGCGCCGAACTCCTGCTCGCGATCACCAATGCTGTCGGCGACCTCCGGCTCTGGGCGCCCGAACTCGACAAGACGACGATCGACGCCGCCTACACGCGCCCCTTCTTCGCCGGGCTACTCGCGCACTGACGCGCCAGCCGCCATCCCGAGCTCCAAATTTTTCGGCCGCCGTATCCGCAGATCCGCGGACGGGGCCGTTCTGCGCCCCGACTATTCGCGCCAAACAGGAAACCAAATACGCAAACTTGGCCAATCAGAATTGACTCTTGTCGATCTGCTGGGGTCTAGGACCGGAAAATTTCATACCGAAACCTAAAATAATGAGGATGCGATGCGGTTCGACGGCAAGGTAGCAATCATCACCGGCGCAGGTGGCGGGCTTGGCCGCGCCTATGCGCTCGAGCTTGCCCGTCGGGGCGCGAAGCTGGTGGTCAACGATCTCGGTGGCTCGCTCGACGGCTCGGGCCGGTCGAGCGAAGCCGCCGACCGCGTCGTCGACGAGATCCGCGCCGCCGGCGGCGAGGCGATGGCGAGCGGCGCCTCGGTCACCAGCGTCGCCGACGTTCAGGCGATGGTCGATGCCGCGCGCGGCCGGTGGGGCCGCATCGATATTCTGGTCAACAATGCAGGCGTCCTTCGCGACAAGAGCTTTGCGAAGATGGAGATCGAGGATTTTCGTCTCGTCATGGACGTCCATCTGATGGGCGCCGCGATCTGCTCAAAGGCGGTGTGGGACCTGATGCGCGAGCAGAATTACGGCCGTATCGTCATGACGACCTCCTCGTCGGGCCTGTACGGCAATTTCGGCCAGGCCAATTATGGCGCGGCGAAGATGGCGCTCGTCGGCCTGATGCAGACGCTCGCGATCGAGGGTGCGAAGAGCGACATTCGGGTCAACTGCATCGCGCCCGTCGCGGCGACGCGCATGACCGAAAACCTGATGGCGGAAGAGATTCTGGCCCGCCTCCAGCCCGAAGCCGTCGCGGCCGGACTTGTCTATCTGGTCTCCGAGGGGGCGCCGACGCGTACGACGCTGTGCGCCGGCGCCGGCGGCTTCGAGACTGCCAACATCACGCTGACCAAGGGTATCTATGACGAAGCGCCGACCCCCGAACTCGTCGCCGCGCGCTTTGCCGAAATCGCAGATCGCACCGACGAGGCGGTGCCAGAGCATGGCGGCGGTCAGCTGCGCGGCGTGTTCGCCAAGGCCATGGCCGGCGCGGCCGCCTGAGCTCTTCTATTCGAAAGGATATTTGCATGACCGAAGCATGGATCATCGACACCGCCCGCACCCCACGCGGCGGCGGCAAGATCGGCAAGGGATCGCTGACCGAAGTCCATCCGCAGCGCCTGTTGTCGACAGTGTTGCGAGCGCTCGCGGCGCGGAATGACATCGACCCCGACGATATCGACGAAGTGATCGCGGGCTGCGGTTCGCAATTCGGCAAGCAGGGATCCTGCATCGCGCGCATGGCCGCACTCGACGCGGGCTTCGGCCCGGCTGCGCCCGGCTTTACGATCGACCGTTTCTGTGGCTCGGGGCTTACCTCTGTCAATGTCGCGGCGATGGGCGTGATGTCGGGAATGATGAACCTAACGATGGCGGGCGGCGTCGAATCGATGTCCTTCATCAGCACCACCGACCGCAGCCCGTTCGTCGATGCCGGGAATGAAGATCTGCGCCGCCGACACCCGCAGCCGCACCAGGGCATCTGCGCGGACCTGATCGCGACGCTCGAAGGCTTCACGCGCGAAGAGGCGGACGCGCTCGGCCTCGAAAGCCAGCGCCGCGCCGACGAGGCGATCAAGGATGGCCGCTTCGCCAGGTCGGTCGTGCCCGTCCACCATGTCGACGGTCGCCTCGCGCTCGATCATGACGAATATCCGCGCCCCTCGACGACGATGGAAGGCCTGTCGTCGCTGGCGGCCGCGTTTCCCGGCTTCATGGAGCGCCCGCTTGACGCGGCGGGAACGACCTATGCGCAGCTTGTCCGTGCGACGTACCCCGAGGTCGAGATCGACCACATCCACCACGCGGGCAACTCGTCGGGCGTTGTCGACGGTGCCGCGGCGGTCGTGATCGCATCGCCAGACTATGCAAAGGCGCATGGGCTGAAGCCGCGCGCGCGCATCCGTCACCTCAGCTCGGCGGGCGACAGCCCCGAACTGATGCTCAACGCGCCCGTCCCCGCCACGCGCAAGGCGCTGAAACAGGCGGGTATGGAGATCGGCGACATCGACCTGATCGAGATCAACGAAGCCTTCGCGGTCGTGCCGCTGAAGTTCATGCGCGACCTCGACGTCGATCCGGCGAAGGTAAACGTCAACGGCGGCGCGATCGCGCTCGGCCACCCGATCGGCGCGACCGGCGCGATCATCCTCGGCACTTTGCTCGACGAGATGGAGCGCCGCGATCTCAATACCGGGCTTGCCACCATGTGCACCGGCGGCGGCATGGCGCCGGTCACGATCATCGAACGCATTTAACGAGGCATTGCGCGGTCCGGCACACCCTCTCTCCCGGGTCGGACCGTGCTCCTTGCCCCGCGATGGGCGTCGCGGGAAATCCAACGGGGCACGTTGGGCACGAACTGGGCGCGCGGTATCCCGTACCGCGCGCCTTCTTTTTGGGCGGGCTTATCGGCGGGCGTTCGCAGCACCGGCCCGCCCCTGCTCCATCAGGGTTGCTTCGGTCCGGAAGCAGGGTCCGCCGGCGGCGAGACATGCAGGCGGAGCCCCGGATGATCGATGACGAAGCGCCGGTCGGCGAACATGTCGATGCCCAAGATCACCGCGGGCTGGTCGGCCTCGAAGCCGAGCACCTTGAACACCGGCAGGTCGGCGATGCGGATGTCGCGATCGCGCATTTCGGCGGTATCGATCGACAGGCGGGCGAGTTTCGCCTTGACGCTCGGCGTCGCGTGGGCGGTCGCTCCCCTGACATCGGTTCCCTTGACCAGTCCGGGCGTATCGGGGGTCAGGCCGATCGCCTTCGCGGCCGCCCAGTTTATGATGGTCCCGCGCGCTCCGGTATCGAGTACTGCCGGAACCTCGACGCCGTTCAGCCGGATCGTCAGCCGCGGCGCGCGTTCCTCGTCGAGCGTGAAGGGAACCGATGCTGATAGCCCGCGCAGCATCGCTGCATCGGCGGACCGCGTCATGCGCCAGCGATGCGCCGGAATGTCGAGTTCGACCGCGAAGTCGGCGATGATGTCGGCGCCCAAAATGCCGTCGACGCCCAGGCCATCGACCGGCCCCGGCGGCAGCACCAGCGCTTCGAGCGAGCGAAAGCCGAAACCGGCGACCTCCAGCAGACCCACCGTCGCGGTCTCGACCTCCGACCGCCCCGCCGCGCCGTCGAGCGGCTCGTCCGACGGCTTGACCACGAGCCCCGCCATCGCCGCGCGAAGTTTCGGCAGGATCGTGGTCTCGCTTGCCGCGGTGTCGATGACGAAACGCCTTGGCGCCGACCCGTCGACCGCGACCCGAATCACCGGATGGCCCGACGGCAGCATCTCGAGCGGCTGGAAAGCAGCGGCTGCGGGCGTCGCAGCGACAGGCTCGGACGCGTTGGTGCGCCCCTCGGCGACGATCAGGGTGCCGAGCAGCCCGAGGGCGATCAGCCCGGTGCGGTAACGATTTGCCACAGTCTGTCTCCTGGCGGCGGAATGCCGCGAATGGAGGCCGGCTATCGGGCCCGGCATATCGGCTCCATCCTTCTTCTACGAACCCGGATCGCGGGTCGCCCGACCCGATTTCGTGCGACGAAGACCGACGCCGGCGCGACGGGGAAGGACGCCCGCGGCGCAGGCTTCCCTTATGCTTGGCGCGCATTACACAAAGGAATCGCAATGCCGCTGAGACCCGAACATCGCCAGACCATCGCACTGGTCATCGCGACCTGGACGCTGTCCGGGGTGCTGTATCTGATCCCCTATCATGTTTTCAGCGGTGCCAGCCTCTACGTCACGGTGTCGGTGATCAACATTTGCGTGATGGGCGTCCTGCTTTCGGGCGGCGTCTATTGGGCGGTGCGCAGGACGCGCCGCGGCAACATGGTCGTCCGGCTGGCCGCGATGGGCGCTGCGGTCATCCTGGCGTCGGCGACCCTGGCCCTGATCGACGCCGCGACCGGCGAATGGATCGGACGGCTCGTCGTATCCACGCAGAAGATCGCCCCCTTTGCCTTGCGCGCCACGAACAACTTCATCGCCCTCGTCTGGCAATTCGCGCTGCTGGGCGCGGCGTTCACCGTGATCGAAGCGAACAAGCTTGCCCGCGAGCGCGAACTCGAACTCGCCGCCGCGCGCGAGGCGGCAAGCCGAGCAGAAGCGGCGGCGAGCGCCGCCAGCCTTGCCGCGCTGCGCTACCAGCTCAACCCCCATTTCCTGTTCAACACGCTCAACGCCATCTCGTCGCTGATCGTCACGCGCGATTATGGCGCAGCCGACGCAATGCTTGCCAAACTGTCCGAATTTCTGCGCGCGACCCTGTCCTCAGAGCCCGACGCGCTGCTGCCGCTCGAGGACGAGCTGGCGACGCTGCAGCATTATCTGGAGATCGAGAGCGTTCGCTTCGGCGATCGGCTGGCGGTCGAATTCACCTGCCCGCCTGCGCTCAACGGCGCGCTGGTGCCTGGCTTTCTGCTCCAGCCGCTGATCGAGAATGCGATCAAATATGCGCTGGCGCCTTCGGCGGAGCCCGTGACGATCAAGGTCGAAGCCTCGCGCGACGGCGACACCCTGGTCATCGCGGTCGAGGACGACGGCGCGGGCCTCGAACAGGACGCCCGCCCCGGCACCGGGCTCGGTATCGCGAACGTCCGGCAGCGGCTCGACACGCACTATGGCGCCAAGGGCACGCTCGAGACGCTGACGCGCGACCGCGGCTTCCTTGCGATCGCGCGCCTGCCGCTCGAACGGAGCGACGAGGGAGTGGCGGCGTGAGCGCGCTCCGCGTCCTGCTCGTCGACGACGAGCCGCTGGCGCTCCGCCGGCTCGAAACGCTGTTCGGCGATATCGACGGCGCCGAGGTCGTGGGCACCGCCGCGACGGGCGAGGAAGCCGAGGCGCGGATCGCCGAACTGCGTCCCGACCTAGTCATGCTCGATATCTCGATGCCGAAGAAAAGCGGGATTCGTGTCGCCGCCGACCTGGTCGTCGCCCCGCGCCCGGAGATCGTCTTCGTCACCGCTTTCGAACAATATGCGCCCGATGCCTTTGAGGTCGAGGCGGCGGATTATCTGCTCAAGCCCGTCCGCTTCGACCGGCTGCGCCAAGCGGTCGAGCGCGCACGCCGGCGCCACGCGATGCGCGATGCCGCCGAGCGGCTGGCAACCGCGCCGCCGCACGAGACGCACAACGACGCGATCTGGGTTCAGACCGCGAGTGGCAATCTGCGCCTGCCCGTCGCGCAAATCGAATGGGTCGAGGCGGCGCGCGACTATGTGCTGTTTCACACCGCGACGCGCAGCCACATCCATCGCATCTCGATGGGCGCGCTCGAACAGCTCCTCGATCCGCAGCAATTGATGCGCGTCCACCGCTCGACCTTCATCCGTCCCGCGCTGGTGAAAGCGGTACGGCGGCTCGGCAAGGGCTTGATCTCTTTGGAGATGGAGGATGGCGCAGTCGTACAGGTCGGCCCGACCTATGTGAAAGCGGTGCTCGAACGACTGGGCTTGCCTTGACCCCTTGACCGATCTCATCCGTCTTTGACCGCCCGACCATGAGGCAAAGAGTCAAACGGATCGACGGCGCGGGCAATCAACGCCCCAGGGAAGGTAAGCGTGAACACGGCGCCTCGATCGGGATCATTGGCAGCGGCGATGTCGCGGTCAATCGCGTCAGCTTGCGTTTGCCTTTTCCGGCGATCAAGCGTCGGAGGCCCGGATTCTGCGGCGAAGCATGAAGAGCCCGACCGTCAGCGCTGCGGTGGGGACGAGCATCAGCGTGAAGGCTGTACGCCCATCGAAATGCGCGAAGATTGCGCCGGTAATGATCGAGCCGGTGGTGCCGCCAAGCGCGGAAAAAATCACGACCAACCCCATCAGCGGTGGATGCTGGCGATGGGGCATTGCGCTCAGCATCACCGAGATGATCGTCGGGTAAATCGGCGCGAGCGCGATCCCGATCAGCGGGAACAGGAACGCGGCAACGGGGGCGTCGCCCCAGCCGTGGATCGCACCGCGCATCAGCCCGTCGGCGAGCGGCAGGACGAGGATGATCAGCGCCGCGAGCAGCGCAAGGCAGACGTTGAGCACCGGATACCAGTCGAAGCGCGCCATCACCGCTCCGGCGCCGAACCGCCCGATCGCGATGCACGCCGCGAACAGGCTGGCGGCCTGCACGCTCATCTGCGCGGGCAGGTGCAGCACTTCGTTGTTGAAGACCGGCAGCCATGTTCCGATCCCCTGCTCGATAAGGACGAAGACGAAGGCGCAGAGGATGAAGACGAGCACCAGCGGCAGCCCCGCGAGCTTCAGCATCGCCAGCATCGGCGCGCGCTCCATCCCCGGCTCCTCATCGCCGATATGCGTCCGGTTTTCGTCGACCCCGGTCGACAGCAGCAGCGCGAGCGCCAGCGCCGGGATGATCGCGAGCACCCAATAGGCGTCGAGCCAGCGCAGCCCTGCGGGATCGATGAAGGCGCTGAACACCCAATAGGAAGACAATACGCCGACCATGAACATGCCCTCGATCAGGCTGGTCAGGCTGGCATGTTTGCGCGCGTCGTCGGTCACGAGCCCGATCATCGAATAGACGACGACCTTGGCGACCGCGAAAGCCGCGCCGACGAGCGCGAAGTGCAGCCGCGCGACGTTGAAACTGCCGAACAACGGCATGATGAAACACGCCGCCACCGCGAGCGCGAGCGCGCCGATCAGCGCCTTGCGCAGCCCGATCCGCGGCAAATAGCTCGCCGTGACGAACGACACGACTGCGATGGTGATGTCCTTGAAGCCTTCGAGCGTACTCGCCTGGGGCTTGGTGACATGGAAACTCGAAATCGACTGGAGGATGACCGTGCCGACGCTGTTGAGGAGCATCGCAAAGGCGACATAGGTCAATATCAGTGCGGCGATCAGCCGAGTACGCGCCATGTCCGTCCCCCGTGAGACCTAAAAGAAGGGGTGGCCGCGAAGAGGCCGCGACCACCCAGTAGGAGAGTTACGAAAAGAGGTCGATCCCCCTCCTCCCTCTTAGAATTTATAGGCCGCACTGAAGCGGAACGAACGGCCGAGGATCGGGCGCGCGTTGACGACTTCGCCGCCGGTCTGGCCGATCGTGCGCGGATCGCCCTCGGTCAGCCCGACCTTGTCGGTCAGATTGTCGGCGGTAACCGCGAAGGTCAGCGCGCGATTGACGTCGAAGGTGACGCCCGCATCGATCTTGAAATAATGCGGGAGATCCTGCGTATTGCCGGTGTCGGAGAAGCGGTCGCCGACATAGGCGAAGGTCGAATAGAGCGAGACCTTGCTGTCGCTGCCGAATTCGATGTCATACGACGGCGTCACGCGCCACTGCCACTTCGGCTGCCGTTGGACGCGGTTGCCGCTGAGGTCGGTTGCGCCGTTGTTGGCGAAGAAGTTGCGATATTTCGCGTCGAGCCAGGTGCCCGAGAAGGCGATCGCGAAATTGTCGATCGGACGGATCTGTCCTTCAAGCTCGACGCCGGTGCTGCGCGCCCCGCCGATCGACGCCTGCGGTCCGCCATTGCCGATGACCGTCGTCACCAGCCCCTTGAAGTTGGTGTGGAACAGCGTGGCATAGAGCGACACGAGGTCGGTACGCAGCTTGATCCCGCCTTCATAATTGTCGACGCGCGGCGAGACGCGGATGCCGTCACGCAGATTGTCGAAGAAGGGGTTGGTGTTGCCGCGATTGTAGCGGACATAGGCGCCGAGCGACGAGGTGAAGTCATAGTTCAGGCCCGCCGTCCACGACCAGGCGCCCTTCTTGTACGAAATCGTGTTGAAGGTGCCGTTCAGGACTGCCGTGTTGCTGTCGTAGAGCGTGTTCGCATCGCCATCGACGTCGACGCCGAAATTGTTGTTCTCCAGCGTGCCCGTCGCCTTGTAATTCTGATACCGGATACCCGCGTCGAACCGCAGTTCGGGCGTGATCTGATATTCGTCGACCGCATAAAAGGCATATTCGCGGCCGTCATAGGCGGCGTTGACGTTGAAGAACGAACCCTGCGTGAAACCGCGATTGGTGACGACGCGGCCGTCGGCGAGGACGAGGTCCAGGACGCGCGCATTATTCTCTGCGGTCAGCAGGCGGATGTTGCCGAGGTTCCACTGGTCGTTCGACGAGAAGTCCGAGAAATAGGCACCGACGGTGAACTTGTTGTTCCCGCTCTTCCATTCGAGGTTGAGATCGTTGGTGAAATCCTCGATCTGCTTGCGCACGATCCAAGTGCCGGCGCGGATGACCTGCTGCGTGCCCGCGACAGCACCGCCGCCATTGACATAGGTCAGGCTGCCGATCGTCCCGCCAAGGCTCGCCGCATAGCCGCTCGCCGACTGCGCGGTGCTCGCGGGAACGAGGCCCGTCGTATCGGCATCGCCGTTGAGATAGCTGGCACGATAGCGGACCTGCAGACCATCACCGATTTCGTAATCGAAATTCGTACCGAGGTTGATCAGCTTCGCACCGCGGCCGTCGGCCAGATCGGCGCGGCTGCCGTCGGGCAGCAGGCTGAGCCGCGTTTCGCGGCCGGCGAGCGCTCCCGTACCGGGGTCGATGTTGCCGAACTGGCGCACCTTGTCGCCGTCGCGGACGACCGGGATCGGCAGCAGCCACTGGCCATGGTCGTTGAGGTAGCGCGCGAAGACGAGGATCGAGCCCTTGTCGAGGTCATGCCGCACGTTCGCGGTGATCTGGCCGCCCTTCTCGGGCGAGAAGCCCGGATTGCGGATGCCATGGCCGGTCGAATAATAGCCACCGACAAGGAAGGTCGTATTGTCACCGAGCGGACCCGAAAGCACCAGGTCGCCGCGCACGTCGCCATAATCGGCGATGCTGGCCTTCACCAAGCCTTCGAACTCGCTGCCGCCTTCCTTCTGGACGAAGTTGACGGTCAGGCCGGGCTGGCCGTTGCCGAACAGGGCACCGGTGCCGCCGCGAACCGCCTCGACGCGCGCGATCGTCTCGTCGACGCGGATGAGCTGCGTGTTTTCGAGGAAGGACAAGGTCGGCGGCGAGAAGAAGGGCACGCCCTGCGTCGTCAGCGTCACGAATTCGGCGTCACCGGCGGAGGGATAGCCGCGCACGAAGATGTTCGCGCCATTCTGGCCGCCCGAGCTTTCGGCCGAGACGCCGGGGATAACCTTGAACAGATCGGCGGTGCTGTTCGGCGCCGCCTTGGCGATCGCGTCGGCAGTGATGTTGGTGATCGCGAAGGCAGCGGACTGACGGTTGATGCCGCCGCCGGCGGTGCCGGTCACGATGATCTCGTCCTCGGCGGGCGCGGTATAATCGGTCTGAGGCGCTTCCTGGGCATAGGCGGCGGTCGGCAGCGCAAAGAGCGCGGCGGACGCCAGCAGACGGGTCCGGTTCAACATGAGATTTCCTCCACTTTATCTGGTCTGGTTGAAAGGCCCCCGCGCGCCGCCGCAGCCCGTTCGAACGACAGGATATTGGCGACCGTGAGCTGGCCTGTGGCGGGGACGTGCATGTCGGCGTCGGGCAGCGCCTCTTCTGACCCGATGCCAATGGCCACCATGCCCGCCGCATGGATGGCCGAAACCCCGGCCTCTGCATCTTCGATACCGATGCACTGGTCCGGGCGAAGGCCCATGCCGTGGGCACAGGCCAGGAAGATATCGGGCGCGGGCTTGGCGTTCGCGACCGCCCCCGCATCCGCAATGAAATCGAACTGGTCGGCGATGCCGAGCAGGCGCACGACGTCGGGCGCGTTGCGGCTGGCCGACGCGAGGCCGATCTTCAGCCCCGCGGCGCGCAGGCCGTCGAACAGCGCGCCGACCCCCGCGAAGAGGTTCGCGGGCGAATAGGCGGCAAGCCGTTCGCGATAAATGTCGTTCTTCTCCGCCAGCATGGCGTCGAATCTCTCCGCTTCGACCTCCGCCCCCGCATGTTCGAGGATCAGCCGCAGGGAGTTACGCCGATCGACACCCTTCAGCCGATGATTGACCTCGCGATCGAACGCGAAGCCATAGGAGTCGGCGAGCGCTTGCCACGCTTGATAATGGTCCTCGGCCGTGTCGGTCAGCACGCCGTCGAGATCGAAAATCACGCCTTTCAGGCGCGGCCGGTCCATGACGACGGGATCGCTGCCCACGCGGAGCGGGCGCCCATGGTCGAGAATGTCGACGGGATCGCCCGACACCAGCCGATAGGTGCAACCCTCGCCGCTGACCGCCAGCTCGATCACGCTTCCGCGCCATTGCAGGCGAAAGCGATAGCCCGTCCATGCGGCCGGCAGCTGCGGCCGGAACGACGGCGCCGCGCTGTCGAGGCGCAGCCCGCCCCAGCCCTGCGCCAGCACCAGCCAGCTACCCGCCAGCGCCGCCATGTGCAGGCCGTGCGAGGTGTTGCCGTGACGGTTCTCAAGATCGACGAACGCGCATTCGCGGTGGAAGTCGAGCGCCGCCGCTTCATCGCCCAGCCGCGCCGCCGCGATCCCGAACGACACCGACGACAGCGTCGAATCATGCGTTGTGACGCGCGCATAATAATCGAAATTCCGCCGCTGCCGCGACACGGGCATTTCAACCAGATCCATCGCCATCGCCTGAACGACATTGCCCTGCTTCGCGACCTGGTGCCGGAACAGGATCATCGGGTGATAGCGCATCAGCAGCGGCCCATGGCCATCGCGCGCCGAGGTTAGCCCGGGGAGTTCGGGACGGCTCAGAAACGCATCGTCCTGCGGATTGATGCCAAGCGCCGGATCGACCGGCAGCCACATCGCGTCGGCCGCGCGGCGCCACTCGGCGACCTCTCCATCGCTCAGCCCGATCGCCGCCGTCGCCGCGGCAAGCTCGCCGCGCGCGCGAAGCCATTCGGCTGTTTCGGCAGCATAGGCCAGATGCCGGCGCGCGATCGCGTTGGTGTAGAAATCATTGTCGACCAGCGCCGAATATTCGTCGGGGCCGGTCACGCCGTGGAGGCAGAAAGCGCCACCACGCCGCGCGTCGAAGGCGCCGATCTCCATCCACACCCGCGCGGTCTCGAACAGCATTTCGGCTGCCTCGGCGCGAAACGCCTCGTCGCCCGACGCCGCGACATAGAGGGCGAGCGCATAGGCAATGTCGCCATTGATATGATATTGTGCAGACCCCGTCGGATAATGCGACGAACATTCGTCGCCGGCGATCGTCCGCCAGGGATAGAGCGCGCCGCGCGCATGGCCGATCGCCCGCGCATGGGCCCGCGCGCGGTCCAGCTTGCCGATGCGATAAGCGAGCAGCGTCCGTGCCCTTTCCGGCGCCTGCAGCGCAAGGACCGGCAGCATGAAGGTTTCGGCGTCCCAGAAATAATGACCCTCGTAACCCTCGCCCGACAGCCCCTTTGCTCCGATGCTGTGGTTCGCGTCGCGGCTCGCCGACTGGTGGAGCTGGAACAGGTCGAAGCGCAGCGCCCGCGCCAGTTCGTCGTCGCCGTCGATGTCGAGCGCCGCACTCTCCCACAGCGCCTGCACCGCCGCGCGCTGTCCCGCGGCGATCGCGTCGAAATCCATCGCCACGCCATCCAGCGCGACAAGGTCGACCGGGCGGCCGCGGGCGCAAGCCATCGCGACCACCCGGTCGATCGTCAGGACGCTGCCGGCGACCAACTCGCGGCGCACCACATGACCCGCGTGGACCGCCGCGACCTTAGCGGCCGCGCTTGCGACATGTTGGCGGTAGGCGAGTTCGACAGCATCCTGCGCGAACCGGGTGACGGAAGGGTTGTCACCCGGCAGGGGGGAAATGATGCTCCAGACCGGACGCAAACGTCCGGAAATGCGGGGGTCGTCGGCCTCGGCGCCACCCGCGCCCTCGGCTTCGGTGCCATAGGTCAGCCAGGCCTGAAAGCTGCCCGCGAAGTCGAGCGGGCGGATGCGGATGCGCGAGGCGACACATGCGGCGCCAGCGAGCGGTACGATGCGCTCGACCGCGATTTCGAGCGTGCGACCGTCCTCGATTCGCCAGCTTGAGACGCGGCGAACCGCGCCGGTCGTCAAGTCGAGCACGCATTCGGTATCGAGCAGCTCGGCCGCCGCAAAATCGACAGGCCGGCCGTCGATATGGAGACGGACCAGCAGCGGGCTGGGGCACGGCACGCGCGTGTCGGTCGCGGTCGCATAGCCCGGGAAACTCTCATGATAGGTGATCGGCCGCCTGACATAGGCGTCGGGCAGATAGGCGCAGGGACTCGACGCGCGCTCGTCGATCACGCCCGCGACGCCGCACAGGCCGTTCGCCAGCGCGAACAGCGCCGCCGCCTGCTCGCCGACCGCATCGGGGCCGCGCCGGACAAGCCGCATCGCATCGAGAGACATGTCGGAAATCGCCACGCGCATCCTCACCACGGCAACGGCTGCTCCGGCCGGTGCTTCTCGACGCTATGTCCGGCAAAATGGTATCGATGTCAAGATATCGATACCATTTTGCCCTTTCGCTTGGTTTTCGGAGAGTTTCGCAATATCGGAGATCAGCTTTCGCGGGCGACCAGCTCGACCGGCATGGCTCGGGATTCGACGCGTTTTCCTGCCACGAGATCCAGCACCTTCTGCGCCAGCAAGGCCCCGCCGGTGGCCCAGTCCTGACGCACGCTGGTGAGCCGCGGCGAGAAGAGCGATGCCCCCGGCGAATCGTCGAAGCCGACGACCGAAACATCGCCCGGGACCGAGAGCCCCTGCGCCTCGACCGCCTCGATCGCGCCCATCGCGATTGCGTCGCTCGCGGCAAAAATGCCATCGAAGCCCTTGCCGCGTTCGAGCAGTTTCGACGTCGCCTCGCGCCCTGCGGCGACAGTAAAGCCACAGGCGACCCGATCGACAATCGCCGCCCCTTCCCCTTTCAGCGTCGCCTCGAATCCGCCCAGGCGGTCTTCGACTTCGCCATGCTGGGTTTCTCCGAGGAAGAGCAATTTCGTGCGCTTCTTCTTGAGGAGGTAGTCTGCGGCAAGCCGGCCGCCATCGCGATTGTCGCTACCGACGACGATCCGTTCGGGCGGGCCATGCGCGGCGCCCCATACGACATAGGGAAGCCCCGTCGCCTCGATCATCGCAGCGGCGTCGTCATGCACGCCCTGCCCCAACAGGATCACCCCGTCGGTCGAGGGCGGGTGCGCGGCGAACAGGTCGATGGTGGTCAGTACCATATTCTGCCCCGCCGCAGTCAGTTCCTGCATTATCCCGCCGAGCAGCGACAGCGGATAGGGTTCGCTCATCAACCGGTCGTGCGACGGCGCCATTTCGATGACCACCGCGATCGTCCGCGTGCGCTGTTGCCGCAGGTTGCGCGCCGAGACGTTGAGGCGATAGCCCATCCGCTCGGCGGTCTCGCGGATCAGCGTGCGCGTGCTTTCCTTGACCGTCGAATGCTCCGACAATGCGCGCGATACGGTGATCTTCGCGACGCCGAGTTCGCGGGCGACGTCCGCCATGGTCGGCCGCGCGCGCTCGTTGGGCTTATGCTTGCTCATCCGCGACCCGGCCTGGCGATCGCTGACGAAGGATTGATATGCTGGGCCATGCCCCACCCCTAACGCCCGACGGAGGACTTTCACAAGCGGCTTCGCGGTCAGACCTCAAGCGCGCGCGGCGCACGACGCGTTTTTCACATGCCATCCCGGACCGCGGGCCCTCGACTTCCAGGGTCGGGAACCTCTCGCGATAGGGAGACACGACGCTGCACCGCATCGGTCGTGGGCCGGCTGGCAACGTCGCCGGCGGCAATTTGGCAAAGCTGCCAGCCCGCTGGCCGAGCCGATGGCAAACTTCGGTTCGCGCTCGCGGATTGGCGCACCGCGGCTGGAGTCGAGCTGTCGCTTGATCGTGCGGCTCTCGAAATGAGGCTCGCCCGTGCTTGGGATAGGCTCATTTGACCCCGAACGGTTTGAGTCCAGCCGCCAAGCCGGCTTCCCCGCCCCAAAATCCGCATCGGATCGAACCTGCCACACGGCTTGGCTCGCATGGGAGCATCGCTTTGGAGGCCCGGAAGTCCGTATAATTACGAAATGCGCCGACCGCGCGGGGCGCTAGCCTGAGGTCACAAAGGAGCAGGCGATGCCGAAACCCCGACCATTGACCCTGTGTCGCGCGCACCCGCGCCGGACCCCGGTGAATCGCGCACCGCCGGACCCGCGGCGCGAGCAAAGCCGCATCGCGGGCACCCTAACCCTTCGCGCTTCGCCGCTTCGGCGGCCCGTCCCAAATCAAGGAGTCAGAGGATGACGCTTACCAATGCGCCCGACACCACGCTGAGCGAGGCGACCGAGACCTGTTTGCAGACCCGCAGCGGCGTCGATCTCCGCCTGCGGCCGGTCACCGACGGCGACGCCGACATCGTCAATCATTTCTTCGATGGGCTGACGCCCGACGATATGCAGTTCCGCTTCCTGAGCGGCCAGTCGCACCTGTCGAGCGTGCAACTCGCGGCGATGATCGGGGTCGATCACCGGCATCGCGAGCATCTGCTCGCGTTCGATGCGGCAACGTCGGAGCTGGTCGCGAGCCTGCTCATCGCAGCCGACGAGGCGTTCGTGACTGCCGAGGTCGCGATTTCGGTCGCGCCGGCGTATAAGACGCGCGGGGTCGGCTGGACGCTCCTCAACCATGCCGTCGATCTCGCCCGGGCCCGCGGCCTCACGACCCTGCGGTCGATCGAGAGCCGCGCCAATCGTGGCGCGATGGAGGTCGAACGCACGCTGGGGTTCAAGGCGAGCGACTATGACGGCGACGCCACGCTGGCGCTGCTCGAACTGGAGCTTCGCTGACTTGGGCGATCGGGTCGGCGCCCCGAGCGGCAGGCAGTCGGAGGCGCACCCAATGGACCAATGTTTTTATGCCATGCAGCTCGACACGCCGGGGGCGCCGCTACGCCGCGTCGAGCGGATGATGCCCACACCGGGCGACGGCGAGATCCGGATCGCTGTCCTCGCGTGCGGCGTATGCCGGACCGATCTCCATATTGCCGACGGCGACATCAGCGGTCGGCGCCCGATCATTCCGGGCCATGAGATCGTCGGCCGCGTCGATGCGCTCGGCCTGGGTGTCACGCGGTTCGGGCTTGGCGACCGGGTCGGCGTGCCCTGGCTCGGCCGGAGCTGCGGCGCCTGCCCCTATTGCGCTACGGGCCAAGAAAATCTCTGCGACGCACCCGAGTTCACCGGCTTTACGCGCGACGGTGGTTTCGCGTCGCACGTCGTCGCCGATGCGCGCTTCTGTCTCGCAATCCCCGCCGCCTTCGACGATGTTCACGCGGCGCCTTTGCTCTGCGCCGGACTGATCGGTTACCGCGCCTATCGCATGGCGGACGGCGCGAAGACGCTTGGCCTCTATGGCTTCGGCGCCGCCGCGCATATTCTTGCGCAGATCGCGATCGCCGACGGCGCCGACGTCTATGCCTTCACGCGCGAGGGCGACACGGCAGGCCAGGATTTTGCGCGCCGCCTCGGCTGCATCTGGGCGGGCGCGTCGAACGAGGCCCCGCCCGCCGCGCTCGATGCCGCGATTCTCTTCGCGCCGGTCGGCGCGCTGGTGCCCGAAGCGCTGCGCCGGGTGCGGAAGGGCGGACGCGTCATTTGCGCCGGCATCCATATGAGCGACATTCCCGCCTTTCCTTATGCCGATCTCTGGGAAGAACGATCGATTCGGTCGGTCGCCAATCTGACCCGTGCCGATGGCGCTGCGTTCCTCGAGGCCGCAGCGCGCTGCCACGTGCGCACGCATGTCACTGTGCTGCCGCTCGCCGATGCGAACCGCGCGCTCGACCGGTTGCGCGCCGGCGAAGTGGAAGGCGCGCTCGTCCTCGTCCCCGAGGGAGTGGCTACGGGGAATCCCTAATGGCGCGCCGGGGGCAGCGGCGCGAAAGAGGCGAAGGCCAGACCGGCCGGTCAGGAGAAACTGCCATGGATCGTTTCGAGCGAGACACCGCCAGCGCGGCGCGCCCTCCCGAGTGTCCCGATTGCGACCCGCCGGCACAGCCCGACAAGGCCTATCCCGAAACACCGGCGCCAAACCCAGATCGCCAGCCGTTGCGCACGTCGCCCGAAGCGCCGGTGCTTCCCGACAGCCATCCCGAAGGCACGCCGCGCGAATATCCCGAATAGGCCCGCCCGCGAGGAGCAGGACGAGGCTTAAGGATTTGCCGACGGCGTACCGCTGCGAGTGAGACGGGTCACGGCATCGACGAGCATATGCTCGCGCAGCGGCTTTTCGAAAACAAGCGCGAAGCCCGCCTTGAGCGCACGGGCGCTCAATTCCTCGGACGGATAGGCAGAGATGAGGATCGCCGGTCCATCCCAGCCCTGTGCACGCAGCGCGCCGAGCATCGCGATGCCGTCGCCGCTCTCGAGCCGGTAATCGACGATCAGACAATCGGGCGCGGCGCGCGCCGCCTCGGCGAGTGCGGGATCGGCTGCGGGCCAGGCCTTCGCCGCAAATCCGCGCCCCTGCAAAAGCAGGAGGAGCGAGCGGCGCACCGCCGGGTCATCCTCGACGATAAGGATGGTCGGCGGTGCCTCGCTCCAACCCGATCGGGCGATCAACATGTCCATGGTCCCGTTATCGAAATTTTTGCATGGCGCCTGGTTCCTGGTCGCACCATGCTAGGTCTTGCAGAATTGTCGGGCTCGCCCTGTCGGAGGTGCGAGCCCGAAGCCGGAAAACAGGGCCGGGGGCCATCGATCAATGGCTCATCAGCAGGGGGAATTTGCTCTTCGAAAGCAGATTCTTCGTGGTGCCCCCGAAGGTTTCGCGCAGCCGACCGCGGCCATAGGCGCCCATGACGATGTAATCGGCGCGGAACATCTTGGCCTCGTCCGAGATCAGGAAATCGGCGTGGAACTTGCCGATGTCGGCCTTGCGCACATTCGCCGCGATGCCGTGGCGCGACAGATAGGTCGCGGCATCCTCGGGCACGATATGATTGTCGGACTCTTGCGCGGTGAATATCTCGACCTCCTTCGCAAAGGCGAGGAGCGGGACCGCGGCGCGGAGCGCGGCCGCAGCGGATGTGCGGCCGTCCCATGCGACGAGCGCGCGCTCGAGCTCGAAGCGCTCAAGCGTCTCGGGCACCGCGAGCACGGGCGCGCTCGCGCGCGCCACGATGCGGCTCGCAATGTCGCGCATGTCGGGCATCGGAAAGCCGTCGAGCGCGCGATTGAGGATGATGAGGTCGGCGAGGTCGGCGGCATCAAGCACCGCGTTGGCGATCTCGTCCATCGCGTCGATCCAGCTCCAGCTGACATCCTCGCGCGACAGACGGTCGCTGATCACCGACTTGTTCTTCGCTTCGCTGTCGCGCTCGTCAAGGACCACGACAGTTTCGGCGAAGCCGAACCCATCGCCCGCGATGAGCGGATAGGGGGTGACGTCGATACAGGTCAGATGGCCTTCGACCGCGCGGGTGATATCGAGCGCCGCCTGCAGGCGTGCTTCCTGGCCATGGTCGTCATGTACGAGCAACAGGATATTCTTCATGAGCCGTCTCCTTGGTTTCTTCGCCGAGCCTATGTGTCGCCAGCCCAAGCCGGTATGCGCAATGATACGGATAGAAAGGCGGCCGCCCGAATTTCCGGACGGCCGCAGAGGGGTCGCCTCTTCCCCAAGCGAGCGGGATCAGCCGTCGACTGCGAGATAATCTTCTACGTCGGTCACGCCGGGCGCCGACCAGGCCGCGAGCTCGGCCATGCGCCGTTCACGCCAGGCCTTGACGCGGCCGCGCAATGTCACCGTGCTGCCGTCGGTCGTCACCGAGACGCTGCTCGCGTCAAGGCCCGCCCGACGCCTGAACGCCGCCATGATCCGCGCCTTGACGTCGGCAGGGGTCGGAACATCGCCGACCTTGATCATGTTCGACACCCCGGTGACGCCCGATATCTGGCCCGCGGCACGCGCGACTTCCTTCGCGATAAAGTGCCAATCGACCGTTCCGCTCAGCGTGACCCAGCCATGCTCGACCTTGACCTTGATCTGGCCTTCGGGGATCGCGACCGTCCAGCCGATTATGTCGACGATCCGCCTGGCGATTTCATGATCGGCGGTCTTGGGATCGGACGCGAAGCGCACCTTCAGTTCCTCGGCAAGCGCGCGCACGCCCGCGACGCGCCGCACGGCGCGTTCGGCCGCAACCTTTTGCGGAAAGCTCTTCACATAGCCGGCAAGCGTCACGACGCCGTCGTTGACCGAGACGCCGATATCCGCGTGATCGACGCTTGGGTCCCATTCGAGCTCGGCGACCACGTCATCCTGAAGCTGGCTGTCACTCTTGTTCGGCATGATCTTTCTCCTTTGAGGGGCCTCCGCCCCCTTGCGAGCGGACCGACGCCCGCCGAGCGCTGGCAAGGAGCCGCCGGGCGATTATGGCCACCCTTACCGGGGACGAAGCTGGCGGCTTATTCGCAACTTCCCTTAAGGAGAGCTCCGCTTGGGAGCTTCCCGGATTCTGCCGTCGCGGCCTTCTCGCTAGGTTCCGATAGCGCACCGGCGCATTACGGCGATGAGGCCCTTCCGAGAGAGTTCCTCGGACATAACCCGCCGCCGCGATCCCTCTCTATTTCAGAAGGAGCAAGCTGATGAATGATCTCACCCCGACCCGCACCGCGGGTAGCCAGCCCGCGCAGGCGGAGCTTGGCGCCATGAACTGGCTGCGCGGCGAACTTGACCGCATGTTCGAAGAGTTCGCCGTCCCCGGCCGCAGCCTGCTGAGCTATGTCCCGCGGCTCGTGAGTCCGGTCCCGGCGGTCGAGCTGGTCGATACCGGGTCAGCCTACAAGCTGACGGCCGAACTCGCCGGGCTCACCGAGAAGGACATCCAGCTCGAAGTCGCCGACGGAGTGCTTCTGCTCGCGAGCGAAAAAGACGAATCCTCCGAGCGCCGCGAGGACGGGCGTCTGATCAGCGAGCGGCGCCATGGCAGCTTCCGGCGCCGCATCGCGTTGCCCGGGGATGCCGATGCCGACAAGATCGAGGCGAAGTTCAAGCATGGGTTGCTCAGCGTCGAGATCGCGAAGACCGAGAAGGCGCGCGATCCCGCCCGCAAGATCAAGATCAGCAGCTAGACGCGTGCGCCGGGCCGCTTGGGGCGCGGTTCCGGCCGCCGCCCCCCTTCCGGGGCAGACAAATGTCACTCACCTTCAGCCGCTGGACCGATTCGGTCACGCCTTAGGGCGTTGGCGCGCTGCCCTCGTCGCCGCCGAGTATCTCCACCGGCTGCGGGCTCGAGGTGCGAAGCGAGTCCGGCGTGACGATAACGCTGGTTCCCACGGTTATGAGAGGCTCAAGCAGCGCGCGTAGATCGGCTGCTATATCGACGCGCCCTGCGAAGCGCTCCGGCACCTTGGCGGCAATTGCCTCCGGAATGGGGACCTCGAGCCAGGCTGCCGCGCCCGATTCGTCCGACTGGCGGACGAATGCCGAGGTGCCCGTAACCGGGCCTTCGAGGCGCACGGGCGCCGATCCGATCATCATCCCGTTGCGCAGCACCAGCAGCCGCTGGTCGGCGGCGCTGACAATGATCGACACGGGGCCGCTTGGTGCCCGGTCCGGCTCCCATAGCACCGCCCCCTCTGCCGGCGTCGGCCCGGTCCGGAGCAGGGAATCGCCGGGAGCTGCGCGCGGAACGACTGCGGCCTCGGTGACGATGACCGTCATCCCGAGCCGCGTCACGCCATAGAGGAGGCGGGCAAAGGCCTGCGGCAGCCGGATGCAGCCGTGCGAAGCAGGATAGCCCGGCAAGGTGCCGCCATGTAGCGCAACTCCGCCCCAGGTCAGCCGCTGCATATAGGGCATGGGCGCATCGTCGTAGAGGTTCGAGCGATGATCGGCGTCGCGCTGAAGGATCGTGAAGACACCGGTCGGGGTTTCATGGCCCGCCTTGCCCGTCGAGACGGTGGTGATCGCGATCGGGACGCCATTGCGATAGAGGGTGCCACGCTGGGTCGCGAGGCTCACGATCATCATCAGGGGGCCGCGCGGGGCGATCTCGGGCGCCCAGATATACTCTCCGGGCTTCAATCGCTCGGCCGCCTCGCCAACGCTCCCGTGCGGTCCAGTGGGCTCGCCCGACGCCGCGAGTGGCAGCAGCAGCGCAGCCCCCAGCAGCAGCGCCGCCCTTCCGGCCAGCTTCGCGCAAGCTCCCATTGTCTCAGCCGGCCATCGCAGCCACTCGCGCCCGGTCGTTGATCCGCACCGCGCGCCTCGAGGGAAGGTCAACGAGGCCTTCGCTGCGCATGCGCGTGAGCTGGCGGCAAGTCGTCTCGATGGTCAGTCCCAATATGTCGGCGATCTGCTGGCGACCGAAGGGCAGCTCGAAGCCGCCAGACGCACCGTCGGCGGCACCGGGGAGCCGTTCTTCCATATCGAGCAGAAAGGAGGCGACCTTCTCGGACGCCGATTTGCGGCCTAGCAGCATCATCCAGTGCCGCGCCCGATCAAGTTCGTCGAGGGTGCGGTGGAGAAGCTTTTTTTGCAAATGCGGGTGGCGACCCGCGAAGTCGTCGAACTGATGGCGATTGAAGATGCAGACCTCGGCGTCGGTCATGGCGGTCACCCGGTAAGGGCTTTGCTTGCCGAACGGGCGGCCGATAAAATCGGAAGGGAATACCAGGCCAACGATCTGTTCGCGGCCATCGGCGGTGGCGACGACGAGCTTGAGCACCCCCGACAGGACATTCGCGACCGTCGGCGCTTCGTCGCCCTCCCATAGCAGGGTGTGACCCGCCCTCACACGCTGCCGACGGCCAATACGGCCAAGTTCGGCGGCTTCGTCGACCGCAAGGCTGGCGCAGATGGCGCGGCAGCGCACGGCGCAGGACGCGCAATCGCTCATTGCCGTGCTCCGGCAAGTGACGCGCGAACGGCGCTCGGGGCCCGTGTCGGGCGGTGGCCGCCCTGGTAGCGGAATGGATTTTGCTGAATCCCCATGCAGTCCGGATAGCGAGTCGCCGCGCAGAGGTGATTACGCAACTGTACGTACACCTTTCATCTGGAGCGCGGCCGGATGGCGTCGGCCGCCGGAGCTACGCCGAGCGTAAGGGCTATTGCGTAGCGACAGGCGAAGTGTCCGGGCGCAATTTGGGAGGCAAATCCATCACGAAAGGACCGAAGATGAGCGAATCTGGTCACGACCTTCACACGTTATTTCCTGACCACGGGCCAGCGCTGCATGCGCTCAAGCTCTCCAGCGCGAACTATCGTCAGCTTGCCGAGGAGCATCATGACCTTCAGAGCCAGATTCAGCGCGTGGAAGCCTGCCTTGCCGCACTCGCCGACGACGAGCTGGAGGAACTCAAGAAGAGGCGGCTGTTCATCCTCGACGAAATCGCCGCGCTCATCGCGGTCGAGGAGAATGGCTGATGGATAATCTGTCCGAAATACGCGCCGGCCTGGTCGCGCGCCTCGACCGGCTCGCAGCGCAGGTCGAACGGCTGGAAAGCCAGCAGCGGGTGCCGCTCGACGACGATTCGGGCGAGCAGGCAATCGAACGCGAAGATGACGAAACGATCGACGCACAGCAAAGCGCGGCAGCGGCGGAGATGAAGGCAGTCCGGCTCGCGATTGCCCGGCTCGATGCCGGCCATTACGGCCTCTGCACGGCATGCGGCATACCGATCGATGCCGCGCGCCTCGAAGCCGTTCCGCACGCCGCGCATTGCATCGAATGCGAGCGCGAGTTCGGCGGCGGCTGAACCTCCGCGCCGGGTGAGCGACATGATCGAGTCCTTTCGAGGCGCCCAGTTGCAACCGCTCGCCGGCATCGGGCTTGCGCTTTTTCTTGGGCTGCTCGTCGGCGTCCAGCGGGGCTGGAGCCTGCGCAACGAAGCCGCGGGCAGCCGTTTCGCCGGCGTGCGAACCTTTGCCCTGTTCGGCCTCGCGGGCGGTATGGCGGCGGTCACCGCAGCCCCCGCCCCGGCTATCGCCGCGATCGTCTCCGGCGCAGCAGCGATCCTCATCCTCATCGGCTATGCGAAGAGCGCGCGGGCGCCCGACCAGCTCAGCGGGACAACGAGTCTCGCCGCGCTCATTACGCTCGGCTGCGGTTATCTCGCCGCGAGCGGTCGAAGCGAGATGGCGACGGTGATTGCCGTAGCGCTGACGCTGGTGCTCGCGCTTCGCGACAAGTTGCATCGCTGGGTCGCGGGGCTCAGCGATGTCGAGGTCGGGGCGATCGTCCGCTTTGCGCTGATCGCGCTCGCCATCCTGCCCTTGCTGCCCGACCAGCGCTTCGGTCCCTATGACGCCTGGAATCCGCGTCAGCTCTGGATGGTCGTGGTCTTTGTCTCGGGCTTCTCCTTTCTCGGCTATATTGCCGCCAAGCGCTACGGTGCCTCGCGCGGCACGCTCGTCATGGCTGCAACCGGCGCGATGGTCTCCTCGACGGCGGTCACTGCGGCACTCGCGATGCGGGTGCGCGACGGCGAGGAAAGCGAAGCGATGGCGATCGCCGGGATCGGCGCCGCATCGGCGGTGATGCTCATCCGCGCGGCGATCCTGAGCGCCGTACTGGCGCCGGCGGCCATGCCCGAATTCGGCTGGATTGCCGCGCCCGCGGCGCTGGTGAGTGGTGGAGCGACATTCCTTGCGTTGCGCAGCCGGCGCGATACCAGCGCCACCGACCGCCCCGTCGAACTCAAGAACCCGTTCCGCCTCGCCCCGGCGATCGGCCTGATGCTGCTCGTCATGCTGCTGACCGTCGCCGCACGCTGGATGATGGCGATGGTCGGCGAGCGCGGCCTCGCGCTCGTCATCGCACTCTCGGGACTGGCCGACGTCGACTCGGCAATCATCGCCGTCGGCTCGCTCCCCCACGGCCTGCTCAAGGGCCAGCTCGCGACGATCGTGATCGTCGCCCCGGTTCTCGCCAACACCTTGTTCAAGGGCGCGACCGCCTTGGCGATCGCCGGCTGGCGGAAGGGGTGGAAGCTTGCGCTGCCGCTCGTCCTCAGCGTCGCGGCGAGCCTCATGCTTGTCCCGATCCTGCTCTTTTGAAGCCCAAATACCGATCAAGGCCGTCGCGGACGCGAACGTCCGAAAAGAAAGACCATCCATGCCGATCACCAGTGACGAGGACGTAAGGGCTCCCGCCGCATCGGCAGCGCCCAGGCCGAGCCCGAGAGAATTTCTTCGCGCGCTCGGCCCGGGGCTGATCGCCGGCGCCGCCGACGACGATCCGAGCGGGATCGGGACGCATAGCCAGATCGGCGCGGCCTTCGGCTATCGCCTGTCCTGGACCTTCGTGCTCAGCTTCCCGTTGATGGTTGCAATCCAGGGCATCGCCGCCGAGATCGGGCGGGTCACCGGAGCGGGGATCGCCCGCAATCTGCGGCGGCACTATCCGCGCCCGCTACTGTGGTCGATGGTATCGCTCCTGCTGGTGGCGAACATCATCAACCTCGGCGCCGATCTCGGCGCCATGGGCGCGGCGCTGGCGCTGCTGGCCGGCGGCAATGCCGGGCTCTACACCCTGCTGTTCGGCATCCTCAGCATCGTCCTCGAGGTGGGACTCAGCTATCCACGCTATGCCGCGATCCTCAAATGGACGACCCTCACCCTCTTCACCTATGTCGCGGTGCTGTTCGTCGTCCATGTCCCCTGGAGCCAGGCGCTCGGGTCGATGGTGATACCCGATATTGAGCTCAACGCCGCCTATGCCACCGCCTTCGTCGCGATCCTCGGGACGACGATCAGCCCCTATCTCTTCTTCTGGCAGGCCGGGCAGGAAATCGAGGAACAGCATCGCCATCATGCAAAACCGCTGTGCCTGACGCCGGCCGCGGCGGGCCCCGAGCTCAAGCGCATCCGTATCGACACGCTGACCGGCATGGCACTGAGCACGGCGATCTCGCTTGCGATCGTCTTCGCGACCGCGGCGACGCTGCATGCGGAGGGTGTGCGCGACATCGCGACATCGGCGCAGGCGGCAGAAGCGCTGCGCCCGGTCGCGGGGGTGTTCGCCTTCGCGATGTTCGCGCTCGGGATCATCGGCACCGGCCTTCTCGCCGTTCCCGTGCTCGCGGGATCGGCCGCCTATGCGGTGACCGAGATGGCGGGCATGGCGGGCAGCCTCGACGCCAAGCCGCTTTCCGCCCGGCTCTTCTACGGCACGATCGCCGCGACGACGCTCGCGGGGTCTTCGCTCTCGGCGATCGGGATCGACCCCGCGCGCGCGCTTTACTGGGCCGCGGTCGTCAATGGCGTGCTGGCCGCGCCGCTCATGGTCGTGATGATGCTGATTGCGCGCAATCCGCGCGCAATGGGGCGCCTCCGGATTTCGCGGCGGCAGCTCTGGTCAGGCTGGGCGGCGACTGCGGTGATGGCAGCGGCCACCCTGCTCTTCTTTTTCTTCCTTGCCGCGGGGAAGGTCTAGGCCCGCGCCCTGGCCTGTTCGGCGATCAGCGCGTCGATCCGGTCGCGCTGCGGCAGGACGATGCCGAGAAGCGCGGCAAGCGTCGCAGCGCCGAGCTTGCGCATCAGGCGTGCCCGATGGATTTCGACGGTTCGGTGGCTGATACCGAGTTCCTGTCCGATCTGCTTGTTGGTTAGACCGCGCACGAGCCCGTCGACGACTTCAAGCTCGCGATGCGTCAGTTGGTCGATGGTGGGAGAAGACGGCCGCGGGCGCGCGGCGCGGTCCGGCGCGGGACGGCGGATCGTCCTCGCAGGGTCTTCGCAGCGGCCTGTCGTCATGCGGTCCCTCCTCCGATGGACAATGATCTACCCATCGGAAAGAGCGCGGTCGTTACGTAATGTCCGCAGATTTCAGGCGCCGAGCCCGGCGGCGAAGGCGAGTCGCAGCGCGTCCGAGAGGCTGCGGACTTCGAGCTTCGCCATGAGGTTGGCGCGGTGAACCTCGACCGTTCGCGGCGAGATGCCGAGATCGTAGGCGATCGTCTTGTTGGGCAGCCCCTGCGCGAGACCTTCAAGAACCTCGCGCTCGCGCGGCGTCAGGATGCCAAGCACCACCTCGGCCTCGGCAGAGCGTGCCGCCGCACCTTCCGCCGCCTCCATACGAGCGAAAGCGGCTTCGATCGAGGCGATGAGTACCGCCTTCTCGAAGGGCTTTTCCAGAAATTCGACCGCGCCGGCCTTCATCGCGCGCACTGCGATCGATACGTCAGCATGGCCGGTGAGGATGATCACCGGCATGGTGACCCCCCGCTCGAGCAAGGCCTGCTGGACTTCGAGCCCGTCCATCTCGGGCATGCGCACATCGAGCAGGATGCAGCCTTCGGAGACATGCCGGATTTCTTTCAGGAAAGCGACGCCATTGGCCCAGGTCTCCACAGCATAGCCAGAGGTCTTGAGCATGAAGCTCGCCGAACGCCGGATTGCCTCCTCGTCGTCGACGATATGCACCAGCTTCCTATCCGACATCATCTTCCTCCGCTTTCGCGCTCACCAGCGTGAAATGAAATTCGGTCCCGCCGCCGGCACCTTTCTCCATCCAGATGCGGCCTCCATTGGCTTCGACGATCGTCCGGCAGATTGAAAGGCCGAGGCCCATGCCTTCGGCCTTCGTGCTGACGAACGCCGTGAAGAGTTGCGCGGCGACCTCGGGCGTGACGCCCGGGCCCGTATCGGCGACGATCACCCGGACAAAACCGCGCTGGTCGGGACGGCTCGTGACGGTCAGCTGCCGTACCGGGCTGTCGGCCATCGCTTCCACGGCGTTGCGGATGAGGTTGATCAGCACCTGCTGAATCTGGACCTTGTCGACGAGCACGGGCGAGGCATAGGGATCGAGATCGAAACGCGGCTCGACGCTCTTCTCGCGTGCGCCCATCAGCCCGAGAACCGCCGCCTCGTTGATGAGCAACGGCAGTTTCTCGATCGTTTTCTCGACCTCGCGCCGCGCCACGAAATCGCGCAGCCGCCGGACGATGTGCCCGGCGCGCAGCGCTTCCTTCGCCGTATCGTCGAGCGCATCGCGGATCATCGGCATATCGGCAGGTGCGGGGCTCGCGAGCAGGTCGCGAACGGCCTCGACATAATTGGCGACGGCGGTGAGCGGCTGGTTGAGCTCATGGGCAAGGGTCGAAGCCATCGTCCCCATCGCACTTACGCGCGAGACGTGGATCAGCTCGGACTTAAGCGATTCGAGCCGCGCCTCGGTCAGCTGGCGCTCGGTGAGATCGCGGATGAAGCCGGTGAAGAGCGGATGGCTGTCGCTCGACGCCTCCCCGATCGACAATTCCATCGGAAAGGTCGAGCCGTCCTTGCGCTCGGCGAACACCACCCGTCCGATTCCGATAATGCGCTTTTCCCCTGTTTCGAGGTAGCGGCGGATATAGGCGTCGTGGCGTTCGCGATCGGGCGAGGGCATGAGCCGGCTGACATTGACGCCAAGCAGTTCGGCCTCCTGATAGCCGAACAGCCGCTCGGCGGCGGCGCTGAACGAGACGATCAGACCCCGATCGTCGATCACGACCATCGCGTCGGGCACAGTCGACAGGATCGAACGGAGATGGCTTTCCCGCGATCGCAAGGCTTCCTCGGCGGCGCGGCGCCCGGTGATGTCGGAGACGATCTTGGCGAAGCCGCGAAGGCTTCCGTCTTCGTTGCGAAGCGCGGTGATCGACACGTCGGCGAGAAACTCCGAACCGTCCTTGCGGACGCGCCAGTCTTCGGCGTCGAGGCGGCCGTCGCGGGCGGCTGTGGCGAGATCCTCGGCGGGCTTGCCCGCGGCTATCGCATCTGGCGGGTAGAAGATCGCGGCATCCTCTCCGACAACCTCGTCTTCGCGCCACCCCTTGAGGCGCTCGGCGCCCTTGTTCCAGATCGTGACCCGGCCTCCGGCATCGAGCAGATAGATCGCATGGCCCTCGGCGCCATCGATCAGCAGATTGAGCTCCTCGGCGACGAGCGCTGCCTCGGCATCGCGTTGCGCGGCATGCCGGTCACTTTCGCGCATGCGCTTGCGCATCCGCTCGAAAGCCTGCGACAGCGCAACGATGCCGCCCGCTGCGAGCAGGAAAACCGCGGCTTCGACCAGATTAGGGGTTCTGTCGCCCCGGTAGCCGGCAAAATAGAGCCCGATGAGCAGAGCCGGAGCCGTCGCGATGGATGCCGCGAGCGGTCCGGCGAGAACGGCGGCGGCGAGGATCGCGGGCGCGAACAGCAGGAAGGCTGCATTGCCGCCGAGCCAGGGCTCGAGCGCATAGCGCAGCAGCGCCGCGGCGGCGACGAGAGCCAGCGCGCAGGCGAGACGCGCCGCAAAAGAGCGTTGCAACATCGACATCGACCGCGCAGCCTCCGCCCGCGCTGTAAAAAAGGCGGCGCCATCCTCAAGGTTCGCCTTCCCGCGGACGCCTTCCATAGCGATTTTCGGGCGAGAGCGAAACGATCGCTGCGACCGCGATCCGCGTTGATCCTTATGGGACATGCCGTTTCGCCAAGGCCGTGCGCGTGGCGGGGCCATGCGGGAAACTACGGATAGGAGGAATGCGTCCGCAATCCCAAAAGCGGCAGGCGGATCGCCGCGCCGCGCCCGTCCCGTCCAGCTCGGCCCGGCGCGGTGTTCCGTTCCAGTCGCGCCAACGCGCGCACCCCGAACCTTTAGGAATTCGGCATGGTGGCCAGACGGATCACGCTGATCGACGGACACCCCGACCCCGATCCGGGGCGGTTCGTCCATGCGCTCGCCGACACATATGCGGCGGCGGCGCTGGCGGCAGGTCATGACGTCCGCCGCATCGCCGTCGCAGGCCTCGCGTTCGATCTGCTCGAAAGTCGCAAAGAGTGGGAAGAGGGTGCGCTTCCGCCCGCGATAGCCGAGGCACAGGACGATATTGCCTGGGCCGAACATCTGGTGATCTTCTACCCGCTCTGGCTCGGCGACTTGCCCGCCCGCCTCAAGGGCTTCTTCGAACAGGTGATGCGGCCCGGATTCGCCTTCGCGCCCAAGGCAAAGGGCCTGCCCGAAAAACGCCTCAAAGGCCGAACGGCACATATCGTCGTGACAATGGGGATGCCCGCGCTGTTCTACCGCCTGTATTTTGGCGCGCACAGCCTGCGCAGCCTCGAGCGCAATATTCTCGGCTTTGTCGGCATCGCGCCCACGGAGCGAAGCATCGTCGGCAATGTCGAAGGCGATGCCGAGCACCGCACGAAGTGGCTCGAGACAATGACCCAATTTGGCGCGGCGGGGCGCTGAGCGCAATGCGAGGCCGCCTCTCCGTCCACCTGCGAACGAAAGATAGAGTGTCATGGCCGACCCCGAAACGCCGCTGAAGATTGCCTTCCATGGCGCCGCGGGAACGGTCACCGGCTCGTGCATGGAACTCACGCTCGGACAGCGAAGGATCCTGATCGACTGCGGGCTGTTCCAGGGATCGCGGAGCCTGGAGACGCTGAACCATGGCGCCTTTGGGTTCGACGTCGACAAGATCGACGCAGTTCTGCTTACCCATGCGCATATCGATCATTGCGGACTGTTACCGAAGCTCGCGAAGGAGGGATATCGCGGTCCCCTTTGGTGCACCGCGCCGACCGCCGACCTTCTCGAATTCATGCTCGCCGACGCGGGGCGAATTCAGGAGAGCGACACCGCGCGCCGGAACCGCCGTTACGACCGCGCGGGCGAGACGATGTTCGAGCCGCTCTACACCGAGGCCGATGGGCTGCGGGCGTGGAGCCTGACCCAGCCCGCCGAGCTTGGAACCTGGTTCGAGCCGGCACCGGGCTTCAAGGCGCGGCTGTGGAATGCCGGGCATATCCTGGGGTCGGCCTCGGTCGAGCTTGAGGCGGGCGGTGTTCGCCTGCTCTTTTCGGGCGATCTGGGACCCGGCAACAAGGCATTCCAGAGCGATCCCGATGCGCCCACGGGCATGGACTTCGTCATATGCGAATCGACATATGGCGACCGGCCGCGGCCGAAACTGACGATCGAGGACCGCCGTCAGCTCCTCGAAACCGAAGTGAAGGCGGCGCTCGCGCGCGGTGGCAACCTCATCATCCCGGCGTTCGCGCTCGAGCGGACGCAGGAGCTGCTTCTCGACCTCGCCCGCCTCGCCGAGGCGAACCGCATCCCGAACATTCCCATCTTCGTCGACTCGCCCCTTGCGAGCCAAGCAACGACAGTCTTCGCGGCGCACGCGGCCGAGCTCGAGGATGTCGCGGGCAGTGACGTCTTCCGTCATCCCTCGATCCGCTATGTCGAGGACGTCGCCGAATCGATCCGTCTCAACAGCGTGTCGGGCGCCATCATCCTCGCTGCCTCGGGCATGTGCGAGGGCGGGCGCGTCCGCCACCATCTCGAGCATAATCTGCACCGGCGCCAGTCGACGATCTTGTTCGTCGGATTCCAGGCGCGCGGATCGCTCGGGCGGGTCATCCTCGATGGGGCCGAGCGCGTGCGGCTTTCGGGCAAGGACATCAACGTTCGTGCCGCCATCCGGCGCATCGAAAGCTATTCGGCGCATGCCGACCGGGACGAGCTTGCGGCCTGGATTCGCGAACGTGGTCCAATCCGCGGCGGACTTTTTCTGGACCATGGCGAGAGCGAAGCGATCGAAGCGCTTCGCTCGCTCGTCCAATCCGAAACGCCGGGCCTCGCCGTCGTCGCTCCCGCGATCGGCGAGAGCTTCGCGCTCGCCCCCGGCGTGCCGCCCAAGCGAATCCAGACCGGACGCATCGATCTTGCCCAGCTCGCGGGCGAAGACTGGCAGAATGACTATGCCGATTTCGCCGCCAATCTGAAGCACAACCTCGAGCATATCCGCAGCGAGAGAGGTCGCCGCAAGGCGCTCGACGAGATGCGGCGGGTTCTCGCCAGCTATGACGCGGCGCGCACCGAACAGAAACGGCGCCGCCGTGCGGCAAAGGCAGAAACCTCGCATCCCGCGGTGCCGACACGATCGAGCCGCCAAGGCAACGGTCCAGACGCCCCTCCCCGCACGAAAGGAGGTTTCGAATGAAAGCCCTCGTCTATAACGGCCCTGGCCTGAAAACTATAGAGGAGCGGCCGGTCCCCCAGGTGCGGGATGCGGGCGACGCGGTCGTCCGCATCACCAAGACGACCATTTGCGGCACCGACCTCCACATATTGAAAGGCGATGTCCCCAGCTGCGCGCCGGGCCGCATCCTCGGGCATGAGGGGGTCGGCATCGTCGATATCATCGGGACGGGCGTAACGGCTTTCGCGCCCGGCGATCATGTTCTGATCAGCTGTATCACCGCGTGCGGGCGCTGCGAATATTGCCGCCGGGGCATGCAGTCGCATTGCGCGACGGGGGGCTGGATCCTCGGCAATATGATCGACGGCACCCAGGCCGAATATGTTCGCATCCCGCATGCCGACACGAGCCTCTACGCCATCCCCGAGCAGGCGGACGAGGATGCGCTGGTCATGCTCAGCGACATCCTCCCGACCGGTTTCGAATGCGGCGTGCTCAATGGCAAGGTCGCCCCGGGATCGACCGTGGCGATCGTCGGCGCGGGACCGATCGGTCTCGCCGCGCTGCTCACCGCGCAGCTCTTCTCGCCCGCCCGGATCATCATGATCGATCTGGACGAGGCACGCCTCGCTGTCGCGCGCCGGTTCGGCGCCAGCGACACGATCAACAGCGGCGCGCGCGACGCCGCAGCGGCGCTGATGGAGATGACGGGTGGGCGCGGGGCCGATACGGTGATCGAGGCGGTCGGCGTCGCCGCGACCTTCGAACTCTGCCAGCTGCTCGTCGCCGCCGGCGGAACGATTGCGAACGTCGGGGTGCATGGCGCCAAGGCCGACCTGCATCTCGAGCGTCTGTGGTCCCACAATATCACTATCACGACGCGATTGGTTGACACCGTCTCGACGCCGCAGCTGCTGCGGATGGTAGAGGCGAAACAATTGGATCCCGAACAGCTTGTCACCCACCATTTTGCAATGGCCGACATGATGGACGCTTATGACGTCTTCTCCAGGGCAGCCGAGACGCAGGCGCTCAAGGTCATCATCGAAGCGGCCGATCCCGCTGCGGCGAGGTCCGCCGCGTAACCCAGCGCATGCAAGGAATCGCGCGGACCATCGTCGATCTGCAGGCCGCACTCGATCGCGAGATCGAACCTCGGCGCAGCGCGCTGGGGGTGCGCGTTTCATGACCAGCTTGTCGAATTTGAGCGCGGCATCCTGAGCGAACAACGGAAGCTCAAGACGAGCGTTCGCGCATTTCTGGCCCGCCTCGTCGCGGCACGCGGACGCGCAGCAACGAAGGTCCGTAGAATCCCGCAATGCGGCGCTTCCAGCATCGCGTTATGCCTGCCCCCACCGCCATTTTCCGCAAGGGAGACGATTGATGATTGTGACCGATGCGCCCGGCCGCCCGGTGCAGAGCAGCCTCTGGAAAGAAATCTCGGTCCTCGAAATTGGCGTGGCGGTATGCCTCCTCATCCTGTTCATTTTATCACGCACCTTCCTGGAGACCATCGCGGCGCTTTACATGCTGGTGGCCGCGTTGCTGTTCGCCGCGCTCGTCCAGGCCCGCATGGCGGCGACCTGCGCCAATCGGCTGGATCGTCGGCTTTGGCTCGCCAGCGCGCTCGTCTGCCTGATTCAGGCGATCATCCTGTTCGTCGATCCGCTGCTTGGCGGTTATCATGGTGCGATGGCGATGGCGGGCGTTCTCGCGGTGGGAGCAGCGGCGCGGCTGACGCTCGCGCTCGCACGTAACCATGCGGGCCGCGGCTGGCTCTATCTCTCGGGCACGGTCAGCCTGATGGTGTCGCTCGCGATCGGGTTCGCCTGGCCGTTCGCCTCGATCCTTCCCGCGGCGCAGAGCCTCACGCTCGACCTGCTCGCCGTCTCTGCGATGCTGGCGAGCGTCACCGGAAAGGCCCCGTCATGTTCGAAATGATCGACACGAAGGACGATGTGCTCGCCGTCCGTATCGACGGCAAAATCACGGGAGAGGATCTGGCCTCGATCATGGACCGGCTCGACACCGCGATGGCGGCGAACGAGACTTTGCATGTCTATGCCGAGACGCGGTCGATCGACGGTATCGAGATCAGCGGGCTGGCCGCGCATATCGCGCGGGCCGCACCGCTTTTCGCCAAGCTCGGCCGGTTCGGACGCGTCGCGGTCGTCGCCGATCAAGTCTGGATACGGGCGCTCACGCGGATCGAAAGCGCGCTTCTGCCGCATATCAGCTATCGGGTGTTCAAGCCCGAGGATCGCGGCGCGGCCCTGATGTGGGTCGAAGGGCGCAACTGATTACGATCACCCTCCTGCCCGGTCCTTGGCCGTCCCCGCGCGACAATGATCGCGAAGCCCGTCTCGTATCGCGGACGGCCTGACAGCAGGCATCGGTGCTCGGGACGAACGACGCGATCGTGTCGACGGCCACGCGGCGTCCCAGTCGATGCCTTATCGGCCATGATCGGTATCGAAACTGCGTTCGAGGAGTTTCATACGATCGACGATCGAGAAGAAGAAGGCCGTTGACCAGCCGATCAGGATGATCCCGCTCGCGCCCTCGATCGCGCCAAGGATCCGCAGCCCCGGGGGCAGGACGATGTCGCCATAGCCTATGGTGACGTAGGTCGATGTCGAGAAATACAAGGCATGTTCGAAGTCGATGAAAGCGCCGAGAAGCTGGTAGATCCCTGCCCAGATCCAGATTTCGGCCGAGTGCAGCGCGAACAGCCCGAATGCGGCGACGAGAATCGCGCCCCCGTTGAGAAGAATGACAAGATAGCGTCGCGATGCACGCCGGTAGCGGCGAAGGATCGCAAGCAGCAGCGCAAGTCCCGCGAGGTGCACGACGACCGTGAGCCCGACGACGAGAGTGGCGAGACCGAGCTGGTGGGCGAGCGTCACGATCCGCTCCCGGCGGCCGCCTGTATGATGGCCGGCCTATGCCCCTGGCCGGCCTCGCGGCGCGGCCGCGCCATCAGGCCGCAATTTCCGCGTCGGTGCGGGCCGACCACCCCGAGCGCTCACCGTCATAGACGAACTCCGCTCCGCGCAGGTCGATCTTCGGGAAGGCGTCCTTCTCCGCCCAATAGTCCTGATTGTGGCGCCATTCGGGTTTGTCGCCGCGCCGCGGCATCGCGTCGAGGCCGCGCATAAGATAGCCTGGATTGAAATTGTCTTCCTCGATCCACGGCAGGATCTGCATGCCCTCATCCTCGGGCCTGAGCGCGACCTCGACCCTTCTCGCGCCGATGTCGTCCATATGGTTGAGGAGGTTGCAGACGAAGTCGCCCATCATGTCGACCCTGAGCGTCCAGCTGGCCCGAAAATAGCCCATAACCCAGGCGAGGTTGGGGACGCCGGTCATCATCATCCCGCGATAGGTGATCGTCTTCGACCAATCGACCGGTGCGCCGTCGATATCGAACGGGATCCCACCCATGACCGATAAATTGAACCCGGTCGCGGCGACGATGATGTCGGCCTCGATCTCCTCGCCACTCGCGGTGCGGACACCTGTCGCAGTGAAGCAGTCGATCGTGTCGGTCACGACGGTCAATTTGCCCTGCACCGCCGCCCTGAAAATGTCGCCTTCGGGGCAGAACGCGAGCCGTTGCTGCCACGGCCGGTATTTCGGCGTGAAATGCGGCTCGAACGCGAAGTCGGGATCGCCCGAATAAGCCCGGATCAGCGCTTTCAGATCCTCGAACACCGCATCGGGCTCCGATTGGCACCGCCGCGTCATCAGATCCTGGTCGTGCATGATCTGAGCCCGCACGACGCGGTGGACTGTCGGCTCGTCGATCCCGACCTCTCGCAGCCGGTCGGCAAGTTCGTTCCTGTTCTCGCTGCAATAGAAATAGGTCGGCGAACGCTGAAGCATCGTCACATGCGCTGCCTTCTCGGCAAAGGCCGGGACGATGGTCGCAGCGGTAGCGCCCGAGCCGATGACGAGTACGCGCTTGCCTCCATAATCGATCGTCGGATCCCAGAGCTGGGCGTGAATGAACTGCCCTCTAAAATCCTCAAGACCCGGCCAATCGGGAATGTAGGGCTTGTCATGATCATAATAGCCCTGGCACATCCACAGGAAGCTGGCCGTGAAGGTGACCGCCGCGCCATCCGACGCGCGCACTGCCTCGATCGTCCAGCGATTGGCGGCGCTCGACCAGTGGCAGGCGGTGATGCGATGGCCGTAGTGAATATGGACGCCGATCTCGTTCTCCTCGATTACCTCGCCCATATATTTGAGGATTTCGGCGCCACTGGCGATTGGCGCGCCGACCCAGGGCTTGAAGCGATAGCCGAAGGTGTAGAGGTCCGAGTCCGACCGTACGCCGGGATATTTGTGAGTCTCCCACGTCCCGCCGAAGGTCGGTTTCGCCTCGAGTATCGCGTAACTCTTGCCCGGGCACTGCTGCTGAAGATGATAGGCCGAGCCGATGCCCGAGATACCGGCGCCAACGATCAGCACATCGACATGAAGGGGACGGACCCGACCTCCCGCCCCTTGAGCTTCGGCTCGTGACATCTTCCTCGTCCTCCTCTTTGGTACGGTTCGAATATCGCCGGCGGGCGCGCTGCAGACATTGATCCTGGTCAACCAGAGATCGGACAGGAAACCGGCGTAGGGGGGCCCGCAAGTTAGCGGCGCTTCGGCTGCCGGACCGCGAAGCGACGTCCGCCAGGATTGATAAAGGTTCGACGTGTCAGAGACGGAAGAGCATGAACCAGATGCTTCCCAATATCGTGAACGCGATAAACGCGATCCAAAATCGGATGGCCGCCGATCGCTCGCGATCACGTTCGAACGGGTCGTCGATCTCCGACGGACTCATCGTCATGATCCGCGCCGCGCGACGGCCCGCGCAGCGAGAAATCCTGCGGTGAGAAGCGGAACAAGCGCCGCCGCGGCCCGCATTTTGGGGGAGCGCGATATGCGACCGATTTTCTTGCGCGTACGGCGGGGCACGCCGAGCTTGGCGAGCGATGTGTCGACGTTGGGGATATCCATCTCAGCCTCCATAGCCAGGGTATGGAGCGAGAGTGAGCGACGCGCGCTATACAGGAAATACGCAAATTCCCGCATGTCACGCAAAGCTTGGAGCTGCATATGCGCTTTGGTCTGGCCTTGAAGGGAGCAAGCCGCGCCCTGTGCGCCAGCGCAGCCAGTCGATGGATTTGAGGAGAGGCGGCCAATGGAAACCGATCGTCGCCGTCATCGCACGTCGTGACCGGCCAGAGCGCCGGAATCTTGTTGTATCGCCGGTCAGCCGGGGCGCTACAGGTCTTGCTTGTCCATCCCGGCGGTCCCTTGTGGCGCCGGCGCGACCGCGGCGCCTGGCAGATTCCCAAGGGGCTGATCGCGCCCGGAGAAAGCGCGGAAGACGCCGCACGCCGCGAAGCCCGAGAGGAACTTGGCGTCGCGCTTGAGGGCCCGCTTGCTGCGCTGGGGCAGCTTCGGCAGGCAGGCGGAAAGATGGTTCATGCCTTTGCGCTGGGGCAGGATATCGAGGCGGCCGCGATTGTAAGCAATTGCTTCGAACTGGAGTGGCCGCCCAAAAGTGGCCGGCGCCAGTCGTTTCCCGAGGTCGATGCCGCACGGTGGTTCACGATGGCCGAGGCCGACACGATGATGCTGCCCAGTCAGCGGCCATTTCTGGATCGGCTGAGCGAATTTTTGGCGAAGGGGGACTGACGCGCAGAGGCGCAGCGGCCGCCCCGGTTCCGGGACGGCCACCAACGCGATCTCGCCAGTCGCGCCGGTCAAAGCGCGATGATGATATTATCCTCGACCCGGGTGACCCCCGGCGCGGACCATGCGGCCCTCTCGGCGACTCCGCGCTCGGCCCACGCCTTGACCTTGCCGCCGAGCTTCACGGTGCCGCCCTCGGTCGACACGGTCACCCCGGCGGCGTCGAGATCGGCCTGACGTTTGAAGGCCGAGACGATTCGCTCCTTCACGTCGGCGGGCGCCGGGTGCTGCTTGACCTCGATCAGGTTGCTCACACCGGCGACGCCCGTGACCCGGCTCGCAGCGCGGAAGGCTTCCTTGCGTTGATAATCCCAGTCGACCGTGCCGCTCAGCGTCACCCAGCCATGCTCGACCTTGACCTTCACCTTCTCGGTCGGAATCGACACGGTCCAGGCCATCATGTCGAGCAGGCGCTTGGCGATCTCATGATCGGCCATCTTGGGCTCGGACGCGAAATGAACCTTGATCTCTTCGGCGATCGCGCGAACGCCGGCGACGCGCCGCGTCGCCTTCTCGGCGGCGATCTTCTCGGGATAGGTTTTCACATATCCCGACAGGGTGACGACGCCATCGGTCACGGCAACGCCGATATCGGCGTGATCGACGCTCGGCTCCCATTCGAGTTCGTCCATCACGTCGCGCTGCAACTGCCCGTCTGTTTTCTTCAACATCATCTGTCTCCTCTTTGCCGGAAGGGTTGCCGCCCGGCAGAAGGCCGGCAGAACCCGATGGTTTCGGTTCGGAGATTTTCACCTGGCCCGCGCTTCAGCCCTATTCGCAAACATCCGTAAGGGTAGCGCCTGCCGCCAATGGCATCGCACGTCAGCGAAGTGTCGGTCGGCCTAGAGGCGCCGGTGGCGAGAAGCGGATTTCGCCGCTGCTTTACATCCGTAGCCCTTGCTGATCGAAAGCATGGTACCCGCGCACGCCCGACCCCAATGATGCCCGCTGGCAAAGTCAGACGTTAGACATCAAATTGGGCCGGGGAAGTGCGCGCTTTTCAAGGAGCGCTCCTCCGATCGTTCACAATTTCGGATTGAGATGTTCGCCGCACGCCCTTCGTACCAACTATCTCGACGACCTCCGGTCGCTGGTCGATAACTTGACCGCTTCCGATCACGATATGATCGCGCACCTGCCGACTCGTAAATACGTCCCCGTGCCGGGCTGAGCGCATTGGCTACCGCCTGCCAAAGCCTATCAAGGCTGGAGAGGCGAACACTCGCACCACCAACGTTTCAATTTGGCGCTACGCTGCCTTCCGCCGGCCAGCCGCTATCTCCGACGCGCCGCAATTCCATGCGAAAGAAGGGCACGGGCGGCTTCGTATCGACCAGCCTCTCGCCGATCTCGGTCCACACGCCATCGTGCAGCGTGGCCGTATAACGGATCGTCATCGGACCTGCCGGGATCTGCCAGACATATCCCGTCGCATTCGGAGCGATTGCGAAACTTCCGTATCGACCGTCAGCATGGCTGGTCATCCGATAAGTCTTGGCTATCGGGTCGAAGCTGAGCATCGCCAAGGCGTTGAATCCGGTCGAGCCATCGGCGCGATAGCTACGCCCCTCAACCAATCTGATTGACCCGCCAAGCAACGGTCCTATCCGTTCGGTGTGCGTCACGCGGTGTTCGCCGCCGGGAATCTGAGTGACCGCAATGCCACGCCACTCGCCATCCATCCAGGCAAAGGCCTGCATCGCCTCGCGCTCGGCGGCGAGCAAAGCCCCGGGGTCCTGCTGGACCGGCTGCGCCGAAGACGGCACGGTTACGGCCAGAAGTATCGCACCTGACAAACCGGTCGCTATTCTCATCTTGTTCCTCCTGATGCGCAGTGCCATCAGTTCGCCATGGACAATCGCGCTTCGGCTTCGGAAGGACAGGCGAGCCCGGATCGCAAAGCTTATTTCGCGAACCGCGTCCTTGCCTTCGCCAACCGCGTCCGGAATCTGCCAGGGCTTGCCATCTATTTCGTTGGCGGAGGAGCGGCGATCCTCCTGATGACGACGGCGGGCGCATTCGGCACGCTGGATATACCGCTCGCAGCCCGGCTCGCTTTCTGGTCGCTGCTCATCGGCTCCAACGTGCTGCTATGGGTTTTGTGGTTCGCGTGGCGCGTGCGCGGGCCCACCGACTGGTGGCGCGCGGCGCTGCTCGGGATGGTCGTCATCAACTTGCCGCTGCCTGCCGAGATCGGTCTGTACGGCCAGCTTCTCGGACTCCCGATGCCGGTCGACTGGACGAGAAGCTGGGCGAGCGCCGCTGCCATCAGCCTCGCGCTTCTGCTTGTGCTCGTCGTTGCGATACGCCCGGCGCCCGCGACCACACGCCCCGACTTCTCGAAAGGGCTGCTCTGGCGCGGGGGGTTCCGGGATGCGGACGCGATCGCCGCAATTGCGGCCGAGGATCATTATTGCCGTATCTGGCGAAGCGACGGTTCGAGCAGCTTGCTTCATGCGCGGTTCGGCGATCTGGTCTCCGAACTTGAGGCGGCCGACGGAGCCGTCATCCGGCGCGGCCATTGGGTCGCGGCATCGTCGGTGCAGACGATCGAGCGGCGCGGTCGCCAATGGCATGTTTCGCTGAAGGATGGCCGATCGATCGGGGTCAGTCCTTCAGCGGCCGCCGACCTTCGAGCCCGCGGATGGTTGTAGCGAATGTCGCTTGCATCCAGCTGGAACGACATGGCTGATTTTGCCAACTTTTGGTCTGATGACGCCGTCAGGGAATGGACGGCGCGTCCGAATAACCGATCCTGCCCCAGCCTCTCCGGAACACCCCATCAAATATAGGTAGAGACAATCAGCCCGACGGCAAGAAGTGCCGCCGACTGCGTTCCCGTCATCCCAACGATCCGGCCGACATCGTCGCTCGCGCTGCGCGACACACCGATGCCGTGGGCAAGACGGCCAAGCAGCAGCAGGACACAGGCAGCATGGACGCCAAGCACCGAGGCTCCGCGGCTTTCGGCGATCAGCAGGAGAAGCAGGATGAGCGGAACATATTCGGCAAAATTTCCATGGACGCGGATCCGGCGTTCGAGTTCAAGATCGCCAGCGCTTCCAAAGGCGATCCGTTCGCGGCGCCGGTAGGCGATCACGCGCACCGAGAGGCCGAGGAAGAGGACGGCGAGCGCGGCTGCGTATAGCGGAACGATCGGTACGGTATGCGAAAGCATCATGGTCCTCCAGGGTCGGGCAAAGTCGGTCGAGGATGCTCGATCATGATGACATCAGCGCCGCGACCACGGTGGCTGGCGCCAGAAGGGCGGCAGTGAGCGAAATCGGTAGATTCCGGTCGCGGACAATATTCTGCACAACGATGCCGGCCAGCGCCCAAGCGATCGCGCCGGCGTAAACGGGCGATCCCGACAACCAGGCGACCATCGATCCCAGCGCGCCGGCGCCGAGCAGCAGCACGATCTGCCACGCGGTGCGAACCGGGACGCCGCTCCATTTGAGGGTCGAGCCCAAATTCACCCAGACAGCGGCCGATATCCATCCGGCGAGGAGCTGGATCGGCGCGATGCCGAGCCAGAAGGACAGCCCGCGTTCCGAAGGCGCGCGGGCGATCGTCGCCATCGCGGCGAGCAGGACCGCGAGCGCCGCCGCAATCAGGACGAGGCTTGTCCAGTCGATGTCGCGGCGCGGGACATGCCATTCCCAAGCGGCATTGAGCGTCCAGGCGGCAACCGCGAACCAGCCGAGCATACGCAACAGGGGATCGTCGAGATTGGCGGGCAAAGCGTGCCAGATCGCAAAGCCGAAGCTTGCGAGGAAGATGACGCCCCAGATTGCGAAAAAGGGCGGCCAAGGGACGATCGGAAGATGCAGGCGCGCCGAACGTTCGGGAACGCTGTGCTCCCATCGGCGCCATTGCGGCCAGCTTCCCATGACCGCTTGGGCAATAGCGGCGACAATGACCAGCGCCGCCCGCAAGATGTCGATCGCGGTCACAGCCAGACCCGTATCAGGATGAGCGGCCAGAGAAGGATGATCGGAATGAAAACGAGGGTCGGACCCCACGGAACAGGCTCCGACGCGCGGATCGCGGGCAGGACAAAAGTCAGCAGCCAGCCGGTCTTGTAGAGAATCTGGAGCAGCAATATGCCCATCATCGGCCGCGGCCACGCAAGCCCGATGACCGAGCAAAGCAGGATCGCGCCCCAGAGCGCGGCGACGAGCAGCCGCAGTCCCGCCGATTCCGGCACGCCGGGGCCGAACACCGCCGCCGTGCCCGACCACAGGAGCGCGGTGACGACCGGCAGGAGGATCAGGATGTTGGCGCCGTACGCGAGGCGGAGAAGCATATCGTCGGTCATGGGAAGCGCCGCATTTCGATAGTCCCGTTTTCCGTGGAGCCTCACGCGGCCCGGTGTTAGGATGGATCGAATGATACAATGCACGAAATTATAGATTGGTTCAAGTGATACATGGCACGCCATTCGGGAACCCCTAACCGCTCGACTGCCGAGCGGCGCGCCGAACTGCTGGCGAAGATGCGCGCGCGCCTGCGCAGCCGCAGCGAAGGGCCACCGTCCTGGCGCGACCTCGCGGCGGCCGCAGGCGTCAGCCTGTCGTCGCTGACGCATCACTTCGGACGGCGTGAGGATATCATTCGTGCGGTCATGGAAGACGAACGCGCGCATGGGGCGACGCCGATGGCGATCATGGCCGAGCCGAGCGGCGCGTTCGATATTTCGGTTCGCGACGCGGTGGAGCATCTCGCGGCCGGGCTCGTGAACGCCGACCTCGACCGGATGATCGCCGCGGGGCTTGCCGAAGGCCTTGGCCATCCGGTCCTTGGCCCGGCTTTCATCGGCAATTTGCTCGAACCGATGTTGCAGGCAGTCGAAGCCCGGCTCGAGCATCATGTGCGCGCTGGCGAGATGCGGGCGGGAGAAACGCGCCTCGCTGCCGTCCAGCTGGCCGCACCGATCATCGTTGCGGTGCTGCACCAGCGCCCGCTCGGCGGCGCCGCGGTGCGCCCGCTCGACCTCGATACGCTGCTGGTCGCGCACGCCGATGCGTTTATCCGCGCCTGGCGCGCATGAGCGCCCCGCGCCTGCCATCAGCCGCGGATCGTTGTTCCCGGTTGCAGCCTCTCCGTCGCGGCCCGGTCCGGCACTGCGGTTTTGCCGACAAAAAACCCGATGCGCGACCATCTGTTTCTGGCCGAAACGGGATATTCAACAGGGGGCGGACTCTGCGCAAAATTGGCCATGGGCTGCCAGTCAGATCTTGGCGCCGAAGCGACAGGAGCTGCCATTGTCTTTGCACATTTGGTGCGTGGGCCCAGCCACCCAGGGCAGAGCAATCCGCGCGATCACCAAAAGCGTTTGGTGTCGAAAAGCTCGCCATACGCACGTTCCGCGCGCTCGAGCATTTCCTTCTTGTCCATTTCACTGGAAAGAAGCGCAGTTGCTCCATCTTGATCGGAGATTCCAAGTTTATTCAGCAGGACCGGGGCAGCAGCGAGGTCGTTAAGCTTGCCAAGACAATCCTGCAGCCCTTCTAGCGCCGCGACAAAACGCCCGTGCCTCCGCTGCTCGCGTTTTCGATCGAACAGGGAAGCGAAAAACTCACTCGCATAGCGTAGCTTTTTTGCATCCTTGCGGAGCTCGTGACGTGTCTCGTCGGTGGCGGATGCAAGCCCCCTACCCCGGTGTTTGACTTTGCGCCGGAGGCGCGCGAGCTCGTTTTCAGCAAGGGCGCGAGCCGGATCGTTTCCGTCGACCTCTCTGCCCTTGCCGTCAGCCCAGCGCCCCTCTTCCAGCCAGTGCGCGACGTTCAACATCACGATGCGGGCCCGGCGATCCGCCAGCGTCTCGATCAAATGGTCATAGGATTTCTCGCGAGCGGCGGCGATGCAATCGCGCAAGGCTTCCGACGGCGCCCGTTGGAGAAGCACGTCGAGATCGCGGGCTTCCCCAAAGCTGGCGGCGAGCCATTTAAGCTCCCCGCGCAGGCCCGCGCCATCGCCCCCGGTCATCGGTTTGAAAACCGAAAAGGCCGAGCGCATCCGGCGGATTGCTACACGCGCCTGGTGCAGCGCGTCGGCGCTGCGGCTCGAAAGGAGCAGGTCTTCATTGAGCCGGAAGTGGCGAATGCCTGATCGAACGATCCGCTTGAACGCCTCGGCGGTGCTTATATCGGCTCCCAGTAAAATAGGCTCGGCCTTGACGCTCGCCCGATCGGGCTCTGCCAGCCGGTAACCACGTTCCGATTTGGCCAGCACGCCGAGACGTATCGGAACGATGGCGTCGATCGTGCGCGCAAGACCGAAAAGCGCCGCCGAGTCACCCAACTTCAGCTCGAGCTCGATCTCGCAGACAGGGTCCGACCGGTCGCCTGCCCTGACATCGCCGCGGTCGAGAACGACCTCGATTGTCGTCCCGTCCTCTTCGACAAGCCATTTGCACCGCTCGACCTTCACGATGAAACGAGGCACAACCTTGTCGACGTTGTCGCCGATGAGGGTCGGCAGCGGGGTCGCATAGTCGAGCACGGGGGCGTCATCGTCCACCGCACGCTCCCATTCGGTGCGGGCAAAGAGTCCGGCCGAAGTTCCTCCACCGGCTTTGACCGTCTGGACGCGCGTATTGCCGGTGCGCCGAATGCGAAGTGAAAAGCCGGCCTTGGCAAGCGCATTTTCATCGGTATCGAAATAGGTCGAAACCTGTTCTACGACCTTGCCCTTGTCACCGAACAGCTTTGACGCGACGATTCGATCCGCGTCGGCAGGGGACAAGTCAAGTTTCAGTTCGATTTCGTCGCCCATGGAACTTCGGTCCCGTTGCGTAAAGCGGTTCTCGGCAAGATATCCGTCAATAGGATGAACCTTCCTACCGTCGATCTAGCACGAACCGTCGCCGAAAAGAAAACGGCGGCTCCGACGAGCCCAAAGGTTTGGAGCAACTCTTTGCAAGTGGGTCGCAACTGCCCCGCCGCTCTAAGCCCGCAACGAACTATGACGTCCGCGTCTGGCCGGTTGCTGTCCGTCCGCTTTTGACGACCAAACAAAGAGAGGCCGACGGCGTGGGTTGCGGCCTTCCCTTCTGCCCGACGGGCGGCGACTACCGGCTCGACGCGAGTCAGCATACGCAGGGGACGCTCGTGCTGGATCTGATCGACGCCGACACGGGTCGGCTGGCGTGGCGCGCCACGTCGAAAAAGCGGGTCACCGGTAAGGACGTGACCGAGGCAAAGCTCACCCGGCTGCTCCGCAACATGACCAAGGCACTGCCTGCCCAATAGGCCGGTGCCGGCGAGCGAGGTGTGGCGCCGCCCCTCTGCCCCCTCGCTCGCCTTCCCCCTGTTCCCATCGCCAATGCCCGGTGGCCGACGCGCCCCGTGCGGCCCGTTTTCGACAGGATTGTCGATGAGCGCGAAGAGCGACGACAAGCGGCGTCAGATTGCCACTGTCGCGGCCGAGCTATTCGCCGATCGCGGCTTCGACGCAACGTCGATCGACGACGTCGCCGCGCCTTATATCACTGCCTGCAGGCCCGCCCGCTCTCCGCAACAATGCATCCGAAGCTGCGGTTCGCCAGATACTCTCGATTTTAAATTGATGGCAAAGACTGACTTACGAATCCCCACCCCTTGAGGTCGGGAGCAGCGGCGCGCTGAAGCAATTCTTCTGCATCCCTGATCGTCCACGCGCTTGCTTTCCCGACTTCGGAAAGAGAAGCCCAGCTGACCGGTACGGCCACCGGCGCCCGCTCGCGAGCGCGGACCGACCAAGGCATGATCGCGGTGCTGCCCCGCTGGTTGCGCAGCCAGTCGATGAAGATCTTGCCCTTGCGCTTCGCCTTGCTCATCGTCGCGACATAGCGGTCGGGCTCGGCGAGGCTCAACGCCTCTGCGAAGCGTTTGGCAAAATCCTTGTGCGTGTCCCAACTGTGGCCGGGATCGACCGGCACGACGACATGCACGCCCTTGCCGCCCGACAGCATCGCAAAGCTGACGAGGCCGATGTCGGCGAGCTGGCGGCGGATGTCGAGCGCTGCTTTTTTGACCTCGGCGAAACCCAGCCCTTCGTCGGGGTCGAGGTCGAAAATCAGGCGGTCGGGCCGTTCGATGGCGTCGACATGGCTCGCCCAGCCGTGAAATTCGATCGTTCCCATCTGGACGCAGGCGAGGATGCCGTCGGCGTCATCGACATAGAGATAATCTTCGTACCCGCCGTCCTTCTCGCGGATCGGGACATGGTGGACATGCGCGCCGAAGCTGCCCGAATCATGTTTCTGGAAAAAGCATTTCTTGGCGCGCCCTTGCGGACAGCGGACGAGGCTGAGCGGGCGGCGCGCCATGTGCGGGAGCATCAGCGGGGCGATGGCGGCATAATAATCGGCAAGGTCGCCCTTGGTGGCTTTGGCTTCGGGAAAGATCACGCGGTCGCGGCTGCTGATCGTGACGTCGCTGGCGGGTGCCGGCGCGGGCTGTTTCTTCTCGGGGGTCACATCCTTTGCCTCCTTGTCGCTGCGCAGGCCGAGGAAGCTTGCGTGGCGGACCGATCCGCTCGCGGTGAATTCGGCGAAGGCGATTTCGGCGACGAGATCGGGGCGGAGCCAGTGCGCTTTGCGCGCGGTGGCGGCGTCGACCTCGAGCGGGGCGGTCTTGCGTTCGAGCTGCGCGAAACGCTTCGCAAGATCGGCCATCGTCTCGGTATCGAAGCCTGTGCCGACATTGCCCTTGTACACGAGTTCGCCCTTCTCGCGCTGCGCGAGGAGGAGCGAGGCGAAGGGGCGGCCCTTTGCCGAGGAGGGGTTCCAGCCGACGATGATAAATTCCTGGCGACGGGTGCATTTGACCTTGACCCAATTGCGGCTGCGGCGGCCGGTGTAGGCGGCGTCGGCGCGTTTCGAGATGATGCCTTCCTGCCCCGCGCCGCACATCGCGGCGTAAAGCTGCTCGCCCGCGCCGATGACATGGTCGGCGACCGCGATCGGCGGTGCGGCATCGCGCAGAAGCGCTTCGAGCCGCTCCTTGCGTTCGAGATTGCCGAGCTTCGTCAGCGATTTGCCGCCGAGTTCGATGAGGTCGAAGGCGAAGAAATGGAGGTCGGTGCCGTCGTCCTGCGCGCCATGGCCGCGCTTCAGCACCGCCTGGAGCGCAGAAAAGTCGGGATTGCCGTCCTTGCCATAGGCGACGATCTCGCCGTCGATCAGGCAGGGCGGCAGATCGAGCGCGGCGATGTGGCGGGCGAGCGGGGCGAATTTGTCGGTCCAGTCGAGGCCGCTGCGCGTATAGACGCGCACATCGTTGCCCGCGGCGGCGACCTCGGCGCGGTAGCCGTCATATTTGATCTCGTGGAACCAGCCATTGCCGACGGGCACCGCATCGACAAGCGTCGCGAGCTGGAGCGGGCGAAATTTGGGCGGCTTGCCTTTGGCTTTTGGCTTCGCGGCCTGCCTGTTGTGCGCGGCGGCGGCGGCCATCTTTTTCGTGAAGGCGGCGCCCTTGGCGCCTTTCAGCGATTGTTCGCCGCCTTCGTCGCCCGCAATCTCGGCCATCGTCCGATCGGTCAGGATGCTGGTCAAATGCCGGCCGACCAGATCGTCGGAACCCCCGGCATAAGCGTCGTCGACCTTGCGGAGCAGCCAGTTTTCTCGCTTTTCGCCAGCGCGGGGTTTCATGCGGACGAGCAGCCATTCGCCCTTCATCCGCGCGCCGTCGAGCGTGAAGTGGAGATGGCCCTCTTCGATATCCTTCGCGCTCTTGCCTTTGATCGGCGCCCAGGTGCCGCGGTCCCACAGCATCACGCTGCCGCCGCCATATTCGCCCTTGGGGATCACGCCCTCGAAGTCGGCGTAGCTCATCGGATGGTCTTCGGTACGCACCGCGAGCCGCTTGTCGGCGGGGTCGGCGCTCGGTCCTTTGGTCACCGCCCAGCTTTTGAGCACTCCGTCGACCTCCAGCCGGAAGTCGTAGTGAAGCCGCGTCGCGTCGTGCTTCTGGACGATGAAGCGTCCGCCGCCGGTCGTCGCGCCCTTTTCGACCTTGCCCGCGGGTTCGGGGGTCAGCTTGAAGTCGCGCTTGGCGTTATATTGGGCGAGGGGGTCAGCGCGGCGGGGCATCGCTGTTCCCCGGCGCGGGCAGGCGGCGCTCGACGAAACGAAGCAGGACGAGGAGGACCAGCGCCAGCCCCGCCGCGATAATCACCAGCGCGAAATAGCCCGCGCCGCTGGCAACGCCGATCGCTGCGGTTAGCCAGATGTGCGCCGCGGTGGTGAGATTGCGAACCTCGCCCCCTTTGACGATGATCAGCCCCGCGGCGATGATGCCGATCGCCGCTGCCATGCCTTCGATCACGCGCAGCGGGTCGATCGACGATTCGGCACCGCCCAGCTGGTGATAAAGCGCGATCGCGACGACGGTCATCAAGGACGAGCTGAGCGCGACCAGCCCGTGCGTGCGCAGCCCGGCGTCATAGCCCTTTAGCTCGCGGTCGAGTCCCAGCAGCAGGCCGGCGAGCGTCGCAACCCCGAGGCGCAGCAGCACTTCGCCGCTGAGCGCGTCGTTGAGCAGCATCAGGCGCGCTTCCGTGCGGCTGTCTTTTTAGCGGGCGCCTTTTTGGCGGCGGGCTTTTTCGCCGCGGCGGCGGGCGGTTTTTTCTTGCCGTCGACCGAGGCTTTCAGCGCCGCCATCAGATCGATGACGTTCGACCCGCGGCCGATGTCGGCGGGTTCCTCGACATCCTCGAGCACACGCTTGCCTTTTGCTTTCGCCTTTTTGGCGACGAGCCGCTCGATCGCATCGACATAATGGTTGCGAAAATCGCCGGCGTCGAACGCGCCGCTCTTCTTTTCGATCAGCGTTTCGGCGAGGTCGAGCAGGTCGGCGTCGGGTTTGGCGTTGCCGACGTCGCGGAAATAATTGGCCGCCTTGTTGACTTCGTCGGCATAGCGCAGCGCTTCGAGCACGAGGCCCTTGCCGCAGGGACGCAGCGCGACGAGCTGTTCCTGCCCGCGCAGCGAAAGCTGGCCGAGCCCGACCTTTTTCGTGCGGCGGAGCGCTTCGCGCAGCACGATATAGGCTTCTTCGGCCAGTTCGTCGGCAGGGACGACATAATAGGGCTTGGCATAATAGAGGATGTCGATGTCGCCGGCGTCGACGAACTGGACCAGCTCGAGCGTGCGCTTGCTCTCCAGCTTGACTGCTTCGATCTCCTCCTCGTCGAGCAGGACATAATTGCCCTTCGACAGTTCGAAGCCCTTGACGATGTCGTCATGATCGACCGCGCCAATGCCCGGGACGGTCTTTTCATATTTGACCGGCTTGCCGCTCGGTTCGTGAATCTGGCGGAAACTGACCGCGGCGCCCGATTTGGTCGCGGAATAGATTTCGACGGGGATCGACACGAGAGCAAGGCGGATCTGTCCCTTCCAATAGGCGCGTGCAGGCATGACCTTTTCTCACTTTCCTCCAAGAAAATGCTCAAGACCAATTGGCGTTCCACTTGCCGACGGCGCGATGATCCTTGGCGAAAATATGGGTGGCGTCGGGGCCGGGCGTCCCATTCCGGCTTCCGTCCAATGCTGCCCGCCCCCAATCTCTTCCAGAACGAGAATGCCGGGCCGACGTTTCCGCCGTGCCGCACGCTTCACACTCACACCGGCTCGGCGCGATCCTGTTGCGGCGTCGGCCCGTCGTCCATGGCGATGAAGCTGATCTTGCCCTGTGGCTCTAGGATTGCCCATGCCACCTCCGACAGGCGACCGATGCCGGCGAGCCGCATCTCGGAGAGGACTTCGTCGCGCGTGAGCCGGTCGCGGCGCATATTTTCCTCGATCAACTCGCCATCGCGAACGATCACCCGCGGCGTGCCGTCGAGCAGATCCTTGGCCTTCGGAAAAAGATAAGTCGTCCAGCTGAGCACGAGCGCCCAGAAAGCAAAGGTAGAAATGGCAAGCAGGCCGCCGGTAAGGCTGAAATCATTGTGGGTCACGCCCTGCTGAATGAGGTCGCCCATCACGATGAGGAGAACCAGTTCGAACGGCGTCATCTGGCCGAGTTCCCGTTTCCCGAGCAACCGGATGAGGATGTACAGGAAGGCGAACATCGCCGTCGCGCGCAGGACGATGTCCATCAGGGCAAAACCTTGATGCGGAGCGGCTGGCGTCCGATGAGCCGTTTGCCGTCGTAGATGGCGATGCCGCCGCGCGTCCCGGCGAACAAGGGCGGATTGATCTGGCCGTCGATCTTGACGCGGAGCGCCTCGCCCGCCTTGAGAGGACCGTAGGAGAACCGGAATGAGTGATCCCTGAATTCTTCGTCGGCGGGCGCTGGAATCATGGTGTTGATCGTCATGTCGCGCCATAGCCCTGCGTCGACTGCGAGCACCGCTTCGTCGATCGGCGCGGCGGCACGAACAATGATATCGGTCTCGAAGAATTCGCCATTGCGGATGATCGTCGGCGTCTTGATGCTGAGCGCAGCGCCGCCGAAGTCGCTCTCGTTGCGCGGGCTTGGCTGACCGCCGGCGAAACCTGCGAAGGCCAGCGCGAGGACCGTCCCGAGCATCAGCAAGGTAATCGGGCTCGCGTGGCGCTGCCAAAGCCCGCGATGGACAATCGGCTCGCCCACTCCGTCGGGCCGCTCGGTCGGTTCGTCGGCATCGCGTTCCATCGCCAGATAACGTCGCACCCGAAGTCTGGTTGCCTTGCGCGTCCGCCCGTCGCCTTCGCCTCGCCGGATGAACGGCCCGGGCAAATCGGCCTCCTATCCATTCGGAACATCGGTCGCCAACCAGGAAAAACATAAGCGAGGGGCGATGGTCATGGTAGCGCGCGCGTTGGCGTACCAACAATCGAGCAATGGATACCCACAACCCGACAACAATCGGTCTGGGCTGCAAGAGGAGCCAAGTGGGACGTCATGGACGACCCGCTCACCGCAACCAGTGTCTTTATTGAATTTTCCGGGACACGTTGGTCCCTGCTGAGCCCCCCTGGGACCCCGGCCTGGCAGGGGCAGCAGGATTCGAACCCGCGACCCTCGGTTTTGGAGACCGATGCTCTACCAGCTGAGCTATACCCCTAGGCCGGAGTGCGCCCCTAGCCCGATTGCAGGATGGTAGCAAGGGGTATGACGGGTTGCGCATCCAGGCTTGGCTGATATGCGCAAAGTTGCATGACCGCTGCTTCCTCTTCCGGCCCGCCGCAGCATTATCTGGGCGGCATAGCCTTGCGCCTGCTCGCGATGGCAAGCCTGTTGTTCATGTTCGTACTCGTCAAATATATCGACCAGGCGGGCATCCACCTTGCCGAGAGTCTGTTCTGGCGGCAGGCGCTGGTCCTGCCCGTCCTGCTCGTCTGGATTCGCGCAACGACCGGCGGCTTCGCCTCGCTGAAGACGGAGCGCATCGGCGCGCACGCGCGGCGCGCGATGATGGGGCTCACCGGCATGGCGTGCAACTTCGGCGGCATGATCTTCCTGCCGATGGCCGAGGCGACGACGATCAACCTGTCGGTGCCGATCTTCGCGGTGATCTTTGCCGCCATCCTGCTCGGCGAGCAAACCGGCTGGCAGCGCTGGAGCGCGGTGATCGTCGGCTTCGTCGGCGTCCTTGTCGTGCTCAACCCCGGCGCGAGCTTCGCGGGCGGCTTCGGCGGCGCGCATGGCATGGGAACCTTGATCGCGCTCGCGGGCGCGGTGATGACTGCGCTGATCACCATTGCCGTGCGCGACCTCGGCCGCACCGAGCCCGCGGCGACGATCGTCTTCTGGTTCAGTCTGCTCTCGATGATCCCGCTCGGGATCGCCCTGCCCTTTGTCTATACGCCGCACAGCGCGCACGAATGGCTGCTGCTTGTCGGGCTCGGCTTTTCGGGCGCGGTGGTGCAGCTGTCGCTGACCGGCGCCCTGCGACTTGCGCCAGTCGCGGTCGTCATCCCGATGGATTATTCGGCGCTGCTCTGGTCGATCGCGTGCGGCTGGTGGTTCTTCGGCACCTTGCCCGCCGACACGACCTGGGTCGGTGCGCCGCTGATCGTCGCGAGCGGGCTGTTCATCGCCTGGCGCGAGCATCGCCGCCACATCGACCGCCCGAAGGAAGTCGCTGCATGACGCTACCCATTCTCTATCACTGCGCCGATGCGCGTTCGCTGCGCTGCCTGTGGGCGGTCGAGGAGACCGGCATCGAGGTCGACCTCCGCCTCCTCAAATTCCCCCCGCGCGCGTTCGAGCCCGACTACCGCGCGGTCAACCCGCTGATGACGATCCCCGGCTGGGTCGAGGACGGGCGGCTGATGACCGAATCGGCGGCGATCTGCGAACGCATCGCGGAGGGCACACCGCTGGAGGTGCGCCGCGACGAGCCGGACTATTGGGATGCGCGCAACTGGCTCCATCGCAGCGACGCGACGCTGACCTTCCCGCTCGCGATCATGATCCGCTACACGCGCGTCGAGCCCGAGGAACGCCGGCTCGCACAGGCTGTCGAAGACTACAAGGCCTTTTTCGGCGGCCGCGCAAAGAGCATCGAGGCGGCGCTGGCCGACGGGCGAGAATGGCTGGTAGCGGGACGCTTCACCATCGCCGACATTGTGATCGGCTATGCGGCGTTTCTGGCGACGACGCTCGGCGCGGACGATGTGCTGGGCGATGCGACGAAGGCGTGGCTGGAGCGATGCATGGCGCGCGACGGATTCAAGCGGGCACGCGAGCGACAGAAGGCTTAGATCTCTGGGCTGTTTTGAGGGTGGGAGCGGTCAGTCTTGAGCGGAAATTATCTGTACCAGCCGATTTTGAAGTTCACTTCGGGAAGTGTTCGCCAGCATCGATGAAATAAAGAGCGGCGAAGAGGGCCGACTTTTTCGAGGAATAAAGAGCCCCCGTCGACCCATGCTCATTTTTTCGATCTGAAGATCTTCCAATGGGATAACGCGTCGACGATGGACCACAAGGTTTTCATCCAGAATGCCGAGGTAGCATGGCAACCCTAAGATGCAGTCCGCCGTCCAATACAGCAGAGCAATGAGGCTCGCTACGATGATGGGAATTCCCGTGATCGGATTGTAGCGAATACCGTGACCATCGAGCCAATAGTCCAAAGTGAAGACTGCCGGGCCATTCACAATGTATCCGCCGATTGCGAGTGCAAGAACAAGCAACCATAGCGGCAAGATAGCTGCAATCCGTGTTTCGACTACACAGGCATTTGGCGAGGGTCGCCGGAAAAATGGGTAGTTTCTGCTCATTAAGGGGATATCACCTATCCCCGCTAAGCAGGCAACTCATTATCCCGCATTTAACGATGACGGTTATCGGTCGCTAACCGCCACTCAATTCACCATCCGCTCATAGCCCTCCCAATAGGGCGCGCGCAGGTCTTTCCGCAAAATCTTCCCCGAGGCGTTACGCGGCAGCGCCTTGATCACGTCGACGCTGCGCGGGGCCTTGAACGCCGCGATGCGTTCGCGGGCCCAGGCGATGATGTCGGCTTCCTCGACGCTCATGCCCGGTTTGGGCACGACGACCGCCTTCACCGTCTCGCCCCATTTCTGGTCGGGAATGCCGATCACCGCGACCTCCTGCACCGCGGGATGGCCGAAGATCGCGCTCTCGACCTCGGCTGGATAGACATTCTCGCCGCCCGAGATGATCATGTCCTTCATCCGGTCGTGGATGAAGAGATAGCCGTCTTCGTCGAGATAGCCGGCGTCGCCGGTGTGGATCCAGCCGTCGGCGGTCATCGTCTTCGCGGTCGCCTCGGGCAGGTTCCAGTAACCGATCATATTGTTCGACGAGCGGGTGACGACCTCGCCCACCTCGCCGGTCGGGACGCTCTGGCCGTCGGGACCGAGGATGCGGATCTCGACGCCGGGCAGCGCCTTGCCCGCCGAGCGCATCCGCGCGTTGCCCTCCGGATCATGATCCTCGGGCGGCAACATGCAGATCGTGCCAGTGGTTTCGGTCATGCCATAGGCCTGGATGAAGTCGGCGCCGAACATCTTGATGCACTGGCGCAGCAGCTCGAGCGGGATCGGCGCCGCGCCGTAGAGGATATATTTGAGGCGGCTGTAGTCGACGCTGGCGCAGCGCGGATGCATCAGCAGCATCTGCAGCGCCGCGGGGACGATGAAGAAGCGCGTGACGCCATGATGCTCGACCGCGTCGAACACCCCGTCGGGGTTGAATTCGGCGAGGATGATGCCTGGAAGCCCCGCAGCGAGCGCCATGATGCCGAGCCCGGTGCCGCCGATGTGCGCGCAGGGCATCGCGACGAGCACGGCCTCGTCATCCTCCCACTTGGTGTAGGGCATGTCGGCTTCGTTCGAATGTTTGCGCAGCGCGAAGAGATTGCGGTTCGACAGCACCGCACCCTTGGGATTGCCGGTGGTGCCCGAGGTATAGAGCTGAAGCACCGCATCGTCCTGCCGCGAGGGGGTGAACGGCGCGCGGGCGGTGTTCGCGATCAACGCGCGCGCCTCGGCGGCGCCGATGATCCGCGGGGCGTGCTCGAGTTTGCCGGCAAGCTGGTCGGGCACCGCCTCGAACCCCGGCCCCGTAAAGACGATCTTCGCCTTGGTGTCGTTGACGACATAAGCCCATTCGGTGGGCGACAGGCGCCAGCCGATCGGGGCCATCACGATCCCCGCGCGCGCCGCGCCGTAAAAGAGGGTGAAATAGAGGTCGCTGTTCTTGCCGATCCACGCGACGCGGTCGCCCTTTTGCAGGCCGGCGGCGAGCAGGGCGGTGGCGACCCGCGCGGTCCGCTCCTCGACCTCGGCATAGGTGAAAAGCCGGTCCTCCTCGCGCATCGCCAGCCGGTCGGGCCGGTCCTCGGCCCAATGGGTCAGGAATTCGTCGAAGGTAAAAAGCTCCGAAACATCGCGGGCCATCCATCTCTCTCCATCGAATCGCGTCGTTTTGCGCGGTTTCGAAGAGGCTAACGGCTCGGGCGGCGACGTAAAGCCGCGATTGACCGACCCGCCACGGCGGCCAGTCAGCCGTAGCGGAACAGCAGCATCAGATTGTTGGCAGGCATCGCGCGGCGTTCGGTGAGCGCAAAGCCGGCTGCGGTGGCCGCTGCCTTGACATCGGCGGTGTCGCGCAGGCCCCATTCGGGATTACGGGCGCGGAGGCTGGCGTCGAACGCAAGGTTGCTCTCGGCCATAGGGACATCGGCCTCGACATAGGGACCATAGAGGATCAACGACGCCCCGGCAGGAAGCAGCCGCGCAGCGCCCGCGAACAGGCCGGGCGTTGCGGCCCAGGGGCTGATGTGGACCATGTTGATGCACAGCAGCGCATCGGCGCTCGCCGGCGGCCAATCGGGCGAAGCCGCGTCGAGCATCAGCGGCGGGGCGAGGTTGGCCAGCCCGGCCTCGGCGCTCCAGGCCGCTATCGACGTCAGGGCGTCGGGATCGGGATCGCTCGGCTGCCAGTCCAGATGCGGAAAGGCGGCGGCGAAATGGACGATATGCTCGCCCGACCCGCTCGCGACCTCCAGCACGGTGCCAGCGGGCGGCAGCCAATCGGCCAGCACCGCCACGATGGCGTCCCGGTTGCGCAGCGTCGCGGGCGCGTGGCGCTTGGCTTCGTTCCCGCCGTCGCCCAGTGTCCAGGGCGCCGATGTCACGCCTTCGCCTGCGCCCGCGCGCGGCGCTCGCGCACGATCAGCCACAGGAACAGGCCTACCGGCCCGACCATCAGGGTCAGGAACAGGAACGGAAATTGCGCGATGCGGCCGAAGCCCTTGGCATCGGCATCGCGCGCGATCCACATGCCGGTGAAGAGGTCGAAGGCGAGATAATGCACCCACCCCATCGTCGTGCCGCCGGGCGTGTCGAACAATTTCATCACCCCCGCGAGCGACGAGAAATCGCCGCCGCTTCCCTGCCCGCCCGGATCGATCCCGCCCGACAGGAAGCCGGCGATCAGGACGACATAGAGAAGGCAGAGCAGGAACACCCCGGCATACATGACGAACGACAGGATACGCGGACTGCGCGGCGCGAAGGCGAGCAACGCCCACCCCGCGAACGCCCAGTAGTTTGCCAGCAGATAGATGGTGTTCCAGCTCATCACGTCCCCCTTTTTTCTAGAACAAGCCGCCAAGACCGAAGAGCAGGATGCCCACGAACAGCGCAACCAGACCGACGGTCACAATCAGCAGAGTCAGGCGCGCCGCGGGCAGACGCCGCGTCGCGACGAACGCCGCGGCGGTGCCGAGGCCGAACGCGATCAGCGGGGCATAGAGGAATGCCCAGTCATAGCCGAACTCGCGGCGGACCTTCACCATCTCCCATTGTTCGACGACGAGGCCGTACACCGTGATCGCGGCAAGCCACACCGCGACGAAAACGACCGCGAACAGCGCGCCGGCGGCAAGGCAGCCTCCGACGCTGCGGCGGGTCTCGCTGTCGATCGGATCGGACCCCGCCATAGATGCTCCCTATTCGGCGATAAAACGCCACGGACTGGCCGGCGTATCACGATGCCAGATCGTAAAAAAGGGCGATGCCGGGATCGGCGCGTCGGCCGCAAGGCCGGGCGGGCGCTGCTTCGGGACGATCCGGCCGAAGCTGACGCCAAGGTCGCCTGACGCCGATACAATGCCGAAGTCGGGCCCCCAGTCGATCGACTGTCCCGGCACCGGCTCGGGATCGAAACCTGCGGCGATCGCCGCGGCGCTTTCGGTATAGCCCGCGCCCGCGCCCATGTTGATCGCGTCGGCGCGGCCATATTCGGCGAAGGCCGGGCCGACACCGATCACCTGCGCCCTGGCCGCGAAGGCGCGCTCGGCGGCGAGCAGCGTGTCGAGGGCATTGCGCTGCGCGGGGCCGCGCCACGCTGCAGCGTCTGGCACGCCTAGCGCATGGAACGCGCTGTCCACGGCTCCCTCGGGCCGCAGCGCGCGCTTGTAGGCGAGCGCGCGCCAACCTTCGGCGGTCAGCCCCCAATAGGTCATATATTTGCCCGGCTGCTTGGTACCGTCGGGCTGGGTGATCGTCAGATAGCCGGCGGTGAAGCCCTGCTTCCCGTCGGCCGAAACCCCGCCGCGTGCCGGCACCCATTCGGCGCGGGCCGACGCTGCCGCGGGATTGGCCTTGAGATAGGCGACGATCTCCTCGCGCGAGCGCAGGAACGGCTTTGCACCGCGCGCCGGCATGACGGCATCGGGCGCGAGCATTGCGCCGATTGCGTCAGGAAACGGCAGCTCGCGCGCCCTTTCGGCGAAGGCCTTGTCGGCTGCGACCAGCTCGGCGAGCTGCACTGCCGGGGTTGGTGCGACGGCAGCAGCGGGCTCCGCGCCCTGCACGACGCCCGGAACCGCCGCGACAAGGATCGACCAGAACAGAACAGGCGACATGGACATTCCCTCCTTTGGCGGGGCGCCCATGGAGGAAAGCCCCGGTCAGCCGCCCCCGACTTCGCTTGCGACCGGCGCGCCCGGCGCAGCCGCCGGTTCGCTCCACGCCAGCACCGGGTTACGCGCGGCCTTGGTCTCGTCGAGACGCGCGCGCGGCGCGAAGTGCGGCGCCGACTTCAGCGCCGGATCGCCGTTCTTCGCGCGCAGCGCGATGCTGCGCAGCGCCCCGATGAACTGGTCTAGCACCGCCTTCGACTCGGTCTCGGTCGGTTCGACCAACATCGCGCCGTGAACGACGAGCGGGAAATAGACTGTCATCGGGTGATAACCCTCGTCGATCAACCCCTTGGCGACATCGAGCGTCGAGAAGCCCTCGGCGAGGCCTTTGTCGCTGAACAGCGCCTCGTGCATGCACGGCCCCGAGAAGCCGAACGGCGCATCCAGCACGTCTTCGAGATTGCGCAGGATATAGTTGGCGTTGAGCACCGCATCCTCGGCGACCTGCTTGAGGCCGTCGGCACCGTGGCTGAGGATATAGGTCAGCGCGCGGGTGAACATGCCCATCTGGCCGTGGAAGGCGGTCATGCGGCCGAAGGTCTCGGGATGATCCTCGCCCGCGTTTTCCTCCTCGATCAGGCGGAAGCCGCCATCGGCCTGCTTTGCGACGAAGGGTAGCGGCGCGAAGGGCGCGAGCGCTTCGGACAGCACGACCGGGCCCGAACCGGGGCCGCCGCCGCCATGCGGGGTCGAGAAGGTCTTGTGCAGATTGATGTGCATCGCATCGACGCCGAGGTCGCCCGGCCGCACGCGCCCGACGATCGCGTTGAAGTTCGCGCCGTCGCAATAGACATAGCCGCCCGCCGCATGGACCGCGTCGGAGATCGCCTTCATGTCGCGCTCGAACAGGCCGCAGGTGTTGGGGTTGGTGACCATCACCCCCGCGACATCGGGGCCGAGGCGCGCTTTCAGCGCCGCGAGGTCGACGCGGCCTTCGGCGGTCGCCGGAATATCCTCGACGGAAAAGCCCGCGAAGGCCGCGGTCGCGGGGTTGGTGCCGTGCGCGCTTTCAGGGACGAGCAGCACGCGGCGATCGTCGCCGCGCGCTTCGAGCGCTGCCTTGATGCAGAGGATGCCGCAGAGCTCGCCATGCGCGCCCGCCTTGGGCGACATCGCGACGCTGTGCATCCCGGTGAGCGTCACCAGCCATTCGGCGAGCTCGTGGATCACCGCATAGGCGCCCTGCACCGTCTCTTGCGGCTGCAGCGGATGCGCGTCGGCGAAGCCCGGCATCCGCGCGACCTTTTCGTTGAGGCGCGGGTTGTGCTTCATTGTGCAGCTGCCGAGCGGGAACAGGCCAAGGTCGATCGCATAATTCTGGCGCGACAGCCGGGTGTAGTGCCGCACGGTTTCGGACTCGCTGAGCCCCGGGAGGCCGATGGGCGTCGAGCGCGCGAGATTGCCGAGATCGGCGACAGGGGTTTCCTCGTCGAAATCGACGCCCGTGGTTTCGCTCGAGCCGATCTCGAAGATCAGCGGCTCTTCGAGCATCAGCGCGCGGTTGCCGGTGAAGGTGACGTTATCGTCGGCACCGCCGGCGGTCATTTCGGGGCGCCAGCCGGCGCGGTTGAGCGCGGTCATGCCAGCACCTCCTTCAGCGCCGCGGCAAAGGCGGCGATATCATCCTCGGTCACGGTTTCGGTCACCGCCACCACGAGCCCGTTAGCCAGTCCATCATTGTCGGGGTAAAGGCGGCCGAGCGACACGCCGCCGAGCACGCCCTTCTCGGCAAGCTGGTGGACGACCGGCCGCGCTGCCGTCGGCAACAGCAGCGTGAATTCGTTGAAGAAGGCACTGTTCATCGCCGATACGCCTGGCACCTTGGCCAATTCGGCGGCAGCCAGCTTCGCACGGCCGTGATTGATCGCCGCGAGCTGACGCAAGCCCGCTTCGCCGAGCAGCGTCATGTGAATGCTGAACGCCAGCGCACAAAGCCCCGAGTTCGTGCAGATATTGCTCGTCGCCTTCTCGCGGCGGATATGCTGCTCGCGCGTCGAAAGCGTCAGCACGAAGCCGCGCTTGCCATTGGCGTCGACCGTCTCGCCGCAGAGGCGGCCGGGCATCTGGCGGACATATTTCGCCTTGCACGCGAAGAGGCCGACATAGGGTCCGCCGAACTGGAGCCCGACGCCGAGCGACTGGCCTTCGCCGACGACGATGTCCGCCCCCATCTCGCCGGGCGCCTTGATCGCGCCGAGCGCTACGGGCTCGGTGACGACCGCGATCAGCAGCGCGCCGGCTGCCTGGCACGCGCTCGCGAGTGCCGTCATGTCGTCGATGCGGCCGAGGATGTCGGGATATTGAACGACGACGCAGCTCGTTTCCTTGTCGATCGCTTGCGCCAGCGCCGCCCAGTCGGTGCCAGCTTCGAGGCTGGGGTCGCCGTCGACGAGCACGTCGCCGGTATATTTCGCCATCGTGCGCGCGACGCTGCGGTAATGAGGATGGAGGCCGGTCGAGAGCAAAGCCTTGCCCCGTTTGGTGACGCGCCGCGCCATCACGATTGCTTCCCAGCACGCCGTCGAGCCGTCGTACATCGACGCATTGGCAACGTCGGTGCCGAGCAGGCGCGCGACCTGGCTCTGGAATTCGAACAGCATCTGCAGCGTGCCCTGCGCGATTTCGGGCTGATAGGGCGTGTAGGCGGTCAGGAACTCACCGCGCTGGATCAGATGATCGACGCTCGACGGCACATGGTGGCGATAGGCACCCGCCCCGAGGAAGAAGGGCCCGTCGCCCGCCGCGCGATTCTGCCGCGCCAGCGCCGCCATATGGCGTTCGACCGCGAGCTCGCTCGCATGATTCGGCAGGCCGGGGATCGGGCCGTCGAGCCGCGCTTCGGCGGGAACGTCGACGAACAGATCGTCGATCGACGAGGCGCCGACGGCGGCGAGCATCGCCGACCGGTCGCCGCTGGTGAGAGGCAGATAGCGCATGAACTACTCCGGAGAAGAAGCGGGTTTTGTTGAAAAAAGACGGGCGGTATCGGCAAGCGTCCCCGAAAAGACGGCGGGGCCGGTGTGGGTCGTGCGAATCCAGGGGGCGAGCCAGATCCGGAAGCCCGCGTCGCGAACGCGGCGGCAAAAGGCATAATCGTCCGACAGCAGCGCCCGGGTCTCGGGATCGATGAGTGGGGAGAAGAAGGACGGTTCGATTTCGCCGATCCCATGCGCCTGGCGCTCGCCGGGGTCGGGACGAAACACGAGGTCAGGCAGCGCGCCGCGCATTGCTTCGAGCACCGCGCGGCGGACCAGCATCATCGCGGTGCCGAGCCGCGACAGCTCGACAAGCTCGGTGAGCTTGAAGCTCTCCCCCTCATTCAGGAAGTGCAGCGCGAAATCGCCCGCATAGCGCGCAAGATCGGCGGGGTCGTCCTTCGCGAGCCCCGCCTCGACCGCGCGCGCGACATTCTGCCAGTTGATCATCCGGCGCGGACAGGCGCCGCCGATCACGCCTACGTCGGGGTTCGCCCCCATCGCGCGGATCAGCGAAAAGACATCGTCCGGCGAGAAATCAAGGTCCGCGTCGACGAACAGCAGGTGCGTGCAATCGCTGGCCAGAAACATGGCGGTGAGCAAGTCGCGCGCGCGGCCGATCGCCGGCTGGTAGAGGATGAATTCGAAGCGCACCGCGATGCCCGCCGCCTGCGCACGCAGCGCAAGATCGAGCGCCGCACGGACATAGCTGCCCTGCGCACCGTCATAGATCGGCGTCGCCACCATCAGGCGGCAGTCGGCAAGCGCGGCGTCGCTACTCACACATCCTCGACCCTCCTCCGCGGGAGGGGCCATGCGTCACAGATCGGCGATGAAGGCCTTGTACGCCTCGGCGTTCATCAACCCGTCGAGCTGGCTCTTGTCGCTCAGCGTCATGCGGAAGAACCAGCCCTCGCCCTCGGGGTCACTGTTCACCAGCGCGGGGTCTTCCTCGAGCTGGCCATTGCCCTCGGTCACGGTGCCGTCGACCGGCGCATAGACGTCGCTTGCCGCCTTCACCGATTCGACGACCGCGGCGTCGCCGCCTGCGCTGAGTTCGGCGCCGGTGTCGGGAACCTCGACGAAGACGATGTCGCCGAGTTGGCCCTGCGCGAAGTCGGTGATTCCGACCGTCGCCACGTCGCCGTCGACGTCGATCCATTCATGCTCTTCGGTATAGTAACGCGGCATCGGTCAGCCTCCCTGTTTGCGGACATAGCGGTGTGGAATGAAGGGCATCGCGGCGACGGTGCAATGCACGCGTTTGCCGCGAACCTCGGCGGCGATCGCGGTTCCCGGCACGGCGTGGTCGCGCGGCACATAGCCCATCGCGATGGGCGCACCGACGCTGGGGGCGAAGCCGCCGGACGTCACGACGCCGATCTCCTCTTCGCCGTCGAACAGCTTGGCGCCCTCGCGAACCGGCAGTTTGCCGTCGATCAGCAGACCGACGCGCTTGCGGGGCGAGCCGTCGGCGAGATGACCGAGAATGCGCGCCGCGCCGGGAAAGCCGCCTTCCTCGCGGCGGCGCTTGCTGATCGCGAAAGCCAGATCGCCCTCGATCGGATCGATCTCTTCGTTGAGGTCATGACCATAGAGCGGCAGCCCGGCTTCGAGGCGGAGCGAGTCGCGCGCGCCGAGGCCGATCGGCTTCACTTCGGGCTCGCCGCACAGAAGGTCGGCAACGTGCTGCACCTTGTCGGTATCGACGGAAATCTCGAACCCGTCCTCGCCGGTATAGCCCGAGCGGCTGATCCACGCATCGACGCCGCCGATCTGATACGGCCCGCCCATCATGAAGACGAGCGCGTCGAGGCCCCATTGACCCGTCGTATGGCGCTTCAGGGCGTCGAACGCCTTCGGCCCTTGCAGCGCAAGCAGCGCGCGGTCCTCGAAATGGTTGATCGTGATCGCATCGGGCAAAGCTTCGCGAAGGTGGCCGATATCCTCCCACTTCACCGCGCCATTGACGACCATGTAGATGCCTTCGGGCCAGCGGCTGAGCATGAGATCGTCGAGAATGCCGCCCTCTTCATTGAGGAGTAGCGAGTAGCGCATCCGACCGACCGCTAGGCTCTTCACATCGCCGGGCACGATCGTCTCGAGCGCCTCGTCGAGACCTTCGCCCGATAAATAGAGCTGGCCCATGTGACTGACGTCGAACAGGCCGGCGTTTTCGCGGACCCATTGGTGCTCGGCCATGATGCCTTCATACTGAATCGGCATCCAGTAGCCGGCGAACTCGACCATCCGGCCACCCTTCGCGCGGTGCCAAGCGTCGAGCGGCAGGGTTGCGGTCTCTACCGCCTCTTCGCCCGTAAAATCCGTTTCAGTCATGTCAGTCTCCCGCGGTTGACATGGCGAACGCGCGGCGGGTTGCCGCGGTTTCCGCCATGCCCCCTCTGTCACGGGAACCTGAGAGTTTTCCTCCATCAGGCGATGGAGTTACCCCTTCGGTGGTTCCGATCCTCACCCAGTCGAGGCGGCCGGAACGCTTTCCAGAGTGTCCGTTCCAGCCAGCGCGGTCCGTTGACCTGAGAGTTTCCGGGGCGGTTGCTCCTTCGGTGGCGGATCAGGTTGCCCTGTCCCGCGCTCTCCCGCGCGACCGGTCGAATCCCCTGCAGGGGGATGCGACGGACGTCCGAGCCTTGACGCCCGCCTTTTGCGGAGTCAATCGGCGAGCGCGCGGATTGCGTCGTTTTCGTGGATATACGCGCCGGATTCGGTCCGGCCGACCAGCGCGACGATCGCGCGCGCGACCAATGCGCCGGGGATCGAGCGATAGCGACGGAGCGAGCCGTGCATGAGCGCGTCGGTGAGCGGCGCCGCGATCATCGCCAGCCCCTCGCCGAAACGCGCCGGCCCGGCCCGGTTGCCGGTGAGCAAGCCGGGGCGGAGAATGTCGAGCCTCTCGAAACCGAGGGCGCGGAGGGCCTGCTCGGTCTCGCCCTTGGTGCGAAGGTAGAAATTGCCGCTCTTCGCCGCCGCACCGACCGAACTGACGACAATCATCTGCCGCGCGCCGCCGCGCCGCGCGCCCTCGGCGGCGGCAAGGACGAGGTCGTGGTCGACGGCGCGAAACGCCGCTTGCGACCCCGCCTGCCGGATCGTCGTGCCAAGACAGCAGATCAGCGTGGCCGGCTTTCGGGCGGCTATCAGCTCGCTCCAGCCCTCCGACGGCGCGACGATGACGCCATGACCCCCCAGCCCTTCTTCGACCTCGCGGCGCGCAAGGATCGTGAGCGCGCACGCGGGTGCCTGTTCGATCACCGAACGACCGATCATTCCGGTCGCACCGACGAGCAGTACGTCAGACATGCGCCAGTGCCTCGGGCACCGCGTCGCGCCCGAAAATCGCGGCGTAGCGGTCGATGGCGAAACGATCGGTCATGCCGGCAATATAGTCGCCGATATGTCTTATTGTCGCGCATTCTTCGCCGGGCAGGCGCGACGACCAGTCACTGCCCATCAGACGCGGGTCGTTGGCATAGGCTTCGAACAGCCGCACGATCACCTGTTTCGCGCCGGCGGCAGCCGCGAGCTGCGAGGGGTGGTGATAGAGATTGGCGTACATGAAACGCTTGAGGTCGCGCTCCTGCCGCGCAAGGTCGGGCGAGAAACCGCCGAGCATGCGACCAGCATCACGCACGTCGGCGACGGACGCCACGCCTGCCTCGATCACATTGGCTTCGGTCGCCGCGATGACGTCGTTGACCATGACGCCGATCTGGTCGCGCACCAGTTCGCGCAAGAGCCGGTCGCGGGGAGCATCGGGAAAGCGTGCTTCGACGGCGCGGAAATTGGCGGCGACGAACGGCTGGTCCATCAGCTGGTCGAGGTCGAGCAACCCCGCACGCAGGCCGTCGTCGATATCATGATTGTCATAAGCGATATCGTCGGCGACCGCCGCAATCTGCGCTTCGAGGCTGGCGTGGCTGGCAAGGTCGAGGGGGAATTCGGCGTCGATATCGGCGAGTGCCCAGCCCGGATGGCGGACCGGGCCATTGTGTTTTGCGAGCCCTTCCAGCGTCTCCCAGGTCAGGTTGATCCCGTCGAACAGCGGATAGGGGCATTCGAGCCGCGCCAGCGTGCGCAGCGTATGGCCATTGTGGTCGAAACCGCCATGGCCGAACATCGCGGCTTTCAGCGCGTCCTCACCGGCGTGGCCGAAGGGCGGATGGCCGATGTCATGCGCGAGGCACAGCGCCTCGGTCAGATCTTCGTTGAGGCCGAGCGCGCGGGCGATACCGCGGCCGATCTGCGCGACCTCGATACTGTGCGTCAGGCGCACGCGATAATGATCGCCGTCGGGCGCGATAAAGACCTGCGTCTTGTGTCGCAAACGGCGAAAGGCGATCGAATGGATGATGCGGTCGCGGTCGCGCTGGAACATATCGCGCGGCCCGCGCACGACGCGGCCCGGTTCGTCATGCCATCGCCCGCGACTTCGCGCCGGGTCGCTGGCGCAGGCGGCAACGCTCATTTGATCGGATCGACGTCTTGGCCGGCTTCGCTGTTGAAGAGGAAGCCGTCGCCGCCCGCCTTCTTGTAGCTCGCCAGCCAGTCCTGCGCGGCCTTCTTGTCCTTGAACGGGCCGACGAGCAGGCGGCGCGTCTTGCCCCATTCGGTCGTCGCGCCCGCCTTGCCCTTGAACAGATCGGGGCTCTTCTTCGCGAATTTGCCGAAGTCGGTCGCCAGCGCCTTCGGATTGGCACCGGTCGCGATCTGGACCCAGAGGCGTGCGGGATTGGCTTTCTTTTCCGCCGCTTCGGCCTTGGCCTTCGCATCGGCTTCCGCCTTTGCCTTCGCCGCGGCCTCGTCCTTCTCGCGCTTCGCCGCCTCGGCGGCATCGGCGCGCCTTTTCTCTTCGCGCAGCTTCGCGAGCGTGTCGGCGCCGATCGCATTGTCGGCCTGCGCAAGCTCCTCGGTCGGAATCTCGATCGAACTGGCGATCGCCGCCAGCGAAGCCAGCGGCGCGGGATCGACGCTTGCCGCGGGGGATGGAGGCGGCGCGGGCGGCGGCATGACGGCCGCCGTCTCGGGCGCGGACGACGCGCTTACAGCGGGAACGGGTGCCGCGTCTGCCGACCTGCCGAGATCGTTGATCGAGAATCCCGGGCCGACCGGAGGCTTGGCCGGCGCGGCGTCGACGGACGTTGGCGTCGTCGCACTCGCCGACGCCGGCAGTGAACTCGCAGGCGGCGACGCAGGGGCCGCAGCCGGACCGGCCGGCGGCACGGACGTCGCCGGCCGGATCGTCGGCCGGAATGGCGACTGCAGTTCGGGCGGACCCGACGCGGCGGCACCAGATGCCGGCGTCGGCGTGATCGCCGCAGCCGCCGGGCGCGTACCGGCAAGCGCAGGGGCGGGAGCCGGTTTCGGCGTCGGCGAAAAGCCCGGCGGTAATTGTTCGGTACCGGCGGGAGCCGGCGCGCGAGCGGCCGCCGGTTTCGGCGTCGGCGAAAAACCGGGCGGGTACTGCTCGGCGCTGGCAAGAGCTGGCTGACGAGCGGTTGCCGGCGCCGGCGTCGGTTTCACGGCAGCTTTGGGCGTCGCCGCGGGCGGCTTGCTGCGCTTGCCGGTCGCCACCGGCGCGGGAGCGGGCGGCGGGGTTGCGGCTGCAATCTGGACCGGCTTGCGCGGCGGACCGAGCTGGCCGCTCGGGAAGCGACCGAAATGCGCCGCCGCCGCCTGCTGCGCGGGGTTGAGGCGGTCGAGCTTGACGAGGTAGGGAATGATATTCTGCGCAAGGGCGGCGGGCATCGTCGCATTGACGATCTCGGTTGCTTCGTCGTTGCGGCCGTTGATCGCGAGGATCATCGCGCGCAGGCGCCAGGCGGCGCGATCCTGCGCCTTGAGCTGCGGCGTCAAGAACTGGATGGCGCGATCGGGCTCGCCGTTGATTGCCAGCGACAGCGCATAGCGGCGGACGGTTTCTTCGTTCGGGGCGATCGACAGGGCGAGCTGGTAATCGCGCTGCGCCGCATCCTGTTGCCCCAGCAAGTCGCGCGCGAGCCCGCGATCGGCGAGGAATAGCCGCTCGGGTGCGCCGAGAAGCTGGGCTTCACCGAAATAGTCGAGCGCGCGCGTCGGCGTTTCCATATGGACCATGGCCGAACCGAGCGCCGCCTTGATCGAACCGTCGCGCGGACTTGCCTGTTCGGCGCGGGTCAGAAACGTGATCGCCGCGCGATAATCCTCGAGCTCGATCGAGGCGCGCCCGGCGTCGAGGAGCGCCGATGTGTCGTTGGCATTGGTCGCGAGGCGGCTGACCGCCGAGGACAGCATCGTCCGCGCCGCGGTGCGCTTTTCAAGCGCGGCGCGCGTCGCCGCGTCGGGCGCCGCCGCCTGCATCGCCGCGACCGGGGCCGCGATACAGGTGCCAAGCAAAAGGGCCCCGACCATGGCGGCGAAACGCCGCGTCCGCCGGGGCCCGGTCTTCAGTGTCTTGTACCGCAGGGGCAAGTCAGATCATCCCGCTTGTCGGCCTGCCTTGCCCTGACGGGCGGCCGATCGCTGCCCTGTTACTGGTTGTTCTGGCGACCGAGGAATCGCGGCAGGTCGACCCCGTCGTCCTTGTCCTCGTCCCGTTCGGCCGCGCCGCCGCCACGCGACAGGCGCGACATGCGTTCGAACAGGGTACCGCCGCCAAGCGAGCGCGCCGGCGCCTCTTCGGCAGCAACCGTCGATTCCGGGCCGGCATCGCCAGCCGGAGCCTCGGGTTCGCTGAGCACCAGCTCGTCGGTGGTGTCGTCATAGGTCGCCGCGACCTGCGACAATTCCATCGGCTCCTCCTCTGCCACCTCGGCAGCGCGAGCCTCGGGCGCTTCGCCGAGCGAGAAGCCGGGCGCAGGATCGCTGGCGAATTCCCCGGCGGCCGCCTCGACCGGCGTTTCTTCGGCCTCGGGTTCGACGAGCATTTCCTCGGCGACCGGCGCGGGCGCCGCGGCGCGCGCGGGCTGGAACGAGAAACCACGCGTCATCGCCGCCGCGGGGGCTGCGACCTCGCCGGTGCCGTCGATGCCGGTCGCAACGACCGACACGCGAATCTTGCCCTCAAGCCCCTCGTTAAAGGCGCTGCCCCAGATGATGTTCGCATCGGGGTCGACCAGCTCGCGGATGTGGTTCGCCGCCTCGTCGACCTCCATCAGGCGCATGTCCTCGCCGCCGGTGATCGAGATGATGACGCCCTTCGCGCCCGCCATCGACACGCCGTCGAGCAGCGGATTGGCAATCGCCTTTTGCGCCGCCTCGAGCGCGCGGCCGTCGCCTTCGGCCTCGCCGGTGCCCATCATCGCCTTGCCCATTTCGCGCATCACGCTGCGCACGTCGGCGAAGTCGAGGTTGATGAGGCCGGGCATGACCATCAGGTCGGTGATGCCGCGAACGCCCTGCTGGAGCACTTCGTCGGCCATCGTGAACGCTTCCTTGAAGGTCGTGTTCGGGTTGGCGACGAGGAAGAGGTTCTGGTTCGGAATGACGATCAGCGTGTCGACATGATCCTGCAACTCGGCGATGCCGGCCTCGGCCGAGCGCATCCGGCGATTACCCTCGAAGGTGAAGGGCTTGGTCACGACGCCGACGGTCAGGATGCCGCGGTCGCGCGCCGCCTTGGCGATCACCGGCGCCGCACCGGTGCCGGTGCCGCCGCCCATACCCGCGGCGATGAAGCACATATGCGCACCGTTCAGCGCCTCTTCGACCTGCGCGATGCTTTCCTCGGCGGCCGCGCGGCCGACCTCGGGCCGCGAACCCGCGCCCAGCCCCTGGGTGATCTGCGTCCCCAGCTGGATGCGGCGTTCGGCCGGCGATGCGTTCAGCGCCTGCGCGTCGGTGTTGGCGACGACGAAATCGACGCCCTCGACGCGCGAGGCGATCATGTTGGCGATGGCATTGCCCCCGGCGCCGCCAACCCCGATAACCGCGATACGCGGTTTCAGTTCATCGACCTGCGGCGGGCCAATATTGATGCTCATCCACTAATCTCCCTGCAGCGGCGGACCTGCGCCGCTTCCCTCACCTTGCGACCCATCCGGACGTCAGTCCCACCGTCCGGCATTCTGGTATTGCATTGCACTATTGTGACCTCGGAATCACCCAAAAAATTAACCTTTTCGCCCCCTGGGCATCAAAAACTGCTCTTGAGAGCGGCCATCAAACGGTTGATGATCCCGGTGCTCTTCGGCCGGTACACATCCTGCGCCATCATCGGCAGGTCGCGAAGGTCCACCGGGTCCGACGCGGCGTAGAGAACCAGTCCCGCGAGCGTCGCGAAAGCGGGGCCCGAATGCGCGTCGGGCAGGCCGTGCAGACCGCGCGGTCGGCCGATGCGCGCGGCGCGGCCGAGCGCGCTCTGGGTATAATCGGCGATCCCTTTCAGGTCCGCGCCGCCACCGACGAGCACGACCTGGCGGCCAACCGGGCCGACAAAATGCAGGTCTTTCAGCGTCCTCCCGACGTCTCCCATCATCGCGTCGAGGCGCTGGCGGATGACCGCAACGAGCTGCGCACGCGTGATGCGCGGCGAATCCGACCCGGCGGGGGCGGAAGGGTCAAGCTCGATGATCTCGTTATTGTCGCGCGGACTGGCCGAGGCCGAGCCATAGAAGCTCTGCAACCGCTGCGCCTGGCTGCGGCGGATACCGAAGGCCGAAGCGATGTCGTCGGTTATGTCGCTGGCGCCGAAGGGCAGCGACGCCATTTCGACCAGCATCCCCCCCGCGTAGAGCGAGACGGTGGTGACCGCCGCGCCAAGCTCGACGAGCGCGACGCCGAGGTCGCGCTCCTCGTCCGACAGGCAGGCGAGCCCTGCGGCGATCGGCGACGCCACGACCGCGTTGACGTCGAGATGCGCCTGCCGCACCGCAGCCTCTAGGTTCCGCACCGGCGCGCCATCGGCCATGATGATATGGATGTCGACGCCGAGCCGGTCGGCGTGAAGGCCGATCGGGTTCTTGACCCCGGTGAGGCCGTCGAGCGTGTAGAGCGCGGGCTGCGCGTGCAGAATCATCCGTCCCTCGGGGTCGATGCCGGCGCGTCCCGCGGCGAGCAGGTCGTCGATATCCTCCTGCTCGATGCGGTGGCCGCCAAGCTCGCTCTCGATCGGCGCGACATCGCTGAGCAGGCTGCCCGCCGAGAAGCTGACCCAGACATCGTCGATGTTCAGCCCTGCAATGCGTTCGGCCTGCTCGATCGCCTCACGCACGATATGCTCGGTCTGTTCCATGTCGGCGACATAGCCGCGCTGGACGCCCCGGCTCTCGCGCTGGCCGGTGCCGAGGACATGGAGCGCACCGTCCGCCGTCTGCCCCGCGATCAGCGCGCAGACCTTCCACGACCCGACATCGAGCGCGGTGATGATCTTTTCGATGCGCGGCGGCGCCATGGCTTATCCTTTCTCCGCCGAACTGGCCGCGGCAACGGCGTCGACCGCATCGCGCGCGTCTTCGAGCTTCGTCGGCGCCACCTGCCCTTCGTGCGGCAAGCGTAGCACGAAACGCGACGGGTCGCGCATGTCGAAACGCAATATTCCGCGCCCGAGCAACCGGTTGGCGCCGTCCATATGGGCGAACCTGGCAAGCGCAGCCTTCGCCTCGCCCTCACCCTCGGGGAGCGACAGCGTCTCACCGCTGCGGAAACGCAGATCCCAGCGGCGGTTGCCGACCCAGGTCGCTCCCGCGAGCAGCTCCTTGAGGCTGCTCGCCTCGGCGAGCAGGCGTTCGAGATCCTGCGCGCGCTGGTTCGCGCGCGGCCCGATGACGAGCGGCAGGTCGGGCATCGTCGCGACGCTGACGGGTTCGAGCACGACGCCCTTTTCGTCGATCAGCGAGAGGCGATTGTTGTGCTGCCAGATCGCGGCGGGCGAGCGTTCGACGATGTCGACGACGAGCGTGTCGGGCAGACGGCGCGAAACGCGCGCGTCCTTGATCCAGCCATATTGCATCAGATCGTGGCGCACATCCTCCAGGTCGACCGCCGCCATCGAGCGGTCCTTCTGCGCGAGCGCGATGTCATAGACCTTGAGCCGGTCGATGCGGTCGGCGCCGACAACCTCGACCTTCTTGACCATGAAGCCCGCCCGGCCGACCGCCTGGGCATATTCCTCGTGAATTTTCGCGGTGACGCCGGTCGCATGGGCAACGAGCACGACCAGCGCGGCGAGGCCGAGGCCGATCGTCCAGTTGGCGACGCGCTGAAGCTGCTGCGGCGACACGGGCAGCGCATTGATCACCGCGTTGAGGCGGGACTTCTGGACCGAGCGCCGCTTCTTCGTCGTGCGCGCGGGGCGCCGCGGCGCGGCCTTGCCGCGCTTGATCTTCGTACTGCTCATGACTTCATTCTCATGACAGGGCTTCCCCCACGATACGTTCGACGAGTTCGGCATAATCCATGCCGATGGCGCGCGCTTGCTCGGGCACGAGGCTGAGTGGCGTCATGCCGGGTTGGGTGTTGACCTCGAGCAGGAAGATGCCCGCGAGGCCATGTTCGTCGTCCCAGCGGAAATCCGAGCGCGACGCGCCCTTGCAACCGAGCAGGCGGTGCGATTGCAGCGCGAGATCCTTCATCCGCTGCGCGACGTCGGCGGGGACGTCCGCGGGGCAGACATGTTCGGTCAGCCCGTCGGTATATTTGGCGTCATAATCGTAAAAGCCCGACTTGACGCGCAATTCGGTGACGGCGAGCGGCGTGTCGCCGAGTACCGCGACGGTGAGTTCGCGCCCCTTGATGAAGGGTTCGGCGAGCAGCCGGTCGAACTCCTGCCACGGCCCCACCGCGTCACGCGCGATCGGGTTGCCGTAATTGCTGTCGTCCTTGACGATCGCGACGCCGACCGAGGAGCCTTCGTTGACGGGTTTGAGGACATAGGGGCGCGGCAAGGGGTCGACTGAAAACAGGCTTTCGCTGTCGACCATCACCCCCGTCGGCATGGGCACACCATGCGGTACGAGCGCCTGTTTCGTCAATTCCTTGTCGATCGCGATCACCGAGGTGACGAGCCCGCTGTGGGTATATTTGAGGCCCATCAGGTCGAGCATGCCCTGCACGGTGCCGTCCTCGCCCGGGACGCCATGGAGCGCGTTGAACACGACGTCGGGTTTCGCCTCGGCGAGCCGCAAGGCGACGTCGCGGTCCATGTCGATGCGCGTGACCTTGTGGCCCCGGCTTTCGAGCGCGTCGGCGACGCCGTTGCCGCTCATCAGCGACACTTCGCGTTCGGCGGACCAGCCGCCCATCAGGACGGCGACATGCCACGGCCCTCGGCTCATTCGGGCTTACCCACGCGCTGTATCTCCCATTGCAAATCGATGCCGCTCTTGTCCTTCACCCGGCGGCGGACTTCCTCGCCGAGCGCCTCGATATCGGCGCTTGTCGCGTCGCCGGTGTTGATCAGGAAGTTGGTGTGCTTCTCGCTAACCTGCGCGCCGCCGACCGCGAAGCCGCGGCAGCCGGCTTCATCGACAAGCTGCCACGCCTTGTACCCGTCGGGGTTCTTGAAGGTCGAGCCGCCGGTCTTCGAACGCAGCGGCTGCGAGGCTTCGCGGCTCGCCGAGATGCGGTCCATTTCGGCCTGAATGGCTGTGGGTTCATCCCGATAGCCACGGAAGGTTGCGCCGACGACGACCGCGCCCTCGGGCAATTCGCTGTGGCGATAAGTGTAGCCGAGGTCTTCCAAAGCAAGGAATTTGCGCTGACCTGACCGAAGCACGACCTCGCAACTGATCAGAATGTCTTTCACCTCGCGACCATAAGCACCGCCGTTCATGCGGACGAAGCCACCAACGGTGCCCGGAATGGAGCGAAGAAATTCGAGGCCGCCTACACCGGCATCCCGTGCCGTCGAAGAGACCAGAATGCCAGAAGCGCCGCCGCCGCAGCTTAGCGTCTGCCCATCCTCAACAACCACCTTCGCGAACGCCTTGCCGAGCCGGACGACGACGCCGGGAAAGCCGCCGTCGCGGACGATCAGGTTCGAGCCGAGGCCGAGCGCCATCACCGGGATCGCGGGATCGAGATCGCGGAGGAAGGCGGCGAGATCGTCGGCGTCCTTCGGCTCGAACAGCCAGTCGGCGGGGCCGCCCGACTTGAACCAGACGAGCGGCGCCAGCGGTGCCTTCGGCGTCAACTTGCCGCGCACCGCGGGAAGGGTTTCGGCCGCGCTCATGCCGCCGCCACCGCCGCGGCGAGGCCGGCCGCCATTTTGGTGATGTCGCCCGCGCCGAGACAGATGACCATGTCGCCGCCGCGCAGGCTGCCCGCCTTGATCCCGCCCGCGATATTGTCCGCGAGCGCGGCCGCGTCGGCAACGGTCGAGGCATGGCGATGGCCGCGGTCGCGGAGGCCCGCGACCAGCGTATCCGACGACACACCCTCCATCGGGCTTTCGCCCGCCGCATAGACGGGGAGCGCGAGCACCATGTCGGCGTCGTTAAACGCCTGCTGGAAATCGTCCATATGATCGCGAAGCCGCGTGAAGCGGTGTGGCTGGACGACCGCGACAACACGCCCCGCCCCTGCCCCTTCGCGCGCCGCCGACAGGACTGCGCGGATCTCGACCGGGTGGTGCGCATAATCGTCGATGACGGTGACGATACCGTCCTTGACCGCGATCTCGCCGACCTTGGTGAAGCGGCGCTTGACCCCGGCAAATCCGTTGAAGCCCGATGCGATCTTGTCGTCGCTGACGCCCATGTGCAGCGCGACAGCAATCGCCGCGAGCGCATTCTGGACATTGTGGCGACCCGACATCGGCAGGTGGATGCCCTCGATCGTCCGGCTGTTCCCGTCGCGGTCGCGTACGACGACGTCGAAGCGGTTGCCGTCGGGGCCGGGGGTCACATTGGTGCCGCGCACATCGGCCTGCGCCGAAAAGCCATAGGTCACGATGCGGCGGTCGCGGATGCGCGGGATAATCGCCTGCACCTCGGGATGGTCAAGACAGAGCATCGCCGCCCCGTAAAAGGGCACATTCTCGATAAACTCGACGAAGGCGTCCTTGATCGCGTCGAAGCTGCCATAATGGTCGAGATGTTCGGGATCGATGTTGGTGACGACCGCGATCGTGCCGTCGAGGCGCAGGAAGCTGCCGTCGCTCTCGTCGGCCTCGACCACCATCCAGTCGCTCGCCCCGAGGCGAGCGTTCGAACCATAATTGTTGATGATGCCGCCGTTGATCACCGTCGGGTCGATCCCGCCCGCATCGAGCAGCGCGGCAACGAGGCTGGTCGTCGTCGTCTTGCCGTGCGTGCCGGCGATCGCGACGGTCGACTTGAGGCGCATCAACTCGGCGAGCATTTCGGCGCGGCGGACGATCGGGATACGGTGCGCGAGCGCCGCCTCGACCTCGGGATTGCCGCGCTTGACCGCGGTCGAGGTGACGACGACCGCGACGCCGTCGACGTTCGACGCGTCGTGGCCGATCGCGACCTTGATCCCGCGCCCCCGAAGTCCCTCGACCACATAGGAGTCGGCGATGTCGCTGCCCTGCACCTGATAGCCAAGATTGTGCATCACCTCGGCGATCCCCGACATGCCGATGCCGCCGATGCCGATGAAGTGGATGATGCCGATATCGGTCGCAACGCCGCGCATCAGCGTTCTCCCGCGCGCGTCGCGGCGACGCCGGACGCAACGGCAGCGCCGCGCGAAGGCGATCCGACGCGGATCACGTCCATCATCGGCGGTGCGGCGAGCGACTCGACAAGATCGGCAAGGTCGCGCGTCGCGTTCGGAAGACCGCAGCTCGCGGCGCGTTCGGCCGCCTCTTCGAGCGCGCCGGGTTCGAGCGCCATGCGCTGGATATGCTTCGCAACCTCTGCCGCGGTAAAATCGGGCTGCTGGAACGAAATCGCTCCGCCTGCCTCGACCAGATCGACGACATTGTAGGTCTGGTGATTGTCCATCGCGTGCGGATAGGGGACAAAGATCGCGGGACGCCCGGCGCAGGCGAGCTCGGCAACGGTCGATGCGCCCGCGCGCGCGATCACCAGATGCGCCCAGCGCAGCCGCTCGGGAAAATCCTCGATATAGGGCGCGCATTCGGCAGCGACGCCGAGGTCGGCATATTTGGCGCGCACCGCCTCGATATCGTCCTCGCGGCACTGCTGCACGACCTGCAGCCGGTCGAGCAGCGCGCGCGGCAGCATCGCGATTGCGGCGGGGACAACATCGCTCAGCACCGTGGCGCCCAAGCTGCCGCCGACGACGAGCAAGCGGACGATGCCGTCCTCGGGAAGCGGCGGGAAGCCATCGTCGCGGATTTGGGCGATCTCGTCGCGCACCGGGTTGCCGGTGATATGCTTCTTGAGCTCATGCCCCGCCGGAAAGCGCTGGATATTGCGATAGGCAACCGCGACTGCGTCGACGCGCGGCGCCATCAACCGGTTGACGCGGCCGAGCACGGCATTCTGTTCGTGGATCACCCGCGGGCGCCTGGTCGCGCCCGCCGCGAGCAGGCTGGGGAGCGAGGGATAGCCGCCGAAGCCGACGACGACGGCGGGATCGAATTCCTCGATCAGGTCGATGGCCATGCGGCGCCCCTTGCGGATCGCGAGCGCCGCCCTGACCCAGCCGACGGGGCCGCCCGACACGCGGCCGGCGGGAAGGACATGCGTTTCGAGATCGGCAGGGGCGCCCGGAATCTTGAGGCCGCGATCGTCGCTCACCAGCGCCACGCGGTGCCCGCGCGCGATCAGCTCGCCCGCGAGGGCATAGGCGGGCAGCATATGCCCCCCGGTTCCCCCGGCGGCGAGGAGGAAGTGGCGGGTCGCTGTCATCTATTGTTCCAGTTGCGGGTGAGGGACACCCGCGCCGCATAGGGGTTCCGGCGGGTCAGCGACAAGAGCAAACCCATACCGATCGACAAAGCGATGAATGACGAGCCCCCATAGCTGATGAAGGGGAGGGTCATGCCCTTCGACGGGAAGAGCTGGGTGTTCACTGCCATATTGATCGTCGCCTGTCCGCCGAACTGCGCGATCAGCCCCGCGACCGCGAGGATCAGGAAGCTGTCCTCCTCGTCGAGCAGGCGGACCAGCACGCGGACGATGATCGCGAGAAACAGCACCGCGATCGCGATGCACGCGATGATCCCGAACTCCTCGCCGATCACCGAGAAGATATAGTCGGTATGCGCTTCGGGCAGCTTGAACTTGGCGAGCCCCGCGCCGGGGCCCGAGCCGATGAGCCCGCCGGCGGTGATCGTCGCGTGCGCCTTGTCCTCCTGAAAGCTGTCGCCCTCGCCGAACAGCCAGCTGTTGATGCGCTGATGCGCGACCGAATAGGTGAAGTATGCGACGACGATCCCGGCAAGGCCGCTTGCGGCGAGGACGCCGATGATCCGCATCGAAAGCCCGGCGACCATAACGAGCACCAGCCAGGTTCCGATGAAGATGATCGTCTGCCCGAGGTCGGGCTGGCCCATCAGCAGCACCCCGATGACGCCGGTGAGCAGGAAGGACAAGGGGACAACGGGCAGGCTCTGGTCGTGGAGGCGCAGCGACAGGATCCACGCGAGCGTGACCGCGAAGAACGGCTTCAGAAACTCCGACGGCTGGAGGCGGAAGATGCCGCTGCCGATCCAGCGCTGCGCGCCGTTCACCGTTGTGCCGATCAATGGCACGAGGAAGAGCAGGGCCATGAAGGCGATGGTGCCATAGATGGCAAAACGCCGCGCCTGCGCCTTGGGCAGCATCGACACTGCGAGCATTACCGGGACGCCGACGACGACCCACATTAGCTGGCGATAGAAATAATAGAGCGGGTCGAGGCTGGCGGTCGTGGTCGACAGTTTCTGCGCCGCCACGGGCGAGGCAGCCGCGACGGCGACGAGCCCGGTCGCAATCAGCATCGAAACGAGCAGCAGCAGCACGCGGTCGATTTCCCAGAACCACAGGCCGAGCGGGGTGCGGTCGGCGCGGCTGAGGCGCGGTCCGCGCCGCTTCGCCGTCCGCGTCGTCGCGGCGATCACCGGTCGTTCGGCTGCATCCATCGGTTCGCTCCCCCCGCGCATCTCGTCACTCACGCCCCAGCGCCCGTACAAGGTCGCGGAACATGTCCCCGCGCTGCTCATAATCCTTGAACTGGTCGAACGAGGCGCAGGCGGGCGAGAGCAGCACCACGTCGCCCGGCGCGACCAGCGCCGCCGCCTGCCCCACCGCGGCCGCAAGGTCGCCCGAGCGCTCGACCGGGATCGCGTCGCCGATCTCGGCCGCGAAGGCGTCCATCGCTTCGCCGATCAGATAGGCGCGCTTGACGTGTCCGAACCAGGGACGGCAGGCCGAAAGCCCGTCGCCCTTGGCCTGCCCCCCGGCAATCCAGTGAAGACGCTGGTCCGGCGCCGGCGGGAAAGCCGCCAGCGCCGGTGCAGCGGAAGCCGCGTTGGTCGCCTTGCTGTCGTTGAACCAGCGGGCACCATGGGCTTCGCCGACCAATTCCATCCGGTGCGGGAGCGATTTGTAGGTCGCGAGCCCCCGCTCGATCTGTTCGTCGTTCAATCCGAGCACGCGGCAGACCGCGATCGCGCAGACGGCGTTCTGCGCATTGTGCGGCCCCTGCAGCGCGGGCCAGCGCGCCTGATCGACGGGGTCGATATCCTTTGCCGAGACGCGGTGGAGACGATGATTGATGCGCCCCGCAATCATTCGCGACGGATCGTCGTCGGTCGCGACGATCGCGACCTGATCGCGGTGCTGGAGGCTGAAGAGCCGCGCCTTCGACGCAGCATAGCCCGCAAAGCCGTGGTAGCGGTCGAGATGGTCGGGGCTGAGGTTCGTCAGCACCGCGACGTCGCAGGCGAGGCTGTGCGACAGGTCGATCTGGTAGCTCGACAGTTCGAGGACGTACACGCCGCCTTCGGGCAGCGGATCGCGGCTGAGGATCGGCAGGCCGATGTTGCCGCCCATCAGGGTCGGCACGCCCGCGCTTTCGAGCATATGGGTGACCAGCGCGGTGACGGTCGACTTGCCGTTGGTGCCGGTGATGCCGACGACCTTGTGCGGCGGCAGGGCGCCCTCCGCCTCCGCGAAGAGTTCGATGTCGCCGATCACGGGCACGTGCGCCGCGCGCGCGTGCGCGGCGATCGGGTGGCGGTTGAGCGGCACGCCGGGCGAGACGACGACGCCCGCAAAGCCGATCAGGTCGATATCGAGGGGATTGCCGATGTCGGCGCCCAGCGCCATTGCATCGTCGCGCGCCTCCTCGCGTTCGTCCCATGCGGTGACCCCCGCGCCGCTGGCGATCAGCGCTTCGACGGTCGCCAGCCCCGAGCGCGCCAGTCCCAGTACCGCGTAACGGCGGCCGGCAAAGACGCGCGAGGTGATCACCGGAGCTTCAAGGTCGCGAGCCCCGCGAGCGCGAGGACGATCGAGACGATCCAGAAGCGGATGACCACGGTGGATTCGGGCCAGCCGAGTTGTTCGAAATGATGGTGGATCGGCGCCATGCGGAAGACGCGCTTGCCCGTCCGCTTGTACCAGAACACCTGGATGATCACCGACAGCGCCTCGACCACGAACAGCCCGCCGACGAGGACCAGGACGAGCTCGTGCTGCGCGGTCACCGCGATCGTCGCGAGCGCACCGCCAAGCGCGAGGCTGCCGGTGTCGCCCATGAACACCGCCGCGGGAGGCGCGTTGAACCACAGGAAGGCGAGGCACGCGCCGATGATCGCGGCGGCGAACACCGCAAGCTCACCCGCGCCAGGGACGTGCGGGATGCCGAGGTAGCCAGCGAACTTCACGTTGCCCGACAGGTAGACGATGACGAGGAAGGTCAGGCTGGCGATGATCACCGGGAACGTCGCGAGCCCGTCGAGCCCGTCGGTGAGGTTCACCGCGTTGCCGAAACCGACGATCAGTACCATCGCGAAGAGATAATAGAAGGGCCCGAGTTCGAGCACCACGCCGCTGAAGAAAGGCAGATACAGGTCGGTACCGGTGCGCGACACGATCAGCACCACCGCGACCCCGGCGATCAGGAACTCAACCAGCAGGCGCACGCGCCCCGGAATCCCCCGGTGGCTGGCCTTCGTCACCTTGTCGAGATCGTCGAGAAAGCCGACGAGCGCAAAGCCGCCGGTCACGAAGATACACGCCCAGACGAAACGGTTCGACAGGTCCATCCACAGCAGCGCCGAAATCATCAGCGATATCAGGATCATCAGCCCGCCCATCGTCGGCGTGCCCTTTTTCGCAAGATGGCTCTGCGGGCCGTCGTCGCGGATCGGCTGCCCCTTCCCCTGCCGCATCCGCAGCATGAGGATGAAGCGCGGCCCGATCCAGAGGCCGATGATCAGCGCCGTGGCGACCGCCGCGCCCGAGCGGAAGCTCAGATAGCGGATGAGATTGAGAACCCCCGGAAAGCCAAGCCATTCCGCCAGCCAGTACAGCATCAATAATCCCCGTTGGTCAGCGCCGTCACAACATGCGACAGGCCGACGCTGTTCGACCCCTTGACCAGCACCGTGTCGCCGGGGCGGATCAAGTCCCTTAGCCGCCCAGTCGCGGCCGAGTGCGCGGCCACATGCTCGAAATCGATACGCCCCTCAAGCGCTTTGGCGAGCGGCGCCATCTCTTCGCCGACAAGCAGGGCGAACTGCACCCCGGCCGCGACGAGCGGAGCCGCGAGCCCCTGATGATAGGCCTCGCTGCCCGGCCCAAGCTCGCGCATCGCACCCAGAATCGCGATCCGCCGTTCACCGGATTCGGTCGCCAACTGGCCGATCGTCGCAGCCATCGAAGCGGGATTGGCGTTGTAGCTCTCGTCGATGACGAGGATATGGCCGCCGGGAACCGGCACCCGATGACGCGCCCCGCGCCCCGCGAGCCCGCCCATCTCGGCAAAGGCGAGCCCCGCCGCGGGCAGGTCGCCGCCGACCACCTTCACCGCCGCAAGCACCGCCATCGCGTTCGACACCCAATGCGCCCCCGCTTGTGAAATGGTGAAGCAGAGGAGCGCATCCTGCACCTGCGCGGTGACGAGCGAGCCGCCCTGCCCGTCGGACAGCCAGTCGACCGCGCGGACGTCGGCGCCCTCGCCCAGCCCGAAGCTGACGATATGCGCGGCGTGCTGTTCGGCCTTGGCGCGGAGGCGGGCGTAATGCGGGCTGTCGAACGGCACGATCGCGGTGCCGCCGGGTTCGAGCCCTTCGAAAATCTCGCCCTTCGCGTCGGCGATCGCCTCTTCGCCGCTGAAGAATTCCATGTGCGCGGGTGCGATGGTGGTGACGATCGCGACGTGCGGGCGCACCATGCGCGTCAGCGCCGCGAGCTCGCCGGCATGGTTCATCCCCATTTCGAACACGCCGAAATCGGCGGTCGAAGGCATCCGCGACAGGCTGAGGGGCACACCGACATGATTGTTGTAGCTTTTGACCGAACGATGCGCCTTGCCGGGCCGGAAGCGATCGAGCGCGGCGAACAGCGCCTCTTTCGTACCGGTCTTGCCCGCCGATCCCGTGACGCCGATGATCCGTCCGTGGCTGCGCGCACGCGACGCGATGCCGAGCGCGTTCAGCGCGGCGACGCTGTCGGCGACGCGAACGTGCGGAAAATCGATCGCGGTTTCGCAGACGATCCCGGCGGCGCCCGCCGCGATCGCCTTGTCGATGAACTTGTGGCCGTCGGTCGCTTCGCCCTTCATCGCGATGAAGAGGTCGCCCTTCGTCACTTCGCGCGAGTCGAAGGCGACGCCGTTTACGGTGAAGTCGGCGGTCGCGGTTCCACCGGTCGCCGCAGCGATGGCGCGTGCGGTCCAGAGCGCAGTCATGCCGCCTCCTCGCGCGCGACCGCGACATCGTCGAACGGAATGACCCGCATTTCCTCACCGCACCCGACGATCTGGCCCTGTTCGTGCCCCTTGCCCGCGATGCAGACGATGTCGTCGGCGCGAGCCTCGGCAATCGCGGCGGCGATCGCCGCGCGGCGGTCGCCGATGATCCGGGCGCCCGGAGCGCCTTCGGCAATCGCGGCGCGGATGACAGCGGGGTCTTCGCCGCGCGGGTTATCGTCCGTGATGATCGCCAGATCGGCCCTGGCCGCCGCGATTTTGCCCATTTCGGGCCGCTTCGCCTGGTCGCGGTCGCCGCCGGCGCCGAAGACCAGGATCAGCCGCCCGCCCGCGTGCGGACGCAGCGCATCGAGCGCCGCTTCGATCGCATCGGGCGTGTGCGCATAGTCGATATAGATCGGAGCCCCCGCTCTGGTGATCGCCGCGCGCTCGAGGCGACCGCGCACCGGCTGAAGCCGCGCAAGGTTCGCAAGCGTCTGGCCGACATCGCCGCCGGTCGCGATGACGAGTCCCGCCGACACGAGCGCATTGGCGACCTGATAGGCGCCGATCAGCGGCAGATTGACCTTCTGCGTGAGGTCGCCTGCCGCGATGACGAGCGACTGGCCGAGCTGGGTCGGTTCGCGCGAGACGAGGCGAAGCGCATCGCCATGCGCGCCGACGGTCAACAGGCGTACGCCGCGTGCCTTCACCGCTTCGATCACCGGCGCCGAATATTCGTCGTCCGCCCAGACGACGGCCGCGCCATCCTGCTCGACCACTTCGGTAAAAAGGCGGAGCTTGGCGGCCAGATAGGCCTCCATCGTCCCATGATAGTCGAGATGGTCGTGGCTGAGGTTGGTAAAGGCGGCCGCCTTCACCGTCAGTCCCTCGGTCCGATACTGGTCGAGCCCGTGACTCGACGCCTCGAACGCCGCGTGCGTGACCCCTTCGGCCGCCAGCCCCGACATGTTCGACAGGAAGGTGACAATGTCGGGGGTCGTGAGACCGGTCGAGGCGCTGTCCTGCGACGTCGTGATGCCGAGCGTCCCGATCGACGCGGCGTTGAAGCCCGCCATGCGCCAGAGCTGGCGCGTCATCTCGACCGTCGAGGTCTTGCCGTTGGTCCCCGTCACCGCCACGCAGGTCGCCGGGAAGCGGTGGAAGAAGCGCGCGGCGATATGCGCGAAGGCGCGGCGCGGATTGGCGTCGGCGATATGAACCGCGCCCTCGACCTTCGCCTCCGGCCGCGCGACGATCGCGATGGCGCCGGCAGCGATCGCGGCGGGAATAAAGTCCTCGCCATTGAATCTCTCGCCGACGAAGGCGCCGAAGATGGTGCCCGGCGCGACCTTGCGATGGTCGATTGCGAGCCCGGTTACCACCGGACCCTCGCCTGCCGCGCCATGATCGCCGAGCAGCGCGGAGAGACGCATTATTCGTTTTCCCCGTCTCTCCGAACGAGCGGAATGAGTTCGGATACGTCGACGTCGCGGCTTTCGTCGGGATAGACGCCCAACATCGGCCCCGCGCGCATCACCACTTTCCTGACCACCGGCGCCGCGGTCCAGCCGGCGGTGCGCTGGCCCGAGCTATAGGCGTTGCCCTTCGGCTCGTCGACCATCGCGATGACGACATAGCGGGGATTGTCCATGGGGAAGGCGGCGGCGAACGTCGCGACGACCGAGCTGCGACGGTAGCCGCCGACCCCCGGCTTTTCAGCCGATCCGGTTTTGCCCCCGACCCGGAAACCCGGTGCATCGGCCTGCTTGCCGGTGCCGTCAGTGACGATGAGGCGAAGAAGCTGGCGCATCCGCGCGCTGGTCGACGCCTTGAACACGCGGCGACCCTGCGGCGGCGCCTTGTCGCCCATCTTCTGCAAGGTGGCCGGACGCCAGATGCCGCCATTGACGAGCGCGGCATAGGCGCTCGCGAGATGCAGCGGCGTCACCGCGATGCCGTGGCCGTATGCGGTCGTCATTGTCGACAAACGACCCCATTCCTTGGGCCACAACGGAAAGGCGCGCTCCTTGAGTTCGATCTCCGGCCGCTTGTTGAATTCGAGGCTGCGGAACAGCTTTTCCATCTTTTCGCGCCCGAGTTCGTCGGCGATACGCGCGGTCGCGATGTTCGAGCTCTGGATCAGCGTTTCGGGGACGTTGTACCAGCGGCCGGGGTGGCTGTCGCGGATACGGAAGCCCGCGATCGCGAGCGGCTGGCTGGCGTCATAGCGGCGCGCCATGCTGGTGACGACGCCGTCGTCGATCGCGGCGCCGATCGACAGCGGCTTGAACGTCGACCCGAGTTCGTAAAGATTATAGGTCACGGCGTTGCGACGCGCCGGCGCGTCGGCGGCGACCAGCTTGTTCGGATTATAGGTGGGCAGCGAGGTCATCGCCAGCACCTCGCCGGTGTGGACATCCAGAATGACGCCCGCCCCGCCGATCGCTTCGAGGTTCGTTACCGCGTTGTAAAGCTCGCTTTCGAGCACACCCTGGACGCGCGCGTCGATCGACAGCGTCAGCGGCTCGCCGCGCGTCGCCTTGTCGATCAGCCGCTTGTCGAACGCGCCCTCAATGCCGGTAACGCCGTGACCTTCGGCATCGGTGAAGCCAAGAACGTGCGCCGCGAGCGTGAGCTGCGGATAGAGCCGTTCCTTCTCGCGCGGGAAGTCGAAGCCGACGTCGCCGATCGCGTTCACCGCCGCGACCTGGTCGGGCAGCGCGCGGCGGCGGATATAGGTGGGCTTCGAACCCGACAGCTTGGCGACGAATTCCTCGCGCGGGGTGTCGGGGAAGATCTTGACCAGCTCGTCGGCCAGATATTGGCGGTTGTTGAGCAGCTTCGAAGGCACGACGCGGATCGAATAGCCGTCGATCGTCCGCGCCAGCGGCACGCCGTTGCGGTCGACGATATCGGCGCGTGCGGGAAGGAACGCCGCCGAGCCATTGCCGTGCCCTGACGAGGTATCGAACAGCGCAAAATAGAGCAGACGCACCGAAATCAGGAAAAACGCCGCCATGAACAGCAGCATCAGCATCATCAGACGCTGCTGCGCGGTCAGCAAGATCTGCTGCCGCACCCCTGCGGTTCGGACCCGGGTCGGACGGACGACCAGCGTGTTCATTGGGCGGCCTTGCCCTCCCTTGCTTCGCGCGCCGCCGCCTTCTTAAGGTCGGCGAGCGTCGATTCGGCGAGGAGCTGGTCCTCGATCATCTTGAGCTGCTCGCGCCGGCGGGTCGGCGCCATGCGCGGCGCGACGTCGCTGCGGACGCTGGTTTCGGCCTGCGCGAGGATCACGGGCTTGACCGTCGCGGGCTTGATGGCGGCGGGCTTCACGGTCTCGTCCTTGGTTGTCGCCGGCGTTGCTGCGGTCGCACCGACCGGGCTGACCATCGCCATCAGCACCGGCGCGACCTCGTTGGCGCCGCGGGCGCGCGGCAGGCCTTCGAGCGAAGCGAGCTGGCGTTCGTTGGCGAGATATTGCGACGCCGACGGCGCCGAATAGCCGAAGCTCTCGGCGTTCCATTGTTCGAGCTGGCGCATCGAAGCGCGCACCGCGAGTTCGGATTCGAGATAGCGGATGTTCGCCCGCGTCCGGTCGATCTGCCGCTCGACGCGCGTCAGCTCGCTGCGCGTCGCCGCCACCTTCAGCGAGACGGGGTAGAGCATCATCGCGAAGATGAGCACGAGCAGGACCAGGCCGATCCCCTGTAGCTTGCGCGCCGCCATCAGCATGACATGGACTCCTTCGTCGAGTTTTCGGGCCAGGCGGGGGCCGAGGTGCGCACCGCGCTGCGCAGCGTCGCCGAACGCGCGCGCGGGTTGCGAGCTTCCTCCGCCTTGCCGGGGCGCACCTTGCGCGCCGGGGTATCGAAAGTTGCGGCCCGCGCGGGGGTTGAACGCGCGGGCCGGTGCCGCGAACCACCGGCGTCGCCGCCGCTGCGTTCGCGCAGGAAATTCTTCACGATCCGGTCTTCGGTGCTGTGGAAGCTGACCACCGCGAGGCGGCCGCCGGGACGCAAGATGCGCTCGGCGGCACTCAGCCCCGCGACCAACTCGTCGAGTTCGCCATTGATATGGATACGAATGGCCTGAAAGCTCTTCGTCGCCGGATCCTTCGGCGCGCCGGGCGGATGACGCAGCGCCTTGCGGATCACAGTGGCGAGCTCGGCCGTCCGGCTGAGCGGGCGCGCGGCGACGATCGCGCGCGCGACGCGGCGCGACTGGCGCTCGTCACCATAATGATAGAGGACGTCGGCGATTTCTTCCTCGTCGGCGCGATTGAGCCAGTCGGCGGCGCTTTCGCCCTCCTGCGCCATACGCATGTCGAGGGGGCCATCCTTCTGGAACGAGAAGCCGCGCTCGCCCTGGTCGAGCTGCATCGACGAAACGCCGATGTCGAAGGTGATGCCGTCGACCGCATCGATCCCGCGCTCGGCGAGCAGCCGGTCGATCTCGCCGAAGCGGCCATGGACCAGCGTCAGGCGGCCGTCGGCTTCGGCGACGAGCGCCTGCCCTTCGGCAATCGCGTCGGGGTCGCGGTCGCAGGCAACGACGTCCGCGCCCGCCGCGAGCATCGCGCGGGTGTAGCCGCCGGCACCGAAAGTCGCATCGACATGACGCTCCCCGGGCAGGATGGCGAGGGCGGCGATGACTTCTTCACGGAGGACCGGGTCGTGGCGGGGATCCCGAGGAAGGTCGGGGGCAAGCTCGGTCACTTTCGCGCCTTCCCCTTCGTTTCTTCCCATGCCGTCGCGAGCCGCTTGAGGACCGGGTCGGCCTCGACACATTCGGCGAGGCTCGGCAACCACCAGATTTCGAAACGGCGGCCCGAGCCGACGAAGGCGGTCGCGCCCGCCTCACCCACCCGGTCGCGCGCGGTGAAGTTGGGCAGGAAGCGTCCGCTGTCGTCGAGCGTATAGGCCTCGGTGTAGCTGAAGCGCTTCTTGAACGCCTCGTCCTCGTCGAAATCGAGGTTACGGGTCAGCGCGGTGTCGCGGTCGCGCTCGATCTCGTCGGACAGGCGATCATATTGATCCTGGCCGTAGGCGACGAGGCACGGGAGTTTTTCGTGGAAACCGACCCAAAGCACGCGCTGGCCGTCCGCATTGAGGGGCACATTGTTGCGGAACTGCGAGGGGACGGCGATGCGTCCCTTGCCATCGATCGCGGCGAAGTTGGTGCCCGAATACCGGCCGGGCGTAACAACCGCCATCGCTGTAGCCCCCCGTCTCGCGCCTCCGGGCAATAATTTCCTGCCCGCGGAATCACCGATTCCGCGCCGAAAGACTCAGGTGGAGATTGCCCCTCTCCGACTCCTGCCTATCAAGACTCCATCGGGGTGAAAAGGGGAAATTTAGGGTAGTATGGGGAATCTATGCCCCAGAAGGGTAATTTTGGGGTGAATCGAGCAACCCGACGGGTCGGGGCGCGCGAAAACAAACCGCGCGCCGGGGCAACCACGGGCATGCGGCGGTGAATTGGCGTCCGGAGCTTGGGAAGTCTCTGCTTTGAGGCGCTTATTCGGCGGGCAATCGCGCCCAAAGCGGACGGAGTAGGGCGCGCGGCGCGTCGGGCCACAAACGGGCGGCGAGCCATTCCATCGTGTCGGCCCGGCGCAGATGGTTTGCCCAGACGGGATCGCCTTGCCACAGCGGCGCGAAGAGCAGGTCGGCATCGCCGACGAGCCAGACCTCACCGCGGCCGATCGGGCATCGCGCAATGCGGCTGGCAGCGAACGCCTGACACGCGGGCGCCAGGCGTTCGAAGCGGCCGGCGCTGAACAGCCGCAGCCTTGCGCCCTCGACGTCCACCGACCGCTCCTTCTCGCCTGCCGGCGCGGCAGCGAGCGTGACGCCCCAATGGTCGAGCAGCGGGGTCAGCAGGCTCGTCACCGGCGGATTGCGCGGATCGCCGATCGGATGGCGCACCGGCCAGCCCGTCAACGCATCGGCGAGGATGACGGCGCGTCCGCCGCCGCGCACGAAGGCGTCGATCGCAACCAGCTCCTGCGGCGCCAGCGCGCGCGGATGCGCGATGAGCAGCGCGCCACCGGACGCCGGCGGATGATCGACGAGGCTGTCGACAATCTCGACCGGCCCGCTCGCGCGGAGGCGGGCCAGCACCGGATCCTCGTTCGTGCCCGCCGCTATCATCGCCGCCATATCCTCGCCCGCCGACCAGCGCAGCGGCAGACCCGTGAGCAGGGTGACGGGCGGCCCAGACGCAATGGCGGGCCGGTAAAGCGCGGCGAGCAGCACATGCCCGGCGGCAAACCAGCCGGCGACGAACAGCGCCGCCATGAAGAAGGTCAGCGCCGCGCCCCTCCGCCACTGGACGAGCGTGTCGGCGACCGTTGCGGCGACCATCCATCCCACGGCAACCAGCGCGAGCTGGAGCCACGGCGATCCATCCGACATGGCGAGGGCCACAATCGTTTGTACCGCGAGGAGAATGAGCAGGGAGAGCGCGATCGCCCGCCACCGTTCGCCGCGCGTAGCGGAGCGCCGGCTCCATACGAGTATCAGCGTCGGCAGGGCCACCAGCGGAAGCGACAGCGCCGGATCGACCCGTCCAAGCGCGCATTGCCCGCCGACGATCCATCCGAGCGACAACGCGACAAGCGCCGCCGCCGCAGCGCGCAGCGCAAGCGATCCGCCGCGCGTCACTGCTTCGATTGGCGAGCCCGTGCGAGCGCCGGATCGGGTTCAAGGTCGGGCACCGTCGATTTGGGCGGGACCGGCGCCGCCTGCGGCGCCTTGGCGTCGCTCGGCACATTCTGGTCCTTCGAGACCGGCTGGACCCCCAATTCCTCGAGCGGGGCGCTGCCCGCGGGCGTCGTCGCGCCGGGCGCGACCGCCTGCGCAGTGGGGGCGGCTTGCTGCGCGGCGCTTTCGCGGGCGCGATCGCCGATCAGCCCCGCCATGCCGACGAGCAGCAAGACCGTCAGCACACCCGCAATGCCGATCTGGAGCCGGCGCACCGAATCGCTGACCTGCACCGGCGGCGATTCGACGCCCGACCGGGCTGCGGTTGTCTTGTTAGTCATGCCGCCAGCCCCTTGCTTGCCAGCCATTCGGGATTGTAGAGCGTCGACAGATAGCGAAAGCCGCTGTCGCAGAGGATCGTCACGATCCGGTTGCCCGGCCCGAGCTTTCGCGCGAGCGCCATCGCGCCGGCGACATTTATCCCGGACGATAGGCCGAGGCACAGCCCCTCCTCGTCGAGCAACTGGCGGACGATCTTCAGCCCCTCCTCGTCCGAGATACGGAATTGCGTATCGATCGGCGCGCCTTCGAGGTTGGCGGTAATGCGGTTCTGGCCGATACCCTCGGCCACGCTCGACCCTTCGGGTTTCAACTCGCCGCACTGGTAATAATTATAGAGTCCGGCGCCGTGCGGATCGGTGAGCGCAACGGTGATAGTCTGGTCCTTGGCCTTGAGCCCAAGCCCCGTCCCCGCGATGGTACCGCCGGTGCCCGCGGCGCATGTGAAGCCGTCGATGCGCCCCTCCATCTGTTCCCAGATTTCCTCGGCGGTGCCGAAAATATGTGCCTTGCGGTTCGCGATATTGTCGAACTGGTTCGCCCAGATCGCATTGTCGGTTTCCTCGGCGATGCGGCGCGACGTGTGGACGAAATGACCGGGGTTGGCGAAGGGCGCGGGCGGCACCAGCACCAGTTCGGCACCGAGCGCACGGATCGTCGCCATCTTCTCGGCACTCTGGTTGTCGGGCATGACGATGATCGTCTTGTACCCCAGCGCGTTGCCGACGAGCGCGAGCCCGATCCCGGTGTTGCCCGCCGTCCCCTCGACGATCGTGCCGCCGGGGCGCAGGCTCCCGTTCGCCTCTGCATCGCGGACGATATAAAGCGCGGCGCGATCCTTCACCGATCCGCCGGGGTTTGCATATTCGCACTTGCCCCAGATTTCGCACCCGGTGGCTTTGCTCGGCCCTTCGAGCAACACCAGCGGGGTGTTGCCGATCAGCTCGAGGCTCGTTCTGGCAATGGTCATGCCCCTGATCTAAGGTGCAGCCCGCGGCGCCGCAAGACAGCTTCTCTAGCAAGCGCCATCGCGCGCCTTTGTCGACCAACGGAGCACGAACGCCGACGAACGGCATTTCGGGCGAAGCGCGGCGGGTTGCGCTTGTGACAGTATAACATTACTGCGAGCCCGAATTCACGTCACGAACAACAGGATCTCCCCCACATGCGACTGCTCTCCGCCGCCGGTTTCACCCTTGCCGTCCTGATTTCCGCCCCCGCCTTTGCCCAGGATACGGCGCCGCAGACCGGCGACGACGATTATCATACCGACCAGGCGATCGTCGTCACCGCGCCCTTCGTGCGCAGCCTCGACATCCTCGGCAATGTGTCGGTGATGGAAGGCGAAAAACTGGCGCAGGACATCCGCGGCCAGATCGGCGACACGCTCGCCTCGCAGCCCGGCGTGTCGTCGAGCAGCTTCTCGCCCGGCGCCTCGCGCCCGATCCTGCGCGGTTTTTCGGGTGAGCGCGCCGCCGTGCTCGTCGACGGGCTCGGCGCGATCGACGCCTCCTCGACCTCGGCCGACCATGCGGTGTCGATCGACCCGCTGACCGCCGAGCGCATCGAAATCCTGCGCGGTCCCTCGGTCCTGCTCTTTTCGAGCCAGGCGGTCGGCGGCGCGGTCAACGTATTCGACCGGCGCATCCCGCGCGGCATCCCCGAAGCGCCTCTCCATCTCGATGCGCTCGCAAGCTATGGCACTGCTGCCGACGACAAAAGCATCGGCGCGTCGGTCGACGTGCCGCTGGGCGAGCGCTTCGTCGTCCATGCCGACGGCAATTACCGCGATTCGAACAATGTCCGCGTCGGCGGGCTGATTTATGCACCCGAACTGCGTGAACATCTGCTCGACCTCGCCGCCGACGCGAACGCCGATGGCGACGCTGCCGAAGCGACGCGTCTGACCGATGCCGCGAACAGCCGCGGCAAGGTGCCGAACAGCCAGAGCACCAGCAAGAGCGCGGGCGTCGGCGCCGCCTTCATCGACGACGGCGGCTCGCTCGGCATCAGCTTCGGCTATCTCGAGGATGATTACGGCATCCCGCCGCGCGCCGACATCGACGAAGTGCCGACGATCAAGGCGCGGCAATATCGCGTCGACCTGCGCGGCGAGGTCGAGCTGGGCGACGGCCTGTTCGAAAAGCTGCGCGTGCGCGGCGCCTATGCCGATTATGCGCATACCGAATTCGACGACGGCGAGCCGGGGACGCGCTTCACCAACAAGGGGATCGAGGCGCGCGCCGAACTGGCGCAGAACGACCGTGGCGGCTGGCGCGGGGCGAGCGGCATCCAGTACAGCTTCCGCGACTTCGCGGCGATCGGCGACGAAGCCTTCCTGCCGGCGAACGAGACGACGCGCATCGCGGCGTTCACCCTGCAGGAACTCGAACGCGGCCCGGTCACGCTGGAGGGTGCGCTGCGCTTTGAAAATTCGAAGGTGACCGCAAACAGCATCGGCTTCGATCGCTCGTTCGACAGTTTTTCGGGCGCGGCGGGTCTGTCCTACCAGCTCGCCGACGGCCTGAAGGCGAGCTTCTCGGTCTCGCGCAGCGAGCGCGCGCCGTCGGCGGAAGAGCTGCTGTCGGACGGCCCGCACGCCGCGACGCTGACCTATGAACGCGGCGACCCGACCTTCGACAAGGAAACGAGCTGGGGCGGCGAGGCGTCGCTGAAATTCAAGCGCGATGGCTGGTCGGCGGGGATCACCGGCTATGCGAGCTGGTTCGACAATTTCATCTATGAAACCGATACCGGCCTGATCGCCGATGACCTGCCCTTGTTCGAATTCCGCCAGAACAAGGCGCGTACCTGGGGCTTCGAGTTCGAGGGCGCCGCCCCGATCGCGCAGGTCGGCGGCTTTCACATCGCCGCCGATGCCACCGCCGACATGACGCGCGCGAAGATCGTCGACGGGCCTTTTGTGCCGCGCATCCCGCCGCTGCGCATCCGCGGCGGACTCGAAGCGTCGAGCGAACGGCTCGATGCGCGCGCCGAGGTCGAATGGACCGACGACCAGACCCGCATCGCGCCGTTCGAGACGGCGACCAAGGGCTTCACGCTCGTCAACGCCTCGCTGACGTGGCGCCCGCTGCCCGACACGAAGAATCTGTCGCTGACGCTCGCCGCCGACAATATCTTCGACGTCGACGCACGCCGCCACGCGAGCTTCACCAAGGATTATGTGCCGCTCGCCGGCCGCGATATCCGCATCACCGCCCGGGCGAGCTTCTGATCTCGGCGCGCCCGGCGGCGGCCGGGTCCGGCGCCGCCGCCGGACCCGGCCACTGTCGAAGGTTCAAAAAGGCAGGCGCTGGCGCTTGTTCCAATAGATCGAGGTAGCGGCCGCATAGGCCCCGACCTTTTCCCAGACCGACTGGTCGACCTTTTCGATGTCGACCCCGGCGTTGACATAGCCTTGAACGATCAGGACGATCTGGTCTTCGGTCATGTCACCCGACAGGTCGGGGTTCGCGCGGCCCGGCCCGAAATCGAGCGCCTTGTCCACGATTTCCGTCTTCAGGTTCGCTCGGGCAATGGCGCCGATCAGCCATTCGCGCGAAATCCGCGCGAGGCTATAGTCGAAATAATCGGCTTTCTGCGCTTCGGCGACCCCCTGGCTGGCGACGCAGCCATCGACGGTCTTGCGAAGCTGCTCGACCAGCGCGCTTCGTACGGCAGGATCGCCCTGCCCCACCATCGCTTCGCCAAGCGAAGCGCGGAAGGCCGGTGCCGATGCGGCGAACGGGCAGTCGAACTTTGCGCCTTCCTGCGCCGACGCCGCTCCTGAGATCGCCGCCAGCACCAAAGCCGCGCTTCCCGCCAAAGTCCTGAACATCAACCGGTTCCTTCCACCCCCACGGATCAATCCGTCAGGAGAGCATGGCCATGCCGCCGTTCACATGCAAGGTCTGGCCGGTAACATAGCCCGCTTCCTTCGACGCGAGATAGACCACGGCGGCGGCGATATCGCTCCCCTCGCCCATCCGGCCCGCGGGGATGCGCTGGTTCAGCGCTTCCTTCTGCGCCTCGGGCAGATCGTCGGTCATCGCGGTGGAGATGAAGCCCGGCGCGACGCAATTGGCGGTGATGCCGCGGCTTGCCAGTTCCTGCGCCAGCGCCTTCGTCATGCCGGTCACCCCCGCCTTCGACGCCGCATAGTTCGCCTGCCCCGGATTACCGGTCGCACCGACGACGCTGGTGATCGAGATGATGCGCCCGAAGCGCGCTTTCATCATCGGCTTGGCGGCAGCGCGCGCGAGACGGAAATTCGCTTCGAGATTGATGCGGATAACATCCGACCACTCCTCGTCCTTCATGCGCATGATCAGGTTATCGCGCGTCACCCCGGCGTTGTTGACGAGAATGTCGAGCTGCCCCAGCGCATCGACCGCCGCAGGAACGAGCGCATCGACCGCGGCTCCGTCGCCGAGATTGCACGGGAGCGCGACATGATCGCCGCCGAGCGTGTCGCGAAACGCGTTCAGCTTTTCGGCGTTGGAGCCTGAAACCGCAAGCCGCGCGCCCTGCGCCGCAAGCGCCTGCGCGATGGCCGAACCGATACCGCCAGAAGCGCCGGTGACGAGGGCGGTCATGCCGGTGAGATCGAACATGTTATTCTCCTGAAATCTGAATCTTAGAGCGTTTTTAGCAGCGCCTCGATATCGTCCATCGAAATCACGCTGACCGTCCCCACCTCGCCCGACGCGCTGCGCTTGACCATCGGCGAAAGCACCTTGCCGCCGAACTCGACGAACTGTGCGACGCCGATCTCCTCCATCGCGCCGACGCTTTCGCGCCAGCGGACGCGGCTGGTGACCTGGCTGACCAGCAGGTCGCGAATCGTGCCGGCATCGCTGACCGGGCTCGCGGTGACATTGGCGACGACGGGTACAAACGGTGCGGCGGGCGGGTTCGTGCCCAGCGCTTCGGCCATCGCATCGGCGGCGGGCTGCATCAGCGGGCAGTGGAAGGGCGCCGACACGGGCAGCAGCACACCGCGCTTGATCCCGAAATCCTTGACCAGTGCCACCGCACGCTCGACCGCACCCTTGTGGCCCGAGATCACGACCTGCGACGGATCATTGTCGTTGGCAACGGTACAGACCTCGCCCTCGGCCGCTGCATCGGCGAGCTTCTGCGCGGTGTCGATGTCCGCGCCGAGCAGCGCCGCCATCGCGCCGATGCCGACCGGCACCGCCGCCTGCATCGCTTGCCCGCGCGTCTTGAGCAGCCGCGCTGTCGTCGAGAGGTCGAAGGCACCGGCGGCGCAGAGCGCGCTATATTCGCCAAGGCTGTGGCCCGCGACATAATCGGCCGTAGCGGCGAGCGTGACGCCGCCTTCCTTCTCCAGCACGCGCAGCGTGGCGATCGCGTTCGCCATGATCGCGGGCTGGGCATTTTCGGTAAGCGTGAGCTGGTCTTCGGGGCCTTCGCTCATCAGCTTGAACAGCTTCTGACCGAGCGCCTCGTCGACCTCCTGAAACACTTCGCGGGCGACCGGCGATGCGTCGGCGAGCGCCTTGCCCATACCAACCGACTGGCTGCCCTGACCCGGAAAGATGAATGCGCGCATGTTCGCGTCCCCTGATGTTTTGAATTGGCCTCGCGCCTATTCGCTCACCCCGCGCGATGCAAGCCGAAGGGCACCACCTTGTTCGCCGCGTCATGGCCGATGTCGGCGCGGCCGAGATACGGAATGCCGGTGCGCACGCACCAGTCGCGGGCGATGTCCTCCGCCTCCACCCCGAACGGCCGGTCGTTCTCGGGCACGTCGCTGACGCGGCCGAGCCGGATGCCCGCGAGCCCGCGCGTCGCCAGATAGGTCGCGACATGAAAGAAGGCGCGGTCGAAAGCGTAGAGATATTCGCTGACCTCCTCGACGATCAGGACATGGCCCGCGAGGTCGGGCTCGAGCGGGGTGCCGAGCAGCATCGACAAGGTCGTCAGGTTGAACGCGGCGTGCCGCGCGCCGTGCGCCAGCCCCGGCTCGCACGCAGCGGGATCGCGCGCGACGAGCCAGTCGAGCGCGCGCGTGATCGCCGCATCGCCCCCGGTGCGTCGGATGTCGGCGACCATCGGCCCGTGCGCGACATGGTCGAAGCCGTCGCGATAGAGCGCGCCGAGCAAATTGCCCTGGTCGGAATAGCCGAGGAACGCCTTGCCGCGCGCCGCCGGAGTCATCGCAGCGACCGCATCCTCGGCGATGCGGCAGGCGCCATAGCCGCCGCGCGCAAACCAGACCGCCTCGATATCGGGCCGGTTCGCCATGTCGACGAGGGCCGCAAAACGGTGCCCGTCCTCACCCGCGAAATGGCCGTGGACCGCGAAACATTGCGGGTCGAATTCCAGTTCGACGTCGGGATAACCAAGGCTGGCGATCGCGCGCACCGCCTCGGCATCGTCGGGCAGGATGGGGGTACTGGGGGCGACGATTCCTATACGCATGAATCCCCCATATCCGTTCGCATCGAGCGAAGTCGAGATGCCCTTCAGCCTTGGGCCATCCCGACAGCTGTCTCGACTTCGCTCGACACGAACGGAAATCGGGGCGAGTGCCAGTTGCAAACCCTCCCTCAAGGCCATAACGCCGCGCCATGTCGGAAAACAAATCCTATTTCTTCTGCGGCGTCGGCGGGTCGGGAATGCTGCCGCTCGCAATGATCGTCGCGGCGCGCGGAAGCGCGGTCGCGGGCTCCGATCGCAGCCGCGACCAGGGGCGCAGCCCAGGCAAGTTCGACTGGATCGAACGGCAGGGCATCGCGCTTTTTCCGCAGGACGGCAGCGGCGTCGCCGCGGGCCAGACGCTTGTCGCCTCGGCCGCAGTCGAGGACAGCGTGCCCGATATCGCCGCCGCGAACGCGCTCGGCCTGCCGCGTCTGACCCGCGCCGACCTCAACGCCGCGCTGTTCAACGAGGCGGAACGGGCGATCGGCGTCGGCGGCACCAGCGGCAAGTCGACCGTCACCGGCATGATCGGCTGGATCCTCGAACGCGCGGGCGCCAAGCCGACAGTCATGAACGGCGCAGTGATGCGCAATTTCGCCAGCGACACGATGCCCTTTGCGAGCGCGCTCGTCGGCGATGCCGCCACCTATGTCAGCGAAGTCGATGAAAGCGACGGGTCGATCGCGCTTTACCGGCCCGACGTTGCGGTGGTCACCAACATCAGCCTGGACCACAAGAGCCTCGAAGAGCTCCACCAACTCTTCGGCGACTTCGCCGCGAAAGCACGCGTCGCGGTTATCAACGCCGACGACGCCGAATCAGCGCCGTTGCTCGTCGGCGCCAATGTCGCCACCTTCGGCTTCACGGACACGGCGCACGTGTGTGGCAGCGACTTCGAAGCCCTTCCCGATGGGTGCCGCTTTACCGTGAATGTCGAAAGCACAGCGCACGCCGCCACCCTGCGGATGCCCGGCCGCCACAATGCCGCCAATGCGCTCGCCGCGATCGCCGCAACCCGCGCGGCGGGCGTTCCCGTCGCAGAGGCGGTGGCGGCGCTCGCAAGCTTCGCGGGCCTCGCGCGCCGCTATGAGGTGCTCGGTCAGGCGAACGGCGTCACCGTGATCGACGATTTCGCGCACAATCCCGACAAGGTTGCCGCGACCCTCGCCGCGGTCGCCGAACTGCCGGGCCGCGCGTTGCTCTTTTTCCAGCCGCACGGTTACGGCCCGCTCCGCCAGATGGGCGCCGAACTCGCGGCGAGCTTTGCGAAGGGTATGCGCGAAAGCGACAAGCTGTACGTCAGCGATCCCGTCTATTTCGGCGGCACCGTCGACCGCAGCGTCGGCGGTGAAAAGCTCGTCGCCGATATCGTCGCAGGCGGCGCCGACGCGGTGCATCTGACTACCCGCGCCGAATGCGGCGCCGCGATGCTGGGTGAAGCGAAGCCCGGCGACCGCATCCTGATCCTCGGCGCGCGCGACGACACGCTGACCGAATTCGGACGCGAGTTGCTGGAAAAGCTCGGCCAAGCTTGATTTCCGCGCGCGAATCTGTATAGGCGCGCTCATCCGGGGCGAGGCCACGTTGCCATCGCCCCGTTTGCTTTGCACCAATACGCAAAGCCGGACGACAGCCGGAGGGGTTTCGCGATTGGCGCGGGATCAGCGATCGGCCAAATCGAAGGACGCAAACCATGCCGTTTTACGAGCATGTCTTTATCGCGCGTCAGGACCTGAGCCAGGCTCAGGTCGATGCGCTCGCCGAAGGGGTCGCGGGAATCGTGACCGAATATAAGGGGCAGGTCCACAAGACCGAAACCTGGGGCCTCAAGCAGCTCGCGTACAAGATCGCGAAGAACCGTAAGGGCCATTATGTGATGGTGTCGGCCGAAGTGTCGGGCGAAGCCATCGCCGAGATCGAGCGTCAGGCGTCGATCAACGAAGATATCATCCGCTGGCTCACCATCAAGGTCGACGAACTCGAAAAGGGTCCGTCGGTGATGATGCGCAAGCAGGAACGCCGCGGCGGCCGTGGCCGTGACCGCGACGGCGAAGAATAAGGATAACGACAATGGCACGACCCTTTTTCCGCCGCCGCAAGACCTGCCCCTTCAGCGCGAAGGACGCACCGGTCATCGATTTCAAGGACGTCCGCCTGCTCCAGGGTTACCTGTCGGAGCGCGGCAAGATCGTCCCGTCGCGGATCACCGCGGTGTCCACCAAGAAGCAGCGCGAGCTGGCGAAGGCGATCAAGCGCGCCCGCCACATCGGCCTGCTCCCCTACATTGTGAAGTAAGGAGGGCGGACCGATGGAAATCATCCTGCTCGAACGTATCGAGAAACTGGGCGGTATCGGCGATGTCGTCACCGTCAAGAACGGCTTTGCCCGCAACTTCCTGTTGCCCAACAACAAGGCGCTGCGCGCGAACGAAGCCAACCGCAAGCTGTTCGAAGCCAACCGCTCGAAGATCGAGGCCGACAACGCCGAGCGCCGTACCGCAGCCGAAGGCCATGCCAAGGATGTCGACGGCAAGCAGGTCGTCCTGATCCGTCAGGCGTCGAACACCGGCCAGCTCTATGGTTCGGTCTCGGTGCGTGACATCGTCGACGCGCTGGTCGAGGACGGCGCCGCGAACATCACCAAGGCGATGGTCGAGCTCGAACGCCCGATCAAGTCGCTCGGCCTGTTCGACGTCAAGGTGAAGCTGCACCCCGAAGTCGTCGTGACCGTTCAGGTCAACGTCGCGCGCTCGCCGGACGAAGCCGAAATGCAGAAGCAGGGCATCGACGTGATCGCCGCCATGTTCGAGGAAGAACAGGCCGAAGCGGTTGCCTCGGCGCTCGAGCCCGACAGCGAAGACGAGTTCGAGGACGCCACGCCCCCGTCGGAACTGGCTGCCGAAGCGCCCGCCGCGGACGAAGGCGAGGAAGCCTAAGCTCCCTCTCCTCTCGCAAGAGACAGGAAAGGCCCCGGGACAAGGTTCCGGGGCCTTTTTCCTTGCCGGAAGAACGAGGTCGGGCGGAATCCCGCTCCCTCCCCTAGAGCAAAGCCTCGATCGCTTCGGCGAGCGCGACGTCGCGTTCCGACAGTCCTTCTGCGTCATGCGTCGTCAGCAATATGTCGACCCGATTATAGACGTTCGACCATTCGGGATGATGGTCCATTTTCTCGGCGATGATCGCGACGCTCGCCATAAAGCCGAAGGCCTGCGCGAAATCGTCGAACCTGAACCGGCGGGTGATGCCGTCGCGCACCGGCTCGTGGGTCCATTCGGGAAAGCGCGCGAACAGCGCCGCGCGCTCCGCATCGTCGAGTTTCCGGACCATCGCATTTTCTCCCGCTGGTAAAGGCCGAGCCGCCGCCATAAGGAAGGGCGCGATGAGCGACAAGAGTGCCACGACCCGACTTCCGCCCGGCTGGACGGGAACCGCCCCCGATGCCGATGCGATCTTCGCGATGGCCGAGGCGGCGCTCGAGACCATGCCCGCCGTCTTCAAGCCGCACATCCGCGACGTCGTGATCGAGATTTCGGAATTCGCCGACGACGAAACGCTCGCTTCGCTCGATATCGAACATCCCTATGACCTCACCGGCCTGTACGAAGGCCGCCCGCTCACCGAGCGCAGCATCGACCAGAGCGGCGGGATGCCCGACCGGGTGACGCTCTACCGCATTCCCATTCTCGTCGAATGGATCGAGGGCGGCGAGCGCCTCGACTGGCTGGTGCGCCATGTGCTGATCCACGAGATCGGCCATCATTTCGGCTTTTCCGACGACGACATGCACGCGCTGGAAGACATGGCGTGACGGAGCTTTTGCGGCTCGACGGCGTGGCGTGCATCCGCGGCGAGCGGCTGTTGTTCGAGGGGCTGTCGCTGGCGCTCGGCCGGGGCGAAGCGCTGTGGCTGCGCGGACCGAATGGCGCCGGCAAGTCGAGCCTGATCCGGCTCGCCGCGGGGCTGCTGCGGCCCGCGGCCGGGACGGTGACCCGCCGCGAGCGCATCGCGATGATCGACGAGGCCGCGGCGCTCGATGCCGAGCTGCCGCTGCGCAAGGCGCTCGATTTCTGGGCGCGGGTCGATACCGTCGACGGTCCTGTCGTGACGCGCGCGATGGACGACATGGCGCTGGCTTCGCTCGCCGAAGTGCCGGTCTCGATGCTCTCGACCGGCCAGCGCAAACGCGCCGCGATGGCGCGCGTCATCGCCAGCAGCGCGCCGATCTGGCTGCTCGACGAACCCGCCAACGGCATGGACGATGCGGCGCAGGCACGGTTGGTCGCGGCGATCGCGAAGCATCGCGCCAACGGCGGCGCTGTGTTGCTCGCCTCGCATTTCACGCTCGGCATTTCCGATCTGGCCGAACTCGACATGGGCGCGCTCGCATGACGGCGCTCATCGCCCTGTTCTGGCGCGACCTGCGCCGCGCGTGGGGCAGCGGGGCGCTGTGGCTGCCGGTCGTCTTCTTTTTGCTCGTCGCGACCGCCTTTCCCTTCGCGGTCGGACCCGACGCGCCGCTGCTCGCGCGGACCGGCGGCGGGATGATGTGGGTCGCGGCCCTCCTCGCCGCGCTGCTTCCGATCGACCGCCTCGTGCGTCCCGATCGTGAGGCAGGAGTGCTCGACCAGCTGGCGGTGCGCGGTTTCGCCGACGAAGCGGTCGCAGCGGTCAAGATCGCGGCTCATGCCGTCGGCTTCGGCCTGCCCCTACTCGTCGCGCTGCTCCCCGCCGCCGCGCTGCTGGCGCAGGATGCGACGCGGGTCCACACGCTCGCAACGGGCCTTGCCCTTGCGATCCCGGCGCTTGCCTCGCTCGCGGTGCTGAGCGCGGCGCTCACTGCCAACCTCAAGGGTGGCAGCGCGATCGGCGGCCTGCTCGTTCTGCCGCTGGCGGTCCCGATGCTGATCTTCGGTGCGGGGATGCTCGACCCCTCGGGGCGCGGTGCGATGAAGCTGCTCGGCGCGGCGAGCCTGCTGTTGACGGTGATCGGCCCCTTCGCGGCGGGCGCGGCGCTCAGGGGTTTGCGCGAATAGGAGCGGCGCCCCCTCAATATCCCATCAGCGCGAGCACTTCCTTGCGGCTGCGCTCATCGTCGAGGAAGCAGCCGAGCAGGCGGCTGGTGACCATGCCCACGCCCGGGGTGCGGACGCCGCGCCCGGTCATGCAGCCATGCTGCGCGTCGATCACCACCGCAACGCCGTGCGGGTGCAAATTGTCCCAGATGCATTTGGCGACTTCGGCGGTCAGCCGCTCCTGCACCTGCAGGCGCCGCGCGAAACCGTTGAGCACGCGCGCGAGTTTCGAAATGCCGACGACCCGGTCGCGCGGCAGATAGGCGATCGACGCCTTGCCGGTGATCGGTGCCATATGGTGTTCGCAATGCGACTGGAACGGAATGTCGCGCAGCATCACGATCTCGTCATAGCCGCCGACCTCCTCGAAGGTGCGCGACAGATGGATCGCCGGATCTTCGGCATAGCCCTGGCAATATTCGAGCCACGCGCGCGCGACGCGCCGCGGCGTATCGACCAGCCCCTCGCGCGTCGGATCGTCGCCGGCCCATTCGATCAGCGTGCGCACCGCTCCCAGCACCTCGTCCGGGACCACGGGCTTGCCGTCCGCGCCCAGTTCCACCTTTGCCATCCACCCTGCCTTCACTGTTGCATCAATGCCGCACATTTCGGCGCGAAGCGCGCGATGCGCAACCCCGGTACGTCAATAATTTATCGGCCCCTGCCAAGTTTACGTTGCGGAATCTGCGCTTTTTCCATTTCGGGACTCGCCTGAATTTCCGACGGTTTTTGGCGTAACAAGTGACTTGACGCTTTCGTCAACTCGGCGCACCTTCGAGTCATTACAGAGTTCGCTCGAGCGGGCCGTAATCAGGAGATGCCGGCGTACTTCCCCGACGCCGGTGGGAGAGGACGATGACCAGCCTTGCTGGCAAGCGGGATACACGCAGGCACTTGGCCGTTCCGGCTCGGCGCGCTTTGCCACGTCTGGTCTCGGCCCCTCCCCTTTAAGCACAATTGAGTTTGGGCGGCCCGCAAGCGCGGGTTCGAAAAAGGGAGGATGTTGATGAAGTTCAAGGCACTGATCGGTTCGTCGGTCGTTGCGATGGCGGTGGCGACACCGGCGCATGCGCAAAGCGCGGACAGCGAAAGCAGCAATGCTTACGGAAGCGAGATCGTCGTCACGGCGCAGCGCCAGGCCGAACGCCTGCAGGACGTGCCGATCGCGGTCAGCGCTTTTTCGGCCGAGGCACTGGAATCGCAACAGATCGAGAATGCGTCCGACCTTCAGCTCACCCTGCCCAACGTCACCTTTTCCAAGGGCAATTTCACCGGCTCGAGCTTTACCATCCGCGGCATCGGCGACCTTTGCGTCGGCTTCAGCTGCGACAGCGCGACCGCTATCCATGTGAATGGTTCGCCGCTGTTCGGTACCCGCCTGTTCGAGACGGAATATTTCGACCTTGAGCGCATCGAGGTGCTGCGCGGACCGCAGGGCACGCTGTTCGGCCGCAACGCGACCTCGGGCGTCGTCAACTTCGTCACCGCCAAGCCCAAGCCCGGCGAGTTCCAAGCGTCGGTCGACGGCGAATATGGCAATTTCGATGCGTGGAAAGTCAAGGGGATGGTCAACGTCCCGCTGGGCGACACGCTGGCGGTCCGTGCCGCGGGCTTCTACCTGAAGCGCGGCGGCTATACGAAGAACCTGTTCGACGGCAGCCACATCGACGGCCGCGAAATGTACGCGATCCGCGGTTCGCTGCGCTGGGAGCCGGGCCCGGACACGACGCTGGACCTGATGGGCTATTATTTCCGCGAAAAGGATGACCGCCTTCGTATCCAGAAGCAGCTCTGCCAGCGCGATCCGACCGGCGTGCTCGGCTGCCTCAACAACCGCCGCGAATATGGCAAGGTCAACGGCAACGCGACCTTCCCCAGCGTGCTGGGCTCGCGCGAAGTGTTCGGCCTCAACGGCATTTCGCCCGCGCTCGGGCTTGGAACCGGCAGCCTCTACGGCGCCGACATCAACGCGACATCGGTCGAACCGGCCGATGTGCGGACGGTCAACACCGACTTCACGCCCGAATATTTCACCGACGAAATCCAGGCGCAGGCGCATCTCGACCATAGCTTCGGGACGATCAATCTCGGCCTCACGGGTATCTATCAGCGCACGCGGGTCGATTCGCGGCAGGACTACAACCTCGACGTCGCCAGCCGCGCGCCGCTGCAACAGGGCCTGAATTCGCTGGCCTTCCTCGCGGCCAACGGCATCCCCGGCCTGCCCGGCACGAACGCCTATTTCGCGCCGATCGCGGCCGCGCTGATCCCGAACGGACCGGCGGGCAATGTCTGCACGTCGAACACAAATCCGAACGGCCTCGGCGTCTTCGGCGGCGACGCCATCTGTGCGGCGACCCCCCTGTCCTTCGACCGCTCGGTCGCGAAGAATGAAAGTTGGGCGGGTGAAGCCATCATCACCAGCGACTTCGACGGACCGCTCAACTTCCTGCTCGGCGGCATCTATTCGCAGTCGAAGACGACCGACGGCGACTATTATGTCAATTCCTTCTCGATCGACTATTTCGCATCGCTGTTCGGCACCTTTACCGCGCTGTCGCGGGGCCTGCCGCCGTCCTACCTCGGCTCGCCCTACTTCCGGAACCATGACGAGGTGTTCAAGCTGACCTCCTACGGGATTTTCGGCGAGGCCTATTTCGAGGCGAGCGACCGGCTGAAATTCACCGTCGGCCTGCGCTACAACAACGACAAGAAGCGCGACATCTCGAACTCCACGCTGGCGAACTTCCTGGTCCCCTACTCCACGACCGGCGACATCTTCCAGTCGCCCTATTCGGGGACGTTCGACGCCGACACGGGCGCGACCGGACTGCCGGGGCCGCAGCGGTTCCGCGACCGGACCTTCAAGTTCGACGAATTCACCGGCCGCGCCGTCGTCGACTTCAAGATCACCGACGACAATCTCCTCTATGCGTCCTACTCGCGCGGCTACAAATCGGGCGGCATCAACCCGGCGCTGCAGGTGATCATTCCCGGCGTGACCGAAACCTTCGATTCCGAAATCGTCGACGCGTTCGAGATCGGTTCGAAGAACACCTTCGGCGGCGGCCAGCTGCAGCTGAACCTGACGGGCTTCTATTATAAATATAAGGGCCTGCAGCTCAGCCGCATCGTCGCGCGCACCTCGCTCAACGACAATGTCGACGCCGACATCTGGGGCATCGAGGTGGAAGGGATCGTCCGGCCCGATCCGGACTGGCTGATCAACCTCGGCTTCAGCTACCTCAACACCAAGGTCACCGACGACACGCTGTTCATCAACCAGCGCGATCCGTCGGGCGGCCTGCCGAATTCGGTGATCATCAAGGATATCGGCCAGGCGTTCAACTGCGCCATCGTCGCCAATGTCGGCGGCCAGGCCGCGGCCGATGCCTTCGTCACCGCGGTGAACAACGGCATCAACGCCAGCCGCGGACTGACCGCAGCCAACGGCCTGCGCGGGCCGACCGCCTTCCCGTCGGACTCGGGGCTCGGTGCCGGCAGCGGAGCCTTCTCGAGCTGCGACGCGCTCGTTGCTGCGGCTGCGGGCACCGGCGGCGCGATCACCGCTTATGGCGGCGGCGTGCCGATCAGCATCAAGGGCAACAAGCTGCCGCAGGCGCCGAACGTCAAATTCTCGGCCGGTGTCCAGCACACGATCAACTTCGACAGCGGCATGTCGCTCGTCCCGCGCATGGATCTCACCTACACCGGCGACAGCTATGGCAATATCTTCAACGGCCGGGTGAACAAGGTGAAGGGATATGCGCAAGCCAATGCCCAGATCCAGCTCAACGGCAGAGACGACCGCTGGTATGTGCGTGGTTTCGTGCAGAATATCTTCGACAGCAACGCAACGACGGGTCTGTACCTGACCGACCAGTCGTCGGGCCTGTTCACGAACATCTTCACGCTCGAACCGCGCCGTTACGGCATCGGCGCCGGGGTCAAATTCTGACCCTGCGCACAGCGTAAACAAAAAGGCCCGGCCTCTCCGTCGAGGGGCCGGGCTTTCTTTTGCCCCAGCAAGAAACCAAAAAGGGCGCGCCGGAACGACGCGCCCTTTCCGTTATGCGTCCCTTAGAAAGAAGCGCGAAGCTTCACACCATAGAAGCGCGGCGGCGCGGGATAGACCGCGAAGCTCGTGCCCTGCTCGGGAACCGGGAACGACGTGATATTATAATATTTGTTGAACAGGTTCTCGACATAGGCCTCGATACCGAACTTGTTGTCGTTGAAGTTCAGACCGACGCGCGCGTTGACGATCGAATAGCCGTCATTCTTCGTGAACGGCACGCCGAGCGGCGAGTTGAGCGTATTCGAGTCGCTGTTCGTCCGCGCATCGATGTGGACGAGACCGCCGACCGAGCTGCTGAGCTGCGGCGTCCAGGTCATTGCCGAGGTAATGACATGGCGCGGCGAATTGGTCAGCGGCTTGCCATTGTCGCTGCCCGCCAGCGGATCCTTCACCTCGGTATCGAGGTAGGTGTAGCCGAACTGGAAGGTCAGGTCGCTCACCGGGCGGATGATCGTGTCGAGCTCGACGCCCTGCGAGATCACCTTGTCGAAGTTGCGGACCACGAAGCGCGTCCCTTCGAACGCATTGTTCTGATAGCCCTTGAACGTCGAGTGGAACAGCGAGGCGTTGACCTGGAAGGCGTGGCCGAAATTGCTCTTCACGCCGACTTCGAACACGTCGGCCGTTTCGTTGCCGAATTCCAGATCGGTGATCTGCGCACCGTTGCCGCCGAGCAGAACGCTGTCGAACGAGCCGCGGTCGAGGTTGTAACCACCCGACTTGTAGCCACGGTCGTAACCACCATAGAGCAGGACATCGTCCGTGACCTTGAACGACAGCTTCGCCGTGCCGGTGAACTCGCTTTCGCTGCGGTCGCCGGTGTAGTTGCCGTTGAACTCCGAATTGACGGTCGGGTTGCAGGCATAGAGATAGACCAGCGGGAAGCGCGCACCGAGACCGGCGCGATAGGCGGCAGCGCCGGGGCTCTGCAGGAACGAACAGGCCGGAACAACCGAGTTCAGGTTGGCCTTGATGTCCTTGTTCTCGTGGTTGTAGCGTAGGCCGAGCGTCAGCGAGAGCTGGTCGGTGAAGTTGACGATATTGTGCGTGAAGAGCGCGAAGGCTTCGGTCTTGACGCTATACTGGTCGGCAACCTGGCCGCCCCCGTCGGGCGTGCGCGGCAGCGGCACACCGGCATAGACCGGCACGAGCGGCCCGAGCGTGCCGTAAAGCTGCAGGCCCTGCGCCGGCAGGCCCGGTTGCCCGGCGGTCAGCGCGTTGAACATGCCGTCGACGAACTGGTCGGCCTGGGTGCCGAAGCGCACCCGGTCGGTGAGCGTCGTCTTTTCGTTCAGGTAGAAACCGCCGACCAGCCAGTCGAGACCACCGTCGAACGCCGAACCGTTGAACCGGATTTCCTGCGTGAAGTCGGTGAGGCCGGTGCGATAGCCGTCGCGATAGGCGCGATCGAGACCCGAGAAATCGATGTCCTGGTTACGCAGCGCCTTCCAGTCGCGATAGGCGGTGATCGAGGTCAGCGTCACATCGCCCAGATCCCAGTTCAGCTCGCCGGAAACGCCCCATTCGTCGACCTTTTCGGACAGGTCGCGGTTCGGCGACGTTGCCATCGTGCGCGACTTGGCATCGAACGGCCGGACGATACCGACGCGGCCGACGGCGCCGCCGAGCAGCGGGTTGGCCGAAAAGGCCTGGATGACGTTGCTGGCCGCAAAACCGAGCACGGTGTTGATGTCCGCCGGGTTGGGAGCGATCAGGAAGCCCGAATTGGTGTTGATCGCGCCGCAGCACTGCTCGTCGGTCTTGGCATAGTCGCCGATGATGCGAAGGCTGATGTCATCTTTCTCGAACAGCGCCTGACCGCGAACGAACCAGCGATCTACATCGTTGAAGCGACGATCCGAATTGGCGTCTTTGATATAGCCGTCGCGCTTGTGATAGCCACCGTCGAGCCGGAGCGCGACCGCCTCGGAAAGACCGCCGGTGATGCCTGCCTTGGCCTCGATCTCGTCATAATTGCCATAGCTGAGCTCGGCGTAGCCACCGAGGTCGAACGAGGGCTTCTGGGTAATGATGTTGAGCGCACCGGCCGAAGTGTTGCGGCCGAACAATGTGCCCTGCGGACCGCGCAGCACTTCGACGCGATCGATCGGGGGCAAGTCGGCCAGCGCGACGCCCGCACGCGCCCGGAGCACGCCATCGATGAATACGCCCACGGCAGGCTCGAACCCGGGGTTGTCGCCAGCGGTACCGATACCGCGGATGCGCAGCACGACGCCGGTCGCCGACGACTGACCCGTCGTCACCTGAAGGCTCGGCGCCACCTGACGGAGACCGCGAATGTCCGAGATGCCGGCGTTGGCAAGCTGCTCGCCGCCAACGACGCTCAGGGCAATTGGCACATCCTGTGCGATCTGCGAACGGCCGGTGGCGGTAACGATGATCTCGTTACCATATTCGGCTTCGTCATTGGTGGTCGCGGTGTCGGCAGACGCATCGGCGTCCTGGGCAAAGGCGTAGGCAGGGGTGGTCGCGGCGCACAGCATGGTGGCGCCCAACAGGATGTTGCGCAAAGTCATGATGTCTCTCTCTCTCTCCAAACCGCCGGACGCAGCCCAAAGGCCTAAGTGGGAGATGCCCAGCAGCAACGTGTCGCTGTAGCGACCGCAACCGGCGCGTCAACGCGCGCATGCGGAAATTGGCAAAATTTCGTGGATTCGTGGCCGAATAGCAACAGTTTACGTTACGGAAGCGAGCGCCGCTTCCTATTTCCGGCGCCGCGCGAGCTGATAATCGTAGAGCGACGGCGCGCCTGCCACGGCCTCTCCCGTGCCCTCGATATAGGGTGCCGGATCGTAGTGGACGCTGATCCGGCGGTTGGCGTGAAGCCCGACGATCCGTTCGCCCGGCCCCTCGAGCCCGCTGGTGATCGCGACCGTCGCGTCGGCCGGCACGCTCTCCGGAATCACCAGCCGCGCGTTCCACAGCGTGTTGTAGAGCCCGTGCCCCGGCTTCCAATAGGGCGCGCCGCCACCGACCCACAACCGATAGACCCAGCCGTCCTTCCCCTGCTCAGGGTCGATATGAAGCGTGACCTGATCGAAGAGATTCTGGTGGTTGGACCCGCTATGCTGGTCGAGCACCGCCCCGGCCGCGACGTCGGCGCGCCGGAAGACCGAGCGCGTCGAGCGCGTGTTGACACTGAGCGGATGGATGACCGGATTTTCGACCTTCAGATCCTTGACCAGCACATTATGCACCGCGCCGACATGCACCGAATAATGCGCGCGCCGCGCACCCGTCGTCGTGACATTGGCAATCGTCAGGCTCGCGGCATTGTCGGTCAGGATGCCGCTGTCGGACTGGTCGATAACAAGGTTGCGAACCCAACCGTCGAACACGCCGGTCATGTAGATGCCGTTATAGCCCTGCTCGAGATGATGTCCGAAGGCAGGCGCGTCGGGAAACTGGAAGCGCAGATTCTGGATGCCGACGTTCGTGAGGTGCCGCCACTCGGCAAGCACCGCGGGCTGGTCGGCGCGCACGTCGTGGAGCAGCGGATCGCCCAGCGTCACCGTCCTGCCTCTGACCGCCGTCACGCGGGTCGCCTGCACCACGACCGGCCGGTCGGGCGAGGTCCAGTGGTGCGATCCGATCGGCAGGTCGGTGTCGCCATAGAGGGATTTCAGGATCGCGCTCTTCGGCCCGTCGACCGAAAACCACTGGAGCTGGACGACATCGCCGACGCGCAGCTTCGACGCGGTGTCGACGGTCAGGGTGCGGGCGAACTGCGTGCCGGCCACGCCTTTTGCAAGCACCGGGTCGCGGACATCCTTCGCCGCGTCATAGGAAACCGGCCGGCTTCCTTCGGGCGCGACAAAGATCATCCCGCCCGCCCAGCTATATTCGGTGAAGAGATAGTCGATATTATGCTCGGGCTCGACCTGCTGCTTCTTCTCGCGGACGAGATATTCGCGCAGCTCGTCATAATCATGGCTCTTGTCGATCAGCTTCAGCGGCCGCGGGAACCAGAGCTCGCTGCCCCCTGCCCCCGCACCGGCGCCGTCGAGCGTGATGTCGCTGCGCGTGATCCGCAGCACCTCGGTGATCTGCGTGCGTCCCCTGGGAAAGCGCAGCGTCACCTTGCCCTTGACGGCATTCGCGGCGGCCAGCGCGCGCAGCACCGCCTTCGTGTCGTCGAGCCCGTCGTCGGGGATCGCGCCGAAGCCGGTCACGTCAACGACCGTCCTGTCATCCCCGGGGATCGGCTGCGTCCCGAAACCATAGCCCGCATAGGAGAAATCGGGCAGCGGGTTCGCGGCCATCGTCGCGCGGTCGGAGAGTATCCTTGGCAGATCGCCCGGCCGAGCCTGGGCCATCGTCACGCACGTCACCGCAGCCGACAGGAACAGGGCGAGACGGAGAGGGCGTCCGGCCCGGCCAGGCAATCGCATACTATTCATTCCCTTATCGTCCGTGGACAGCGCGGCGCTTGTGAAGGGGCGCCGCGCCGTCCTCAAGGCATCAGAATTTGGCGCGGAGCCCGACCGAGAAGCGCCGCTCCGACAGGGCATAGCTGTTCAGGGCGACTTCGTTCACACTATATTCCTTCGTCGCCGATTTCTTCGGCATCAGATTCTGCGCCTGCAGCGACAGGGCGAAATTCCTGGTGATGTCGAAACCGACCTGCGCGTCGAGCTGCGAGCGCGAGCCGATGAAGCTCGGCCGCCCTTCGGAGAATTCGAACACCGCCTCGTCGCGATAGTTATACGCCAATCGGGCCGAGAACGGTCCCTTCTCGTACAAGCCGACGAGGTTGTAGCTGTTCTTCGACACCGCAACGAGCGGGAAGCCGGACTGGTCCTCCGAGTCCGAATAGGTATAGTTCGCGATGATGCCGAGGCCGTCGAGCGGCGACGGCAGGAAATCGGCGAACTGCTGGATGCCGATTTCAAAGCCCTTGATCTTCGCGCTCGCCAGATTCTCCGGACGCGAGAATACGAGCACCCGGCCCTGCGGATCGAGGTTGGTGTCGACCCCCGAGGTCACGAAACTGGCGATGAAATCCTTGACGTCCTTATAGAAGACAGCGCCCGAGATCAGCGAACTTTTGCCCGTATAATATTCAAAGCTGACGTCGGCCTGCGTCGAGATCGGCGGCTTCAGGTTCACATTGCCTCCGGTAACCGACAGGTTCGTCGCGTTGAAGAAGGTCGATGGCGCGAGGTCGGCGATCGACGCGCGCTGCATCGTCTGCGACCCCGACACGCGGACGAGGAAATTGTCGGTGACGTTGAACGCGATGTTCGCGCTCGGCAGCACGGTGGTGTAGCGGTTCTTGTCGTTGCGGAGCGTGCTGACCGCCCCGACGTTGACATAGCTGTCAACCGACAGGCGCGTCGCCGCGATGCGCACGCCGCCATTCGCCTTGTACGGCACACCGAGGATCTCGCCCTCGCCCGACACCATCAGATAGCCCGCGATCGTCTTTTCGCTGAGATCATAGTCGCGCTGCAGATTGGGAAGCAGCGTCGAACGGCCATTCGGATCGGGGTTGGGCTCGGCCGCCTGCGCGCGGTTGAAGACATAATCGAAGGTCGGCGCGGTGCTGAGGAAGCTGCGCGGGAAGCTGCCCGGGATATCAGCCAGGATATCGCCAGCATTGATGAGCTTCAGATAGGGCTCGATCTCGGTCCGGGTCGGGGTGACCTGGCTGCGGAATGCGTTCGACCGCGCATGAAGGTCGGTATAGCGCACGCCCGCCGAAATGGTGACGCCGCTGTCGGCCTCATAGCTGACGTCGAGCTTGCCGGTCCATTCCTCGAGCAGGCCGATGAGGCGGTTGCTGCGCACGCCGTTGTTCGCGGGATTGTAGGAGGCATAGTTGGTCGGATTGAAGGTACCGCCGAGCGTCAGCGACGGGACCGTCTGGTCCCGGAAATCAAACGCTCCCGGAACTGCGGCGGTCGCCTGCAGCGTGATGATCTGGATCGTCTGGTCGATCGTGCCCTTGCTGTAATAGCCGTCGGCCTCGACCGTCAGTCCGTCGTTCTCGTACTTGCCGTTGAGCCCATAGAGGAAGCTCTCGGTCGGCTCGTTGCGGATCTGCCCCGCGGTGGTCACCGTGCCGTTGGCGTTACCCGCGACGACCATGCCGTCCTCGACGACGCGATTGGTGACGGGGTTGCTGCCCGTCGGCAGGCGAAAGGCAAAGAAATCCTGGTGCCGTCCGGTCTTGAGCTTCGAATAGAGCGCGTCGGCGGTGATCGTGAATTCCGGGGTCACCTCGAACTGGATCGCGCCGTTGAGGCCGAGCCGCGAACGATCGACGACGAACTGTTCATATTGTAGCAGCACCGGGGTCGGGATCGCCCCGCCGCCCGTTCCGGTATAGTTGCGGTTGAGGAAATTGTTGCGCTCGAACGTCTGGGTCGTCGAGGTGCGCTTCTGATATTCGCCGGCGATCATGACGCCGATGCGGCCGTCGGCGAACTTGGTCGTTGCAAAGCCGGTGATCGCGGGTTCGAATTTGTCGGTGTTTTCGGAATAGACGCCCTGCGCGCGCACTGAAATGGTCGGCTCCTTGAACGACAGCGGCTTCGGCGTGACAAGATTGACCGTACCGCCGAGCCCACCCTCGGCCTGGCTGGCCAGCGGCGATTTGCGGACTTCGAGGCGGCCGAACAGGCTGGAAGGCACCGAATCGAGCCCCGAAGAGCGGCCAAGCTGGTCGTTCTCGGGCGGCGACAGGCGCGCCGACCAGCCGAGCAGGGTACGGCCGTCGACCTCGACGCGCACCTGCTGCAGGCCGCGCACCGATACCGACTGGCCTTCGCCGAAGACGCGGGTGATCTGGACGCCGGTGACGCGCTGCAGCGCCTCGGCAACGTTTGAATCGGGGAGCTTGCCGACGTCCTCCGCCGTGATGACATCCATCACCTGCGGCGCATCGCGCTTGATGTCGGCGGCTTGTTCGAGCGAAGCGCGGATGCCCGTGACGATGATTTCCTCGCTTGGCGGATCGGCGGCATTGCCGCCCGCCGGTTCCTGCGCGAGCGCCGGGGTCACCGCCAGCACCGCGAGCGACGCGCCGCCCGCCAGCCGCGCCCAGATTCCGACGCCGTATTTCGCCCGATTTGCCATCTAATCCCTCCCACTTTTTACAATGCATTCCCGCGCTGGCAAGGAATGACACCGGTTACTCTTGCGGACAAATGAAGCGGCGCGCGCCATTTGTCCTCATTTCAGGGAATGTCCGGGCGCCCGCTATCGACGCGGCGGGCCGAACGCACCCTCTCCCTTCTTGTCTCGGTTCCATTTTGGTAACCGGTGTCATTATTGATCGCCCTTTCGCCACATCATGTCAAGAAAAATGTCAGACATCTTTGGTCCGCGCCGCGGGGCGTCAACGCTTATAACCAGAGCAAAGGTTGGCGGACCGGGAAATTGCGGACAACTTCGCCAATCCGCGGATCGGGATCGAGGCGTTGCCACAAGTCGGTCCAGTCGCGGCGGCCAAGCGCGAGTCCGCCGAACAGCAGGCTCGGCTGGCGCACCGGGAAGCCATCCCAATATTCGATGTCGCGCGCGAAGGGCCAGCGCGCCTTGTCGGCGACATAAGGCGCCATGAAGGCGATCGCCTTCGCGATCGAACGCCCGTCGCCGGTTTCCCACGCGACGAGATCGCGACCGCCGAGCAGCCAGGCACTCGCGGCAAGCACGTCGAGGTTGAACAGCGAATAGGCATAGGGCTTGGTCCGCGCGAGTTCCAGCGGCTGGCGGCCGTCGAGTGCGACCTGCGTCGGGACGATCACGGTCCTGAGATGCACCCGCGCCGCCTCCAGCACATCGCCGCGCCCGAGCAGGGCCGCAAAGGCCGATGCCTGCAGCAGCCAGCAGCTACCGTGATTATTCTTCTCGTCGCGCTCCTGCATCCCGAAGGGAGAAGTCGTCAGCCAGTCGAGATAGGCGACGAACCACCGCTCGACCTCGGCCCGAATCGCGGCATAGCCGGGGGCGTGGCGGCGCGCGAACAGCTCCGCAGCGCGCGCAACCTCGACGATCTGGAGCGTATCGATCACCCCGATCGCGCGCCCGCTGTTCACGCCGATGATCGCCTGCGCATGGTCGAGGTTCGGGTTCATCCGTGTCGCCGGGTCGACGAACCAGGCGCGAAGATGCCGCATTGCCGCCTCGGCATAGCGTGGATCGCCGGTCAGCTCCCAGACAGCGGCGAGCGCGGGAACGGTACGGCCGAAGGCGATCAGCGCGTCGCGGTGCCCGTCGAACTTGTCAGGGTTCGATCGCCCGTCGCGGCGTACATAGGCACCGCCCGGATTATCAGGATCGGGCCACCAATAGTCGCCCTCGGAATAATAGTCATGCGGTCCCGCGGGGCTGCGCGGCGCGGGGATGGTGGCGATCGTCCGGGGTTCGATCGCCAGCAACGCCGGCCCCTGCGGCAGCAGCCGCTTGCGCTCGATCGCGCGAATGTCGAACGCCCCCGAATTGCGCGCCCATGCCGCCGGCGCTGCCAGCAACAATGCCAGAAGCAGGGTGCGCCGCGCAATCATGGCACCCGATAGCGGAGCACGAGATCTGCAGGAATGTGCCGCGGATAGGCCCCCGGCCCCCACGCGCGGTCGGCGCGCACCAGCAGGCCATCGAGCATGTCGGCGGGCCAGTCCTTTTCCTTGTACGGCCAGTCCGCGGCGCGCCCGCGATAGGCCGCGAGATAATCGGTGGCTCGACGCAGCGAGCGCCCCTTTGGTCCCGTTTCCGCGTACAGGTCGATGCCGATGCACGCCGCGCTGTCGGCAACCGTATAGGCGGCGTCGAGCGCATAGAGCGAATAATGGAAGCTGCGGGTCCGCGTCAGCTCGGCGGGCATCGCGCCCGATCCATCGACCTGCCCATCGATGCGCCCCTCGGTAAAATGCAGCGCAATGTCGCGCGCAATATCGGGGCGCCGCGCAAACAGCGCAAAGCGCGCAAGCTGGGCGTCGTACCAAAGGCCGTGATTATTCCCCGCGGCCGCTTCCGCCCTCCCGTTCGCGCTGTTTTGCATCCAGTCGACATAGCGCGCGAACCAGTTTTCGAGCGCGGCGTTTTCGGCGGGCGAGAGCGATCCCGCAGGTGCGATCAGCCCCGCCGCGTCGATCACCCCGATGAACCCTGCACCGTCGAGCACGCCCTCGGCGCGGCCGTTCGCGACCCCCGGCACCGCCTGCGCGAAATCCATGTTCGGGTTCATCGCGGTCGCCGGATCGAGGAACCAGGTCCGGATCGCCCGCGCCGCGCCATCGGCATAGCGGGTGTCGCCGCTGTAATAATAGGCGAGCGCCAACGTCTCCGCCTCGCGTGCCATGCGGGCGAGCGCGATACGATCGAAGCGGTTCGTCTCGATCTCGGGATTGGTGTCGCCGTCGCGGCGCACGTAGGGGCCTGCGGGATTGGCGGGATCGGGCCACCAATAACGCGCGAGGCTGACATAATCGTGGCGGTCGCCCGATGGCGGAGCGGCCTGCTTGTCCATCACCGATGCGGGCCTGGCAGCCAGCGCATGGTCGGCCCGCGCGATCAGGTCGCGATAGGCTGCGGCGACGACCGGGTCGCTCGTCCGTTTCGCCTTGATCGCCTCCAGGTCGGTGGGCGTCAGAGCGAAGGTTCGCCGTCCCCCGAAACTGGCGGCATAGCCCTCGCTGCCTTCGCAGACCGGGTGATCCGATGGAGCAGAAACGGCGGGCGAAGCCAGCGACAGCAACGCGAGCGAGGCGGGGACAAGAAGCTTCATTTTATTTTCAAGCTGCGCGTCTTCGCGAGGTCGGCCATCGCCGTCCCCGCGAGCAGAAAGGCCCCGGCGCCGTAGAATTGCGTCTCGCGCGCCGATACGCTGTCGGGCCTATCGCCCACCTGTTGCACCCAGCCGAGCATCCCGTCGGGCTGCACCGCACGCGTCAGCGCGTGCCACCCGCGCACCGCCGCCGGTTCATATCTCGCGCGGTCGAGCAGCCCGGCCTCGATACCCCATGCGAAGGCATAGGTATAGAAAGCGGTGCCGCTTGTTTCGGGAGGCGTCGCCGGACCCTGATCCAGCAGCGACGCGGGCCAATAGCCGTCGGCCTTTTGCAGCGTGACGAGCCGTGCCGCCATGTCGCGGAACAGCCCCACATAATAGCCGCGCTTCGGATCGCGCTTGTCCAGCGTCTCGAGAATGCCGACCAGCCCCGCCATCACCCAGCCGTTGCCGCGGCTCCAGAACAGCTTGCGCCCCTGCGCGTCGCGCTGGTCGAAGAAGCGGCTGTCGCGGAAATAGAGCCGCTCTGCCGGATCGTGGAGATAGTCGGTCGTCGACTTGAACTCGGCGTGCGCGAAATCGGCGTAGCGCTTGTCGCCGGTCGCCTTCGCGAGCTTCAGCAGCGTCTCGGGAGCCATGAACAACGCATCGCACCAGCACCAGCGATCGGTGCAGGCGGGATCGCCCTGCCCCGAGGCATTGGAAGCAAAAACGAGGTCGGTCGTCGGCCGGTTCGCGAGCACATGGTCGTAATAGGCGCGCGCGGGCGCCAGCGCCTTTCCCCCCTCGCCATTCTTCGCCGCCCAAATCCAGGCGCGCGCGATGAGTTGGTCATCGGCATGATAGGGCTTGTCACCGAGCTTCCAGCCAAGCTCGCGACCCAGCTCGATCAACGGCTTGCGATAGCGCGGATCGCGGTCGGCAAGCGCGGTCAGCGCGACCCAGAAGGTAGCCTGCTGCCAGTCGCGCGGGTTGCGAACGCTTGGCCGCGCCGCCGGCATCGCCCCCCAGTTGGTGCGGTTGGCCAGCTGCCAGTCGGCAACCCGCCGCGTCTCGGCGAGGATCGCCGCCGCAGTCGGCATCGCCGGTTCGGCGTCGGCGACCGCTGCGGGCGCAGCGACCAGCATCAGGGGCGCGAAGAAGTTCATCGGCACCGCTCTCTCCCGCAAGGTTCGCTCGCCAGTCCTTACCGCCGGCGACTTCTCTCTTTCCTTTTACGTCGAGCATGTCAATAAGGTTGTCATACAACTATCGACGAATGGAGAGGCCATGCCCAAGATCGTGTCCGCCCGGGTGATCGTGACGAGCCCGGGACGCAATTTCGTGACGCTGAAGATCGAATGCGACGACGGTACGACCGGCGTCGGCGACGCGACCCTGAACGGCCGCGAGCTTGCGGTCGCGAGCTATCTCGCCGACCATGTCGTGCCCTGTCTGATCGGCCGCGACGCGCACCGGATCGAGGATATTTGGCAATATCTCTACAAGGGCGCCTATTGGCGGCGCGGCCCGGTGACGATGGCATCGATCGGCGCGGTCGACATGGCGCTGTGGGATATCAAGGGCAAGGTCGCGGGGCTGCCCGTCTATCAGCTTCTCGGCGGCGCCTCGCGCGAGGGATGCATGGTCTATGGCCATGCCAACGGCGCGACGATCGAGGACACGATCGCGGCCGCGCTCGATTATCAGCGCCAGGGGTACAGGGCGATCCGGCTGCAATGCGGGGTGCCCGGCATGGCGTCGACCTATGGCGTCAGCGGCGACAAATATTTCTACGAGCCCGCCGACGCCGATCTGCCGACCGAGAATATCTGGTCGACGGCCAAATATCTGCGCATCGTCCCCGAGCTGTTCGCGGCGGCGCGCGAGGCGCTCGGCTGGGATGTCCACCTGCTCCACGACGTTCACCATCGCCTGACCCCGATCGAGGCGGCGCGGCTGGGCAAGGATCTGGAGCCATATCGGCCTTTCTGGATCGAAGACGCTACTCCCGCCGAGGATCAGGAGGCGTTCCGTCTGATCCGCCAGCACACGACGACACCGCTCGCCGTCGGAGAAATCTTCAGCTCCGTATGGGACTGCAAGGCGCTGATCGAGAACCGGCTGATCGACTATATCCGCGCGACCGTGCTCCACGCGGGCGGCATCACGCATATGCGCCAGATCGCCTCGCTCGCCGACCTGCACCAGATCCGCACCGGCTGTCACGGCGCGACCGACCTGTCGCCCGTCACGATGGCGGCGGCGCTGCACCTCGGGCTCGCGATCCCCAATTTCGGCATTCAGGAATATATGCGCCACACCCCCGAGACCGACGCAGTCTTCCCGCACGCCTATCGCTTCGCGGACGGGATGCTCCATCCCGGCGACGCCCCCGGACTCGGCGTCGACATCGACGAGGCGCTGGCCGCCGACCATCCTTATGCCCGCGCCTATCTGCCGGTGAACCGGCTCGAGGACGGGACGATGTGGAGCTGGTGATGCGCCGGGTGCTCCTCGCCGCCGTGTTGATCTCGGCGCCCGCACTCGCGCAGGATCATGCGCCGCTGCGTCCGGCCACGCCGGACGAGCAGCGGGCGCGGGCCGCGGTCGTGAACGCCGATTATCGTTACGGCGACCTGCTCTGGGAGAATGACCGCATCGCGCACCGTATTTATTCGCGCGCGCTCGAAACTGCCGAACCGCCCTCTTCGTCGGGAATCGACGCATGGGGCAAACGCGTCCACTGGCCCTATATGGATCGCCAGCTCCGCACCGGTGACCAGCACGCCGACCATGGCGAGGGGCTCGATTTCTATAATGTCGGCACCGGGCGCGGCACGGGGGGGCTCGGCATCTGGTACGACAACAAGCTCTGGACCTCGCGCAACTATGTCCGCCCGCATATCCTGAGCGCCGGACCCGAGGTCGCCGATTTCACGGTCGACTATGATCCCTGGCCGGTCGATACGCTACGCACGGTGCGCGAGACGCGGCGCTTCACCCTGCCCGCTGGAACCAATTTTACGCGGCTGACGTCGACGCTGACGTCGAGCAGCGACGCCGAACTGATCGTCGGGATCGGCCTCTCGAAGCGCCCGATAAACGGCGGCGCGGTCGGCGAGATCAGCAAGGACGCGGCAAACGCGCGAATGAGCTGGTGGGGTCCGCCCGATGGCGCCAAGGGCCGCATGGCCGCCGCGGTGATCGTCGATCCCGCCGCGTTCATCGGCTTCGCCGAGGACGCCGACAATTATCTGGTCCTGATCCGCGTCACGCCGGGCAAGCCGTTCGTCTATTATAGCGGCGCGGCGTGGGACCGCCGCGGCGATTTCGCGACGCGCGAGGCATGGGAAAGCTATGTCGCGGCACAAGGTCCGGCTTTCCGGCCCTAGCCAGCGTCGCGGCGCTTTGATAACCCTGCCCGCCATGGCGACCAAGGCAGCGTCGCTGGCCGACGATCTGGTCCAGCGCTTTGAACAACAGATAGAAAAGGGCGACATGCCCCCCGGCGCGCGCTTTCCGACCGAGAAGGCGATCACCGAGGCGTTCGGCGTCAGCCGCACCGTCGTGCGCGAAGCCTATTCGCGCCTCGCCGCGCGCGGCCTGCTGGTGTCGCGGCGCGGCTCGGGCGCCTATGTTCCCGACGGCGCGCAATATCGCGCCTTCCAGATCGCCGCCGACGAGGTCGGCGAGATCGAGGATGTCCTGCGCCTGCTCGAAATGCGCATGGGGTTCGAGGCCGAAATGGCGGACCTCGCGGCGCGGCGCCGCACCGACGCCGACCTCGCCGCGCTGCGCGGTGCGCTCGAGGCGATGGAGGCGAGCACCGACGTCGACGCGTCGGTCGCCGCGGATACCGCCTTCCACGCCGCGATCGCCGGGGCGACGGGCAATGACTATTTCCTGCGCTTCACCCAGTTCCTCGGCGTCCGCCTTGTCCCCTCGCGCAAGCTGTACCTGCAAGGCAGCGACCCCGAGCGGCACCAGCATTATGCGCGCACGATCAATAACGACCACCGCGCGATCTATGCCGCGATCGAAGCGCAGGACCCCGCCGCCGCCCGCCGCGCGGCGCGACGCCATATGGAGAAATCGGCCGCGCGATACCGCGCAATTCAGCAGGCGCTGCCGAAGGATTGATGGACGATTTGACGACGCTCACCGCTCATCCACGGAGAAAAAGATGACGCTGCCACGGCCTTTCGTCCTTTCGCTGATGCTGCTGAGCGGCGCGATACCGGCGGCGGCGCCCGCGGCCGCAGAGGGTGCGAGCCCCGCCTATGACCTGATCATCCGCGGCGGCACGATCTACGATGGATCGGGCGCCCCGCCCGTCACAGGCGACGTCGCGATCAAGGGCGACCGCATCGTCGCGGTCGGCACAGTCGACGGCACGGCGAAGCGCGAGGTGCAGGCGCGCGGCATGGCGGTGGCCCCGGGCTTCATCAACATGCTGAGCTGGGCGACCGAATCGCTGATCGCCGATCCGCGCAGCGAAAGCGATATCCGGCAGGGGGTGACGCTGGAGGTGATGGGCGAAGGCTCGTCGATGGGCCCGTACAACGCGACGATGAAACGTCAGGAGACCGAGCGGCAGGGCGATATCCGCTACAAGATCGAATGGACGAGCCTTGGCGACTATCTCGGCTGGCTCGAAAAGCGAGGCATCTCGACGAATATCGCGAGCTTCGTCGGCGCGGCGACAGTGCGCGTCCACGAACTCGGCGAGGATGACGTCGACCCGAATCCCGAACAGCTCGCGCGCATGAAGGCGCTCGTCCGGCAGGCGATGAACGAGGGCGCACTCGGCGTCGGCAGCTCGCTCATCTATGCGCCCGGTTCCTATGCCGAGACCGACGAACTTGCGGCACTGATGACCGAGGCGGGCAAGTGCGGCGGCATGTACATCAGCCACATGCGGTCGGAGGGCGACCGGCTGGAGCAAGCCGTCGATGAACTGATCGAGATCGCGCGCCGATCGGGTGCGCCCGCCGAAATCTATCATCTCAAGATGGCGGGCCGCTCGAACTGGGGCAAGCTTGACGCGGTCGTGAAGAAGATCGAGGCGGCGCGCGCCGCGGGGCTGCGCATCACCACCGACATGTACACCTACACCGCCGGGGCGACCGGGCTCGACGCGGCGATGCCGACCTGGGTGCAGGCAGGCGGCCTCGAAGCATGGATCGAACGGCTGAAGGATCCCGCGACGCGCGCGCGCGTTGCCGCGGAGATGCAGAAGCCGGGCAGCGACTGGGAGAATCTCTATCTCGGCGCCGGCGCCGACAAGATGATCCTGACCGGGTTCAAGAATGAGGCGCTGAAGCCGCTCACCGGCAAGACGCTCGCCGAGGTCGCGGCGATGCGCGGCAAATCGCCCGAAGAAACCGCGATGGACCTCGTGATCGAGGACGGGTCGCGCGTCGGCACCGTCTATTTCCTGATGTCGGAAGACAATGTCCGGAAGCAGGTGCAATTGCCGTGGATGAGCTTCGGGTCCGACGCGGCGTCGCAATCGACCGAGGGCGTGTTCCTGAAATCGGGTGCGCATCCGCGTACCTACGGCAATTTCGCGCGTCTCCTCGGCCGCTATGTGCGCGACGAGAAACTGATCACGCTCGAGGAAGCGGTGCGCCGTCTGACGACATTGCCCGCGACCAATCTCGGCATCGCCGAACGCGGAGCGTTGAAGCCCGGCTATTACGCCGATGTAGTTGTCTTCGATCCGGCGGCGGTCGCCGATCGCGCGACCTTCGAACAACCGCATCGCTATGCGGTCGGCATGCGCGACGTCTATGTGAACGGGGTTGCCGTCCTCAAGGACGGGCGGCACAGCGGCGCGACGCCGGGCCGCGCGGTGCGCGGCAAGGGGTTCGGCCGCTGCAGCTGAGGCATCGCTGATCAGACCGCGTCGGGCTGCGCGTCCGGATGCGCCTGACGAAACGCATCGAGCCCGGCGCAGCGGGCGTCGATCGCGACCAACGTCGGAACAGTCGCCAGATCGCACGCGAGCCGGCGCGCGTTGAAAAGCTGGGGAATAAGGACGCAATCGGCCATCGTCGGCGCGTCGCCGAACAGGAAGCGTCCACTCTTTCCTTCCGCTGCCACGAAAGCCTCGAGCCGCGCGAGACCGTCCTCGACCCAATGCCGGTACCAGTCGTCGATCGCATCCTGGCTCTGCCCCAGATCGCGCTTGAGATATCGAAGCACGCGGAGGTTCGCGAGCGGATGGATGTCGCAGGCGACGAGCTGCGCGGCGGCGCGGACATAGGCGCGGTCCGCGACGCGTTTCGGCAACAGCGCGGGTTCCGGATGCGTTTCGTCGAGATACTCGATGATCGCGAGCGACTGGACGATCAGCCCGTCGGTGTCGGTGTCGAGCGCGGGGACGAAGCCCTGCGGATTGACCGCCTGCCGATAGCCCGGCAGCGGCTCGCGCGCGAGCAGGTTGATCGCGTCCTGGTCGGCGGCGATCCCCTTGAGCGCCAGCGCGATCCGCACGCGATAGGCGGCCGATGACCGGAAATAGCTGTAGAGCTTCACCGCCCGTCCCCCTTCGATCAATAGCGTCCCGAAAGCAGCGCGCCGGCACCCGGCACCCGCGCTTCGAGCCCGAGCCGCTTCAACATCTGGTGCGTCGTGCAGACCGCCGCGGAAACGACCGGTAGCCCGATTTCATCCTCGACCTTCTGGATCGAGGGCAGCGAGGGCATCTGGACGCAGGCCGACAGAACCAGCGCATCGATGCCCGAGAGGTCGAGCTTCTTATAGTGGGCAAGAAGGTTCGCGGGATCCTGCGCCGCGACCTCGAGATTGTCGGGAATCTCGAGCGCCAGCGAGTCCTGCACCGCGATCCCCTCGCTTTCGATGTACGAAACGACGAGCTGGGTCAGCGGCTTCACATAGGGCGCGACCACCGCGATTCGCTTCGCGCCGAGGGCGTGCAGGCCGTCGACCAGCGCGCCCGCGCTCGTGACGACCGGCGCGGCATGGCCGTTTTCGACGGTCCGCCCGTGAAGCCGCTTTTCCGACACGCGGTGATAGCCGGAGCCCATGCTCATGATCGCAACGAGGCAGGCATAGCCCATCACGTCGACCGCAGCGTCGGACAGCTCGAAGGCGCAGCGGTCTGAGTCGGCGTCCATCGCCGCCAGCTCCTCCTTCGTCACCTTCTTCATCCGCATCCGCGCGCTGTGGAAGGTGAAACGGTCGGGCAGGATCGCCTCGCGCGCGCGGAGCATCGCGGGGATTTCGGTTTCCATCGTGACATTCGAACTCGGCACGATCTGGCCGACGCGGAAAGGACGGGTCATGGCTCGGTCCTTCAGACGGCGACGATCGGGTTACGCAAGGTGCCGATGCCCTCGACATGGCATTCGACGACGTCGCCCGGCCACATGAACTCCTGCGGGTCGCGGCCCGCGCCGACACCGGCGGGGGTACCGGTGGCGATGATGTCGCCGGGCTCGAGCGTCATCACGCCCGATATGTCGGCGATGAGCTGCGCGACGCTGAACAGCATGAAGCGCGTGTTGCTGTTCTGCTTTTCGACCCCGTTGACCCTGGTCCACATATTGAGGTTCTGCGGATCGGTGATTTCGTCGCGCGTGACGATCGCGGGGCCCATCGGCGCGAAACTGTCCTGCCCCTTCGACACGATCCACTGCCCCGCACGGCGGCAGTCGCGCGCCGACACATCGTTGATGACGGTATAGCCGAAGACGTGATCCAGCGCGTCGGCCTCGGCCACGCGGTGCGCGGTCTGGCCGATCACCACCGCCAGCTCGGTTTCCCAGTCGAGTTGCTGCGTCACCTTCGCATTGTGGCGGATCGGGTCGTTCCACGCGACCACGGCGGTCGGCGGCTTCGAGAAGATCACCGGCTCCTTCGGCAGCGCGTCCGACGTGTCGAGCGCGCGCGCCGATTCCGCGACATGCTCGGTATAGTTCAGGCCGATGCCGAAGATATTCTTGCGCGGGCGCGGGATCGGCGCGAGCAGGGTCACATTGCCCTCGGGCAGCGACGTGCCGACCAGATCGGCGGGCGTCGCGGCCGCGACGGCCTCCTGCAGGAAGCCGAGCGCGACCGGACCCAGATCGATGAAGTCGAGCATCGTCGCGGGCAGGTCATGACCGATCGCGTCGCCGAAATATTCGACGTCGATGACGAGTCCCTGGTGAACGAGGCCGAGGCGCGGCCCGGTTTCGGCCGTGCGATAGGTCACGAAGCGCATGGTTGTTTTCCTGTTATGGGTTGCGATGAGGGTTCAGGCCTGAACCTGCTGATGGCCGTCATTGTCTTCGAGCGCTTCCTCGATCCGGACGCCGAGCGCCTCCATCACGGGGAAGTCGTTGAACGAGAAGAGGAACGCCTCTTCCGACGGGTCGAGATTGACATGCTCGTGCCAGGTCCAGGCGGGCACGCAGAAAATGTCATGCTCCGCCCAATCGAAGCGCCGCCCGCCGATCACCGAATAGCCGCGGCCCTGCGCGACATTATAGACGACGTTGCCGGTGTGCCGGTGCGCGCGCGTATGCAGCCCGCCCTTCAGCATCTGCATGTGCGCGCCCATCGTCTGCAGCGCCCAGCCGCCGGTCTGCGGGTTCGAATAGCGCATGATATGCCCGTCGAAGGGCGAGCCGCTGGACACCTTGGCGAAATTCCAGATCGCGTCGCGGACCTGTTCCCAGCGATAGACCATCGTCGGCGAAAAGGGCCGCGCCCACGCCTCGACGCCGTCGGGCTGCATCGCACCGCCATAGGAAAGTGGCAGATCGTCGGCGGGAAAGCCCGGGGTCTGCGCCGGCGCGTCATAGACCGCATAGAAATTGCTCTCCATGCAGTTCATCAGCGGGATGTCGAGCCCGTCCTGCCAGATCGAAAGCTGGCCGTCGGCGGCGACGCCATGATCGTGCCAGCACCCGTTCGGCGTCAGCACATAATCATTCTTGCCGAGCGTGACATGATGCCCGTCGACAACCGTATAGGCTCCGCCGCCTTCCATGATGAAGCGGTGCGCCGAGGCGGTATGCTTGTGCGCGGGGGTGATCTCGCCGGGGCGCATCGCCTGCAGGCCGCTGAACAGCCAGCCGCAGACCGCGGTGTTCGCGCGACCCGCATCGCTGTCGTTGAGCAAGGTCACGACGCGCCGCCCGGCATCCTCGGGCCGCACCAGCTCGACCGCGCGCAGGCATAGCTCGCGCATCTCGGCATATTTCCACAGCGTCGGATTGTACCGGCTCTGCGGCTCCCACGGCTCGATCGCATTGGCGCGGTTCCAGAAGGCATCGGCATTATGCGCGCCAAGCTCGGCGTAGAATTGCCGGAGCTCGTCGGTATCGGTGACCCGCGAGCGCCCGAGCTGCGCATCGCGGGGATCGGGTTTTGACGCGACGCTGGCCATCTTGCCTCTCCTTGCCAATCTCAAGCCGTGGGCGGCTCCGCACCGCCGTCGTCGGCGGGCGGCACTTCGTCATCGCGCCAGCTTGCGCTCGTGCGCGGGCGCCGGTCGATGCGCAGGTCGAAAATGTCGAAGCGGTTATAGGCGCCGATAATATCGTGCATCTGTTTGGGCTGGATGCAGCGCGAAAGGTCGATCTCGGCATAGACGATACCTTCGTCGTCGATCAGCGGGTCGCCGACGAGATTGCCGTCGGGGCCGATCACGCCCGAAAAGGCGCTCTGCCGCCGCTCGAGCAGCGCACGGTTTTCGGGCCGCCCGGCGCTCATCGCCGCGATGATCTCCTCGCTGACGGTCGAGCAGGCGACGATCGTGAACAGCTTGCCTTCGAAGCTGTGCGCGGTCGCGCGGATGCGGATCGCGTCGGCCATATTGTACGAAGCAGGCGCGACGGGCAGCGAGATATAATTGGCGACATGGACCAACTCGCCCGCCGAGAGCAGCGCGAAGCGCGCAAGCGTATTGGTATTCTCCCCGCACGCGAGCGTCCCGAGCGGGCCGACCGGCGTGTCATAGACGCGCAGGCTCGCGCCGTCGCCGCCCGCCCAGGTCAGCTTCTCGGCCCAGGTGGGCACGAGCTTGCGATGCCGGCCGAGCAACGTCCCGTCGGCGCCGATCACGAGGTTGGTGTTGTAGAGCGTGCCGAGCGCGCGCGGGTCGCGTTCGTTGACCCCGATCACCACGGTGCAGTCATGCGTGCGCGCCGCCGCGCATAATTGCTCGACCTCGGCCCCCGGCACGGTGATCGCGGCGCGGCAGAGCCGCTCGAACCATTCGCTCCCCTCGACCGGCGTCATCAGCCAGTTCCAATAGGGATAGCCCGCGACGAACACTTCGGGAAAGGCGACGAGCTTCGCGCCATTGCCCGCCGCCTCGGCGATCAGCGCGCACGCCTTGTCGACCGTCGCCGAAGGGTCGAGATAGACGGGGGCGGTCTGGACCGCGGCGACCTTCGATTTGGGAAGTTCGAGCATCGGCGCCTCCTCAGGTCACGGCCGCGCGGACGCGATATTCGGGCTTGTCCCACGCGCGCGTCACGCAGATGTCGCGCAGCCGCTCGACCGCCTCGACGACGTCGGCGTAGCGCAGGTAGAGCGGCGTCAGGCCGAATCGCAATATGTCGGGCGCGCGGAAATCGCCGATCACGTCGCGCTCCTTCAGCGCCTGCACCATCTCGTAACCATGGGGGTGTGCGTAGGAAATCTGGCTCCCCCGCAGCTCGGGATCGGCGGGGCTCGCAAGTTCGAAGCCGAACTCGCCGCAGCGCGCGGTCATCCGCTCGATGAAGAGCTGGCCGAGCCGGACCGACTTCTTGCGCAGCTCGCGCATGTCGGCGCGCGCCATCAGGTCGATGCCGCATTCGAGCGCGGTGAGCCCCAGCACCGGAGGCGTCCCGCAGAGGAAGCGCGTCACGCCCGCGGCGGCGCGATAATCCTCCTCGAAGGTGAAGGGGCTCGCATGACCGAACCAGCCCGACAGGACGGGCATCGCGTCATGGTGGCGCTCCGCCGCGAACAGGAAGGCTGGCGCGCCGGGGCCGCCGTTCAGAAATTTATAGCCGCAGCCGACCGCGAAGTCGGCGTTCGCACCGTTGAGATCGACCTCGATCGCGCCGGCGCTGTGGCTGAGATCCCAGACGACCAGCACGCCCTTTTCGTGCGCGCGGCGCGTCACCTCGGCCATGTCGCGGATCAGGCCGGACTTGTAGTGCACCTGCGTCAGCAGCAGCACCGCGACATCCTCGCCCAGCCGGCCCAGCACGTCGGCGGGATCGACCGTCACCGATTTCAGCCGCCCGCCGCTGAACGCCTCGATCCCCTGCATCATATAGACGTCGGTCGGGAAATTGGTCGTCTCCGACAGGATCACCGCGCGGTCGGGGCGGAGCGAGGCGGCCGCGGTCACCGCCTTGAAGATGTTCACCGAGGTCGAGTCCGCCACGATCACCTCGCCGGCCTTCGCGCCGAGCAGCGCCGCGATCTTGTTGCCGATCCGCTGCGGCGCGCCGACCCAGTCGGCGCCGAGCCACGAGGTGATCAGCCCCTCGCCCCATTCCTCGGTCACCGTCGCCGCGAGACGCGCTGCCGTCGCCTTGGGCAGCGCGCCGAGCGAATTGCCGTCGACATAGATCAGCCCGTCGCGCAGCCGGAACTCGTCGCGAAACGGCGCCAGCGGATCGCGCGCGTCGAGATCGGCGACTTCGGCGAGAATATCGTTCACTTTGCAAGCTCCCGCAGGATCGCCCGGACGGGGCTGGCATCGGCGGCCGCGATCTTCAGCGGCAGCGCGATCAGTTCATAGTCACCCGGCGGAACATCATCGAGTACGAGTCCCTCGAGGATGCGCATGTCGCCCGCGAGAATTTCGTGATGCGCGTCCATCGTCTTCGATGTTTCGGGATCGAGCGACGGCGCGTCGGTCCCGACCAGCCGTACCCCGCCCTCGCGCAGCCTTGCCACGACCTCGGGCGCGATCGCGGTGAAATCGCTGTCCCAGACGTCGGCGGGAAAGCGATCATAGGTCCGAAAGATCACGCGTTCGGCGCCCGCGACCGCGTCCCAGTCGACGTCGCCCATCTCGATCCGCGCCGCCGCATGGCGCACGTCGACGAGCACGCAGCGGCCGATGTACGGCGCAAGGTCGCAATCGGCGCTCGCGGCGCCATCGGGGGCATAATGCAAGGGCGCATCGGCATGGGTGCCGGCGTGGAGCGGCGCGTCGATCTCGCCGACGTTGACCGGGCAGCCGTCACCGATCTCGACGTTGCGCATCACGCGGACCGGCGGCTCGCCCGGCCAGACCGGCATGTCGGGTCGCACCACCTGCGAGATATCCCAGATCTTCACGAGGCATCTCCGTCGGCATAATTGCCGCCGGCCTTCGGCGCGACCATCCGCGTGCGCATCGCCCAGAGTTCGGGGAAAAAGCTGAGGTTCAGCGCCTTGACCAGATAATTGACCCCGGCCGATCCGCCGGTGCCCTGCTTTTGCCCGATCACGCGCGCTACGGTCTTCATGTGCTTGAAGCGCCATTCCTGGAAATAATATTCGAGCGCGGTGACCTTCTCGGCCAGCATGTAGAGATCCCAATATTGCTCGACGTCCGAATAGACGGCGAGCCAGGCATCCTCGATCGCCTCGGACGCCTCATAAGGGCGGCTCCAGTCGCGTTCGAGATGCGAGGCGGGAATCGCGAAGCCGCGCCGCGCAAGCAGTTTCAGCACCTCGTCATAGAAAGACGGCGCGTTCAGCACGGCGCTCAGCCGCGCATGGGTTTCGGCGTCGTCGGCGTGGACGAGGAGCAGATCCTCGCGCTTGTTGCCGAGCAGATATTCGAGCTCGCGATACTGGTGCGACTGAAACCCCGACGCTTTGCGCAGATAGCCGCGAAAGGTCAGGAAATCATGCGGGGTCAGCGTCGCCAGCACTTCCCAGCTATGGATCATGTGACGCTGGATCGTCGCAATGCGGTCGAGCGTCTTGCCCGCATGATCGAGGTCGTCGGCCTGGATCGCGGCGACCGCGATCCGCGCCTCGTGCAGCACCAGCTTCAGCCACAGCTCCATCGTCTGGTGCATGATGACGAACAGCATCTCGTCGGGCTTGTCGGTCACCGGAACCTGCGACGAGAGCAGCTTTTCGGTTTGCAGATGCCGGGCGTAGGACAATCCCTTGTCCCACTGGATCCTCTCGCCGTCGATCTCGGCCTCGAAGCTCTCGATCCCGTCCTCGACAAATCGCCTGATGCTCAAGCCGTCCTCCCCGCGCGCGTCACGCCCGCGCTCCTTCCGATGCCCATGGTGTCAGGGGCGCATGTTGTTTGATCGTCTTCAGGCAGACGGTCGTCGACAGCCGGTGGACGCCCGGCAGCTTCGACAGATCGTTGCGAAGCAGTTCGTCGAGATGTTCGACCGAACGCGCATAGATGCGCAGCAGATAGTCGCTATCGCCCGCGGTGGTGTGACATTCGATGATCGCCGGATGCGCGAGCGCCGCCGCCTCGAACGCCGCATGGCCGTCGAACTTGATCCGCACATCGGCATAGCATTGGACCGCGAGCCCGAGCGCCGCGGGGCTGATCCGCGCATGATAACCGCCGATCACGCCATCGGCCTCCAGATCGCGCACGCGCGACCAGCACGGCGATTTGGAAAGGCCGACGCGCTCGCTGAGGTCGGCGAACGACAAGCGTCCGTCGCCCTCGAGCTCGGTCAGGATTTTCCAGTCGATCTTGTCCATCTTCCCTGCTCCGGCTGCACACCGGCCAGTCCGCCCGCCACAGGAAAACAACCAACTTTCCTGCAAAAGGTCAGAACAGCCTTTGTTGTACTTCAAACTGGACAGAACATTGTTCTGAAATGCGCGCAAGATCAATGCGGGTTCGGGACAATGTTCGCCGCCTCGCGCGCTATCCTGCCAGCAGAAACGCAAGGGAGCCCGGCGATGGCCGCAACGCATGTTTTCGAAGCGCCGCCCGCGGGCGTCGCGGCCGACTGGACGATGCCGCAGAACTGGAGCCAGTTCAGCGCCGACGACCATCGCACCTGGGACCAACTCGTCGCGCGCCAGTCGCAGGCGCTGGGCGGTTTCGCCTCACAGGCCTTTCTCGACGGGCTCGACATATTGCACCTCGCGGGGCCCGGCATTCCCGACCTCGCCGATCTCAACCCGCGGCTCAAAGCGGCAACGGGGTGGGAGATCGTGCCGGTCCCCGGCGTGATCCCCAACGAACCCTTTTTCCGGCACCTCGCCGAACGTCGCTTCCCCGCCGCCAACTTCCTGCGCGGCGCGGATTCGCTCGACTACAGCGAGGAACCCGACATGTTCCACGACCTGTTCGGGCATTTGCCGATGCTCACCAACCCGGTCTTCGCCGACTTCCTCGTTGCCTATGGCACGGCGGGTCTGCGCGCCGAAACGCTGGGCGCCGCCGACTATCTCGGGCGGCTCTACCTCCACACCGTCGAATTCGGGCTGGTGCGCGAGGCGGGCGGCATTCGCGCCTATGGCGCCGGCCTCCTGTCGAGCATCGCCGAAACCGTCCATGCGGTCACGTCTCCCGACGCGCGGCGGCTGTCGTTCGACCTCGCGCGCGTGATGCGCAGCGACTATCTCTTCGACGAGTTCCAGCCGACCTATTTCGTGATCGAGAGTTTCGAGCATCTGCTGAAGGAAACCGAAGAGACCGATTTCACGCCGATCTATGCGCGGTTGAAAGCGCTTCCGCTGCTCGCGCCCGGCGAAACGGCCGAGGGCGACATTCCCTTCATCACCTGACCGCGATTCCCCCGCGCCAACGGAAAAGGCCGGCCCGCGCAAGGTGCGGACCGGCCTTTCGGACGGAACGGGATCGGCCGGTTTACTGGGCCTTCTTGTCGGTCTTCTTCGCGGCGTGCGTCGGGGCCTTCTTCACCGGGGCCTTGACCGCCTTGTGCGACTGCGCCGGCGTGGCTGCCGGGGTCGCGGCAAAGGCGGATCCGCTGATCATCGCCAGCGACAGGGCACCGGCAGCAACGAGCTTTGCATAGTTACGCATGATTGGACTCCTAAGACAGTTGATCCACCCTTTAGGGGGCGGTGTCAGGGGGAGCCGGTCCATTGCCAGGGTCAGGGGGATGGAGCGGACCGGCTCAACCCGACGCCCGAGGAATAGGCGTGGGCGCCTGCCCGTCCGATGACCGCCGGATTACGGATTCGTCATTTTGGCCGGCCGCAGAGACCGGAGGCGCCAACACCGACGGGGATGCCCTTCGGCGCGCACGCCTGCTTGGTCGATCGCGCTCAGCCTTCGATGTCCCGCTTGTAGGTTTCCGGCAGGAAGAAAATCCCGACGACTGCGGTGACTGCGGCGATCGTCACCGCATACCACAGCCCTCGGTAGATATTCCCCGTCGCCGCGACCATCGCAAAGCCGATCGTCGGCATGAAACCGCCGATCCAGTCATTGCCGATATGATAGCAGCGACAGCGCTTTCAATGTTCACTCACGCGCGCGTGAATAAAAGAACGGCAGCCTTTTCGGCCTCTTGATGGCGGCGCAGGGCAGAACCGCATCTACCGCCCGGTAGGTTGCGATGATCGGCCCCGACAACCGTCAGGCGAAAGCCGCAGCCCCGATCTCCCGCGCCGCCTGCTCGAGATAATGGACGGTCCGCTCGGTCGTCATGCGCCGTCCCGGCCGCTTCGGCCGGGTGGCAGAAATCGCGGCAAGCACGCGATCGTCAGCGGCGCTATGGATCGGCACCGCAACGCAGAAAATGCCATCGTGGATCTCGCCATCGTCGGTAGCGAAGCCATGCTGCCTGACGTGCCGAAGCGCCATTCGCAGCCTGTCGGGGTCGACGATCGTGTTCGGGGTGAGCGCGGGAAAGGGGCCAGCCGCCAGATAATCTTCCCGCTCCCCTTCCGGAAGATGCGCGAGGAGCACCTTCCCGATTCCCGAGCAATAGGCCTCGAGCTGCATTCCCACTTTGGTGAACAGGTCGCCGGCCCCCTGGCCGGTCTTGATCCGGTAGGTCACCATGTCGTTCTCGAACGTGCCGAGCTGGACGACGCAGCCAAGCCGGGAGGCAAGGCGATGCAGGACCGGGGCCGCCGCGCTGGCGATCAACTGCTTCTCGTCGACATGGCCCAGCATACGGGCGAGCCGCGCTCCGGCGGCATAATGGCCATTCGCGAGGCGGACGAGAAAGCCCTCGGCCACCAGCGTCGTTACCTGACGATGGACCGTCGCCACAGGCATGCCGAGATCGCGTGCCACGTCGGACAGGTTGCGCGTTCTGCCCCCGGAAATCATGGCCTCCAGGGTCAAGAGCGCCCGGGTGAGCGAAGCAATCTGCGGCGTCCCATTTCTCATATGGTAAGAACATATCCGGCCCGGCGGCTGGTGCCAAGGGGCGTATCGCGCTAGCATCGCGCAGACAGGAAGAGGATATCGCCGATGACCAGACCGACCCGGGACGAACTCGCGCTGCGGCTGCGCGACGCTTATCGATCGGGCGCGGTGCCGCCGATGCGCGACGGACTCGATCCCGTCGACGCCGAGGGCGCCTATGCGGTGCAGACGATCAACACGCGCCTCTGGGAAAGCGAAGGACGCCGGATCGTCGGCCGCAAGGCCGGACTGACCGCCAGGGCGGTCCAGATCCAGCTTGGCGTCGACCAGCCCGATTTCGGGGTATTGTTCGACGACATGCAGATTGCGGACGGCGGCAATCTGGATCCGGCGCGCACGCTTCAGCCGAAGGCCGAGGCAGAGATCGCCTTCATCCTCGCCGACGATCTGCCCGACCCCGCCACCACGCCCGAACAGGTTGCCGCCGCGGTCGCCAGCGTTCATGCCGCGATCGAGATCGTCGACAGCCGCATCGCCGACTGGAAAATCAGCTTTGCCGACACCGTGGCCGACAATGGTTCGTCCGCCTTCTTCGTCCTGGCGGATACCGGCCGGTCGCTCGACGGTCTCGATCTCGAGCGCGCGCCGATGGAGATGCGGATCGACGACGCGGTCGTTTCGACCGGGATCGGCGCTGCGGCGCTCGGCAATCCGCTCAATGCCGCCGCGTGGCTCGCGCAGACGCTCGCGGCGCGCGGCGAACCGCTCAAGGCGGGCGACATCCTGCTGGCGGGCGCGCTCGGCCCGATGGTGGCGCTGACGCCGGGCGACCGGGTTCACGCCTCCGTCGGCGGGATCGGCGCGTGCAGCTTTTCCTACAAGGGACACTGAACGATGGGCAAAACCAAGGTCGCGATCATCGGTTCGGGCAACATCGGCACCGACCTGATGATCAAGGTTCTGCGCCTTTCGAACGCGCTCGAAATGGCCGCGATGGTGGGAATCGACGCAGCATCGGACGGACTGGCGCGCGCGCAGCGGCTCGGCGTCCCGACCACCGCCGAAGGGATCGACGGGCTGGTCGCGATGCCCGAATTCGCCGATATCGAGATCGTCTTCGATGCGACGTCCGCCGGGGCCCATCACCGTCATGACGCGATATTGCGCAGCCATGGCAAGCGCGTAATCGACCTGACCCCCGCCGCGATCGGTCCCTACACGATCCCACCGGTCAACGGCGGCGCCCATCTGGACGCCCCGAACGTCAATATGGTGACGTGCGGCGGTCAGGCGACGATCCCGATGGTCTATGCCGTCAACCGCGTCGCCAGAGTCCACTATGGCGAAATCGTCGCATCTATCGCGTCGAAAAGTGCCGGCCCCGGCACGCGCGCCAATATCGACGAATTCACCGAGACGACCAGCCGTGCGATCGTCGAGGTCGGCGGCGCCGCGAACGGCAAGGCGATCATCGTCCTCAATCCCGCCGAGCCGCCGCTGATCATGCGCGACACCGTCTATTGCCTTTGCGACGACGCCGACCAGGACGCCATCCGGCAGAGCGTGCTCGACATGGTCGAGGAGGTCAAAACCTATGTCCCCGGATACCGTCTCAAGCAGGCGCTGCAGTTCGAGCACATCGGATCGAACAAGCCGCTGCACATCCCCGGCCTGACGGCGGGAGATCGTTCGGACTTCACCGGGCTAAAAGTCAGCATCTTCCTCGAAGTGGAGGGCGCCGCGCACTATCTGCCGGCCTATGCGGGAAATCTCGATATCATGACGTCTGCCGCCCTTCGCACCGCCGAACGCATGGCCGCAACCCTGCATGTGGGGGCACCGGCATGACCCTCGATCCGACGCAGACCAAACTCTATATCCAGGACGTGACGCTGCGCGACGGGATGCACGCGGTTCGTCACCAATATGGCCTCGACCATGTGAAGGCGATTGCGAAGGCTCTCGACCGCGCCAAAGTCGACGCGATCGAGATTGCCCACGGCGACGGGCTCAGCGGATCGTCCTTCAACTATGGCTTTGGCGCCCATACGGACTGGGACTGGATCGGCGCGGTCGCCGAGGTGCTGGAGCATAGCGTGCTCACGACCTTGCTGCTGCCCGGCATCGGCACCGTCCACGACCTCGAACATGCCTATGACATGGGCGTGCGCTCGGTCCGGATCGCGACCCATTGCACCGAGGCCGATGTATCAAAGCAGCATATCGAGGCGGCGCGGACGCTCGGCATGGACGTGTCGGGCTTTCTCATGATGGCCCACATGTCGGATCCCGGGGCGCTCGCGGGCCAGGCAAAGCTGATGGAGGACTATGGCGCGCACTGCGTCTATGTCACCGACAGCGGCGGCGCGATGAACATGGACCAATATGCGGCGCGGCTGCAGGCGTATGACCGCGTGCTCAAACCCGAAACCCAGCGCGGCGTCCACGCGCACCACAATCTCTCGCTCGGCGTCGCCAACAGCCTCGTCGCGGTGCAGAATGGCGCGATCCGCGTCGACGCGTCGCTCGCGGGCATGGGCGCCGGCGCGGGCAACGCGCCGCTCGAAGTCTTCATCGCCGCCGCCGACCGTTATGGCTGGCAGCATGGCTGCGATCTCTACGCGCTGATGGACGCCGCCGAAGAATTGGTGCGCCCGCTGCAGGACCGGCCGGTTCGCGTCGACCGCGAAACGCTGACCCTCGGCTATGCCGGCGTCTATTCCAGCTTCCTTCGCCACGCCGAAAAGGCCAGCGCCGAATATGGCATCGACACGCGTTCGATCCTGGTCGAACTCGGTCGCCGCAAGATGGTCGGTGGACAGGAGGACATGATCGTCGATGTCGCACTCGACATGCTGGCGAACGCGAGGGCCGGCTGATCGCGTCGCCTTTGGCGGCGACGCCCCCCGGACGAACGAGTGTCGCCAATGCTGTCCGGCTCGCGGCAAACCGGTGCGAACTGCGAACGGAGGATGGTGCGCCCGACAGGATTCGAACCTGTGGCCCCCAGATTAGGAATCTGATGCTCTATCCTGCTGAGCTACGGGCGCGCCGGGGTCCGTCTAGCGGTGTCGGGCGGCCAGCGTCAATCGGCGGATCAATTTGCCGCTTCGGGCGGAACGAAGGGGACAAGCAGCGGTATTGCCGCGATACCGTCGTCGCGAAGCGCCTGCGCCTCTTCGGGAGAGGCTTGGCCGTGGATCAGATCCTCGGCCGCGCGGCCTTCGTGCATCGCGCGCGCGGCGTCGGCGAACTCGCGGCCGACCCAGCGCGACCGGGGCAGCATCTCGGCCTGTTTCGCGGCAAGGTCGGCCAGCAGCTTGCGGACGATTTCCGGTCCGGGGCCGCTGTCGTCGGCAACCGGAGCCGGCGCCGGCGCGCCGCTCGTCATCTGGTTCGACTTCGCACCGACGCGCGGCGCCATCACCGCCTTGCGGACATCGGCGTCGCCGCAGACCGGGCACGCGATCAGGCCGCGTCGCTGCTGGTCGGCAAAGCTCTCGCTGCTCGCAAACCACGCCTCGAAGCGGTGATCGCCCGCGGAACAGCAAAGGTCGAAGACGATCATTCTCACCCCGTGCCGAGCAGCGCGTCGAGCTCGCCCTTCGCTTCCAGCTCGGCGAGATCGTCGCTGCCGCCGATATGCTTTCCATCGATGAAGATTTGCGGGACGGTGCGGCGTCCGTGCGCGCGATCGACCATCGCGTCGAAGCCGGCGCGATCCATCGTCACGTCGATTTCCTGAAAACCGGCCCCCTTGCGATCGAGCAGCGACTTCGCGCGCGAGCAGAATCCACAAAAGGCCTTCGTATAGATTTCGATCTTTGCCATGCGGCTATCCTGTCATCTCTTTACCACCATATCGGAATCAACGTCCGCAAAGTCAAATATGTTGCCCGTCGTCAGCGCATCGGGAACGACCCGCGCCCAGGTCAGCGCCGAAACCTGCGCCGCGCCGCCGCGGTGGAGCACCTTCGCCGCCGACCGGAGCGTCGCGCCGCTGGCATGGACATCGTCGATCAGGACAAGATGGCGCCTCGCGACACGCGCCCTGGCATCGGCGGCCAAGCCGAACGCTCCGGCAACGATCTTCTCGCGCTCGCGCCGCCCCTTGCCGCGCAGCGCGGCCGTCGACTTTTTGCGCAGCAGCAAATGGTGATCGCGCGGCACGCCGGTCTGCCGCGCCAGCGCGTCGGCGATCATCGCCGCCTGGTTGAAGCCGCGCGACCAGAGCCGCCAGCGGTGCAGGGGCACGGGGATCAGCAGCATGTCGGCGGGATCGCCGAGCGCGAGCAGCTTGCGCGTCATCAGCCCTGCCATCAGCCGCGCATGGCCGGTGCGCCGGCCATATTTGAGCCTGAGCGCCACGGTGCGCGCGACGGGACCATAGGCAACGGCCGCGGGCGCGCCCGAAAAGGAAGGCGGATCGGCCATGCACGCGCCGCATTCGACACCCGTACCAGCCACCGCGGTCGGCAAGGGGATCGAACAGCGCGCGCATGCGGCGCCGTCGAGAAAATCGAGCGAGGACCAGCAGCCAAGGCAGAACTGCCGGTCGCCGTCGACGATCGTCCCGCACCCTGGACACCGCGGCGGTAGCGCATAGTCGACGACCGCTCGCCCGACCCTCCGCAACAGCCGCAACGGGGCGATGCCTTGTCCGGCTCGCCCGTCGATACCTGCGTCCCCCGAAGCCGCGTCCATGACGGACTTGTGCCGCATCGCGCGGGACGGCACAAGCGCGCCCATGTCGACCCCCACGATGCTCTTTTCCCCCGCCCGCCACGCAGCCCAGCGCGACCGCATGGGACGATTGCCCGCGGATGCGAATTTCCTGGCCCCGATCATCGCCGATACGCTGCTCGACCGACTGGCGATGGTTACCCGCGAATTTGAACGCGTGCTGCTCATCGGCGCGCATGACGCGGCGCTCACCGGCGCCTTACGGGTGCGAGGCGGCAACCTCACCATCGTTGAAGCCGGGCCAAAACTCGCCGCTGCATCGGGCGCGATCGTCAGCGAGGCCGACGCGATCGACCTGCCGCTCGCCAGTTTCGACCTGATCGTCTGGCCCGGCGGGCTCGACGCGGTGAACGATGTTCCCGGCGCACTCGTCCGGCTGCGCGCCCTGCTTGCTCCCGACGGGCTCCTCCTCGGCGCCTTCGTCGGCGACGGCAGCCTGCCGCGCCAGCGCCGCGCGGTGATGAGCGACGGCGTGCGGCCGGTCGCGCGGCTGCATCCCCAAATCGACCTCGCCGCGATGGGCAATTTGCTCCAGCGCACCGGTTTCACCCTGCCCGTGGTCGATGTCGACGCGCTGACCGTCCGCTACGGCAACTGGTTCGCGCTCGTCCGCGATCTGCGCGCGGCGGGCCTGTCGAGCCGGCTGACCCCCGCACCCGCGCCGCTGACGCGCGAGGAAGCGGCGCGCATCGCCGCCGCCTTTGCTGCGCAGGCCGATACCGACGGGCGTGTGGCCGAAAGTTTTCGCATCATCCACTTCAGCGGCTGGGCTCCGCACCCGGACCAGCCGAAGCCCGCGCGGCGCGGCAGCGCTGCAGCTTCGCTCGCCGATGCACTGAAATCCAAGGACTAGGCCGGACGGCCGGTCACACCAGCGCCTCGAGCAGGCCGATCAGCGGCTTGTCGGCGGGCGGCATCGCGAGCCCGTGAAGCTCGACCGGCCGCACCCAGCGCAGCGCACTCGCATGCTGCGCCACCGGCGTGCCGCGCCACTTACGGCAGACAAAGAGCAAGAGCAGCAGATGCCGGTCGTCGATCCGGTCGCTCGCAAAACAGGCGGGGGCGAGGCACGCCTCCTCGACGTCGATCGCCAGTTCCTCGGCCAGCTCGCGGATCAGCGCCTGTTCCGGCGTCTCGCCGGGCTCCAGCTTTCCGCCCGGGAATTCCCACAGCCCGGCCATGGCCCCGCCTTCGGGGCGTTGCTGGACGAGCAGCCGACCGTCGCGATCGACCAATGCGGCCGCCACTACGAACAGGCCCGGCATTGCCGATTTCATCGGATCGGACACGGACAATTTCTTAACCTTCCTGTGCGACGCTCGCCATCCTCGGGAACTATAACTTCAGTAGGGGCGGAACAATGAACAAGTTTCAGGGGCTGCTGCGGTCGACCAGGGCCGCCACAGCCGTCGAATATGGGCTTCTCTTGGCCCTGATATTCCTTGCCGCGCTCGGCGCGATGGGAGCGGTCGGAACCTCGACCATCAATATGTGGAATGACGTGTCCTCGTCTGCGGGTGCGGTGCTTTAAAGCCCTCACGTTGTTCGAATTCGGGACTCGATCAAGGCGTTTTACAGCGTTCCGGCATTAAGATTTTCAAAACCTATTTCACCTAAACCCGTCGATGTTGACCCAGACCAGACCGTCAACAGGGTAAGTGAAGCATCAGGAGACCAGTCATGAAGTTCATCAAGAAATTCGTCCGCGACACCAAGGCCGCGACCGCTATCGAATATGGCCTGATCGCCGCTCTGATCGCCGTCGCCGGCATCGCCGCGATGGGTGCCGTCGGTAACGGCGTGAAGCAGACCTTCAACGACGTCAGCAAAAACCTGGGCCAGTAATCCCGGTTTTCGTCGTCGGCCTTGCCGGCGGACCGAAAAAGGAAAGGGGCGGTGGTTTCCACCGCCCCTTTTTCGCGGCCGCCTTATCGATTCGCGTAAACGACGATCTTGACCTTCCGCCCCGGCGTCAGCCGGCTCGTCGCGGTCAGGCGGTTGAGCACCTGGAAGCGTTCGGTCTGCAGGTCGGTATAGGCCATGCGCCGCGCCAGCGTCGCCACCGTGTCGCCGCGCCCGACCGTCACGACATCGACCCGCCGCGGCCGGATCGCCGCCGCCTCGCTCGCGGTCAGCCGCCGTACGCTCTGGAACATCGGGTTGAACACGCCCGCCCCGCCCGCCTGCGTCAGCGCGACGAAGTGGAACGCGCTGGTCCGCGAAAATTCATAGGCGAAGACGGTGACGTCGACCTGCCCCGACTGGGTATTGGCACGCGCGACCGAATAATAGGCCGGGATGCCGTTCACCGTCGTGCGCTGGATGGAACCCGGCGACAGGTTCGCATTCCCACCTATCTCCTTGAAAATCGATGCGATATAGGCGTTCATATCGCCATTATAGGCGGCGGTCGAGAATTGCGCCTGCCCGCCATTGCCGCTGACGAGCACCGCGCTCGTCCCGTTCTGCATGCCATAGCCGTTCGGCACGGTGAACTTCAGCCGCAGGTCCGGGTGCAGAAAGTCGCGGCCCTCGACGACGCCCTGCGCGGGGTCGTCGCCATAGAGCACGCCATCGACCGAGGCGAGGAAGGCGTCGGCGTTGCGCACGCCACCCGTGCCGACCTTGGATGCGAGGCTCTGCGCATTGCGGACGCGCGACGCCGGGTCGGGGTGGGTGCTCGCCCATTCGGGGATCGAGCGCGCGTCGCCGCCCGATAGCCGCGCCTCGAGACTGGTCTGGTTGGCAAGGCTCGCGAGCATCGTCGACAGCGCAAGCGGATCATAGCCCGCCTTCTTCAGATACTGCACGCCGAGCTGGTCGGCCTCCAATTCCTGACTGCGCGAGAATCCGAGCGTTGCAAGCTGTGCGACCTTCATCGCATTGTTCTGGAGCAGGCCGCCGAGTCCGCCGAGCAGCCCGCCATTGTCGCCGATCGCGCCGCCAAGCACCGCGCCGAGCACCCCAAGGATCGTGTTGCGCGTCGCCGCCGACTGGCGCTTCTTGCTGTGCTGCGCCGCGACATGCCCGACCTCGTGGCCCAGCACGCCCGCGAGTTCGGCCTCGTCGTTCATCAGCGCCATCAACTGGCGCGTCACATAGACATAGCCGCCCGGGATCGCGAAGGCGTTGTTCACCGGCGAGTTGAGCAGGGTCACGGTGAAATCGCTCGGGCTCCGCGAAAGGCCCGACTGGACGGCGATATTCTGGCCGATGCGGTTCACATAGGCGGCCTGCGGCCCGGCATAGGCGCCGCCGAATTCCTGCAAGAGCTGCGGATGCGCCTCGTCGCCCTGCTTGCGCTCGGCCGGCGTGATCGCGGTCTGCGTCCGGATCGCCTTGAGCTGCGCGTCCGCCACACCCGTCAGCGCGACGCTGGCCGCGAGCATGATCCCCAGCCTGCTTGCCGTCTTTCGCTTCATCGATCGCCTCCCACTTATGCGCCCGTCGGGGATAAACCCGAAACAGGACAAGGCAAGCCGTCTGGTGGACGACTGGCCGGACTAAGTGGAATTTCAACGCGATGACGTCGCTTCAGGTTCCGGCGACTATGCTCGCCCCATGGCGAGAAACTTTTCCTCGCGTTCGTTGAGCAGCGCTTCGGATGGCAACTTCGCCAGCGCGTCCAGTTCCTGCGCAATCGCATCGCCGAGCGCCTTGATAGCGAGTTCGGGGGCGCGATGCGCGCCGCCAACCGGCTCCGGAACGATGCGATCGATGATCTTCAGGCCAAGAAGATCCTGCGCCGACATCTTCATCGCTGTCGCGGCATCGGCCGCCTTGTCGGAGGTGCGCCACAGGATCGACGCGCATCCTTCGGGCGAGATCACCGAATAGACGGCATGTTCGAACATCAGCACGCGGTTCGCCGCGGCCAGCGCGATTGCGCCGCCCGAGCCGCCCTCGCCGACGATCGTCGCGACCATCGGCACGCCGAGCGCGAGACATTGCTCGGTCGAGCGCGCGATTGCCTCGGCCTGCCCGCGCTCCTCGGCCTGGATGCCGGGAAAGGCGCCCGAGGTGTCGACCAGTGTCACCACCGGCAGCCCGAACCGGTCGGCGAGTTGCATCAGGCGGATCGCCTTGCGATAGCCCTCGGGCTTCGCCATCCCGAAATTATGCTTCATGCGCGACGGAATATCGTCGCCCTTTTCATGGCCGATCACCATCACGCGGCGGCCGCGAAAGCGCGCGAGGCCGCCCAGGATCGCCTGATCGTCGCCGAAATTGCGGTCGCCCGCCAGCGGCATCCAGTCGTCGAACAGCCCCGCGACATAATGTTTGAAATGCGGGCGGTCAGGATGGCGCGCGACCTGCGTCTTTTGCCAGGGGGTCAATTTGCCATAGATATCGCGCAGCAATTTCGAGGACTTATCCTCAAGCCGGGCAATGTCGCCCTCGATATTGAGCGAGGGGTCTTCACCCATTTCGCGCAGTTCGGCGATCTGCCGATCCAGCGCCGCGACCGGTTTTTCAAAGTCCAGAAAGGCTGTCATGCGCAGTCGCTAGGACGATGATGCCGCAACGTCAACGGTCGCGGCGCCAAGCTCCATTTGCGCGAGCGGGTGACGCCTGTTCACCAGCTCGACGAGGCGGCGGCTATCGACATGCGTGTAAATCTCGGTCGTCGCGATATCGGCATGGCCGAGCATCAGTTGCAGCGCGCGCAGATCGGCTCCGCCTTCGAGCAGATGCGTCGCAAAGGCGTGGCGCAGGACGTGCGGGCTGATCGCGGCGGGATCGATCCCCGCGCGCCCCGCCAGCTCGCGCAGCATCTGGAACAGCCGCACGCGCGAAAGATGCGCCTTGCCCGACGGAAAGAGCCATGGCGACCCGTCGGCAAGCAGCGGCAGCCAGCGGTCGAGCACTGCGCGCGCGCGGTCCGAGAGGGGCACCAGCCGTTCCTTGTCGCCCTTGCCCCGGATAATCAGAAATTCGCGTCCGCCCGTGACCGCGCGGCGCGGCAAGGACACGAGTTCGCTCGCACGCAGACCCGAACCGTAAAGCAGTTCGAGCAGCAGCAGCAGCCGCACCGCATTCGCGGGCGGAGCCTTGCCTGCCGCCGCCTCCCCGGCCTGCGCGAACAGGCGTTCGACGTCGTCATGGGTCAGGATGCGCGGCAACGGTCGCCGCGTGGCCGGGCGCGCAATGTCGAGCGCGGGATTGTCGCCACGCTCGCCCTCGTCGAGCAGGAAGGCATAGAATTGCCGCAGCGCGGACAGCTTGCGCGCCGCGCTGCTCGCCGCAAGCGAGCGATATTCGGCCATCAAGGCCCGCAAATCGTCGGCGCCCGCCCGTTCCAGCGATCCGCACACCAGTTCGCCCGCGTGGACGAGATCGCGGCGATAGGCCGCCAGCGTGTTGCGCGATGCGCCGCGCTCGGCGGCCATCATTTCCAGAAAGCGGTCGATCAGCGGCCCGTCAGACATCGTCCGACAAATCCCGCCCGTCAGACATAGTCTGACAAATCTCGAACGTCAGACACGCACCAGCGCCTCGGCAGCGATCATCCGCGCTTCGGCATCGAGCCCGACCTCGCGCAGCGCGCGGACGATGTAATAGAGATGATAGGGCGGGATCTTCGACCATTCGCCCTGCATCCCCGCGGCCGCGATCAGCGCGACCATCCCCGGCTCGCGCCGCTCGGCCGCTGCCATGATCGCCCGCGACCAGCGCGTCTGTTTGCCGAGATTGAGGTCGAGATCGCCCGCCGCCGATGCGGCCTGCTCCGAACTGAGTCGGCCAAGCCCCGCGAGCCCGGCGACGAGGAATTTTGAGCGCAGATAATCGGTGCTGTCGTCGTTGCCCGCGAAGCTGCTGACGCTGCCGGCGCTAACGCCCGCCAGCGGCCGCGGCGAGCCCACCGCCATCACGCCCCACGCGCGGCTTCCCGCATTGAGCTGCGACGCCCAGTCCATCGCGTTGCGATCGTAGCCGCCGGCGAACATCGAGCCCAGAAGCTGCCACGGATCATCGCCAACCTTGGTCGAAGTCGGCAGTCCCGCCGCGGCGCGCGCCGTTGCGACCAGCGCGGCATAGCTTTGCACCGGATTGTCTCCCGCGCCCCACAATGCCTGCATCGCCGTATAGCGATCGGCGCCGCTCGCCGCGCCGAAGGCATTGCGCAGTTCGTCGATCTGGGCGGCGAGCGCCTCGGGCGGTTCTTCCTCTCCCGATGCGGCGCTGAGCAGCGACACATAGGCCTCGCTCGACAGCACGCCGCGCGCCGCTGCATCGGGCGCCGCGGCGACGCGATCGGCCATCTCGGTCATCGGCGCAAGCACGGTCCACCCTCGCATATAGGCGGGTTCGGTGCTGCGCAGTTCGGCGGGAATGGCAATCGCGGTCGCCGTCGCCATGCCGAAGCGCCAGCTCGTCAGCGTATCGACCTTGTCCCATTCGATCGTGGTCGAGCGGCGCCCGGCGCCGGTCGCGCCAAGCACCCGCTCGGTCAGCAGGATGTCGAAATTGTTGATGCGGCCGCTCGACCGGACGCGGCCGATCGCCCAGCCTGCGGGGCCGGCATCGCCCGACAGCCCCGAACAGATCGCCGAGGCCAGCCGCCACGATTGTTCCTCGCCATGCGCGAGGCCCGCCGGGACATAGGGACAGAGCCCCGCAGGATCGGCGGTGGCAAGGAAAGTCTGCAGCGCGACCTGCAGCATCCGCGGGCTCGCGCGGTCATAGTCGACCGATTGTACGATCCAGCGAGCCGCGGTCGATTCGCCCATCCTGAGGAGCAGGCCCGCGCGATCGGCGGCGAGGTCGGCGCCATGGATCGTCTGGGGCGTATCGATCGCCGAAGACAGCGCACGGCGCAGCAGGATCTGGCCCCAGCGCGAGGCAAGCGCGCCGTTGGTCTTGCGCATGATCGCAGCAGCATATTGGCCGCGCACCCCGAAAGCATCGGGGGCGAGCCCGCCGGTCTCGGGCGTCAGCGGCCCGATCCGCGTCAGCAGGCGGCGCGCGCCCGGTGGCAGGTCATATTTGAGGCCACCCGCGGTCTCCTCCTCACCCTCGTCAGCGTCCTCGCCTTCCTCATCACTGGCCGCGCTCGTTGTCGGCACGACCGATGGCGGCGTCACGCCCGGCGAAGAGGATGATGACGAGGGCGACGGCGTCGTCGCAGAGGTCGGTGACGGTGCCGGCGACGATTTGGGCGCCGGCGTTTCGGCGGGGTTGCCGAAGCCTTCGGGCAACAGCGATTCCTGTGCGAGCGCGGGCAGCACCAGCGCCGCGGCGATCGCGGTGCCCGACAGGCCCAGCGTCAAGGTCAGCCATTTCCTCGTCATCGTTCGTCTCTGGGTCCGTCCCTGGTAGCCGCGGTTTCGGCAATCTTGTCGGTCACATCCACCTCAATCGTCCGGGGCTCGACCGGTCGGCCCAGATAGAAGAGCAGCAGCAGGAAAGCCAGCAGCGCGAGCAGCAGCCAGCCGAGCCGCCGCCTCCATCGGCCTTTTCCCGATCTGCCCGTTTCGCGCAATATGCAATGCCCGCCGTTCGTCCCATAAATGCGCGGCGAAAACCATTGTCCCGCGCGGCCTGCGCGGTATAGCCGCGCGCACCATGTCGCGAAACCCGAAAAGCCCGGCGCCTGCCGCCCCTGCGACGCTTCCCGCTTCGATCCGCGAGCGGTCGATCGTGCTCGTCGGCCTGATGGGATCGGGCAAGTCGACGATCGGACGCCGCCTCGCGCAGCGGCTCGGCATGGCCTTTGCCGACGCCGACGACGAGATCGAGCGCGCTGCGGGGATGACCATCTCCGACATTTTCGCCAAATTCGGCGAGGCGCATTTCCGCGATGGCGAGCGCCGCGTGATCGCGCGGCTGCTCGCGGGAAAGCCGCACGTCCTCGCAACCGGCGGCGGCGCCTTCGTCAACGAAGAGACACGCGCGCTGATCCTCAAGGACAGCCTTTGCATCTGGCTCGACGCCGATATCCCGACGCTGGTCGAGCGCACCGCCCGACGCGGCCACCGCCCGCTACTCAAGGGCCGCGACGCCGGCGCGGTGCTGCGCGAACTCGCCGAGGTGCGCAATCCGATCTATGCTCAGGCGCACATCCGCGTCAGTTCGGCGTCGAGCCCGCACGAGCACACGGTGCGCGCCATCATGGAGGAATTGTCGCAGTGGAACGCCTGACCGTCGACCTCGGCAGCCGCAGCTACCCGATCCTGATCGGCGACGGGCTGATCCGCGATATCGGCGCGCACGTCGCGCCGCTGCTCCGCCGGCCGCGCACGATGATCGTCACCGACAGCAATGTCGCGCCCCACTATCTGGTCGGGGTCGGCGCATCGCTCGCGAACGACAATATCTCCTTTTCCTCGCTCGTCCTGCCCGCAGGTGAGGGTACCAAGAGCTGGGAGGGACTGGCGCGCCTCACCGAATGGCTGATCGGCGAAGGCATCGAGCGCAGCGACCATGTCATCGCGCTCGGCGGCGGCGTCATCGGCGACCTCGTCGGCTTTGCGTGCAGCATCGTCAAGCGCGGCTGCCATTTCATCCAGGTACCGACCACCCTGCTCGCGCAGGTCGACAGCAGCGTCGGCGGCAAGACTGCGATCAACGTCCCCGCGGGCAAGAATCTGATCGGTGCCTTCCACCAGCCGGCGCTGGTCGTGATCGACCCGACGACGCTCGCCACGCTGCCGCGGCGCGAACTGGGCGCGGGCTATGCCGAGGTCGTCAAATATGGCCTGATCGACGACGCAGCGTTTTTCGACTGGTGCGAAGCGAACGGCGCTGCGCTGCTCGCCGGCGATGCGGGAGCGCGGCACAAGGCAATCGCGCACAGCGTCGCCGCCAAGGCGCGCATCGTCGCCGCCGACGAACGCGAGACGCAGGACATCCGCGCGCTGCTCAATCTCGGCCACAGCTTCGGCCACGCGCTCGAGGCCGAAACCGGCTATTCGGACCGCCTGCTCCATGGCGAAGCTGTCGCGGCAGGGATGGTGCTCGCGCATCAATTTTCCGCAGCGAACGGCCTGTGCCCCCTCGCCGACGCCGACCGCGTCCGCGACCATCTGGCCAGCGTCGACCTGCCGCACAGTCTCGCCAGCGCCGGGGTCAACACCGGTGGCGCCGCGCTCGCCGCGCATATGGCGCACGACAAGAAAGTGCGCGGCGGCAAACTGCCGCTGATCCTGACGCGCGGCATCGGACAAAGCTTCGTCACCGACGAATATGGGCTGGATGCCGTGGCGGCGTTCCTCGATCGTTGAGGACGACGGTTAGCGACTGGAGGTTGCCGTTTGGTTCCTCCCCGTGGCGAAGCCATGGGGAGGTGGCAGCGCGAAGCGCTGACGGAGGGGCAAATGGCGCGAGGTCGCGGCCCCTCCACCATCGCCTGCGGCGACGGTCCCCCTCCCCACGGCTGCGCCGCAGGGAGGATATTCCTTTCTTCGTCATCCCGGACTTGATCCGGGATCCATCGCGGCGTTGAAGTCGTGGACCCCGGATCAAGTCCGGGGTGACGAGTGTCTGGAATCCAACCCAAAGCCGCTTCGCCTTCGAAAAGGTCTTTCCTACATTATCCGGCTATGCCAGCCTTCGTCCGGCTCATTCATCCGGGGAACGAAAAGCGGTCGCTGCCCGGTTCCCGGGTTCAGCTCCTGTGGGCCTGCCGGGCGCGTCCAGCACGCCGCGAGGTCCAAGTCCGGGTGCGCGTAAGGCTGAACTTTCCTGAACTTTGGCGACGGCCACGCGCCCTCGCGCCGGCCGAACAGCGCGGCTAGGCGGCCTGTTCTGCCTCCGCTTCCTCGCGCGCCCGCTTCGCGGCCTGCCGCCGTTCGCGCAGCGCCTCGAGCACGCTCGACGCCTGCCGTCCGCCGCCGGCAACGAACCGGTAGTCGCGGCCCGCCGCGATATCGCCCTCGCTGATCTGCATGTCGAGCCGTTCGGCGTCGAGCTGGCGCAGTGCGCTTTCGACATCCTCGATCTCGCGCGGCTCGACCTCGAGCTGGCGCAGCGCCATGAGCCCGAGCGCGATCGAACTTTCGAACACCTCGCGCACCGCGCCCACGGCCCCGGAGCCCTCGATCGCAAGCAGCTGGCGGCGGTCGAACACCCGTGTCAGCACGCGGGCATTGGGAAAGGCCTCGACGATCGGCGCGAGTGCCGCCGCATCGATCGTCCGGTCGTCGGTGCAGAAAACGATCAGCCGCGCTTCCTCGGCCCCCGCGCGCCGCAGCACGTCGATGCGCAGTCCGTCGCCGAAATAGACCTTGGTGTCGAAACGGCCCGACAGCTCGATCTGGCTCGGCTTCTTGTCGATCAAGGTCACCGAACAATCGACGGCATGGAGCATCTGGGCGACGATCTGGCCGAACCGGCCATAGCCAATGACGATCGACGACCCGCGCGGGGCATTTTCGGGGTCGTCGAGATCGGCATCGACGCCCGGCGAGAATTCGAGGTTGCGCGCGAACAGCATCAGGAAGGGCGTCGTCATCATCGACAGCGTCACGACCGCGCTGAACAGGCTTGCCGCCTCGGGCGCGATCAGCAGCGCGTCCGCCGCCTGCGCAAAGAGCAGAAAACCGAACTCGCCGCCCTGGCTCAGCAGCAGCCCGAGGCCGAGGCACATGCTCCAGGGCTTGCCGAAGGTGCGCACGAGCAGCGTGAGCACGACGATCTTCACCGCCACAAGCCCCGCCGCGAGCCCGACGACCTGCATTGGTTTCTGGATCACGACATTGACATCGAGCACCATGCCGACCGCGAGGAAGAAGAGACCGAGCAGCACGAGGCGAAACGGCTCGACGTCGGCCTCGATCTCGTGCCGGTACGGCGAATCGGCGAGCATCATCCCCGCGATGAAGGCGCCGAGCGCGGTCGAGAGGTGCAGACTGTGCATGAAGGCGGCGCTCGCCAGCACCGCCAGCAACCCGACGACGACGAACAGCTCGCGTTCGCCATAGCGGCCGATCAGGCGCAGCAGCGGATTGACGACGAACCGGCCGACGAGCACCAGCGCCGCGATCGCTCCCACCGTATAAAGCGCCATCTGCCATCCCGGCGGCGCCGAGGGATCGGCGGGCGCGCGCGACAGCGCGGCGATGATCGTGATCATCGGGACGATCGCCAGATCCTGGAACAGCAGGACAGAAAAGGCCTTTTCGCCGAACGGCGAATTGATCCGCCCCGAGCTTTTGAGGCTGGGCAGCACCTGCGCAGTCGATGAGAGCGCGAGCGGCAGGCCGAGCGCGAGCGCCGCCTGCCAGCTGAAGCCGAGCGTCAGCAGGATCAGCCCCGCGAGGATCAGCCCGGTGATGACCACCTGCGCCAATCCCAGTCCGAAGATCGCCTTGCGCATCTCCCACAACCGCCGTGGATGGAGCTCCAGCCCGACGAGAAAGAGGAGGAAGGCGATGCCGATCTCGGCGAAGGCGAGCTTCGACTCGCCGCCGCCGACGAGACCGAGCCCGTGCGGCCCGACCAGCGCGCCGGCGATCAGATAGCCGAGCACCGCACCAAGACCGAGCCGGCGGAAGATCAGCACGAACAGCGTCGCAACGCCGAGCAGGATCGCGCCCTCGAACAGCGCGGTGTCGGTCGCGGTCTCCGCCGCCGCCGTGGCCGCCTCGGCCGTCGCGGCGGTGAGGAGGATCGGGCTCATGCCGCTGCCGCCTGACCTTCGAACGCCGTGACCGCGGCATCAAAGGGCAGCAGGATGGCACCGTGCCGCGCAGGATAATCGCGCGCGGGTGCGAGCAGGTCGAAGCCCGGCCAATCGGGCACGGCGCCCTCGTTCCTGAACCAGCCGGCAATCGCGTCGCGGGCGGCGCGAATGTCGGCGAGCCCCCGCCCCACCGCGTGGCGCGCAAGCAATGCCGCCGACGCCTGCCCCAGCGCGCAGGCTTCGACATGCATCCCGACCGCGGTCACATAGCCCGCCTCGTCGGTATCGAGATCGAATATGATCGCGCTACCACACAGCGGCGCGCGCGCCGAAACGCGGTGGCGCGGCGCCTCCAGCGGTGGGAAATCGGCAGTCGCGACCGCCAGCGACAATATGTCGCGATTATAGAGCGGAGCGCTCATTTCGGCACCGCTGCAGGCGCGCCTTCGGATCCGGCGGCACGCGCTTCGGCGCGGCGATCGGCGATCACCTTGCTCAGCGCCCCGCTGGTCGCGCTGAGCGCGGGATAGGTTCGGCTGTCGGTCATCCACGCCGGCCTTTGCGCATTGCCATATCCGACATCATAGAGGAGCGTGACCAGCATGAAGCCGAGGGTCGCGATCATCAACCCCTTCACCGCACCGAACCCGGCCCCCAACCCGCGGTCGAAGCCGCCGACGAGCGACGCGCGGCTGCGCTGACCCATGGCGCGCGATCCCCATTTGACGATGGAGAACACCCCGCCGAACAGCAATACGAACGCCAGCACCGCCGCGCCGCCTTCCGTCCCTACCCACGCTTCGAGGAAATCGGTCGCGAAGGGATGGCCGAAACGCACCGCTGCGATCGCGAGCACCCAGGCGAGCAGGCTCGTCACCTCCTGCACCAGGCCGCGCAAGAACCCGAGGATCGCGCTGCCGCCCACGAGGGTCAGCACGATGATATCCAGAGCCGTCAGACTTGCCATTCGCCGGTCGCTAGTCGCGCCCGAGCATCAGGTCAACGAGTTCGCCGAGCCGGCCGAAGCCGGTGACGCCGATCCCGTTCACGCCCTTCATCCCCTTTGGGCCCCAGCCCCTTGAAAAACCGAGCTTCGCCGCTTCGCGCAGACGCAACGCATCGTGCGAAACGGGGCGCACCTCGCCCGACAGCGACAGCTCGCCGAAGACGATCGCGTCGGCGGGCACCGGCCGCTCGCTGAAGGCCGAGATCAGCGCCGCCGCGACCGCCAAATCGGCGGCCGGGTCGGTCAGCCGGTAGCCGCCCGCGATGTTGAGATAGACTTCGGCCCCGCCCATCTGCAGCCCGCAGCGCGCCTCCAGCACCGCCAGCACCATCGCCAGCCGCCCGCTGTCCCAGCCGACGACCGCGCGCCGCGGCGTCGCCCCGCTTGCCAGCCGGACGGTCAGCGCCTGCACCTCGACGAGCACCGGGCGCGTCCCTTCCAGCGCGGGGAAAACGACCGAACCCGGCACGTCGCAGCTGCGGTCGGTCAGGAACAGGCTCGACGGATTGGCGACCTCGCCCAGACCCTCCTCGCCCATCGCGAACACCCCGATCTCGTCGGTACCCCCGAAGCGGTTCTTCACGGCGCGGAGGATGCGATATTGGTGGCTGCGCTCGCCCTCGAATGCGAGCACGGTGTCGACCATATGTTCAAGGACGCGCGGCCCCGCAATCGTTCCGTCCTTGGTGACATGCCCGACGAGCACGATCGCGGCGCCGCTGTCTTTGGCGTAGCGGATCAGCTCCTGCGCGCTGGCGCGCACCTGGCTGACCGTGCCCGGCGCGCTGTCGATCAGGTCGCTGTGCATCGTCTGGATCGAGTCGATCACGACGAAATCGGCGGTCCGGCTGTCGAGCGTCGCGAGAATATCGCGCACCGACGTCGCACTGGCGAGCGCAACCGGCGCATCGCCGAGCCCCAGCCGCTGCGCCCGCAGCCGCACCTGCCCCGCGGCTTCCTCGCCGCTGATATAGACGACCGACTTGCCCGCCTTCGCGAGCCGTCCCGCCGCCTGCAAAAGCAACGTCGACTTGCCGATCCCCGGATCGCCGCCGATCAGCGTCGCCGATCCCGCGACGAACCCGCCGCCGAGCGCGCGGTCGAACTCGGCGATTCCGCACAGCATGCGTTCGGGCATCGGGCTATGCACGTCGAGCGTTTCGAGCGTCAGCGTCCGCCCGCCCCGGCTCAGGTCATGCTTCGCCGAAAAAGCCGTCTCGCCGGCCTCCTCGACGAGCGTGTTCCACTCGTTGCAGTCGGCGCACTGTCCCTGCCAGCGGTACGAGACCGATCCGCAATTCTGGCAGACATATTGACGTTTCGCTTTGGCCATCATGGCCTCGCTTAACGGGAACAAAGAACGAACGCTAGAAGATAATGACATCGTCATTGCGAGCGAAGCGAAGCAATCCAGGGCGACTTACGCAACTCTGGATTGCTTCGCTTCGCTCGCAATGACGAGGAAAGGGCTATAGGGGATCGCCAGCATCCGAATCACCTTCCCAAAAGGAACGCCCGCGCCATGAAATTCTTCGCCGACACCGCCGAAATCGCCGACATCCGGGAACTCGCCGCGACCGGCCTGCTCGACGGGGTCACCACCAACCCGTCGCTGATCGCCAAGTCGGGCCGCGACTTCAAGGAAGTGACCAAGGAAATATGCGCCATCGTCGATGGTCCGGTGTCAGCCGAGGTCGTCGCGCTCGACCACGAAACGATGATGAAGGAAGCCGAAATCCTCCGGAAGATCGCCGACAATGTCTGCATCAAGGTGCCGCTGACGATCGACGGGCTCAAGACCTGCAAGGCGCTGACCGACGACGGAACGATGGTCAACGTCACGCTCTGCTTCTCGGCAGCGCAGGCGCTGCTCGCCGCGAAGGCGGGCGCAACCTTCGTCTCTCCCTTTGTGGGCCGCCACGACGACAATGGTTTCGACGGCATGCAACTGATCGCCGACATCCGGCTCATCTACGACAATTACGCCTATGAAACCGAAATCCTCGTCGCGAGCGTGCGCCACGGCATCCATGTGCTCGAAGCCGCGAAGATCGGCGCCGACGTGATGACTGCGCCGCCGTCGGTCATCAAGGGCCTCTTCAAGCACATCCTCACCGAAAAAGGCATCGAAGGCTTCCTGGCGGATTGGGCAAAGACGGGCCAGTCGATTTAATTCTGCGCAACCTATTATAATGGTGTGTCCCCGCGAAGGCGGGGATCCATCTTCTGTCGGTTCGAAGTGGCGCCGACCGGTGATGGGCTCCCGCCTTCGCGGGAGCACACAGCCTATTTGCACAGCCACCCTTTCCAGTTGACGTAAACGTCAACCACCCGCGATACTCGCCCGAAAGGGAGAGATTCGCGATGACCGATACCACCATCCTGACCGAACGCCGCGGCCATGTCCTGATCGTCACGATCAACCGGCCCGAGGCGCGCAACGCGGTCAACGCCGCGGTGCATATCGGCATCGGCACGGCGCTCGAGACCGCGGAGGCCGACCCCGAAATCCGCGCCGTTGTCATCACCGGCGCCGGCGACAAGAGCTTCTGCGCTGGCGCCGACCTCGTCGCGCTGTCGCGAGGCGAAAGTCTCGCACCCGACGATCCGGCGCAGCAGGCGTGGGGCTTTGCGGGCATGGTGTCCCACCCGATCTCGAAGCCGATCATCGCCGCGGTGAACGGCTTCGCCTTTGGCGGCGGCTGCGAGATCGCGCTGATGAGCGACATCATCGTCGCGGCCGATCATGCGCAATTCGGCCTGCCCGAGGTCAAGGTCGGGCTGTTCGCTGCGGCGGGCGGCGCGTTCCGCCTTGCCCAGCAACTACCGCGCAAGCTCGCGATGGAATATATGCTGACCGGCGACCCGATCCCCGCCGCACGCGCTGCCGAATTCGGCCTCGTCAATCATGTTGTCCCGCTCGCCGAGTTGATGCCCACTGCAATCGCACTCGCCGGGAAGATCGCCGCCAATGCGCCACTGTCGGTGCAAGCATCGAAGCGCGTTGCGCTCGGGATTCAGGATGGCCGTATCCCGGCCGACGCGCCCTATTGGGAGCACAATACCCGGGAACGCAGTGTGCTTATGCGCAGCGAAGACGCCCGCGAAGGCCCGCTCGCCTTCGCGCAGAAGCGCAAGCCCGAATGGAAGGCGCGCTGATATGAGCCTTGCCGATCCCGAGCGCATTCCTGTCATCATCGGCGTCGGGCAGGTCAACGACCGGCCCGACGATCCCGATCGGGGATTGGACTCGCTTGGCCTCATGATCGCCGCGCTGAACGTCGCGGCACAAGATGCGGGCGTCTCGCTGACCGACATCGACAGCCTGGCGATCGTCGACCAGATCAGCTTTCACAGCCTCGGCAAGCTCCCCGAGCCGCTCGCCGCCGCGATCGGTGCGAACCCGGCGATCAACTACCAGTCGGCTGCGCCACACGGCGACACGCCGGTCCGGCTGCTCAACGAAGCCGCAAATCGCATCGGCGCGGGCGAGGTCAAGCTCGCCGCGATCGTCGGCGCCGAGGCGCTGCGCACCGCCGCCGGCCGCGCCGCCAAGGCCGCGAGCGGCGAGGACAAGAGCTATAATGCGATCCGCAAGGTCGCGACGCGGCGCGAACCGAATTATGCACAGAAGCACGGCCTTGCGGCGCCGGTCGATGTCTATCCGCTTTATGAAAATGCTACGCGCGCCGCATGGGGGCAAAGCCTGATCGAGGCTCAGGCCGAGAGCGCGGAAATCTGGTCGCGCTTTTCGGAGATCGCGGCCGCGAACGACGGCGCATGGATTCGTAAACCCGCGACGCCCGATGACATCCTCCGCGTCGACGAGCGCAACCGCCCGATTGCCTTCCCCTATTCGAAGCTGATGGTCGCCAATTCGTCGGTAAACCAGGGCGCGGGCTTCCTCGTCGCGAGCCTTGCTCAAGCGCGCCGTCGCGGCATCGCCGAGGACCGGCTGATCTATGTCGGGATGGGCGCGGCGGCGAAGGAGCCCGCAAGCATCCTCCACCGCGACCGCTACGACGGCAGCGTGAGCATGGAGACGTCGATCAATCGCACGCTTGAGCTGAATGGCATGGCGGTCGGCGATTTCGACTATGTCGAACTCTACAGCTGCTTCCCCTGCGTGCCCAAGATGGCGCGGCGCACGCTCGGCTGGCCCGCCGACCGGCCCGCAACGGTGTTCGGCGGGCTGACCTTCGGCGGCGGCCCGATCGCCAATTATATGAGCCATGCGATCGTCTCGATGGTGGAGAAACTCCGCCGCGGAGGCCGCTATGGATTCCTGTTCGCCAATGGCGGCTTCGCAACCGACAATCATTGCATCGTGCTGGGCAGCGAGCCGATCGCGGCGGCGAGTTTTCCGCAGGATTTCGACTATCAGGCCGAGGCGGAAACGAAGCGTCGACCGGTGCCTGAATTGATCGAGGATTATGCGGGGCCGGCGACGATCGAGAGCTACACGGTCTTTTACGACCGTGACGGCAGTCCGAAAGCGGGTGTCGTGGTGGCGCGCACGCCCGAAGGCGCACGCACACTGGCGCATGTTGATGTGACCGACGCGGCGATGCTGGCGTTCTTGACTGATGGCAAGGCCGAGCCGGTGGGCACGGCAGGGCAGATTGTGGCGTTGGAGGAAGGCTTCGGTTGGCGGTCAATCTGATCCAACCTCTATTCCGTTCGTGTCGAGCGAAGTCGAGACACCTGTCGGCCTCGCACCACTCCGATGGGCGTCTCGACTTCGCTCGATGCGAACGGAAATTTTGGACCGGCTTTTCGGAAGCTAAATCTCGAACGAAACCCCCTGCGCGAGCGGCAGCGCGTCAGAATAATTCACCGTATTCGTCGCGCGGCGCATATATTGGCGCCAGCTGTCCGAACCGCTCTCGCGCCCGCCGCCGGTTTCCTTTTCGCCCCCGAATGCGCCGCCGATCTCGGCGCCCGAGGTGCCAAGGTTAACGTTCGCGATGCCGCAGTCGCTCGCGGCCAGAAACCGCTCGGCCTCGCGCATGTCGGTGGTGAAGATCGCCGACGACAGCCCGGCCGCGACGTCATTGTGCAGCCCGATCACGGCATCGAGGTCGTAGTAGCGCATGACGTAGAGGATCGGCGCGAAGGTCTCTTCGAGCACCGGCCCGACCTGCCCCGGCATCTCGACAAGCGCGGGCTTCACATAGAAGCTGGCGCCCTCGCCGACGCGCTCGCCGCCGTGCACCACCCCGCCCGCTGCCTCTGCCGCACCCAGTGCCTCCTGCATCCTCTCATAAGCGGCCCGATCGATCAGCGGCCCGACGAGAACCTCGCCCTCCAGCGGATTGCCGACACCCGCGCTGGCATAGGCGGCCTTAAGCTTCGCCACGAAACCGTCATAGATGCCGTCATGAAGAAACAGCCGCCGCGTCGTCGTGCAGCGCTGCCCCGCAGTTCCCATCGCCCCGAAGGCGACGCCGCGCAGCGCCAGGTCGAGGTCGGCCGAAGGCGCGACGATCACGCCGTTGTTGCCGCCAAGCTCGAGGATCGCGCGGGCGAAACGCTTAGCCAATCGCGGCGCCACGGCGCGGCCCATCCGCGTCGATCCGGTTGCCGAGACCAGCGCAACGCGCGCGTCGTCGACCAGCGCCTCGCCAGCCTCACGCCCGCCGATCAGCAGCTGAGACAGCCCCGCGGGCGCATCGCCGAAACGCGCCACCGCGCGCTCGAAAATCGCCTGCGTCGCGAGCGCGGTCAGCGGCGTCTTTTCCGACGGTTTCCACACCACGCTGTTGCCGCACACCAGTGCAAGCGCCGCGTTCCACGCCCACACCGCGACCGGAAAGTTGAACGCCGAAATCACCCCGACGACGCCCAGCGGATGCCAGACCTCCATCATCCGGTGCCCCGGCCGCTCGGTCGCGATCGTCAGGCCGTATAGCTGGCGCGACAGCCCGACCGCGAAGTCGCAGATGTCGATCATCTCTTGCACCTCGCCCGCGCCCTCGGACGGGATCTTGCCCGCCTCGATCGTCACCAGCTTCGCCAGATCGTCCTTGGCGGCCCGCAATTCGTCGCCGAAAAGCCGCACCAGTTCGCCGCGACGCGGGGCGGGAACGTTCCGCCACGCACGAAACGCCGCGCTCGCCTGGTTCAGCGCCGCATCGATATCGGCGGCGTCGGCGACGCGCACCGACGCGACGTGCTCGCCGGTCAGCGGCGAGTGCGACGGCATTGATCCGTCAGTCCACGCCGCCCTGTCGACACCCAGCGCGTCCAACAAATGCGCTACTTCTTCGCCGATCCCGGCCATCATCCATCCTTCCGTATAAGGGCGACCGCCCTTGCAGTTTGTGGCTCGCGGGTTATCGCAGCCAGCAACCGAGTCAAATCGAAAGCGGGAGAATCAGACGTGTCCGACCTACCCCCCTCCGAACCTTTGGTCCCCGTCCCCGCCGACGCCGCCGCGAACACGCATTGCACCGCCGCCGACTACGACCGCCTCTATGCGCAGAGCGTGAGCGATCCCGACAGCTTCTGGGCCGAACAGGCCAGGCGTCTCGACTGGATCACACCGCCGACGAAAATCGGCAACTGGTCCTACGGCCCCGTCGAAATCAATTGGTATGAGGACGGCGTCCTCAACCTCTGTCACAATGCGCTCGACCGCCATGTCGCCGCGGGCCACGGGATGCACACCGCGATCATCTTCGAACCCGACGCCCCCGACGGCGAGACGCGGACGATCAGCTACGCCGCGCTGCTCGCCGACGTCATCCGCATGGCGAACACGCTCAAGAAGATGGGCGTCAAGAAGGGCGACCGCGTCACCATCTATATGCCGATGATCCCCGAGGGCGCGGTCGCGATGCTCGCCTGCGCGCGCATCGGCGCGGTGCACAGCGTCGTGTTCGGCGGCTTCTCGCCCGAGGCAATCCACGGCCGCATCGAGGATTGCGCGAGCGACTGGGTGATCTGCGCCGACGAGGGCCTGCGCGGCGGCAAGACCGTGCCGCTCAAGGCCAATGTCGACAAGGCGCTCGAACGCGTCGATGTGAAGGCGGTGCTCGTCATCGCGCACACCGGCGGCGACGTCGCGATGAAAGAAGGCCGCGACCATTGGTACGACGCGCTGTCGGCCGACGTCGGCGCAGACTGTCCGTGCGAGCCGATGAATGCCGAAGACCCGCTGTTCATCCTCTACACCTCGGGCTCCACCGGCAAGCCCAAGGGCGTACTGCATACCGTCGGCGGCTACAGCGTCTGGACCGCGACGACCTTCTGGTACGGCTTCGACTATCGCCCCGGCGAGATCTTCTGGTGCAGCGCCGACATCGGCTGGGTCACCGGACACAGCTATGTCGTTTATGGCCCGCTGCAGAATGGCGCGACGACCTTGATGTTCGAGGGGATTCCCAACTACCCCGACCACGACCGCTTCTGGCAGGTCGTCGACAAGCATCGCGTCAATATTCTCTACACCGCGCCGACGGCAATCCGCGCGCTGATGCGCGAGGGCGACGATTATGTCACGCGCCACGACCTGTCATCGATCCGCCTGCTCGGCAGCGTCGGCGAACCGATCAATCCCGAGGCATGGCGGTGGTATCACCAGATTGTCGGCAAAGGCCGCGTCCCCGTGATCGACACCTGGTGGCAGACCGAGACCGGCGGGATCATGATCACCACCCTACCCGGCGCGCACGCGATGCAGCCTGGCAGCGCGGGCAAGCCCTTCTTTGGCATCCGCCCCGAACTCGTCGACGCCGAGGGCAACACGCTCGTCTGCGAAGAAACGGGCGGCGCGGCGGAAGGTAACCTCTGCATCACGCACAGCTGGCCCGGACAGGCCCGCACGATCTACGGCGACCACGGCCGCTTTGCCGAGACCTATTTCTCGACCTACAAGGGCAAATATTTCACCGGCGACGGCTGCCGCCGCGACGCCGACGGCTATTGGCGCATCACCGGCCGCGTCGACGATGTGATCAACGTCTCGGGCCACCGCATGGGCACCGCCGAGGTCGAAAGCGCGCTCGTCCTGCACGAGGATGTCGCCGAGGCCGCGGTCGTCGGCTTCCCGCACGACATCAAGGGTCAGGGCATCTACGCCTATGTCACATTGAACGCAGGGGTCGAGGCCACCGACGCGATCGTCGCGGCGCTCAAGCAGCAGGTCCGCAAGGAAATCGGCCCGATCGCGACCCCCGACCATATCCACCTGACCCCGGGGCTGCCCAAGACGCGCTCGGGCAAGATCATGCGCCGCATCCTGCGCAAGATCGCGGAAAATGATTTCGGATCGCTCGGCGACACGTCGACGCTCGCCGACCCGAGCCTCGTCGACGGGCTGATCGAAGGACGAAAGAACCGCTGACAATATCGGCCGCAGTCCCCGGATAGGCCGCATCATGCTTTGGTATGATTGAGCGGCGGAGCGGCGGGCGCCATAGAGGGAGCGACCCCAGTTCCGGCCGCTCCTCCCCCCTCCCTGACGGCCGGAGCAACAAGGCCCGGAAGGTTACGCACCTTCCGGGCCATTTCTTTTTCGTTAGCGGCGCGAGCCTGCGATTGCCGGCCGGGATCAGAAATGAAAGTCGGGAAGCTCCGCCAGCGCGATTCCCAGCGCCTCGGCCCAGCCGTCGGCGACGCTTTCGAAATAGGGATCGTTGCGCTCGAAACGACGTTCGCGGACCGTAGTGAAATCGTCGCGCTCGTGCACTTTGAGGTCGATCGGCAGGTCGACGCCGGCATTGGCGCGGATCGTCGAATCGAACGAGACACACAGCAATTTCACCGCATCCTCGAACGACATCGCGGGATCATAGGAGCGCACGATGATCGGCCGGCCGTATTTCGTTTCGCCGATCTGGAAGAAGGGATTATCCTCCCCCGCCTCGATGAAATTGCCTTCGGGATAGACCAGGAACAGCCGCGGCTCGGCGCCCTTGATCTGCCCGCCGACGATCAGCGACGCGCGGAACAGCGACTCCGCCGCCGGCCCCTCGTCATTGTGGCGCATCACGATCTGACGTAGCGTCTCGCCGACGATCGTCGCGACCGCGAACATCGACGGCGCGGCGAGGATCGAGGGATGCCGTTCCTCGGGGGCCTTGGTGCGCTCGTCGAGCAAGCTGACGACCGCTTGCGTCGTTGCGAGGTTGCCCGCCGACATCAGGGTGATCACGCGCTCGCCCGGCACATGCCAGCTGCGCATCTTGCGGACCTGCGAGATATCGTCGACGCCGGCATTGGTGCGGGTGTCCGACATGAACACCAGCCCCTTGTTCAAACGCATGCCAACGCAATAAGTCATCGAATCCCGTTTCCCGCCCCGGATTATTCTGATCGCCCGCAGCCCGCTTATTGCTGGACCTGCAATTGGACAACCAGATTTTCTTGCGCTGCACCATAACGCATCCCGCGAACCGGGGCCGCATCGCGATAGTCGAGCCCGGTCGCGACGCGGATGTAACGGCGATCCGGAGAATGGCCGTTGCTGACGTCGAAACCGATCCAGCCAATGTTGTCGAAATGGGCCTCGGCCCAGGCGTGCGTCGCATCCTGATGCGTCCGGTCGTTCATCATCAGATAGCCCGAGACATAGCGCGCCGGGTGCCCGAGCTGCCGCATTGCCGAAATGAAGATATGGGTGTGGTCCTGACACACGCCGCCCTCGCCAGAGAGCGCGGTCTCAGCCGTCGTTTCGGCATCGGTCACGCCGATCCGGTACGGCAGTTTTTCGAGGATCAGCGCCGACAGCGCGTGCGCGCGCTCGATATCCGATGCAAAATCGCGGCCCAGCGAGGATACCAGCGCGCGCACCCCGCGTCCCGGCCGCGTCAGCGGCGTGCGGCGCAGGAAGCCCCACAGCGGCATCGGCCCGCGATGCGGGCCGATCACCCCGTCCCACGTCACCAGTTCGACCTCGCCGGCGCAGCGGATGACAAGCTCGCTCGCGCCGCTGTCGACAGCGATCAGGTCGACGCCATTGCCGTGATGGTCGGTATAATGGAGCTGCTGCGAACCGCCGTCGATCTCGATCGTCCAGTTGTGGATCAGCTGTTGTCCGGGTCGCTCCTTCGGCGTCAGCTTGAGCTGCTGCAGCGCGTAGCGAACCGGGCTGTCGTACTGATAATGGGTGGTATGTTCGACACGCAGTTTCATCGTCATTCCACAAACCGGTAGTCGCGCTCGATCTGCTGCGCGAGCGCGGCGTTGGCGCGAAGGAAGTCGGTGATGAATTCGTGCAGCCCGCCGTCGAAGATCGACCCGATCGGGCGCGACAGGCGTTCGCGGCACATCGACGAACCCATGCGGATCGCGTCGGTCTCCACGCCATAGGCGCGCTGGAGCAGGCCTAGATTGTCGTTCATCTGGTCGCAGCAGAAAGCAAGACTGCGCGGCATCTGTTTGTAGAGGATCAGGAATTCGGCGATCTTGAGCGCGCTGATCTCGGTACCGTAGAGCCAGTGATAGGCGCGGTGCGCCGACACCGAGCGCAGGATCGTCTCCCACTGCACATTGTCGATCGAGGTGCCGATATGCGCAACCGACGGCAGCAGCAGATAATATTTGACGTCGAGGATGCGCGCGGTGTTGTCGGCGCGTTCGAGGAAGGTGCCGAGCCGCGCGAAATTATAGCCGTCGTTGCGCAGCATCGTGCCCGAAAAGGCCCCGCGGACAAGGGCATTGTTCTGGCGGATCGCCGCGAGCACATCGGGCAGATCGTCCTCACGCACCTGCCGCTTGAGCTGCGCGCCGAGCGCCATCCAGCTGGTGTTGACCGCCTCCCATACTTCGCGGGTGAGATAGGTGCGCGCCGTGCGCGCATTGTCGCGCGCCTGCTTGACCACCGATAATATACTCGACGGATTGGCCGGGTCGCGCAGCATGAAATCGACGACGCGTTGCGAATGATAGTCCTGATGCGCCTGACGGAACCGGACATCCTGTCCCGCGGTGACGAGCACCGAGCGCCATTCGGCCGCCGCGGTGCTCGACCGCGTCAGCGCGATGCGGAAGCCCGCGTCGATCAGCCGCGCATTATTCTCGCTGCGCTCGAGGTAGCGCGCCATCCAGAACAGCGATCCTGCCGTTTTCCCGAGCATCAGTCTTCCAATACCCAGGTGTCTTTGGTGCCGCCGCCCTGGCTCGAATTGACGACCAGCGACCCCTTGGTCATCGCGACGCGCGTCAGCCCGCCGGGCGTGATCGTGATCCCCTGCGGCGACATCAGCACGAAGGGCCGAAGGTCGACGTGCCGCGGTGCCAGCCCCGCCTTGGTGAAGATCGGGACGGTCGAGAGCGACAGCGTCGGCTGCGCGATATAATTGCCGGGGTTCGCCTCCAGCTTCTTGCGGAAGGCGGCCACCTCCTTCCTGCTTGCAGCCGGGCCGACGAGCATGCCGTAGCCGCCCGAGCCGTGGACTTCCTTCACGACCAGTTCGGGCAGCCGTTCCAGCACCTCCCTCAGATGGTCGGGATCGCTGCAGCGCCACGTCGGCACATTGGGCAGCAGCGCCTTCTCGCCCGTATAGAATTCGATGATGTCGGGCATGTAGCTGTAGAGCGCCTTGTCGTCGGCGATCCCGGTACCCGGCGCGTTGGCGATCGTGATCCCGCCGGCGCGATAGACGTCCCAGATGCCCGGCACGCCGAGCATCGAATCGGGCCGGAAATTGAGCGGGTCGAGGAAATCGTCATCGACGCGGCGATAGATGACGTCGATCGGCGTATAGCCCTGCGTCGTGCGCATCGCGACGCGGCCGTCGACGACGCGCAGGTCATGCCCCTCGACCAGCTCGGCGCCCATCTGGTCGGCGATGAAGCTGTGCTCGAAATAGGCGCTGTTGTGGATGCCGGGGGTCAACACCGCGACCGTCGGCGTGCCGTTGCACTTCGGCGGGGCGCAGGCCGAGAGCGACTTCAAGAGGTTGAGCGGATAGTCGCTGACCTCGCGCACCGATATTTTCGCGAACAGCTCGGGAAACATCTGGAGCATCGTCTCGCGATTCTCGAGCATGTACGACACGCCCGATGGTGTGCGCGCATTATCCTCGAGCACATAATATTCATTCGGCCCGGTGCGGACGATGTCGATGCCGCTGATATGTGTATAGACGCCGCCCGGCGGGTCCATACCCATCATCATCGGCAGGAAGGCCTCGTTGCGCGAGATGAGATTGACCGGCACGCGGCCGGCGCGAAGGATTTCCTGCCGGTGGTAGATATCGTGGAGGAAGGCGTTGAGGGCGCGCACGCGCTGTTCGATCCCGCGCGACAGGCGGCGCCATTCGCCCGCCGAGATGATGCGCGGGACGACGTCGAACGGGATCAGCCGCTCGTCGGCCTCATCCTCGCCATAGACGTTGAAGGTGATGCCGGTGGTACGAAAAAAGGCCTCGGCCTGCTGCGCCTTGCGCTGGATGCGGGCCGCATCCTCACGATCGAACCAGTCATGATAATCGCGGTAGGGCGATCGGACCTCGCCCCCATGTCCCGTCATCTCGTCGAAAAAAGGAATGCCCCAGCCCTTTCCACGCAACATACCTTCGGTCCGGCCGCGCGCGGTGCGCGGCCCGGGTCATCCCTGCCTGCTGCGTCGCTTGTAGGCTACGCGGCCGCCAAGCTTGTTGGGTGATGCTAGCACTGACACGCCGGAAGGCAAGAGCGCTGAAAGCCCTTAAAAACCAAAGAGCAGGCGCAATGCCACAAAGCCGACGAGCAGCGCTGTCAGCCGCCGGATCAGCGTCGCGGGCCCGGTCTTGACCGCGAGCTGGGTACCAACCGCGCCGCCGATCAGCACCGCGACGAGCAGCGGCCAGTGCCCGGCGACCGCGTCGATCATCTCGGCGCCCTTGCCCTTGATCAGCTGGCCGGTCAGCCCGAACAGGCTGTTGACGAGGATGAACAGGCTGGCGGTCGCGGCGACACTGCGCGCCTCGGCCCAGCGGATGAGGTGGAGGATCGGCGCGAGGAAGATACCGCCACCGATGCCGACGACGCCCGCAAGGTAGCCGATCGCCGCGGCGATCGGCAGCAACAGCTTGGGCGACAGCTCGACGGGCTTCGCGGTCTGCGGCTGGAACAGCAGCGCGATGGCCGAGGCGAGCAGCGACACGCCGAGCAGAATGACGAGCACGCCCTGTTTCACCGGGGTCAGCCCGCCAAGAAAGGCGAGCGGCGCCGCGACGACGACCAGGGGAAGCGCCTTGGCCCACGGCATCACTCCGGCGCGCGCGAAGCGGATCGTCCCGCCGGTGACGACGACGACATTGCACGCGAGGCTGATCGCCGGGACGAGCCCGACCGCGACACCGCCCAAGAGCAGCAGCGCAGTGTACGTCGACCCGCCACCGAAACCGACCGCCGCATACAGCAGCGCGGTCAATCCGAAGAGAGCGGCGAGTCCGGGCATTGCCTCAGCCTGACGTCATAGCTGCCCGTGGCAATGCTTGTACTTGCGACCCGAGCCGCACGGGCACGGCGCGTTACGGCTGATCTCGAGCGCCGCGTAAGGGTTTTCGCCCTCGGGCAAATCCGGGCGCGGCGCCTGCATCGGCGGCAGCGTGTTCGCGATCACGCCCAGCTGGCCGCCGTCGATATCGGCGCTGTCATCCTCGCCGGTGAACGGATCGATGTGCGTGGTCAGGAAGTCGGGCAGTTCGGGAAGCGGCATCGCCTCGGGCTCCTGGAACTGGAAATCGATCCGCGCGACGGTGCGCGTCACATCCTCGCGGATATTCGAGAGCATCCGCTCGAACAGCGCGAAGGCTTCCTGCTTATATTCGTTGATCGGCTGCTTCTGCGCATAGGCGCGCAGGAAGATCGCCTGGCGCAGCGCGTCGAGCGTCGCGAGGTGATCCTTCCAGTGATGGTCGAGCGTCTGGAGCAGGATCGACTTTTCGACGCTGCGCCAGGTTTCGGGTTCGACCTGCCCCGCCTTTTCGGCCGCGGCCGCGTCCGCCATTTGCTGAATGCGTTCCTCGAAGATTTCGGGATCGACCGCATCCTCCTGCATCCACGCGTCGATCGGCGGATTGAGGTCGAGCACGTCGGCGACGCGCGCCTTCATCGTCTCGATATCCCACTGCTCGGGATAGCTGCCCGGCGGACAGGCGTCGGCGACGATCGCATTCACCGTCTCGGCGCGCATCGCCGTCATCACCTCGTCGACGGTCTCGCTGTCGATGATCTCGCCGCGCTGTTCGTAAATGACCTTACGCTGGTCGTTCATGACGTTGTCATATTCGACGACCTGCTTGCGGATATCGTAGTTGCGCGCCTCCACCTTCTTCTGCGCGGTCTCGATCGCCTTCGACAACCATTTGGAGCCGATCGCCTCGCCATCTTCCAGATTCTTGTTCATCATCTTGGCGAACAACGTGTCCGGCCCGAAGATGCGCAGCAGGTCGTCGTCGAGGCAGAGATAGAATTTCGACAGGCCGGGGTCGCCCTGACGCCCCGACCGGCCGCGCAGCTGGTTGTCGATACGACGGCTTTCGTGGCGTTCGGTCGCGAGCACGAACAACCCGCCCGCGGCGCGCACGGCTTCGCGTTCGGCCGCGACCTCGTCGCGGATGCGCTGCTCGGCGGCCTCGCGCTCGGGGCCCGCCGGCATGTCCTTCAGCTCATCCTCGATACGAAACTCTTCGTTGCCGCCGAGTTTGATGTCGGTGCCGCGGCCCGCCATGTTCGTTGCGATGGTGACCGCTCCGGTCCGGCCCGCCTGCGCGACGATATGCGCCTCGCTTTCGTGGAAGCGCGCATTGAGCACGCTGTGCGCCACGCCTTCCTTTTCGAGGAAGGACGACAGCAGCTCCGACTTCTCGATCGATACGGTGCCGACGAGCACCGGCTGGCCGCGCTCCTGCGCCTGGCGGATCGTCTTCGCGATCGCGCCGAACTTGTCGGTGATATTCTTGTAGAATTCGTCCTCGTCGTCCTGCCGCGCGATCGGGCGGTTGGTCGGGATGGTGACGACGTTCATCTTGTAGATGTCGAAGAATTCGGCCGCTTCGGTCGCGGCCGTGCCGGTCATGCCGCTGAGTTTCGGATACATGCGGAAGTAATTCTGGAAGGTGATCGACGCGAGCGTCTGGTTCTCGGGCTCGATTTGCACGCCTTCCTTGGCCTCGACCGCCTGGTGCAGGCCGTCGGACCAGCGGCGGCCGTCCATCATGCGGCCGGTGAACTCGTCGATGATGACGACCTTGCCGTCCTTGACGATATAATCGATGTCCAGCTTGAACATCTGGATCGCCTTCAGCGCCTGGTTGACGTGATGCACGACCTGCGTGTTCTCGATGTCATAGAGGTTGCTACCCTGCAGCAGACCCGCAGCTTCGAGCAGCCGTTCGACATGCTCGGTGCCTTCTTCGGTCAGGTTGATCGACTTGGACTTTTCGTCCTTCTCATAATCCTCCTCGACGAGCTGATGCACGACCTCGTTGACGCGGACGTACATCTCCGACTTGTCGTCGGTCGGGCCCGAGATGATCAGCGGCGTGCGCGCCTCGTCGATGAGGATCGAGTCGACCTCGTCGACGATGCCGAAGTTGAATTCGCGGTGGACCATTTGCTGGCGGTCGAACTTCATATTGTCGCGGAGGTAATCGAACCCCAGCTCGTTGTTCGTCGCGTAGGTGATGTCGCTGTTATAGGCCTCGCGGCGTTGCGTCTCGTTGAGGTTCGGGACGATGATCCCGGTCGTGAGACCGAGGAAGCTGTACACGATGCCCATCCATTCGGCGTCGCGGCGCGCCAGATAGTCGTTGACGGTCACGACATGGACGCCCTTGCCCTCGAGCGCGTTGAGATAGCAGGGCAGGGTCGCCATCAGCGTCTTGCCCTCGCCCGTCGCCATCTCGGCGATCTCGCCGCGGTGGAGGACGATGCCGCCGATCATCTGCACGTCGAAGTGACGCATGCCGAGCGTGCGCTTCGCCGCTTCGCGCACCGTCGCAAAGGCTTCGGGCAGGATGTCGTCGAGCGTCTCGCCGGCCTCGAGGCGGTCGCGGAATTTTTGCGTCTGCGCCTTCAGATTCTCGTCGCTCAGCGCTTCGAGCTCGGGTTCGAAGGCGTTGATTTTGGCGACGATCTTGCGGATCGAGGCGACATAACGGTCGTTGGACGAACCGAACAGGCTCTTGGCAAGGCTGCCGAACATAATGGATTTCCTTGGAATTCTATGGCTTCAGCGCAGTTTCAAACCGCACGCGAATGATATGCAACGGCCCCCGCGCGAGCGGAGGCAAAGCCCGAAAGGGCGTCAGCGGGCGATGCTATTCGAGCGCGCGGTCGCTGCCGGTGAGGAGGCCGGGAAGATGCGGCGGGCCCGCCTTGCGCGGCTTGCCGCCGCCGCCGCTGGCGCGGCGGGTCGGTGTGGTGGCCGCCGGACGGCGCTCGCTGTCGCTGGCCTCGACTTTGCCCGCGCTTTCGGCGAGCATGACGAGCGACCCCATCGCCGCCGGAACGGCAGGCGCAGCCATCGCCCGGTCCGCACTCGCGAAACCGGTGAGCAAAGCCAAAAGGGTCAGCAAAAGCCGCAAGAATCGCCCCTCTAAACGTCCGGAGCCCCGATTATTGCGCCCCGTTCCCTGAACATAGGGTGAAAACGGACCGGCGTCTAGAGTCAGGATCCATTAATTCCGCGCTCGAGGCGCCGGTTCTGGAGCGGAGTTTCAGACCGTCGCGTTTTGGAGACGAATTGCGCCGACGGCTTCATGGGCGGCCCAAAAGCCAGACGGATAAATGGGGTGCGGGGCTGTCATGCCTCGCTGGTCATCGCAGCCCGGACTCCAAAGTTCAGGAAAGTTCAGCCCAATGCATCACCCCGTTTGTGACCGGCAGGATTGCCGAACGCATCGCGCACGCCGCGCCCGCAAGCCGGGCCGAGACCGCTTTTGTCCACCAGATGAAAGAGCAGGGTAAAGGCTGGCACAGGCGGATAATGTAGGAAAGGCTTATTTGAAGCCGATGGCGGCTTTGGGGTGGTGAGCGGACGTTCGCTGATCCTCATTCGTCATCCCGGACTTGATCCGGGATCCACGGCGGCGGCGAAGTCATGGACCCCGGATCAAGTCCGGGGTGACGATGAAGGAATTATCCTCCCTGTGGCGCAGCCATGGGGAGGGGGACCGTCGCCGCAGGCGGCCGCGGCCGCGCCACTTGCCCCTCCGTCAGCGCTTCGCGCTGCCACCTCCCCATGCCTGCGGCACAGGGAGGATCAATGTCCGCAATCGGTCGTTAGCGGTCATTTGCAAAGAGCGTCGTCCTTTAACCAAGACTGGGCATTTTCACTAAGTTGGGGGTCGCTACTCGTTTCCGCGATTTCGGTCATCATTTGACGCGCGGTGGGGCAATCCTTTGGGCCAATTTTCACTGCCAAGGAATGCCTACCGGGCTCGAACCCGGCCTTTGCTGAAAGCCGCAGCCATCGCTCTTCTTCCCGCAAGTTTCTCGGGTCACCGGCAAAGCCAGATTCTCCTCCCGCCATCCCATAGAAGAGTGCAAGTTTATAAGCGGCCTCCCCATCGCCCGCGCGCGCCTGCTGCTGGAGCGCAATGCGTTCAGCGGGAACAATGTCAAAAGTAGAGGCGCCATCGACACCTGCCGCCGAACTTACGGATTGGTCGCTGGACTTACGCTCAACGAGATTGTCACATCCACTCATCATCAAAGCGGCTACGCCGAGGGCGACAATGGAAGGACGAGCGGTGGTCATAAGGCAATTATTACCACTTTAACAAACGTCCGCAACCGGTCGCAACCCGTCATTCGGCCATTTTTCGACCGCCCGTCGAAAAGCCATGCTATCGTCGGTGACATGATCGGGAAAAGCATGAGATGACATCGGGCAATACAGGTCCGCATTATTCGCCCTTCACCCTCGGCGGCGGCCTTATTTTCGTGTCGGGACAGCTCCCTCTGCGGCCGGGCCGCGATACGACGCTGGCGGCGGCATCGTTCCGGGAGCAGGCCGAACAGGCGCTTTCCAACCTGCGCGCGGTGCTCGCAAGCGCGGGCGCCGACCTTTCGCAGGTGGTCAAGACGACCGTCTATCTGACCGACATCGCCGACTGGGACGAACTCGACGAGGTATATGGCGCCTTCTTCGGCACCGCGCGGCCGGCGCGGAGCGTCATCGCGACCGGACCGCTGCATTTCCGCTTCCGGATCGAGATCGAGGCCATCGCCGTCGCGGCGAAAACCGCCGGCTGATGCCCAAACGGAAACCGGCGCGGATCGCTCCGCGCCGGGTCCCCGTGTAATAACTGGCTTGAAGCGGCTCAGGCGACCCGGCGCACTTCATTCCCCTCATCATCGATATCGCGCAGCACATAGCCGCGACCCCAGACCGTCTCGATATAATTTTCGCCGCCGCAGGCGAGCGCCAGCTTCTTGCGCAGCTTGCAGATGAAGACGTCGATGATCTTCAGTTCGGGCTCGTCCATGCCGCCATAGAGGTGGTTCAGGAACATTTCCTTGGTCAGCGTCGTACCCTTGCGGAGCGAGAGCAGCTCGAGCATCTGATATTCCTTGCCGGTCAGATGCACGCGGACGCTGTCGACCTCGACCGTCTTGGTGTCGAGGTTGACCGCGAGCTTGCCAGTCTTGATGACGCTCTGGCTGTGGCCCTTCGACCGGCGGACGACCGCATGGATGCGGGCGACCAACTCGTCGCGGTGGAACGGCTTGGTGACATAGTCATCGGCGCCGAAGCCGAACGAGCGCACCTTCGAATCCATTTCCGAAATGCCCGACAGGATCAGCACCGGCGTCTGCACCTTCGCGGTGCGCAGCTTCTTCAGCACGTCATAGCCGTGCATGTCGGGCAGGTTCAGGTCGAGCAGAATGATGTCGTAATCATAGAGCTTGCCCAGATCGAGGCCCTCTTCGCCCAGATCGGTCGTGTAAACGTTGAAGCCCTCGGTGGTGAGCATCGTGTCGATCGCCTTCGCGGTCGTCGGCTCGTCCTCGATCAGCAGTACGCGCATTGGGCACCCCTTAACTGTTTCCCACGATGATCCCGCGAACCCGATCGCACGACCCCCCTGGATGCGCCGACCGGACCCCGCTCGCGAGACTGCCGGAACATTAACCATGAAACTAATGAAGGGAAAAGGTTAATTTTGGTTTAACCCGCAGGAATCCACGAGTCGCGGCGAATTCCGTTGCCATTTTGCACCAGATTCACCCCGTTCGCCGGGCGAGATGATCGTCATGCGCGCCGGTGCAGGAGCGTTTGAGGACATCGACCAGAAAGTCCGCCAGCGCGGTCACGCGCGCGGGGCGCAGCCGCGACGGCGGCGACAGCAGATGCAGATAGGATTGTGGCAGCGACCAGTCGGTGAGGATGCGGACCAGCGCGCCCGACGCCAGTTCCTGGTCGGCGATGAAGTCGGGCAGCACCGCGATCCCGCCCCCCGCGACAAGCAAAGGAACCGCGATGTCGCCGTTGTTCGCGAACAGGGGCCCGCTGGGGACGACCGTCGCCTGCTCGCCCTCGCGGTGGAAGTGGAGCGGCATCGCGCGTTCGCGGTGCCCGTATCCGACCAGCCGATGGCCCGCGAGTTCGAGCGGGTGGCGCGGCGTACCGTGGCGCTCCAGATACGCCTCGCTCGCGATCACCGACGCCGCGACCGGCGCGATCGTCCGCGCGAGCAGGCTGGAATCGTCCATCCGCGAGATGCGGAGCGCGAGGTCGATCCCCTCGGCGACCAGGTCGCTCCGCGCGTCGCTGAGGATGATGTCGACCTCGACCGCCGGATGCATTTCGAGAAAGGTCGCGAGCGGACGCCCCAGCACCTTGATCCCGAAGCTCATCGGCGCGGCGAGGCGGATCGGCCCGGCAAGGTCGCGGCGGTCGCCGCGCGCCGCTTCGGTCGCCGACACCGCCGCCGCGACCATCGCCCGCGCCTCGTCGACCAGCCCCGCCCCGGCGGTCGACAGCGTCACCTGCCGCGAACTGCGCAGCAGCAGCGTGATGCCGAGCGACCCCTCGAGCCGCGTCACCGCTTTCGACACGCTCGCCTTCGACAGGCCGAGCGTCGCGGCGGCGGCGGTGAAGCTGCCGCTGTCGGCAACCGCGGCGAAACAGGCCCAGCCTTCATAATCGGGAAGCGACATCCAAATACCTCGAAAATGGAAACGATGATTTTCCATCTACGCTATTTTCGAAACGATCCCAAAGCCTATTTTGTCCTCAACACAAGGGCGCGGTCCGGCATCAATGCCGGCAAGGCCGCACCCAGGAAGGACAAGGCCATGATCGATATTCGCAAATTCGACACGCTGGGCCATGCCAATCACGGCTGGCTCGATGCCCGTCATCACTTCTCTTTTGCCGACTATTACGAACCCGGCCGCATGGGTTGGGGCGCGCTGCGCGTCTGGAACGACGATGCCATCGCGGCGCAGTCGGGCTTTCCCGCCCACCCGCACCGCGACATGGAAATCATCACCTATGTCCGCAGCGGCGCGATCAGCCACCGTGACTCGATGGGCAATGCCGGCCGCACCGTGGCGGGCGACGTCCAGGTAATGAGCGCCGGCACCGGCGTCATGCACAGCGAGTTCAACCTTGAGGACGAGGAAACGACGCTGTTCCAGATCTGGATCATGCCAACCCAAGGCGGCGGCAATCCCGGTTGGGGCCAGCGCGAATTTCCGAAGGCCGACCGGTCGGGCCGGTTCGTGACCCTGGCGAGCGGCATCGAGGGCGATGACGACGCGCTGCCGATCCGCGCCGACGCCCGTGTGGCCGCGGCGACGGTCGAGGCGGGTGAAAAGCTCGCCTACGACCTCGGCCCCGGCCGCCGCGCCTATCTCGTCGCCGCCAAGGGCCGCATCCGCGTCAACGGTCAGGATGCCGACCCCCGCGACGGCATCGCGATCCGCGACGTCGGAACGATCGAGGTCGAAGCGCTCGACGACGCCGAACTGGTGCTGGTCGACAGCCTCTGACGGAGTCCCCCGGGCCGCCGCCAAGCCCCTCCCCGTCGGCGGCGGCCCACCCCCTTTTCACCAAGTTCAGATTGAAGGAGTAACAAGATGAGCCACATTCTTCGTATCGATGCGAGCGCGCGCCACGCGGGCTCGACCACCCGCCAGCTTGCCGACAAGCTCGTCGCCCGCCTAGTCGAACAGGGTTATGGCGCCAGCGTCACCGTGCGCGACCTCGCCCAGACCCCGCCGGCCCTGCTGACCGAAAACTGGGTCGGCGCGAACTTCACCGACGATGATGCCCGCAGCGCCGATCAGAAGGCCGCGCTCGCCGCATCGGACGAGCTGATCGGCGAACTCGAAGCCGCCGACACGATCGTCATCGGCGTGCCGCTCTACAACTTCGCGATTCCGGCGTCGCTGAAGGCCTGGATCGACCTCATCGCCCGCGCCCGCCGTACCTTCCGCTACACCGAAGCCGGCCCCGAAGGGCTGCTGAAGGGCAAGAAGGCCTATCTGGTCGTCGCCACGGGCGGCGTGCCGGTCGGCAGTGACTATGATTTCGCGACCGGTTATCTGCGTCATGTTCTCGGCTTCGTCGGCATCACCGACGTCACCGTAATCGACGCCGGTCAGCAGATGATGGATGGCGATGCCGTGAACCGCGCAACCGCCGCAATAGACGAACTCAAGCAGGCCGCTTGATCCCCAAGTCGCCGCCGCGCGCTTCCTCCCGCGTGGCGGCGGCCTCTCTGCAAGGAAAGGACTGAACGATGGCCAAGGTACTGGTGCTTTACTATTCGAGCTATGGTCATGTCGAACAGATGGCCGATGCCGTTGCCGACGGCGCGCGCGCCGCAGGCGCCGACGTCGACATCCGCCGCGTCGCCGAAACCGCCCCGCAGGCGGTGATCGAGGCCGCGGGCTTCAAGACCGACACCGCGCATCCGCTGCTGAGCGATCCGAACGAGCTCGCGAATTACGACGCGATCGTCGTCGGCACCCCGACGCGGTTCGGCCGCATGGCGAGCCAGATGGCGAGCTTTTGGGACACTGCCGGCGGCGTGTGGGCGCAGGGCAAGCTCAACGGCAAGGTCGGCGCGGCCTTCACCTCGACCGCGACGCAGCATGGCGGGCAGGAAACGACGCTGTTCTCGGTCCTGACCAACCTGCTCCACTTCGGCCTGACGATCGTCGGGCTCGACTATGGCTACGCTGGCCAGATGGGCGTTGGCGAGGTCAAGGGCGGCGCGCCTTACGGGGCGACGACGGTTGCCGACGGCGACGGTTCGCGCCAGCCGAGCGAAGCCGATCTCGGCGGCGCCCGCTATCTGGGTGAGCGCGTCGCGAAGACCGCCGCCAAGCTGATCGCCTGAACCGATGCGCCGTCTCCCGAGCTGGTTCCTTTCGCATGGCTCGCCGATGATGGCGCTCGAGCCCAGCCCGGCGCGGGATTTCCTCGCCGGGCTGGGCAACTCGCTGCCGCGTCCGCGCGCGATCCTTGTCGTGTCGGCGCATCATGATGCGGCGTATCAGAACGGCCGGGCGACCGTGACCGCTTCGCCCGCACCGCCGACAATTCACGATTTCGGGGGTTTCCCGGAAGAGCTGTTCGCGATGCGCTATCCGGCACCGGGTGATCCGGCGCTGGCACAGCGCGTTGTCGACCTGCTCGCCGCGCACGGTCTGGCCGTCGCCGCCGATCCAGAGCGCGGGCTCGACCATGGCGCGTGGGTGCCGCTGTCGGTGATCTATCCCGACGCCGACATTCCGGTCGTCCAGCTCTCGATCGCCTCGAACGCATCTCCCGAATGGCATTATGCGCTGGGGCAGGCGCTCGCCCCGCTGCGCGACGAAGGCGTCCTCGTCATCGGATCGGGCAGTATCACGCATAATCTCCGCGCTTTCTTCACGACGCGCCCGGCGATCGGTGCCCCGGCGCCCGCATGGGTCAGCGACTTCACTGCCTGGGTCGCCGGCCGGATGGAGGCCAATGCGATCGACGATGTCCTCCATGCGGTCGAGCGCGCGCCGCATGGGAAGGACAACCATCCGACGCCCGACCATATCCTGCCGCTGTTCGTCGCAATGGGAGCAGGCGCCCACGGCGATAACCTGCACGCAAAGCGGCTCCACGCCAGCACGACCTATGCGTTTCTGGCGATGGACGTTTACGCTTTCGGCGAGGAGAGCGTCGCCGTATAGCGCGGCCATGCTTCTTTCAGACCATATCCTTTTCCTCGACGGCGAGGCGCTTGTCATCGACAAGCCCGCGGGCCTGCCCGTCGACGCACCTCGCGACGGCAGCCTCAGCCTCGAGAATCATCTCGACAGCCTGCGCTTCGGCTTCAAGCGTTGGCCGCTGCCCGTCCACCGGCTCGACCGCGACACCTCGGGCTGCCTGCTGCTCGCGCGCAATCCGAAGGCGCACGGCCGTTTCACCCGCGCCTTCGAGGAGCGCGCGGTCGAAAAACAATATCTCGCGATCCTCGACGGCGTGCCCGCGGGCGACGGTGGCACCATCGACCTGCCGCTCGGCAAGACCTCAACCGCCGAACAGGGCTGGCGCATGGTTGTCGATCCGAAGGGCAAGCCGTCGGTCTCGCATTGGGAAAAGCTCGCCGAAGTCGATGGCCGCGCGCTGCTGCGCTTTCGCCCCGAGACGGGCCGCACGCACCAGCTGCGCGTCCATGCGCTCGAAGGGCTTGGTTTTCCGATCGTCGGCGATCCCGTTTACGGAAATGGTGGTGCGAAGGATCGCACGATGCTCCACGCCGAACGGCTCGTCGTGAAACGTGACGTCAAGCCGCCAGTAATTGCCGAGGCGCCCTTTCCCGATCGCTTCGCCGCGATGGGCTTTTCGGCACCCGAAGGGGCGTCGCCGACCCGTGGCTGACATCCCCGAAAGTGCGATCACCGAGAAGTTCTTGGCGGGGTCGGGCCCCGGCGGTCAGAATGTCAACAAGGTCGCGACCGCGTGCCAGCTTCGCGTCGATGTCTTCGCGCTCGGACTCGCGCCCGATGCCTATCGCAGGCTCAAGACGCTCGCGGGAAGCAAGATGACCTCCGCCGGCGAACTCGTCATTCTCGCCCGCAGCTTTCGCACCCAGGAGGCCAATCGCGCCGACGCCCGCGCGCGGCTGAACGAACTGGTCGACGCCGCGCTCGTCCGCCCCGAGAAACGGATCAAGACCAGGCCGAGCAAGGCGGCGAAGGCCCGCCGCGTCGACACCAAGAAAGCGCGGAGCTCGGTCAAGGCCGGCCGCGGCCGCGTGCATCTCGACTAGACATGCAGCTCTATCGGCTCGACGCCACAGCAGCGCAGATTTCCGCTACTTTTGGCGTCGATGCGGGCGACGATCCCTGGACCGGCGACTATGTCACGCCCGGCCGTCCCGCGCCGGTGATCGCCCCCGACAGCCGCGGCGGGCCGCGCCGCTATCTGCGCCCGAAACTGTGGGGCGTCCCGCCCCCGCCGCAGGGCACGCAGCCCGTCGCCACCGTCCGCAACCTGACAAGTCCGTTCTGGATCGGGACACTCCGCCATCCCGAGCTCCGCTGCCTGATTCCGGCGACGAGCTTCGCCATCTGGTCGGGGCCCGCGGGCGCGAAGCGCCAGCGCTGGGCGTCGGTACCCGGCCGCCCGATCTTCGCCTTCGCGGGCATCCAGCGCCAGACCGAGGACTGGCCGGGCTTCGCGGTGCTGACGACCGACCCGAACGGCCTGCTCGAACGCCTCGCTCCTGTCGCGATGCCGATGATCCTGCACGCCGAGGACCATGAGCGCTGGCTGACCGCCGACTGGCGCGACGCCGTGCATCTCGTCACCCCCTTCCCGAGCCATTTGATGGCGGTCGACGACACTTATCCCTACCCGTAATTTCATCAATTCGCTTCACCTTGCGATAACCAACGGGGCGTTAAATTCGCCCCGAATCGACCAGCGAGGTGGGAACACAGACGTGCTGACCAACGCCAACACCAAGACGACCACTAAGGGCCGCCGTGCCGAACGCTCGCCCGTGCAGGCACGGGCGCGCTTTCGCGAGCCCGGCTTCAATCCCTTCGATGTCGAGCTGTACGACCTGTCCTCGACGGGTTTCCGGATGGTGACATTCTCGCGCCCGCAGATCGGCAAGGCGATCTGGGTCAGCCTGCCCAGCCTCCAGCCGCTCGAAGCGATCATTCGCCGCGCGGACGGCAATAATTACGGCTGCGAGTTCACGCACCCGCTGCACCCGTCGGTCGCGAAGCACCTCCAGGTCAAGCTGCGCTGAGGATCAGCCCGCCGGCTTTTCGGATTTTTTCAGGATATGCTTCCACTCGGCAGGCGTGACGCGCCCGACCGACAGCCGCGACTGGCGGATGAGGTCCATGTCGGCGAGCGCCGGATCGGCCTTGATCGCGGCAAGCGTCACCGGATGCTTGAGCGCGCGCACCGGCGCGACGCGGACGATCACCCAGGGCGAGCCCTCCTCCGCCGTCGGATCGGGCGACGCCGTCTCGGTGATCTTCATGATCCCGACGCATTCCTTGCCGATATTGCTGTGATAGAAGAGCGCCTCGTCGCCGACCTTCATCGCCATCAGGTTGAGCTTCGCGGTGTGGTTGCGCACTCCGTCCCACATCCCGGTCCCGTCCTTGACGAGTTGCTCCCACGCATAGGCGTCGGGTTCGGATTTCATCAGCCAATATTGCTTTGCCATGGCGGCGGGCTTAGCCGAGCCCCGCGCGAGGTGGAACCGCCTTTTTCCCTTTAAAGGTCGCGCCGCCGCGCCTAAATCGCGACTCATCCACCGCCCCCGCCGGCGGCGCCCCTATCATATGGACCCATCACGCATGACTGCTGCCGTTCCCGTCATTTCCATGTCGCTCCCCGCCGATCAGTTCGCGAAGGATTTCGGCGCCTCTTTCGAGCGCTTCGGCTTCGCGATGATCACCGACCATGGCATCGACCCCCAGCTGATCGACGACGCCTGGACGAAGGCGAAGGCCTTTTTCGCGCTGCCCGAGGACGTCAAGCGCGCCTATCACATTCCCGGCGGCGGCGGCGCGCGCGGCTACACCCCGTTCGGCACCGAGATCGCCAAGGGTGCGAAGGAAGTCGACCTCAAGGAATTCTGGCACGTCGGGCGCGATCTGCCCGCGGGGCACCGGCTCGCCGCGCAGCAGCCGAACAATGTCTGGCCGAAGGAAGTCGAGGGCTTCCGCGCCGTCTATGACAAATTGTTCGCCGAATTCGACCGCGTCGGCGGCCGGCTCCTGTCGGGCATCGCCCGCTACCTCGGCCTTGCGCCCGATTTCTTCGACGACACGGTGAAGGACGGCAACAGCGTGATGCGCCTGCTGCACTATCCGCCCGTCGAAGGCCCCGCGAAGGGCATCCGCGCCGAGGCGCATGAGGACATCAACACGATCACCCTGCTGCTCGGCGCCGAGGAAGCGGGGCTCGAAATCCTCGACAAGGACGGCAGCTGGCTTCCCGTATCGCCGCCGCCGGGAGCGATGGCGGTCAACGTCGGCGACATGCTGCAGCGACTGACGAACAACCGCCTGCCCTCGACCACGCACCGCGTCCGCAACCCCGACGAAGGCCGCGCGAGCGTCGCGCGCTATTCGATGCCCTTCTTTCTCCACTTCCGGTCGGATTATCCGATCGAGACGCTGCCGAGCTGCATCGATGCCGCGCACCCGAACCTCTACCCGACGCCGATCACCGCCGACGAGTATCTGCAGGAACGGCTGCGCGAGATTGGGCTGAAAAAATAGCGCAAACGGCTTCGCATGTCGTAACCGTCCCGCAATGCCGTGCGAAGAACGGGTATGCGCCTGCTGCTATCCTGTCTCGCCCTGCTCATCCTGGCCCTCGGGCCGGCGAGCGCGGCGACGGGGCCGACCTACTGCCGCGACGGAAGCACGGCCGATTGCTGCGACGGCGACCAACCTTGCACCCTTCCGGGCGCGGGGTGTGCCCCTTCCTGCGCACCGAAGCTCATCGCCGCCGAACAGGGCGACAGCACGCCGCGCATGGCGGTGACCGTCCCTTTGCCGGTCCCTTCGGTCGCGCAGCGCGCCGGGACCGCAACGCCGCCGCCTCATCCGCCTCCGCGCGCCTCCTGATCCGATCAGACCATCAAGCTATCAGGAGAATGACCATGAAGACGATTATCAAATTTGCCGCCATCGGTGCCGCCTTTGCCAGCAGCACCGCCTTTGCCGCCTCTCCGGCAGCGTTCAGCGCCGCATGCTGCGCCCTCGGCGCTTGCTGCGGCCTTCCCTGCTGCGGATAGGATGGGTCGCGGGTCGGGGCGTCGGTCATGGCCGGCACCCCGGTTCGGTCAATGCATATGCTTCAGCTTGTCGGGGTTGCGCATCACATAGATGCCGGCAACTTTGCCATTCTCGATCTCGAGCGCGGTGGTCTGAAACTCGCCGTCGGCCTCGCGCGTCACGAAGCCCGGCAAGCCGTTGATCGTGCCGACGTGCACGAGCGTCGAGCCATATTTGCCGAACAATACGGCAAGGCTGCGGTGCAGCGTCATCACCGTATCGAAGCCGAGTACGGGCACCATCGCGGCAGGGCGCTTGCCGCCACCGTCGGACCACATGCCGACGTCGGCCGCGAGCATCGCGCCGAGCGCGCCCATGTCGCCGCTGCGTGAGGCCGCAAAAAAGGCGTTGGCGATCTCGAGCCCGTGCGCCTTCTCCAGCTTGTAGCGCGGACGCGCGTCGCGGACATGGGTACGGGCGCGCGCGGCGAGCTGGCGCGTCGCGGCAGCGTCGCGTTCGATCGTCTTTGCGACTTCGTCGAACTCGACGCCGAAGACGTCGTGCAGAAGAAAGGCCGCGCGTTCGAGAGGGGAGAGCCGTTCGAGCGCGAGCATGAGCGGCAACGTCACATCGTCGTCGTCCTCCTCCTCGACCAGCGGGTCGGGGAGCCAGGGGCCGACATAGGTCTCGCGCTGCGCGCGCGCCGATTTGAGCTGGTCGAGGCAGAGCCGCGTCACCGTGCGACGAAGGAAGGCCGCGGGCTCGCGCACCGCGTCCCGGTCGGTGCCGAGCCAGCGAATGAAGGCATCCTGTACCACATCCTCGGCATCGGCGACCGAACCGAGCATCCGATAGGCGACACGGGTGAGGAGCGGACGCAACGGGTCGAAACTCGCCGCCGCGTCCGCGCCCGATTCCATCGCGCCGCGAATGCCCGCGGGGGTCATCAGGCCGCTTTCACCAGCACGCCGCCCTCGTACCAGAGGTCGAAGCCGACCGCGATGCGGTTCCACCCGTTGATGATGTTGATCAGCAGCGTGAGGTTCACTTGCTCCTCCGGCGTGAAATGCGCCTCGAGCGCGTCTTTCGCGGCCTTCTGTGTGTGCCCTTCCGACATGCGGGTCAAGGCGTCGGTCCAGGCGAGCGCGGCGCGTTCGCGGTCGGTATAGACCGGGGCTTCGTGCCACGCGGCGAGCAGGTAGATGCGCTGTTCGGTCTCGCCATGCGCGCGGGCGTCGACCGTGTGCATGTTGATGCAGTTGGCGCAGCCATTGAGGATCGACGAGCGAATCTTCACCAGTTCGACGAGCGTCTTGTCGAGGCTCTTCTCGACGGCGAAGCCGGTCGCGGTCCACTGTTTCATAAGGGTCGGGGCGGCGGCATAGGGGTCGGCTACCTTGGTCATCTCACATCTCCTTCATCGGGTTGTACCTGCATGACGAGACAGCGCGGCCGCCCGTGACATGGCGTGCGAAAAAATCGACCGGAAGGCGACATTTCGTTGCGATGCCGAACCAAGTCATTGGAAACGCATCGTTTCGGATAATGCGCTTTGTCACGCCGCGGAGCTGCACTAGCATCGCCCAATCCAAAGCAAGAGAGGGGGATGACCATGAAGTTTCTCGACGACCACGGCGACCGCGCCTATGCCCTGCTCCGGATCGTTTCCGGATTGCTCTTTCTCGCGCACGGCGTGCAGAAATTTTTCAATTTTCCGACCGCCTTTCCCTATCCTCTGAACCCGATGCTGCAGGCGGCGGGGACGATCGAGATCGTTGCCGGCGCGCTGATCATCATCGGGTTTGCGACCCGCCCCGCCGCCTTTATCGCGAGCGGCATGTCGGCGGTCGGCTATTGGGTCGCGCACGGCAGCCAGGGGCCCTATCCGATCGCCAACGGCGGCGAGACGATCATCCTCTACTGCTTTATCTTCCTGTACATCGCGACGCGCGGTGCCGGGATCTGGAGTGTCGACGCCGCGCGCGCGAAGTAGCGTGTGCGCTATTATCTCGACGCCGAGTTCAACGGCTTCGGCGGCGCGCTGATCTCGATCGGACTCGCGCCGGAGAATGCCGATCACCCGCGCTTCTATGGCGCGGTCGAGTGCCGCGACCCGACACCCTGGGTCGCGGCGCATGTGCTGCCGGTGCTCGACACAGAGCCCGTCGCCTATGAAGCCTTGCAGGACGCCTTCGCCGACTATCTGGCGCCCGACCCGCATCCGGTACTCGCCGCCGACTGGCCCGAAGACATCGTCCACGCCGCGCGCCTGCTCGCGACCAGCGACGGGCGGCGGCTGATCGTCTCGGCGGTGAGCTTCGAGCTTGCCGAGGTGGTGAGTTTCTCGTCGGCCGAGCTCAGCCATGTCCCGCACAATGCTTATCACGACGCCGTCGCGCTGCGGACTTTCTGCATGGCGCGGCGCGGAATAAACGGAGCGAGGTCAGAGTAGCGCAGCGGGAGCGGCGGCGAGTTTGGACCGAAATAAGCCGTCGCCCCCGCGCAGGCGGGGGCCGCTGTCGGTTTACGCGGCCGCGCAGGAATAGGCGGCTAGCGGCCCCCGCCTGCGCGGGGGCGACGTTGTTGATACATCCGCTCCCCACCCCAAAACCGCCATTCTTCCTGCTGGCGAAGTCGGGGCGCGGCTTATAGCCCGCCCACGCTCCCCGTTGCCTGCGCGCGGACGAAGTTTTCGAGCGCGGTGAACAGCATCGCCCGCGCGTCGCTGCCCAGCATCTCGCCTGTCAGCACGTCGAATCCTATCCGGTCGCCTGCGCCCGCGGCGCGGACGATCGACGCGAGCAGCGCCTCGTCGAAGCTGAGCTGCGGGCAGCAGGGCGGGGCAACCGCGAAGGGGTCGGGCCAGACATGGCCGATCGCCTCGACCACCAGCCGGAAGCGCCGCGCGACGAGGATATGGCCCCAGCGCCGTTCGAGCTCGGGCATCGGGTCGCGCTCGCCACGGCGGCAGAGGATGCAATAGCGGAGCGCGAGAACGGCCTGGGCGGCGTCGGTGGGCAGGTCGCGAACTAGCGGTTGTGCGTTGAATTTCCGGACCAGTTCGCTGCTCTGCATGAAGATTCCCCATCGATGCCCGCCGGATCGGCCGGCACGTTTCCTGGTCCCGCCCCACGCCTGAAAAAGATGCCGGCCGCCATAATGCAGCTGAAAGGTGCAGCGGCCGGCAGGAGGGGACTGCCCAATCTTGCTATTGCGAATTATTTGCATATACAAGCAAAAAAGGGGGCGCCCGAAGGCTCCCCTCATTTCAACGGTTTAGGCCGTGGACGAAGCCCCCTCCGCCTTCGCGCCATCGTCAATCTTCGCTGACCGGCTTCGACTGTAACTGGATGTAATTCTCGATTCCCATGCGCTCGATCATTTCGAACTGCTTTTCGAGCTCGTCGACATGATGTTCTTCGCTTTCAAGGATGTCCGAGAAAAGGTCGCGGCTGACATAGTCGCGAACGCTTTCGCTGTGCGCGATCGCGTCCTTGAGCAGCGGGATCGCCTCTTCCTCGAGCGCGAGATCGGCCTTCAGTATCTCCTCGACGGTTTCACCGACCCGCAGGCGCCCGAGCAGCTGGAAATTGGGGAGGCCGCCGAGGAAAAGGATGCGGTCCGCCAGCTTGTCGGCGTGCTTCATCTCGTCGATCGATTCATGCCGCTCGAAATGCGCGAGGCGCGCGATGCCCCAATTGTCGAGCATCCGGTAATGCAACCAATATTGGTTGATCGCGGTCAGCTCGTTCTTGAGCGCCTCGTTGAGGAAATCGATGACTTTTGCGTCGCCCTTCATGCTGTCAGTCCTGTCATTTTTCTTGGGATGGGATCGGGCGGCATCATACGCGCCCCGGACCGATCAGGCCAAGGTCAAAAATGGCGGAAAACCAAGAAAAATCAGGCGGTCTCGGCGACGTCGCTGATGATATTGCGAGCGAAAGGCAGGCACTGGCCGCATTTGGGTTTGCGACCCAGTTGCGCATAGGCGGCCTTGGCGCAGCGCAATTGGCCGTCGCGCGCGACGTCGCGCAGATCGCGCTCCCTTATTGCGTTGCAGACACAGACGACCATGTGCGAATCCTTCTCAACAAGGCCTATCTAGGGATAGTGCGAGCGATTCGCAACTGGAAAGTTGCGATTGGTTCGCAATCCGAACAGTGGCAATTTTCGCCCCGCCGGGCCTTGCCCGCAGCGCGATTCGCGGGCATAGGCGCCCCCATCTTCCCAGCACCGCAAAGCAGAGGTCCGCCCCCATGAAAGTGAATGTCTATGTGACGCTCAAGCCGGGGGTTCTCGATCCGCAGGGCAAGGCGATCCATCATGCGCTCGAAGGGCTGGGTTTCGGCGGCGTTGCGGACGTCCGCGCGGGCCGCTTCATCGAACTCGACGTCGCCGACGGCACGAGCGATGCCGACCTCGACGCGATGTGCGCGAAGCTGCTCGCGAACACGGTGATCGAAAACTACCGCATCGAACGCCCGTAATACAGGAGCCGCGATCATGAAGACCGCCGTCATCGTCTTTCCCGGCTCCAACTGCGACCGCGACATGGCGGTCGCGCTCGAACAAGTGACGGGCAAGGCGCCCGCGATGGTGTGGCACCGCGAGAGCGAATTGCCCGATGGCGTCGATTTCATCGCACTGCCCGGCGGCTTCTCCTACGGCGACTATCTCCGCTCGGGCGCAATGGCGGCGCGCTCGCCGATCCTGCGCGCGGTTTCGGATGCCGCGGGGCGCGGCGTCCCCGTGCTCGGGGTGTGCAACGGCTTTCAGGTGCTGACCGAGGCGCAGTTGCTCCCCGGCGCGCTGATGCGCAACGCGGGGCTCAACTTCGTGTGCCGCACCGTGCCGCTGAAGGTCGAAAACAGCCAGTCGCTGTTCACCGCGGGCTATGGCGCGGGCGAGGAGATCGCGATCCCCGTCGCGCATCACGACGGCAATTATTTCGCCGACGCTGCGACCCTCGACCGGATCGAAGGCGAAGGGCGCGTCGCCTTCCGCTACGCCGACAATGTCAACGGCTCGGCGCGGAATATCGCGGGCGTCCTCAACGATGCGGGCAATGTACTCGGGATGATGCCGCACCCCGAACGCGCGATCGACCGCGCGCACGGCGGCACAGACGGGCTACGCCTGTTCGAGGCGGCGCTCGGCGTCCTCGCCTGACACGTCCGCCCGCGGCTGCGCCACGGGCTGGAGCCAGCGCCCGACGAGCAGCAGCACGGTGGGCCAGAACATCGTGTTCCATATGTCGTGCCAGTGCGCGGCGTCGGGCTGGATGGCGGCGTTACTGAATTCCGCCGTCATGTCGAGCCATTCGCCGCCGCACGCCATGACGAGCACCGCCAGCCACGCGGCCACCCAACCGCCGCGCCAGCGCCACGCCAGCCGCACCAGCATGAAGAGCGCCAGACCGAAATAGATGTGCAGCGCGTCCTTGCCGAGATCGGACGCCGTGACGAGCCAGGATTTTCGCTCCTCGAACAGCGAAGCCAATTCTATCAATGTCATCGAAAGGGTCAGACCTTGGCGCCGAAGGGGTTGAAGTCGGTGCCTTCATCGAACACGTCGACACCTTCGCGCCGCTTCAACGCACCGACGATGACATAGGTTGCCGGAGTCAGCGCGGCTTCCCAGGCCGTCTTGATGAGCCATTGCGACAGCACGACCTGCATCAACTGCTCTGGCGGCCATCCGGCAAGCCCGTAAAAGGCGAGCGGGTAGAAAATCAGGCTGTCGAGACCCTGTCCGACGACGGTCGAACCGATCGTGCGGGCCCAGAGCATCCGCCCGCCGGTCCACATCTTCATTCGCGCCAGCACATAGGAGTTGGCGAATTCGCCGACGCAAAAGGCGATCATCGAGGCGAGAACGATCCGCCAGCTGTTTCCGAACACGAACTCATAGGCCTGCTGCCCCGGCCAGCCATCCGCCGGCGGCAACGAGACGACCACCCACGCCATGAAAGCCATGAAGGCGAGCGCCGCGAATCCGGTCCAGATCACCCGGCGCGCACGGGCATAACCATAGACCTCGGTCAGGACGTCGCCGATGATGTAGCTGATCGGAAAAAACAGCACGCCCGCGCCGAACGCCCATTGCTCGCCGCTGGGCAGTACGATGTAACTCGGCTTCGAGGCGCCGATGATGTTGCTGAGCAACAGGATCGCGACGAACGCCGCCATCATCAGGTCGTAATAATGGAAGTGGCGGACCGCCGAAGCAGCGACGTGCGCGGGGCTGGCGGAAGGGGTCGGAGTATCAGTCATCGCGACGCGGTGCTTAACCCGCTTTGCGCCGGACGCAAACCGCGCTATTCGCGCGGCGGACAAGCCTTGGTGCACGCGCCCGTAGCTCAGCTGGATAGAGCACCCGCCTTCTAAGCGGGTGGTCGCAGGTTCGAATCCTGCCGGGCGCGCCATTCTCCATCGCTCTCTAAAGTACGATATCGCTTCCTGTGTTACGCTGCCACGCCTCGCCCGAATCTGTGTAAAGCAGCTTTGGTGTGGGAAGCGGACGTATCAACAACGTCGCCCCCCGCGCAGGCGGGGGCCGCTAGCCGCCCATTTCTGCGCGGCCGCGTAAACCGACTGCGGCGCAGGAAAAGGCCGATGGCGGCCCCCGCCTTCGCGGGGGCGACGATTATTGGTAACGTCCCCTCCTCACCCCAAAGCCGACTTACGGCAGCGATGATCGCGCCAGCCGGTGGACCGGCCCGAACTGCGCGACGGCAGCACCGATAAAGGGCAGCGCGACGACCCACAGGCGAACTCCGGTGACGCCCGCGGGGCTGGCGATGCTGATCGCGGCAGTCGCGGCGAGGCCGGCGCTGATCAGGACGAGGCCGAGGATCAGGCGCCAGTGCGGTGTTTCCATATCGGCCTTGCCATCGCCGCGCTCGTAGCGGGCGAAGAGCAGGATCAGCGGCAGCAGCGCGGCGATATAGAGCGCGAACCAGACGGGCCGCGCAAGCCACCATGCTGCGCTGCCCGGTGCGACGTCGAGCCCGATGCCGCCGAGGAGCCACGCCGCGACCATCACGAACACAAAGGCGGTGAGATGCCAGAGATAGATGGTCATGATCATCCCGTTGACCAGCACCACCGCGGTCCAGCGCGTCAGATTGTCGAGCATCCGCCGCCCCGCAGGTTCGAGCGCGAGCGCAAAGCCGCTTTGCGCTATGCCGAGCGCCAGCAGCGCGAGCGTCGGCGGCATCGAATTGCTCAAGGCCGAGCCCGGCACGCCGATCATTGCGACCGGATAGGGTCCAAGCCCGACAAGCAGGCCGAGCGCGACCAATCCGCCGACGCCCCAGCCGAGCGCCCTGCCCGGCGTCAGCCGTCCCTCGCTCCATGCGAAGCCGAGCTGGTGGATCGCGAGCCAGACGAAGGCGAAGTTCAGGAAGTTGACGTAAGGTACGCCGAAACGCAGCGCCGCGACGTCAATGGCGACCGCCCCCGCAACCAAGGCCCAGAAGGACGCGAAGCCCCAGCGCTTCCACGCCCTCCACGTCAGCGGTACGAGCGCGGCGACCATCAGATAGACCGACAGGAACCACACCGGGATCAGCGCGAGCTGCGCCGCCATCGCGACGACGCCCCGCTCCACCCCCATTGCGGTGCCGAACGCCGCGAACAGCGTCCAGATCAGGAACAGCGGCAACACCGGGTTGATCAGCCGTTGCAGCCGCCCGCCGTACCACCCCGCATAGCTGCCGCCCTTGCGGAGGGTCGCGGCCCACGACATGCCGTTCGAGAAGCCGCCGACGAGGAAGAAGAGCGGCATGACCTGAAAGCCCCAGGTCAGCCACTGCGTCCAGGGCAGGATGCCGAGCAGATGTCCGCCCTCGACCGCGCCGTTTTTCATATAGGGCGCGGCGACCAGCCAATGACCGACGACAACCGCAAGAATCGACAGCGCGCGCAGGAAATCGACGTAGCGATTACGCTCGGGCGGTGCCTGCGCCGCCATGTCGCGCGCACGGGTCCAGAGGCTTTTGCGAACTGCGCCAGTGACTTCGGTCAAGCGGTCATCTCTCTCCCCGTGAGAAACCCAAGCTAGTATCGTGCGCCGCCAACGCAAGCCTTTGCCTTGACGCGCGAGGCTTGCTATCGCGGCCGCAACAATGGCCAGCACAACCGACGACCTTCCTCCTTCCGGACCCGACCACAGCATCGACACCCCGTTCGACAGCGCGCTGTCCGAACGCTACCTCGTCTATGCGCTGTCGACGATCACCGCGCGGTCGCTGCCGGATCTCCGCGACGGGCTGAAGCCCGTCCACCGCCGCCTCTTGTGGGCGATGCGCGCGATGCGGCTTGACCCCAGCCAGGGCTACAAGAAGTCGGCGCGCGTCGTCGGCGACGTCATCGGCAAGTTCCACCCGCACGGCGACACGGCCGTTTATGACGCGATGGTCCGCCTCGCGCAGGATTTCTCGCTCCGCTATCCGCTCGTCGACGGCCAGGGCAATTTCGGCAATATCGATGGCGATAATGCGGCCGCCTACCGCTACACCGAAGCGCGGCTGACGCGCGTCGCGATCGACCTGATGCAGGGCCTCGACGAGGGCACCGTCGATTTCCGTCCGACCTATAATGGCGAGGATGAAGAGCCCGAGATCATGCCGGGGCTGTTCCCGAACCTGCTCGCCAATGGCGCGAGCGGGATCGCGGTCGGCATGGCGACGAATATCCCGCCGCACAACGCCGCCGAGGTGATCGATGCGGCGCTGGTGCTGATCGAGAATCCGAAGGCCGAGCTGACCGACCTGCTGGAGCATGTGAAGGGCCCCGATTTCCCGACCGGCGGCATCATCGTCGACAGCCCCGAAACGATCGCCTACGCCTATGAAACCGGCCGCGGCGGCTTCCGCGTCCGCGCGCGCTTCTCGACCGGCAAGCTGGACGGCGTCTGGGAAGAGACCGGGATCGAGAAGCAGGCGGGCGGCACCTGGCAGCTCGTCATCAGCGAGATTCCCTATGGCGTCGCCAAGGGCAAGCTGATCGAGCAGATCGCGCAGCTGATCGCCGACAAGAAGCTGCCGATCCTCGAGGATGTCCGCGACGAAAGCGCCGAGGACATCCGCATCGTGCTGGTGCCCAAGAGCCGTAACGTCGATCCCGATGTGCTCAAGGAAAGCCTGTACCGGCTGACCGAGCTCGAAAGCCGCTTCGCGCTCAACCTCAACGTCCTCGACGCGACGCGCACGCCGAAGGTGATGGGCCTGCACCAGCTGCTGACCGAGTGGCTGCAGCACCAGATCATCGTGCTCGTCCGCCGCGCCAAACACCGGATCGCGAAAATCGACGACCGGCTCGAACTCGTCGCGGGCTATCTGATCGCCTTCCTCAATCTCGACCGGATCATCGAGATCATCCGTACCGAGGACGAACCGAAGCCTGTCATGATGGCCGAGTTCATGCTGACCGACCGGCAGGCCGAGGCGATCCTGAACATGCGGCTGCGGTCGCTTCGCCGGCTCGAGGAAATGGAGCTCAAGCGCGAGCAGGACGATCTCTCCGCCGAGCGCGACGAGCTGGTCAAGCTGGTCGAAAGCCCGGCGCGCCAGCGGACGCGGCTGCGCAAGGATCTCGAAAAGCTGCGCGCGGTCTATGGACCCGAAACCGCGCTCGGTGCGCGCCGAACGACGCTGGCCGAAGCGGCGCCTGCACGCGACATTCCGCTCGACGCGATGATCGAGAAGGAACCGGTAACGGTGATCCTCTCGAAACGCGGCTGGATCCGCGCCCAGCGCGGCCATGTCGCCGCCGACCAGTGGGGCGAGTTCAAGTTCAAGGAAGGCGACGAACTCGCCTTTGCCGCGCACGCGCAGACCACCGACAAGCTGCTGGTCGCCGCGAGCGACGGACGCTTCTACACCGTCGGCGCCGACAAGCTGCCCGGCGGCCGCGGGTTCGGCGAGCCGCTGCGCCTGATGGTCGATATCGACCCGGAGGCGCGCATCGTCGCGCTGATACCGGCGAGCGCAGAGGGCCGCCTGCTGCTCGCCTCGTCGAGCGGACACGGCTTCATCGCGCAAATGAGCGAAGTTATCGCCGAGACGCGCAAGGGCCGCAATGTCGTGAACCTGAAGCCCAAGGCGCAGCTCAGCGTCGTGCGGCCGATCCCGGCAGCGCACGACAGCGTCGCGGTGATCGGCGAGAACCGCAAGCTGGTCGTCTTCCCGCTCGCCGAAGTCCCGGTGATGGCGCGCGGCCAGGGAGTGATGCTGCAGAAATATCGCGACGGCGGTCTGTCCGACGCCACCACCTTCGTCTTTGCCGAAGGATTGAGCTGGGCGATGGGCGGCGACACGGGCCGCACGCGCACCGAAACCGACCTTGGCCCCTGGCGCGTCGCCCGCAGCGCATCGGGCCGGATGCCGCCGACGGGCTTTCCAAGGAATAATCGCTTCGACTGATCGTAAAACCCCTTTGCCGTAAATAGCTTCTTTACCCCCCATCCCCTAGGCAACGGCCAATGGGGAAAGGTCGCACAAAACCCGCTGTTATGACTATTGATCGAACCGGCGAAGACCGGCCCTCGCTGTTTGTCGGCTGGATCGACGCCCTGCCCGTTCCGGCAGCGCTCATCCGTCCGATGGATCGCGGCAATTTTTCGCTCCATGCCAGCAATTCGGCGTTCGACCGGCTCGACCTGTCCCCCGCCGGGGTCGACGCGCCGTTCGAGCTTCGCCGCGCTATCGAGCGCGCCGCCCAAGGCGGCGCCGGAACGCACGAATTTTCGTGCCGGCTGGGCAAGGGCGTCGCGGCGCGCGACCTGCGCGGATCGGTCGCCCTGCTGACCGATGAAAATGGCGCGACCTCGCTGTTTCTGCTGACCTTGATCGACCGCACGCAGGAGATGATGGTCGAGCGCAACCTGCGCCGCGAGCTGGTCTCCGACAGCCTGACCGGCCTGCCCAACCGCGCAGGCTTCGAGGAGCTCGTCGAACAGCGCCACGATCCCGAGGGGAGCGGCGACCATGCGATCCTGCTGCTCGACCTCGCGCGCTTCAGCCGCATCAACGAGCATATCGGCCCGATGGCGGGCGACGAGCTGATCATCACCGTCGCACGGCGGCTGAAATCGAGCCTGCGCAGCGGCGATATCCTCGCGCGCACCGGCGGCGACGAATTCGCGATCTCGTCGCGCGTCCCCGGCGGCAAGGCCGATGTCCGCGAGATGGCGCGGCGTATCCGCGGTTGTTTCGACCATCCGTTCCGGATCGGCGAGCTGAAAGTCAGCGTCGATTGCGCGCTCGGCTGCGCAATTCAGCCGGAAATTGACACCGATATCGCCGACCAGATCCGCCACGCGCAGATCGCGCTCAAGCGCGCCAAGCGCACCGATCGCATCGAAATCTATGAACCCGAAGCCGCCATCCTTTCGGACAATCGTTTCGGTCTCGAAACCGAGTTGCGCAACGCGATCGAGGAAGACCGGCTGCGCCTCGACTTCCAGCCGCTGATCGAGTTGTCGACAGGCACCGTCGCGGGCTTCGAGGCGCTGGCGCGCTGGAACAACAGCAAGGGCGTCTCGGTGCCGCCGACCGAATTCATCCCGATTGCCGAGGATTCGGGGCTGATCGTCCCGCTCGGCCAATGGGCGATCGGGAAGGCGGCGGCGACGCTTGCCGACTGGGACCGCCAGAATACGAATAAGCCGGTCGATTGCTATATCTCGGTGAACGTCTCGGCGATCCAGCTCGTCCGCGACGATATCGCCGCCGTCGTTCGCGACGCGCTGTCGGCCAACGCGATCGGCGGCGACCGGCTGATGATCGAACTCACCGAAAGCGCCATCATCGGCGATCCCGACCTTGCCATGTCGGTGCTGAGCGAACTCAAGGCGCTCGACGCACGCGTCGCGATGGACGATTTTGGCACCGGCTATTCGAACCTCGCCTATCTTCAGCGCCTGCCGCTCGACGTGCTCAAGATCGACCGCAGCTTCGTCGATCATATGGTCGAAGACCGCGACAAGGCGGCGATCGTCCGCACGATCCAGAGCCTGGCCGAAGTGCTGGGGATGCGCACGACGGCCGAAGGTGTCGAGACCGCCGACCAGGCCCGGCTGCTCTCGGCCCTGGGCTGCGATTTCGGGCAGGGCTTCCTGTTCGCGCACCCGATGGAAGCGAGCACAGCGCTCGCCTATTGGCGTCAGTCGCTGGTGCGCCCGATCATCTGATCGGCGAGCGCCGCGACGCGCGCGGCATCGGGATAATCCTCGGCCACCCAAGCCGCCTCGACCGCACGCAGGATGCGCGCTACCTCCGGGCCCGCGGTGACGCCGCGTGCGATGATATCGCCGCCCTTCATCGGGAGCTGCGGCACGTCCCAGCCGTTCAGCGACAGCACGGCGGCCGTCGCCATGTCGGGCGTTCCCGCCAGCAACCAGACGTCGCGCGCGCCATCGACCCCGATGGCGTGGGCGAGTTGGCGCGCCGGGCGAACGGGTCCGGTGCGATGCGCCGCGAGCGCCGCCAGATGCTTGCGCTGGCGCGTCGACAGGCGCAGGCGGCTCGCGACCTGTTCTGCGGTCACGGCATCGGGCGGCAGCAGCGCCGCGAAACGGCGCAGCGGCGCGGGACAGACGCCCGTCGCGGCTTCGTTGCCGAGCAGCCGGTCGAGCGTGGCCGCAAAATCGCCCGCCGTTTCGGGAAGGATCACAGCGAACATCCCGTCGGCCGCCATCTGCCTGACAATCGCACGCGGATCGGGCAGCGACAGGATCTTCATCAGTTCATCGGCCACGCGCTCGCGCGACAGGCTTTTCAGCGACTGACGCGCCGCGATGACCGCAGCATGGCTGTCGGGTTCGAGATCGCCTTGCCCGAAACGCCCGGCGAAGCGATAGAAGCGCAGGATGCGCAAATGATCCTCGGCGATGCGCGCCGCGGCGTCGCCGATGAAGCGTACGCAGCCATTTTGCAGGTCCGCGATCCCGCCGAACCAGTCGTCGACCGCGCCGCTTTCAGGGTCGGCATAGAGCGCGTTGATCGTGAAATCGCGCCGCGCTGCATCCTCGCGCCAGTCGTCGGCAAAGGCGATCGTCGCCCGGCGACCGTCGGTTTCGACGTCGCGGCGCAGGGTGGTGATCTCGTGATGGTCGCCGCTGGCGATCGCGGTGACGGTGCCGTGCGCGATCCCGGTCGGAATGACCTTGATTCCGGCCTCCTCGAGCCGCTTCGTCACATCCTGCGGCAACAGCGGAGTCGCGAGATCGATGTCGGTCACCGGCAGGCCGAGCAGCGTGTCCCGCACCGCGCCGCCGACGATCTTCACCGCGTCGGCGCCCAGCGCGGCGACGATCCGCCGGAGCCCCGGCGCCGCGCGCCATCGCGTGTCGGGCAGCACCGTCACCGATACCAGCCCGCCGGCAGTCGCCGCGCCAGATTGATGATGATATCCGCGGTCACGCCCCAGATCCGCCGTCCCTGCCAGTCCATGTCATAATAATGGCGGTCCTGTCCCTGCCAGTTCGCATGGCGGCGCTGATAATTGCCGGGGTCGAACAAGATGTCGAGCGGCACCTCGAACCAGTCCTCGACCTCGTCCGGATTGGGATCGAGGGGCAGATCGGGCGGGATGACGCCGAGCACCGGCGTGATGTGATAGCCGCTACCCGAGCGATAGGCAGTGGTCGCCCCCGCAACCATGACGTCACGGCGGTGGAGCCCGATCTCCTCCTCTGCCTCGCGGAGCGCCGCGTCGATGGCGTCGCGGTCGCCCGGATCGATCTTGCCGCCTGGAAAAGCGACCTGCCCAGCGTGGCTGCGCAGCCATTGCGGGCGCTGGGTCAGGATCACACCGGGGTCGGGCCGGTCGGTGAAGGCCACCAGCACCGCGGCGTCGCGCAGCGCCTGGCCGTGGAGCAGGTAGGCTTCGTCGGCGCCCTCATCGGGGCGCAGATTGCCGAGCGCGTCGCGCAGCCTCTCCGATAGCATCAGGCGTCCACCAGCGGGAAGCGGGCGCCGTTCGACCAGATTGCAAGTGGCTCGGCGCTCTCGGCGAGCGCCAACTCGACGATCTCGTAATAGAGCGCGCGGTCGATTCGCGCTTCGAGGCCGTTGCCGATGGCGCCGCGAACGTGGAGCCGCGGATCGGGATTGTCGGCGTCACTGCCGAAGCGAAGCGGGTGATCGGGGCCCGCCATGACGAGGTCGTCGGTGTCGAGGCGGAAGATCAGCTTGCGGGCGTCGCCCCGCCCTTCGCTCTTCATTTCGACGGCGCGGAAGGGCGTATCTTCGATGGCGATCGACAGTTTCTCGGCCGGGGTGACGAGGACGTGGCCGCCGTCGGGCTCGCGGCGGAGGATCGTCGAGAAGAGTTTCACCATCGCGGGCCGATTGATGCGGCCGCCCTCGTGAAACCAGCTGCCGTCGGCGCGGATCTCCATCGCGCTGTCACCTTCGCGCTCGGGATGCCAGCTTTCGACCGGCGGCAGTTTGCGCGCTGCGAGCAGCTCGGCCGCCTCGGCCAGCGAAAGCTGGGCGAAGTCCTTGGGAAGCGAGGATGCGGGAGTGACCATGCGTCCGACATAGGAATGTGGGGGCGCAAGTAAAGAGACCCCGCGCCGGGTCGCGTGAAATGGGCGATGATGGAGATTGGCGGAAAACTGCGCAACTTCACTCGCGATTTGCACTGAAGGCGGGGGTTGACGGCACGTCCGCCAGATGGATCCCGGATCAAGTCCGGGATGACGAAGACGGGGTCTGGAGAGAGGGATGCGCGATCGGGAGTCTTTCCGGGAGACCGCAGAAATCTGCGTAACTTCACTCGCAAAGCGACATTCGGAAGGGCGGGCGACCGGCATTCCGGAAAGCTATGCCCGCCGGATAATGTAGGACAGCGATTTTCTGTCTAGCGCGGCCCGATCATCCCTGCACCGGTCGGCAAGCCATGCCCATTCACTGCCCGCGCAAGCAGTCGGCGCTTCTCATAGGGGCCGGGCAAATCCCAATTGCCCGTGGCGTCGGCGGTAAAACCGAAGAAGCGGCCATAATATTCGGGATCGCCGATCATCATCAGCGCGCTGTCAGCTTCGGTTTCGGCGGCTTCGAGCATATGTGCCATCAGGAGGCGGCCGTGGCCGCCGCGCTGGACGTCGGGACGCACCGCGACGGGGCCGACCATCACCAGCGGCGTCGCACCGCCGTCCGGCGCATGATGCGCGACCGGCCAGCACTGGATCGTGCCGATCAGCGCGCCACCCTCGACCGCCGCGAAGCTCAAGGCCGGAACCGCATCCACGCCCTGACGGATACGGTAGGCGGTTCGTCCAAAACGATCCGGTCCGAAAGCGAGGTCGAGCAGATGCTCGACCGCCTGCGGCTCGATACCGGACAATGGAAGTAACTCGACCAACGCGCACCCTTTCGCTAATGCGGCGGCGCTTTAGGGGCGCTGCGCGGCGATGCAAAGCCGAATGTCGGTCCCGCCGAACAGGAATTTCTTGTGACCGATACATTGTGGCTGGAGGTGGACGGCCTGACCGTCGACGTTTTGACCGGCATCTATTCCGAAGAAACGCACCTGCCGCAGCCGCTGCGCATCTCGGTGCGCGCGAAGTTGGCGATGGCCGATCATTATGACCCGACCACACCGCTCAGCCGCTCGAAAAATTACATGCACCTGAAATTCGCGGCGACCGAAGGCATTCCGAAGGACGTGCATTTCGTGCTGATCGAAAGCGTCGCCGACCATATCATCGACACGCTGTTCCTGCAGGACGAAAAGGTCGAGGAGGTCGAGGTCAAGATCGTCAAACTCGCGATCGCCGAGGAAGGCGAGCAGATCGGCATCACGATGCGGCGGAGCCGCAAGTGACGCAGAAGCTCGCTCTCGTCACGGGCGGGCTCCACCGCGTCGGCGCCGCGATTTCGGCGCGGCTGGCGCGCGAGGGCTATGCGCTGGCGATCCACAAGCGCAGCCCGGGCGAGGCCGATCCGGTGCTGGCCGAGGCGCTGGCCGAGACGGCGGCGGTGAGTCACCGTTTTGCCGCCGATCTGGCCGATCCGGCGGCGGTTGACGCGCTGGTCCCGGCGGTAATCGACAAGTTCGGCCGCGCGCCCGACCTGCTCGTCAACAATGCCGCGCTGTTCGCCGAGGGCGAGTGGACCGACCTGTCCGCCGCGACGTTGGCCAAGATGATGCAGGTCAATTTGTCTGCGCCGGTGATGCTGACAAAGGCGCTGGTTGCGGCGAGCGAGGGCAAGCGACCCGCAATCGTCAATATCGTCGATCAACGCGTCGTCCACCCGGTGCCCGACCAGATAGCGTACAGCCTGTCGAAATCGGCGCTGTGGCAGGCGACCGCGACGCTGGCGGTCGCATTCGGCGGTCGCGCGCGAGTCAATGCCGTCGCGCCCGGGCTGACGATGGCGACCGAGGATTATTCGGCGGCGCAGGTCGGGCGGCTGGCGAAGCGCATGCCGCTCGGCGCGCTGCCAACGCCGGCGCAGGTTGCCGATGCCGTCGTTTATCTGGCGCGCGCCGAGGCGGTGACCGGGCAGACGATCTTCGTCGACGGCGGCGCGCACCTGGCGCCGCTGGGGCGCGATTTTGTGGCGTTGGAGCGGGATTGAAAACTGGTTCCTCCCTGTCGCATAGCGATGGGGAGGTGGCAGCGCGAAGCGCTGACGGAGGGGCAACTGGCGCGGCCGCTGCCGCCCCTCCACCATTCGCTTCGCGAACGGTCCCCCTCCCCATGGCTACGCCACAGGGAGGATAATTCCTTCTTCGTCACCCCGGACTTGATCCGGGGTCCATGACTTCAGCGCTGCGATGGATCCCGGATCAAGTCCGGGATGACGACTGATGAGAAGGCCGCAATCGGACGAAGCGGCCATCCCTGATCAATAAATATGCACCGCCTTGGTCACCAGATAGCCGTCGAGCCCCTCGGGACCGCTTTCGCTGCCGAAGCCCGATTCCTTGATCCCGCCGAACGGCATGTCGAGCGTCGAGATGACGAAGCTGTTCACCCCGACCATGCCGCTTTCGATGGTATCGACGATGCGGTTGATGCGACGGCCGTTCTCGGTGAAGGCGAAGGCCGCGAGGCCATAGGGTAGCCGGTTCGCCTGTTCGAGCGCCTCCTCCTCGGTGCCGAACGGGCGGATCAGCGCCATCGGGCCGAAGGGTTCGTTGTTCATCGCCGCGGCGTCGATCGGCACGTCGGCGATCGCGGTCGGCTGGAAGAAATAGCCGTTGCCCGTCGCCTCGCCGCCCGCGATCACGCGCGCGCCCTTGGCCTTGGCGTCGGCGACCAAAGCCTCCAACGCCGGGATACGGCGGGCGTTGGCGAGCGGACCCATCTGCGTATCGGCATCAAGGCCGCTGCCGATCTTCACCTTCGCCGTGCGCTCGGCAAAGCCCTTCACAAAGGCGTCGTAGATGCCCTGCTGGACATAGAAACGCGTCGGCGAGATGCAGACCTGTCCGGCGTTGCGGAACTTCTGCCACACGACCTTGTCGAGCGTGCTCTCGAGGTCGCAGTCGTCGAAAATCAGCACCGGGGCATGACCGCCAAGCTCCATCGTGATGCGCTTCACGCCGTCGGCGGCGAGACGCATCAGGTGCTTGCCGACCGCGGTCGAGCCGGTGAAGCTGACCTTGCGGATCACCGGGCTGGCGAGCAGGTGGCGGCTGATCATGTCGGGGTCGCCATAGACGAGTTGCACGACGTCGCCGGGGATGCCGGCGTCGGCGATGCAGCGCATGATCGCGCTGGTGCAGCCGGGGGTTTCCTCAGGCGCTTTCGCGATCACGACGCAGCCCGCGGCGAGCGCGGGGGCGATCTTCTTGACCATCAGATTGACCGGGAAGTTCCACGGGCTGAAGCCAGCGACCGGGCCGACAGGATGTTTGGTGACCATTGCGCGCTGGCCGAGCGGGCGCTGGAGGACGCGGCCCTCGATGCGTTTGCCCTGCTCGGCGAAATAGGCGAACAGCCCCGCCGCCGAAAGCACCTCGCCGCGCGCCTCGGCGATCGGCTTGCCCTGTTCGAGCGTCAGCAAGGTCGCGATATGCTCGACGCGCTCGCGGATGATGCCCGCAGCCTTGTGCATCAGCGCGGCGCGCTCGTCGGCGGTCTTGGCGCGCCATGCGGGCCACCCGCGCTCCGCAGCGGCGAGCGCTTCGTCGAGGTCGGCCGCGGTCGCCACCGGCAGTTCGGCGATCGTGCCCGCAGTCGCGGGATTGAACACCGGCCGCTCGTCGCGCCCTTCGCCGCTCCGCCAGGCGCCGTTGATGAAGAGCTGGAGGTCGGCGTCGTAGGTCGCGGTCATGGGGGATTTCCTGCCTGATCCGTTCGCATCGAGCGAAGTCGAGATGCCCCTCGACCTTGCTCCACGCCGATGGGCGTCTCGACTTCGCTCGACACGAACGGAAATGGGTGTTCAGATAGCGCTCATATAAGGCCGCTCAGCGATAGTTAAAGCTGATGCTGATGCGATCCTTCTTGGCGGCATTGGGCATCACCTCGTGCCGCAGCCAGCTTTCCCACAGGAAGACGTGGCCCGCCGCGGGTTCGGCGTAGATGAAGGGACGCTGATGCTCCGGCGCATCGTCGGTGCGGCCGGGCGCGGCCATCAGCATCGGCAGGCGCGGGTCTTCGAGCTTCAGCGCGCCCGATCCTGGCGGAACGGCGACATAGAAGGTTCCCGACACGATGCTGTGCGGATGGATGTGGCCGCTGTGGGTGCCGCCGGGCTTGAGGACGTTGACCCACAGGCTGTCGAGCCTCAGCGGCTTGGCGAGGTCGAAATGACAGGTCTTGGCGAAGGCCTTGACCTCCTTGTCGAGCAATTTCTTGAGGTCGTGGAAGGCCGGGTCGCGCTCGGGCAGGTCGCCAAGGCTCGCGTAGCTCGTATAGCCTTTGTAGCCATGCTCGCGGCTCCACGCACGGCCCGCGCCATCCTCCTCGGCGAACAGGCGGCAGCTCTCCTCCAGCTCTGCGAGCAGGTCGGGGGTGCCGATATCGGCCTCGTAAAAATTGGTGGCGAAGAGCGTGCGAACGGGCATGATGGCCGCAAAGCATAGGAAACGCGCGAGAGCAAGGAGAGACGCTGCTGCTTGAGTCGTCATGCCGGACTTGATCCGGCATCCATTCCGCCCGCCGAGGCCCGGATGGACCCCGGATCAAGTCCGGGATGACGAAAAGAAGCAGCAGTGAACGACCCGGGCCCCGCGACAACGAGCAAAGAGGGAGACGAGGATGGCCGAGTTTGAACTGATCGCCGACGGATTGCGCTTCCCCGAGGGGCCGGTCGTGATGGACGATGGCAGCGTCATCGTGACCGAGATCGCCCCCGGGCGGATCACGCGTTGCTGGCCGGGCGGACGGAAAGAGATTATCGCGACCCCCGGCGGCGGCCCCAATGGCTTGGCGATCGGCCCCGACGGCAAGCTTTACTGCTGCAACAACGGCGGCTTCAATTATGTCGAATCGAACGGCTATCTGGCGCCGCACGGGATCGCCGACGACTATTCGGGCGGACGGATCGAACGGATCGACATCGAGACCGGAGCGGTCGAGGTGCTGTATCAGACCGGCGACCATGGCGTCGTGCTGCGCGGCCCGAACGACATCATGTTCGATGCGCACGGCGGCTTCTGGTTCACCGACCATGGCAAGGTCGACTATGCGAAGCGCTGCCATGACATCGTCGGCATCTTCTATGCCAAGGCCGACGGCAGCTTCATCGAGGAAGTGATCTTCCCGAGCCATAACCCGAACGGCATCGGGATCTCGCCCGACGGGACCAAACTCTATGCGGCAGAGACCTACACCTGCCGCCTGACCCAGTTCAACATCGTCGCGCCGGGCAAGGTCGATGATGCCGCGGGCCCCGGCGGCCCCGGCATCCCGCTCTATCGCCCCGCGGGCTATAAATTCTTCGACAGCCTCGCGATGGAAGCGAACGGCAATATCTGCGTCGCGACGATCGGCGAGTGCGGGATATCGGTCGTCGGCCCCGATGGCGCGCTCGTCGAATTTGTCGAGACCGACGACATTTTTACCACCAACATCGCCTTCGGTGGAGCCGATATGCAGGACGCCTACCTGACCCTGTCGGGGTCCGGCCGGCTGGTGAAGACGCGGTGGAAGCGCCCGGGTTTGAAGCTCCAGCATTAGGGATTTTGCCGGGAGGCGAAGATGAGGATAGTTGCGGCCGCCGTTCTGCTCGCGGCGACACCGGCAAGCGCGCAGATGCTGACCGCCGAACAAGCCGACGCGATCGTCAAGGGCTGCGCCGCGCATGCCCGCGCCAAGGGACAGAGCCACGCGATTGCGGTCGTCGATCTCGGCGGCCATCCCGTCGCGACGTGGCGGATGGACGGCAATGCCTTCGGCATGATGGAATTCTCGCTCGAAAAGGCGCGCGCGGTCGCGGCGTGGGGCTTTGCAACGAGCGGAATGGAGGAAGCCGCCAAGGGCACGCCGGGCTTTGCCCATGCCCCGCATGTCGTCACCGTTCCGGGCGGCGTGCCCGTGTTCAGCGCCGACGGGCGCACGCGGCTCGGCGGGGTCGGCGCATCGGGCGAAGCGCCCGCCGACGATGCGGCTTGCGCCGCCGCCGGGATCGCGGCAGCAGGGCTCAAGTCCGAGCGCGCCCGCTGACCCTGATGGCGCGCCGTTCGCAACGGGGAGCGCCACGATGCATGAGGAAACACACGCCGTTACGCGAATCGGCTGGCTGCGCGCGGCGATTCTGGGCGCCAATGACGGGATTGTTTCGACCGCGAGCCTGATCGCGGGCGTCGCCGCGGCGGGTGCCTCCGAATCGTCGATCCTCGTCACCGGCACCGCGGGGCTTGTCGCGGGCGCGATGTCGATGGCAGCGGGCGAATATGTCTCGGTGAGCTCGCAGGGCGATGCGGAAAAGGCCGACATCGAACTCGAAAAGCTCCACCTCGCGAACGATCCCGAGTTCGAACTGGAGGAACTGACGCAAATCTACGAGGAGCGCGGGCTCGACCGCGCGCTTGCCGAGCAGGTCGCGGTGCAGCTCACCGCGCACAACGCACTTGATACCCATTTGCGTGACGAACTCGGCTTGACGGAGGCGGCGGCGGCGCGACCCATTCAGGCGGCGATCGCGTCGGCCGCAAGCTTTTCGGTCGGCGCCGCGCTGCCACTCGCGACGGTGTTTTTCGACCATGGAGGCTCGCTGCCATGGACCGTATCGGGGGCGTCGCTGATCTTCCTGGCGCTCCTCGGCGCGCTCGGCGCGTGGGCAGGCAACGCGCCGATGCTGCGGCCGGTCGTGCGCGTGACCTTCTGGGGCGCGATGGCAATGGCGACGACGATCGCGATCGGGTCGCTGTTCGGGGCGGTGGGGTAGCGTCTATAAACTTCGTCATTGCGAACGAAGCGAAGCAATGACGGATCTAAGAATTCATAGCCGGGCCAACCATTCGCGCAAGGCGACGGCGTTGTTCCGCGTCTCGCTCTTCGCCGCATAAAGCAAGGTCACAGGCCCCGCCGTCATCGCGGCATCGAGCGTGAACAGCGCCGCCCTCACCTCTCCGCCGCCCGCATCAAGCTCGGCGAAATAGTCAAGGCGAAAGGCGTCCCAGGCCTCGTCCGAATCGGCGGTCTCGCCATGATAGCGTTTGCGCAAGCCATCGCTCGGCGACAGCGGCTTCAGCCAAGCAGCAAGCGCAGCCTTTTCCTTCGAAACTCCGCGCGGCCAGAGCCGGTCGACGAGGAAGCGCGCGCCGTCGCCTGCCTCGGCCGCGTCATGAATGCGCTTTACCGCGATTGTAACTGGCTGTTCCATCTGCAAGACTATCGGCGATCCCGCGGCTGCGGGCAAGATATCGGAGGGGTCCGGACATGACTTGGGCGATCGACATCGACCGTGACGACGTGAAGCAGGCCAGCCTGGTCGACGACCCCTCGCCGCCGCTCGCGCCCGGGCAGCTCCGCGTGCATCTCGACAGCTATGCGATGACCGCGAACAACATCACCTATGCGGTGTTCGGGAAGCCCGCGGGGCTGTTCGGCCCAGATAAAAATGGGAGGGATCAGGGCTATTGGGATTTCTTCGCCGAGCGCGGCGAACCGGGCCGCCTTCCGGTCTGGGGGTTCGCGACGGTGACCGAAAGCGCGGCCGAGGACATCGCGCCCGGCGACCGCTTCTACGGCTATTACCCGATGGCCGAGACGGCCGTGCTGACCGCCGGGAATGTCGGCCCCGGCGGCTTTACCGACGTAACGCCGCGCCGCACGACGCTGCCGCCCATCTACAATCATTACCAGCGGATCGAGGCGCTGCACGATTATCGCGCCGCCGACCATGATTATTGGCCGGTGTTCCGCCCGCTGTTCCTGACCGGCTGGCTGATCGCCGACCAGTTCGAGGATGAGGGCGACTATGGCGCCGAGCAGATCCTGATCGCGAGCGCGTCGAGCAAGACCGCGATCGGGCTTGGCTTCTCGCTGAAGCAGCGGCCCGAGCCGCGGCCTGAGATCGTCGGCCTGACCAGCGCTGCGAATGTCGACGCGCTGGCCGCGCAGAATATCTACGACCGCGTCATCAGCTATGATCAGATCATGACGCTGAGCGCCGGGGCGCCCTCGGCCCTCGTCGATATGGCGGGCAATGGCGCGGTGACGCGCAGCGTCCACAGCCATTTCGGGGGGCAGCTCAAGGCGTCGATCATCGTCGGCAAGTCGCATTGGGACGCGCAGGCCGATGTCGAAGGCCTGCCCGGCCCCGAGCGGCAGGGCTTTTTCGCGCCCGGCCGCAGCCAGAAGCGGATCGCCGACTGGGGCGGCGCGGTATTCGGGCAGAAGATTGCCGAAGCCTGGCTGGGCTTCATGGAGGTCGCGCCGCGGCTGGCGCGGATCGACAAGCGCAGCGGCGGAGAGGCCGCGCTGGATGCTTACAGGGAAATGCTGTCGGGTCGCGCCGATCCCAAGGCAGGGATCATCGTCGAACCCTAGCTTATACCGCCATTCGGCACACGGCGGCCTGCAAATGGCTCGCCAAGAACCAAATGACGGTACAAGCTGCCCCCTGAAAGGACCAGATATGCTTCGTTCGCTTTCCCTCGCCGTCGCGGCCGCGCTGCTGCTGCCCGCCGCCGCCCATGCCGAAACCAAGCCCGCCACCGCGCCGCGCAAGACCGACCTCGCCGACCGCGTTGCCGGCACCTACAAGGGTGACGTGATCTCCGACGCGCGCGGTTCGTCGAAGAATGGCGTGACGATCACCGTCACGCGCGTCGGACCGAACAAGGTCGAAGTGAAGTCTAGCTATGCGCGCATCCCGACCGTGACGATCCCCCTCGAAAAGGCGATGGACGCGATCCTCGCAGCGAGCGGGCCCTATGTCTTTCTTCTCGACACGGTGCGCTCGCCCGACCGGCTCGACCTGACGATCGACGATGCGAGCTGGTCGGGCAATCGGGTGAAGTAGCGCAGCGACGCGCGACCGGATTGACGTTAACGTCAATCTCGGCTCTAGCCGCCGCATGTCTCGCTACACCCACGTCATCTTCGACTTCGGCGGCGTCATCACCGCGTCGCCCTTCGAAGCCTTCAACCGGCTCGAGGAAGAGCGCGGGCTGCCGCACGACTTCGTGCGCCGGGTCAATGCGACCAACCCCGACGACAATGCCTGGGCGAAGTTCGAGCGCGCCGAGATCGACGCCGCGGCGTTCGACGCGCTGTTCGCCGAGGAAGCGCGCGCGCTGGGGCACGAGCTCGAAGGCGAAGCGGTGCTTGGGGTGATTGCGGGCGCGGTCCGCCCGGCGATGGTTTCCGCGCTCGATACGCTGAAGAACAGCGGCTTCACCATCGCGTGCATCACGAACAACGTCCCTGGTGGCAAGATGGGCATCCGCGGTGCGGGGATGACGCGCAGCGCGGAAGCCGCGATCGAGGTCGCCGACATCATGGCGCGCTTTGCGCATGTCATCGAATCGAGCAAGGCGGGGGTGCGCAAGCCCGACCCGCGCATCTATCAGATGATGTGCGAGGCGCTGGGCGCCCACCCCGCGAACTGCGTCTATCTCGACGACCTCGGCATCAACTGCAAACCCGCGAGCCAGCTCGGCATGCACGCGATCAAGGTGACGAGCGGCGAACAGGCGCTCGCCGATCTGTCGGCGGTGCTGGAACTGCCCTTACCCTGAAATCGCGCGCCCGGTTTACTCGACCTAGTGCGCGAGCAGCAGCGGGAAACGGCCGCTCGTGACCAGATATTGCGTCACCCCGCCGAACAGCGTTTCGCGAAGGCGGCTCTTGCCGAACGCACCCATGACGATCAGCCCGGCGCCCATCGCCTCGGCCGCCTTTTCGAGCGCCTCCTCGACCGTCACGCCGCCGCGCTCGACGATCCGCGCCTCGGCATGGATATCGTGGCGCGAGAGATAGGTCAGCGCGTCGGTCGCGGGAAAGCTGCCTTCGTCCTTGCCCACCGAGACCAGTTCGACGCGCCGCCCGGCGAGCAGCGGGATCGCGGCGCGCAGCGCGTTCGCAGCCTCTGCGCTGCCGTTCCACGCGACCATCACGGGAGCGTCGAGGTCGGGCCGTCCGCCCTCGCGCGGCAGCGCGAGCACCGGCGCCGCGGCGGCGATCGCGAGGTCGCCAGCGAGCATCGACGGCTCGCCGACGCCGCTACCGGGTTTGCCGGGAAGGCTGACCACGGCGAGATCGGCAAAGGCCGCCGCCGCCGCGAGCGACCCGACGATGTCGCCGTCGGCAGTGACGATATCCCATGGCACATCTTCGCCGCCGAGCCGCGCCGACAGCGCGGCTTCGAGCGCGGCATCGTCGGCCTGCGCCTTCGCCATCGCCTCGGCGAGGACATAGCTGCCGCCGAAGGCATCGACGGCGACGAACTGCCGGAACGGCGTCGCGATCAGCAGCGTCAGATGCGCGCGCAGACGCCGCGCGATGTCGAGCGCGGTCTGCAGGCGGACTTCATTGGCTTTGTCATGATCGGCATGAACGAGAATCGAACGCATGGCAGACTCCTTTGGTGTCGGCCCTTGATGGGCCCACCGCCGCCGCCGATCATTGACCGGCGTCAAAATTGAGGCGGCACGGAAAGGCTGAGCAGCGCCGCGCGCTCGAAGATGCGCGCAAGCACGGGCTCGCTGTCGGACACGCGCATTGCGACATGAAAAGCGACGGGCGCGAGTACCGGCATATCCGAAAGCTCGACCAGCGCGCCTGCGGCGACCTCTGCCCGCGCCATCGGTTCGGGAAAGATGCCGACTCCGCCGCCCGCCTTCGCGATATCGATCATCGTGCGCGCGTTGTTGCAGAGATTGAGCGATTCCTGCGCGATCCGCGATGCCTCGATCGCATCGCGCATCCGGCCGTGGATCGGCGAGTGGCTGGCGAGCGACCAGACCGGAAGCTGCGCCTCGCCCGCTGCGAACGCCGCCGCGACCGCGGGGCTCGCCAGCCACATCAGCGCGACCTCGCCGATCGGCTGGGTCTTGAGCGCCGGGTGCGCGATCGGTCCCGCGGCGAAGGCGATGTCGGTGCGCCCCGTCAGCAGTTGCTGGATCAGGTTCGCGGTCAGATCGATCTCGATCTCCAGCCCGACATTCGGCATGTCGGCCTTGAGGTCGGCAACGAAGGCGGGCAGGCAGCTTGCCGCCGCGATCTCGCCCGCGCCGATCCGCACCACTCCGCTCGCTTCGGCGAAACCGCCGCTACCGAGCAGCGCGACCTGCATGTCGCGGAGAAGCGGGTCGCAGTCGCGCACCAGCTTGCGCCCCGCCGCGGTCAGCGACATCGTCCGCCCGTCGCGGCGGAACAGCCTTGTTCCCAGTCGTTGTTCGAGCTCACGCATCCGTGCCGATACTGCGGGCTGCGTCGTGTTGAGCCGCTCGGCGGCCGCGGAGAAGGTCCCGAGCCGGTCGATCCAGAGCAGGGTTTCGAGGTGATAGAGCGAGACGCGACTGATAGACATTGTTTATGCATAATCGAAAATTAGAAAAATTAGAATTGATGGATCAAATGCGCCAATCTCGCGCGCGATCATTCATCAAGGAGGCCGTTTCATGGGGAACAAGCGCTATTCCGACGCCGCCGCCGCACTCGAAGGCCTGCTCTTCGACGGCATGCAGATTTGCGCGGGCGGCTTCGGCCTTTGCGGCATCCCCGAACGGCTGATCGACGCGATCCGCGACGCGGGTACGAAAGACCTCATCATCGCGAGCAACAATGCCGGGATCGACGGCGAAGGGCTCGGCAAGCTGCTCCGCACGCGGCAAGTCAAGAAGATGATCTCGTCTTACGTGGGCGAGAACAAGGAGTTCGAGCGGCAATATCTCGCGGGCGAACTCGAGGTCGAATTCTGCCCGCAGGGCACGCTCGCCGAGCGCTGCCGCGCCGGCGGCGCGGGCATTCCCGGCTTCTACACCAAGACCGGGGTCGGCACGCTCGTCGCCGAGGGCAAGGAAGTGAAGAGCTTCGACGGGCAGGATTATATCCTCGAACGCGGCATCTTCGCCGACCTCGCGATCATCAAGGGGTGGAAGGCCGACGAGAGCGGCAACCTCATCTTCCGCAAGACCGCGCGCAACTTCAACCAGCCGATGGCGACCGCGGCGAAGATCTGCGTCGCCGAGGTCGAGGAAATCGTGCCCACCGGCAGCCTCGATCCCGACAGCATCCACCTGCCCGGCATCTATGTGAAGCGCATGATCGTCGGCGCGCCCTACGACAAGAAGATCGAATTCCGCACCGTGCGTCCGCGCGAGACCGCGTGATGCGCAGTCTCACCCTTGCCGCCGCGCTGCTCCTTGCCGGGTGCGCCAGCGCGCCGGCAGAGGTAGCGACGGCTCCGGCTCCGCCGCCTGCCCCCCTGCCGGCACCCGCTCCCGCTGAGGCTGCCAAGCCGCCGGTAGCGCTGCAATATCTCTATGGCTCGCCCGAGGCGGCGGTCGCGGTGCGTGCGACCAATGCACGGATCGCCGATTATGGTCTGTGGCGGATCAAGGCGCGGCCGAAGGACAGCGTCGTGCTGGCGCCGGGCGCGGGCGTGGACGCCCCGGCGTTCGAGCCTTGCGGGAACAAGCCCTTCGCCGCGGTGTTCGATGCCGACGAGACGTTGATCTGGAACCTCGGCCCCATGCGCTATTTCGCCGAGCGGGGCACCGCTTTCGATCCGAAAATCTGGGACCAGTGGGAAAAGACCGGCGCGGGCAAGGCCGTCGCGATGCCGGGCAGCGTCGATATGGTGAACGCCCTGCGCGCGGCGGGCATAACCGTCATCGTCAATACCAACCGCAGCGCCGCCAATGCCAAGGGCAGCGAAGACACGCTGCGCGCCGCCGGGCTCGGCGAGTTCAAGCATGGCGAGACGCTGTTCCTGATGGGCGATGACGCCGGCGGGTCGAGCAAGGACGGGCGACGAGCCACCATCGCGTCGAAATATTGCGTGATCATCCTCGGCGGCGACCAGCTCGGCGATTTCAGTCAGCAGTTCAACGTGAAGGATCTGCCCGCCGCACAGCGAATGGCGCTCGCGACGAGCGCTGGCGCTGCCGCACTCTGGGACAAGGGCTGGTTCCTGTTCCCCAATCCCGTCTATGGCCCATGGGAGAAACTGGGCTGGGACGACGCTTTCCCCTCCGACAAGCAATGGGAGCCGAGCCGATGAGCTGGACGCGTGATGACATGGCGGCGCGCGCCGCGAAGGAACTGCAGGACGGCTATTACGTCAACCTGGGCATCGGCATCCCGACCTTGGTCGCGAACCATATCCCCGAGGGGATGGAAGTGACGCTGCAGTCGGAAAACGGGATGCTCGGTATCGGCCCCTTCCCCTTCGAGGGCGAAGAGGACGCCGACCTGATCAACGCCGGCAAGCAGACGATCAGCGAATTGCCGCAATCGGCCTATTTCGGGTCGGAGCAGAGCTTTGCGATGATCCGCGGCGGGCACATCGACCTGACCGTGCTCGGCGCGATGGAAGTCGCAGAAAACGGCGACATCGCCAACTGGATGATCCCCGGCAAGATGATCAAGGGGATGGGCGGCGCGATGGACCTGGTGGCCGGGGTCAAGAAGATCATCGTCGTGATGGAGCATAACGCCAAGGACGGCAGCCCGAAGTTCATCCCCGAATGCACCTTGCCGCTGACCGGCAAGAATGTCGTCGACATGATCATCACCGACCTCGCGGTGTTCAAGCGCGACGATCATGACAGCCCGTTCAGGCTGATCGAACTCGCGCCGGGGGTGACGGCCGAGGACGTCGCGGCAAAGACAACCGCGCATTATATTGCCTGACCTCGCGGCCAGCCCCGGCGCGACCTGGCTGCTCGTCGGCGGATGGCTCTCGGTGGCGGCGGCGGTGCTGCACATTGCCTGCATCTTCGGCCGGCCCGACTGGTACCGCTTCTTCGGCGCCGGCGAAGCCATGGCGCGCGCCGCGGCGCGCGGCGACCGGCGACCGACGCTGATCACGCTTGGAATAGCGGCAGCATTGCTTGTCTGGGCCGCTTATGCCTTTTCGGGCGCCGGATCGCTGCCGCGCCTGCCGCTGCTGCGCCCGGGCCTGGTCGCCATTACCGCCATCTACCTGCTGCGCGGCCTGTTGTTCGTGCCGGTCAACCTGGTCCGGCACAGCCACAGCGCCGAATTCGCGCTATGGTCGTCGGCGATCGTACTGGTCTTAGGCGCCGTCCACGCCGCCGGTACGATCAAAGCCTGGGGATATCTTGCGCCCTGATCCCCGGCGGGGGTGACGGAGGGACAAGTCGCGGCTAAGACGGCGGCCACAGATAGGGTCGCAGTTTAGTCACGAGTCCATGAAGCGCGTTATTGTAAGTCTGATTGCGGTGGCCGCGCTGGTATCGGCCGGCTGGTTCGGCGTTCGCGCCTTTGGCAGCAGCCAACCGCTCGCCAGCATCCCGATCCCGTTCCGGCCCTCCGAAAACCTGCCCGACACGCCCGCCGAATGGCAGGGGCGGATCGATTACAAGACGCTCGACCGGCAATTGTCCGCCCTTGCGCAGCGACCCGAGATGGCGGGCCTCGCGGTCGCGGTGGTCGAGGATGGCAAATTGCGCTTTGTCCGCGCCTATGGCGTTGCCGACAAGTCAACCGGGACGCCAGTCACGCTGCAGACCCTGTTCCGCTGGGCCTCGGTCTCGAAGACCGCGACGGGCGCGATGGCGGCGACGATGGCGAAGGAAGGTACCGTCGATCTCGACCATCCGGTCGCCGACTGGCACAGTTCGCTGCGCCTGCCGGGGGGCGCCGAAGCACGGATTACGCTGGCCGATGTGCTGTCGCAGCGCACGGGCCTTACCAAAAACGCCTATGACGAAAAGCTGGAAGAGGGACAGGATCCCGCCCAGCTGCGCGCGGGCCTTTCCGCCGCGCCCCTGCAATGCGAGCCCGGCACCTGCCACACCTATCAGAATATCGCCTTCGACGCCGCAAGCGAGGTTCTGGCGAAGGCGGCGCACAAGCCGTTCGGCGACGCGGTCGAGGATCGCCTGTTCCTGCCGCTCGGCATGGTCAGCGCAGGTTACGGGATGGAACGGCTGACGGGCGCGAAGGACTGGGCGCGCCCGCATCGCGGCGCACAGGTCCTCCCCGCCAAGGCAGCCTATTGGCGCGTGCCCGCCGCGGCGGGGGTCGAAAGCGATATCGTCGACTTCGCAACGTGGATGCAGGCGATGATGGGGAACCGCCCCGATGTGCTGCCTGCCCGCGTGTTGCAGATCGCGCATCACCCCCGCGTTGCCACCGACCGCCTGTATGGGGGCTCGTTGCGGCAGGCGATCAGCGATGCCGGCTACGGGCTCGGCTGGCGGAGCTTCAGCTATGACGGCCACCGGCTCGAGGGGCATTCGGGTGCGGTGTCGGGCTACCGCGCGACGATGATTTTCGAACCGGCCACGAAGACGGGCATCGTCGCGCTGTGGAACAGCGATTGGGGCTTTCCCTTCCGCATCCCGTTTGCGGCGATCGACAGTTATCACGGGCGCGCGGACGCCGCCTGGCTCGACCTCAGCGAACTGCCCCCGGCGACTGGCGGCGCGGCGGGGGCCGGGCCGGTCACCGCGAGCCTCAAAAAGTAGCGCGCGCCTTCCCTGCCCCGTGTATCGGGCGCGTCAAAGCGAAGAGGAGAATCATCGATGCGCGTGCTGCTTACCGGATCGTCGGGCTGGCTCGGGCGCACTCTCGCCCCGCTGCTGACTGAAAACGGCCATGCGGTGACCGGGCTCGATGTCGTGCCCGGCACCCATACGCAGGTGATCGGGACCGTCGCCGACCGCACGCTGATCGACCGGACGATGGGCGAGCATGGGATCGAGGCCGTCATCCATGGCGGTGCGCTGCACAAGCCCGATATCGTCCGCTATCCGCGGCAGGCCTTTATCGACGTCAACGTGACGGGCACGCTCAACCTGATCGAGGCGGCAGTCGCGGCCGGGAACGACCGCTTCCTCTTCACCTCGACCACCTCGCTGATGGTGCGCGCCGATGTGCGCGAAGGCGCGGGCGTGCATGGCGCGTGGTGGATGGACGAGGATTTCGGTCCGCTCGAGCCGCGCAACATCTATGGCATCACCAAGCTTGCCGCCGAGCAGGCGGTGAGGCTGGTGCACCGCGAGCATGGCATCCATGCCCTGATCCTGCGCACCGGGCGCTTCTTTCCCGAGGATGACGACACCCATGCGGTCCCGAGTGGGCCGAACCTGAAAGCGAACGAACTGCTGGGCCGCCGCCTGACCGTCGAGGATGCCGCCGCAGCGCATCTCGCCGCGCTGGAAGCCGCGCCGAAGATCGGCTGCGACACCTTCATCCTCTCGGCCCCGCCGCCTTTCGTGCGTGAAGATGCCGAAGAGTTGGCGCGCGATGCCCGCGCCGTGATCGCGCGCCATTTTCCCGATGCGGCCGAACTTTATGCGGCCGAAAATTGGGTGCTCCCCGAGACCATCGACCGCGTGTACGATCCGTCGCGTGCCGAGCGCCGCTTCGGCTGGCGGGCGGAAACCGACTTCGGCAGCGTGCTGACCGCACTGCGTAACCGGACGCCGCTCCCCTTCGCGCATGACCCCGGCTACACCTCTCCCCTCGCCCGTCAGGAGCGCGACGCATGTATGTGCTGATCACCGCCAACCGCAATTATTCGAGCTGGTCGCTGCGGCCGTGGGTGCTGATGCGCGCGCTGGGCCTATCGTTCGAGGACCGGATCGAGCCCTTCGCCAAGCCCGTGAATTACGAGGCGTTCCGCAGCTTCTCGCCGACCGGCCAGGTTCCGGCGCTGCTGCACGAAGGGCGCACCATCTACGACTCGCTCGGCATCGCGCTCTATCTTGCCGACCGGCACGCGGGCGTGTGGCCCGCCGATCCGGACGCGCGCGCCTGGGCGCAGTGCGCGACGGCGGAGATGCACAGCGGTTTTGCGGCGCTGCGCAACGATTGCACGATGAATGTCGGGGTGCGCGTTACGCCGAAGCCGATGTCGGATGCGCTGCGCAGCAACGTGTCGCGTATCCGTGAGCTTTTCGAGGAAGGCCTCGGGCGGTTTGGCGGGCCGTGGCTGGCGGGGACCGACTTCTCAGCCGTCGACGCCTTTTTCGCACCGGTCGCCTTCCGCATCCGCACTTACGGCCTCGACGTCGGCGGCGGGCAGGCATGGGTCGACCATGTGCTGGCGCATCCCGCGATGGTCGAATGGGAGCGGCAGGCGCTGCTGGAAACGTGGCGCGAGGAGAGTCATGAAGCCGAACTGGCGGCGGCGGGCGTCATCACGGCGGATTACCGAACGGGTTAGGAAACATCCGCATCCCCGAGCGAAGACGAGGGCTTTGCCGAGCGAAGTCGAGGCAGCGACCGCACGGGTTCTCGCTTCGCTCGAACGGGCCCCTCGTCTTCGCTCGGGGAGACGGCGTTTTGGTCATTCGGTCAGCGCCTCGCGCACCACGGCAACCCCAGCCTCGCGCTGCGCCCTCAATTCGGCCTTGAGCTTCGCGGGATCGCGCGCGAGCACGAAACCGAAGCTCACCCCGCCCTCCTTGCCGATCGTCGCATGGTGGAGCTTGTGCGCTTGCACCAGCCGCTTGGCGTAGCCTCGGCGCGGCACCCAGCGGAAATAGCGCTGATGCACCAGCCCGTCGTGCACCAGCGTATAGATGATGCCGTAGAAAAGGATGCCGAGCCCGATCCATGTCCCCGGCTCCCATGCCGAATCGCCGAGGATCATCGGGCTGCCGATCGCGAACATCGCAATGCTCATCGCCGCGCCGACGATGGCGAACAGGTCATTTTTCTCCAGAACGCGGTCGTGCGGTTCATGATGGTCGCGGTGCCATGCCCAGCCGAAGCCGTGCATGATATATTTGTGGCTCGCCCAGGCGACGAACTCCATGGCCACGACGGTGGCGAGGACGACAGTGACGATGGCGAGCGTGGACATTGATTGATTATAGGCTTGTTACGGCAACAGCGCCATCATCTCTCGTCACCCCGGACTGGATCCGGGGTCCCGCTGATCAGCGTCGCATAGCGGGATGCCGGATCGAGTCCGGCATGACGAAGAAAGGATGGTCGTGCGACCGAAAATTGCGTTTTTGTGTCCCACTCGCTTGCATTGTTATCCGACTGGCGTAAGTGAACCGGCATGACCCGGCCCCGCACCCTCTATGAGAAAATCTGGGACGCGCATGTCGTCGAACAGCGCCCCGACGGTACCTGCCTGATCTTCATCGACCGCCATCTCGTTCATGAAGTCACCAGCCCGCAGGCCTTCGCGGGGCTCCGCGCGAGCGGGCGCACCGTCCGCCGTCCCGACCTGACGCTGGCGGTGCCCGACCACAATCTGCCGACGACGGCGCGCAAGGATGCGGGTGGAAACAAGCTGCCGATCGCCGATCCTGAGAGCGCGGCGCAGCTGGCGGCGCTCGAGAAGAACGCGCCCGAGTTCGGCATCCGCTACATCGACGCGGTCGCGCCCGAACAGGGCATCGTCCATGTAGTCGGCCCTGAGCAGGGCTTTTCGCTGCCCGGCACGACGATCGTGTGCGGCGACAGCCATACCGCGTGCCACGGCGGCATCGGCGCGCTCGCCTTCGGCATCGGGACGAGCGAGGTCGAGCACGTGCTGGCCACGCAGACCTTGCTGTTACAGCCCGCGAAGACGATGGAAGTCCGCGTCGAGGGCGAGGTCGGCCCCGGCGTGACCGCGAAGGATATCATCCTCCACATCACCGGCACGATCGGCGCCGCGGGCGGCACCGGCCATGTCATCGAATATACCGGCAGCGCGATCCGCGCACTCAGCATCGAGGGCCGCCTGACCGTGAGTAACATGGCGATCGAGGGCGGCGCCCGCGCGGGACTGATCGCGCCCGACGAGACAACCTTCGCCTATCTCAAGGGTCGCCCCTATGCGCCCAGGGGCGCCGACTGGGACGCGGCGGTCGCCTACTGGAAAAGCCTCGCGACCGACCCCGGTGCGACCTATGACAAGACTGTCGTGATCGACGCCGCCGATATCGCGCCCAGCGTGACCTGGGGTACCAGCCCCGAGGATGTCGTCCCGATCACCGGTACCGTCCCCGACCCTGCGAGCTTCGCCGATCCGTCGAAGCAGGCCGCGGCAGCCAAGTCGCTCGCTTACATGGGCCTCGAACCCGGCACGCGAATGCAGGACGTCAGAATCGAGAATATCTTCATCGGCAGCTGCACCAACAGCCGCATCGAGGACATGCGCGCCGCCGCCGCGATCGTGAAGGGCCGCAAGAAGGCCGACAACGTCAAATGGGCGATCGTCGTTCCCGGATCGGGGCTGGTGAAGGCGCAGGCCGAAGCCGAAGGGCTCGACCGCATCTTCACCGATGCGGGGCTGGAGTGGCGCGAGCCGGGCTGCTCGGCCTGCCTCGCGATGAACCCCGACAAGGTGCCCGCCGGCGAGCGCTGCGCCAGCACGAGCAACCGCAACTTCGTCGGCCGTCAGGGCCCCGGCAGCCGCACGCATCTGGTCAGCCCCGCAATGGCGGCGGCGGCGGCGGTGACCGGCAGGCTCACCGATGTGCGGGAGTTGATGGCATGACGCCGATCGAGAAAGTCGAAGGCCGCGCGATCCCGCTGGGCCTCAAGAACGTCGACACCGACGTCATCATCCCGGCGCACTGGCTGAAAACCACCAGCCGCGAGGGCATGGGCAAGGGCGCGTTCGAGACGCTGCGGGCCGATCCCGACAATCTGTTCGACAGCGCCGAGTATAAAGGCGCGCCGATCCTGATCGCGGGCGACAATTTCGGGTGCGGGTCGAGCCGCGAGCATGCCGCCTGGGCGCTCGGCGACCTTGGCATCCGCGTCGTCATCGCGCCCTCCTATTCGGACATCTTCTCGGGCAATGCGGTCAAGAACGGCATCCTGCCCGTGGTGCTGCCGCAAGCGGCGATCGACCGGCTGATGGAGGTCGCACAGACCGATCCGGTGCATGTCGACCTCGACACCCAGACGGTGACTACGCCGTTCCAGGACCGATTTGTCTTCGAGATCGATCCCTTCCGCAAGATGTGCCTGCTCGAAGGGCTCGACGAGATTTCGCTGACCGAAAAGAGCGACGCCGCGATCGGCGCCTATGAAGCGAAGCTCGATGCCGAGCGGCCGTGGATGCGGCCCGCCGCCTGATAATCAAACAGAGGAGAAGATGATGAAGGCTCTCTTGTCGACCGCAACCGGCGGCCCCGAAACGCTCGCCCTTGGCGAACTGCCGCGCCCGACCGCGGGCAAGGGCCAGATCGTGATCGATGTGAAGGCCTGCGCGGTCAACTTCCCCGACGTGCTGATCATCGAGGATAAATATCAGTTCAAACCCGAACGCCCCTTCGCGCCCGGTGGCGAAGTCGCCGGCCTCGTCGCCGAGGTCGGCGAAGGCGTGACCGAGTTCAAGGTCGGCGAGCGCGTGATCGCGGGCTGCGGCAACGGCGGCATGTCCGAGGCGGTCGCGGTCTCGGTCCACAATGTCTATCACCTGCCCGAAAGCCATGGTTTCGCCGAGGGCGCGTCGCTGCTGATGACTTATGGCACCAGCATCCATGCGCTCGTCGATCGCGGGCATATCGAGGAAGGCGACACGCTGCTCGTACTCGGTGCATCGGGCGGCGTCGGCATTGCCGCAGTCGAGCTCGGCAAGGCATTCGGCGCACGCGTCGTCGCGGGCGTGTCGAGCGAGGAGAAGGGCGAGATCGCGCGTCAGGCGGGCGCCGACGAGGTCGTCGTCTATGGCCGCCAGCCGTTCGACAAGGACCAGTCGAAAGAGCTCGCCAACAAGTTCAAGGAAGCGGTCGGTCCCAATGGCGCGAACGTCATCTACGACGCGGTCGGCGGCGATTATGCCGAGCCGGCATTGCGGTCGATCGCATGGGAAGGCCGCTATCTCGTGGTCGGCTTCCCTGCGGGCATCCCGCGCCTGCCGCTCAATCTGACCCTGCTTAAGAGCTGCGACGTCGCGGGCGTCTTCTGGGGCGCGTTCGTGATGCGCGAACCGGCGCGCAACCGCGCCAATATCGCGCGGCTGTTCCAGCTGTGGGAACAGGGCAAGATCAAGCCGCGCGTCACCGAAAGCTTCGCGCTCGCCGACGGCGGCAAGGCGATCGCCAAGCTCGGCGACCGGACCGCGGTCGGCAAGCTGGTCGTCACCGTCTGAAATATCGCCCCGACCCCGCGCTGACCGCGGCACTGCGCATCCTTGCAGCGCCGGGCCGGCTGGAGGTGCGCGTGACGCCGGGCGCGCGGCGCGACGAGGTGCGGATCGTCGAGGGCGCGGTGCAGGTGCGGGTCACCGCGTCGCCCGCCGACGGCGCCGCCAATGACGCAGTGCTGGCCGTGCTGGCGGCAGCATTGGACCTTCCGCGGCGCGATCTGACCCTGCTGCGCGGGGCGGCGGCGCGGATCAAGCTGATCGGAATCGCACTCGACTGATCGCATCGCCGCGGCCCGGTTAACCCTTTGTCAGGGCTGTTTGTCTATGACCGGAGGCTGGACAATCGGGACCATTGGGTGTGGGTGATGGCGACTCGCCGCTCGAAAGAAGACACTATGCAAAACGCGAGTCTCGCGAACATATCGCGCACCCGCCGCGCGCAGCTGGTGGCCGAGTTCGAAAGCGAGCTCGGCATCGACTATAAGGCCCGCGCCAAGGCCGCCTATGAAGCCAAAAGGTGGCAGATTATCAAGACGATCATCGTCTGGACGATCGCGGTGATGTTCTTCACCATCGCCTGCCACAAGCTGTGGGTCATGGGCGAGCAGGTCAAGGAACCCTTCGCCGACATCAATCCGTCGAAAAGCCTGTTCGGCAGCGAATAAGGCGCCCCGGCCTGCGGCCGGGGCATCGCGCCAATCCGTCCTAGTAAACGCGCGCCTTCGGCTTGATATATTCGGCGTCGTCGGTCAGCGTATATTCGTGGACCGGACGGTAATCGAGGCGGACGCCGCCGCCCTTGCCGCCCCAGCCGTCGAACCAGCTGATCGTGTGCTTCATCCACACCTTGTCGTCGCGGTTGGGGAAATCCTCGTGCGCGTGGGCGCCGCGGCTTTCCTTGCGGTTGTACGCCGAATGCATCGTCACTGTCGCCTGCGCGATCAGATTGTCGAGCTCGAGCGTTTCGACGAGGTCGGTGTTCCAGATCAGGCTGCGGTCGGCGACATGGACGTCGTTCATGCGGCTGTAGGTCTTGGCGAGCTTTTCCTTGCCCTCGGCCATCAGCTCGTCGGTGCGGAACACCGCCGCATGCTGCGACATCGCGCGCTGCATCTCGGTGCGGATTTCCGCGGTCGGCGAACCGCCATTGGCGTTGCGGAAATGGTCGAGGCGGCCGAGCGCCAGATCGGCGCTGTCCTTCGGCAGCGGCGCCTGCGCCGCGCCGGGGGTGAGGATCTCCTTGAGGCGGTGGCCCGTCGCGCGGCCGAACACGACGAGGTCGATCAGACTGTTCGAGCCGAGACGGTTCGCGCCGTGGACCGACACGCAGGCGGCCTCACCGACCGCGAACAGGCCGGGAACCACGGTGTCGGGGTTGCCGTCCTTCAGCGTGACGACTTCGCCATGATAGTTACAGGGGATGCCGCCCATATTGTAATGGACCGTCGGCACGACCGGCAGCGGCTGGCGCGTCAGGTCGACGCCCGCGAAAATCTTTCCGCTTTCGGTGATCCCCGGCAGACGCTCGGCGAGCACCGCGGGATCGATATGGTCGAGGTGGAGATAGATGTGGTCGGCGTGCGGGCCGACGCCGCGGCCTTCGCGGATTTCGAGCGCCATCGAGCGCGACACGACGTCGCGCGACGCAAGATCCTTCGCCGAGGGGGCATAGCGCTCCATGAAACGCTCGCCTTCGGAGTTCGTCAGATATCCGCCCTCGCCGCGCGCGCCCTCGGTGATGAGCACGCCCGCGCCATAGATGCCGGTCGGGTGGAACTGGACGAATTCCATGTCCTGCAGCGGCAGGCCGGCGCGCAGCACCATGCCGCCGCCGTCGCCGGTGCAGGTGTGCGCCGAGGTCGCGGTGAAATAGCAGCGGCCATAGCCGCCCGTCGCAAGCACGACCGCCTGGCTGCGGAAGCGGTGGATGCTGCCATCCTCCATGCACAGCGCGATCACGCCGCGGCACGCGCCATCTTCCATGATCAGGTCGAGCGCGAAATATTCGATGAAGAAGTCCGCGTCATATTTCAGCGACTGCTGATAGAGCGCGTGGAGCATCGCGTGGCCGGTGCGGTCGGCCGCGGCGCAGGTGCGCTGCACCGGCGGGCCTTCGCCCATATTCTGCATATGGCCGCCGAACGGGCGCTGGTAGATCGTGCCATTGGCGTTGCGGCTGAACGGCACGCCGGCATGTTCGAGTTCATAAACCGCGGCGGGCGCCTCGCGCACCATATATTCGATCGCATCCTGGTCGCCGAGCCAGTCCGAGCCCTTGACGGTGTCGTACATATGCCACTGCCAATGGTCGGGGCTGTTATTGCCGAGCGAGGCGGCGATGCCGCCCTGCGCCGCGACGGTGTGGCTGCGGGTCGGGAACACCTTGGTGATGCACGCGGTCTTGAGGCCGGCTTCGGCGCTGCCCATCGTGGCGCGCAGGCCCGAGCCGCCGGCGCCGACGACGACGGTGTCGTAGATATGGTCGATGATCTTGTAGGCTTCGGTCATCTTACATGCCCCCCGGAACGCCCGCTACGGGGACCAATGCGATGCGGACGATGGCGAAGATGCCGTAGGCCGCACCGCCGATGGCATAGAAGTTGAGCGCGACGATCGCGAGCAGGCGCATCGCCTCGCCATGGACATAGTCCTCGATAAGAACCTGAAGCCCGAGCCGGAAGTGCCAGAAGACGCTGATCACGAGCAGGATCAGCGCGAGCGCGACGGTCGGGTTCGACGCCCAGCGATGCACCGCGGCATGGTCGTCGAGCGGCAGGCGGAGCAGCGAGACTAAGAGCCAGGTGACGAGCAGGACGTTGCCGAGCGCGGTCAGGCGCTGCTGCAGCCAGTGATGCGAACCGTGATGCGAGGAGCCAAGCCCGCGCACGCGACCGAGGCGCGTACCATTACCCATTGAGCGCCTCCTTCGCGATATAGAGCCAGGTCGCGGTGGTCGCGAGGACCGCACCGACCATCACCAGCGCCGACCACAGCTTGTTGGTCTTGAGCTCATAGCCCGCGCCGGTGTCGAGGACGAAGTGGCGAAGCCCCGAGAAGAGGTGCTGGAAAAAGGCCCAGGTCAGGCCGACGAGCACGACCTTGCCGAGAATGTTCGTGATCTGGTGGAACAGGCCGATCTCGGGACTGGGATCGTGCCAGACGCAGGCGACGAAGGCGGCATAGGCATCGGGACCGGCGGCAAGGGCGCCGAGCCACCAGAGGAACATCAGCGCCCCGGCGATCGCCAGCCCGTCGCCGCTGATGCGGTGGAGGATCGAGACCGCCATCGAAGGCGCCCATTTATATACCTGAAGGTGCGGCGAAAGCGGCCGCGCGCTCGGTTCGTTGCCAGCCATAACAGCCCCGTTTTCCTGACTCTCATCGGTCGATGGGCGCGGGTTAAGCGTTCCCGCCGCGATATGCAATTACTTAGGGGGCGATGAACGCAGATTTTGGCTGAAGGGCGTTCGCTGGATGCAGGGGGGCTCCCGGTCGCTGCGAAGGCAAGAGCCGGTGCGGGCGAGAGCCGGCATTTGCAGCCGATCGGGAGGCGATGACCGCTGACGACCGAAATAAGCCGTCGCCCCCGCGCAGGCGGGGGCCGCTGTCGGTTTACGCGGCCGCGCAGGAATAGGCGGCTAGCGGCCCCCGCCTCCGCGGGGGGCGACGTTGTTGATACGTCCGCTCCCCACCCCGAAACAGACATCGCGCCTACACCGGCGCAGGGGCGATTATTTCAGCTTGTCGCGGTTCGCGTAGAGCAGCGCCGCGAGCACGGCCGCCGAGCCGACGCCGATGCCCGCCGCGGTTTTCCAGCCGATCTTCTTGCCGCCTTTCGCCACGGCCGCCTTGTCGGCGGCTTCGGTCGCCTCGGCGGCCTCCTTCTGCGCCTGAAGCTCGCGCGCGGCGCGCAGCACTTCATTTTCCTCTTCTTCGTGAGGCGGCGGGGGAGATTGATCGGTCATGTCACGCAAGTCCTTGTTATCAGGCGAGTGCCTGATCGACAGGCACATAATCCGTTCCCACCGCTTCCGCTACGGCTTCGAACGTCACCTTACCATTCCAGACGTTGAGTCCCTGCGCAAGATGCGTGTCGCGCTTCAATGCCTCTTTCCACCCGAGGTCTGCGATGCGCAGCGCATGCGGCAGGGTGACGTTGTTGAGGGCATAAGTGCTGGTGCGCGCCACCGCGCCGGGCATGTTCGCGACCGCATAATGCACGATGCCGTCGACCACGTAAGTGGGGTCCGCGTGGGTCGTCGCATGGCTGGTCTCGAAGCAGCCGCCCTGGTCGATCGCGACGTCGACGAGCACCGAGCCGGGGCGCATCGTCTTCAGCATCTCGCGGCTGACGAGCTTCGGCGCCTCGGCGCCGGGGATCAGCACCGCGCCGATCACGAGGTCGGCCTCGGCGACGCATTCGGCGAGGTTCGCGCGGTTCGAGAAGCGCGTCTTGGCGCGCGCCTCGAAAAAGGTGCCGACGCGTTCGAGCACCTCGGGATCGCGGTCGAGGATGGTGACGTCGGCGCCGAGGCCCGCGGCCATTTGCGCCGCGTTGAAGCCGACGACGCCGCCGCCGATCACGCACACCTTGCCCGGCGCCACGCCGGGGACGCCGCCCAGGAGCACGCCGCGGCCGCCATGCGCCTTTTCGAGCGCGGTCGCGCCGGCCTGGATCGACATGCGGCCGGCAACCTGGCTCATCGGCTTCAAGAGCGGCAGCCCGCCATGGGGGGAGGTCACGGTTTCATAGGCGATGCAGATCGCGCCCGACTTCATGAGGTCGAGCGTCTGTTCGGGATCGGGCGCGAGGTGGAGATAGGTGTAGAGAATTTGGCCGGGGCGCAGCATCGCGCGCTCGACCGCCTGCGGCTCCTTGACCTTCACCACCATGTCGCAGGTCGAGAAAATCTCTTCGGCACTCTGGACGATCTCGGCGCCCGCCTGCTGATAGAAGGCGTCGTGCGCACCGATGCCTTCGCCCGCGCCGGTCTGCACCAGCACCCGGTGGCCATGGACGACGAGCTCGCGCGCGCTCTCGGGGGTCAGGCCGACGCGATATTCGTGATTCTTGATTTCCTTGGGGGTGCCGATGATCATTGTCGCTCTCCATATCTCTGCGCCCGGACGCAAAATTTCCGCATCCGTAGCCTTCGGAGAAACATAACAGTAAAGCCGCGAGAGGTGCTTGCATATCCTCGCCCGATTTCGCAATGATGCGCACATATTGAGCGCAATATGCGGAAATGACGCACAATTATGGATCGAATCGATACAAAGCTGCTTCACCTGCTGCAGCGCGAGGGGCCAAAACCCGCCGCCGAGCTGGGCGAGATCGTCGGCCTGTCGCCCTCGGCGTGCCATCGCCGCATCCGCGCGCTCGAGGCCGCGGGGATCATCACCGGCTATGCCGCGCGGCTCGATCCCGAGGCGATCGGGCTCGGCCTCGACGTCTTCGTCGACATCAGCCTGACCTCGCAGAGCGAGGAGGCGCTGACCGCGTTCGAAAGCGCGGTGAAGAGCTTCGACGAGATACTGGAGTGCCAGCTGCTGTCGGGCGCGTCGGACTATCGCCTGCGCGTCGCGGCGCGAAACGTCGCCGACTTCGACCGGCTGCACCGCCATTGCCTGTCGCGCCTGCCCGGCGTCGCGTCGATGCACAGCGCCTTTGCGCTGCGCACGATCAAGGCGTTCGAGGGCTATCCGGTATCGGCGGCGCAAATCGGCGACCCGGCGCGCTGAAGCCAAAATTCCCGCGGCTGGTTAACGCCGCTTTTACCATCCTCCCAGCATATCCCGGTGACGCGTTTCGCGGACGATGGGGACCGACAGAGTCCGCGCGTCCGAATTTGGCCAGGGAAGCAGGATCATGGTGAAGGAAAATCCGATTCATAAGCAGCAGATCGATCCCGTGCTGATGGCCGATCGTTTCCCTTTTTATGACCTCGACGGACGCCTCGCCGCAGACGCCGCCGAAATCCACGCCATCATCTCGGGCCGCGAGGACATGATCGCGCGCGCCTATTGGGACGCCTTCAACCGGCTTCCCGGGATCGAGCGCAAGGTCGAGGGCGAACTTCTCGAATCCTATGTGCGCGGCAGCGCACGCCACGCCGCGGTCAAATACAGCGATGCAGCGGGACAGGAGGTCGCGACGATCGCGTGCCAGAACACCCATATGGCACGCCGTGTGAAGCTGCCGCTGGCGTCGGTGATGTCTTGCATCGCCGAGAGCCTGCGCCTCACCATCGAATATGTCATCGAAGCCGCGGCCGGCGACACCGCGCGGCAGGCGCGACTGACCGGTGCCATCAACCGGCTCGCGTTGCTCGAGTTCGACATCATGCAGCGCTATGCGACCAAGCTGGACCGCGCCGTGATCTCGGGCGAACGTCAGGCGCTCGCGGGCGATTTCGACCGCTCGATCGCCTCGCTGGTTCAGGATACCGACGCCGCGCGGCAGCAGCTCGCGCGGCAGGCCGCTTCGGCCGACCAGGCGGCGAAGGGCATGATCGCCAAGACGAGCGAGGTCGCTGCCGCCTCCGAACAATCGGCGATGGCGATGCGCGAAGCCGCCTCGACCGCCGCGGGCCTGATCCGTGCGATCGAGGATGCGCGCAGCGAGGTCGAAGCCTCGGCCAGCGTCGCGACGCGCGCCTCCGAACAGGCGGGCGAAGCCGTCGCCATGTCCGAGGCGCTGTCGCGCCACGCCGAATCGATCGAGTCGATCCTGGGCCTGATCCGCGAGATCGCAGGACAGACCAACCTGCTCGCGCTCAACGCCACCATCGAAGCCGCCCGCGCCGGCGAATCGGGCCGCGGCTTTGCGGTCGTCGCGCAGGAGGTGAAGAGCCTCGCCAACGAAACCGCGCGCGCGACCGACGATATCGCGGGTAAGATCGCGGCGATCCAGCAAGCGACGCGCGGGTCGGTGAGCGCCAACCAGTCGATCCAGCAGACCATCGTCGAAGTCCAGACCTCGGCGCAGCGCATCCGCGACGCCATGGACGCGCAGGCGCAGACGGTCACCTCGATCACCGCCGCCGTCGACGAGACCGCGCTCGCCGCCGATTCGATGTCGTCGACGATCGCCAGCATCCGCAACGATTCGGGGATGGTCGCGGGCGAAATCAGCACGCTGAGCACCGAATTCGCCAAGATGGGCGAGCGGCTCCAGTCGCTTGAAAAGGCTGCGAGCGAGTTCAGCCGCCGCGTGGCCTGACCTTGGCAACGCCCATTCCCCTGCCCTAAGGCGGGGGGATGACGACCCGCATCTTCATCACCGGCGCAAGCCGCGGCATCGGCGCCGCGATCGCCGACGCCCTGACTCTCGACACGACCCGGGTGGTCGCGCTGTCGAGCGCCGACGGCGACCTTTCCGATCCCGCTGTTCCGGGCGCGCTGTGGCAATGCGGCCTCGACCGGCTCGAGGGGCGGATCGACATACTCATCAACAACGCCGGCATTTTCGAAGCGAATCCGATCGATACGGCCGACGCCGACTGGCTTGCCGCATGGAACCGCACGATGCAGATCAATCTGACTGCGAGCGCTCTGCTCTGTCGCCGCGCCGTTCGGCATTGGCAGGACCGCGGCAGCGGCGGCCGCATCGTCAATATCGCAAGCCGCGCCGCCTATCGCGGCGACAGTCCGGCGCACTGGGACTATGCGGCATCGAAGGCGGGCATGGTCGCGATGACCAAGACGATCGCGCGCGGCTACGCCAAGGAAGGCATCCTCGCCTTTGCCATCTGTCCCGGCTTTACGATGACCGACATGGCGGGTGAGGCGCTTCAAGGCCGAAGCGGGGAAGCCTTGCTTGCCGAGATCCCGCTTGGCCGCGTTGCCGATCCCGAAGAGATCGGCGAAATGGCGCGCTGGTGCGCGCTCGAGGCACCTGCGTCGATGACCGGGGCGGTGCTCGACGCCAACGGAGCCAGCTATGTCCGGTAAGCTGCTGCTTCTCGCCGCCGTGGCGCTCGCCGGTTGCACGCCGCAAGCGGCCCCCTCCGCCCTTGCCACCGCGCCGACCGGCAAGGCGCTCGCGGCGGCCTGCGCCGGCCGCGACGGCTGGAGCGACCCTGCCCCGCCCGCGAAGATTTTCGGCAACAGCTATTATGTCGGCACCTGCGGCATATCGGTGGTGCTGATCGATACGCCCGCCGGTTTGGTGTTGATCGACGCCGCAACCGAAGAGGCCGCGCCATCGATCCTTGCGAACATCCGCACGCTGGGATTCGATCCGAAGAATGTGCGGTTCCTGCTGACCAGCCACGAGCATCTCGACCATGTCGGCGGACTGAGGGCACTGCAAGAGGCCACTGGTGCGCAAGTCATCGCGCGGCCCGAAGCGGCAGCCGCGCTGGCCAGCGGCGAGCCCGACGCGACCGACCCGCAGCGCGGCAGCATTCCGCCCTTTCGCGGCGTCGCCGTCGCGCGGACCGTGCGCGACGGCGAGATGCTGGAGATCGAAGGGTTGCGCCTGACCGCGCACGCGACGCCGGGCCACACCCCCGGCGGTACGAGCTGGACGTGGCGGTCGTGCGAAGGCAGCGATTGCCGCATCATCGCCTATGTCGACAGCCTGAGCGCCGTGTCGGCCGACGGCTACCGGTTCGTCGATCATCCCGATTATGTCGCGACCTTCCGCGCGACCTTCGCGAAGGTCGAGGCGCTGCCGTGCGAGATATTGATCACGCCGCATCCGGGGGCGAGCAACCTCTTCGCTCGGCTCGGGAACCCGGCGACGCTCGCCAATCCCGAATCGTGCCGCGCCTATGCTGCGGGTGCGAGGATGCGGCTTGCCGACCGGCTGGCGTCCGAGAGCACGCCGCCGAAATGAGCTGGATCGTCTCGCTCCCCTGCACGCGCGACGAGGCCGAAGCCTTGTCGGGCGAGGTTCCCGAACTCGATGCGTTGCCCGAGGCGCCCGTCATCGTGACGCGCGAGATCGACGAGGATTTGGGGCTGTGGCAGCTCGACGCCTATCTGGACAACAAGCCCGGCGCGGCGCTGCTGGGGCTGCTGCAGGCGCAGATCCCGAGCGCAAAGGGCAAGAAACCACACGTCGAGGAACTGGTCGAGCAGGATTGGGTGACGCTGTCGCAGCAGGGACTCGAACCTGTGCAGGCCGGGCGCTTCTTCGTCCATACCAGCAGCTATGCCGACCGCGTGCCACCGGGCAGCGTGCCCTTCCTGATCGACGCGAGCCAGGCCTTCGGAACCGGCGGCCACGACACAACGGTGGGCTGTCTGGCGATGCTCGACCGGCTGGCGCGGCAGGGCGCGAGCCCGCGCAATATCGCCGACATCGGCACCGGAACGGGCCTGCTCGCCTTTGCCGCGATGCACCTCTGGCCGCGCGCGAAAGCGATCGCGTCGGATATCGATCCCGCGAGCATCTTCGTTACCCGCGACAATGCCGCGATCAACGGCGTGCCGCTGGGCCGCAGCGGGGGGCGGCTCGCGCTCGCGGTCGCGCCGGGGACCGATCATCCCGCGATCCGCCACCGTGCGCCCTATGATCTGGTCATCGCGAACATCCTCGCCGGGCCGCTGATCACGCTGGCGCCCGATATCGGCGCGGCGACCTCGCCCGGCGGCCATGCCATCCTCGCCGGGCTGATCGCGCGCCAGATGGAACCGGTGCTGGCCGCCTATCGCGCGCAGGGCTTCCGCCTTGCGGCGCGCGGCGGGAGCGCCGAATGGCCGTGCCTGTTGCTGGTGAAGCGGCGGCGCTACGGCTATCGGCGCAAGCAGCGCGCCCTCCACCGGTCCAATCCGGCGGACGCAACGTTCGGGAGCTGGTAAACAAAGCCCCCCTCCCGCAGGCGGGAGGGGTTTGGGGGTGGGCGCGAGCATAGCGAGCTTTCGGCCTCGCGAAAGCCCACCCCGCTGCGACTAACGAGCAAGCTCGTAAGTCTCGCTGCCCCTCCCGCTTGCGGGAGGGGTTTATTAGACGGTCTGCTTCCCCAGCGCATAGTCCTGCGTGCCGCGCGTAATCACCTCGTCGCTCGGCAGGATGTCGGCAATGGCGATCGGCGGCAGCGCGTCGTTCGCGGCATAGAGCGGTGCGAAATCGGTGTTCACGGTCACGTCGAGCAGCTGATCAAGGCTGTCGATGACGAAATAATTCTGTTGGAAATCGTCGATCCGGTAGTCGGTCCGCATCACCCGCGCGAGGTCGAAGCCGATGCGGTTCGGGCTGTCGCTGTCGAGCGCGAACACGCTTTCGGCGTAACTCGACACGATCCCCGCGCCATAGATACGCAGCCCCCCGGCTTCGCGGATCAGCCCGAATTCGACCGTGTACCAGTAAAGCCGGGCGAGCTGTTTCAACGCGTCATATTTCAGGCTGCGGAGCCCGCCTTCGCCATAGGCGACCATATAGTCGGCGAACACCGGGTCGGCGAGCATCGGCACGTGACCGAACACGTCGTGAAAGACGTCGGGTTCCTGCAGATAGTCGAGCTGTTCGGGGGTGCGGATGAAATTGCCCGCGGGGAAGCGGCAGTTTGCGAGATGATCGAAGAAGACGTCGTCGGGCACCAGCCCCGGCACCGCAACGACCTGCCACCCCGTCGCGTCCATCAGCCGCGCGTTGAGCTCGCGATAGTCGGGGATGCCGGGCTTCTCGAGCTTGAGCACATCGATCCCGCGCAGGAAGGCCTCCGCCGCGCGGCCGGGCAGCATGTCGGACTGGCGCGCGAACAGCCGGTCCCACATCGCATGTTCGTCGGCAGTGAAGGCGTCCCAATTCTGCGAAATCGTCCAGTCGGCCGCGGCACCCGGCGGCGGCACTTCGTGGACGTGGGTAAAGCCATCCTTCATGAGCTGCGGCCTAGCATGAAATAGTTTCAAATGAAACCTTTATACGCGCGCGACTCCGAGCCACCGGGCCGCGCGCGGAAGGCGCGGCAAGATTAGCCGATCGACGATCCACAGCAAGATCAGCGATGCCGCGAGCAGCGGCAGGAAGGCCGCGAGCAGCAGGACGATCGCCGCCACGCCCTTGAGCCGCGCAGGATCGCGCGGCAGCGGCGGCGCCCCGAGCGCATCGTCGGGCTTGCGGCGACGCCACATGAGGAATCCCGAGATCGCGAGCGTGAAGAGCGCGAGCGCGGTCGCCACGCCGACGAGCTGGTTCGCGAGACCGAACAACTGCCCCTCGTGCCACGCGATCCCGTAGCCGACGGCGCGGTCGATGACATGCTTGTCGGCGAAACCGCTGCGCGAGACCTCGAGGCTCGTTTCGGGGTCGTAGCTGACCTTGCGCACCAGCGGCCGGTTCTGCGTCAGCGTGGTCAGGGTCCAGGTGTTGCCATTGGGCGGGCCGAACAGATTGGGGGCGCCGGGCGGTTGGATGATCGCGGGTGCGGGCATATGCTCGGCGCGCGCACGCATCACGATATATTCCAGCGGCGCGCGCGAAGCGTGGCCGGGTGGGGGCGCCGCCGCCATCGCATGATGATCGTGCGCCGCATGCGGGTCCGCCCCGCCCTTCCAGTCCTGCACCCCCGACACCCACCCCATTTCGGCGCGCACCGCGCGAAATCCGCTCGCCCAGACGTCGGTCCACGGCAGCGCGGTGAAGAGCAGGACGAGCGCGAAGCCGGAGACCCAGAAGCCGGTCACCGCATGGAGGTCGCGCAGCGCCGCCCGGCCACCGAGCGACAGCCGCGGCCAGACGACCCCCGCCAGCCCGCGCCCGCGCGGCCACCAGAGATAGAGGCCGGTCAGGATCATCACGATCGCCCAGCTTGCCGCCAGCTCGACGAGCAGCTTGCCGCTGCGCCCGACGAGCAGGCTGCCGTGCAGGCGCGCCAGCCACGCCGACCAGCGCGCGTCAGGATCGGCCGACCCGATCACGCGCCCCTGCGGCGACACGGCGACATCGCGCATCGCGCCGCCGGGCAGGCCGAGATGGACGATCGCGGCGTCGCCGGGCGCCTCCGGGATGCGGTAATAATGGAAGGCCGCGCCCTTGTTGGCGGCGAGCGCGGCGGCGACCTGCGCATCGGCGTCGACCGCATCGGCGGCGGGCAACCCGCGCCATGCGCGCTCTTCCCATCGGTCGATCTGCGGCTTGAACAGATAGGCTGCGCCCGTCACCGACAGCACAAGGATGAAGGGGATGACGAACAGCCCGGCGTAAAAATGCCAGCGCCAGATCGTGCGATAGAGCGGAATCTGCCTGGTGTCGGTCATCCCCTGCCCTCTCCTCAGAAACGCGCGCGGATGCCGGCGGACACTGCGCGGCGCTCGACCGGATAGTAGATAGCCGACGCCGCAGGCGTGACCACCGACGGCGCGGTGGCGGCGATCACCGCGCTGATGTCGCCGATCGCCTTCTTGCCGGTGATATTGCGCACATCGACAAAGGCGTCGATCCCCTCGGCAATCCGGGCGCCGCCGGTCACGCCCAGCAAGGCATAGCCCGGCGTGCGGACCTGATTGCGGTAATCGGCATAGGGACCGTCGGGCACCCACTCGACGTTGGGCGCGACATGCAGCACATCGCTCCCGATCCGCACCTCGGCGCGATAGACGTGCTTCGGTACCACCGGCAGGCGATTGTCGCCGAACTGCGCATCGTTGCGGAACCGGAAGTCGCTGTAGGTATAGACTTGCCGCAGCCGCAGCCAGGCAGCCGGGGCGATCTCCAGCGCCGCCTCGACGCCCTGATGCCGCGTGCGGTCGGCGTTGAAGGTCGCCGCCGGAATGCTGGCGTTGGTGGTAAATTGCAGCAATTCGCCCTTCAGCGTCGAGCGATACAGCGCCAGATCCCAGCTGACTATGCCCGCCTTCCCGCGCGTGCCGATCTCGGCCGTCCATGCGCGCTGCGGGCGGATCGTCGAGACGACCTGGCTGACCGGCGGCGTGCCGATATTCTGGAACACTTCGCCGAAGCCCGGAAATTCGGCCGAGCGGCTGTAATTGGCGAAGACCTGCACCGCGTCGCTCGGTTCGAACAACAGACCGAACTTGGGCGAAAAGGCGTCGAAGTCGATCCGCCCGTCCAGCGAAGTCGACACATTGACCCGCCGCTTGCGGAAGCCATCGGCATAGACGCCGCCGGCGATCAAGGTCAGCTGTTCGACCGGCCGCACCCGCACCTCGCCATAGATATTGGCGGTGCGCGCGGTCTGGTCGGCGTCGAAGGTCAGCGCCCCACGCCGGCCGGCGATGTTCACGAACTGCAGGGCGTCGGTCGTCCCGCGCCGCAATTCGCCGCCCAGCGTGACCTCGACCGGCCCCCCCGCGTAATCGGCGCGGAAGAAGCCGCCAAGGTCGACCGAATCCTGGTCGATCACCTGAAAGATCGGGTGATAGAGTGACTTGGCATTGACGAAACCGCCGACGTCGAGCTTGAACGCGCCCCAGTCGAACATCGTGCGGTTCTGGATCCGCAGCGACACGATATCGCGCGCCTGATCGCCCGCCACCGCCGCCGCGCTCGCCGCGCGCGGGGTGGTCAGCGCCTGATTATAGGTCAGCGCACCGGGGATCTCCTGCTTGATGTCATTGTAGCTCGCGTAGAAGCGCGTCGATACGACGTCGCTCAGCTTCAACCCGACATTGCCGTGAAAGCGAAAGCTGCGGCGCTGCACATGGTCGCGGTCGCCGTTCGAGGTGTCGGCGCTGATCGCGCCCCACGCATCGACCCGGTCGCCCGCGACACCCGCCGACACCAGCCCGCGATAGCTGTCGAAGCTGCCGACGTCGCCGCGCAGGTAGAAGCCCTCCGCCGTGCGCCCGGTCGGCGTCACGCCATTGACCGCGCCGCCGAGCGTCCCCGAACCGAAGCGCAGCGCATTGGCGCCGCGATAGACCTCGAGATGGTCGAAGAAGATCGGCTCCAGCTCCTGGAAATCGCCATTGTCGTCGGCGAGGTTGATCGGCACCCCGTCCTGCAAGAGCGTCAGCCCGCGCATGTGAAACCCGCGCGAGAGACCCGAGCCGCGGATCGAGATGCGCACCTCCTGCCCGTAGCGCGGCTGGAGATAGACGCCGGGCGAGAAGGCGAGCGTGTCGCGCAAGCTGACGACCGATTTGTCGGCATAATCTTCGTAGGACACGACATCGGTGCCGCCCGGCGTGCGCGAGGCGCGCTCTTCGGCGGCGTCGGTCGCGGTCGGGGCGGTGACGATGATCGTCGAATCGGCCTCGTCGGCATGGGCTGGCGAGGCGGCGAGACAGATGGCGAGCGCCAGCAAGGGCGCCGCGCGATTGGCAATGGTATTCATCGGAAAATCTTCCCTGGATACAGGCATGGGACCGCGCAGCGCTATTGTGCGCAGGCGGCAGTTCAGGCTGGATCAGGCGAAGTGCGGCGGGCCGGTACTCGGCGGGAGCGGCGAGGCGATGCCCGGCGCATAGCCGAGCGATGGGGCCGCGACAGGCGCAGGCTCGGCGATCGCGAGTTTTTCGGGCAGCGCCGGCAGGTCGGGGACGATCGGCGCCGCGGCCAGCGCGCCCCACGGGCAATGCTGCTGCCATTCGCCCGCCTGATGCTCGCCCGCCTTCTGGAGCGGGATTGTCAGCGTCGCCCCCGGATTGGACGGGTCCGAACAAACGCGGACGGTGATCGATCCCGCCGCGTCGCTCTCGATCATCCAGCCCGGCGCGACGAGCACCCGCGCGGCGAGCGCGAGGATCAGCGGCAGCAGCAGCAGGATGCCCGGACGGCGAAAGGCGGCGAGGAGGCCCACGGCCCGCCCCTTATGACGCGGCGCCCGCGCTGACAAGCGGACAAAGCGTCCAGCGCCGCAGCAAGCTATTCGGCGGGCGCCTCGTCGCTCTTCTTGCCCGTGCGCGTCCACGGATAGAGGAACTGGCCCCAATAGGCCTTGGGTACATCCTCGGGGATGCCGTAATTTTCGGGCCAGCGGTCCTTGGGCAAATGAAAGGTCCCGAAAATCTTGTCGAGCACGGGAAAGTGGATCGCGAAATTGACGTCGAAAGCCTCGCGCTCCAGCCCGTGATGCCAGTGGTGGAAGCGCGGCGTCGCGATCCAATGGCCGAGCCGGTTGAAATTGCCGCCGACATTGGCGTGGAGCAGCGACGACCAGACATAGACGAAGCCGATATAGGCCTGCATCACCGACGGCGAGAAGCCGAGCGTGAAGAGCGGCAGCGAGGTGATCGCGCGGAGCAAGATGATCTCGACGAAATGCATCCGCGACCCGGCAAGCCAGTCCATCGACTTGGCGCTGTGATGGATCGCGTGGAAGCCCCAGAGGAACGGCACCTTATGGAACAGCCGGTGGTACCAATATTGCGCGAGGTCCGACGCGACGAGCACGATCAGGAACTGGACGATCCACGGCAGCGACGCGACCGCGGCGCGGAACGCGTCCCAGCTGTTCGTGTGCGCGTTGACGAACTGCTGCGGGGCCAATGCGAGGAAGCCGAGCACCTGCACGAACATCGTGCTCACGAGATAATAGAAGAGATCCTCGCGCCATTCGGTGCGGAACAGCCGCTGCGCGCGGCGATGCGGGAAGGCGCGCTCGAGCGGCGCGAACATGAAGCCGGTGACGAGCAGGTTCACGACGAAAAAGTCGAGCCCGAAGAAGATACCCCAGTCGCGCGTTTCCTGCGGCTGGACGTTCGATCCGCCGAGCAGGATCGCCGCCAGCCCGATCATCAGCGCGGTGAGCCCGAGCACCTTGCGCGGGCGGAGCAGCAGGCTGAGCAACGACAGGCCGTAGCTGATCAGCAAGACGAGGTGGACCGCGCCGCGAAAGCCGCCCCAATTCTTGATGATCTCGAGTTCGGGGGTCGCGAACCAGTCGGGGAAGCGCAGCGCGATCACCATGAAGAAGCCGGCGATCGCGAACAGCAGCCCGAAGAAACCCGACAGCCAGCCGCTGCCGAACCGCCGCACTTCGGTGTGCGATTCGAGATCGTGCATCAGTGTCTTGAGATAATGACCCTTTGCCATGTCCGCCCCTTCACAGCATTTCGTGGCGACCGTCTGTGACGGCGCGCACCGTCGTTATAGCTCCTCCCTGTGGCGAAGCCATGGGGAGGTGGCAGCGGCGTAGCCGCTGACGGAGGGGCTATTGGCGCGACGTCGCAGCCCCTCCACCACCCGCATGGCGGGCGGTCCCCCTCCCCATCGCTTCGCGTCAGGGAGGATTATCATCCCGCCGCCTTCACAATCTCCGCCCATTCAGCCTCGTCAATCACCCTGATACCCAGCGCGCTCGCCTGTTTGAGCTTCGATCCGGCGCCCGGTCCCGCGACGACGAGATCGGTCTTGGCGCTCACGCTTCCCGCCGCCTTGGCCCCCAGCGCTTCGGCCTGCGCCTTCGCCTCGTCCCGGCTCATCGTCTCCAGTTTGCCGGTGAAGACGACGGTCATCCCCGACACCTCGCTTTCGCGCGTCTCGACGACATAGGGCGGCGGTGACACTTCGCTCAGCAGATCATCCCACAGCGCGCGGTTGTGCGGCTCATGGAAGAAATCGCCGAGCGCTTCGGCGACGGCCGGTCCGATCCCGTCGGCCCGCACTTCGAGGATCGCCTTGATCGCGTCCATCTTGCGCGTCTGATATTTGCCGTCGGACTCGCCTTCGGCTTGCGGGTTGGCGTCGAGATAGGCCTGAATCTCGGCCGCTTTTGCGGGCAGCAGCGCAATATCACCTAAGCCTTTGAGCAAATCGCGCGCGGTCACCGCGCCGATATGGCGGATGCCGAGCCCGAACAGCAGCCGCGCCGCGTCGGGCGACCGCTTCGCCTCGATCGCGGCGAACAGATTGTCGACCGACTTTTCCTTCCACCCCTCGCGGCCGAGCAATTCGTCGCGGTGGTTCTTCAGGCGGAAGATGTCGGCTGGCCCCTTGTCTAGCCAGCCGAGGTCGAGGAATTCCTGGATGCTCTTCTCGCCCAGCCCCTCGATGTCGAGCGCGCCGCGGCTGACGAAGTGGCGCAGGCGCTCGAACTTCTGCGCGTTGCAAATCAGGCCGCCGGTGCAGCGCACGTCGACCTCGCCCTCCTCGGCGACCGCCTCGCTGCCGCACACCGGGCAATGATCGGGGAAAATGTAAGCGGCGCGTTCCTCGTCGCGTGTCAGATTCTCCACCACCTGCGGGATCACATCCCCGGCGCGCTGGATCACGACGCGGTCGCCGGGGCGCACGCCTAGGCGGCCGATCTCGTCGCGGTTGTGGAGCGTGACGTTCGAGACGACGACCCCGCCGACGGTGACGGGCGTAAGCCGCCCGACCGGGGTCAGCTTGCCGGTGCGGCCGACCTGGATGTCGATGGCTTCGAGCGTCGTCTGCGCCCGCTCGGCCGGGAATTTGTGCGCGATCGCCCAGCGCGGCGCCTTCGCGACGAAGCCCAGCCGCTGCTGCCAGTCGAGCCGGTCGACCTTATAGACGACGCCGTCGATGTCGTAGGGCATCTCGGCGCGCTCGGCCTCGATCGTCCGGTAATGCGCCAGCACCTCGGCAACGCCCTCGAAGCGCTTCAGTAGCGGCGAGACGGGAACGCCCCACGCCGCGATCCGCTGCATCATGTCGAACTGGGTGTCGGCAGGAACCGCGCTCGCCTCACCCCAGCCATGCGCAAGGAAGCGCAAGGGGCGCGACGCGGTGACGCTCGCGTCCTTCTGGCGCAGCGATCCCGCCGCCGCGTTGCGCGGGTTGGCGAACTGGCGGACGGTCGCGGGATCGAATTCCTGCCCGCGCTGCGCCGCAAGCGCCCTTCCCTCCTCCATCAACCGCGCGTTCAGCGCCGCAAAATCGGACTTGGCCATATAGACCTCGCCCCTGATCTCGAAGACGTCGGGCGCCTCGCCCGCCAGCTCCTGCGGAATATCGCCGATCGTGCGAACGTTCGCGGTCACATCCTCGCCCACCGTGCCGTCGCCGCGCGTCGCCGCCTGCACCAGCCGGCCCTGTTCGTAGCGCAGCGAACAGGACAGCCCGTCGATCTTGTCCTCGGCGGTCAGCGCGACACCCTCGCCCTCGCCGAGGTTGAGGAAGCGCCGCACGCGCGCGGCGAATTCCTCGACATCCTCGCCCGAAAAGGCGTTGTCGAGGCTCATCATCCGCACCGCGTGCGTGACCTTGGCGAGCGGCGAGGCCTCGACCGCGGCGCCGACGAGCCGGTTCGGGCTGTCGGCACGGATCAGATCGGGGAAAGCCGCTTCGATTTCATTGTTGCGGCGGACGAGCGCGTCATAATCGGCGTCGGAAATCTCGGGCGCATCCTCGGCGTGATAGCGCTTGTTGTGATGCGCGATCTGCTTTGCCAACCGCATCAGTTCGTTGGCGGCGTCGGCGGGGGAAAGCGATTCAATCTCGGTCATGCAGCGGCTTTTGCCACCGGCTTGAACTCCGCGCGAGTGCCAAATCCTGCAATAAGCGGGCGACCTTTCGCGATCGCCGCCCGAACCTCGGGAAGCTGCAGCGATGCGGCGTGCGCGTCCTTGCTGTCCCACAGCTCGACGATCCAGATCGCATCGGGGTTCGCAGCGTCCTCGCCGATCAGATAGGCGATGTTGCCCGGCATCGCCCCCGTACCTTCGCCAAGAATCGCGACGAGCGCCGCGCGCTGCCCCGGCTGCGCGATCATCTGCCCGATGAGGCCATAGTGCGGATCGGCGTCTTCCATCATGTCCTCCAGAGCCCGGCCCCTCGCCGCGGGCAACAAGGCTGCCGCCATCGCCAGCAGCGCCATGAGATGTTCGCGGCGGTTCACTTCGCGACCACCAGCACATGCACCTCGCGCCGGATGCGAAAGCCGAGCGATTCATAGAGGCCGATCGCGCCTTCATTGTCGGCATAGCTGTGCAGGAACGGCTGCTCGCCGCGCGCGACCATTGCGCGCATGACATGGCCGATCAGCGCGCGCGCCAGGCCGCGTCCGCGACAATCCGCCCACGTCGAAACGCCGCTGACCTCGGCCATGCCGGGCACGAGGATGCGCTGCCCCGCCATCGCGAGCAGGCGGCCATTCTCGCGGATCCCGAAGAAGGGACCATAGCGATGCGTCGCGGGGCCCCATGGTCCCGGCCTTGCATGGTCGGCAAGCGCCGCCATTTCCGCCGCGTCCCCCTCGCCGAGCGCGACGATCGGCGGCTCGCCGTCGCGCGGTTCGGGGGGCGGACCGTCGGCGACCATCTGCGCAAGCACTGCCCGCTTTACCTCGCGCGCACCCGCCGGAACGGGCCACGGCTCGCCTTCAACGATCCAGAGTTCGCCGTCATCGGGAACCAGCGCCGCGAGCGCCGCCTGCGCCTCCGCGCCGGTATCGGCGGCGACCCCGAACACGCCATAGCCGCGGTCGATCCGCTTCGCGCGGTCGCCCCCCTCAGCCAGATGCGCCTGCCGTCCGGTGAGCATCGTCCAGATCGGACGGTCGAGCGGATGCGCGGGCGTCATCGCGCGATCACGCCTGTTCCATCGCCAGCGTTTCGGTCGCTGGGATCACCACGCCTTCCATCGCATGTTCGGCATAGGGGCCCGCGGGATCGACCCAGTGGAGAAAGAGATGCGCCGACCAGCGATTGGGGTTCGGCATCGTCCGTCCGTGCAGGCGGTGAACGCCCTGGTAAAGCACCGCGTCGCCCGGCAGCATCGGCACCGAGCCGTAGGCCTCATCGCCGAAATCGGGATCGGCGCGCTCGCGCGGGGTCTCGATATGCTGCGATCCGACCTCGAGCGCCCACGGCTTGTCGTCGCTTGCGGCGAGCAACAGCGACAGGCTGTGCTCGCAGGCGTAGCGGTCCGAATGGACGTGGCAGACGTCGCCCTGCCGATACATGCGGAAATAGCAATAGGAGGGCTTGAGCGCGGTCCCGACGAGCGCGCTGACCGCCGGCGTCATCCCCCAGAGGAAGGTCGAGAGCGGCAGATAATGCCGCCCGTAAATCTCGACCGCCTCGTTCGCGAGCAGCGCGTGTTTGCGCTTCAGCCGGTCGAACGACACGCCGCCGCGCGTCAGGTCGCCCTTCATCATGCCGAGCAGCGCGTGCGTGACGTCGGTCGGCACGAAGCCGGGCAGCGCGAGATAGCCTTCGTCGCGATAGCGTTCGGCCTGCCCGGTCATATCGTCTCCAGCAATCTTTCGGCCTGCGCGCGCGCTTCTTCGGTGACTTCGGCGCCCGACAACATGCGCGCGATTTCCTCGCGGCGGCCCGGCTCGTCAAGCGCGCGGACGCCGGTGCGCGTGACCGTGCCCTCGCTCGACTTGGCGATGATGAAATGCGACGCGCCTTTCGCCGCGACTTGCGGGCTGTGCGTCACCGCGAGCAATTGCTTGCCGCCGCGTGACAGGCGCGCGAGCCGCTCGCCGATCGCGCTCGCCACCGCGCCGCCGACGCCGCGGTCGATCTCGTCGAAGATGATCGTGTCGGCCCCGCCCTCCTCGGCGAGCGCGACTTTCAGCGCGAGAATGAAGCGCGAGAGCTCGCCGCCCGACGCGATCTTCGCGAGCGGCGCGAAGGGCGCGCCGGGATTGGTCGAGATCAGGAATTCGACGCGGTCGATCCCGTCGGCGCCCCAGCGCTCGGCGGGAAGCCGTTCGACCGCGGTCTGGAAGCGCGCCGCGTCGAGTTTCAGCGGCACGAGTTCGCCCGCGACCGCGGCGTCGAGCCGCGTCGCCGCCTTGGCGCGCAGGTCGGACAGCGCGGTCGCGGCATGGGTATAGGCGGCGGCGGTCTCGGCCACCGCAGCCTCGAGTTTCGCGAGCCCCGCGCTGCCGCCCTCGATCGCATCGAGCCGCGCGGCCAATGTGCCCGTGAGTTCGGCCAGCTCGTCGGGCTGGACCCCATGTTTGCGCGCCATCGCGCGCAGTTCGAACAGCCGCGTCTCCGCCGCTTCGAGCCGCTCGGGATCATACTCGAGCGCGCGCGCAGCCTCTCCCAGCTTGGTCTCGGCATCGTCTGCGTCGATGATCGCACGGTCGAGCGCCGCGAGCGCCTCGGCGAGCAGCGGGTGATCGCCCGCGAGCCGGTCGAGCCGCCGCGCCGCGCCGCGCAGCAGTGCGGGACCGCCGTCGCTGCCGTCGAAGGCCTCGAGGATCGTACCGAGATCGCCCGCGATCTTCTCGCCCTTCTGCATCGCCGCGCGCGCTTCGGCGAGCTCGGCTTCCTCGCCCGGCTGCGGGTCGAGCGTCTGCAGTTCGGCGACGCAATGCTCGAGCCATTCGCGGTCGCGTGTCGCTTCCGAAATCGCGGCCTTCGCCACCGCCAGCTTTTCCTCCGCCGCGCGCCAGGCCGCGTGCGCCACAGCCACCGCGCCGGTATCCGCACGTGCATAGGCGTCGAGCAGGGCGCGGTGGCCCGCGGGCGCGAGCAGGCCGCGATCGTCGTGCTGGCCATGGATTTCAACCAGATACCCCCCGACCTCGCGCAGCAGCGCCGCCGAACAGGGCTGGTCATTGAGGAAGGCGCGGCTGCCGCCGTCGGCCTTCAGCGTCCGGCGGATCAGCAGCGGCTCGCCGGGTTCCAGCGCGACCTCATTCTCCGCCAGCAGCGTGGCGAGCGGCGTCGCTTCGGCCGGGGGCGTGAAACTTGCGGTCACCTGCGCCTTGTCCGTGCCCTGCCGCACCAGCGCGCTGTCGGCGCGCATCCCGAGCGCAAGGCCCAGCGCGTCGAGCAGGATCGACTTGCCCGCGCCGGTCTCGCCCGTCAGAACGCCCAGCCCGGCCTCGAAATCGAGATCGAGCCGTTCGATCAGAACGATGTTGGCGATGGACAAGGCGGTCAGCATGTCCCGCTCTTAACGCAGAACAAAATGCGAATCTATTCCCCGAACCGCATCACGCCGTCGGCGCGTGCTTCCGCATCAGGTCGTAGGCCCGGTCGTACCATTTGCTGCCCGGATAGTTGGCGCCGAGCACGGCCGCCGACTTCTTCGCTTCCTCGGGAATGCCGAGCGCGAGATAGCATTCGGTCAGGCGATAGAGCGCCTCGGGCGTGTGGCTCGTCGTCTGGAATTTCTCGGTCACTTCGCGGAAGCGGATCGAAGCGGCGAGCCAGTTCGAACTGCGCTCATAGAAGCGGCCGATCTCCATCTCCTTGCCCGCAAGATGGTCCTGCACCAGGTCGACCTTGAGCCGCGCGTCGGCGGCGTAGCGGCTGTCGGGATAGCGGCGGATCACTTCGCCGAGCGCATTTTTCGCCTGCTCGGTGATCTTCTGGTCGCGGGTCACGTCGCTGATCTGCTCATAATAGCTGAGGCCGATCAGATAATAGGCGTAGGGCGCGTCCTTGTTGCCCGGGTGGATCGACAGAAAGCGCTGCGCCGCCTCGATCGCCGGGGTATATTCGCGGTCCATATAGTAACTGAACGCGCTCATCAGCTGCGCGCGGCGCGCCCATGGCGAATAGGGGTGCTGGCGCTCGACTTCGTCGAACAGCGCCGCCGCGACCTTGTACTGCTTGCGGTCAAGCCGGTCCTGCGCCGCGCGGTACAGCGTGTTGACGTCGCGCGCGACGTAACGCGTGTCCTTCTTGACCCCCGACCCGCCCGCACAGGCGGCGAGCAGCGGCGAAATGACGAGAGCGGCGGCGAGCAGGCGCGTCGTGGCGCGCAGGGAGGGACGCTGAATCATGGCTGCGGTATAGCCACAGCGCGGATGAACGCAAAATAAATGATCGCTTGCCCACGCGGCCTTTGCCCAGCGCGTCAGCTGCCCCCCGTCACGCAGCCTTTCGGCGCCTCGGCCGGCGCGGGGACGCGGCGGGCAGAGACGATCTTTACCGCGGGTTCGATCATTTGCCCCTTCATCGCGCCCTCGCCCGCGGTCGCCGACACCGGCAGCGCGTAGATTTTCTCGGCGACGTCGCGGCCCGCGACCATCTCGCCGAACACCGCGAAGCCCGCATTGTCGCCGGGCGCCTTGGGATCGGCCTCGAACCCCGGGATGTTGCTGAGCAGCAGGAAGAAGTCGGTGGTCGCATCACCCGGCGCGAGCCGTGCCATCAGGAGAGCGCCGTCGCAGCTCTTGAGCCCCGTCACATTGGTCGGCTCGTGCGCGATCGGCGGGAAATTCTTGCGCGCGTCACCGCGGTTGCCCGCCTGCACCAGCTTGCTGTCGGGGCCCCAGCTGCGCGTCGTGCGATAGAAGGAAAAGCCGTCCATGCGCTTGGTGTCGACATAGCGGAGGAAGTTGGCGGCGGTGACCGGGGCGCGCTTGTTCTCGATCCGCACTACGATCGTCCCCGCGTCGGTGACCAGCGCCACATAAGGCCGCGTGTCGGGCTCGTCGGCCTTCGGCGGCACCGGAAGCGGCGGCGGCGGAGGCGGCGGCGCCATCATCGGCGGGGACGATGGAGTCGGCTGCGGAGCCGGCGCGGCCGCCACGCTCGCGATGGCAATCGACAGGATCAGCGTTTCGAACATCATGGAATCACTCTGATTGCGGACACGGTCAGCACAGAGGCTAGACGCAGTTTACGGCTGCGCCAAGCGAGCCCGCTATCATTCAACCATATGGTTGACAATAAAATCCGACTCGTCAATATTAAACCACATGGTTGAACATGATTCGCATAGCCTCGACACGATCTTCCACGCGCTCGGCGATACGACGCGGCGCCAAATGCTCGGCGAACTCGCCGTGGGCGAGCGCACCGTCGGCGAGCTTGCCGAACCTTTCGCGATGTCGCTCGCGGCGGCGTCCAAGCATATCAAGGTGCTTGAGGCGGCGGGGCTGATCCGCCGCGACGTTCGCGGGCGCACCCATGTCTGCAGCCTCGATCCGGCCCCGCTGATGAGCGCCCATCAGTGGCTCGGCATCTATCGCCGCTTCTGGACCGACCGCCTCGACACCCTCGAAGCACTGCTCCGCAATCCGCAACCCCTGCCCGCAGAAAGCCCCTCCCCGGCAAAGAAGGAGAATGACGATGACCGCCACGCTGACCGATGACGCCTATGGCACGCTGACCGAGCCCGCGACGCTGACCCTCCAGCGCCTACTTCCCGGCCCGATCGACCGCGTCTGGGCCTATCTCACCGACGGCGAGTTGCGCCGCCAGTGGCTCGCCGCGGGCACGATGGAGGAAAAGGTCGGGGCGCCGGTCGAATTCGTCTGGCGCAACGACGAACTGACCGACCCGCCCGGCGAACGCCCCGAAGGCATGGCCGAAGAGCACCGCATGACGTGCGAGGTCACCGCGATCGACGGCCCGCACATGCTGTCGGTCACGTGGGGCAGCACCGGCGGCGTGACCTTCACCCTCGAAGAACAGGGCGACGAGGTCTTGCTGACCATCGTCCACAGACGGATCGAGGACGTCACCGTCCGCCTGAACGTCAGCGCGGGCTGGCACGCGCATGTCGATCTGCTCGAAGCGCGGCTGCGCGGCGCGACCCCCGCGCCGCATTGGGACAATTGGCTCCGGCTGCGCGCCGACTATGCCGAGCGCTTCGCGCGCTGATCCCCCGACCGCGTGTGAAGGGAAGGGGTCGCCCACGCGTCCCCTTCCTTCCCGGTCGATTGGTCAGGCCGCCCATTCCGCGGGGTCGGGCTCCTCGCCGATCAGCGCGAGGCCGTGCGCGATCGAGGTCAGCTCGCCGCCCGACGCGATGCGCTCGGCCCCGAACCGGCGGTCGAAGATCGCGCGGATCGCCGGAATCAGCGACGAACCGCCGGTCAGGAAGATGCGATCGATGGCGCGCGCCTCGACGCCCGCCTTGGCGAGCGCCGCGTCCATCGCGGCCTCGATACGCACCAGGTCGTCGGCGATCCACGCCTCGAAATCGGCGCGGCGTACCGTCGCGCCGATCTCGACGCCGCCGCCGCTGAAGCGGAACTCAGCCTCCTCACTGCCCGAAAGCGCGCGCTTGGCCTTGCCCACCGCATCATAGAGCGGAAAGCCCTGCTCATGCTCGATCAGCGCGATCATCCGGCCGATAGGCGCGGGTTCGATCGCGTCGCGCTGCAGGCGCTTCAACTCGTCGATTGTGCGGCGGTTGCGCATCATCGCGAGCCGCGACCAGTCGGCGAAGTCGGAGAAATAGCCGCCCGGAATCTCCAGTATCTTGTCGAAAGAGCGATAGCGGCCGCCCTTGCCGAGGAGCGGCAGGACGAGCTTGTCGACGATCCGCTGGTCGAAGCGGTCACCGGCGATCGCGACGCCCGACGAGGCGAGCGGGACGCAGCGGCGCGGGCTCCCAGGCGCGGCGATGCGGACAATCGAAAAATCGGTGGTGCCACCGCCGAAATCGGCGACGAGGATCGTCGCCGGTTCGGTCAGGCGCGAGGCATAGCTGTGCGCCGCGCCGAGCGGTTCGTGGACATAGAAAAGCTCGATGCCGAACTGACCCAGCATCGCATCGTACCGCTGCCGCGCCAGCGCGGGGTCGGCGCGCGCGCCCGCATATTCGACCGGCCGTCCGACGATGACGCGGCGCGGCCGCTGATCGAGGCGGCCGCCCGCGTGCGCAACGAGCCGTTGGAGGAACAGCCGTCCCATATCCTCGAAGCGGAACGGCTTGCCGAAGATCGTCGCGCGCTCGAACAGCGGGCTCGCCGCGACGCTCTTGAACGACTGGACGAAACGGCTGTCGAGCGGCGACTGGAGATATTCCGAAATGGCCCATGGCCCCGCCTCGGATGCGATCCCCTGCCACGCGCGCTCCTCTTCCCAGAAGCAGAGCGCCGAGCGGAAGACGGGGCCGGTCGCCTCGTCGCCGGCGAAGTCGACGAGGTGCGAACCGCCCTGCCCGTCGGCGAGCGCGACGACGGTGTTCGTCGTACCGAAGTCGAGGCCGAGCGCGCTGGCGGCCATGCTGCTATCCATAATCTGTCCTGTGCCGGCCGGTGTGCGAGGGGCGGCGCCTATTGCACGGGACGACGGGTGGGGCAAGCCGGGCGAGCCCCACCGATTCGTCCCCTCCGACTTGATCCGGGGGTCCACGACCTCATCGCCGCGATCGATCCCGGATCAAGCCTGTCCTGAGCCTGTCGAAGGGTCCGCGATGACGAATTCTGGAAAATGGGGCTAGCCCGGTGGCGGCTGAAAGGCCTTCCTTGCGTCCGCAGCGGCAGCCCGGATCGCGCAGCCCTCGGCATGATCGTTGATCAGCCCCATCGCCTGCATAAAGGCGTGCACCGTCGTCGGGCCAACGAATTTCCAGCCGCGTTTCTTCAGATCCTTCGACATCGCGATCGACGCGGGCGACGTCGAGGCCAGATAGGGAATATCGCCGCGCGGCTCGAAGCCCCACACATAGGCCGCGAGCGAGCCTTTCTCGCCTATCAGATCCTGCGCGCGGCGAGCGTTGTTGATGACCGCCTCGATCTTGCCGCGATGCCGGACGATCCCGGCATCCTGAAGCAGGCGCTCGACATCACCTTCGTCGAAATCCGCAACGCGGTCGAAATCGAAACCGGCGAATGCCGCGCGGAAATTCTCGCGCTTCATCAGGATCGTCCGCCAGCTGAGCCCCGACTGGAAGCCTTCGAGGCTCAATTTCTCGAACAATCGCCGGTCGTCGGCGACGGGAAATCCCCATTCGCGGTCGTGGTAGGCGATATAATCCTCCGACGCCGCACACCAGCCGCAGCGCGCGATGCCGTCGGAAGCGGTGAAGAGCGTCATAGCCGGCCTCCCATCTTATTCACGATATGTTCTCTTATTGAGCCCTGTCGACCGTTTCAAGGAAGAACCGCAATGCGTGTCCGTGTCGGCCGGGGGCAGCCACGCCGCGTGGGATGGTGATGATGGTCGGTCGCGGACATCTACTGCCATTTGCGGCCGTTCCGGCGTCAACGGCCGAAATCAACCGGACCACGACATTTCTAACATCGTCATGCTGAACTTGTTTCAGCATCCATGGACTGAGTGTTCGTCCGGCGCGGCGATTAAGGAAATGGCGGACCATGGATCCTGAAACAAGTTCAGGATGACGAGAATGGGAAGGCTGGAAACCACCCCACAACCGACAAAAAAGGGGCCGCCTTTCGGCAGCCCCTTCTCGTTCCGTTTGCGGAAAGACTTAGTCCTTCAGGAAGTCGGGCACATGGCCCTGATCTTCCGGACCGTCTTCCGAACGCTCGCGGCGCGGGCCGCGATCACCGCGGTCGCCGCCGTCACGGCGGGGGCCGCGATCGCGGTCACGGCCACCACCGCCACGCGGGCCGCGGTCACCGTCACGGCGCGGGCCACGATCGCCGCGGGGGCCGCGGTCTTCGCGGGGTTCGCGCGCCGGGCGGGTGTCTTCCAGCTCTTCGCCGGTTTCCTGATCGACGACGCGCATCGACAGACGGACCTTGCCGCGCGGGTCGATCTCGAGGACCTTGACCTTGACGTCCTGGCCTTCGCTCAGGACGTCCGAGACCTTCTCGACGCGCTCGTTCTTGATTTCGCTGACGTGGACGAGACCGTCCTTGCCGCCCATGAAATTCACGAACGCACCGAAATCGACGAGGTTGACGACCTTGCCGTCATAGATCTTGCCGACTTCGGCTTCCTCGACGATGCCGGCGATCCACTTGCGGGCCGCTTCGATCTGGGTGAGGTCGCTCGACGAAATCTTGATCAGACCTTCGTCGTCGATGTCGACCTTGGCGCCGGTGGTCGCGACGATCTCGCGGATCACCTTGCCGCCGGTGCCGATGACGTCGCGGATCTTCGCCTTGTCGATCTGCATCGTCTCGATGCGCGGCGCGTGCGCCGACAATTCGCTGCGGGTTTCGCCGAGCGCCTTGTTCATCTCGCCAAGGATGTGCGCGCGGCCTTCCTTCGCCTGGTTGAGCGCGGCTTCGAAGATCTCGCGCGTGATGCCCGCGATCTTGATGTCCATCTGCATCGTCGTGATGCCTTCGGACGTGCCCGCAACCTTGAAATCCATATCGCCGAGGTGATCTTCGTCGCCGAGGATGTCCGACAGGATCGCATAATCCTTGCCTTCGAGGATCAGGCCCATCGCGATGCCCGACACCGGCCGCTTGATCGGCACGCCGGCGTCCATCATCGCGAGCGAACCGCCGCACACCGACGCCATCGACGACGAACCGTTCGATTCGGTGATGTCGCTGGTCAGGCGGATCGTATAGGGGAACTCGTCCTTCGTCGGCAGCACGGGGTGCAGCGCGCGCCAGGCGAGCTTGCCATGACCGACTTCGCGGCGGCCCGGCGCGCCGAAGCGGCCGACTTCACCGACCGAATAGGGCGGGAAGTTATAGTGCAGCATGAAGTGCTGGTACGACAGGCCGTTGAGGCCGTCGATCATCTGCTCCGCATCCTTGGTGCCCAGCGTCGCCGTGGCGATCGTCTGGGTTTCGCCGCGAGTGAACAGCGCCGAGCCGTGCGCGCGGGGCAGGAAGTGCGTTTCGGCGACGATCGGACGGATCTGCGTCGTCGTGCGGCCGTCGATGCGCTTGCCGTCCTTGAGGATGGCGGTGCGGACGATTTCGGCTTCCAGCTTCTTGGTCAGCTTGATGCCGGCCATGACGTCCTGCGGGCTGAGGCCGTCGGCGGTGAAGCTTTCCTTCGCCTTCGCGCGCGCTTCGTTCAGCGCGTTCGAGCGGGCCGACTTGTCGGTCAGCTTGTAGGCGGCGGCGATGTCCTTGCCGATCAGCTTCTTGAGCTTGTCCTTGAGCGCGGCGTTGTCGTCCGACGCGGCCATTTCCCAAGGTTCCTTGGCAGCCTGCTCGGCGAGCTTGACGATCGCCTTGATGACTTCCTTGCACGCGTCGTGCGCGAACAGGACGGCGCCGAGCATGACCTCTTCCGACAGCTCGTTCGCTTCGGATTCGACCATCATCACAGCGTCATAGGTCGCGGCGACAACCAGATCGAGGTCGCCTTCGGCAACCTGCTCGTCGGTCGGGTTCAGGATATATTCGCCGTTCAGATAACCGACGCGCGCGGCGCCGATCGGACCCATGAAGGGCACGCCCGAAATGGTGAGCGCGGCCGATGCGGCGACCATCGCGAGGATGTCGGGCTCGTTGTGGCCGTCATAGCTCAGCACCTGGGCGATCGCGTTGATTTCGTTATAGAAACCTTCGGGGAACAGCGGGCGGATCGGACGGTCGATCAGGCGGCTGACCAGCGTTTCCTTTTCGGTCGCGCCGCGCTCGCGCTTGAAGAAGCCGCCCGGGATGCGGCCCGCGGCCGAATATTTCTCCTGATAATGGACGGTGAGCGGGAAGAAGTCCTGCCCCTCCTTCACCGACTTCGCGGCGGTCACCGCGCACAGGACGACCGTTTCACCCAGCGTCGCCATCACGGCGCCGTCGGCCTGGCGGGCAACCTTGCCCGTTTCGAGAGTCAGCGTTTCACCGCCCCACTCGATCGATACTTTTTTCACGTCAAACATGTGGTTTCCTTCGCCCGCCGGGCCCTATGCCGGGCGGGGCCTCTGATTCCGGGCAATCCGGCCCGGGGCGGTACGGGGCGCTTTGATGCCCCTGTGGCGGTCCCGCCGGATGCGGGAGCGGCCCTGCGATCGCGCGCAAATGCGGGCGACCAATATGACAGCGGCCCCGGAAGTCCGGGGCCGCCCTCGAATTCTTATTTACGAAGACCCAGCTTCGCGATCAGCGCCTGGTAGCGGTCCTCGTCCTTCTTGCGAAGATAGTCGAGAAGGCTGCGGCGCTTGTTGACCATCATCAGCAGCCCGCGGCGGCTGTGGTTGTCCTTGTGGTGCGCCTTGAAATGCTCGGTCAGCGTGTTGATGCGGTCGGTCAGGATCGCGACCTGGACTTCCGGCGAACCGGTATCGCCCTTTGCGCGCGCATTGTCGTTGATGACTTCGGTTTTGCGCTCTGCGGTAATCGACATATTTCTTCCTTCGAACATCGTGTCATATGTTGAAGCCCCGCACGACTTTCAGCGTTCCCGCCAAAGCCTCGATCAGGGCGACCGGCCGACTATCGGCATCGCGTCCCCAATAGAGCCCGTCGTGCGTGCTTTCCCCGGTCCAGACGCGACCCTGACGGATCGCCCCTGCCGCTTCCGGGGAAAGGTTCAGAGCCGGGATGTCGACCAGCCCTGCCTCGAGCGGCAGAATGATATCTGATTGCGCGGCGCCTTGGCCGAAAGCGTTCAATTTGTCCAGCGAAATCGCTTGTCGCAAGTCGAACGGCCCCGCACGCACGCGGCGAAGCATGGTGACATGCCCGACGCTGCCTACCGCCCGCGCGATGTCGCGTGCAAGGCTGCGGATATAGGTGCCCTTCGAGACATGGGCGGTGAGGGTGATGGAGGCGAGCCGCGCCTCTTCTGCTTCGTCACCCCGGACTTGATCCGGGGTCCATTCTTCGGCCGCTGCAATGGATGCCGGATCAAGTCCGGCATGACGAAGGGAGTGAATGGTCACCGCCCGCGCCTTCATCTCGACCGTTTCGCCAGCCCGCGCACGGTCATAGGCCCGCTGCCCGTCGATCTTGATCGCGGAGTATGCGGGTGGCACCTGCTCGATCGCCCCGGTGAAGCGCGGCAGCACCGCCTCGACCTCGGTGGGCGTCGGCCGCACGTCGCTGGTCGCAACCACCTCGCCTTCGGCATCGAGCCCGGCGGTCTCGGTCCCGAACTGCACGGTAAACTCATAGACCTTGCTGGCATCGAGCATCCGCCCGCACAGCTTCGTCGCCTCGCCGAGCGCGATCGGCAGCACCCCCGACGCCAGCGGGTCGAGCGTGCCGCCATGGCCGACCTTGACCTTGCCCAGCCCCGCCTCGCGGCAGACCCGCTTAACCGCGGCGACCGCCTGCGTCGAACCGAGCCCCACGGGTTTGTCGAGAATGATCCAGCCGTTCATCCTGCGCGCCCTGCTGGCGCGCGGCGCGCTTGTCAATTTGCCTCGGCGGCTTTCGTCGCCTTTGCGGCTTCCACGGTCGCTTTCCGTTCGGCCTTGGTCGGCGGCGGCGCGGAGGTCACGAAGGAGATGAGCTGGCAGCGCTGGCGACCGACGAGAATTGCCGCGAACTTGTCGAGCTGCCCCGTGCCGCGATTGTCGATGCCGATGCCGTGCGCGAAATCCAGGTCGCGGCAGATCGTCGCGAACTTGCCGTAATACCATTCGCGATGGCGGGTCTGAATCCAGATGCCGTCCTCGCCATCGGCTTCCCACGTCTTGATCGTTGCATCGTTCGGAAAGGCGATGCTCGATTCGACGCCGAGCGGGCGCGGCTCGTCAGCGGACTTGGCAAGCACGGGCGAAGCGGCGGGGAGGAGCAGGACGGCGGCGAGCGCGATGGAGAGCAGTTTTTTCATGTCCGGGTCTTTCGATTCACGAATCCCTGCCCTGCACGGTCCCATAGCAAGTCGACCCTGAACCCGGGCTGACCCTTCAGAGGCTCATGCGCGCGCCCTCCATTCGTCCGCAAGCAGCGACCACAGCCCGGTATCGCGAACATGGCCCGTCCAAGTGATGCGTTCGGCGCGCAGCACCCCCTCCTTGGTGCAGCCGAGCTTCGCGACGGCAGCCTGGGACCGCTTGTTGCGTTCGTCGATGCGAAACTCGATGCGGCGGATGCCGACGGCAAAGGCATGATCGATCATCAAGCGTTTGAGCCGTCCGTTGAACCCCGTGCCGCGTGCGTCGGGATGGATATAGCTGTTGCCGACCTCGATCGTCTGCGCCGTCCAGTCGGGACGCAGCCAGGCGGTCATTCCGACGAGCCGGTCGCCGCCGAAAATCGCATAGGGCATCCGGCTTTCGTGTCCGATCAGCGCCGCGAAGCTCGCATCGAAATGCTCGGGATCGAAGCTCGACGAATAGATCGGCCAGATGTCGGGGTCGGCGGCGCAGGCGGCGCGCAGCGCCTCGCGGTGCGGCTCGGCCAGCTTGACGAGACGCAGGTCGCCGTCACCGAGTTCGATATAGAGCGCGTTACGCATCGGCGACTACCGCGGTTGGCACGCTTGCCGCCTCGCGGCGCTTCTCCATGAAGTGGCGGCGGCACATGGCGACATAGCGGTCGTTGCCGCCGATCTCGGTCTGCGCGCCCTCGACGACCGCGCGGCCGCTTTCGTCGACGCGGAGGTTCATTGTCGCCTTGCGCCCGCATTCGCAAACGGCCTTCAATTCGACGAGCGCGTCGGCAAGGCCCAGCAGGGCCGCCGATCCCGGAAACAGGTTCGCGGCGAAGTCGGTGCGCAGCCCATAGCAAAGCACCGGAATGTTCATCTCGTCGGCCAGCCGCGCGAGCCCGAGCACCTGATCGCGCGACAGAAATTGCGCCTCGTCGACGAGAACACATGCCAGCGGCCGCTCCAGATGCTCGGCGCTGACCGCAGCGAACAGGTCGCTTTCGGGATCGAATTTATGCGCCTCGGCGAGCAGGCCGATGCGGCTGGTGATCTGACCCGCGCCATAGCGGTCGTCGAGCGCCGCGGTCCACAGCATCGTCTCCATCCCGCGCTCGCGATAGTTGAAATCCGCCTGCAGCAGCGTCGTCGATTTGCCGGCGTTCATGCTGGCATAATAGAAATAGAGCTTGGCCATGTCCGCTGCGATACCGCCTTGGTGGCGGCGCGCAACGGGAATCAGCCGGCGCCGAGCAGCGCGCGGAACCGGCCCGGCTGGGACAGCAGATCGGCGAGCGTATAATCGTCGAGATAGCGGACGAAGGCGCCGAGCGCGCCGCCGAGGACGCCCTGCAATCCGCACGCGCCGCGTACCGGGCAGGTCGAGGTCGCCGGATCCATGCACTCGACGAACGTGTCGAGATTTTCGAACTGGCGGACGACGGTTCCGACGTTGATCTCGCCGGCGTCCTGCGCGAGCCGCATCCCGCCACCGCGCCCGCGCTGGGTCGCGACATAGCCGAGCCCCTGCAGTCGCTGCGCGACCTTCGCAAGATGGTTGCGGGAGACACCATAGCGCCCCGCAATCTCGTCGACCGACATCTGCTCGCCTGTGGCGCCAAGCGCCATCAGGATGCGCAGGGCATAATCGCTATGAAGGCTCAATCGCATAAAATATGCATATCAGATATTGATTTTATCCTCAACCACGAATAAAAGGTATTTCAGATACCAATTATCGAGTCGAAGCCATGAACAGGACCGTCACCGCCCACCCCCATGCGATCGCCGCGCGCGCGGGCCGTCAGGCCGAAGCTGCGGCGATGGGCATTGATGCGGACTTCATCGCTGCGCTCGTCGACCGCTTCTATGCTGCCGTCCGCGACGACGCCGACCTGGGACCGATCTTCGGCGAACGCGTCGACGACTGGCCCGCGCATCTGGGACAGATGAACCGCTTCTGGCAGTCGATTCTGCTCGGCGCCGGGACGTTCTCCGGCAATCCGATGATGAAGCATCTAGCGATCCCGACGCTCGGTCAGCCGCATTTTGAGCGCTGGCTCGCGCTATTTTACGGAACACTGAACGACATCGCGCCGACGCCGGCGGCGCGGGACCATGTCGGGGCGAAGGCGCGCATGATCGCCGAAAGCCTCCTCGCCGGCATCAGCGTTCATCGCGACCGCGATGAGGCCTTGTCCAGCAAAGTGGAGCTTCCCCATGTTTGACCATCTGACGTCCGACCACGACAAAGCCGCCATCCATCTGCCGAACGATCCGTATGAGGTTCACGGCATGCAGGCGGGCTTCCAGCTTCCCCGCACAATCTGGCGCGCGATGTTCGCGCTCTATGGCGTCTTCTTCGTCGGCATCGCGGCGGCGACCGGGCGCGATACCGCGACGGTCTTCATGCTCGTGATCTCGCTGCTCTATGCGCTGATGTATTTCGTCACCGCGGGTATCCTACACGCGCAGAAAGGCGAGGAACATGCCTCGCCGCTCGACCGCAGCGACGGCGTGCTGCAGACTTGGACCGGGCCGATGGACCGCCACACGGTCGCAGCGCAGATCCTCGCGGTGCCGGCGGGCTTCGCCTTCCTCGGCGTCACTTTCTTCGTGATCCGCGCGACTGCGGGCTTCTGATATGGCGGCGCAGATCGTCCAGCGCGGCCCCGATCTTCCAGTACAGGCCAGGCCCTACCGGACCATCGGCCCGTTCGATGCTGACAGCATCCCCGCGGGCCTCTGGCTGCAACACGAGCTGAAGGCTGGCGTCTGGGGCCTGTTGTCGGTCGAGGAAGGAAATATCCGTTTCTGCTGGGACGACCAACGGGGCGGCGAACGCCTCCTGTCGGCGGGCGAGACGATATTGATCCCGCCCGCCGCGCCGCATCATCTCGAACGCGAGGGTCCGGTCATCATCGCCCTCACCTTCTGTACCATTGCGGAAAATCGCCGCCGCTTGACTCGCTCACCGCCGCTGCCATGCTGCGCAGCATAAAGTCGCAGCATGACAGTGGGGAGAGCGACCATGCGGCTGATGCCGATAAGCGACGCGATGTTTCTGGTCGCTGAGACGCGCGAAACCCCCATGCATGTCGGCGGCGTCAATCTCTATACTTTGCCCGACAAGGTCGACGAGACCGAATGGCTCGACGAAATGCTCGCGCTGCTGCGCCAGTCCGAAGGGCTGCGGCGGCCGTTCAGCGAGGTGCTGAAGCTCACCCCGCTCGGCCAGTACGGTCCGATCCGGCTGGTCCCCGACAGGGACATCGACATGCATTACCATGTCCGTGCGGCGGCGCTCCCCAAACCGGGGCGCTACCGCGAGATGTTCGAACTCGCCTCGCGCCTCCACGGCACCTTGCTCGACCGCACTCGGCCCTTGTGGGAAATCACCCTGATCTCGGGGCTCCCCAATCGCCAGATCGCGACCTATTTCAAGATCCACCACGCCTTCATGGACGGCGCCAGCTCGATGCATTTCACCAATGCTATGCTGAGCAACGACAAGACTTACAAGCCCACCGCGTCGCCGATGTCGGTCGAGGTCTATGAGGCGTATAAGCGCAAATTCCCGACCGCGAAAAAGGCGCCGACCCCCAGCATCACCGACCTGAAAGCGATCGGCGCCTTTCTGAAGGAACAATGGGGCAATAGCGTCGGGGTAAGCAAGGCCCTCAACCAATATGCCGCAGCAATGTTTGGTATGGGCGGCGGCGACCTCACAACGCCATGGGCCGGGTTGCCGCGCACCAGCTTCAACCGCAACATCACCGGCGCGCGGCGCTTCGTGGCGCAAAGCTGGTCGCTCGAGCGCGTGCGCGCGATGGGCAAGGCGTATGACGGCACGATCAACGACGCGGTGCTCGCGATGTGTTCGGGCGCGATGCGCAAATATCTGCAATCGCTGAACGAGCTGCCCGACAAGCCATTGAAAGCCATGGCGCCGGTGTCGATCCGCGCCAAGGACGATATCGATTCGGGCAATTCGGTCGCGGCGGTGACCGCCAATCTCGCGACCCATATCGACGATCCGGCCGAGCGGATGCGGACGATCCAGGCGTCGATGAACGCCGCCAAGGCGCAGCTGCGCGAGATGACCGCGCAGCAGATCCAGATCTATACCGCGATCACCCAGATGCCGCAGATGCTGACCGCGCTGACGCGCACCGCGGACAAATTTCCGGCCTATTCGGTGACGATCTCGAACGTCCCCGGCCCGCGCGAGCAACTTTACTGGAACGGCGCGCGGCTCGACGGCATGTATCCCGCGAGCATCCCCGTCGACGGCATGGCGATGAACATCACGCAGGTCAGCAACAACAAGAATATCGACTTCGGCATCACCGCCTGCCGCCGCAGCGTGCCGCATGTCCAGCGGCTGATCGACTATCTGGAGGATGCGCTGGTCGAGCTCGAGGAAGCGGCGGGGATCAAGGGGAAGGCATAGCCTAAATCCAAACCCGTTCGCATCGAGCGAAGTCGAGATGCCCCTCAGCCTCGCGCTGTCCTGCTGGGTGTCTCGACTTCGCTCGACACGAACGGGCAATAGAGGTTAGGCCTCGTCACCCTCGCCGCTCGCCAGATCGCGCGCCACCTTCGGGTCGCGCAGCAATTTGTCGATATGGCTCGCCTCGTCGAAACTCTCGTCGGGCAGGAATTTCAGCTTCGCCGCATATTTCATCCGCACCTTCGAAGCGACGGTCTTCTGGAGATAGGCCGTATTGGTGCGCAGCGCCTTGATCACCGCTTCCTCGCCTTTGCCGAGCAACGGTTTCACAAAGACCGTCGCGTGGCGCAGGTCGGGCGACATGCGCACTTCGGTGATGCTCACCGGATGCTTCGCGAGCACATCGTCGTGCACGTCGCCGCGCGCGAGGATTTCGCTCAGCACATGGCGCACCTGTTCGCCCACGCGCAGGACGCGGACCGAGGGACCGGACGGGGTTTCGTTGTGACGCATCGATCAATTCCTGCTGCACCCCCGCCGCCGGCGTGAGTGCAGCAACGGGATAATTACAGCGTACGTTCGCGCAGCTCGACCTCGAAGACCTCGAGATTGTCGCCCGGCTTGATGTCGTTGGTATCGGCCAGCACGACACCGCATTCGAGGCCCGCGCGCACTTCGGCGACGTCGTCCTTGAAGCGGCGCAGCGAGGCGATCGTCGTTGCCGAGACGATGACGTCGTCGCGCGTAAGGCGTGCGTGCAGCCCCTTGCGGATGACGCCTTCGAGCACCAGCAGGCCCGCGGCCTTGTCGCGCTTGCCGGCCGGGAAGACGTCCTTGACCTCGGCGCGGCCGACGACATTCTCGATCCGTTCCGGACCCAGCTCGCCGGCCATCTCCTTCGCCACTTCGGCGGTCAGGTGATAGATGACGTCATAATACATGAAGCGCACTTTTTCGCGGTTCGCGATCTCGCGCGCCTTGGCATTCGGACGGACGTTGAAGCCGATGATCGGCGCGCCGGTGGCCGCCGCCAGCGTCACATCGCTCTCGGTAATCGCGCCGGCGCCCGACTGGAGCACGCGGACGCGGATCTCGTCGGTCGACAGGCGGTTGAGCGCATTGACGATGGCCTCGACCGAGCCCTGCACGTCGCCCTTGATGACCACCGGATATTCGATGACCTTCGCCTTGTCGGCGAGCGCCGAGAACATGCCCTCGAGGCTGACCGGCGCCTGCGCGGTACGCTTCTTGAGCGCTTCGCTCTGACGATAGGCTGCGACTTCGCGCGCGCGCGCCTCATTCTCGACGACGGTCAGCGTATCGCCCGCCATCGGCACGCCGCCGAGGCCGAGGACCTCGACCGGCATCGACGGACCGGCTTCCTTGATCTGCTGACCCTTGTCGTTAACGAGCGCACGGACGCGGCCGCTTTCGGCGCCGCAGACGAAGATGTCGCCGACCTTCAGCGTGCCGCGGCGGATCAGGATCGTCGCGACGGGGCCGCGGCCCTTGTCGAGCTTCGCCTCGACCACCGTGCCTTCGGCGGGGCGGTCGGGGTTCGCCTTCAGTTCCATGATTTCGGCCTGCAGCGCGATCGCATCGAGCAGCTTGTCGAGGCCGGTCTTCTTCAGCGCCGATACTTCGACATTCTGCACGTCGCCGCCCATTTCCTCGACCACCAGCTCGTGTTCGAGCAGGCGTTCGCGGACGCGCTGCGGGTTCGCGCCTTCCTTGTCGACCTTGTTGATCGCGACGATGATCGGCACGCCGGCCGCCTTCGCATGGTTGATCGCCTCGATCGACTGCGGCTTCAGCCCGTCATCGGCCGCGACCACCAGGATCACGATGTCGGTGACGTTGGCGCCGCGCTGGCGCATCTCGGTAAAGGCTTCGTGGCCCGGCGTATCGAGGAAGGTGACGAGCGATCCGTCGGGGGTCTTCACCTGATAGGCGCCGATATGCTGGGTGATGCCGCCGGCCTCGCCCGCCTGCACATTCGCACCGCGCAGCGCGTCGAGCAGCGACGTCTTGCCGTGGTCGACGTGACCCATGATCGTCACGACCGGGGGGCGCGGCTTCAGCTGCGCGGCGTCGTCGACGTCCTCGTCATGACGGATGTCGACGTCGGCTTCGCTCACACGCTTGATCTCATGCCCGAATTCGGTGACGAGCAGCTCGGCGGTGTCTTGGTCGATCGACTGGTTGACCGTTACCGGCATGCCCATCTTGAACAGCGCCTTCACCAGATCCGCGCCCTTTTCGGCCATGCGGTTGGCGAGCTCCTGCACCGTGATGCTGTCGGGCACGACGACTTCGCGGACCTGCTTCTCCCGCGGGCCCGACGAAATCATGTGCGAACGCTTTTCCTTCTCGCGGGCGCGCTTCAGCGCCGCGAGGCTGCGCGCGCGCGCGCCTTCATCGTCGTTGAGCGCGCGCGAGACGGTGAGCTTGCCCGACTGGCGACGGTTGTCGGTCGCGCGGCCCGACTTGGGCTCGGGACGCTTGGGTTCGGGGCGCTTCGGCGCCTCGACCGGCGTGAAGCGGCGCGGTGCCGGTGTGGCGGTCGCGGCAGGCGTCGTGCGCGGCGCGTCCTCGCCCGCTTCCTTGGCAGCGGGAGCTTCGGCAGCAGCCGGCGCTTCGGGCGCAGCGGTCGGCCCCGGAGCCGGCGCGGCTTCGACGGTCTTCGCCTTCTCTTCGCGCGCCTCGGCACGCGCCCTTTCCTCTTCGGCGGCACGCGCGCGCTCGGCCTCTTCGCGGCGGCGGTTTTCCTCGAGCGCCTGCATCCGCGCTTCCTCGGCCTCGCGGAGCAGCTGCGCCTGGCGTTCCTGGCGCGACATCAGGCTGTCCGCGGCGGGCTTGGGCGCGGCAGGCTTCGCGGCGACCGGGGCGGTCGCGGGGGCCGGAGCGGGCGCGGGTGCGGCCTTGACCTCTTCAACCTCGGGCACGGGGGCGGCCTCGCCGGGGCGACCGAGCACGCGGCGGCGCTTCACCTCGACCACCACCGTGTTGCGGCGACCGTGGCTGAATTGCTGCTGCACCTGGCCGGCCTCGACCGTCCGCTTCAGCCCCAGCGGCTTGCGGGTAAGGGTCGGCTTGTCCTGTTCGTCGCTCATCTAAACTTCTTATTCCTTCAATACGCGTCCGAAGCATCGGAATCCTTATCGGAATCCGTGGACGCCGTCCCATTACCCGCCGTGCGGGGATTCGTGCTCGAAACGCGGTCGGCCGCGTCCCTACTCCATCCGGTGAAAAACTGCCAGCGGCTCAAATGCGCCAGCAACCGGTCAGCGGCACGGGCGTCGATGACAGCCAGATGGACCGCATTTTCTCGCCCCAATGCCATAGATAGGGTGGCCCGGTCCACTGGCAAGATCATCCCTTCGCGGCCGGAACCCTCGTCGTCCTCGCCGACACGCCATGCCTGGGCGAGTTTCTTGCGACCGTCCTCGCCTGCATCACTGGCATGAAGCAGCAGGCGAACCTGCCCGCGCCGCGCCGCCTGCTCGATCTTTTCATTGCCCGAAATTAGGGTTCCGGAGCGCGATTCGAGCCCGAGCCGGTCAAGCGTCGCGCGCTGGAGCTGCGCCTCGATGCGCGCACCGAGATCGTCGGGGATCGTGATAGCCCCCTCGTGCAGCGCCCGCGCGAGCCCGCCCTTGAGCTTGCCCTTCGCCTGCGCGGCTTCGAGTTCGGAGCGCGTCACGCCGATCCACCCCCCGCGCCCCGGCGCCTTGCCGAGAACATCGGGCGCAATCGTGCCGTCGGGCCCGAGCGCAAGGCGCACGAGCCGTTCGGCCGACGCCACTTCGCCGGTCACCACGCAGCGCCGCTCGGGCACATGCTTCCCGCGCTTGCCCGCGCGGCCGGTTTCGCTCAGCTGATCATTGCGCGGGGTCCGCATCGGCGGCCTCCCCGGTTGCCGGTTCGTCTTCGAACCAGTGCGCACGTGCCGCCATGATGATCTCGTTGCCCTGCTCTTCGCTGAGGCCATATTCGCCGAGCACGCCGCCCTTGTCCTCGGGGCGTTCGCGCGCCGGGCCGCGGCGGTTGTCCTGCCGCTTCTTGGCGATCAGCTCGTCGGTCGCGAGGTCCGCGAGGTCGTCGAGCGTCTTGATTCCTGCCTTGCCGAGCGTGACCAGCATCGCTTCGGTCAGGTGCGGCAGTTCGGCAAGTTCGTCCTCGACGCCCATGCCGCGGCGTTCCTGACGGGCGGCCTCTTCGCGGCGTTCGAGCGCTTCGGTCGCGCGGCTCTGCAGTTCCTGCGCCAGTTCCTCGTCGAAGCCTTCGATGCCCGCCAGTTCGTCGAGCGGGACATAAGCGACTTCTTCGAGTTCGCCGAAACCCTCGGCGACGAGAAGCTGCGCGAGCGTCTCGTCGACGTCGAGTTCTTCCTGGAACATCGTCGAGCGTTCGACGAATTCGCGCTGGCGCTTCTCGCTCGCGTCGGCCTCGGTCATGATGTCGATCTGGCTGCCGGTCAGCTGGCTGGCGAGACGGACATTCTGGCCGCGGCGGCCGATGGCGAGGCTCAGCTGGTCGTCGGGAACGACGACTTCGATGCGGCCGTCATCTTCGTCGATGACGACGCGCTGCACCGTCGCGGGCTGAAGCGCGTTGACGACGAAGGTCGCCGTGTCTTCCGACCAGGGGATGATGTCGATCTTTTCGCCCTGCATTTCCTGCACGACCGCCTGCACGCGGCTGCCCTTCATGCCGACGCACGCGCCGACCGGATCGATCGAGCCGTCATAGCTGATCACGCCGATCTTCGCGCGCGAACCGGGGTCGCGGGCCGCGGCCTTGATCTCGATGATGCCGTCATAGATTTCGGGCACTTCCTGCGCGAACAGCTTCTTCATGAACTCGGGATGCGCGCGGCTGAGGAAAATCTGCGGGCCGCGGTTCTCGCGGCGCACCGACAGGATGATCGCGCGGACGCGGTCGCCGACGCGCATCAGTTCGCGGGGGATCTGCTGGTCGCGGCGGATCACGCCCTCGGCGCGGCCGAGATTGACGACGATGTGGCCGAACTCGACCGACTTGACGACGCCTGTGATGATCTCGTTGGCGCGGTCCTTGAATTCTTCATACTGGCGCTCGCGATCGGCTTCGCGGACCTTCTGGAAGATCACCTGCTTCGCCGACTGCGCGTCGATGCGGCCAAGGTCGACCGCGGGCAGCGGGTCGACGATGAAGTCGCCGATCTTCGCGTCCTTCTGCAGCTTCTGCGCGGCAGCAAGATCGACCTGCTTGAAATAATCCTCGACGGTCTCGACGACCTCGACGACGCGCCACAGGCGAAGGTCGCCGGTCTGCGGGTCGAGCTTGGCACGGATATCGTTCTCGGCGCCGTAGCGGGCGCGCGCGGCGCGCTGGATCGCTTCCTCGATGGCCTCGATGACGATGCCCTTGTCGATCATCTTCTCGCTGGCGACGCTGTTGGCAATCGCGAGCAGCTCGGCCTTGTTGGCGGAAATGGCAGTGGCCATCAGTCCTGTCCTTCTTCTTCCATTTCATCCGCGCCCTCGATCGAGAGCGGGACGGTTGCGGCAATCAATTTGTCGGTGAGGACCAGCTTCGCCGTGTCGATCGCATCGAACGGCAGCTTGTGCTCCACCCCTTCCTTATCCGAAATCGTGACGGTATCACCGTCGATGCCGACCAGCTCGCCGTTGAAGCGCTGGCGGCCGTTCAGCTTTTCCTTGAGCGCGACCTTCGCCTCATGCCCCGCCCAGTCGGCGAAGTCGGCGCGGCGCGTCAGCGGCCGGTCGATGCCCGGCGACGACACTTCGAGACGATAGGCGACCTCGATCGGGTCTTTCCCTGCCTCTTCGAGCGCGTCGAGCCGGTCGGAGATGCGGCGCGACAAATCGGCGCAATCGTCGATCGTCAGCTGACGCGTGTCGGGCCGCTCGGCCATCACCTGAAGCGTCGGATCGCTTGTCCCGCCGAAGAAGGCGACGCGCACGAGCGCAAGGCCCATCGCCTCGGCTTCGGGCGCGATGATCGCGTTGAGGACGTCGAAGTCGACCAAGTCTGTTTCCCAAATCGGCTGACCGGAAAACCATGCAGGAAAAGCCGCCGCGGCCCGCGGCCCCGACGTCCCAACTGGCTAACCATGTCAAGAAGTAGGGCGCATATAGGCTTTGCCGCGAGAGTCGGCAAGGGGAGATTGGGGTGGCAGGTTTCGGCGTCCGCCGTCATGGGTCCCGGCCGTGACTGGGGCACTCAAAGGCATCCGACACCGGCCCCACGCACCCTCTTGTCATTCCACCCTTATCCGATAGGCAGCAACGATGTCGCTGGACAGTGAAATCGACGCCCTGACGCACAGCCATGTCTATCTGGGCAAGCGGCACGACGAGAATGCGCGCCGCACGCTGTGGGTCGTCGCACTCACCGCGGCGATGATGGTCGGCGAGATCGTCGCCGGGATCGCCTTCAATTCGATGGCGCTGCTCGCCGACGGCTTTCACATGGCGACGCACGCCGGTGCGCTCGGCATCGCGGCGCTCGCCTATCGCTATGCAAAACGCCACGCGACAAGCGGGCGTTACAGCTTCGGCACCGGCAAGGTCGGCGACCTCGCGGGCTTCGCCTCGGCACTTGTCCTCGGCATCGTCGCGATCGGCATCGCCTGGGAATCGGCGATCCGCCTCGTCGATCCAAGCCCGGTCGAGTTCGGCGAGGCGACGGTCATCGCGGTGCTCGGGCTCGGCGTGAACATTGCCAGCGCGCTGCTCCTCGGCCACGGGCACGATCATGAGGATCATCACGGTCACGCGCACGATCACAGGCACGGACACAGGCACGGACACAGGCACGAAAAGGACAACAACCTCCGCTCGGCCTATCTTCACGTCGTCGCCGACGCGCTGACCTCGGTGCTGGCGATCGCCGCGCTGCTCGGCGGACGCCATCTTGGCTGGGTGTGGCTCGACCCCGCGATGGGCGTCGTCGGTGCGATCGTCATCGCGGTCTGGTCCTGGTCGTTGATGCGCGACACCGGCGCGGTGCTGCTCGATGCCACCGATGACAAGCTCGCGAACGAAATCCGCACCCTCGTCGAGGGGCCGGGCGATGCGACGATCACCGATCTCCATGTCTGGCGCGTCGGGCCGGGCGCACACGCCGCAATCGTCAGTGTGACGGGACAAGGGCGCGCGATCATTTGCGAACGCCTGCGCCCGGTCCACGAGATCGAACATCTGACGGTCGAGATTCGCTAGTCGGCAATCTCGATTTCGATATGCGGCCACGCGCCGCGCAATTTCTCCGCCCAGCGGTCATAGGGCCAGGGAATCACCTCCTGATCGAACCAGAAGAGGCGGTTGCCGGCGAGATCATAGAGATGGACCTCATCCTCCTGCTCGTCACGGCGGACGATGCGCAGCTTGCCGATTCGCGAAGGGTGGATACGCCCCTCATCCCCGCCCGCCGCGCCGATCCGGCCCTGCCACCACAAGAGCTCGCCGGTCCGGACATCAATGCAACTGCCGCGCCGCGGATTGGCGAGGATGGTGAGGCCCGCGCCCAGCGCGACGAGAGCCCCGAACCCCTGCGCCATCGGCACCAGCCACGGCGCGCATTCGCGCCCGTCCTCGCTGCAATTTTCCTCGGGGCGAAGCATCGAGCCCGCCCAGAAGAAGATCAGGCCGAAGGCGAAGAGCAACCACAGGCGGACGTCGGTCCGCGCGCTGCGGCGATAGCTTGGAATACCCCCATCCGTCATGCGCCGAGCATAGGACGCGAGCCTCAACAGCTCGCTAACATCCGCCGCCGGTCATGTCCCCGCGTGGGACATGCGCAGCGCGGCGAAACCGTTTATTGGCGTTTCGGGGCATAAGGCCGGAAATAGGGCGCGAATCGCCCGAGATGGTTTGACGGAACGCATGAAACCCGAACTCAACCTTGCCGCCGGCCCGACGTGGCGCGACCCGGCGCCGGCAAAAACGGCGGGACCGGGCCGCGACTATTGGGCGGTGCTGGTCGCGGTGGTCGTGGTCGCGTGCCTCGCGCTGATGCTCTCAACCGGCCAATATCGCCCGCGCGGTTTCGGGCCGTACAGCGTCACGGTGCCGCTCAGTTTCAAACCCTATGATCCCGCGCGCTGGGCAATCATGAATTCCGACAGCTATGAGGACGCGCTGAAGATCGATCCGACGCTGCCCGATCCCGCAAGCGTCGGCTATGCCGATGCGACCGCGCTACCGCCGGCACCCCCCGCGCAGCTTCAGCAGGAGGCGCTCACCGGCCCTGCCGCGAGGCCCTATATGTTTCGCGGCCTCACTGCGCTCGACCGCGAGCGTGCACATTATTGCCTGACCGCCGCCATCTATTACGAAGCGGCGTCGGAAAGCGACGATGGGATGCGCGGTGTCGCGCAGACGGTGCTCAACCGCGTCCGTCACCCCAGCTTTCCGAACTCCGTGTGCGGTGTCGTGTTCCAGGGGTCGGAGCGCGCGGGCGTGTGCCAGTTCACCTTCTCCTGCGATGGCGCGATGGCCCGCGCGCCGAGCAAGACCAACTGGCTCCGCGCGAGCCGCATCGCGGCGGCCGCCCTCAATGGCGATGTCTTTACCGGCGTCGGGCTCGCGACCCATTATCACACCACCGCGATCTGGCCGCGCTGGGGCAAGAGCCTCGTCATGACGAACATCGTCGGCGCGCATATTTTCCATCGTTGGCGCGGCCGCTGGGGAATGCCCGACGCTTTCCGCGCGCCCTATCTCGGCCGCGAGCCCGTACCGGGCCCCTATCTGCCGGTCGCGCAGCAGCTTGCGATCCTGAGAGGCAAGGGGATCGCGCCGGGCGCCGGACCCGTGCCCACGCTCGCCGGCGCGCCCGCTCCCCTCCCCGACGTTGCGCCCGCACCGATGCCCGGTGCGATGACCGCCCCGCCGCCCGCACCCGCGGCACCGGCCGCGGCGCCGGCGCCGACCTACTCGGACCCGCGGCTCAACCAGTCGGGCCAGGTCCGCGAGGAATTCCGGAAAAGCGGGGAGTGGATTCGCTGACCGAAGCTGCCTAGTCTCGCCGCGTGATTCCAGGGGAGGCTGACATGGGACATGTGAAAGGCATCGGCGGACTCTTCTTTCGCGCGAAGGATCCGGAGAAACTGAGCGCATGGTATCGCGAACGCCTCGGCGTCGGCGGCGGGTGCAGCGCCGACGACAGCGTGCCGCCGAACCAGTGGGTGTGGAATGTCACCGCGGGGCCGCTCGTCTTTTCGCCGTTCAAGGCCGACACCGACTATTTCGCCGCCGACCGCCAGTTCATGATCAACCTGCGCGTCGACGATCTCGACGCCGTGCTGGCGCCCTTCAGGCAAGCGGGCGAGGCGATCATCACCAAGCCCGAATGGGACGATCCATCGGTCGGGCGCTTTGCGCGGGTCCACGACCCCGAAGGCAATCCGATCGAACTCTGGGAGCCGCCGCAAGGGTAATCTTGTTGTCTGGCTGACGCCAGACGCGGCACCGGCCCGCTCCCCCCCCCGGCCTCCCGACATAGTATTCTATGGGAGGCCGGGCGGGGGAGCGGGCCGGTGCCGCCTTCGCCGTCAGGCGAAGAACATCAACGCCCCTGGCTACGCCAGCGCTTGACGACGCGTTCGAGGATTTCGGCCTCGCCGCCGGTTTCGCGCCACAGTTTCGAGAAGAGCGGATCGCTCGACGCCGGGCGCTTGTCCTCTTCGAGCGTGTCGAGATAGACGCGGATCGGGATCGACACGCCCTCGCCGCAGACGATGCATTCGCGGTTGCGCAGTGCCGGGATCGAGTCGATGAAGCCGCGCGCGCCTTCGGGCATCGCCGCCTTCACGAAATGCTGGTCGCGTTCGTTGTTGAGGCGCATCGAGATGATCGTGCCGCACTGCGACAGCACGCCTTCGGCCAGGTCGGACGGGCGCTGTGTGATCAGGCCCAGCGACACGCCGTACTTGCGCCCTTCCTTGGCGATCCGTTCGAGGATCTTGCGGACCGCCTGACCCTCGCCGACATCCTTCGCCGGGATGTAACGGTGCGCCTCCTCGCAGACGAGCAGGATCGGGCGCTGCGGCTCGCCGCGCGACCAGATCGCATAGTCGAAGGTCAGCCGAGATAGCACGGCCACGACCACGGACGTGATGTCCGACGGAACGCCCGAGACGTCGATAATCGAGATCGGACGGCCATCCGACGGCAGGCGGAAGATCTTGCCGATGAAATTCGCCATCGTGTCAGCGACGAGCATCCCCGAGAACATGAAATTATAGCGCGGGTCGGCGCGCATTTCCTCGATCTTGCCCTTGATGCGCATGAAGGGCGCCGACGACGTCGCCTTGTCGAGCTTGCCCATCTCGTTCTGCAGGATGTTGAGAAGGTCGGAGAGCAGATAGGGGATCGGCGAGTCGACGGTGATCTTGGTCATCCCCTCGGCGAGCCGGTTCTTGGTGCGCGCCTGCAGCAGGCAGCGCGCCAGAATGTCGCAGTCGGCCTGGCGTTCGCGGCCCTGCGCGGTGACAAACACCTCGCAATGTTCCTCGAAGTTCATCAGCCAATAGGGAAGCGCGAGGTTATCGACGTCGAACAAGGCGCCGGTGCTCTTGAACGCGGCCGAATATTCGCCGTGCGGGTCGATCATCACGATGTGACCCTGCGGCGCGAGTTCGCAGATCTTGTGCAGGATCAGCGCGGCGCTGGTCGACTTACCCGTACCGGTCGAGCCCAAAAGCGCGAAATGCTTGCCGAGCATCGCGTCGACATAGAGCGAACCGCGAATATCCTTGGTCGGATATACGTTGCCGATCTCGACATGCGCGCGTTCGTCGGCGGCGTATATCTGCTTCAGATCGTGGCTGGTCGCCGCATAAACCTGGCTGCCCGGGATCGGATAACGCGTCACGCCGCGGCGGAAATTGTGAATACGACCGGTGATCTTTTCCTCTTCGCCCTCGCCGAGGAAGTCGATCGTCGCAACGATCAGCCCCTCGCCGCGCTCGTGAAGCTGCTGGTCGCGGATGCTGGCGACGAGCCAGGTGCTGCCGACGCGGATCTTTACCTGCGCGCCGACCTGTCCGGCCATCGCGACGGCAGCGTCGGCGGAAGTCGACAATTCGCCCAGCGTCGCAGCATCGAGCAGCATGCGCGATGCCGAACCCGAAATATCGATGACTTCGCCGATCAGCAGGTCATCGCGGTGATGGAGCGTGACCGGCGCGACCGCCGCTGCCGTGCCGCCGCCTGCGAGGCGCACATGCTGCGCCGCCGTCGTGTCACCGGCGCTGAAACCGCCGCCATGCATATCCATATTTTGCCCCGCCACTTGTTGTCCCGGGATCGTTATCGCAGGCGAGAGTAAACAAAGCGCTTATACTAAATGGCAATATATCTCAGCGGCGCCGGAAAATGGCCGATGCGCCATAGCCGAGCAGCAGCGACAGCGCGACCGCGGTCAGGCCGTAGAGGAAGCCGTGGCGCTGCGCCGCGAGCGCGACGAAACGCTCGAAACCCGCCTTGCGGATCTGGACGTCGCGCGAGGCGACCGCCAGCACGCGGCCGCGGCTGATCAGATAGGTTTCGGCGCGATAGGTGCCCACCGGCACCCGCGCCGGAACCGGGATGCGCGCGCGATAGAGCACGCCTTCCGTAATCTCGACCGCGCCGGGATTCTCATAGAAGAGTCCGCTCCGCCGATAGAGGTCGATCAGCCCGCTCTCGAAGCGCGCGAGCTTGCGCGCCTCCGAAAAGCCGGCCGGCGACATCGACAGATTGTCGAGGCCGAGCTCGAAGATGGCGGCGGTGCGTTCGTCGACCAGCTTGTCGATCGGCCGCGACGAACCGATTGCATAGAAGCCCGGCGACGTGCGAAGGCGGATGCTGTTCGCGTTAACCCAGATGCCCGCGACGCGGCGCTTTTCGCGAAGCACGATCGGACGCACCGGTCCTTTCAGCACGACGACGATATCGGCGCGGTCGTCGGGAAGGCGCTGGCCGGGATAGAGGATCGCGCCGAACAGCAGCAATTCCTCGCCGGTAAAGCTGTACTGGATGTCGATCGCGCGGCTCGACACGTCGGGGACGAGCCGCGGATCGGCGGCCTGCGCCGGAACCGCCGCGAACAGCGCGAAACCAAGGATCGAGGCGAGTGCGAGCCTCATTGCACCGTATAGATTTCGTCGGGGCGGATGAAGAGCCCCACGGCCATCCGCGCCGCCACAAGCAACACGATCGCCGCGAGCGCCATGCGCAGATATTCGGGCTTCACCTTCTGCGCGAAGCGCGCGCCGAACTGCGCCCCGGTGACGCTGCCGAGCAGCAGCAAACCGGCGAGGACGATATCGACCGCGCCCGTCGTCATCGCGTGGACCATCGTCGTCGCGATCGTCACGAACAGGATCTGGAACAGCGAGGTGCCGACCACGACCTGCGTCCCCATGCCGAGCAGATAGAGCATCGCCGGGACCATGATGAAACCGCCGCCGACGCCAAGCAGCATCGTCAATATGCCGACCAGCATCCCGAGGATCAGCGGCGCGAGCGGCGAGATATAAAGGCCCGAGCGATAGAAACGCCAGCGCAGCGGCAGGTTGGCGACCATCGGATGGTGACGCCGCTTTCTGGCGGGAGCAGGCAATCCGGCCCGCGCGGCGCGGAGAGCGCCCCAGGCCTCGCGCGCCATCAGCCCGCCGACCGAGCCGAGGAGCACGACATAGAGGATATTGATCGCGGTATCGATCTGGCCCCAGGCGGTGAGGAGTTCGAACAGCCCCGCGCCGATCAGCGAGCCGAGCAGGCCCCCGGCAATCAGCACCGCGCCCATCCGCACATCGACCCCGTCGCGCTCGAAATGTGCGAGCGCGCCCGACACGCTGGCGCCGGTCACTTGCGTCGCCGCTGATGCCGCAGCGACCGTCGGCGGGATGCCATAGAAGATCAGCAGCGGCGTCGTCAGGAAACCGCCGCCGACCCCGAACATCCCCGACAGAAAGCCGACCCCGCCGCCGAGCAGGATGATGACCAGCGCGTTGACCGACAGATTGGCGACTGGGAGGTAGAGATCCATGGGCCCCGAAACATGCGTCTGCGGCGTAAAACTGCGCCGAGTCCCGAAACCCTAGAGCATTTTTCATCGCCGGGGAATCGGATGAACCAGCTAAATTTCCCGACGTCAGAAATCGGCCGCCAGCGTCAGCGCAACGCCGCTTTCGGGGCGAGCATTGCCGGCCACCCGCTGCCGCCAGTCGAGAGCGATCCGAGCGCCCTGCCCGACGTCTGGAAGCTTTACGGTCAATCGCGGCCCTACATCGACGCGCGACGCGCCGGGCTGGATCGCTCCAGCCGCCAGCGCGCCGAGGCGCAGCGGAGACCGCTCGTCCTTGCCCAACCGGCGATCGATCACGACGGCCCCGTCGGCAAAGCCGTCACGGCGGTTGAGGCCGACCACGCCCATTTGGGCATAGGCCTCGAGCCGGAACGCGCCTGCTACCGGAACATCGCCCACGCCACCGCTCGCCAGCGCGGCGAGCGCCGTCCGCCCTTGGTCGCCAAGCGCAACGCGTTGCTCCACCGCGATATCGACCGGCCAGCGCCGGACCGGCGCGAAAGCCACGCCGAACGCGGCCTCGCGCTGGCGCGGCTGTTCAATCGCCACCGTCGCCCGGCCATAGGCGCGCACGCGCCCGGCATCTCCAAAGCCGTAGGCCAGCCGCATCCCGGCCTGCGAGCCCCCCAGTTGACCGCCCGCCACGATATTGCCCGGCGTCCGATCGGATCCTTCGCGCAGATAGATCCAGCTTCCCAGCGACCAGCCACCGAGCCGCCGGTTCATCCAGAAGGGCTCCGCATAGCCTGGCGTTGCGGCCGCGGCGGGCGCCGCGGCCGCCCACAGGCTTTCACGGCCGGGAAAGGCCGCGCTCGACTGACTGGCCGACGGGAACAAGCGTGCCATCAAAGCCAAGCGTAAGCTGTGACGATTGCCGCCGCCGACCAGCGAGGGATCCTCTCCACGCCGGTCATCGTCGCCGACCGCGAAGGCGCGCCGGGCGCCTTGACGGCTTGCCAGCATCGAGGGCGGCACCGACATGCCAAGGGCCTGGCGCGCCAGCGGTCGGTCTCCGGCGCGGGCGGACGTGACGAACGGAGGGAGCGGCGCAGCCAAGGCGGGCGGTGGAGGCACCCACGCGGACCCTACGCCCGCGGGCGCGGCCATCGGGACAGCGGCACCCCACAGCGCCAAAGCTCGAACGCCGATCCACCCAACCAGACACAGCGCCAAAAATCGAAACGCTCGCGCTTCGGTTCCGGCCGGCAGCAAGACGTTGGCGCCGACGATCACTCGGTCGCTCGCGATGGCAGCGGCTCGGTCAGCGGCGCGCGATGGAAATGTTCGGTCTTGTCCCACACGACCTTGCCCGATCGGAGCATGGTCCAATAGAGCGAAGCCGCCCGGCGCGCGGCGAGTATCGCGATGACATTGCCGAGAAAGGCGCGCGGCAGCGCCTGCAGCGCCTGCCGAGGCCCGTACCAGCGGGCAGTGAAATATCCGCGCATGCCAAGCCGCCAGAGCAGAACCACCGCGTTGACCAGGAACAGCGTACGGATCGCCTGTCCCGGCGTCGGCATGGCCCATCCCAGCCACTGCGTCCCCGCAACGCCCAGCGTCGTCAGAACCAACGCGACATAGGCCGTCAGCAGCACGATCGCGGCCAAGGGCGCGCGCCGGTCGCGCCACAGCATCCAGCGCGTCAGCCAGATATTGGGACGTCCGCCATCCTGTATGCTGCGTATCTGGCCGATCCAACCGAGCGAATCCCAGGCCGCAAGCGCGATACCTGCAATCCACCGAGACTTCTGCCGTACTGCGGTTTCTACCGTGATCGGGAACGCCCCGCGCGACGCTATTCGATCCCCGTCCGGTCCGATCGCATCGACGAAGCGGGCCGACAGGCCATAGGCGCCGATCAGCATGCCCAGCTCATAATCCTCGGTCAGGCTGTCCGGCCGAAAGGGATCACCGCCGCGCTCGATCGCCAGCAGGGCAACGGTGCTGCGGGCCAACGCGCAGCCGACGCCTGCCGATGGGATCGGGAGGCCCAGCCGCGAACGAAGCACGACCTCCTTGCCATGCGCTTCCGCAAACTCGTCGCAATAATGACCCCCGATCCAGGTTGCCCCCTGATCGACAAAGGGCACGACCGGGATCTGGACCATCGCATTGCCGTCGAGGGTGCGGCGATAGAGAGCGAGTTCGTGAGGATGCACATGGTCTTCGGCATCGTGCAGAATGACGCCCAGGGCGCGAAACCCCTCGGCACGCTCGTCGGCGCACAGTGCGGCCCACATCTGGTTGAGATTGTCGCCCTTCGTCGTGGGGCCGTCAGCGGCGCCGATCACCAGGCGGAGCCGCGGGTCGGATGCCGCCAGCGGCGACACCGCGAGCAACGTCGCCGCGTCGTTGGGATAACATCCGACATAGATGCGAAAATCATCGTCACCCCAGGCCGCCAGCGAGCGCAACAGCGTCGTCGGCAGAACCGCCGCCTCCTTCCAGGCCGGAATGAAGATCGCCAACTTTCCGGCGAGCGGCTGCTCCTTGTCCACACCGAGATCGACTAGTCGGTCGCGGCCGTTCGTCGCGATCCACAGACCGTCGAAGAGCAGGTCGTCAATCCCGAACAGCAGGATGCCGACCGATGCAAACAGCATCAGTTCGCGACCGGCGCCCAGCACCAGCCACTCCAGCGATGCGATCGACAGCTCCACCCCGCGCGTCGCCCCTTCTCGATGGCGCCCCGCCATCGGCCGGCGTCATTCGGTAATATCGACACAATTTTTGTAAAGGGTGACGGACGCCCCCACGGTCGCTAGGAAAGCGGGGTCAAACCCCTTGAAAGCGATCCGGTATTTTCCCGAATGTCCAGTAAATCCGCCCCTCGATCCGCCCTTCGCGACTTTCTGGAGAGTGAAAGCGCGGGAGGAATGCTGCTGATTTTCGCCGCCATAATGGCGATGATTGTTGCAAATTCGACATTCGCAGAGACCTATAATCATCTCATCCACGCCGTGACGGGGCCGGTCCTGACCGACAAGCTCGGTCCGATGACGGTGCATCTGTGGATCAACGACGGGCTGATGGCGATTTTCTTCCTGCTCGTCGGGCTGGAGATCAAGCGCGAGTTCGTCGACGGACGGCTCGCGACATGGGGCCGGCGGATCCTGCCGATGGTTGCCGCGGCTGCCGGCATGGCAGCCCCGGCCGCGATCTATTTGGCCTTTGCCGGCGCGACGCCCGGCCTCGCGCAGGGCTGGGCGATTCCCGCCGCGACCGACATCGCCTTCGCGATGGGCGTGCTCGCCCTGCTCGGCAAACGCGCACCGACCTCGCTCAAGCTGTTCCTCATCACCGTGGCGATCGTCGACGATATGGGCGCGGTGGCGATCATCGCGCTCTTCTATACCGCCAACATCCACCTCGTCGCGCTCGGCGCGGCGGCGGCGATTCTCGGCGTGATGTTCGCGATGAACCGCCTGGGAGTGAAGAGCCTCGCGCTCTACCTCGTCGCCTTCCTGATCCTCTGGTACGCGATGCTGCTGTCGGGCGTCCACGCGACCATCGCGGGCGTGCTCGCCGCTATGGCGATTCCCTTCGAGCGGACGCCGGGCGCGCCCGACAGCGAAGCGTCGCCGCTGCACCGGCTGGAGCACGGATTGCATCCCTGGGTTGCCTTCGCGATCGTCCCGCTTTTCGGCTTCGCCAACGCCGGGGTCGATGTCCGCGGCCTTGGTCCCGAGCAGATGTTCGCGCCGCTGCCGCTGGGCATCGCGGCAGGGCTGTTCCTCGGCAAGCAGCTCGGCATCTTCGGCAGCGTCTGGCTCGCCGTGAAGCTCGGCATCGCCGGGCGTCTGCGCGGCGCGACCTGGCTGCAGGTCTATGCGGTCGCGATTCTGTGCGGCATCGGCTTCACGATGAGCCTGTTCATCGGCGGGCTCGCCTTCCCCGGCGATGCGGCGCTGGTCGAGGAAGCGAAGATCGGCATCCTGATGGGGTCGCTGGTCGCCGCGCTCTCGGGCTTCGCCCTGCTGCGCCTTGCACCGCCGCATCCCGACCATGACGCGATCGAAAGCGAGACGAACGCGGAAATTGCCGCCGATGGCGATGTGCGCGATACGTCGGACAGGAAGGAACCGGCCGCGACCTGATGCGCAGGCTCCTCCTTCTCCTCCTCGCCGCCCCCTTGGGATCGTGCGCGGTCGATGCGCCGCCGCGTGCCGCGAATGAAGCGGGGATCGCGTCGCTCGATGTCCGGCGCGGCCCCGCCGCGTCGCAAGCCCTCGATGCCATCGCAGCCGACTATCTGCGCCTGACGCTTGAGATCGGGACGCACGAGGACGGATATATCGACGCCTATTACGGCCCGCCCGAACTTCAAAAGGCGGCCGAGGCGGCGCCGCGCGACAAGGATGCGCTGCTCGCCGCGACGCGCGACCTGATGGCGCGGACCGATGCCGCAGCGCGGCGGCTCTCCGATCCGCTCGACCGCCGCCGCGCCGCCTTCCTGCGCGCGCAGCTTCGCGCCGCCGAAGCGCGGCTGATGATGATGCAAGGCACGCGCTTCGCCTTCGCCGACGAGGCGGAGCGGCTGTTCGGCGTCCGCCCGAAGCTGAAACCGCTCGAAACCTATGACGCTGAACTTGCCAGGATCGAGGCGCTGGTTCCCGGCGAGGGACCGCTCGCGACGCGGGTCGAGGCCTATCTCGACCGCTTCACCATACCGAAGCAGCGGCTGCAGAAGGTCTTCGACGCCGCAATCGCACGCTGTCGCGGCCGCAGCGCCGCGCATATCCCGATGCCCGCGGGCGAGAGCTTCCGCCTCGAATTCGTCACCGGCAAGAGCTGGAGCGGCTATAATTATTACCAGGGCGGCTATCACAGCCTGATCCAGGTCAACACCGACCTGCCGATCCGCCTGTCGCGCGCGCTCGATCTCGGTTGCCACGAGGGTTATCCCGGCCATCATCTGCTCAACATGAAGCTCGAGGAAGGGCTGGCGAAGGGGCGCGGCTGGACCGAGTTCAGCGTCTATCCGCTCTACAGCCCGCAAAGCCTGATCGCCGAGGGCAGCGCCAACTACGGCATCGACCTTGCCTTTCCAGGGACCAGCAAGGCCGACACCGAGCGCGACGTGCTGATGCCGATCGCCGAGATTCCCGTACCATCCGACGACCGCTACTGGCAATTGCTGTCGGCGATCAAACGCGCTTCGGGGGCGCGGCTGACGATCGCGCAGCAATATCTCGATGGAGAGATCGACCGCGCGACGGCGGTTGCGCTTACCCGGAAATATATGCTCGTCTCGCCCGAACGCGCCGACCAGTCGGTTCGCTTCACCGAACAATATCGCAGCTATGTGATCAATTACGGCCTCGGCGAGACGATGGTCCGCGCCTATGTCGAGCGCGGCAGGCCGAGCCGCGACGAGATGTGGCGGCGGATGGCGAAGATCGTCAGCGAACCGACCCTGCCTTCGGATTTGCTCGGGCGTTGAGCCGCTAGGGTCAGGACCCTAGATATCGACGATGATCTTGCCGAAATGCGCGTTCGCCGCCTGATGCCGGAACGCATCGGCGAGATTTTCGAGCGGGAAATGCTGGTCGAGGATCGGACGGATGCCGTTCGCCTCGACGCCCGCGATCATCGCGAGTTGCTGCGCGCGGCTGCCGACCGTCAGCCCTTGCACGCGCAGATTCTTGCTCATCAGCAGCGCCGTCTTCACCGGCCCGACAATCCCCGTAAGCACGCCGATCAAGGCGACATGGCCGCCGACGCGCGTCGCGACCATCGATTGGTCGAGCGTACCGGCACCGCCGATCTCGACCACCGTATCGACACCGCGCCCGCCGGTGAGTTCGAGCGCCCTGGCGCCCCACTCCGGGACGTCCTTGTAATTGATCAACGCGTCGGCGCCGAGCGCCTTCAGCCGATCGAGCTTCGCGTCGGACGAGCTTGTCGCGATCACCCGCGCACCTGCCGCCTTGGCGAATTGCAGCGCGAACACGGACACCCCGCCGCTGCCCTGCACCAGAACGGTCGAGCCCGGCAAGGTAACGCCGTCGACGAACAGCGCGCGCCACGCGGTCAGCCCCGCACAGGTCAGCGTCGCGGCCTCGGCGGCCGACCAGCCTGTCGGTGTGCGGGTAAACCAATGCTGCGGCGCCACCACCACGTCGCGCGCATAGCCGTCGGTGCTGTCACCGGGCACATTGGTCAGCGCGCTCATCGACGGCGAGGGGCCGTCGCCCCAGCCGGGAAAGAAGAGCGAAACGACACCGTCGCCGACCTTGTAATCGGTCACGCCCTCACCAACCGCCTCGACGGTCCCCGCGCCGTCGGACATCGGGATGCGGCCATCGACCGTCGGAATCATCCCGGCGACGACCGCGAAGTCATGGAAGTTGAGCGACGAGGCCGCGAGCCGCACGCGAATCTCGCCCGGCCCCGGATCGCCGGGGTCGGCAAGGTCGGCGAGCGTCAGATTGTCGAGCGAGGCGGGCGCGCGAAGCCGGACCGCCCGCATCACTCCGCCGCCATCGCCAGCTCGACTTGCTGCGGACCGCGGATGACGCCGCCCGGGGTCGGGCCCTGCATTTTGCCGTCCTTGAAGGTGACGACCCCCGACTTGATCGTCGCGACATAGCCGTCGGCCTTTTGCAGCAGGCGCTTGCCGCCCGCCGGCAGGTCGAAAGCGAGCCACGGCTTGCCAAGCTTCAGCGCTTCCATGTCGATGACGTTCAAATCGGCGAGATAGCCCGGCGCCAGCACCCCGCGATCCTCGAGGCCGTAGAGCATCGCGGTATCGCGGCACTGGCGCTTGATCGCGTGTTCAAGGGCGATGCGGTTCCCCTTGCGGTCGCGGACCCAGTGCTGGAGCATGAAGGTCGGCGAGGCCGCATCGCAGATCGTGCCGCAATGCGCGCCGCCGTCCGAAAGACTGTTCACGGTGTCGTCCGCCGCCTGCAAATCCTCGAGGAAATTGAGGTTGCCGTCGCGGTAGTTGAGGATTGGGAAGTAGATGAAACCCTTGCCGTCGTCCTTCATCAGCAGATCATAGGCATATTCGTCAGGCGAGACCCCCGCCGCCGCGGCACGCGCGGCAATGCTTTCGTCCATCTTGGGCTCATAGTTGAAGTCGGGGTCCATTTCGAACTGCACCGGCCAGCCGAGCGCGACGATTTTCAGGAAATCGAGGATGTCGCTTTCAGGCCAGACATTCTCCTCTTCGATCATGCGCTTCTTGAACGCCGGGTCTTTCAGCTTGGAAAGCTGCTCGGCCCACGGCAGGTCGATGATCTCGTTCCATGCCGGCTTGAAGCGGAAAGGATGCACCGTTCCCTGCCACGCCATGATGATGCCATTGCCGCGCAGCGCGATCTGCGCGACGATGTTCGCGCCGGTCGCATTCTGGCGCCGCATTTCCTCGATCTGCTCCTCGAGCGGCAGCTCCTTCGCAATCGACTGAAGCGCGGCAAAGGTGACCGGGAGGCCGGTCTCGCGGCTGAGATCGCCCATCCACTGAAACTCGTTCCACTCGCGTTTCAGATCGCTCGCCATTTCGAACACGCCATAGCCGACACGGCCCATTGCGCGGCCGATCGCGATCAGCTCTTCGGCGGTCGCAGTGGTGCCGGGGACGAGTTCGCCGTCGATCGACTTGTGAAGAACGGTGCGGCTGGTCGAGAAACCGAGCGCGCCGGCGCGCACGCCTTCTTCGACGATGCGCGACATCTCCGCGATGTCTTCGTCGGTCGGGACCGCGCCGGGTTTCTCGCGATCGCCGAGCACATAGGCGCGCACCGCGCCGTGCGGGACGTGGCACGCGACGTCGACGGTGCGCGGCAGCTTTTCGAGCGCGTCCATATATTCGGGGAAGGTCTCCCAATCCCACGACATGCCCTCGGCGAGCGCGGTGCCGGGGATGTCCTCGACGCCCTCCATCAGGCTGATCAGCCAGTCGTGGCGGTCGGGCCGCGCGGGCGCAAAGCCGACGCCGCAATTGCCCATGACGACGGTGGTGACGCCGTGCCAGCTCGACGGCGCCATTTCGGCGTCCCAGGTCGCCTGCCCGTCATAATGGGTGTGGACGTCGACGAAGCCGGGGGTAACGATCTTGCCGGTCGCGTCGATTTCCTCGCGTGCGGGGCCGAGGTTCCGGCCGATCGCGACGATGCGATCGCCCGCCACCGCGACATCCGCAACGAAAGGCGCGCCGCCCGTTCCGTCGACGACGGTGCCGCCGCGTATCACCAGATCATGCATCCCGACTCTCCCGTCTATTTGGTTTCTAGGTGAAACCTATCACCAAAATCAGGATGTGCAAATTATGGCGCCGGACGCGTTCCAAGGCGCTATGATGTCGCAACAAACCATAAGGAGTCGATGCCATGATCCGCCCGCTGACCCTTGCCATCCTGCTTGCCCTCGCCGCTCCGCCGGTCGCTGCGAAACAGGCCTCTGCCCCAGACACCAAGGCCGCGCTCGCCGACCCGGCGCGCCCGGCCGCCGACCGCGAGCGCGACGCGGCGCGCAAACCGGCGGAGCTGCTCGCCTTTGCCGGGATCAAGCCGGGGCAAAAGGTCGGCGACTTCGTGATGGGCGGCGGTTATTTGACCCGCATCCTCGCGGGCGCAGTCGGTCCCGCGGGAAAAGTCTATGCCTTCCAGCCCGCCGAGTTCATCGCGTTCAAGAAGCAATATGGCGACGATCAGGCTGCGATCGATGCCGCCTATGCCAATGTCGACGCGGTCGCGGGGCCGTTCGCGGCGCCGGCGTTCCCCGAACCCCTCGACGCGATCATCACCGTCCAGAATTTCCACGACCTTTACCTCAAGCCCTTCCCCGCAGGCACGGGCGCCAAGGCAAGCGCCGCGCTGTTCGCGGGGCTGAAGCCTGGCGGGACGCTGATCGTCGTCGACCATAGTGCTGCCGCGGGCAGCGGCACGACGCTGTCCGACAGCCTCCACCGCATCGACAAAGCGGCGGTGATCGCGGCGCTGACCGACGCGGGATTCAAGCTGGAGGCATCCAGCGATCTTTACAAACAGACGGCCGATCCGCTTACCGCCAACGTGTTCGACCCGGCCATTCGCGGCAAGACCGACCAGTTCACGCTGCGTTTCCGCAAACCCGAATAAGATAGCAGAGCGAGATCATGACCAGCGACGACGATGATTATGTCTATGACGAAGCGAGCGGCGAATGGTTGCCCGTCGGCGAAGCCCGCGCCCGCGCCGAAGCCGCGAATGCGCTTCCGCAAGCGAAGGATGCGGTCGGCAATATGTTGAACGATGGCGACTCGGTCGTCCTCATCAAGGATCTGCCGGTGAAGGGCGCGGGGCAGACGCTCAAGGTCGGGACGGTGATCAAGTCGATCCGGCTGACCTCCGATCCCGAGGAAATCGACTGCCGCTACGAAGGCATCAAGGGTCTCGTCCTGCGCACCGAATTCGTGAAAAAGCGTTAGAGTCAGCGGCGGAGCTTCTTCATATGCCGGTCATACCATCTGCCGGCGAAATGCAGCGCCCAGGCGAGCGGGATCGCCACGAACGCCCAACGCCAGTCGAAGCGGTCGATCAAACCGTCGTCGAGGTGCGAAAAATAGCCAAGCAGGATGATCGGAACGACGACGGCGAGCGACGCGATCTGGAACCAGTTCGTGCCGCTCCCGAGGCGCCCGGCGTCGATCGGCAGCGGCGCGCGCGCCGCGACCGCCGCCTCGATCGTGTCGCGCCGGCTTCGCCACCCCCCGACATAGTCCCAGATTTCGAGGCCGACGAGGCCGACCTCGACCACGAAGACGCCGAGCCCGATCGCCGCCGCATGGAAACGCTGCGGGATATCCATGAGGTCGAGCAGCCAGCCCCCGCCGAAGACGATCGCCAGCAACGCGCCGATCGCCCATGCCGCCTGGACGGGGATCGAGGCGATCATCGCATCGACATGCGTCTCAAGGCCGGCGCGCCAGCGTGCGATTTCGTCCGGCCGGACGCTGCGCCCGCGGCCGTCGCGGCCGCGATAGGCAGGGCCCATCGACGTGTCAACGAACCAGCGCTCGAAACGCCGAAGCTCGGTGTCGCGGATCTGCCGCTTCTGATAGTCGCTGACGAATGGCATCGGTTGCCCCTTCCCCGCGTCGCATAGCGGATGGACCTTAAGGCGACGATAAGGGCCGCCCTTACATCGGCGGGAATAATGATCTAGATTCAGCCGTCTTTCCGAAGTCCAAAGGGCTATGCAGACGTCCGTGGCGAATTCTCTCGAACGGGATATGGCGGCCGGGTTGCACGCGATCCCATGGATGGCGTTGCCCGCCGTGCCGCCCGGCACGAAGCTCAGCGCGACGCGGGCCCATGTTGCGGCGCGCCGCGTCCGGCTTGCTCCCCGCGCCGAGGTACTGGCGCCGGCAAACGGCGCCGGGCCCTGGGCGCTCTATTTCGCGTTTGCGCCCGATGGCCGGGCGCTGGGCCAGCACCGATTCACGATGACGCGGCTGCGCGAACAGGGGTTTCGCATCTTGCTCGTCGTGGCGTGTAACGGCCTTCCCGATGCCAATTTCATGTCCGCCGATGCCGTGATCAGAAAGGAGCTGAACGGCTTCGACTTCTCGGGCTATGCGATCGGACTCGACCATCTTGCCGACACGGTCGGCCGCACCGACGTGCTGGTCCTGAACGACAGCGTCTTCGGTCCCTTTGCCGACATGCGCACATTTTTCGCGCGCACGCCGTTTCGCATGACAGGCTTCACGGCAAGCTACGCGGTCGAACCGCATCTGCAAAGCTACGCCTTTCTGATCCGCGATTTCGATCGCGCCTATATGGAAGGATTGCGGCCGGTCATGTGGCGCCGGTTCGCCTGCAGCCACCATGGCGGCGTGGCCTTCCTGCAGGAGACCCGGCTGGGCCGGATTGCGGCGCGGATGGGGTCGGTGGGGTCGGTCTGGACGCCATCAGACCCGATTTACGATCTGACGATGAGCGATCCGCTGGGGTTGTTGGCCGCCGGCTATCCCTTTCTGAAGCGTTCGGTGATCGGAAAATTCTCCGACGGCTTCGACAGCGATGCAATGATTGCCGCGTTGACGGCACGCGACCACCCGATCGAACGCACGTCCTACGCCGCCTGACCGCGGCGACAGAACGGAGCTTGCCTGCGGCAAAGCGCAAGAAGGCGCTAGATCGCCCCCCACGACCGATAGTCCTCGACATGCGCATTGGGTCGGCGAAAGCTGGTGAAGCTCATGCTCGCCGATAGGTCGAGCGCTTCGACCTGGTGCCACCAGCCGACCGGCAGGAAGATCGCCTCGCCAGGGCCGATAATCGTTTCCAGCACCGGCGGAGCGCTGCCGTCGCCTTCGCCGGCCGGCAGGGCCTCGTTGCCCCAGTCGGAGAAGCAGTGGCGGCTGTTGCGCATCCGCGCAAAGGCCCAGGGCGGCGCCATGCGAACGCGCTTGCGGCCGATCACCTGCACGAGCAGATTGTTCGTGAGATCATGGTGCCACGGCGTGAGCGTGCCGCGCGGCCCGAGCCAGAAGAAGCCGTCGCGCGCACGCCTGTCGTCCAGCAGCCCAATCGGCGCCATATCGTCCCACAAGGGCGCGAGCGCCGCGGCATTGTTGCCGCTGTTGTAGGCGGTCAAATAGATGTCGTTGCTCGCCTCGTCCTTGCGCAGCCAGTCGATCAGTTCGCCGAAGCGGACGAGGCGGCGGTGGCCGTCCTTGTCGAGTTCGTAATCCGGATCGCGCTCGCGTTCGACCTGCGCCTCGACCACGTTGTTGCCCGCGACCGCGTCGAAATGATCGAGCGACCAGCGCGTCAGCGCGGGCCAATGGTCGATGATACCGATCAGCTTCGCGGGCCGGTTCGCCTCGTAATAATGCCGGTAAAATAATTCGGCGTCGGGCTTGTCGAGCATATCGAGCGCGAAGCCGCCCTCCGCCTCGAACGCGAGGCGCTGCTGGTTCGCAAACAGCCAGTCCTGCTTCGCCATCCGCGTCGCCTGCTGCCGCAGCATCGCCGCCATCGGATCCTTCACCAGCCGGTCGACCTCGTACTTCGCCGCCGCCGCCGACACGCCCGCTTCGACCAGCCGCGCGTGGAGCAGCGCATCGTCGTCGCCCGCCGCCAGGCCTTCGGCAAGCAGCATGCGTTTGTCGGGCTGGGCCATCGTCACAATCTCCTCGGCCCGCTCAAGGCCAGCGACATGACAAAAGCATGACAGCGTCAGTCGCCTGGTGCCCCCTTGTAATCCGCGCCATAGACCGCGGCGCGGAAATCGCGGTGGAGCGTGCCGTCATAGGGCATCGTCTGGACGAAAAAGACCGCGGTCAGCTTGTTCACCGGATCGACCCAGAACAAGGTCGAGGCCGCGCCGTCCCAGAAAAATTCCCCGACAGCGCCGCGATTTTCCCCAGATGTCTGCGGCGGCCGCTTGCGCACCGCGAAATCCAGGCCGAAGCCGACCGCGCCCTTTTCGGGAAGCCACAGCCGCTCGGCGATCGCGGGGTCGAGCTGGTCGGTCGCCATCAGCTTCACCGTCGAAGGCTGGAGGATGCGCGCACCGTCGAGTTCGCCTTCGTTCAGCAGCATCCGCGCGAACCGCTGATAATCGTCGAGCGTCGAGGCGAGCCCGAAACCGCCGGGCGTCAGCGCGTGGTCCTGAAAATTGAGCGTCCGCGCCTCCGCATCGGGCATCTGTCCGAGCTTGCCGTCCTGCTTGACGTTCATCGCCGCGAAGCGCGGCAGGCGTGCGTCGGGCTGGCGCCACGCAGTGTCGGTCATCTTCAGCGGCTCGAAGATATGCTCGCGGACATAGTCGGCGAACGGCTGGCCCGACAGTTTCTCGACCAGCGCCGCCTGCACATCGACGCCGATGCTGTAGCTCCACTGGCTTCCCGGCTGGAAGAGCAACGGGACCCCGGCGAGGCGGCGGTTCATCTCGGGAAGCCCGATCGTCAGGGCGAGCGGGTCGGCGGCGACATAGGCGTTGTGCGCCGGAGTCGGCCCCGGACCATAGGCGAAACCCGCCGTGTGGCGCATGACGTCGCGGATCGTGATCGGACGCTCGGCCGGAACATAGATCGGCTGGCCCGCCGCATCGCGGCCCGCATAGACGCGCATGACCGCATATTCGGGGAAATATTTCGCCAGCGGGTCGTCAAGGTGGAACCTGCCCCGTTCCCAGAGCTGCATCAGGGCAACCCCGGTCACCGGCTTGGTCATCGAGAAGATTTGCGCGATCGTATCGCGGCGCATCGGCCGCCCGGCCTTGCGGTCGGCCATACCGGCACTGCCGAAATAAACCTCCTTGCCACTCTGCCAGATCAGCGCCGAAGCCCCCGCGGCGCGGCCGCTGTCGACCATATGTCTCAGGGCGGTGTCTATCCGCGTCTCGTCGATCGTCAGCGCCTCGGCCTCTGCCGGCCGCGCTTGCAGCGGCGGCGCGACCGCCGCCGACGCCGTCCACGCCATCGTCATCGCCAGCGCCATTGCCAGTCGCTTGCCGCGCATATCGTCTCTCCGCCGTCGCCGCGGTTCGTCGCGGATCGGCGCGCACCACATGGCATCGGACAGGATGGGTCAACCCGAATAGGTTTGCGGGAAAGGCTATTCGGTCGTCGCTGGTTCCGCAGCGGGCGTTTTCGCGGCGGTCAGATCGCCGTTCTGGATCAGCCATTGCGGATAACCCGCCTGCACCGACGCCATGATCCGGTCAATCGCCGCGGCAACCTGTTCGCCTTCGGCCTCGCGGTCGCGCTGGACGATCACGCGGCGCGCCTGCGCGTCGATCAGCACCCGCTCGCGCGGCAGCAATTCACCGACCGTCAGTCCCGCGAGGATCGCGCGGCTGTCCTCCTCGCGCCGTTCGAGCGTCGCAAGGCGGCGATTGAGCTGCTCTTCGACCTGCACTGCGGCATTCGTCTGCTGCCTCAGCTGGACGATGCTGACGCGCACATTGCGATCGAGTTCGCCGTGAACTTTCGCCGCGAGTTGCATGTCGAGCTTGGCGGCATAACGATCGACAAGCACGACGCCGTCGATAGCAATCGCGTCACGCTCCATCCGGACGTTGAGGCTGTCGACGCGATCGTTTTCGTCGAGCAGCGACCTGAGTTCGGTTTGCACGATCGATCGGGCGCGCACCTCGCCCGCAAGGCTGTTGAGCGTCAGCGCGAGCGGGATCGACAATATGCCCAGCGTCGTGAGGATGCCGGCGACCTGCATCGCCGTATGCTGCGGCGTCAACGATGGTCCGAATTTGTTGATTCGCGCCACGATCGTCGCGGCAAAGGCGATCGCAAGCGTGTTGGTGAGGAACAGCAACGCCGCACCCAGCGCAAAGTCGAAGCGGCCGGTCGCCAGCCCGAAACCGACGGTCGACAGCGGCGGAACCAGTGCGGTCGCGATGGCCACACCGACCATCACCCCCGACAGCTTGCGCATGATCGCATAGACGCCAGCAATGCCGCCGACGACCGCGACACCGAGGTCGAGCAGCGTGGGCTGTGTCCGAGCGCGCAGTTCGAGGGTGACGTCGCGGATCGGCGACAGCCAGATGAGGAACATCGCGACGAGGATGGCGACCGCCATGCCCGCCGCCATCGTCACCAGGGAACGCTTGATCAGGTTGCTTTCGAGCGTCGCAAGGCCAAACCCGATACCCATGATCGGACCAAGCAGCGGCGATACGAGCATCGCGCCGATGACTACCGCCGTCGAGCTCTGCAAAAGGCCGAGCGTTGCGATCGCGGCCGACAGCGTGATTAGCAGCAGGAATTTCTTGTTGAGCCGCGCGTCGCGCGCGACGCTCGCGAGGACGAGAGCGCGCCCGTGGACCTCGTCGTCGCCGAGGCCATTGTCGTCATCATCGACCTCGCGGCCGGCTCCGGGGCGCGCGGACCGGCGACCACCCGCGTTGAACGGTGCATCGCCCAGTCCGGGCACCCCGGGATGGTTGCCGGCCATATGGGCGGACGGTTAGATCTTGCCGGTCAGTTCGGGAACGGCATTGAACAGATCGGCGACGAGGCCAAAGTCGGCGACCTGGAAAATCGGCGCGTCCTCGTCCTTGTTGATCGCGACGATCGTCTTCGAATCCTTCATGCCGGCGAGGTGCTGGATCGCACCCGAGATGCCGATCGCGAAATAGACTTCGGGGGCGACGATCTTGCCGGTCTGGCCGACCTGATAGTCGTTGGGGACATAACCCGCGTCGACGGCAGCGCGCGAAGCGCCGAGCGCGGCGCCGAGCTTGTCGGCGAGCGGGACGATTACTTCCTGATATTTCTCGCTCGAACCCAGCGCGCGGCCGCCCGACACGATGATCTTGGCCGAGGTGAGCTCTGGGCGATCCTGCTTGGCGATCTCGGCGCCGACGAAGCTCGAGATACCCGCGTCGCCGCCAGCCGAAACGGCTTCGACCGCGCCCGAGCCGCCCGAGGTGGCAGCCTTTTCGAAGGCGGTGCCGCGAACGGTCAGGACCAGCTTGGCATCCGACGATTCGACGGTCGCGATCGCGTTGCCGGCGTAGATCGGGCGGGTGAAGGTCTTGGGACCTTCGACCGACAGGATTTCCGAAATCTGCATCACGTCGAGCAGCGCTGCGACGCGCGGCGCGATATTCTTGCCGGTGGTCGTGGCGGGCGCGACGAAGGCGTCGTGCGACGCCATCAACTCGGCGACGAGCGGCGCGATATTTTCGGGCAGGTTGTGACCGAAAGCGGCGTTGTCGGCGACATGCACCTTCTGGACGCCCGCGATCTGCGCGGCGGCACTGGCGACACCGCCGACGCCCTCGCCCGCGACGAGCAGGTGGACTTCGCCAAGCTTCGACGCAGCGGTCACCGCGGCGAGCGTGGCATCCTTGACGGCGCTGCCGTCATGTTCGACCCAAACGAGCGTTTTCATGAGTGCACTCCCATCGCCTTGAGCTTGGCAACCAGTTCATCGACATCGGCGACCTTGACGCCCGCCGAGCGGACGGGCGGTTCGGACACCTTGACCGTCTTGACCCGCGGCGTCGTGTCGACGCCGTAGTCGGCGGGGGTCTTGGTATCGAGCGGCTTCGACTTCGCCTTCATGATGTTCGGCAGCGACGCATAGCGCGGCTCGTTCAGGCGCAGGTCGGTTGTGACGATCGCGGGAAGCTTCAGCTTCACCGTTTCGAGACCGCCGTCGACTTCGCGCGTCACGCTGACATGATCGCCCTCGACATTGACCGCGCTGGCGAAGGTGCCCTGCGCCCAGCCCGTGAGCGCGGCGAGCATCTGGCCGGTCTGGTTGTTGTCGCCGTCGATCGCCTGCTTGCCAAGGATCACGAGACCCGGCTGCTCCGCGTCAGCAATCGCCTTGAAGATCTTGGCAAGTGCGAGCGGCTCGACCTCATCGTCGGTCTGCACCAGGATCGCGCGGTCGGCGCCCATCGCGAGCGCGGTGCGCAGCGTTTCCTGCGCCTTCGCCGGACCGACGGACACGGCGACGATCTCGGTCGCGACGCCCTTTTCCTTGAGGCGGATCGCTTCTTCGACACCGATCTCGTCGAACGGGTTCATCGACATCTTCACATTGGCGAGGTCAACGCCGGTGCCGTCGGCCTTGACCCGCGGCTTCACGTTGTAATCGAGCACCCGCTTCACGGGGACGAGGATTTTCATGGCTTTAAAAGCTCCTCTCAGCAAATTGTGCACTGCGCCATAGTTGCGCTTTACGTAAACGTCAACCTAGCAGTCCCCAAACCCCTTCTCCCTTGAGGGGAGAAGGATAGGGAGCCTTATCGCCGCAGGCGATTAGGCGGACTTGGATGAGGGTGAGCGGAGCAAAGCTCCGCGCGAGCCTTTGGCTCGCATACCCCTCACCCGGCTTCGACTAGCGAGCAAGCTCGCAACTCTCCGCATCCCTCTCCCACAAGGGGAGAGGGTCTAGTCTCTTATCACGCAGCCTTGGCAACCTCGGCGACGATTTTCTTTGCCGCGTCGCCCAGATCGTTGGCCGCGACGATCGGCAGCCCCGAATTGGCGAGGATGTCCTTGCCCTGCTGGACGTTCGTGCCTTCGAGGCGGACGACGAGCGGGACCGACAGGTTCACTTCTTTCGCCGCGGCGACGATACCCTCGGCGATGATGTCGCACTTCATGATGCCGCCGAAGATGTTGACGAGGATGCCCTCGACCGCCGGGTCCTTCAGGATGATCTTGAACGCCGCCGTGACCTTTTCCTTGCTGGCGCCGCCGCCGACGTCGAGGAAGTTCGCCGGGAAGGCGCCGTTCAGCTTGATGATGTCCATCGTCGCCATCGCGAGGCCGGCGCCGTTGACCATGCAGCCGATGTTGCCGTCGAGCTTGATGTAGGCGAGGTCATATTCGGACGCCTCGACTTCGGCCGGGTCTTCCTCGGTCAGGTCGCGCAGTTCGGCGATATCCTTGTGGCGGAACATGGCATTGCCGTCGAAGCCCAATTTGGCGTCGAGGACGAGCAGTTCGTCGCCGTTCGCGCCTTCGCAGACGGCGAGCGGGTTGATCTCGATCTGCTCGGCATCGGTCGCGAGGAACGCATCATAGAGGCCGGCAAGAACCTTCGCAGCCTGCTTCGCGAGATCGCCGTCGAGTTCGAGCGCGGCGGCGACGCTGCGGCCGTGGTGCGGCATCAGGCCGGTCGCGGGGTCGATCGTGATCGTGTGGATCTTTTCGGGCGTGTTGTGCGCAACGGTTTCGATGTCCATCCCGCCTTCGGTCGAGGCGACGACCGCGATGCGGCTCGATGCGCGGTCGACGAGCAGCGCGAGATAATATTCTTTCTTAATGTCGGCGCCGTCGGTGATGTAGAGGCGGTTGACCTGCTTGCCATGCTCGCCGGTCTGGATCGTCACCAGCGTGTTGCCGAGCATTTCGCGCGCGTGGCTTTCGACTTCCTCCAGCGTCTTGGCCAGGCGGACGCCGCCCTTCGCATCGGGGCCGAGTTCCTTGAACTTGCCCTTGCCGCGGCCACCCGCATGGATCTGCGACTTCACGACATAAAGCGGCCCGGGCAGCTGCTTCGCCGCAGCGACAGCTTCCTCGACGCTCATCGCGGCGATGCCCTTGGGGATGGCAACGCCAAATTTCGCGAGCAGTTCTTTCGCCTGATATTCGTGGATGTTCATGAGGTCTGCCGGGCCTTTCGACTCTGGAAGGGGAGAAGAATGGCGCCGCATAAGCACAAGTTGCGCGGCAAGGCTACCCCTGCCGCGTCCAGAAAAACTTGGACTGCCGAAAGCGCGGGCTAAGTCGTTAACGCAGCGCGCAAAGCGCCGCCGAACTGGTCGTCACGGTCAATATCTCGGGATCCTTGAGCGCGCGGACCTTGTGCAGGAACTGGTCGAACGACAGGTCGCCGAGCCGCTTCTCCTTCAGGCTGCCCAGCGCCGACAGGCGACGAAGCTGTACGAGCGACAGCCGGTCGACCATCCGTTCGGCCATGCACGCCGACATCGCCTTGGAAAGCCCGGCATTATTGAGCCCGGTGCGCAATCGCGCCTCGGGGGTGGCGCAGCCCGCGAGCATCAGCGTGGCGGCGACCAGAGGCAGAATGGCAAAACGCATCGTCTATCTTCCATGAAATTCGGCAACGGCGCCCGATACCGCCTGCATGAGCTGCATACGAGCGGGAATCGGCGACGCCGTACTACCCATCATCACGACGATCGCATAGCGCGTGCCGTCGGGCGCGGTGGCAATGCCGATGTCGTTATAGCCCGCGGTCATGCCGTTCAGATCCTGCCCGGTCCCGGTCTTGTGCACAAACTGCCAGCCGGCCGGGAGCCCGGCCTTGAGGCGCTTCGGCCCGCTCTTCGTCCGGCTCATCACGCCAAGCAGATAGTCGGTCGATTCGGGCGACAACAATGTCCCGCGCGCAAGCCGAGTGAGGCCGCTCGCGATCGCCGAGGGGCTCGCGCCATCGACCGGGTTTGCCAGATAACTGTCCATCGCCGCGCGGCGCGTCGCGGGCGGCAGCGCGGCGCGAGCCGTCTGGAAGTTGCGGCCGATCGAATAGCTCTGCTGCCACGTCAGCCCGGCGGTGCCGGCCTGCAGCAGCCGTTCGCCGGGGCCGAAGCGGATCGAGCCCAGATCCTTTTTGCGAAGAAAGGCGCGCACCGCCTCGGGACCGCCGACGGTGCGCAACAGGCTGTCGTTCGCAAGATTGTCGCTGTGGGTGATCGCGGTCTCGATAAGGTCGCGAACGCTCATCGTCACGCTCCCCTCGGCGCGGACGCGAGCGGCGAGCGGCTGGTGGAAGACGACCAGATCCTCTGGACCGATCCGTACGCGCTGGTCGAGGCTCAACCGGCCGTTATCCACCGCATCGAGCACCGTCATCGCCACCCACAGCTTCGAAACGCTCTGCTGAGGGAACAGGTCGGGGCCACGCTGCGCGATCGCCCATTCGCCGTCGATGCGCTGGACCGCGATGCCGACCCTGCCCGGATAGGCGCGCCACAGCGCATAGATCCGATCGCTGAGGCCGGGTGCAGGGCGGCGGAAGCCGGGATCCAGCGTCCCGCGCGGCGGGGCCGCGTTGCGCACCGGCTGCCCGATCGGCACCGTCACGGCGCCCGAACCTTGCGGCGCTTGCGCCTGACGCGGCGGCGGCACAATCGCCGCGCTGCTCACGCACCCCGCGAGCAAGGCGGCACCAATCGTCAAACCGAGCAGCGGCCTGCCCGAAAAGTGAAACGTCATTCAAACCCCGCGGCTACAGCCGTCATCATCGTCCCGACCCCTTTGGTCGGCCTATTGGTCCCGCAGGCGGGCGGCAGGGGCCAGCGATTTGCGACGAATGATTCCCGACGCACGGTGAGCGGCGGAACCTCTGCCGGTCAGGGCGCCGGAACCTTGCGTACAAGGTCGGGATAGAGGCGCTTCAAGGCTGCGAGCTTCGGCGCATCCCATCGCACGATGTAGGGATTCGATGGGTTCAGCCGCATGAAATTCTGGTGACTCGCTTCGGCCGGATAGAAGGTCTTGTAGCTTTCGATCGGCACGATCACCGGCTTCGCGAAATATTTCCCCTTGCCGATCTGCGCCAGATAGGCGGTTGCCACCTGTCGCTGCGTCGCATCCATCGGAACGATCGCGGCGCGATATTGGGTGCCCGAGTCGGGACCCTGACGGTTCTTGAGCGTCGGGTCGGCAACGACCGAAAACAGCACGCGCAGCAGCGTGCCATAGCTGACCTGCGTCGGGTCATAGACGATGCGCACCGCCTCGGCATGGCCCGAGGTGCCGTCGTGCGTCAGCTCGTATTTCGCGGTCGCCCTGCTGCCGCCATGATAGCCCGACTCGACCGAGATCACGCCCTTCACATTCGAAAAGACGCCCTCGACGCCCCAGAAACAGCCGCCGGCGAGCACGGCAGTCGCGCGCTTGGCCTTGACGACCGGGTCGACAGCAGCAGCGGGGAGCTTGACGACGCTTTCGGCCTGCGCCGGGGCGCATTGCGAAAGGACGGCCGCGGCGAGCAGGGCGACGAGCGGGCGGACCCGCGGCGTCACAGCGCCATCGCGAACGCCGGATGCTGGATCATCACGATCAGCCCGCCGATCGCGAAGCCGGCGAGCATGGTCGGAAACCAGTCGGAGCGGAGAAGGGAAACCATGGGAGCCTCTTTTTTGCATGTCATCTTATACGGTGGAGCCGGAGCTCCGGTTACACCGAACGATATGGCGCGCCCCTTGCCATCCGTCAGTGATCGCCGTCACCCTTAAGGGAGACGGCTTACTATCGGGTGAACCGACCTGTTGTCCGCGGTTCAGCTTAGCGCCGCGCACGCCTGCTGGATGCGCACGCAGGCTTCCTTGAGCACCGCTTCCGACGTCGCATAGGAAACGCGGAACGCCGGCGACAGGCCGAAGGCACCGCCGTGGACGGCCGCAACGCGTGCGCTGTCGAGGAAATAGTCGATCAGCGCTTCGTCGGTATCGATCAGCTTTCCGTCGGGCGTCTTCTTGCCCATGCAGCCGCTCGCGTCTGGATAGACATAGAAGGCACCATCGGGAACCGGACACGACAGGCCGGGCGCGTCGTTGAGCATCGCGACGACCATGTCGCGGCGCTTCCGGAACGCGGCGTTGCGGTCATCGAGAAACTGCTGCGGCCCGCCGAGCGCGGCCGCGGCAGCGGCCTGCGCGATCGAACAGGGGTTCGAGGTCGACTGCGACTGGAGCTTGCCCATCGCCTTGATCAGCCAGGCGGGACCGCCGGCATAGCCGATGCGCCAGCCGGTCATCGCATAGGCCTTCGAACAGCCGTTCACGGTCAGGATGCGGTCGATGAGGTCGGGGCAGCGCTGCGCGATCGTCGAGAATTCGAAATCGGCGTACCAGACATGCTCGTACATATCGTCGGTCATCACCATCACATGCGGATGACGGCGCACGACCTCGCCGATCGCGTCGAGCTCTTGCGGCGAATAGGCCGCGCCCGACGGGTTCGAGGGCGAGTTGAAGATGATCCAGCGCGTCTTTTCGGTGATCGCCGCGTCGAGCTGCGCGGGCGTGATCTTGTAGTTCTGCGCCGCCGACGCCTCGATCACGACGGGCTTGCCGCCGCAAAAAGCGACGATGTCGGGGTAGCTCACCCAATAAGGCGCAGGGATGATCACCTCGTCGCCCTTGTCGACGGTCGCGACGAGTGCGTTGAACAGCGTGTGCTTGCCGCCGACGTTCACCGTGATCTGGTCGAGGCCGTATTCGAGGCCGTTGTCGCGGCGAAACTTGCCGCGGATCGCTTCCTTGAGCGCCACCGTGCCGTCGACGAGCGTATATTTGGTCTGGCCATTGCGAATGGCCTCGATCGCGGCTTCCTTGACGAAGTCCGGCGTGTCGAAATCGGGCTCGCCCGCCGACAGGCCGATCACGTCGATGCCTTCGGCTTTCAGCTTGGCGACACGCGCGGTCATCGCGAGCGTAGCCGACGGCTGGATGCGGTTCAGGGCGGCGGACGTATGCGGCTTCAGCGACATGGGTCAGGCTTTCCGTGGCTTGCGCGGATCGATTGCGAATTGACAGGAAATTGCGCGCGGCCGCGCCTAAAGCCTCCGGCTCATATTCGCAAGCGCGCAGCGGTATAATTTACCTATGCACTGCGCGTCACGCGGACGAAGGCTCGGCCAGCCGCGCCGGAACCAGCCCGCGAAGCGAATTGCCGATGTAGAAGCCCTCGGCAAGGTCGGCGACCCGCAGGTGCGATTCGGCGGCGCGGCCCTTTTCGATCAGTTCGGCGCGCAGAACCCCCGGCAGCAGCCCGAGCGACAGCGGCGGGGTCAGCAGCACGCCGTCGCGCTCGACGAAGATATTGCTCCAGCTCCCCTCGGTGACGAAGCCCGGTTCGTCGACGAACACGACTTCGGCCGCGCCGCTCTCGATCCGCGCCGCGTCATAGGCCGCGCGCAGGCTGGTCTTGTGCGCCAGGCGGAAATCGTCCGCCGCCATCGGCGCGGGCCGCGCGACGACGGGCACGGGCAGTTCGGCAAGGCGTGGCAACGGCGACACCTCGATCGCCAGTGCGCCCGACGACGAAAGCCGCATCCGCACTCGCGCCGCGGTACGAAGGCGGAAGGTCGCCGATTGCAGGCCGTTGCGCGCGCCATGGCGGTCGAACGCGAAACCGAATGCCGCAGCGCTCGCCTTCATCCGGGCCAGATGCCCTTCAAGGCGCTGAACGCCCTCGACAGGGTCGAAAAACATCGTCTCGAGAAGGTCGAAGCTTTCCCCCGCTGCGCCCACAAATTCCCCCTTGGCCAGACATTCGCGCCATTCCTCCGCCGGCTGGCTATCGGCGACGATCCCGGAACCGAGCCCCAGCGTGGCGCAAGCCGCGCCGTCGCGCAAGCCGCTCTGCGACGGAAAGATCAGCGTGCGGATCGCAACGTTGAACGCCGCGTCACCCCCTGCCTCGATGAAGCCGATCGACCCCGTGTAGAGGCCGCGCGCATCGCTCTCCAACTCGTCGATGATTTCCATCGCGCGCACCTTCGGCGCGCCGGTGATCGATCCGCAGGGGAAGGCGGCGCGCAGGACGTCGACCGCCCCCGCCCATTCGGGCAGCGTGGCGGTGACGTCCGACACGAGCTGGTGGATCGTCGGAAAACTCTCCACCCGGAACAGGTCGGGCACCGCGACCGTCCCCGGCACCGCGACGCGCGACAGGTCGTTGCGGATGAGGTCGACGATCATCAGATTTTCGGCGCGCTGCTTCGGATCGGCCGCCAGCTCGCGCGCTGCGGCCGCGTCGGCCGCCCCATCGGCCAGCCGCGCCGCGGTGCCCTTCATCGGCCGCGCCATCACCTCGCGCCCGCGCAGCGCGAAGAAAAGCTCGGGCGAGTGCGACGCGATCGCCTGCGTGCCGGTCCAGATGAAACCACCGTAGCCGGCGCGCGCGGTCCGGCGCAGCCGCGCATAGACCGCGAGCGGATCGCCGACCACGGGCACGTCGGCGCGAAAGGTGAGATTGGCCTGATAGATGTCGCCCGCGCGGATATAATCGAGCACCCGCGCTACCGCCGCCTCGTAGGCGGTGCGCGTGATACGCGGCGCAGGACTGCCGACCCACGCGGCGTCGGGATCGGGAAAGAGAGCTGGCACGGCATCGGCTGCGATCCGCTCGACGCTCCGGAACAGTCCGAACCATGCCAGCGGCGCATTGTCGCCGGGATCGCCCGCCGCGCCGCGCCACGCGGGCGCCAGTCCCTTCCCGGCTTCATAGGCCAGGTAGCCCGCGGCGTGGAGCCCGCGGCGCGGCGCGGCTTCGAGCTGATCGAGCAGCGCGGGAATCTGGTCTGCCGACGCCGCTGTCAGCACCTGGGCCGGGTCGCGGAATAGGCGTGCCGGCACGGCGCCATGCACGCGTGCATCGTCGAGAAGGACGAAGGCCTGCTCGTCCGGACCTGTTGCCAGTCGCATCATCGCCGTCGTCGGCAAACCTCCACGATGCGCTTATCGCTCGCGGCGCACCTTGACCGACGGCCGCCCCTCGAGGCTGAGGAAAAAGGTGCCGAGCGTGCCCGACTTGATCTCGACCTTCTGCCCGATGCGCGGGCGCAGCGGCATTCGCTTGCCGTCGGTCTGGACCCACAGCGATCCATCCGCCATTTCCATGCGATAGCCGTCGGCGCCATCGGCAACCGACGCAATGGTGGTTTCGACCCGCTCGATTTTGTCCGCGTCGTCGTCGCCGCCGAACAGACCGAGGCTCGGCAAGGTAAAGCCGAACAGGCCGCGCCGCGTCTTCTTGACCGTTTCCTTGTCGGCAAAGGTGATTTCGCGCGCCTGGTCGGCCGCCGACAGCTCGCCGACCTCGCGGTCGAAGCAGGCGAGGCGCGCGGTGGGGTCGGCGATATCGCGGCACGCATAAAGTTCGTTGATCTGCGCGGGGCGCGGCGGCGCTTCCTTGTCCTTGGCGACCGCCGGCGCACCCATGCAGGCGATAAGGACGATGGGCGCGCCGAGACGCACGATATGCTGCAACACCATGGACGAACCCCTGTCAGACCGGACGGTCCCCTGACTAGCCGCCGCCGCCCTGCGCCGCAAGATTGCGGACGCAGCGAAGCCTGCCTAGAGTGATGTAAATAGCACAGATGAAAGGGTCTCCCTCCGCGATGACGCCCCCCTACGACTGGTCGACCGATTACCGCCACCCGACGAAGTGGGACCAGTTGTTCGAGCCGCTCTCGCTGCCCGCGATGCTCGCGGCGAGCGTCGCGGCGAAGCGCGATGCGCCGATGCTCGACTTCATGGGCCGGCATTTTTCGTACGCGGAAGTCGCGAACGGCGTCGCGCGGGTCGCGCGCGGGTTGCAACAGCTCGGAATCGGCAAGGGCAGCCGCGTCGGCCTGTTCCTGCCCAACGTGCCGCATTACGTCGCCGCCTATTATGGCGCGCTTGTCGCGGGCGCGACGGTGGTCAATTTCTCGCCGCTCTACACCGCGCACGAACTCGAAGCGCAGGTCGAGGATTCGGGCACCGACACCTTGTTCACGATCAGCGCCGCGGCGCTGCTGCCGACCGCGCTCGAAGTGCTCGACGGATCGAGCCTCAAGCGGCTCGTCGTCGGCTCGATCGCCGGCGGGCTCCCGCACGCAAAATCGGTTCTCTATCGCCTTTTCAAGCGCAGGGAGGTCGCGCCGCTGCCCACCGACCCGCGCGTCATCCGCTTCTCGGCGCTCACCGACAATGACGGCAAGTCCGACCCGGTCGCGATCGACCCCGAACGCGACGTCGCGCTGATCCAATATACCGGCGGCACCACCGGCACGCCGAAAGGCGCGAAACTCACCCACCAGAACCTGACCGCCAACGCGCGGCAGGTGAACGGCATCGACCCCGACCATGACGCCGGCGACCGCATTCTCGGCGTCCTTCCCTTCTTCCACGTCTTCGCCAACACCTGCGTGCTCAACCGCACCGTCCTCAACGGGGGAATGATCACGATGCTGCCGCGTTTCGACGCCAAGGGCGCGCTCGAGGCGATCACCCGGACCAAGGCGACCGCGCTGCCGGGCGTGCCGACGATGTACCAGGCGCTGCTCGACCATCCCGGTCTCGCCAAAACCGACTTTTCCTCGCTGCGTGTCTGCATCTCGGGCGGCGCGCCGATGCCCGCCGAGCTGCGCGAGAAATTCATCGCCGCGACCGGCGCCTCGCTCGTCGAGGGCTATGGCCTCACCGAAAGCTCGGGCGTCGTCGCGACCAACCCCTATGACGGCCCGGTCAAGCCCGGTACGATCGGGCAGCCGATCCCCGCGACGCACATCCGCCTGCTCGACAAGGAAGACCCGTCAAAGGACGCACCTGCGGGCGAGCCCGGCGAACTCGCGGTGAAGGGCCCGCAGATCATGCAGGGTTACTGGAACCGGCCCGACGCCGACATGGACAGCTTTACCCCCGATGGCTGGCTGCGCACCGGCGACGTCGCGACGGTCGATGCCGACGGCTATATTCGCATCGTCGACCGGCTGAAGGACATGATCGCGGTCGGCGGGTTCAAGGTCTATCCGAGCGTGATCGAGGCGCATCTCTACGAGCATCCTGCGGTCAAGGAAGCCATCGTCCTCGGCGTCCCCGACGCCTATCGCGGCGAAGCGCCCAAGGCGTTCGTGACGCTGGAGGAAGGTTTCGAGGTTTCGGGCCAAGCGCTTGCCGCCTGGCTCAATCCCCAACTCGGCAAGCATGAACGGGTAACGGCGGTCGAGGTGCGCGACAGCCTGCCCAAGACGATGATCGGCAAGCTGGATCGGAAGGCACTGCGGGCGGAGGCCGGCGCCTGAACGCTCGCGACGATATTTTGTTACAATGAGACATTGTAACCTTTGTCATGTTATGCCATATCCCGCCTCGCAGTTGGTCCAACGGAGAATCGGGTGACCCAAGTCGCCAATCACAGCCATGCATGGCCGCGCTTCGGCGCGCTGGTGCGGGCTGCGCGCGATTCGCGGCCGCTGACCTCGCTGACCGGCGACCAGCTCGCCATGGGGCTGTCGGGGCTCTGCCTCGTCCACTGCCTTGCAACGACGATCTTTTTCGCCTCGATCGCGTCGGTCGGCGGTGTGTTCCTCGAAAGCCATCTGTTCCATGAAATCGGCCTGGCCATCGCAATCGGCTTCGCGCTGATCACGCTCGTCTCGGGGGTGCTCAGCCACGGCTATATGATGCCGTTCGCGGTCGGCTGCTTCGGGCTCGGCATGATGGCGGGCGCGCTGTCGCAGCCTCACGACGGCAGCGAGGTGCTGGCGACGATGATCGGCGTCGCGGTCGTTGCGCTCGGCCACGACCTTAACAGGCGCGCAACGCGCTGATACGCAGTCCCCGCAGCTTGCGGGGAACCTCCAAACGACATACATTGCCTTCGGACGGGGGCAGAGCGGCACGATGGCCGCGCAAGGAAGAGCCAATGGGCAAGCATGAACATCCGCACGTCGAGGCGACCGGCGCCTCGCTCGCGAGAGCGGCGCAGGATGCGCTCGAAAAGGGCGGCGAGGCCTGGACCGACATGCGCGCGCAGATTTTCGATGCGGTCGCCGAAATCGGCAAACCCGCGAGCGCCTATGAAATCGCCGACATCGTCTCGCAAAAGCGCGGCAAGCGCGTCGCGCCGAACAGCGTCTATCGCATTCTCGACCTGTTCGTTGCGAACAACCTCGTCCGCCGGGTCGAAAGCGCCAACGCCTTCGTCGCGAACAGCCATCCGGGCTGCCTGCACGACTGCATTTTTCTGATCTGCGACAGCTGCGGCACCGCGGTCCATGTCGACAACGACAAGCTCTCGGACGGCGTCCGCGCCGCCGCCGAGGCAACGGGCTTCGCCGCCGAACGCCCGGTGATCGAAGTGCGCGGCAAATGCGCCGAGTGCCAATAGGTTGATTGACGACCTGCCGGCGGCGCGCTGGTGGTACGGGGCGCTGCTGCTTGGCATCGCTGTCCTGCTCTTCGGCCTGCACCTGGGGCAGGTTTTTCCGCCAGACGGCCATGCGGTCGATCCCGGCTATGGCGCGCCGGTCCTCGCGTTCGAATTCGCGGGCGGCCAGCCCGACCTGATCGCGATCTTCGGTCCCGACAGCGATCCGCGGCAGGTCGGCCGCCTCGCCGCGATGCGGACGGAGAACGAGCAGGATTATCTCTACATGCTGCTCTACACGGGTTTCCTCGCATCGGGGCTCATCGCGCTCTCGCACGAATTGGGACTGCGCGCGTTGAAGGCCGCAGCAACGCTGCCGATCCTCGCGGGGCTCTGCGACGCATGGGAGAATTGGCTGCTCTTCGATATCCAGGCCGCCTTCACCGTCGGTGACTATTCGCCTGCGATGGCGAGCCTGCCCTATCCGGTAGCGGCGAAATTCGCCTTGCTGGCGCTCACCAATATCGCGATTGGCCTCGGCATCGTGCGGATCGGCCGCTGGCACGAGCTGGCCGGGACCCTCGTCATCGTCGCCTGCGTGCCCGTGCTGATGGCGATCGCCGTGCCCGCGCGCTACGGCTGGACCCTGCTCGCATCGACCGGCGGCGGCTGGATCGTGCTTCTCGGCCTTGCGATGATGGCAAGCTGGCGCGCGGCGGTGCGCAAGCGCCCGCTTGTGGAATCCGAAATGCCGGCACCCGCCACGCGCCGCGCCGAACCCGACGCGGCACCGGCAGCACGCAAGCTCTTCGGCCGCCGCGGCGCCTAAGCCCCTTCCCACCCCGCGTGCGCGGGTCTAGGGAGACGGCGAATCCTGAAACAGGAAAGGGGCTGCACCCATGAACACCGTCGTCATCCGCGAGGACGATCTGATCGAGACGATCGCCGACGCGCTCCAGTACATCAGCTATTTCCATCCGATGGACTATATCCGCGCGCTCGCCGCGGCCTATGAGCGTGAGGTGTCGCCCGCCGCCAAGGACGCGATGGCGCAGATATTGTCGAACAGCCGGATGTGCGCCGAGGGGCATCGCCCGATCTGCCAGGACACAGGCATCGTCACCGTCTTCATCAAATGGGGCATGGACTGCCGCCTCGACAGCCCCCGCAGCCTGCAGCAGGTCGTCGACGAGGGCGTCCGCAAGGCATACCTCCATCCCGAAAACAAGCTGCGCGCCTCGATCCTCGCCGACCCGGCGTTCAGCCGCGTCAACACCAAGGACAACACACCGTCGGTGCTCAATGTCGAGATGGTCCCAGGCGCCAAGGTCGTGATCGATGTCGCCGCGAAGGGCGGCGGCAGCGAGAACAAGTCGAAGTTCAAGATGATGAACCCGTCGGACTCGATCGTCGACTGGGTGCTCGAAATGGTCCCGCAGATGGGAGCGGGCTGGTGCCCGCCGGGCATGCTCGGCATCGGCATCGGCGGCACTGCGGAGAAGGCGATGCTGCTCGCGAAGCAGTCGCTGATGGACCCGATCGACATGACGGAGCTGCTCGCGCGCGGTCCGAGCAATCCGACCGAGGAACTGCGCATCGAGCTTTATGAAAAGGTCAATGCGCTCGGCATCGGCGCGCAGGGCCTCGGCGGGCTCGCCACCGTGCTCGACGTCAAGATCGCCGACTGGCCGACCCACGCGGCGTCGAAACCGGTCGCGATGATCCCGAACTGCGCCGCGACGCGCCACGCGCATGTGACGCTCGACGGCAGCGGCCCCGCCTATCTCGAAAAGCCGGTGCTCGCCGATTATCCGCAGATCGACTGGAAGCCCGACAAGGCGGCGATCAGCGTCGATCTCGACACCCTGACCCCCGACGTCGTCGCGAGCTGGAAACAGGGCGACCGCTTGCTGCTCAACGGCAAGATGCTCACGGGCCGCGACGCCGCGCACAAGCGCATCGCCGACATGCTCGCCAAGGGCGAACAGCTCCCCGTCGAGTTCAAGGGCCGCGTCATCTATTATGTCGGCCCGGTCGACCCCGTCGGCGAGGAAATCGTCGGCCCCGCCGGCCCGACGACCGCGACGCGCATGGACAAGTTCATGGACATGATGCTGGAGCAGGGCCTGCTCGCCTGCGTCGGCAAGGCCGAACGCGGCCCCGCCGCGACGCAGGCGATCGCCAAGCACAAGAGCGCCTATCTGATGGCGGTCGGCGGCGCGGCCTATCTCGTCGCGCGCGCCATTAAAGGCAGCAAGGTCGTCGGCTTCGCCGATCTCGGCATGGAGGCGATCTACGAGTTCGAGGTGAAAGACTTCCCGGTCACCGTCGCGGTCGATAGCGAAGGCCAGAACGTCCACGTCAACGCGCCGAAGCTCTGGCAGAAGCGCATCGCCGACGAGGGGCTGCTCGAGAAGGCGTGAGGGAGCGCGGCGATGGCGAAGAGCGAAGACATCGATCTCTACTCGCCTCTCCCGCCCGACGAGATCGCGCGCAAGCTCAAGGCGGTCATGGACGATCCGATGACGACCGCAACGGCGCGCGTCTATGGCAGCGGCAGCCAGTATGACATGACGCTGCGCTATGCGCGTCGCAACGTCCAGAATCCGATGGCCCCGACGCTCGAATCGGCGATGGAGCCCGAGGGCGAGGGCACGCGGATCACCGGCACGCTCGGCCTGACGCGATCGGGACGCCTCTTCCCATTCATATGGCACGGTTTCCTGTCGCTGTTCGTCATTGTCGGGGTCACCGTCGCCTGGTTCGTGCCCGAAGCGCTGCTGTTCGGCGTGATCTTCGCAGGCATCCCGCTGTTCATGATGGTCGTCGGCTCCCTCGCCTTCCGTGCCGGCGGATCAAAGGATGACGAGGACCGGCGTGAAATCCTGCGCTTTCTGACCCGTGAGCTCGACGCGCGGCCCGCCGCCTAACGCTGGCTGCGCATCCGTTCGACGAACAGCGCGACGTCCATCGCCTCGTCGCCCGGCTCGCGCGGCGCGTATCTCGCAAAGGCGGCATAGGCCTCGGCCCAGCGCTCCTCCATCCGCACGACATTGTAAGGGTGGCTGACAAGGTAAAATTGCCCCGCCTCCATCTGCGGGACGATGCGGTCCGCAAAGGCATCGGCGTCCATCGCGGGGGCGGCGTGGCGCGTCATGTCGGATTTGACCCAGCCGGGGATGATGACGCCCACCTCGATATTGCCCGGCGCCTCGTTGCGCAGCGTGTCCATCAGCCCGACGACGGCGTGCTTGCTCGAAACATAGATGCCGCCGTTCGTGCGCACCGCGTTGAACAGGCCGTTCTCCGACGCCGTCGCATAGATCGCCGCTGGCAGCCCATCCTCGCGGAAGCGCCGCCCGAAGGTGCGGATGCAATTCCATACGCCCCAGAAATTGACCTCGATCAGCGCGCGCGCCGCAGCATCGTCGGTGTCGAGGATTTCCGTCCGGACCCCACCCACGCCGGCGTTGGCGATGATCGCATCGGCGCGGCCATGTTCAGCCCAGGCGAAATCGGCGAGCGCTTCGACCGCCGCCGCATCCGTGACATCGCCCGCGACGGACAGCGCCTCGATCCCGAAGTCGCCCAGCGCCGCGACCGCCTCGGCCAGCTTGTCGGCGCGCGGCTCGAACAGGATGATCCGCGCGCCCGCCGCGCCGATCCGCTTCGCCAGCGCAAAGCCGATCCCCGTCGCGCCGCCGGTGATGACGACGCTCTTGCCCTGAAAGTCCATCGCGCCTCTCCTTCCTTGCAAGGCTAGGCGCGCTGCGCCATCAGCGTCAACGCAGCAGGGGATCAACGATGAGCTTCACCCTCACACCCATCGGCCATGTCCGCGGCGGCCGCGCCGACGCGATCGACGACGACTGGGGCGCCAGCCGCGCGACGATCGCTCTCGACCCCGATAAATTCACCCCCGACGCGTTCGCCGGCCTTGCCGACTTCAGCCACGCCGAGGTGATTTTCCTCTTCGACAAGGTGCCCGACAACAAGATCGAGACCGGTGCACGCCATCCGCGCAACCGCGCCGACTGGCCGCTCGTCGGCATCTTCGCGCAGCGCGGCAAGAACCGCCCCAACCGCCTCGGCCTCACCACCTGCCGCATCGTCGCGGTCGACGGCCTGACTGTCGAAGTCGAGGGGCTCGACGCGATCGACGGCACGCCCGTACTCGACATCAAACCGGTGATGGTGGAGTTTCTCCCGCGCGGGGATGTGCGACAGCCGGACTGGTCGCACGAATTGATGCAGGGATATTGGGAAAAATCATGACGACGGGGAAAGGGACTGACGATGCACGATGACGATCAGGCGATCCGGATGTTGCTCGAACGCCGCGGCCTGCTGCGCGGCGCGGCCATGCTCGGCGCCGGTGCGATGGCGATGAGTCCACTTCCCGCCCTCGCCGCGAGCAGCCAGAGCGCCGCGATCCGCAAGGCCGCCGAGGCGGGCAAGGAGGCCTCGCTCAAGCGGCTGCGCGACTGGATCGCCCTCCCCTCGATCGCTGCCGAGAACCGCAATATGCCCGAGGGCGCGGCCTATATGGCCGAACTCGCGAAGGATGCGGGCTTCACCAATGTCGAGATCATCCCGACCGACGGCCATCCCGGCGTCTTCGGGACGATCGACGCCGGCGCGAAACGCACGCTCGGCATCTATTTCATGTACGACGTCAAGCAGTTCGATCCCGCCGAATGGTCGTCGCCGCCGCTCGAAGGCAGGATGATCGACAAGCCCGGATTCGGCCTGTCGATCGTCGGCCGCGGCGCGGTGAACCAGAAGGGTCCCGAGGCGACCTTCCTCGCCGCGCTCCACGCGATCCGCGCCGCCAAGGCGAAACTGCCGGTCAATATCGTCCTCGTCTGCGAGGGCGAGGAGGAGATCGGTTCGCCGCACTTCCGCCAGGTCGCGACGAAGCCCAACGTCCTCGCCGCGCTCAAGAAATGCGACGGCATTTTCATCCCCTTCGCCTCGCAGGACAAGACCGGCGCGGTCGACGTCAATCTGGGGTCGAAGGGGATCATCGAACTCGAACTGATCGCAAGCGGCGCGAAATGGGGTCGCGGGCCGAAGGGCGATGTCCACTCCAGCCTGAAGGCGATGATCGACTCGCCCGCCTGGCGGCTGGTGCAGGCGCTCCAGACGCTCGTGACCCCCGACGGCAACACCCCGGCGATCGAGGGCTGGTTCGAGAATGTCCGTCCGCTGACCGACCGCGAAAAGACGCTGATCCGCGAAGCCGCGAAGGGCGCCGACGAGGCCGCCGACAAGGCCGCGCTCGGCGTCAACGTCTGGATCGACAACCTCAAATATGACGACGCGCTGATCCGCCTCGCGCAGGAACCGACGGTCAATATCGAGGGGCTCGTCGCGGGCTATACCGGCCCCGGCGGCAAGACGATCCTGCCCGGCAAGGCGGTCGCCAAGCTCGACCTCCGCCTCGTCCCGAACCAGACGCGCGCCGAGGCCGAGAAGAAGCTCCGCGCGCATCTCGACAAACATGGCTTCGCCGATGTCGAAATGAACGTCTCGGGCGGCTACGACCCGACCGAGGTCGCCGAGGACAGCCGCCTCGTCCGCACCGAGCTTGCGACCTACAAGGCGCTCGGCGTCAAGGCGAATATCAACGCGCGGCTCGCGGGCAGCTGGCCCGGCGCGACCTTCACCGCCCCGCCGGTGTCGATCCCCGCTGCGCACTTTGGCATCGGCCATGGCTCGGGCGCGCACGCGCCGAACGAATATTATCTGATCGATTCGACCAACCCGAAGGTCGCGGGAATGGTCGACGCGACGATGGGCTTCGTCGAATTCCTCTACACGCTGGCAGCTATAAAATGAGCGGGCTGAACGGCGTCGCGCATGTCATCCTGACTGCGGGCGACTTCGCGCGCTCGACCGCCTTCTGGCGCGACATGATCGGCTATCTGGGCCTGAAGCTCGTGCTCGACAGCGACTATATGCTCTATGGCGTCGGCGGCCGCACCGCGATCGGGATCCGCACCCCCAGCCCCGAAAATGCGGGCAAACGCTTCGATCAGGGCGCGCCGGGGCTGCACCACGCCTGCTTCCGGATGCGCGACCGCGCGGCGGTCGATGCGGTCCACGCCGTTCTGGCAAGCCGCGGCGACGTGCATATCGTCCATGCGCCGCAGGAGGAGCCGTGGGCGCCGGGCTATTATTCGGTCCTGATCGAGGATCCCGACGGCATCCGCATCGAATTCAACCATGTTCCCGGCGCGGGCCTGCTTATCGATGGCGAGGAAATCGGCGGCGCCGACGCGTTCGACGGCAGCTAGAATCCGTACACCAGCGTCAGCCGCGTCAGCGTGTCGACATTCTCGACGCCGGGCGGCGGGTTCGAATCGATCTCCGCTGAATAGGCGATGCGCGCCGACAAGGCGCCGGTGAGCTTGGCGTTGAGCGCGGTCAGCGAGCTGGTCGCGGTCTTGCTTTCGCCGACGATCGTCGAGGCGACCTGCGTCAGCCGCAGCGCGGGCGACAATTGCCATCCGAAATCGACCCCGGCGAGCCCGGTGATTTCGCTGTCGTGGCGGCCGCCGGTGAAATCGGTCTGCCGCCATGCGGGCCCGCCCTTCACGCTCAGGGACAGCCCCTCGCGATCGACGACCTTGTAACCGACGCCGCCCGACAGGTTCCAGCGCGTGTCATAGCCGAGGATACGGTCCTGCTCCCAGCGGCCGAGGCTATAGGCAAAGGCGCGCTCGCTCACCTTGTACTGCGGTTCGACCTCGACGACGAAACGCTCGACCGAGGTCTGGCCGTTGGTGCGCTGATAATCGGCCTGCGCGCGGAACTTGTGATTCCAGTCGATCCCCTGCCGCGTCAGCGCGACCCCGGCGCTGAGCCCGGTCGAATCGGTGTTGCCGCTGCTCAGCGTCGCGCCGATCTGCCCCTCGCCCTTCCAATTCTCATAGAATTTGGCCCTCGCCAGCTTCTCGCGCGCCGCCGCGGCCGCCTCGTCCTTCAGTCGCTGCCGTTCGGCGCGGTAGGCGACGAGCCGCGCCTCGATCTCTGTCGCCAGATCGGGATTGGTCGCCTTTGCCAGCGCGCCGACCGCCTCGACATCGGCATCCTTGCCGCTCGCGATCGCGGCGGCGAGCAGATCGCCGACCGGATCGGCCGGCGCGACCGGCGGATACTGGCTCCGATAGCGCACGAGCAGCGCGTCGATCTCCGCGACATGGTCGGGATTGGCGAGTTTCGCGACCTTGACCACCGTTTCGACATCGGCGTCCTCGCCGCTCGCGATCGCGGCGTTGATCATCGCGCGGACCGCTTCCGATAACGGCGGGGGCGGCAGCACGACGATGGACTCGGGAACCGGATTCGCCAGCACCGGATCGACCAGCGCCGGGTTGGGCTGCGCCGGATCGGAAGATGCGTGCGCCGACGGGACGGCGATCGCGAGCAGGCCGAGAGCCGCGAAGCGGGGGAGAGCGGTCATCGAATCGTCCTTCTTCGGGGTTGGGGTTCGTTCGATCGCGGAGCGGCCTCGTGGAGCGGCATCCGGCCCATCTATACGCTGAAAGAGGCTGGCAATTCCACCCCGCCTGCCCCATCTCCCTTTCATGTGGATCGCGATCATTGCCATTTTCGGGGCCGGCATCGGCAATTTCGCGATGCACCGCGCCTTCATGGAAAGCGACGACCCGCTGATCCAGCAGATGGTCCGCCCGCTCGCCGACAAGGTCGGGCCGAACATCACTTATGTCTTCGAATTCCTGGTGCTCGTCGGCGCGATGGCGATCGCTTCGCGCAACTGGTTCACCGGGCTCTTGCTCTATGGCCTCTACACCATCTTCAACGCGATGGCATTCAGCTGGATCATGCACCGGCCGCGCTGACGCCGCCCGGGGGGAATGACTTGGGACGGGCGAGAGCTCGCATTCGCGTCCGATCGGGAGCGATGACCGGTTTCGACCGGTTGCGGACCTACCCTTCATCGTCACCCCGGACTTGATCCGGGGTCCATGACTTCAGCGCTGCGGTGGATCCCGGATCAAGTCCGGGATGACGAATGACAGCAAACGACCGAAATGAGCCGTCGCCCCCGCGCAGGCGGGGGCCGCTGTCGGTTTACGCGGCCGCGCAGGAATAGACGGCTAGCGGCCCCCGCCTGCGCGGGGGCGACGCTGTTGATACGTCCGCTCCCCACCCCAAAGCAGACACCGCCCTCAAATAGGCCTTTCCTACATTATCCCGCTGTGTCAGCCTTCACCCGGCTGTTCCATCTGACGGATAAGAGCGGTCCCGGTTCGGCTTGCGGGCGCGGCGGGCGCGATGCGTCCGGCAACCCTCCATCTCCAGAACGAGGGACGCAATAGGCTGAACTTTCCTGAACTTTGAAAATCCAGGGCGCGATGACCAGAGCGGCAGGACGGCTTTCCACGCCGAAGCCAATGCCCGCCGAAAGATCAGGCCGCAGCACCCTTCGCCGACCCGGCAACCAGATTGATCACCAGCTTCGGCAGGCTGCAGTAATTCGCGCCATGATATTGCGAATCCGCCGGGAGCGCCTCCTTCAGGCGGCGGTGCGCCTCGGGCAGCGCGTGATAGGGCACGCCCGGCAGCAGGTGGTGCAGCGCGTGATAGCGCAGGCCCACCGGCGCCCAAAGCTCGGGCAGCAGCCCCGGCGGCGGGACGTTGACGCTGTCGAGGAACTGCGCGGTCACGGTCAGTTCCTCGCCGTCATTTTCCCAGAGATGCGCAACCAGCGTGCGGATCTGGTTGAGCACCAGCGTCGCGGCCGCGATCGCGCCGAAAATGACGAGCGCGCGCAGCGGAACCCAGCCGAACACGCCCGCCGCGACGAGCAGGGTCGACCACGCCCAGGCGCCGCCCTCCTGCCACGCCCATTGGCGGCGGAATTCGCCCTCGGGCGCCTTGCGGCGGAACATCGGGTTGATGATCATCCCCGAATAGCGCTCGCGCACCAGCTTGCGCAGCGGCGGGATCAGGAAGGATAGCGGGGTCAGTACCGCGTAACGGAACAGCAGCGCCAGAGGCGCAAAGGCTGCCGCGACGACGAACAGCGGCACCGTCCACGGCTTCATCAGGGCGAGCGGCAGATATTCGGGATCCTCGACCGTGCCATATTTGGTGCGGTTGTGGTGCAGGCTATGGATGCCCTCGTACATGAAGGACGGGATCAGCAGCGGCACCCCGACGAGCAGGTTCCAGACGAAGCGAAAGCCGGGCAGCGCATTCTTCCGGATATGCGTCAGCTCATGGATGAAGCTGCCCGCGCGGTAGAGGGCGAGCACCGCGACGAGGCTCGCGACCAGCATCCAGCCCGTCGAGGGCGCGAGGATCGCCACCGCGACGCCGGCATAGCCGACGACGGCCGAGGTGAGGAAATCGGTCCAATAGACGCGCGCGCTGGGCGTCACGAGGTCGCGCGTCAACTCCGACGCCGCGCGGATCATCGCCATGTCGTCGGGGATTGCCGACTTGGGGGCCTTGACCGCCGGTTCGCTCGACAGGCGGTCGACAAGGGTGTTCATTGCTAACATGTCCGCGTCTTCATCATGATTTCGTGGCAGCAAAATGGCCGAATGCGGGTCGCCAGCGCCACCGCAATGCCCTAATGCGTCGCCACGCATATAGGATCGCATCCCCAGGAAACCAGTATGAGCGCCCACAACGAAGGCCCCATCACCCTCCACCCCGTCAAGACCAAAGCCGACCGGCGCGAGTTCGTCGAGCTTGCCTATCGCCTCAATCGCGGCGACCCGGCGTGGGTACCGCCGCTGAAGGGCGAGGTTTACGGCCTGCTGACGCCGGGCAAGAATCCGTGGTTCGAGCACGGCAAGGCGCAGCTCTTCGTCGCGCGGCGCGGCGAGCGCACTGTCGGGCGCATCTCGGCCCATATCGACGAACTCGCGCTCGCGCAGCCCGCCGAACAGGGCATGGGGCCCGGCACAGGCAACTGGGGCCTGCTCGAGGCCGAGGACGCCGAGGTGGCGCATGCGCTGATCGCCAAGGCCGAGGACTGGCTGCGCGGTCAGGGCATGACGCGCGCTCTGGGGCCGTTGTCGATTTCGGTCTGGGACGAACCCGGCCTGCTGATCGAGGGGTTCGACACGCCGCCGGCGATCATGCTCGGCCACAACAGCGCGCTCTACCAGGGCTGGATCGAAGGCGAAGGGTACCGGCCGGTCAAGCAGCTCTTCAACTATGGCGTCGAGATCGTCGACGGCTTCCCGCCGCTGGTGAACCGCATCGTCGCCGCCGGCGAAAAGAACGAGCGCATCCGCCTCCGCCGCGTCGACAAGAAGAAATTCGACGCCGAGGCGAAGCTGATCATGGGCATCCTCAACGACGCATGGTCGGACAATTGGGGTTTCGTGCCGCTGACCGACAGCGAGATCGCCTATGTCGGCAAGAAGTTGAAGGACATCGTCTTCGAGGATCTGATCCGCGTCGCCGAAGTCGACGGCGAGCCGGTCGCCTTCATGATCGTGCTGCCGAACATCAACGAATTGCTGATCGAGATGGACGGATCGCTGCTGCCCTTCAACTGGGCCAGGCTGCTCTGGTGGCTGCGGAAGCCCAGGAGCAAGCGGCTCCGCGTACCGCTGATGGGCGTGGTAAAGAAATTGCAGAACAGTCGCATGGCGAGCACCCTCGCCTTCATGATGATCGAATATATCCGCCGCGACGGCGTCGCCAACTATGGCGCGACCCAGGGAGATATCGGCTGGGTCCTCGACGACAATCAGGGGATGGTCGCGGTGGCCGACGCGATCAACGCGCGGCGCAACCGCGTGTACCAGCTTTACGACAAGATGCTCTGACGCTGGCACAGCTTTGCGACAAATAGCCGGCATTGTGCGTTTCCGGTTCGGAAGAGGCATGTCATGTCGACGCAGTATCTTGCCGCCAATCGTTTCGGCCTCGGACGCCGCTGGGATGATCCCGCGATCGGCGATCCGCAGCAGTGGCTGACGCGCCAGCTCGGCGCTTTCGATCCTGCCCCCGCCGCGATCGCGGCGCTCCCCGGCCGCGCGGCGATTGCCGCCGCCTATTTGGGCTATCGGGAGGATCGGCAGGCAATGCGGCGGGAGGCCGCCGATATGCCGATGAGCGAGGAGGAAAAGGGCATGGACCCTGAACTCCGTCGCCTGTCGCGGTCCGAAATCCGCCGGCACTATGTCGATGCGGCGGGCGCGCGGCTGGCGAATGCCGTCGCGACGCCGACCCCTTTCCCCGAACGGCTGACACATTTCTGGGCCAATCATTTCGCGGTGTCGGCCGACAAGATCACGATGATCGGCTTTGCGGGCAATCATGAGTTCGAGGCGATCCGCCCGAACATCATGGGCAAATTCGCCGACCTGCTGATCGCGGCGGTGCGCCACCCCGCCATGCTGCTCTATCTCGATCAGGCGCAGAGCTTCGGCCCCGACAGCCCCGTCGCGCAACGTGTCCGGCGCCGCCAGAAGCAGGCGAAACTCGGCCTCAACGAGAATCTGGCGCGCGAAATACTGGAGTTGCACACGCTGGGTGTCCGCACCGGCTATACGCAGGCCGACGTCACGGCCTTTGCCAAGGCGCTGACCGGGCTGACTGTCGCGGGCCTCGGCAAGGGCGCCGGGCAACGCCTGATGCCCGCCGACGCGCGGCCCGGTGACACGGTGTTCATCGCACAACTCCACGAACCCGGCGCACAGACGATCCTCGGCAAGCGGTACGATCAGCCCGGTGCACGGCAAGGCGAGGCGGTGCTCCGCGACCTTGCGGTCCACCCGGCGACCGCAGCGCATATCGCGACCAAGCTCGCGCGCCACTTCACCGACGACACCCCACCCCCCGCGCTCGTCGAGCGACTGACGGCCGATTTCCGCCAGACCGGCGGCGACCTGCCCTCGCTTTACCGCGCGCTGATCGCTTCGCCCGAGCCATGGGCAGGCGCGCCGACGATGTTCAAGTCGCCTTGGGACTGGGCGGTGTCGACGATGCGCGCGCTGAAACTGCCCGCGATCGGCGAGAAACAGAATGTGCCCGCGATCTTCACCCAGCTCGGCCAGCCGCTGTGGCGCCCGGGATCGCCCGCGGGCTATGACGACCTCGTCGCGACCTGGGCGGGGTCGGCAGCGCTGATGCAGCGCGTCGAAATCGCCAGCCGGATCGCCGGGCGTATCGGCGACCGCGTCGATGCGCGCAAGCTCGCGCGCCTGATCCTCGCGGACGCGATGACCGCCGATATCGAACAGGCGATCGCGCGCGCCGACAGCCCCGGACAGGCGCTCGCGATGCTGTTCGCCAGCCCCGTCTTCCTACGGAGATAGACGATGATCCTCTCGCGTCGTTCCATCATCCTGTCGGGCATCACCGTCGCCGCTGCGGGCGCGATGCCGCGCTTCGCCTATGCCGCCGCAGGCACGCCCCGACGTCTTGTCTTTGTGATCCAGCGCGGCGCGGCCGACGGACTGGCGGTCGTCGCGCCAACGGGCGACCCCGCCTTCGCCGCCGCGCGGCGCGCGCTCGCCGATGAAACTGGCGGCGGCGCGAAGCTCGACGGTCTGTTCACGCTGCACCCTGCGCTCGTGACCGGCGCTTCGCTCTTCGCCGCGAAGCAGGCGCATTTCGCGCACGCCGTCGCCACCGCCTATCGCGACCGCTCGCATTTCGACGGGCAGAATGTTCTAGAAGGAGGCGGGTCGCGCCCATATGAGCGCGACGACGGCTGGGTCGGGCGCCTGCTCACCCTGCTCCCCGCCGCCGAGCGCGATGCGATCGCAATCGCGCCTGCCGTGCCGCTCGCGCTGCGCGGCACGGTGCCGGTCGGCACCTATGCGCCGAGCCGCCTGCCGCAGGCCGACGCCGACCTGATCGCGCGGCTGACCGCAATGTATGAGGGCGACGCGCTACTACGCCCGTTGTGGGACAGCGCGGTCAAGACGCAGGAACTGGCGAGCGACATCGGCGGCAACAACGGCCGCAACGGCGCCGAACTCGGCAAACTCGCCGCCTCGCTGATGCTTCCCGCCGACGGCGCGCGGGTGATGATGGTCGAGACCGGCGGCTGGGACACGCACAGCGCGCAGCGCGGGCGCCTCGCCGCACAGCTTCGCGGGCTCGATCAGCTCGTTGGTGCGCTTCAGACCGGACTCGGCCCGGCATGGGCCGACACGCTGGTCATCGTCGCGACCGAATTCGGCCGCACGGTCGAGGTCAACGGCACCGGCGGCACCGATCACGGCACCGCGTCGACCGCGATGTTCTTCGGCGGCGGACTGGCTGAGGGCGGCAGGGTATCCGCGGACTGGCCGGGGCTGGCCATACCGGCCCGCTACGAAGGCCGCGACCTCAAGCCGACACGCAGCCTCGAACGCGTCGTCGCGGGCGCGATCGCGCATCATTATGATCTGGATCCGGCGCGGGTCGGAAAAACGCTCTACCCGGACGCTTGACGCGCTCTGCGTCGTGTCTAGGCTGGCCCCGAACCAGTAGGTGGGGACGGGTCATGTGCCGCGCGATGATGTATCTTGGCGAGCCGGTGCAGCTCGACGACCTGCTCTTCAAGCCCGACAGCAGCCTCGTCAACCAGGCCTATATGCCCAAAATGCTGCACATGCTGAATCTCGCGGGGTTCGGGATGATGGCGTGGGACAGCGGCAGCTTCCTGCCCGACCAGCCGCACCGCTATCGATCACCGTCGCTGCCGGTGTTCGACGGCAACCTCAAGTCGTTGGCGGTCAAGACGCGCGCCGAATGCGTGATCGCGCATGTTCGCGGCGTTGCCTATTCGACGACGGTCAAGGTCAGCGAACAGAACACCCATCCCTTTCATTTCCCGGGCGCGGCCGTCGCGATGGCGCACAACGGCGACATATACCGCATCGGCGAGATGAAAGGGACGCTGATGGCCGATATCGACCCCGAACTGCTCGCGCAGATTTCGGGATCGACCGACAGCGAATGGATCTATGCGCTGCTGCTGTCGCAGCTCCCGGACTGGCGCGTCGAGCCGAGCCGCGACGAACTGGTCGCCGCCGTGCAGAAGACGGTCGACCTGATCGAGGCGGCGCGGCGGCGCCATGGCATCGCGATCTCGTCGAGCTGCAACCTGTTCATCACGACGGGGCGGCAGATACTGGGCCTCCGCCATTGTTTCGACTTCGGCCATTATCGCACCGGATCGCCCGACCAGCTGCACGAGGCGAACATGAATTTCCTGTCGATGTGGTTCACGACCGGACGCGACTATGGCCTCCACGACGGCGAGTGGCAGATGGTCGGCGGCGAGGAGGAACCGCGCGCGATAATCGTCGCGTCGGAGCCGCTGTCGTCGAACAGCGCGACATGGATGCCGGTTCCCGAATATGCGATGGTTCATGCAGAGATGGACGGGAATCTTCCGAAATTCAGGGTGATACCACTCGCGCGTTAGGCCGCGACGGCGTGGCCGCGACGCATTGCGAGAATGCGCGCCTCGACCTGATCGAGCGCATCGAGCGCAGTGACGAGATCGGCGTTGACCGACGCGCCGAGCTCCCGGCTGAGCGCATCGCCCGTGTCCAGCATCTCGGTGAAGGTCGCGCGGTCGAAGGCGAGCAGGGTCGCCTGTTCGCTGGTGCGCAGCAGCCGGTCGTGCGCGCCATCGACCAGCAGCGCGGCGATGCCGACGAGCTGGCCGGGGCCGGTGACGGTGAGTTGATAGATACCCGTCCCGTGCGGCAGCGCACTGCGCACCGCACCGCGAACAACGAGCCAGATCCGATCCGAAGCGCCGCCAACGAGCGCGAGGTCGGTGTCGGCGGCAACGTCGATCCGCTCGCCCGCGCCCCAGAAGGCGAGCCGCTGCGCGTGGGTCATCGCCGCGCAGCAGGGCAACTTCGCAAGGAAAGGCTCGGGGGTGAAGGCCTCCTCGACAACCGGCGCGAGCACACGTTGCGGGCGCGGGGTGAAGGCCTCGGGGCCGTCGGCAAGCAGGCCCGCGATATCCGCCGCCTTGGCAACGACGCGGCTGGCGACGAGCCGCCCGAGTTCCGCCTGCAATTGCAGCGAGGCAGCGCGAAGCTGCGACAGCGCGGCGCGAAACTGGTCGGCGGGCAGATACCAGGTCGCGACCGGCCCGCGCGCAATCCCCATTGCCGAGCGTTTGAGGTCGCGCCCGATCAGCGCCATGTCCCCTATCACCTCGCCCGGCCCCACCTTGGCGAGCAGGGCAAGGCCGCCGCCGGGCAGCCGCTTGCCGATATCGACCTGCCCCGCGTCGACCAGGAACAGCCCTTCGGCGCGTTCGTTTTGGATCAGGATCGCCTCGCCATCGGCGAAATGGCGCGGAACAAAGGCGTCCGCGAGTTCGATGCGCTCAGCCTCGGCCAGTCCCGCGAAGAGCGGCGCGTCCGCCAGCTTCGCGGCGGACAGCAGGCTCATGCAAAGACCGCCCAGGTCGGCGCGTGGTCGCTCGCCTTTTCGCGGCCGCGATGGTCCTTGTCGACCCCGGCATCGACGAGCCGGTCGGCCATCGCGGGGCTGAGCAGCAGATGGTCGATGCGAAAACCATGGTCGCGCTGCCACGCCCCGGCCTGATAATCCCAGAAGGTCCAGACCCCGCCCGCCGGATGCCGGCTGCGCACCGCGTCGGTCCAGCCGTCGCCCAGAATGCGGAAGAAAGCGTCGCGCGATTCGGGCTGCATCAGCGCATCGTCGGCCATCGGCCCGTGCGGATCCCAGACGTCGTCGTCGTGCGGGATGACATTATAGTCGCCGGTCAGGATCGTCGGAATTTCCGCGGCAAGCAACGCCTTCGCCCGCTCGCGCAGCCGCGCCATCCAGCGCAGCTTGTAATCGAATTTCGGCCCCGGCTGCGGATTGCCGTTGGGCAGATAGATGCAGCCGACGCGGACGCCCCGGACATCGGCCTCGAGGTAGCGCGACTGCTCGTCCTCGGCTTCGCCTTGGAGTCCGCGCTGGATTTCGACCGGCTGTTCGTCCTTGGCGAGGATCGCGACCCCGTTGAAGCCCTTTTGCCCATGATAGAGGAAGCCATAGCCCGCCGCCTCGATCTCCTTGGTCGGCATCGTCTCGTCGCTCGACTTCAGTTCCTGCAGGCAGGCGACGTCGGGCTGCGTTTCCTTGAGCCATTCGACGAGGCGCGGCAGGCGCGCCTTGATTCCATTGATGTTGAAGGTCGCGACTTTCATGCCCCCGCTATGGCAGGAAGAGGGCGCCGATCACAGTCCCTTCGTCACCCTGAACTTGTTTCAGGGTCCATGGTCCGCCGCTTCCTTTGGCGGAGCGCTCAACGAGAGAATTGGCCATGGATGCTGAAACGAGTTCAGCATGACGATAAAATGGCAAGTGCCTAGATCGAGAAGCTGGACCCGCAGCCGCAACCCGAGGCGGCGTTGGGATTTTCGACCTTGAACGAGGATCCGCCGAGCGAGTCGACGAAGTCGACGACACAGCCGCGCACCAGGTCGATGCTCACCGGATCGACGACCAGCTTCACGCCGTCGGTCTCGGTCACGATATCGTCGGCGTCGATGCTTTCGGCGAGACCGAAGCGATAGGTGAAGCCCGAACAGCCCCCGCCGTCGACCGCAAGTCGGAGCGCCGCCTCGCCCTCGCCCTTGCGGTCGGCGATCCAGCGTACGCGCGCCGCAGCGGCGGGCGAGAGGGCGATGTCGGAAACCTGCGTGTCCATTTGGGCAAGATAGGGGCCGCAACCCCAAATGAAAAGGGCGCCCCGGCTATAGCCGTAGAGCGCCCCTCCTCTCCGACCCAGGAAAGCTAGTTATTCGGGACCGCCCATTGCGAGCTTCTTGTTCCCCGTGATGGCGGCGATCGCCATGGTTTCCGACTGGCAGAAGGGCATCGGATTAACCGGTTCGCCCTCGATGCGGACTTCATAGTGAAGATGGTTGCCGGTCGAACGGCCGGTCGAGCCGACGTAACCGAGGATGTCGCCCTTCTTCACCTGCTGGCCGGGAGCGACGATGTAGGATGACATATGGCCGTAGCGCGTCTGGATCGCGTTGCCGTGCTCGACCTCGACATAATTGCCATAGCCGCCAAGGCGTTGGGCGCGACCGACGATGCCGTCGGCGGTCGCATAAATGGGGGTGCCATAGGGCGCGGGGATGTCGATGCCATTGTGGCGCGCGAGCTTGCCGGTGACCGGGTGGACGCGCATCCCGTAGGATGACGACAGCGACATTTTCTCGATCGGACGACGCGAGGGCACTGCAATGCCGATGTTCGCGGTCAGGCCGGTGTCGAGGCGCTTCCACGCCTGGAATATCGCGCGCGCTTCGGTGTTTTCACCGACCGTCGGAACGCCGGCGGTGAAGCCGTCGTCATCGGGCTCGTCGGGAACCGTGATGCTCGCGTCGTTGCCCGCATTCGCCGCATGGGCGGCCGGAGCTGTGAGCCCCGTCACTGCCGCGGCAGCGAGAATCAGGCCAGAATGAAACTTTTGCGCCAGTAGAGCGTATTGCACGTATCGACCCCGCAGTCCTTGTCGCCAGTGTCCCGTTTCGGGATCGCCGGTGCCGGATTTTTGCTTCGGATTGGGATAATTCCCTGCCCGCGAGTGTTGATGACGGCCCAAACCTTACCAAGCAATAACTGCGTAGTAGTCTTGCGTTAAACCGGCTTCACGGCGCGCCGAGTCGTTGAATGGAGGCTTCAAGATTCCACGAAATCGCGATTTTACGAGGCTTTGCCACGTTTCGACGGCGTTGAATCCCATTTCGTCGCACTTTTGGTTAAACCAGACTGTGCCGGCGGTCACATGGCGGATTTCATCCTTGTAAATACGCGATAAAATCTTTGCCGAGACCGCATCGCCGGCATTTCGGAAGCGATCGACGGTCGCCGGGGTGACGTCGAGCCCGCGCGCTTCGAGGACCATCGGAACGATCGCGAGACGCGCCAGCACGTCGTCGTTCGTCGCCTGCGCAGCCTCCCAAAGCCCGGCGTGCGCGGACAGTTCGCCGTAGAAGCTGCCGAGCTGGCGCAATCTCCGGTCGAGCAACGCAAAGTGCATCGCCTCATCGGCGGCGACCCCGATCCAGTCGTCGACGAAGCCGCGCGGGAACGCACCGCCGAACCGTCCGACGAGATCGACCGCCAAATCGATCGCGACGAATTCGATATGCGCGAGCGCGTGGAGCATCGCGATCCGCCCGCGTATCGACCCGCCCTTGCGGCGGCGCGGCATCTGGCCGGGCGCGAGCAATTCGGGCCTAGCGGGCCAAGCGGGCCGGTCGGGCATCGCAACGTCGCAACGATGCGCAAGCTCGCCGCGCCGCCATGCCCGTGCCAGCGCCCGCGCCGCGCGGCGCTTGTTGTGCGGGTCCGGCGTCAGCAGAACCACGCGCGCAGCTTTGCCGAGGGTTTGCATCAAAGGGCCTTCGCGGCCTCCAGCACGGCCTCGGCGTGGCCCTTTACGCGGACCTTGCGCCATTCCTTCGCGAGCTTGCCGTCGGCGCCGAACAGGAAGGTCGACCGTTCGATCCCCATATAGGTGCGCCCGTAATTCTGCTTCTCGACCCAGGTGCCGAACGCCTCGCATACCGCGCCATCCTCGTCCGACGCGAGGCGCACCGTCAGGCCATATTTGTCGCGAAACTTGCAGAGCTTTGCCGGCGCATCGCGCGACACCGCGAGCACCTGTGCGTTCAGATGCGCGAATTCCGGCGCAAGGCGAGTGAAGTCCTGCGCCTCGACCGTGCAGCCCGGCGTATCGGCCTTCGGATAGAAATAGACGACAAGCGGCGCGCCCTTCAGTCTCGAAAGATCGATCCTCGCGCCGTCGGCGTCGAGCAGCGTGACCGAGGGAATGGCGTCTCCGATGGCGAGTGTCATGGCTTCGTCTCCTGCTGCGGCGGACGAATCGAGGCCCACCAGTCCGCGATCTCCTGCCGCGCCGCATCGTGCGCGGCAAGCAGTTGCGGCCAGCCGGGCTCGCCGCATGCGCTTGCGACGAGTTGACGCGCGGCGGCGGTCGCGGGTTCCCCCTCAGGTGCGGTCAGCCGCAGCATCACGAGCATCCGCGCGAGCAGGCCGTGCGCATCGCAGATCCCAGGCGGGGCGAGACCGTCGCCCCTCAGACAGGCGAGCGCGGATCCGATGTTGGGATCGTGACACCGCCCCGTAGCCAGTTGCGTCACCTGCATCGCGAATTCTAGGTCGACAAGCCCGCCGGGCCCGCCCTTGATATCGAGCGGGCCTTTCGGCGGTTTGTGTGCGGCAATCTTGTCGCGCATCTCGGCGGCGTCCTGCGCGACCGTCGCGCGGTCGCGCGGCGCGGCAAGCAGTTCGTCGATGGTGAGCTGTACCGCCGCCTTTGCGCGGTCCGAGCCATAGACCGGCCGCGCGCGAAGCAGCGCCATATGCTCCCACGTCCACGCTTCCTCGCGCTGATAGCGTTCGAAGCTGTCGAGCGTGACGACGAGCGGCCCCTGCGCGCCCTGCGGCCTGAGCCGCGTGTCGACATCGTAGAGCTTGCCTGCAGCGGTCGGCACCGACATTGCGCCGGTCACGCGCTGCGCAAGCCGGTTGTAATAGGTCGTCGCGCCGAGCGGGCGCGGCCCGTCGGATTCGGCGAGATGATCGCCCGTAAAGAGATAGATGAGGTCGAGGTCCGATGCGTGCGTCAGCGCCCTGCCCCCGAGCCGTCCGAGCGCAAGCACGACGAGCTCGCTGTCGGGGACGCGGCCGTGCGCGGCGACGAATTCGGTGACCGTGGCATCGGCAAGCACCTGTAGAGCCGCCTCGGCGAGTTCGGAATAGCCGCACGCAATGGCAAGCGGATCGGTCGAGCCCGCAATGATCTGCACACCGTAGGCGAAGCGCCGCTCACCGACCCGGTCGCGGACGCGGTCGAGCAGGCGTTCGTAATCGAGCCCCGCGAGCCCGGGCGCCCATTCGGCGAGCAGTTCGGCCTTGGTCGCGGGCGCCTCGAACGCACGTTTGTCGATCAGACCTTCGATCAGTTCGACCCGCGCGCCTAGCGCGTCCGCGAGCGCCGGAGCGAGCCACAGGATGCGCGTCGCAATCTTCGCCAGCGCGGGCTGCGCGGCGAGCAGGTGGAAAAAGCCGATCGCACTCGGCAGGCCGCCGACGAGCTTGTCGAAGCGGAGCAGCGCGGCGTCGGGATCGGGAGCGGCGCCGAGCGTCTTCACCAGTTCGGGAAGCGCGGTCTCGAGCGCCTCGAGCGCCGCCGCGCTGCGCAGCGCGCGCAGCTTGCCTCCGCGCCATTCGGAAATCGTGCGGAGCGCAGCGTCGGGCGGGTCGAAGCCTGCCGCCATCAGCGCGCCCGCCAGTTCGCCCTCATCGCGCGGCAGGCCGCTCGTCGCCGCACGTTCGGCGACGAGCCGGTCGTAACAGGCGCCCACGTCGGTCACGACGGGCTGGAGGGTGGCGAGCAGCGCCGCGCCGTCGGCCTCGCCGTCGAGCCGCGCGACCCCGTCGAGCGCGGCGGGCTGTACCGGCAGGCACTGCGTCTGCTGGTCCTCGATCATCTGCAACCGATGCTCGATCCGGCGGAGCAGCGCATAATGACCGGTCAGCCGTTCGGCGACGTCGGCGTCGACACGCCCCGCCTTGGCGAGTGCGGCGAGCGCATCGACCGTCGCGGGCAAGCGCAGCGACGGATCGCGGCCGCCGTAGATGAGCTGGTGGACCTGCGCGAAAAACTCGATCTCGCGAATACCGCCGCGCCCACGCTTCAGATCATAGCCGGGGCCGAAGGCCTGGCCTTGCGAGAAATGGTCGCGGATGCGATCGCTCATCGCGCCGATTTCCTTGAGTTGCCGGAAATCGAGGCTGCGGCGCCAGATGAAGGGTTGGATCGCGGCGAGGAAGCGGTTGCCGAGCGCCCGGTCGCCCGCCGAGGCGCGCGAGCGGATGAACGCCGCCTGCTCCCACGCCAGCGCCTGTGACTCATAATAGGAGATCGCAGCGCTCTCGGGAAGCACGATCGGCGTCACTTCGGGATGCGGGCGGAGCCGCAGGTCGACACGCAGCACGTGGCCGTCGGCGGTGCGCGCCGACAATATTTCGACCATCCGCCGCGCGATCCGCACCGCCGCTTCGCCCGGATCGTCGCGCGCGCGGCGCGGCATGGTCTCGGGGTCGAAGATCAGGATCGGGTCGATGTCCGACGAATAGTTGAGCTCGTGGCTGCCGAGCTTGCCGAGCGCGATCACCGCGATCCCGCGCGGCTCCTCGTCAGGCACGCGCTCGGCGAAAGCGGCGGCGAGCGCGATGTCGCACGCGGTGTCGGCGAAGTCCGACAGGAGCCGCGTCGTGAGCCCGACATCATGCTCGCCCGACAGGTCGCCGAGCGCGAGCAGCAACGCCATCCGCCCACGCCACTGGCGAAGCGTGCGCATGATGTCGTCGTCGACGGGCGGCGGTGCGACCTCCGCGAGCGCCGCGTCGGCTCCCTCGCCAAGGAAGCGCGTCACATCGTCGGGATTGAGCTCCGCAAGCCGGGCGAGGAACGGCGCATTCGCCGTCAGTCGATCGAGCGCCGACCGGCGCGCGGAAGCATCCGAAGCAATCATCAAGCGAGGGTATTGCCTGCGCCCGGCGACGTATCAACCCCAACCTCGTTGGTACGCGACTTCGCCGTTCACAAGGGCGAAGAATTCAGGCCGGAACGGTACTCTCGTCGAAAAACAGCACCTGCGAGATCGCGGCGCGCAAGGTCGCGGGCTGGTACGGCTTGGTGAGCAGGAAGGCCGGTTCGGGGCGGTCGCCGGTCAGCAACCGCTCGGGGAATGCGGTGATGAAAATGACCGGCAGCTTCACGTCCTGCAGGATCTCCTGCACCGCCTCGATCCCCGAGCTGTTGTCGGCGAGCTGGATGTCGGCGAGGACGAGGCCCGGCTGGTGCTTCTGCGCCTCGGCGACCGCCTCGGCATGGGTGGTCGCGACCGCGACAACGTCGTGGCCGAGATCACGGACGATCATTTCGATGTCCATTGCGATGATCGGCTCGTCCTCGATGATAAGGATACGCGCGCGTGTCTGGCGGTCGATCTCGTCGGTCGCTTGCGCGATCAGCTCGTCGACCGAGGCGGTATCGCGGCCGATGATGCGGCCGGTTTCTTCCGAGTTGAAGCCCTCGACCGCAGTGAGCAGCAGCGCCTGCCGTGCCAGCGACGGGATGCGGCGGAGCCGCGCGTCGGCAATCGCCACTTCGGCGGGGGCATTTTCATCCGCGGCCGACTGTCCGGCCATCAATCCGAAATTATCATGCACCATCCGGTACAGCTGGATTCGGAGATCGCCGGAAGGGTCGACCGCGCCGGGGTTTGCCACCAGCGTTTCGAGCAGTCCGGCGACCAAGGCATCGCCGCTCTGCTGGCTTCCCGAAATCGCCCGGCCATAGCGCCGCAGATAGGGAAGATAGGGCGCGATCGCTTGACCCAATGACATTTATAGCCTCCTGCTCCAGCCGAAAACCGCAGATTCCCTGCATGGGCGCCGAGAATCCTGCCGTCGGCCGGCATGTTTTCACCGTATGGGAACGATTTAGCCGTAAATTAGTTTCCCAGCAAAGCAACAAAGGCACATTGCGCTTTGGTTTATGCGCGGTTAGCACAGGCACCCATGTCGAGCGGATGGCAACAAGATGACGTCTAAAACCGGATCGCCGCCCGAAAAGCCGGCCGGAAAGGACGCCGAGAAGAAACTCCCCGGAAAGGTGCAGGACGTCAATATCGCCCTGCGCAGGGCCTATGAGTCGGCGGTCGACGAGACGATTCCACAATCTTTGCTCGACTTGCTCAACAAGCTCGACTGATCATTTCCGGTAGCGGCCGGCGAAGTCCGACTGGAAGGCAGCGAAACTGCCCGCCGCGATCGCATCGCGCATCCGCTGCATCAACGCCTGATAGAAGTGAAGATTGTGCTGCGTCATCAGCATCGCGCCGAGCATCTCGCCCGCGCGCACGAGATGGTGGAGATAGGCGCGCGACCAGGTTGTGCAGACAGGGCAATCGCACGACCCGTCGAGCGGCCCCATATCCTCGGCATGTTTCGCGTTGCGGATGTTGACCGGGCCGTCCCAGGTGAAGGCCTGCCCGTTGCGACCCGAGCGCGTCGGCAGCACGCAATCGAACATGTCGACCCCGCGCGCGACGGCGCCGACCAGGTCGTCGGGCTTGCCCACGCCCATCAGATAGCGCGGTTTGTCGGCGGGAAGCTGGCCCGGCGCATAGTCGAGCACGCCGAACATCGCCTCCTGCCCCTCGCCCACAGCAAGTCCGCCGATCGCATAGCCGTCGAAGCCGATGTCGATCAGCGCCTCGGCGGAGCGCGCGCGCAATGTCTCGTCGAGCGACCCTTGCTGGATGCCGAAGAGCGCCGAGCGCGACGCATGTTCCTCGCCGGCGTCGAACCCCGCACGGCTACGCGCCGCCCAGCGCATCGAGCGCTCCATGCTCGCGGCGGCGCGCTTCGCATCGACACCGTTCGGGGGGCATTCGTCGAACGCCATCACGATGTCGCTTCCAAGCAGTCGCTGGATTTCCATCGAGCGTTCGGGGGTCAGCATGTGCCGCGAGCCGTCGAGGTGGCTCTTGAACGACACGCCTTCCTCACTCTGCCTGGTCAGCGCCGACAGGCTCATCACCTGATAGCCGCCGCTGTCGGTCAGAATCGGGCGGTCCCAGCCCATGAAGTCATGCAAGCCGCCGAGCCGCGCCATGCGTTCTGCACCCGGACGCAGCATGAGATGATAGGTGTTACCGAGGATGATGTCGGCGCCGGTTGCCCGAACCTCGACGGGGCGCATCGCCTTAACCGTCGCCGCGGTCCCGACGGGCATGAAGACGGGGGTACGGATTTCGCCGCGCTGCATCCGGATGACACCCGTGCGCGCGGCGCCGTCGGTCGCGGCGACCTGAAAAGCGAATCTGTCGGTCATGGCGCGCGCCTATGACGGCGCGCGCCAAAAGTCGAGGGACGCGCTTAAGCGCGTTCTTCCTCGCTCGACGGCTTTTCCTCGGCGGCTTTCGCCTTTTCTTTCGGCTTCTCCTTTTCGAAGATCGCGGCGAGTTCCTTCTTCTTGGTTTGCGAAAGGCCCTTCTCGGCCTCGGGGAACATCTCTTCCTCCTCCTCGTCGATGTGGTGGAGGTAGCGCTCCTTCATCGTCCGGAAGCGCGTGAGCCAGCCGGTCGAGGCGAAATCCATTTCATAGAGCTCGGTCAGGAAATCCTCGATCTCCTTATGCTCGGCAACGCTGTGCTGCGCTTCGTCGCGAAGGTCGGGTCTGGCGAGCATCGTCGCGTAGAGCGACATCTCCTCCGATGCCGCGTGCGCGGTCACCTCGACGCGGAAGCTCTCGAACAAGGTGCGGCGGTCGTCGCTGTCGCCGTGCGTCTGGTCGATGCGGTCGAGAAGGTCGCGGTGCCGGTCGTGATCGGCTTTCAGCCGCGCGAAGATCTGGGTCTCTGCCATGTCGTCTCCTTTGCTTGGATCGGACAGGAAACGGATCGCGCCGCCTCTGGTTCCCGCATCAGGCGGCCTTCCAGTCGCTGGTCGTCGTAAAGGTCGGCAGGGCGAGTTGGCCCGGCGTCTGCTGCGTCGCCGCAGCGATCAGATAGGGCGACACGCGATGGCGCGTGCACAGTCCCCCGTTGCCGTCGCTCACCATCGTCTGTTCGAACTCGATGCCCTGCTGGTGCTTCATCGACCGGCGCACCGTCGCGGTGACGAGCTGGCCTTCGCCGAAATCGATGACGAAGCGCGTGCCCGTGGGCACGTCCAATATCCCCTCGATGAAGGCCCCAGTCGCCGACAGGTTTCGGATCACGACATTGTAACGGTGATTGCCGTGGATAGCGCCGACCTTGCGGAACATCTGGAAGCGGTCGTTGCGCTGCTTTGCCGGTCCCGATGGCTTGATCATCCACGATCCTGCCTCGGCATGGTCGACGAGCTCGTCGTTGCCTACGGGCTTGCTGTAGATATAGCCCTGCACATGGCTGACATGGAGATTGCGAATCAGGTCGAGCTGGTCATGCGATTCGATGCCCTCGGCGGTCGTTTCCATGTCGAGCGCTTCGGCGAGCGCGACGATCGCCGCGATGATCGCGCCGTTGCGCGACCCCGGCACGGTGGCCCCACGCACGAAGCTCTGGTCGATCTTGATCTTGTCGAACGGCGCCGACTGGAGATAGCCGAGCGACGAATAGCCGGTCCCGAAATCGTCGAGGGCGAGACGAACGCCAAGGTCCTTCAGCGCCTTGAACATCCGCGCGGTCTCAGCCGAGTCGCTCAGGAACACATTCTCGGTAATCTCGAGTTCAAGCCGGTCGGGCGACAGCCCCGCCGCGCCAAGCGCGCTCGCGACGACCTTCGGCAGATCCTCGTTGGCGAACTGAATCGGCGATACGTTGACCGCGACGCGAAGGTCGCCGGGCCAGCGGGCGGCATCCTCGCACGCCTTGCGCAGCACCCATTCGCCGAGTGGCCAGATCAGATTGGTTTCCTCGGCGATCGGCACGAACACCGAGGGTGAAATGAGGCCACGCTCCGGGTGCGTCCAGCGAATCAGCGCCTCGACGCCGGTGACCAGGTTCGTTTTCGCCTGGACGACAGGCTGGTATGTCAGCTCCATCTCGCCGCGCGCAAGCGCATCGCGCAGATCCTCCTCGAGCGCGCGGCGATCCTCGGCGGCCTGATGCAGGTCGCTCGAATAGAAGCGGAAGCGTCCACGGCCATTGCCCTTCGCGGCATAGAGCGCGAGGTCGGCGTTACGGACGAGATCGTCACTGGTCTGTCCGTCGAAGGGCGCGATCGCGACGCCCACCGACGCCCCGATGATGCAGCGGCTGCCCTCGACCGAATAGGGCTGCGACAGGCTGCCGATGATGTCGGCAGCCATGTCTCCGAGCTTGCCGCGATCCTCGACGTCGGGGAGGATGATCTGGAACTCGTCGCCGCCAAGCCGGCTGACCATTTCCTTGTCGCCGACGATCTTCAGCAGCCGTTCGGCGACCTGCTTGAGCAGCGCATCGCCGGCGGGATGCCCCAGCGTGTCGTTGACCTGCTTGAAGCGGTCGAGATCGAGCAGCATGATCGCGCAGCTGCGCTGCTGCTGCGAAAAGGCGGCAAGCGTCGTGTCGAGCTTTTTCGAGATATTGAACCGGTTCGCAAGCCCGGTCAGCGAGTCGTAAAGGGCGAGGCGCGAGGCATCCTCGGCCGAACGGCGCTGCGCGGTGATATCGGTGCCGCTGCCGCGATAGCCGGCCATGTCGCCGCCTTGGTCGAAATAGGGCCGACCCGAGATCGCCCACCAGCGATCGTCGCCCTCGAACGCGCTGCGTAGCGGCAGCTCGTCGAACTTCGACTGTTTGGTCATCAGAAACGGCAGGGTGCGCTGGCGTTCGCCATGGCTGTCGACGGGAAGGAACAGGTCGGTGAAAGGCGTCCCGAGCAGGCCGGTCCCGGTGCGTCCCATCAGCCGCGCGACGGCATCGGTGATATAGGTGATGCGGCCCTTCGCGTCGGTCGACCAGAACCAGCCGCGGCCGCTTTCCTCATAATTCTGGAGCAGCAGACGGGCTTCGCGCGTGTCCAGACCCGACGGGACAGCCGGCGCCTCGCCGCGCGGACGCGCCATGCGCGAGCCAAGCTTGCCGAAAAAGCCGCGTCCGCTTTCTTCGGTCGAGTCCTGGTCCTGGCCGTCCGAACTGATCCGCGATGGATTGTCCATCAATGAAACCTTGACGTTCCCATAAGTCAGCGGTTCGCAATGCCCGCAATGCCTTGCGATAATGTTAAGTGTTCGGCCGACGCGGTTCAAAACTGTACCATTCGGGGAAACGGCAACCGGCCTGTCGTCGCCCGCCGACGTGATCGCCTGGCGCACCGCCGAGCGCCACATCCTTCGCCGCCGTTGCAATTCTTTGATCCATGACTTAGGGCCAGGCAAGAGAAAGCACCCGAGATTTCCAAGCGCCAAGCATCAGCAAGACCGGACAAGCCGCGCCGGAAGCGCTGGATTTGGATATGGTCATCGGTAATCCCGCTGACCTTAGCGGGCGCCGCTTTCCTGCTTACCGATCCCGCTCCGCTGGTTGAGCAGCCCGCCCCGCCGGATGCCGAGCAGGCGAGTGCTGTCAAGATTGCCGTGAACCAGCTGCGCAACAATGCCATCCCGGACGCCGATGAACCCCAAATAGTACGCTTGACCTCCCGGCAGCTGGCGGCCGCGGGGGCTTTGGCAAGCGATGCGTTTAAGCCAGACCGCCTGCTGATCGAAATCGACGGCGACCGGATCAACGTCACGGGCAGCCATAAGCTCCCCTTTGGCCGGTGGCTTAACGTCGGAATCGTCGGTCACGGAAGCAAAAATGGCTTCCCCAAAGTCTATCTTACCGTCGGATCGGTTTCGTTCCCCGCGAGGATCAGCCGCCTAATTCTCGAGGGCATTCGCAGCGTGGTCAATCTGCGCGGCGCGGACATTCCTCCTCTCGACAGATTGGTCCGGCGTTTCGTGATCGAGGGCTCAGATGCGGTAGCGCTGGTGCAGGTGCCGCCCAAGACGGGTATCGTCGATCAGTTCGGGGATGGTCGGGGCCGTATCGACGCAAAGGCCGTGCTCGCCACCTATTGCCGGCTGACCGTGTTGCAATCGTTGAAACCGACCGACGAGCTGGCTGAAGCGGTACGCAGAACCTATCCCGCGCAGACAGCCGGCGCGGCAACCGCCTCCTCCAATCGGGCCGGTTTTGTCGCGCTTGCGATGTTCGCTGTGTCCCCACGGGTGGGCGACCTCATCGGCTTGTCGGACGAGGATATCAAGGACTGCCGGAGCGAGCCTGTCGCCCTCAAGCTCCATGACCGCTTCGATCTAGCGAAACATTGGACGTTGTCGGCAGCGCTCGCGGCCACAAGTGGAGCCCAATTCAGCCAGGCAATGGGCGAATGGAAAGAACTCGCCGACAGCGTCTCGAAACAGTCGGAATTTGCCGAGGGCGATCCGAGCGGATTTTCCTTCATCGACATCGCGGCGGATCGATCGGGCTTTTTGATGGCACAAACCGCGACCGATACGGAGCGCGCGCCATCGATGGCTATCAGGATGTCGCGGATCGATCAGGACGCAATCCTGCCGCCAACGCTGATGACACTGGAAGAGGGCCTACCCGAAAGCGTTTTCGTGCAGAAATATGGCACGATCCGAGATGCCCGGTTTCTCGAAAAAGTCCGCCAAATTGACGAAGAATTGGCCAAATCCTTCCCGCGGTGAAATACGCTTCGCCAACAAACGACGCGTCGTTCCGGCTTGGGCCAACCGGGCTATCGTTCCAACTCGCCCGAAGCATGCAACGGCCGGTCGGCCGTACGGTGCATCGATCGCATCAGGCGTAACGAACGGTTGCCGTAACGCGCTTCCGGCGCATGAAGCCGCCGATCGCCCCGATGCCGACGAACATCATCAGCCAGGTTGCCGGCTCGGGCACGGCGGCGACCGACAGCGATACGCCGCCCGAATTGTCGCCGAGGAAATCGTCGTAGAGGTAGAAGGTCACCGCGCCCGCGCTGTTCAGCGTGAAGCTGTCGAGATAGCCACCCGAGTTGGCGAACGACAGCGCTTCGCTGCTGTAATAGCCGTCGCCAACGCCGAGCGGACCAATCCCGCCGGATGCGGCGCCGTCACCGAAGAGATAGGTGGTGCCACCGATGATGTAGCGCGCGCTGTTTTCCCAGCCCTGACTGCAGTTCATACCGGCGCCATCGCATCCGGTCGGCGCGCTGAAGCGGGTAAACGCTGTGTACGCATCCTTGACGAAGGACAGGCTGTAGGTACCGGCGGCAAGATTGAGCGTAACGCCGTTCGATCCGTTGAGCGAGGCGTTGGTCACGCCGTTCAGGTTGACGATCGTCGCGGCCTGAACCGGCGAAGCGGCCAAGGCCGCAATCGCGAGCGCTGCTGACGACAGTGCGGTCGATGCGAACTTCATCGAAATACCCCCTAAGCGATTCCCTTGCAGGAACAATTTGCCATCCTTAGCAAATCGTTGAGATCGCGTTAGTCTTTTATTGTCCCATATCGAGACAGGACCGGAGGGCAAGGACGACCGCATCGATACCGCACAGCCCTGCACCAGAGGCGGGCGATCCATATTATCGCTGCGGTAGTAGCAAACTCGCATCGCCATAGCTGTAGAAGCGATAGCCGCTATCGATCGCGTGCGCATAGGCGGCCTGCATCACATCCAGCCCCATCAGCGCGCTGACCAGCATGAACAAGGTCGATTTCGGCAGGTGGAAATTGGTCATCAACCCGTCGATCGCCTTGAATCGATAGCCGGGGGTGATGAAGATCGCGGTATCGCCCTCGAACGGCGCGATTTCGCCGGTATCGTGCGCCGCGCTTTCAAGGAGGCGGAGGCTGGTCGTGCCAACCGCGATCACCCGCCCGCCGCGCGCACGCACGGCATTCAGCCGCTCGGCGGTCGCGGCGTCGATCCGCCCCCATTCGGCGTGCATCACATGGTCGTCGGTGTCGTCGGCCTTGACCGGCAGGAATGTCCCCGCGCCGACGTGAAGCGTCAGCGTCTCCGTCAAGATTCCCGCTGCCTCCAGCGCCGCGAGCAGCTCGGGGGTGAAGTGGAGCGCCGCAGTCGGAGCGGCGACTGCGCCGTCCTCGCGTGCGAATATCGTCTGGTAATCGCTGCGGTCGTCGGCGTCGGTCGGGCGCTTGCCCGCGATATAGGGCGGCAGCGGCATCGTGCCCGCGCGTTCGAGCAATAGCTCGACGGGCTCGTCGCCGCCGAAAGCGAGGATGAAGCTGCCGTCGGCGAGCCGGTCCTCGGCCAGCGCCGCGACGCCCGCACCAAAATCGACGGTGTCACCGACGCGGAGCCGCTTCGCGTTGCGCACGAATGCCTGCCAGCGACGAAGGTCGATCCGCTTGTGCAGCGTCGCGCCGATTTTCGCCCCCGGCGCGCCCTCCTCCCCACGAGCGCCCCGTCGTCCCTCGAGCTGCGCGGGGATCACGCGCGTGTCGTTGAACACCAGGCAGTCGCCCGCGCGCAGCAGCAACGGCAGGTCGCGGACGCCCGCATCGGACATCGCATCGCCCTGCACGAGGAGCATCCGCGCGGCATCGCGCGGGCGCGCGGGCCGGAGCGCGATGCGTTCGGGCGGAAGGTCGAAATCGAAGGCGTCGACGCGCATGGCTTTTGGCGCGCGGTCCCGCGCTTACTGTCGCAGCGGGGCGTTGAGCTGGTCGACGGTGACTTCGGCGGGCGCAGGCTGCGCCTCGACCAGCGCCGACGCCGGCGGCATCGGCTTGTTGTCGGCGGCCACCGACACCTGCACCATGCGCGACATCACCGCGGGCGGCTCGCCCTTCTGGATCGCGTCGACATATTGCATCCCCGACACGACGCGCCCGAAGGCGGTGTAACGGTGATCAAGGCTGAAGCGCGGCTGCAGCATGATGAAGAACTGGCTGTTCGCGCTGTCGGGACTTTCGGCGCGCGCCATCGACACCGTGCCGCGCATGTGCGGGACGTCGTTGAACTCGGCCTTGAGATCGGGAAGCGACGATCCGCCCTGCCCGGTGGCGGTCGGGTCGCCCGTCTGCGCCATAAAGCCGTCGATCACGCGGTGGAACTTGACCCCGTCATAAAAGCCCTGACGCGCGAGCTGTTTGACGCGCTCGACGTGGTTCGGCGCTGCGTTCGGATAGAGCTGGATCACCACCCGGCCGCCCGTCGAAAGGTCGATGTCGAGCATATATTCGGGGTTGCCCATATATTGCTCGGGGGTCATCGCGGGCGCGGCGGCGGGCGCTTGGGCCGCCGGAGCGTCGGCCGCAGGCGGCGCCGGGGTTTCGGTCGCCGCAGGCGCGGGAGACGACGCCGGTTCTTCCTGCGCCGCGAGCGGGGCTGCGAGCGCGAACGCCATTGCCGTCAGGACCAGAGGGCGGAAGATGGATTTCATTCTGTATCGGCCTTTATTCGAAAAACTGCTCTACGCCCCGCGAGGCGGCCTAGCGGCAAAAAGCTGAACGCTCAATGATTGGAGTCAGCCGTCGCCCTGGCGAAGGCCGCGATCGGCGATGCGCGCGACCACGGCGTCGCGCACCGACGGCGTAACGAATTTGTGGATATCGCCCCCGAAGATGGCGATTTCCTTGACGAGACGCGAAGCGATAGGCTGCAACCCGACGTCGGCCATCAGGAAGATGGTCTCGATCCGGTCGTTCAATTGCTGGTTCATGCCCGCCATCTGATATTCATATTCGAAGTCGGCGACCGCGCGTAGCCCGCGGACGATCACCCCCGCGCCCTCGCGCTCGGCGAAGTCCATCAGCAGCGAATTGAAGCCGACAACGCGGATGTCGCCGCCGATGCTCGCGACCTCGCGGCGCACCATCTCGATCCGCTCGTCGTCGTCGAACAGCGGCGACTTGGTGATATTGGTCGTCACCCCGATGACCAGCCGGTCGACCAGCTTCGCGCCGCGGCGGATGATATCCATGTGGCCAAGCGTGATCGGGTCGAAGGTTCCGGGATAAACCCCAATGCGCATCAATGGTCCCTTTCCACGACATAGCGTGCGATCGCGCGCAGCAGCGCTGCCTCTTCGCCGAAACCGGCGAGATGCGCAATCGCCTGGTCGACCAGCAGGCGCGCCTGCGCCCGCGCACGTTCGAGTCCCATCAGCGTGACGAAGGTTGCCTTGCCGGCGTCGGCATCCTTGTGCAGCGCCTTGCCCGCAAGTTCCTCGTCACCCTCGACGTCCATGATGTCATCGGCGATCTGGAACGCGAGGCCGATATCGCGCGCGTAGCCGCGCAACGGACGGCGTCCCTCGATCGGGATGCGCGCGAGGATTGCCCCCGCCTCGACCGAGAAGGCGATCAGCGCGCCGGTCTTGAGTTGCTGGAGCCGCGTCACGGTCGAGAGGTCGAAGTCCGACGTCTCTGCCATCAGGTCCATCATCTGTCCGCCTGCCATACCTGCAGGGCCGGCCGCGCGCGCAAGTTCGGAGCAGAGTTCGGCGCGGACGAAGGGATCCGCGTGCGTCGCCGGATCGCAGAGCCATTCAAAGGCGAGTGCATGTAGCGAATCGCCGGCGAGCACGGCGGTCGCCTCGTCGAACGCCTTGTGAACCGTCGGCTTGCCGCGACGCAGATCATCGTCGTCCATGCAGGGCAGATCGTCGTGGATCAGCGAATAGACGTGCATCGCCTCGACCGCTGCGCCCACACGCAGGCTGATCGAGCGATCGACATGAAAAAGATCGGCGGCCGCGCGCACCAGCAGCGGACGCAGCCGCTTGCCGCCAGCAATCGCGGCGTGGCGCATCGCCTCGTACAGCCGCTCGCGCGGATCGGCTGGAACCGCCAGCAGCCGGTCGAACAGCTGGTCGATGCCCTCGGCGACGTCATCCTGCGCGACGCGCAGCAGATCCGCCACCTGACCCGTATCGCCACCGACAAGCGCCACCGCGATCAGCCCTGCCCGAAAGGTGCGGTTCCCGCCGGCTGGCCGTCGACGAGGCTGACCTGCTCGATACGCGCCTGCGCGGCAGCGAGGCGCGCTTCGCAATGCGCGCGGAGGGCATGTCCGCGTTCATAGAGCGTCACCGATTCCTCGAGGCTGACATCGCCGCCCTCGAGCCGCCGGACGATGGTTTCAAGCTCGCCCATCGCGGCCTCGAACGACAGCGACGCGATATCGGTATGGGGGGTGTCCGTCATGCACCCTGCTTTGGCCCTTTCGCCCCCCCATGGTCAAGTGCGGTCGAGCTTGACGTCGCCCCGCGCCGCGATAGCATCGCGTTCATGTTCATCGGGCACTATGCACCGGCGCTCGTCGCCGCCGCCCGGCCGAGCGCCGTGGGGCTCGGCACCCTGTTCGTCGCCGCGCAGCTTGTCGACATCGGCTTCGCGGTGTTGCTGATACCCGGGATCGAGGCGATGCGGATCGTTCCGGGGATCACCGCCATGAACCCGATGGACCTTCACCACATGCCCTATACGCACAGCCTGCTCGGCGCGATCATCTGGGCCAAGCTGTTCGGGCTGCTGGTGTGGGCCGTCACGCGGCGCAAGGCGGCCGCAATCGGCGCCGCGCTGGTCGTGCTCTCGCACTGGTTCATCGATCTCGTCGTCCATATTCCCGACCTGACGCTCTATGGGGCGCGGCCGAAGCTGGGGCTCGGGCTCTGGAACCACCCGCTCATCGCGATGCCGCTCGAGCTTCTGCTGATCGGCGTTGCATTCGTCTATTATGTCCGCCGCACTGGTGCCCCGTCGGGCAATTTCCGGTTGGGAATTCTCGCCGCCCTGCTGCTGATCTGCCAGGCGATCGACTGGTTCGGGCCGAAGGAGCCCGTCTATTCGCTCGCGATTCCCGCAACGATGCTCGCTGCCTATGCCCTGCTTGCGGCGACTGCTGCATGGGCTGGCGCCAATCGAACCCCTGCATTGGCGCGCGATTAAGCATGCAACCGCTCGCCGCCTATATCGCGACTGCACTGATCTTCGGCGCCCTCGATGCGATCTGGCTCACAAAGGTCGGGCCGAAGCTCTACCGGCCCGAGATCGGCGAGTTGCTAATGGACGGATGGCGCCCTGCCCCGGCGCTCATCTTCTACGTGCTCTACATTCTGGGCATCCAGATTTTTGCGGTGCAACCCGCGCTCGCCGCCGGGCGGTGGCAGGTCGCGGCCCAATATGGCGCGTTGTTCGGCTTCTTCTGCTATATGACCTATGACCTCACCAATCAGGCGACGATGCGGGTCTGGTCGACCAAAGTCACGCTGATGGACATTGCGTGGGGGACCGTCGCCACCGGCATCGCGGCGGGCGCGGCGGCCTGGCTGGTACTCGCCCTGCTGCCGCGCGGCGCCTGACCCTTTCGCCTTTCCGCAATCACGATTCCGCTTTTTGCAATTGCTGGGTCGCATCCGGCAAGTCATGTTGCATTGCACAAGAAGAGAGGGGCTCGAAGGCAAGTTTTGTTTCATCAACAAGGACTTGCACCATGAAAAAGATTCTCGTTCCGGCCCTGGCCCTGTTCGCCCTGACACCCGCCGCCGCGCATGCCCAAGAGCAGCGCTTCGAGCATCAGGGGCGCATCTATGCCTACACGGTGACCGAGGTCGACGGCTACCGCGTGATCAGCGGCGTCGAGGAAAAGACCGGCAAGCGGTTCAAGCTGCGCGTCGGCGAACATCGCGTCCGCGGCACCGTCGGCACGCAGCAGGTCAGCTTCCCGCTGCGCGACGTTGCGCCGCTGGGAAAAGCTAGCACGCTCGCGTCGCGCTGAACCCTCCCTCCGACCGCAGACCCCATGATGTTTTCGCATCATGGGGTCTGTTCGTTTGAGGTGCGCGGCGCTAAAGGCGCGCCATGACTCAGACAGCAGCCGCGCCCGCCTCCGTCATCACCCCCGAGATCGTCGCCGAACACGGCCTCTCGCCGGAAGAATATGATCGGGTCCTCGCCGCGCTCGGGCGCGAACCGAACCTCGTCGAGCTCGGCATTTTCTCGGTCATGTGGTCCGAACATTGCAGCTACAAAAGCTCGCGCATCCATTTGAAGAAACTCCCGACCGAGGCGCCTTGGGTGATCTGCGGCCCCGGCGAAAATGCCGGCGTCATCGACATCGGCGAAGGGCCCGACGGCAAGAAGCTCGCCGCGATCTTCAAGATGGAGAGCCACAACCACCCGTCGTACATCGAGCCCTATCAGGGCGCGGCGACCGGCGTCGGCGGCATCTTGCGCGATGTCTTCACGATGGGCGCGCGCCCCGTGGCCAACCTCAACGCGCTGCGCTTCGGCCGTCCCGACCATCCGAAGATGAAGCATCTCATCTCGGGCGTCGTCCACGGCATCGGCGGTTACGGCAACTGCGTCGGCGTTCCCACGGTTGGCGGCGAGGTCAATTTTCACAAGGCCTATGACGGCAATATCCTCGTCAACGCGATGACCGTCGGCGTCGCCGAGCAGGACAAGATCTTCTATTCGGCCGCATCGGGCGTCGGCAATCCGATCGTCTATGTCGGCTCGAAAACCGGCCGCGACGGCATCCACGGCGCCACCATGGCGAGCGCGGACTTCGGCGAGGATGCCGAGGAAAAGCGCCCGACCGTGCAGGTCGGCGATCCCTTCACCGAAAAGCTGCTGATCGAGGCGTGCCTTGAGCTGATGGCGTCGGACGCGATCGTCGCGATCCAGGACATGGGTGCCGCGGGCCTCACCAGCTCGTCGGTCGAAATGGCATCGAAGGGCGGCGTTGGCCTCCACCTCAAGATGGACGATGTGCCGCAGCGCGAAACCGGCATGACCGCCTACGAGATGATGCTGTCCGAATCGCAGGAACGCATGCTCATGGTGCTGAAACCCGGCCGCGAGGATTTCGCCGCTGCGATCTTCCACAAATGGGAACTCGACTTCGCGGTCATCGGTACCGTTACCGACACCGGCCGCATGGTGCTCGAACATCATGGCGAGATCGTCTGCGACATCCCGCTCGCGCCACTCGCCGACGACGCGCCGCTCTATGACCGCCCGCATGTTCCGACACCGAAGCAGGCCGAACTCACCAACGTCCCCGAGACGAAGGACGTCGCGGCCGATCTCAAGACGCTGATGGGCACCCCCGACATCGCCAGCCGCCGTTGGATCTGGGAACAATATGACAGCCAGGTCGGCGCCGATACGGTGCAGACCGGCGGCGACGCCGCGCTCGTCCGCATCCACGGCACCAACCGCGCGCTCGCGATGTCGACGGATTGCACCCCGCGCTATTGCTACGCCGACCCCGTCGAAGGCGGCAAGCAGGCGGTCGCCGAAACCTGGCGCAACATCAGCGCCGTCGGCGCGACCCCGCTCGCGATCACCAACTGCCTGAACTTCGCCAACCCGCAGCGCCCCGAAATCATGGGGCAGATCGTCGGCTGTCTCGACGGCATGGCGCAGGCCTGCATCGCGCTCGACTATCCGATCGTTTCGGGCAACGTCAGCCTTTATAACGAGAGCAAGGCGACCGGCGGCGGCAGCGCGATCCTGCCGACTCCCGCGATCGGCGGCGTCGGCGTGATCGAGGATCTGAACAAGGCGGTTGGCATCGGCTTCAAGCGCACCGGCGATATCGTGCTCGCAGTCGGCGAACGCGCCGGCCATCTTGGCCAGTCGGTGTGGCTGCGCGAAATCCACGGCCGCGAAGACGGCCCGCCGCCCGAGGTGAACCTCCGCTGCGAAAAGCGCACCGGCGACTTCATCCGCGGCGCGATCAACGCCGGCTGGATCACCGCATGCCACGATGTCTCCGACGGCGGTCTCGCGGTGACGCTTGCCGAAATGGCATTGAAATCGAACATCGGCGTGCTGATCAGTGAAGAACAGCCGTTCGGCATCGCCGAAAGCTTCTTCGGCGAGGATCAGGGGCTGTATCTGGTCACCGTCTGCGACACCTGCCTCGCCGACTTCCTCGACGCCGCGGGCCGCGCTGACGTGCCGGTCGATCCGGTCGGCCGCACGATCAAGGACCGCATCGTCTTCGAACTCGAGGGCAGCGACCATCAGGTGACGCTCGCCGAGCTGCGCGAAGCGCATGAGGGCTTCTTCCCGAATTTGATGGGGGCCGACGCGGCGCTTGCGTGACAGAAGTCGTCATTGCGAGCGAAGCGAAGCAATCCAGAGCGGTTTACGCTACGCTGGATTGCCGCGTCGCTTCGCTCCTCGCAATGACGACGCTCCATTTTGCACGGAGGTGACGGACTCATGAGCATCCATGTAGGCGTCGGCGGCTGGACCTTCGAGCCGTGGCGCGGCCCCTTCTATCCCGCCGGCCTCGCGCAGAAGCGCGAGCTCGAATATGCCGGGCAGCATCTGACCGGCATCGAGATCAACGGCACCTATTATGGCAGCCAGAAGCCAGAGAGTTTCGCCAACTGGGCCGCATCGGTCCCCGACGGCTTCAAATTCAGCGTCAAGGCGTCACGCTTCACCACCAACCGCAAGGTGCTGAAGGAAGGCGCCGCCTCGATCGAGAAATTCCTGACGCAAGGACTGATCCGCCTCGGCGACCGGCTCGGCCCGATCCATTGGCAGTTCATGGCAACCAAGAAGTTCGACCGCGACGATTTCGCGGGATTCCTCGACTTGCTTCCCGACAGTCAGGACGGCCTGCCGCTGCGCCATGCGATCGAGGTGCGCCACGAGAGCTTTCGCGACCAAGCCTTTATCGACATGCTGCGCGAGCGCAACATGGCGGTGGTCTATGCCGACAGCGACGAATTCCCCTGCATCGACGAGCAGACCGCCGACTTCACCTACGCCCGCCTCCAGCGCAGCCAAGAGGATGTCGAGACCGGCTACACCGAGGCAGCGCTGGATGGTTGGGCGAAGCAGGCAAAGGATTGGGCGAAGGGCGACCGCGACGTCTTCCTCTTCTTCATCGCGGGCGCAAAGGTCCGCAACCCGGCGGCTGCGCAGGCGCTGATCGCGCGGCTATGACCGCAGGCTATTCGGGCACGCCGCTGGCGAAGAAGCTGTCGCTGAAGGACGGCATCTCAGTCTGGTTTCACGCGATGCCGGGCAGCGTGCGCGATGACATCGGCGCCATCGCGCTCGACGAACGCGCCGCACCCGAAGCGGGATTGCAGGCCGCGCATATCTTCACGGCCGAACGCGCCGAACTCGAAAGGCTGCTGACCGACCTTCGCAGGCTGATCGATCCCGCAGGATTTGTCTGGATCAGCTGGCCCAAGAAGGCCTCGAAAGTCCCGACCGACATCACCGAGGATGTCATCCGCACCATCTGCCTGCCCATGGGTTGGGTCGATGTGAAGGTCTGCGCGGTCAACGCGACCTGGTCGGGCCTGAAACTCATGATCCGCAAAGAGTTCCGCTAAAAATCCTCCCTGTCGCGCAGCGATGGGGAGGTGGCAGCGCGAAGCGCTGACGGAGGGGCTATTACGCGGCCCCTCCACCACTCGCTTCGCGAGCGGTCCCCCTCCCCATCGCGACGCGACAGGGAGGATATAGCGTCAGGTCATCGCAGCCTTCGCCGCGAGGAAGTTGTATGGGTCGATGCCGCGGCTGCGGTACGCCCGGTGCGCTTCCTTGTAGAGCGTCGGCTCGCCGATGCCGAGGCGCGCGCGCGCGGCGTCGAGCGGTTCGGCGAGCAGGGCGCGAATGTCCTGCTCGATAATCGGCTTCGACGCTTTGCCGTGGCGCTGGCCCTGGCGGATCGCGCCCATCACCGGCGCGTCGCCCTTGACGCTGCGCTTCAGCTCGTAACCGCCGGCATAGGCGATGAAGAAATTGCCGTAGTTGCCGGTCTGGCCATAGGTGAAGCCGAGCACGCATTGCTCGCCGAGCGCGTCGCGGCCGTAGCCGGTCAGGATATGAAACAGGTCGTGCGTGTCGCGCAGGCGATTGGCATACCACTGGAGCTGGTCGTCGAACTTCGGGCGGCCCATCTTCTCGGCCTCGGCAACAAGGCCTGCAGCCGACAGGCCTTCGCGGCGCATGAAGGTGACATAGGCGTGACCCACCGTGCCCTCGGGTAGCGCGTCGATCCAGCTGTGATCGTCGAGCAGATCGGGCAGATAGGGCTCGCTCGCCATCAGCCGCTGCCCCTTCTCGCTCTCCACGAACGCGCGCGCATCGTCGACGAAGCCCTTGCGGGGCAGATTCTCGAAGATGTGAAAGACCTGTTCGGTGTCTTCCTTGTCCTTGATCAGCTTGCGGAAGTGACCGAACGCCTTGACCGGCCGGAACTTCGCAGGCTGACGATCAGGATGGGAGAAGATGGTCGGGATCATGGCGGCTCTCTTTTGCGAACTCGTGCGAATCATCTGATGCTGTCCGAATAGCATTACTGACATAGATGTCAATAACCGTTCAACGCGATCGAAAATTCCCTCGACGCCTCCCCGGCCGCGCGATACCCCTCATCATGGGCGAAGGGGAAAACGGCATGGAAACGCAGGCGACGCCGACACGCTACGAAAGCCTCGATGCCATTCGCGGCGTCGCGGTGATGGGGATCTTGGCGATGAATATCGTCGCCTTCGCCGCTCCCTTTGCGGCTTACGTCAACCCCGTCGCCGGTGGCCCGGTCGGAAATCTCGATCTCGCGACCTGGTTCTTCAACTTCGTTTTCATCGATTCGAAGATGCGCGGGCTGTTCTCGATGTTGTTCGGCGCGAGCACGCTGCTGGTGATCCAGAGCGCCGCAGCGAGCGGCCGCAGCGCGGCCGAGGCCCATTATGCGCGGATGACCTGGCTGGCGATCTTCGGACTCATCCATTATTATTTCATCTGGTTCGGCGATATCTTGTTCCTCTACGCGGTGTGCGGCCTGCTGCTCTTTGCCTTCCGCGACTTGTCGGTGAACGCGCTGCTACGCTGGGCAGCCGCCTTCTTTCTCGTCGGGATCGGTCTGCTCGCCTCCGGCTGGCTGATGTTCCTGCTCGCCGAAACGGGCAATCTGCCGCCCGACGTCGCCTCCGGGCTGGCCGATGATCTTGCCAAGATGAACGCCGACATGGGCCCCGGCGCGGCGAGCTATGCAAAGGATGTTTCCGTCCATCTCGGCGGCTATGGCGGCATCGTCGCGGCCAAGCTCGGCGAGCACGCAGCCGAGCCGTTCGTCCAGGCACTCATGTTCCTGTGGGAGACGATGGGGCTGATGCTGGTCGGCATGGCGCTGTTCAAATCGCAGATGCTGACTGGCGAATGGGAGCCGGCGCGCTACCGTAAATGGGCGATCCGCGGGTTCCTGATCGGCATCCCCCCACTGATCGCCCTCGCTTGCTATCAGGTCGCCAGCGGATTCAGCGCGGTCTCGACCTTCGGCGCCTCGCTGTCGTTATCGGTGCCCTTCGACGTCGCGATGACGATCGGCTGGGCAGCGCTGATCATGCTGCTGATCAAGACCGCCGCGAGCGACGCGGTGCGCGCGCGCCTGGCAGCGACGGGGCGGATGGCCTTCACCAACTACCTGACCACCTCGATCGTGATGACGACGATCTTCTACGGCTATGGTTTCGGCCTGTACGGGGGCGTCGGGCGCGCCGCGCTTTACCTCTTCTGCTTCGGCATGTGGGCGGCGATGCTGCTGTGGTCGAAGCCTTGGCTCGACCGGTTCAACTATGGCCCGCTCGAATGGATCTGGCGCAGCCTGTCGCGGCGACAGTTGCAACCGATGCGGAAAGCCGCGCGGGCTTAAGCGCTGGCGGCGCGGCCGAAGGTCGACGGGCGACGCTGGACGAGTGGGTTCGCTTCGCGTTCCAGCGCTTCCAGCGTTTCCTCGAACAGCGGGCGTAGCGTGACGACCCGCGGCAGATATTCCTCGGGGCTGACCTGCGCCTCGACACAATGGCGACCGAACATCTCGATATCTTCGGACAGCGCACCAAGGCGTTCGGCGCCGAACTGGCGCGCCTCGCTCTTCAGCGTGTGCGCGGGCATCACGAGTCCGCGCGCGTCGCGGGCGCGCATCGCCTCTTCGATCGCGGCGACCGACTTGATGCCATCCTCGCGGAAATAGCCGAGAATGCGCACGAACGCCGCCCCCAACTGGGTGCGCGTCGCGCGGAATTCGTTCCAATCGACCAGCATCTCGTCCAACGTTGCGTCCCTCGGTATTCAGCTCGGTCTTGGTCCCGGCCGCACCATGCACCAAAGTCGGTAAAAAAGAGGTTACGCTGTTCCGGACGGCGCACGAAAGCCGCCCCGTTTTGGGTCAGTCGCGGCGCGCGCGCCAGCCCGCTTCCCCTGCGGGTTCGAGAGTCCAGCCATGTTGGGCGGCCAGCGCCGCGGCCTCGCGTCCTGCCTGCGGGTCGTCGGCGAGCAACAGCACGTCGCGCGCATCGCGCATCGCCCGTGCGAGCCGCAGCGCGGGCCACGGGCAGCGCATGCCGCGCGCATCGACGACGACGCTCGCCGCGTCCGCGGCCATCTCAATCGTCATAGGGGTTGCGCGTGTTGCGGAAATTGAGGCGGATCGGCACCCCTTGGAAGCCCAGTTCCTTACGCATCCCGTTGGTCAGGTAACGCTGGTAGCTTGCGGGAAGCGCGTCGGTGCGGCTGCCGAAGACGACGAACGTCGGCGGACGCGTGCGCGCCTGCGTCATATAGCGCAGCTTGATCCGCTTGCCGCCGGGCGCGGGCGGCGGGTTCGCCTCGATCGCGCGTTCGAACCAGCGGTTGAGCTTTGCGGTGGAGACGCGGCTGGTCCAGATCGCGCGCTGTTCGAAGGCCACGCGCACCAGCGTGTCGATCCCCTTCCCCGTCGCGCCCGAGATGCTGAGCAGCGGCACACCCTTGATCTGCGACAGCCCGTCGTCGAGCGCCGCGCGCACGCCGTTGAACAGCGACGAGGGGTCTTCGGCGACGTCCCATTTGTTGAGCGCCACGATCAGTCCGCGCCCCTCCTCGATCACCCGGTCGGCGATGCGCAGATCCTGCGCCTCCAGCCCCTTTGTGGCGTCAAGAAGCAGCACGACGACCTCGGCGAAGTCGACCGCGTGGAGCGCGTCGGCGACCGACAGTTTCTCGAGCTTGTCCTGCACCTTCGCGCGCTTGCGCATCCCGGCGGTGTCGAACAGCTGGATCGGATGGACCTCGCCGTCCTTTTCCCACTGCCAGTCGACCCGGATCGAATCGCGCGTGATCCCGGCTTCGGGCCCGGTGATCAGGCGGTCCTCACCGATCATGCGGTTGATCAAGGTCGACTTGCCCGCGTTCGGGCGCCCGACGATCGCGAGCTTGAGCGGGCCGAGCGGCGCGTCCTCGTCATCGCCATCGACCGCCTGTCCCTCATCGGCATCCATAAAGGGTTCGACGATCGGGCGCAGCGCGTCGAACAGGTCGACCAGCCCCTCGCCATGTTCGGCACTGAGCGCGAGAACATTGTCGAAGCCGAGGCTGTAAGCCTCCATCAGCCCCGTCTCGCCCTGCTTGCCCTCGGCCTTGTTCGCGCAGAGGATGATCGGGGTGTCCTCGCTGCGCAGCCAGCGCGCGATTTCTTCGTCGAGCGGCATCACGCCGGCGCGCGCGTCGATCAGAAACAGCGCGGCGTCGGCCTCGCGTACCGCCTTTTCGGTCTGGACGCGCATCCGCCCCGGCAGCGTCGCCGCGTCCTGATCCTCGAACCCCGCGGTGTCGACGATCAGGAATTCGAGGCCGAGCAGCTTGCCGTCGCCCTCGCGCCGGTCGCGCGTCACGCCCGGCTGGTCGTCGACGAGCGCGAGGCGCTTGCCGACAAGCCGGTTGAACAGCGTCGATTTGCCGACATTGGGCCGGCCGACAATGGCGATCGTCGCAAGTCGCGACATGGCTTGGTTCCTATCTAATCCGGGCCGCCCCGGGCCCGGACGCGATCAGCGCCAGGCCGTGATGCGCCCGTCGTCTGCCAAAATATACAAGATATTGTTCGCGACCACCGGCGACTGCGACAGCGGCGCCTTGAATTCGGTCGTCGCGATCGTCGATCCGTCGGTCGGCGAGAATTCGACGAGCTGCCCCTCGCTGTTCACCGCGATCAGGCGGCCGCCCGCCAGTATCGGGCCAGTCCAGCGGATCGGGTCCTTCTTCTTCTTCTCGGTTTCGACGCGGAAGCGCGCGAGCTGCTGGAGCCAGCGGACCTTGCCGCTGCCGCGCGCAACGCAGAGCAGCTTGCCGTCGTCGGTCATCGCATAAACCCACTCGCCGACCACATAGGGTGTCGAGATGCCTGCGATCGAAATTTCCCAGCTCCGCTGGCCGGTCACGAGCTCGTAGCTCGCCATGCGGCCGCCTTGACCGAGCGCGAAGACGCGGCCGCGGTCGATGACCGGATCGGCGTCGACGTCCGACAGCGTCGACACCGACAGCGCCATCGAGGTGCGCGCAAGAGCGTCTTCCCAGAGGTCGCGACCGTTCTCGTAGCGATAGGCCTGCACCTCGCCCGACGAATAGCCGGCAACGATTGTGCCTTGCGCCGCCGCCGGCGACCCCGCGCCGAAGATGCTGCCTGCCTCGAGCGAGGCCGTCGCCTGCCACTGCACCGCGCCGTTCGCAGCGCTGAGCGCGAAAATCTGGTTGTCCTGGCTGATCACATAGACGCCGCCGAAAGCGACCGTCGGCGCGCCGCGCAGCGGCCCCGCCGGCTTTGCCTTCCACAGCACCGAGCCGTCGGTGGCATTCAGCGCGGCCACATCGCCCGAACCGCTGGTGGCATAGACGGTGGTGCCGTCCACGGCCGCGCCGCCGCCGAACAGCGAATTCTTGAAATCCTTGCCCGTGCTGCCGATCGACACGCTCCACAGCTTCGTGCCGGTATCGGCGGCAAAGGCCGAAACGACCGCATCGGTATCGACGACGAACAGACGGTTGTCGGCGATCACCGGCGAAGCGGCGAGGCGCTGCTTGTTGTTGCTGCCCGCGATGCTGGCTTCCCAGATCTTGGTGCGCGCCGCGCCGAGCGCCGGATGGCCCATTGATTTGGAAGCGTTGCCGCCCGATTGCGCCCAGTTCGGATTCACGACAGGCTCGGGCAGTACGACCGCGACCGATTCGGTGGCGGGATCGACCTTGATGCTGTTGTCGTTCGACAGGATCGACACGCGCTGGCCGACCGTCGGGGTCTTGGGACCGCCATTGCCCTTGAACGCGCCGCAGCCCGCCAGTGGCAGCGCAATCAGCATCGCGCCCGCCACATAGTGAAGTTTCCGCATTTACTTGGCTTCCTCGCTCGTTGCGGCCGCCGCTGCCTCCGGCGTGCCTTTCTGGTTCGCGGCGACGCGTTCGGCCACCCGCTTCGCATCGGCCGCGATGCTCGCTGCCGCGCGGTCGGCGACCGCATCGACGCCGAGCATTCCCGCCATCTGGACGGCGCGCGACTGCAGCGATTTCGAAATTTGCGGCGTCTTGGCGATCCGGCCGTACAGCTTGCCGGCCTCGTCGAACTTGCCCTGCTGGTAATAGGCCGCGGCGCTGAGTTCGGCGGCGCTCGGGAACCAGCTCGACGCCGGATCCTTCGCATCGACGATCGGCTTCAGCCGCGCAATGACCGCTTCGGGCTTCAACGTGTCGAATTCGAGCGCGGTCTGGCGGATCAGCGCCATGTCGCGCAGCGACTGGTCGAGCTTCGTGTCCGCAGCTACCTTCGCGACGAGCGCGGCGGCGCCCTTGATGTCGCCCGACTGCGCCTTCAGGTTCGACTGTTCGAGGAGCGCGGCGGCACGGTACGCGGGATCGCCCTCGCCCTCCAGCGTCTTCAGCGCCGCAGCCGCCGCCGACGGCTGGCCGCTCGCCACCTTGTCGAACGCCGCGAGCAGTTCTTCGGCCTTTTCGCCGCGCGCGACTTCCTGCCGGTGGCCCCAGTAGAGGTAACCGCCGAAAGCGAGCAGCGCCGCGATCACGCCCGCGACGATCCAGCGGCCGAAGCGCTGCATGATCGTGTCGAGCCGATCCTTGCGAACCGCCTCATCGACTTCCTGCAGCAGCGCCGCATTATTGTTCGTCGGGCTCAGGGCCAATCAAACCTCCATAAACCAGCGCCGGCACCGCATGAGCAGCGCCCGCCGGCCGCTTCCTTAGCGGCGGCGCTGGCAAAGGCCAAGCGTTTCACTCGGCGCCTCATCCTTCGTAAATCTGATCCCCCGTCGGGAATGAACGGGACCTGACTTCGTCCGCATAATCCTTCACCGCTTCGGTAACGGCGCCCGACAAAGTCCCGTAGCGTTTCACGAACTTGGGGACGCGTTCGAACATGCCGAGCATGTCGTCGGTGACCAGCACCTGCCCATCGCATTGCGCCGAGGCGCCGATGCCGATCGTCGGGCAGGCAACCTTGTTCGTGATCTCGATCGCGATCGATTCGAGCACGCCCTCGATGACGATCGAAAAGGCGCCCGCCTGCGCCACCGCGACCGCGTCCTCGACGATCGACCGCGCCTCCTCCTTACTCTTGCCGCGCACGCCATAGCCGCCGAGGATGTTGACCGCCTGCGGGGTCAACCCGACATGCCCCATCACCGGGATGCCGCGCTGGGTCAGGAATTCGATCGTCGGAGCGAGCACCTTGCCGCCCTCGACCTTCACCGCCGCCGCGCCGGTTTCCTTGAGCAGACGCGCGGCATTGTCGAACGCCTGCTGCGGGCTGCCCTCGTAACTGCCAAAGGGCATGTCGACGATCACCGCGGCGTGATAGCTGCCGCGCACGACCGCCGCGCCGTGCAGCGCCATCATGTCCATCGTCACGCCGACCGTATGCGGCAGGCCATAGATCACCTGCGCGAGCGAATCGCCGACCAGCAGCATGTCGCAATGCGGGTCGAGCAGCTGCGCCATGCGGACGGTGTAGGCGGTAAGCATGACGATCGGCTCGCCCCCCTTGCGCTGGCGGATGCGCGGCACCGTAAGGCGCTTCATCGGCTGCGGGGTCGGGTTGGCGCGGCTCGTCGACGTGTCGAGCGTGAGTGTTTTGGGGGTCGTGGACATGGCGCGGGGGTCTAGCCGATGCGACCGCGGTTTGCCAACCTTATCCGCCCGTCCGGTCAGGCCCCGGCGGCGGCCAACGCCGCGCGCTGCGTAGCGGTGAGCGCGAGGTCCAGACTTCCCATGATGTCGTCGAGCTGCTCGACCGTCGTCGCGCTGGCGATCGGCGCCGTAACGCCGGGCTGCGCGGCAACCCAGGCGAGCGCGATCTGCGACAGCGTCGCGCCGGTTTCGGCCGCGATGGCTTCCATCGCCGTCAGCACCATCGGCCCCTTGCCCTCGAGATAGCGTCCGACGCGCGCGCCGCGCGGGCTTTTGCCAAGGTCGTCGCTGGTGCGGTACTTGCCCGACAGATAGCCCGAGGCCAGGCTGAAATAGGTGACCACCCCCAGCCCCTCGGCGATGCAGAGCTCTTGCAGCGCGCCCTCATATTGTCCGCGGTCGAGCAGGTTGAGTTCGGGCTGCACCACCGTGTAGCGCGGCAGGCCATTTGCGTCCGAAACGCGCAGCGCCTCGGCCAGCCGGTCCGCCGAATAGTTGGACGCGCCGATCGCGCGAACCATACCGGCATCGACAAGCTCGGCGAACGCGCCGAGCACCTCGTCCAGCGGTACGTCGGGATCGTCCTTGTGTGCGAAATAGAGGTCGATCGTGTCGGTAGCGAGCCGGTCGAGCGAGCCTTGCGCCGCGTCGCGGATGCGATCGGGCTTCAGGCCGCCGGGCATCATCCCGACCTTGGTCGCGATCAGTATCTTGTCGCGCGCGCCGCGCGCCTTCAGCCAGGCGCCGATCATGCTTTCGGACTCGCCGCCCCTATGGCCGGGAACCCATGCCGAATAGACGTCGGCGGTGTCGATCATCCCGCCGCCCCGTTCAGCGAAGCGGTCAAGGATCGCGAAGCTCGCGTCGCGGCCCGCGGTCATCCCGAAGACATTGCCGCCAAGCACGAAAGGCTCGATCCAAAGCCCGCTTTGGCCAAGGGTCTTCTCGGTCATTTCGTGACTCGTTCCTTCACCGTGGGGACCGCCTCGCGCGGATTGTCGCTGAACAGCCCGTCGATACCGGTCGCCACATAGGTGCGAATCTCGGCCGCCAGATCGCCGTGCCCGGCGGGATCGACCCCGCCCTTGTCGGCGAGCGGCAGGAAATAATTCTCGCGGCGGAACGTCCAGGGATGGACCTTGAGCCGCACAGCATGGGCGTCGCGGACGAGGCTGGTCGGATCGCCGAGCGTGCCGAGCGCGCTCCGCGGAATGATCATTTCCTTGTATGGCCCGATCCCGTCGGCATAGGCGGCGACTGCCTTGAGCCCCGCCGGCGTCGCCATCGCGGCATAACTGAGCTTCGGATCGTCGGCGGGACCGCCCTCGCCGTCCATCAGCTGGATCAGCGGCAGATCGCTCTTCGCGCGGATCGCCTTCAGGTTGGCGACTTCGAAGCTCTGGATGAACACCGGCGCCTTGCGGCCGCGATAGCCATATCGGTCTAGGATCGCGAGCAAGGGCGCCTCGTGCGGCAGGCCGATCGACGCGAAATAGGTCGGATGCTTGGTTTCGGGATAGACGCCCACCGGCTTCGCCCGGCTCTTGTTGGTCTCGGCCAGAAGGTCGAGGATTTCGGCGAAGGTCGGGATTTCATATTCGCCGTCGTGCGCGGTGCCGCGAAGCTGCGGCAATCGCTCCTTCGCGCGCAGCGTTTTGAGTTCGGCGAGCGTGAAATCCTCGGTGAACCAGCCCGTCACCGGCTTGCCGTCGATCGTTTTCGTCGCCTTTCGACCCGCGAATTCAGGATGATCGGCGACGTCGGTCGTCTCCGAAATCTCGTTCTCGTGGCGCGCGACGAGAACGCCGTCCTTGGTCAGCACAAGGTCAGGCTCGATAAAGTCGGCGCCAAACTCGATCGCGAGGCGGTAGCTCGCCAGCGTATGTTCGGGCCGTTCGCCCGACGCGCCGCGATGCGCGATGACGATCGGCGGCTGGCCATCGAGCGTCGGTTCGGCCGCCACGGGATCAGCCCCGCATCCGGCAAGCGAAAGCGCGAGCAGCGCAGCGAGCCAGCGGATCATGCAAAACGCCGCTGCCAGTCGTCGGCCGAAAATCCGACGCTGAGATCGCCGTCGGCATCGACGACCGGGCGGCGGATCATCGCGGGCTGGTCGAGCATCAGCGCCTTCGCCGATGTGGCGCCCAGCCCTTCCTTCGCGGCTTCGGGCAGCTTGCGAAAGGTCGTACCACTCCGGTTGAGCAGTTTCTCCCAGCCAAGCGTGTCGATCCAGCCCTGCAGCCGCGCCGCGTCGAGCCCGTCCTTGCGATAATCGTGAAAGTCATAAGCGACACCGTGATCGTCGAGCCAGCGGCGCGCCTTTTTGACCGTGTCACAGTTCGGAATGCCATAGAGTGTCAGTGTCATAAATGCCGCGTAGAGCCTGCCGATTACAGATCGAAGGCAGCGACCCTAGGACAGCGACGCGGCGCCTGCAATGCGGCCATTCGCGCTCGCCAGCTTTCCGCGGAGCGCCCGTGCGAAGCCCTCGTGGAGCGCCCCCGCGACATCGGGGTGCGTACCCAGATAGGCGCGTAGCCCGGCAGCGGGGATGAACCACAGCCGCGCGTTGCTGGTCAGCACGACGGTTCCCGTCGCGTGGGCGCCGTCGAGCACCGTCGCCTCGCCGATCAGTGCACCGTCGGCAAGCGCGCCGACGTCGGCGCCGTCGCGGCGGATCGCCGCCCGCCCCTCGGCAAGATAGAAAAGGCAGGGAGCGGCTTCATTTTCGCGGATCAGCACTTCGCCGCGCTTGGCCGAAATCCAGAAGCCTTCGTCGATCAGCGCCCGCGCGGTCGCAGGCGGCAGGCCCTTGAAATGAAGGTCGCGCAATTCCTGTTCCTCGGGCGAGAAGCGGACTTGCGATCCCTGCAGCCACAGGCGTGCGATCAAGCCCAGGTTCACGAGGAGGATCGCGAGGATCAGCAGCGTGAAGAGCGTTCCGCGCCAGCCATAGAGCGCGACGGGCAGCGCGAGCAGCGCGGCGATGGCAAGGCCGAAACGGACGTGATTGACGCGCGCGACGAAACTGGCCGCCAGCAACGCGACGAGAGCCCCATAACCGAACCAGGCCGGATCGAAATTGGCCATATCCAACGACTTTTACGGTACGGTCCCCAAGCGGACCACTAGGCCGATAACGTTACCGATTGCCCAACGCCTTGATGAAAAATCGGCATGGATCTCCAAAAATCTGAAATAAACTATCATTTCCTGGCAGAAGAGAAAAGCTTCGCTGCGCAAAATACTCCTCTCCGCTAATTTAATCACTCTTGCTTGCTTCCCATGGGCATAGGCTTCATGGCGGCGGGCGATTCGCGTTTGGATCGAAATTGGCGTAGAAGACGGTCGATATGACGAAACAATGGCAACCGCACAGCTGGCGCTCGCACGAGGCCCGACAGCTCCCGATCTACAACGACGAAGCGGCCCTCGCGGCGGCCGAAAAGGAACTCGCGGGCTATCCGCCGCTCGTCTTTGCGGGCGAAGCGCGCGACCTGACCGCCGACCTAGGCCGCGTGGCAGAGGGCAAGGCTTTCCTGCTCCAGGGCGGCGACTGTGCCGAGAGCTTCGCCGAATTCCACCCGAACAACATCCGCGACACCTTCCGCGTGCTGCTCCAGATGGCGGTCGTGCTGACCTTCGCGTCGAAAATGCCGGTGGTGAAGCTCGGCCGCATGGCGGGCCAGTTCGCGAAGCCGCGCTCGGCCGACATGGAAGAGGTGAACGGCGTCGAACTGCCGAGCTATCGCGGCGACATCATCAACGACATCGCGTTCGAGGCTGCGGGCCGCGCGCCCGATCCGCAGCGGATGGTCAAGGCGTACAACCAGTCGGCGGCGACGCTGAACCTGCTGCGCGCCTTCGCCGGCGGCGGCTATGCCAACCTGCATCAGGTCAACGCCTGGACGCACGACTTCATGGACCGCAGCCCGTGGGCGAAGAAATATCAGGAAACCGCCGCGCGGATTTCCGAGGCGCTCGCTTTCATGGAAGCGTGCGGCGTGACGCCCGAGACGGTGCCGCAGATCAAGGGCACCAGCTTCTACACCAGCCATGAGGCGCTGCTGCTCCCCTATGAGCAGGCGCTGACGCGGCAGGACAGCCTGACCGGCGGCTGGTACGGCCTGTCCGGCCATTTCCTGTGGATCGGCGACCGCACCCGCTTCGAGGGGTCGGCGCATGTCGAGTATCTGCGCGGCGTCGGCAATCCGATCGGCATGAAGTGCGGCCCGAGCCTCGAGCCCGACGTGCTGCTGCGCCTGCTCGACACGCTGAACCCGAACCGCATCCCCGGCCGGATGACGTTGATCACCCGCTATGGCCATGACAAGATCGAGGCGCATCTGCCCAAGCTCGTCCGTGCGGTGAAGGAGGCGGGGCATCCCGTCGTCTGGTCGTGCGACCCGATGCACGGCAATGTCATCAAGACGAACAACGGCTACAAGACGCGCCCGTTCGAACGCATCCTCGCCGAAGTGCGCGGCTTCTTCGCCGTCCACCGCGCCGAGGGCACGCATGGCGGCGGCATCCATATCGAGATGACCGGCCAGAATGTCACCGAATGCACCGGCGGCGCGATGGATGTGACCCAGATGGATCTGGCCGACCGTTATCACACGCATTGCGACCCGCGTCTCAACGCGGGGCAGAGCCTCGAGCTTGCTTTCCTACTGGCAGAGATGCTGAATCAGGAGATGTCGGAGCGCGCCAAGCAGGCGGCCTGACAAGGCCCGTCATTGCGAGCGACGCGAAGCAATCCAGGGTAGCGTACCCACCCTGGATTGCTTCGCGTCGCTCGCAATGACGAAGAAATTACTTTCCCGGCCACAGCTTCGTATCGGCGAACACGCGCCCGAGCGCGACGTGCAGGTCCGCATCCTCCGCCGCGCCGCCGAGCGGCACCTTGTCCGAAAATTCGTCGCTGGTACCGTGATAGTCGCTTTCGAGGAATTTCTCGAGCAGCGGCATGTCCGAGAAGCTGCCACCGACCATCAGCGAAGTGACACCCTTCGCACCCAGCGCCCAGCCGTCTTGCCGCTGGACGAAGGCGTCGGCCTCGCCATCCTCGTCGAGTTTGCGGCCGAGCTTCGTCGCGGCGGCGCGCACCACCGCGTCATAGGCGGGCTTGCCGCGCCCGATCGTCGCGACGGGGGTACCGCGCGGCGAGATGGCAATCGTGTCGATGTTGAGCGCGACGGTGATGTCGGCGAGCGGCACCACCGGATGGTCGGCGAACCAGTGCGCGCCGAGCAGGCCTTTTTCCTCGGCGGTCGTCGCCATGAAATAGATGTCGCGGTCGGGGCGCTTCCCGCTCGCGAGGCGCTTTGCGACCGCGGTCAGCACCGCAATCCCGCTCGCGTTGTCGACCGCACCGTTGCAGATTCGGTCCTTGGGATCGTCGGGCGCGCAGATGCCGAGATGATCCCAATGGCCGAGGAACAGCACCGCCTTGCCGTCGGGCTTCGCGCCCGGCAGCTTTGCGATGATATTGTTGCTCTCGTAGGCGCGCACAACCGAGGTCGTCGCGAAGTCCGCGGTCGCGGGGAGCGCCGCGCCCTTGTAATCGGCCGCCTTTGCTGCGGCGCGAAGCGCGGCTCCATCCTGTCCCGCCTTCTGGAACAGCGTATCGGCGGCCGTGGGCGACAGGAAGCCGGTTACGGGTGCGCCCGGCGCGGCCGAAGCAAGGCGAGTTGCTTTGCCGCCGACTGAACTCTGGAGCTGGCTCCACAACGCATCATCGGTGGCAACGACCAGCACCGCGCTCGCACCCGCATCGGCCAGCTTCTGCCGCCGTTCGCGATAGCGCGGAAGATTCTCGCCGAAAGGCGCATTGTCATAGAGCATCACGGCGACCTTGCCGCTGACGTCGGCATTGACCTTGCCCGCGCCATCAAGGCCATAGCCGACGAACACGACCGGCAGGTTTGCCAGCGAGACTTTGGCATCGCGCCCGGTCAGCAGTACGCCGTCTGCACCAACGCCGAGATCGCTGCCTTTCAGCCTGAACGTCGCTGTCCCACCCGTCGCCTGCGTCTCGACCAGCGGCACGCCCTGCAGCCAGGGGGTTGCGCTGCCGGAAACGGGTTCGAGCCCGAGCTTCGCCCACTCGCCGACGACATAGGCGATCGTGCGATCCTCGCCCTCGGTGCCGGGGGCGCGGCCTTCGAAGGCATCGCTCGACAGGATTTTTATATGATCGGCAAGCTCGGCCTCGGTCACCGGCGCGTCGCGCTTGGCGGGAGCGGCGGAAACGGCAGGAGCGACGGCGACAAGAGCGACGGCCGCGATAGCGGCATGGAATTTCGTGATTTTCATGGGGCTGCCGCATGGCATTTCCGCCACCGACAGACAAGTCGCGTTCGTCGAACGACGAACGGCAGCCGCTACCGCCCCGCTCGCTCCAGCAGCGCGCGCGCCGCCGCGACGTGAATATCCTCGATCATCCGCCCTTCGTGCCGCTGCGCGCCGCCGGTCGCAGCAGCGATCAGCGCCTCGGCCTCGGCAATCTCGCGCGCCGACGGCGCGAAGGCAGCGTTGCACGGGTCGACCTGCGACGGGTGTATCAGCGTCTTGCCGTCGAAACCGAGCCGTCGAGCCTCGGCCGCTTCCGCGGCGAAGCCCGCCGCATCGTCGAGCGCGTTATATACGCCGTCGAAAGCCCAGACGCCGGCCGCGCGTGCCGCAAGCACGATGGTCTGGATCGCGACGCTCATCGCGCTGCGATCCATGCCGTCCGGCAGCTTCAATTCATGCGCCAGATCGTTAAGACCGGCGATCAGGCCCACAACGGCCGGGTCCGCTGCAATGTTGCGCGCGGCATAGATGGCGACCGGCGTCTCGATCATCGCCAGGATCGGCACGCCCAGCGCGCGCACCGGATCCAGATCGGCGACCGCATCGACCTTCGGCAGCACCACCGCGTCGAGCGCAAGGCCGTAGAGCGCCGTGATGTCGGCCTCCTGTTCCCAGCTTCCGGTCGCGTTGACGCGCACCGCGATACGCTTGCCGGGATAGCCCGCCTCGACCGCGCGGCGCATCGCCTCGCGCGCCTCGATCTTGCGGTCCGCGGGTACCGCATCCTCAAGGTCGATGATCAGCAGGTCGGCGGCGAGCCCCTGGGCCTTTTCGAGCGCGCGCGCGTTCGATCCGGGGACATAGAGCAGCGAGCGGGGCGGTGCGGCGTCGGTCGTCATGCTCTTTTCTGTGGCGCACCCGCAGCATTGCCGCAATAAGGAAGCGGGTTTGCAACGACGCAATCTTGCAAGAGGGGATGATCGATGGAATTCGCGCTCGCGCTGGTGGTTCTGGCCCTGGTGTTCCTGATCTGGGCGCTGACGCCCGTGCGGCAGGGCTATGCCTACACCATCGAACGCTTCGGCCGCTTCACCCACACCGCGCAGCCCGGCCTCAACTTCATCATGCCGATCTTCGACCGCGTCGGGCGCAAGGTGAACATGATGGAACAGGTGCTCGACATTCCGGGGCAGGAGATCATTACCAAGGACAATGCGATGGTCGCGGTCGACGGCGTCGTCTTCTTCCAGGTGCTCGACGCCGCGAAGGCGGCCTATGAGGTCAGCGACCTCTATCTCTCGATCATGAACCTGACGACGACGAACCTGCGCACCGTGATGGGTTCGATGGACCTCGACGAAACGCTGTCGAAGCGCGACGAGATCAACACCCGGCTGCTGCACGTCGTCGACGATGCGACGACGCCTTGGGGTGTCAAGATCACCCGCGTCGAGATCAAGGACATCCGACCGCCGGCCGACATTTCGAACGCGATGGCGCGGCAGATGAAGGCCGAGCGCGAGAAGCGCGCCAACATCCTCGAGGCCGAGGGCAGCCGCGCGTCCGAAATCCTGCGCGCCGAGGGACAGAAGCAGAGCCAGATCCTCGAAGCCGAGGGCCGCCGCGAAGCCGCCTTCCGCGACGCCGAGGCGCGCGAACGCGAGGCCGAGGCCGAAGCGAAAGCGACGCAGATGGTGAGCGAGGCGATCGCCAGCGGCAACGCGCAGGCGATCAATTACTTCATCGCGCAGAAATATGTCGAAGCGGTGAGCCAGTTCGCGACCAGCCCGAACAGCAAGACGATCCTCTTCCCGGTCGAGGCGACGCAGCTGATCGGCACGCTCGGCGGCATCGGCGAACTCGCCAGGGACGCGCTCGAACGCAAGACGGGAGCCTGACATGCCCGACTTCATCGCCAATATGGAACCCCATTGGGCATGGCTCTCGCTCGGCGTGCTGCTCGCCGCCGCCGAGATCGTCGCGCCGGGCTTTTTCCTGATCTGGGTCGGCACTGCGGCGGTCGTCACCGGCGTGATCGCATGGGTCGTGCCGCTGAGCATCCCGCTCCAGCTCGGTATATTCGCGATCCTGTCGTTCGTCGCCCTCTATGGCGGGCGCCGTTGGCTGAAGGCGAACCCGATCACCACCACCGACCCGCACCTCAACCAGCGCGGCGGCCGCCTCGTCGGCGAGGTGCTGACGGTGACCAAGGCGATCGAGGACGGCCGCGGCCGCGCCAAGGTCGGCGACGGCGAATGGCCGGTACGCGGGCCCGATATCGCCGAGGGGTCCAAGGTTCGCGTCGTCAGCGCCGAGGGCGGCGTGCTGGTCGTCGAGGCGCTCTAGCCCCCGCGCGGCCGCGCATAGATAGCGACGACATCGCCAAGAGCGTCGCTCTCTCCAATGCGCTGGAACCCGAGCTTCGCGGCCACGCGTTCGGACGCGCCGTTGCCGGGGTCGATGATGCAGCGGACTTCGGGCGCGTCGAGATTCTCGTCAGCCCAGCCGAGCGCAGCGGTCATCGCCTCGGTCGCATAGCCGGCGCCCCAATGATCGGCGTCGAACGCCCAGCCCGCTTCGGGTACGCCCTCGAGCTCGGGGATGCCGCGGCAGAAATAGCTCAGCCCCCCCATGCCGACGAGCGCGTCGCTCGCGCGGTCGGCGAAGACCCAATAGCCGAACCCCATCACCGGCCAGAGCCCCGCCGAGCTCAGGAACTTGCCCCAGCTGACGTCGGGTGTGCGCGGTTCGCCGCCGATGAAGCGCGTGACGCGCGCGTCGGCCCACATCGCGATATGGACGTCCTTGTCCGAAAAGCGCGTCGGGCGAAGGCGGAGGCGATCGGTCTCGATCGTCGGGGGCGCGGCGAATTTCGGGGCGGTGAACATCGACCCGACATGCCGCAGCGCCGGGGCGCCGGTCAATCCGCCCGATCAATCCGCGATGAAGAAATGGTCGAAAAGGTCGTGGAGCACCGCCTTGCCGTCGACCTGCGGCTTGGTCCGCATGACCGCCAGCGTATCGACGCGCGCCAGCACGTCGACGTGCCGCGTCACCACCTGATAGGGCGGGCGATCGACAAAATCGTGGAATAGGAAGATGCAGTCGGACTTGCAGTGAATGATCGACTGTAACAGGCAGGCGACGCGAAAGCGCCCGTCGAGCAGCACGGCATCGGGGCTGCCCGCAAGCTTTCGCCAGACATCGACATGATAGCGCGGCCAGTCGCGCGCCCGGCCCGCGTCGACGGGATAGCCGCCCTCGCGCGTCGGGCCGATATCGGCATGGAGGGGGGTGAAATCGATCGCGGCGCGGGCCAGATTCTGCCCCACTTCGTCGAGCCAGGCCGCGTCGCCGTCGACCGCGACGATCTTGCGCACCTGCCGCGCCGCGACGAGCGTCGCGTTGCCGCAGCCGAACTGGAGCAACGAATCCCGCCCCGCGAGTTGCAGCTCAAGCTGCGTGATTTCCGCCGCCGACATCCGTGGCTGCATGACGCCTCCCCTGACCCCAAGCGGGGATATGGGACAGAGGCAGGGACGTCCAGAGGCAAGCGGCGGCCCGGGGCGGGAAGCCGCCATGCCTTGCCTGGTCATCGCGGCATGGATTTTTCAAAGTTCAGGAAAGTTCAGCCCATTGCGTCGCCGGTTTGGGACCGGGGGGTGCCGAACGCCCCTCGCCCGCCTCGCCGCGTTGATTCCCCACGTAAGAGCGTAGGATGAAGGCTGACACAGCGGGATAATGTAGGAAAGGCTTATTTGAAGGCGATGGCGGCTTTGGGGTGGGGAGCTGTCCTTAAACCTCGTCATGCTGAACTTATTTCAGCATCCATGACCGGGCCTTGCATCCGGCGCCGCGTCCAAGGAAACGGCAGACCATGGACCCTGAAACAAGTTCAGGGTGACGATGAAAGATAGGTCAGCTTCCGGTCGAATCCCGCCGTCCGCTTAAGCGGCGGCCGCGGCCAGTTCGGGCGCCGACGACTGCGCCGTCATCACGGCATCGGCATAGTCGCTTTCATATTTGCCGATCAGCGCGCGGTCGTCATGGTTCCACGGATGGAAGCCCGGCATGAAATAGGCGAGCCAGGGGAGGAAGCTGCGGCGCAGGATGCCGGGGCTGCCGAGCAGATACCACCAGATCCGCGCGCTGACGCGCCAGCCGGTGAGGCCGTCCTGCCTGAGCAGCGCCTTCATCCCCTTGACGCGGCGCGGCCAGAAGCGGGTCGTGACGAGCAGCATCATCAGCGACTTGGCGCGCCAGCGGCGAAAGCGGCTCCAGTCTTTCGTCGCGTGGAGCCAGGTGTCGTAGGCGACGCCCTTATGCTCGATCTCCTCGATCGCATGCCATTTCCACAAGGCCGCCCATTCCGCTTCGGCGCCCTCGTACATCTTGGGATCCTTCAGCATCACCGCCGCCATCATCGCGGTGTAATGTTCGAGCGCGATCGTCGCCATCAGGTTGACGATCGGCGGACGCGCCTTGATCAGCGCCATCACCTCGTCGACGTCGCCCTCGAGTTCGGAGAGATCATATCCTGCCTCGGCCGCCTTCCGGTTGAAGACGACATGCTCGCGGCTGTGGATCACCTCCTGCTGCGTGAAGGCGCGGATCTCGCGCGCCAGCTTGTCGGGCACGCCCTCGCGGTGCGCCTTCACCGCCTCGATGAACATCGCCTCGCCCTTCGGGAAGGTCACCGACAGCGCGGTGTGGAACGCCGAGGCGATCGGGTCGCCGTTCAACCACCAGCGGCCCTGCCTGTCCTCGCGCCCGAAGCGGACGTCGCGCGGCGTTATCGTAAGGTCATTCGGGGTCGGGGAGTGCGAAAGGCTGGACATATGATCCTCACCGTCGGAAAGGGGTTTCAGGACGTGGGGACGTCCGGTGGGGTAGATATTAAAGGTTACTTACAGTGGTGTCAATTGCAGTCAAGAAGCGGCTGAGTCCCGAGGAAAGCCGCGCCGCCGCGATCGACGCGGCGCGCCAGATACTGATCGAGAACGGACCGCAGGCGGTGACGCTGAAAGCGGTCGCGGCGCGCGTCGACCGCACGCACGCGAACCTGCTTCATCATTTCGGCAGCGCGGCGGGGCTGCAACAGGCGCTGATCGACAATATGGCCGAATTCGTGAGCACCACGATCCGCGAGACGGTGCTCCGTCAGCGCGCCAGCGACCAGAATCCGCGCGAAGTCGTTGACCTCGCCTTCGACGCCTTCGACACGGGCGGCGGCGGGGCGCTGGCAAGCTGGATGATCCTGTCGGGCAACGAAAACGCGCTCGATCCGATCCTAAAGGCAATCCATGACCTCGTCGAGGAATTGCGGCAGGATCATAGCGCCGAGGAGCAGCCGCTCGAGGACGAGACGATGCAACTCGTGCTGCTCGCGCTCGGCGATGCGCTTTTCGGCGCGCCGCTCGCCCGCGCGCTCGGCCTGCCGCGCCACCGCGCGCGCGACATCGCCTATGAATCGCTGATCGCCAGTGGAGTCGGCAAGCGACGCTAGCCAAAATGGGCCTTTCCTACTAAAGGCGCCCGATGCATTTCCTCGACCAAGCAAAGATTTTCGTGAAGTCCGGCGACGGCGGCCCCGGCGCCGTGTCGTTCCGGCGCGAGAAATATATCGAATATGGCGGCCCCGACGGCGGCAACGGCGGCAAGGGCGGCGACATTGTGTTCGAAGCCGTCGCCGGCCTCAACACGCTGATCGACTTTCGGTATACCCAGCATTTCAAGGCGCGCCGCGGCACCCCCGGCGCGGGCCGCGACCGCACCGGCGCGGGCGGCGACGATCTGGTGATCCAGGTCCCGATCGGCACGCAGATCCTGGCCGACGATGACGAGCGCACCCTGCTGCTCGACCTCACCAAGGAGGGCGAGCGCGTCCGCTTCCTACGCGGCGGCGACGGCGGCCGCGGCAACGCCAGCTACAAGACCTCGACCAACCGCGCGCCGCGCCAGCACGGGCCGGGCTGGCCGGGCGAAGAGGCATGGGTGTGGCTGCGTTTGAAGCTGCTCGCCGATGCGGGGCTCGTCGGGCTGCCCAACGCGGGCAAGTCGACCTTCATCAACGCCGTCTCCAACGCACAGGCGAAGGTCGGCGCCTATGCCTTCACGACGACGCGCCCGCAGCTCGGCGTGGTCAGCCACAAGGGGCATGAATTCGTCGTCGCCGACATTCCGGGGCTGATCGAGGGCGCCGCCGACGGCGCGGGGATCGGCGATCGCTTCCTCGGCCATATCGAACGCTGCCGCGTCCTCCTCCACCTCGTCGATGCGAATGACGAGGATGTCGCGACCAGCTATCGCATCGTGCGCGACGAACTCGAAGCCTATGGCGAAGGCCTGACCGACAAGCCGGTGGTCGTTGCGCTCAACAAGGTCGACACGCTCGACGAGGAACTGATCGCGGCGCTCTCGGCCGAGCTCGAAGCCGAAAGCGGCTATCCGGTCATGGCGCTTTCGGGCGCCAGCGGCGCGGGCATCGAGGCGGTGCTCGACAAGCTGCTCGAAGCCGTCGGCCAACCCGAACCGGGCGCCGATCCCGACGAGGATGAAGCATCGGGCGACTGGTCGCCGATCTGATCACCGCGCCTCCAGCACCATGTTGAAGGGCCCTTCGGTCGCGCGGCGGACGCTCGCAAAGCCGCCCGCGCGCACGACATCGGACAGCCGCGCCTCGCCCGCCTGTGCGCCCAGCCCCTCGCCGACCTCCTGATCGAGCGAGGTCGGGACGCAGATCATCGTCGACGCGTTGTAATAGAGGCGCCCGACCGGGTTCATATTGTCGGCGGGCGTATTGCCCGCGACCGGCTCGACGATCATCCACGTCCCGTCCGGCGCCATTATGCGGCGCATTTGCGCGGCGCAGCCGCGCGGGTCGCCCATGTCGTGCAGGCAATCATACATGGTGATCAGGTCGAACCCCTCCTCGGCGATCTCCTTTGCCGCCGCGACCTCGAAACGCACGCGATCGCCATAGCCATGACCAGCGGCGTGGCGCCGCGCCTCCTCAATCGACGGCGCGTGGAAATCGAAGCCGACGAACCGGCTTTCGGGGTATGCGTCGGCCATCAGCAGGGTCGAGAAGCCGACCCCGCAGCCGACGTCGGCGACCGCGGCACCGCGCCGCAGTTTCGCCTCGACGCCATCCAATGCGGGAATCCAGTTCTGGACGATATTGTTGACATAGCCGGGGCGGAAGAAAGCGCCCGTCGCGCAAAAGAGGCAACCGGCATGATCGCCCCAGCGCACCCCCGTGCCGCGGCGGAAACAATCCTCGACCTTCGGCTGCGCTTCGATCATCGCGGCGATCAGGTCGAAGGCACCGGCAAGAAAGACCGGGCTGTCGCGATGGACGAACACCATCGCCTGTTCGGGCGAGAGGCTGAACCGCTCGCTCGCCGGATCATAGTCGACATAGCCGCTCGCTGCCTGCGCCAACGCCCATTCGCGGACATAGCGTTCGTGGAGATTGCCCGCGCGCGCGGCGAGATCGGCCGCGGTCGCGGGCCCCTCCGCTAGCGCGTCGAACAGCCCGAGATTAAACCCCAGCCGCACCGTCGGCACACTCATTCCGCCGCCAAGATCGCCGAGCATCTTGCCGACGAACGCGTGCAGTCTCTCTTCGTCCAAAACGGTCGCCATCGCATCGCTCCTCACCCGATTGGCTTGCGACTCTCCAGAAGGGCTCGATGAGGCCCGCGCTGCATAGCATAGCCGCGCGAAGCCTGCGATATTCGCATTGGCACCCCTGCCCGCGCACGCTATCGGCGGCGCATGTTGTTCGCGCCCGCCTCCTGCCCCAGGCTGATCGTCAAGATCGGATCGGCGCTGCTCGTCGATGAGGGCGGCGCGGTGCGGCGCGAATGGCTCAAGGGGATCGCCGCCGACATCGCCGGGCGCATCCGCGCCGGCCAGCAGGTCGCGGTCGTCTCTTCAGGAGCGATCGCGCTCGGCGCGCGGCGGCTGGGGCTGGCCAAGGGCGGCCGTGCCAGCCTCGAGGATGCACAGGCCGCGGCGGCGACCGGGCAGATCGCGCTCAGCCATGTCTGGGCCGAAGTGCTGGGCGCCGAAGGGCTGACCGCGGCGCAGATGCTCGTGACGCTCGACGACCTCGAGGATCGCCGCCGCTATCTCAACGCCTCGGCGACGCTCGACCGGCTTTTGAACCTCGGCGTCGTGCCGGTGATCAACGAGAATGACAGCGTCGCGACCGAGGAAATCCGCTTCGGCGACAACGACCGGCTCGCCGCGCGCGTCGCGCAGGCGGCGGCGGCGGGCGGGGTGATCCTGCTTTCGGACATCGACGGGCTCTACGACAGAAACCCCGCCCTCCCCGGCGCCACCCATATTGCGCGCATCGAACGCATCGATGGCGCGATCGAGGCGATGGCCGACGCCGGATCGGCGTCGGGCATGGGGTCGGGCGGGATGGTATCGAAGATTGCGGCGGCGCGCATCGCCAACGCCGCGGGGGCGCATCTGGCGATTGCATCGGGTCACATCGATCGGCCGCTGTCGACCGAGGCCCGGCACAGCTTGTTCGTCGCTGAAAAAGGCGCGAGCGCGCGCAAGGCATGGCTCGCGGGCGGGCTGACCGCGAAGGGCCGCCTGACCATCGACGCGGGCGCGGCGAAGGCGCTGCGCGGCGGTGCAAGTCTGCTCGCCGCCGGGGTGACCGACGCGAGCGGCAACTTCGCACGCGGCGACATTCTCGACATCGCGGGAGCCGACGGCCGCGTGATCGCGCGCGGACTTTCGGAATATCCGGTGGCCGACGCCAGGGCGATCCTCGGCCTCGGCCGCGACGCGCAGGAGGCGGCGCTCGGCTATGCTCCCCGCACGGCGATCGTCCACCGCGATCATATGGTGCTGCTGTGACGAACCGCGTGCTCGCGATGACCGGCGCGACCGGCTTCGTGGGCGGTGCAACCGTGCGGCAGGCGGTCGAAGCGGGCTGGCACGTCCGCGCCCTGACCCGCCGTCCGCAGGAGCCGCGCGAGGGCGTCACCTGGATCGCCGGCGCGCTCGATGACCCCGAAAGCCTTGCCGCGATGGTATCGGGCGCCGAGGTCGCGATGCATATCGCGGGCGTCGTGAACGTGCCGACGCGCGCCGCGTTCGAAGCGGGCAACGCCGTCGCGACCGCCAATGTCGTCGACGCGGCGCGCGGCGCCGGGGTGCGGCGCTTCATCCACGTCTCGTCGCTCGCGGCGCGCGAACCCGAGCTGTCGAACTATGGCTGGTCGAAGGAGCGCGCCGAACGCGTCGTGCTGGCGAGCGGGCTCGACTGGACGGTCGTGCGCCCGCCCGCGGTGTTCGGCCCCGGCGATACCGAGATGCTCGACCTGTTCCGCATGGCGCAGCGCGGGGTGATGATGCTGCCCCCGCGCGGTCGGATGTCGGCGATCTATGTCGAGGAACTCGCGCGCCTGCTCGTCGCGCTGGCGAGCGACGACGCGACGAGCATCGGCCAGACTTACGAGCCCGACGACGGCACCGCCGGCGGCTGGTCGCACAAGGACTTCGCGCAGGCGATCAGTGGCGCGGTCGGACGCGATCGCGTTGCGACGCTCGCGATCCCGGCGACCCTGGTCAGGGCGGGCGGGCGACTCGACCGGTTCGTTCGCGGCGATCGCGCCAAGCTGACCCCCGACCGCGCGCGCTATATTTCGCATCCCGACTGGGCGGCGAGCGAGGGCGCGCGCCCGCCCGCCGACCTGTGGCAACCATCGCTCCCGACCGCCGACGCGCTCGCCGAAACGGTGCGCTGGTATCGCGCCGAAGGCTGGCTCTGACGGCGCTCGTGGCCCACGGCGGCACACCGGTCGAAGCGTGCATTGCCAAGGACGGGGCGCAGCCCTAGGTTCCGGCGCATGACAGACAGTAGCGCGACGCCTCCGACCGACCCCGCCAGCCCCTGGGCCACCCCCGTCCGCCGCCCGCTGCCGGGCGAGGACAAGCGCAAGAGCGGCACCAGCTTCCCGCGCAAGGTCTGGAACCTGCTCGTCGGGATCAAGGACGCGCTGGCGCTGATCTTCCTCCTGATGTTCTTTGCGCTCCTCTTCGGGCTGCTCGCCGGGCGGCCGAACGCCGCCTTGCCGGTCAGCGAGGGCGCGCTGCTGATCGATTTCAACGGTGTCGTGTCCGAACAGCCGTCCGACGTCGATCCGCTCGCGGCGCTGTCGGGGGGCAACCAGCTCAAGGAACTTCGCACCCGCGATGTCGTCCACGCGCTCGAAACCGCGGCGACCGACAAACGCGTCACCTCGGTCGTGCTAGACCTCGACCGCTTCCTCGGCGGCGGGCAGGTCTCGCTCGCCGAGATCGGCGCCGCAGTCGACAAGGTGCGCGCGAAGAACAAGCCCGTGCTCGCCTTTGCGACCGCCTACACCACCGACAGCTACCAGATCGCCGCCCATGCGAGCGAAATCTGGGCCGACACCATCGGTGGCGTCGCGATCGCCGGCCCGGGCGGATCGCGCCTTTATTACAAGGGGCTGATGGACAAGCTCGGCGTCACCGCGCACATCTATCGCGTCGGCACCTTCAAGAGCGCGGTCGAACCCTATCTGCGCAGCGACCAGTCGCCCGAGGCGAAGGAAGCCGACCTCGCCTATGCCGGGGCGCTCTGGGAAAACTGGCTGACCGACGTCAAGAAGGCCCGACCGAAGGCCAAGATCGATGCGTTTATCGCCGACACGGCGGGCGCCGTGAAGGCCGCGGGCAACGACTTGTCGAAGGCGGGCGTCGATGCCGGCCTGATCGACAAGGTCGGCAGCCGCATGGCGTTCAGCGCGCGCGTCGCCGAAATCAGCGGCACCAGCGACGACAACCGGCCATGGGAGTTCGCCGCGATCCCGCTCGAAAACTGGGTCGCCGCCAATCCGGTGAGCGAGGCGGGCGCGGCGATCGCGGTCGTACCCGTGGTCGGTGAAATCGTCGATGGCGAGGCACCGAACGGCAGCGCCGGCGGCGACACCGTCGCGCAGCATATCCTCGACGCGGTGGCCGACAGCGGCACGAAAGCCATCGTGCTCCGCGTCGATTCCCCCGGCGGGTCGGTGCTTGCGTCCGAGCAGATTCGCCAGGCGCTTTTGCAGGCGAAGGCGAAGAAACTGCCTGTCGTCGTTTCGATGGCGAATGTCGCCGCGTCGGGCGGCTATTGGGTCTCGACCCCCGCCGACCGCATCTTCGCCGAGCCCGAGACGATCACCGGATCGATCGGGGTCTTCGGCATCATCCCGAGCTTCGACCAGACGCTCGCGAAGATCGGCGTCAACGCCGACGGCATCGCGACGACGCCGCTGTCGGGCCAGCCCGACGTGTTCGGCGGCGTGAACGACGAGTTCAACGCGCTCGCGCAGGCAAGCGTCGAGGATATCTACGCGCGCTTCACCGGCCTGGTCGCGAAGAGCCGCAAGCAGCCGATCGAAAAGATCCGCACGATCGCCGAGGGCCGCGTCTGGGCGGGCGGCACCGCGCGCCAGATCGGCCTAGTCGACCAGTTCGGCGGGCTACCCGACGCGCTGGCGGCCGCAGCGAAGCTGGCGAAGATCGACGGCGCCTTCCACGCCAAATATTATGAGGAAGAGCAGAGCGAATTTTCGAAGATGATCGCAAGCCTGACCGGCGGCGAGCAGGAGCAGGAAGCGGCCGCACCCCGCGGCTGGTTCGGCATCGCGGCGATGAACCGCGATCTCGTCCAGCGCCGGCTGGTGCAGGATTTGTCGCTGCTCGCGAAAACCGGGTCGGTGCAGGCCGCGTGCCTCGACTGCCGTGCGTTCCTGCCCGCCGTGCCGCGCGCGAGTGGGCGCGAAGCGCAGGGGTTCCTCGCGACGCTGGCGTCGTTGCTGAAATAGACCGAAGCGGGAATCGCATGTTCCCCCGCGAAGGCGGGGGTCCATCACCCATCGGTGCCATTTCTAGCCGTCGGAAGATGGGTCCCCGCCTTCGCGGGGACGCACAGCGTTTTCGATGCGCCCGCCCGCTACGCCGCCAGCGCGACGCCCCGCGCGTGGTCGGCGATCGCCCCGGACAGCGTGTCGACGAGCGCGAGCGGCAGGTCGTGCCCCATGCCGGGGATCGTCATCAGCCGCGCGCCGGGAATATGCTCCGCCGTGTCGCGCCCGCCCGCGAGCGGGACGAGCGGGTCGGCCTCGCCATGGATCACCAGGGTCGGCGCCGTGATCGACTTCAGCATCGGCCGCCGGTCGCCGTCGGCGACGATCGCCGCCATCTGCCGCGCGACGCCCTGCGGATACCAGCCGCGCTCGTAATCGCCCCGGACGCGGCGTTGCAGCCGTTCCTCCTCGGCGGGATAATCGGGGCTGCCGATTACGCGCGCAGCGTTGACCGAGTAGGCGATCATCGCCTCGGGATCGCCGCTCATCGGGCGGTTGGCGAGCACGCGCATCGCCTCCTTCTGCGCGCGCGGCAGCCGCGGATTGCCGGTGGTCGACATGATCGACGTCAGCGACAGCACGCGCCCCGGATAGCGCGCCGCGATATGCTGCGCGATCATCCCCCCCATCGATGCCCCGACGACATGCGCCCGCTCGATGCCGAGATGGTCGAGCAGCGCGACACCGTCGGCCGCCATGTCGGCAAGCGTATAGGCGCTGCGCACCGGCAGCTTGAGCGCCGCCTTGACGAACATCCATTTGAGGTTGGGCACGCCCGCTGCATCGAAACGCGTCGACAGGCCGACGTCGCGATTGTCGTAGCGGATGACGCGAAAGCCGCGCGCGACGAGCGCGTCGACGAACTCGTCGGGCCATAAAGTCAGCTGTCCGCCCAACCCCATCACCAGCAGGATCGCGGGCGCGTCCTTCGGCCCCTTGTCCTCATAGGTGATGCTGATCCCGTTCGCCGTCGCCTGCTCGGTCGTCATTCCACTCTGATCCTCTGCCGTTAGCCGACCAACATGCCGCGAAGCGCGGCGCGGTCAAGCCGTCGCCGGACGATAATGCGCGGCGTCGGACCGGAACTCGGCGCGGCCATAGCCGGCGAGCTGGCGGTTGATGCGCCGGACGAGGCGGCGGTCGGCAAGGTGACGCAGCACCGGAATGCGCGAGGCGACGCGATATGCCGTCATCCGTCCCGCGAGCGCGAGCATCGTCGCGCCATAGATCAGATGGTCGCGGCGGCCGACGGGCACCCCGACGCCGTCGGCGCGCTCGGTGTCGCCGTTCAGGAACGCCTTCACGAAGAAGACGCGGCTCACCGAGCGCTCGAGGCGGCGCTTGACGCGGCCCGCGGGCGACGGATCGGTCGATAGTTCGGCCTCCATCGTCGCACGAAGCAGCCCGCCACAGATCGGGTCGTCATATTCATAGCGCAAGGTCGCGCTGCGCGTGCGCCAGATGCGGACGATCTGTTGCGGAGTGTCGGCGAGCAGATCCTCGGGCAGGCCGAGCAGGAAGCAGCGATAACGCGCCAGTTCGACGCGCCCGCGCTCGAGCCGGTTGAACGACGTGCGCCCGCTCTTCAGCACATCCTGCGACAGGAAATAGATCGGGATCAGCCCCGCGGGCATCTGGTCGAGCTGCGGGATCGGCACGCCATAGGTGTCGGCGTCCCACATCCCCGGCCGCGACAGCACGTTGACGCGCACCATCGAATGCATCAGCCGCACCATCGCCGCCGCCTTGAACCCCGGCCCGAAGCGGCGCAGCGCACCCGGCAGCGCGGTGGTGGCGAAAAAGGTTGCGGTCTCCTTCACCCGCCTCGCGGCGGTCGCATGGCCGAGCGTGCCGGTGAGCGCCATCGGCAGCGCCGAATATTTGTTGAGAAAGGTCGCGATGAAGGCGCCGCGGATCAGGAAGGGCGCGAGGTTTGCGGTCGCGTTGCGCTCATAGGCCGCGCCCTCCTCGACCAGTTCCATATCGACCCAGTCAGGCTTCGCCTCCATTTCGCGGATCAGCGCGACGAGTTCGGGCGGCGCATCCTCGACCGCCTCGACCCCCTTGTCGCATGCCTCGACCAGCATCGCGACGCTGCGCTGAAACCCCAGCTTCGGCATCAGTGCGGCATAGGCATCGCCGGTGCGGTCGCCGAGCATCGTATATTCGCGGATGCGCGCGACGAGGTCGGCATCGCCCAGATAGGCGGCGCGATCGATCCCCTTCACGCCGCCAAGCTCGCTCACGGCCTCTGCCTCGGCCGCCCATCGTTCGGGGGGACGGTCGAAATCGAAACGCCCGAACAGGTCGGGCAAGGCGGTGGCCTGGTCGCGGACCTGGCGGGCGATGGTGTCGAGCGCAGCGGTCATGGCACAAACAGTGCCACATTATTTACCCTGTTGTCAGCCCATCAATCGCGACCGGATCGACCGGCGCGGCCCCGACCGTGGTTTACGGCGGGTTACCGGTGTCACGAGCCGGCGCAGAAGGTGGCGCGCCGGGGACGCGGCGGCGAATGGCAGAATGAAGATGATCAGCGACAGCCCGACGATCCAGCGGCCGGTCGACACCGGATCGCTGCACGCGCTCGCGCAGGCGGGCGCCTCGACCCCGGCGCCGAAAAGGATCAGCAATGTCGACAAAATTCGGCCAGTCCCCACGGCGCGCTCCCCTGCGCGCCAGCCGCGATCCTATCGGATCAAAGTTAAACGGAGCGTTGCGGCTCGATTAGGCCGCTGTTTACCGCGATTCGCGGGGGCCCCTATAGGCCGGAAGCGCCAATGACCAGCGAATTGCGAGCCCGCGCAGAATAAATCCGGCGACCGCACCGGCGACGGCGGCGACTGGAGTGCCCGCGCCGAGCCACAGCAGGGTGAGGAACAGTCCGGCTGCGAGCGCCGCCGCAGTGACATAGATTTCGGGCCGCATGATGATCGACGGCACCCCTGCCAGGATGTCGCGGATCGTTCCTCCGACGCAGCCGGTGATCACGCCCATCATCAGCGCCGGCACCGGCGGCACGCCCCAGGCAAGCGCCTTCGCGGTACCGAACACGGCATAGGCGGCCAGCCCGACCGCATCGGCCCATTCGAGGAGTTGCCCCTGCCACCAGCGCTCGGGGGTCAGCCAGACGATCAGCGCGATCGCGATGCACACCGCGGCGATCGCCCCGTCCTGCACCCAGAAGACCGGTGCGCCGATCAGCAGGTCGCGCACGCTGCCGCCGCCGACCCCGGTGACGAGCGCAAAGAAGCAGGCCGTGACAAGCGTCTGCCGCAGGCGCACCGCCATCAGCGCGCCCGACAGCGCGAAGACGCCGATCCCTGCAAGATCGAGCAGGCGGATGAGGGTTTGGGGCTCCACGAGCAGCGGCATATCATTCTCGCCGACGTTACACGATCCTCCCCGTCGCGTAGCGATGGGGAGGGGGACCATCCGAAGGATGGTGGAGGGGCTGCTACGTCTCAGCCCCTCCGTCAGCCCTGCGGGCTGCCACCTCCCCATGGCTTCGCCACAGGGAGGATTCAGAGGTCAAATGTGGATCGGCTTGCCCGTCACCGCCATCGCGGCTTCCTTGATCGCCTCGCTGTGGGTCGGGTGGGCGTGACAGGTGTAGGCGATGTCCTCGCTCGTCGCGCCGAATTCCATCGCCTGCGCCGCCTGCGCGATCATCGTGCCCGCGACGCTGGCGATACACCAGACGCCGAGAACGCGGTCGCTCTTGGCATCGGCGATCACCTTCACGAAGCCGTCGGGCTCGTGGTTCGTCTTGGCGCGGCTGTTCGCGAGCATCGGGAATTTGCCGACCTTCACTTCGCCGCGCTCCTTCGCCGCCTCTTCGGTCAGGCCGACACCGGCGATTTCGGGCCAGGTATAGACGACCGACGGGATGACATCGTGGTTCACGATGCCGGTCAGCCCCGCGATATTCTCGGCGCAGGCGATGCCTTCGTCCTCGGCCTTGTGCGCGAGCATCGGGCCGGGGATCACGTCGCCGATCGCCCAGATGCCGGGGACCGAGGTACGGAAATCATGGTCGGTTTCGATCTGGCCGCGCTGGTTGAGCGCCAGTCCCGCCTTGTCGAGGCCGAGACCCTCGGTGTTCGGACGGCGGCCAATCGAGACGAGCACGACATCGGCCTCGAGCGTTTCGGCGTCGCCGCCCGCCGCGGGCTCGAGCGTCAGCACCGCCTTCTTCGCCCCCCCCTTTACATCGGCGACCTCGGCCTTGGTGACTTTGGTCTTGAGCTTGAATTCGATGCCCTGCTTCTTGAAGATCTTGTTCGCTTCCTTGCGAACGTCGCCGTCCATGCCGGGCAGGATCTGGTCGAGATATTCGACGACGGTGACCTTGGCGCCGAGGCGGCGCCAGACGCTGCCGAGTTCGAGCCCGATCACGCCGCCGCCGATCACGACCATGTGGCCCGGCACCTTGGCGAGTTCGAGCGCGCCCGTCGAATCGACGATGATCTGCTTGTCGTTATCGACCGCAACGCCCGGAAGCGGGGTCACCGACGAGCCGGTGGCGACGATGATATTCTTCGCGCGGACGCTCTTGCCTGCCACCTCGACGGTGTCGGCCGACGTGAACTGCGCATAGCCCTTCAGCCAGTCGACCTTGTTCTTCTTGAACAGGAACTCGATGCCGCCGGTCAGGCCCTTCACCGCATCGATACGCTGGCCGTGCATCGTCGGCAGGTCGAGCTCGGGCTTCACCTTGATGCCCATCTTCGCCATCGCGCCATTGGCGGCGGCGTCGAAATATTCCGACGCGTGGAGCATCGCCTTCGACGGGATGCAGCCGACGTTGAGGCACGTGCCGCCCAGCGTCTCGCGCCCTTCGGCGCAAGCGGTCTTCAGCCCCAGCTGCGCCGCGCGGATCGCCGCGACATAACCGCCGGGACCGGCACCGATGACAAGGACGTCGTAGTCGTAATCAGCCATTTTGTCTTACCTCAACAAACTGCATCGCGGGCGTCGCCGGATGCCTACATGGTCAGCCCCGACTTCGCGGCGCATTCCTTCATCAGCGGCAGGCCGTCTTCGGGCTTCATCGTCAGCACTTCGGCCGGGCTGTGCTTGGCGAGGATCGCCTCGCCCGTGCATTTGCAGACTTCGGCAATCGTGGCGGCCGGCGCTCCGCTGCCCGCGGCGCTCGACTGGCAGGACGCATTGAAGTTGTCGAGGAACTGCTTCTTGTAGCTCTCGTCGAAACTCGACGCCGCCTCGCCGCACCCCGCCAGCGTCGCGAGCATCGCGAGGCCGAACACCGCACCAGTCCTGACCGTCATAGCCCAATACTCCCCTGCCAATAAAACCGGGTTCGAAGGCGTATCAAAGATCGATGAGCAGCCGCGTCGGATCCTCGATCGCTTCCTTGATCGTCTTGAGGAAGGTCACGGCCTCGCGTCCGTCGATCAGCCGGTGGTCATAGCTCATCGCCAGATACATCATCGGGCGGATCACGATCTCGCCGTTCCGGACGACCGGGCGATCCTCGATCCGGTGGAGGCCGAGCACCGCCGACTGCGGCGGGTTGATGATCGGGGTCGACATCAGGCCGCCGAACACGCCGCCGTTCGAGATGGTGAAGGTGCCGCCGGTCATGTCGTCGATCGTCAGCGTGCCTTCCTTGGCGCGCTTGCCGAGGTCGGCGATTGCCTTTTCGATCTCGGCGAAGCTCATGCTGTCGGCGTTGCGGACGACGGGCACGACGAGGCCGTTCGGCGCGCTGACCGCGACCGAGACGTCGAGGTAATTGTGATAGACGATTTCGTCGCCCTCGATGCGGGCGTTGACCGCCGGAATGTCATGCGCGGCGAGCGCGACGGCCTTGGTGAAGAAGCTCATGAAGCCGAGGCGCACGCCATGCTTCTTCTCGAAGCTTTCGCGGTAGCGATCGCGCGTCGCGATCACCGCCGACATGTCGACGTCGTTGAACGTCGTCAGCATCGCCGCGGTTTCCTGCGCCGACTTCAGCCGCTTCGCGATCGTCTGGCGGAGGCGGGTCATCTTGACGCGCTCTTCCTGACGGCCCGGCGCACCGCTCGCAACGGGGGCCGCAGCAGGCGCCGGTGCCTGAGCGGCTTCGGCGGCCGGCGCGGCGCTGGCGGCGGCGAGCACATCTTCCTTGGTCAGGCGGCCGTCCTTGCCGGTCCCCTGGATCTTCGTCGGGTCGACGCCATGTTCGAGCACGAGACGGCGGACGGCGGGCGACAGCGTCGTGACGCCGTCTTCGCTCGCGGTCGCCGGAGCGGGCGCGGCCGGGGCCGCCTGCGCCGGCGCGGGAGCCGCGGCGGCAGGCGCAGGAGCGGCAGCGGCCGCGCCGCCAGCCTCGACCGTCGCGATCACCGCGCCGACATTGACCGTGTCGCCGACGCCGGCGAGCTGCTGGCCCATCACGCCCGCGACGGGCGAAGGCACCTCGACCGCGACCTTGTCGGTTTCGAGGCTGGCGATCGGCTCGTCGAGCGCAACCGCTTCGCCTGGCTTCTTCAGCCATTCGCCGATCGTCGCTTCGGTGACGCTTTCACCCAGCGTGGGGACTTTGACTTCGGTGCTCATCTTGTGCGTTCCTTAGGGCTTAAGCTCTGGCTCAGGCTTTGTTCTTGGCGCGGCGGATTTCGGCCCGAACCGAAAGTCCGAGCGCATCGGCGACGAGCGCCGACTGTTCGGTCTGGTGACGGCTCATCAGGCCGGTCGCGGGCGAGGCGGCGGCAGCGCGGCCGGCGTAGCGCGGACGCATGCCCTTGAAACCGGCTTCCTTTAGCGCTTCCTCGATAAAAGGTTCGACGAAGAACCAGCTGCCGTTGTTGCGCGGCTCTTCCTGCGCCCAGACGACTTCTTCCAGCTTCGGCATCCGCTTCAGGCGGACGGCAAGCGGTTCGCCGGGGAAGGGATAGATCTGCTCGATGCGGATCACCGTCGTGTCGGTCTGGCCCGCCGCATCGCGCGCTTCCATCAGGTCGTAGCCGAGCTTGCCCGAACAGAGCACGACGCGCTTGATATCGGCGTCGGCGGGCGGGGTGCGGTCGGACATGATGCGGCGGAAATGCGCGTCGCCGATGAAGTCGGAGCGCTGCGACACCGCCAGCTTGTGGCGGAGTAGCGACTTCGGCGTCATGATGACCAATGGCTTGCGGAACGGACGCAGCATCTGGCGGCGCAGGACGTGGAAATAGTTCGACGGGGTCGAAATATTGCACACCTGGATATTGTCGCCCGCGCACAGCTGAAGGAAACGTTCGAGGCGCGCCGAGCTATGCTCGGGGCCCTGCCCTTCGTAGCCGTGCGGCAGCAGCATCACGAGGCCGTTGGCGCGCAGCCACTTGGCCTCGCCCGCCGCGATGAACTGGTCGATCATGATCTGCGCGCCGTTGGCGAAGTCGCCGAACTGCGCTTCCCAGAGCACGAGGCTCTTGGGGTCAGCCATCGCATAGCCATATTCGAAGCCCAGCACGCCATATTCGGAGAGCGGGCTGTCGAGCACCTCGAACCGGCCGTGGGGCACAGTGGTCAACGGAACATATTTATGCTCGTCCTTCTGGTCGACCCAGACGGCGTGGCGCTGGCTGAAGGTGCCGCGGCCCGAATCCTGGCCCGACAGGCGCACCTGATAGCCCTCGCTGAGCAGCGTGCCGAAGGCGAGCGCCTCGGACGTCGCCCAGTCGAAGATCTCGGTATCGCTCTTGTCGGCGAACATCGCGGCGCGGCCGTCGATCACGCGGCGCAGCGTCTTGTGCACCTCGAGGTCGGCGGGGATCGTCGTCAGCGTGCGGCCGATCGCGTCGAACAATTTGTCCGAGACGCCCGTCGCGATGTTGCGGCGCGCGCCCTCGGGATCGGTCGGGGCATAGAGACCCGACCAGCGGCCCGCGAACCAGTCGGCCTTGTTCGGCTTGTAGCTTTTCGCCGCCTCGAAATCCCCTTCGAGCTGTGCGACGAATTCGGCGCGGCGGGCGTCGGCCCAGCCGGCGTCGATCACGCCTTCGCCTTCCAGCTTCGCGGCGCACAGCTGCGACACCGGCGGGTGCTTGCGGATGCGTTCGTACATCAGCGGCTGCGTGAACGAAGGCTCGTCGCCCTCGTTATGGCCGAAGCGGCGATAGCACCACATGTCGATCACGACATCGCGCTTGAAACGCTGACGGAAGTCGATCGCGAGCTTGCACGCAAAAGTGACCGCCTCCGGGTCGTCGCCGTTGACGTGCAGGATCGGCGCCTGGACGCCCTTGGCGACGTCCGACGGATAGGGCGACGAGCGCGCGAACTGCGGGCTGGTCGTAAAACCGATCTGGTTGTTGACGATGAAGTGGATGCAGCCGCCGGTGTTGTAGCCGCGAATGCCCGAGAAGCCGAGGCATTCCCAGACGATCCCCTGCCCCGCGAAGGCCGCGTCGCCGTGGATCAGCACCGGCAGCACCTGCTCATGCTTGTCGAGGTCGTCGCGCACCACCTGCTGCGCGCGCACCTTGCCGAGCACGACCGGATCGACCGCCTCGAGGTGCGAGGGGTTGGGGACGAGCGACATATGCACCGAAATGCCGTCGAACTCGCGGTCGGTCGAGGTGCCGAGGTGATATTTGACGTCGCCCGAACCGCCGATGTCGTCGGGGTTCGCGCTGCCGCCGGCAAATTCGTGGAAGATCACCTTGTACGGCTTGGCCATGACGTTCGCGAGCATGTTGAGGCGCCCGCGGTGCGCCATGCCATAGACGATTTCCTTCACGCCATATTGGCCGCCATATTTGATGATCGATTCCATCGCCGGGATCATCGATTCGCCGCCGTCGAGCCCGAAGCGCTTCGTCCCGACATATTTGCGCGCGAGGAATTTCTCCCACTCCTCGGCCTGGATCACCTTGTTCAGGATGGCGCGTTTGCCCTCGACCGAAAATTCGATGATCTTGTCGGCGCCCTCCATCCGTTCCTGCAGGAACTGGCGCTCCTCGATGTCGGCGATGTGCATATATTCAAGGCCGACATTGCCGCAGTAGTTCGCGCGCAGGATCGCCACGATCTCGCGAATCGTCGCCTTTTCGAGGCCGAGCGTGCCGCCAATCCAGATCGGGCGGTCCTGATCGGCGCCGACGAAGCCATGATATTCGGGGGTCAGGTCGGCTGGGAGCTCGCGCGTGCTGAGCCCGAGCGGGTCGAGGTTCGCCGCCAGATGGCCGCGGACGCGATAGGTGCGGATCAGCATCATCGCGCGGATCGAATCGTTCGCCGCACGCTCGACCTCGGCGTTCGACAAGGGCGCACCGGCCTTGGCGGCGGCGGCCTTCACCGCGACCTGCATCTGCTGCGGGTCGAGCGCGGCGGTCAGGTCGTCGCTGTCGATGACGGGCCAGTTCTTCGGCGCCCAGCTGGGGCCGGCCTGGACTTCATCGACGTCGAAGCTTTGTCGTTCGAGGTTCATAATCTTACACTCGCTGTGCCCCTGCGAAGGCAGGGATGATGTCCATACAATACTCAACGCTCGTGCTCCCCCGCGAAGGCGGGGGTCCAAGCAACCTCGCTATGGATCCCCGCCTTCGCGGGGAAACACGACTAAACCAATGTCTCAAACGAATCGGCCCACTCGGGATTCCGCTCTTCAATGCGCGCAATCTTCCACGCCCGATTCCATTTCTTCATTCGTGCTTCAAACTGCCGGACGTCGTGGATGCTCTCGAATGCCTCGAACCAGATCAGCAGCTTGCAACCATATTCCTTCGTAAAACCGTCGATTACGCCCTCGCGGTGTTGCCAAACCCGCTGCGGCAAATCGCTCGTCACGCCGATATAGATAGTGCCATTTTTCCGGCTTGCCATGATGTAGACAAAGCCGGGTCGAACCATTCCCAAACCTCCCATCCGAGTGTCCCCGCGAAGGCGGGGACCCATTGCGACCTCTCATGGACCCCCGCCTTCGCGGGGGAACACGAAAGAGAGGCTGGCCCAAAAATCAGACACGTTCCTTCAGCACTTCGGCGAGCGTGGTGCCGAGTTCCGACGGGCTCGCCGACACCTTGATGCCGGCGGCTTCCATCGCCGCGATCTTGCTTTCGGCGTCGCCCTTGCCGCCCGACACGATCGCGCCGGCATGGCCCATGCGGCGGCCCGGAGGTGCGGTGCGGCCCGCGATGAAGCCGGCCATCGGCTTCTTGCGGCCGCGCTTGGCTTCGTCGATCAGGAACTGGGCGGCCTGTTCCTCGGCGTCGCCGCCGATTTCGCCGATCATGATGATCGACTTGGTCGCTTCGTCCGCAAGGAAGAGTTCGAGCACGTCGATGAAGTTGGTGCCGTTGACCGGGTCGCCGCCGATGCCGACCGCGGTGGTCTGGCCGAGCCCGACGTTCGAGGTCTGGAACACCGCTTCATAGGTCAGCGTGCCCGAGCGCGAGACGACGCCGACGCTGCCCTTCTTGAAGATGTTGCCGGGCATGATGCCGATCTTGCATTCTTCGGGCGTCAGCACGCCGGGGCAGTTCGGGCCGATCAGGCGCGATTTCGAGCCCGAGAGGGCGCGCTTCACCTTGACCATGTCGAGCACCGGAATGCCCTCGGTGATCGCGACGATCAGCTCGATCTCGGCATCGATCGCCTCGAGGATCGAGTCGGCGGCGAAGGGCGGCGGCACATAGATGACCGACGCGGTCGCGCCGGTCGCGTGCTTCGCTTCCTCGACCGTGTTGAACATCGGCAGCCCGATGTGCGTCGTTCCGCCCTTGCCCGGCGTCACGCCGCCGACCATCTGCGTGCCATAGGCAAGCGCCTGTTCGGTGTGGAAGGTGCCGGTCGCACCGGTCATCCCTTGCGTGATGACCTTGGTATTCTTGTCGATGAGGATGCTCATTCGAAAGTCTCTCCGAGTTTTGACCTAGCTCGACGGTTCGCGAGTTGGGTCTTCAAATAGCGAGCGCCCCAGCCGAAGCTGTGCGCCAAACAAATTCCTACGATCAACGTGCCCAGAAAATAGGGAAACACCTGAGCGCCATGTTCACTCAATGATGGGTCATTGGGGTCGCCGGTCCAATGGAGATACAGGACGTAGCCGAGCCATAAAACCAGCAACCCAATGATGGACGCCGTCATCTTCCACTGTCCGAAATACCCCAGCACGGCGAAGAGCAAGGGAAGCGTCAGGAAGAGGATGGCGACCACTGAAGTCTATACCAGCGACGGATCCAGCGACTTGCACGCGTCGAGCAGTTCCTTGACCGCGTCGACCGAGACTTGCAGGCCGGCCTTGTCGGCATCGTCGAGTTCGATTTCGACGATCTTCTCGACACCGCCCGCGCCGATCATCACCGGCACGCCGACATAGAGGCCGTCGACGCCATATTGGCCGTCGACATAGGCGGCGCAGGGCAGGATGCGCTTCTGGTCGCCGAGATAAGCTTCGGCCATCGCGATGCCCGAGGCTGCGGGCGCGTAGAAGGCCGAACCGGTGCCGAGCAGCGCGACGATTTCGCCGCCGCCGCCGCGGGTGCGCTTGACGATCGCGTCGATCTTGTCCTGCGACGACAGGCCCATCTTGACGAGGTCGGGAACGGGGATGCCGTTGACGGTCGAATAGCGCACGACGGGAACCATCGTGTCGCCATGGCCGCCGAGCACGAAGGTGTTCACATCCTTGACCGACACGTCGAATTCGCCGGCGATGAAGTGGCTGAAGCGCGCCGAGTCGAGCACGCCGGCCATGCCGACGACCTTGTTGTGGGGTAGGCCCGAGAATTCGCGCAGCGCCCAGACCATGGCGTCGAGCGGATTGGTGATGCAGATGACGAACGCGTCGGGCGCATTGGCCTTGATGCCCTCGCCGACGGCCTTCATGACCTTGAGGTTGATGCCGAGCAGGTCGTCGCGGCTCATGCCCGGCTTGCGCGCGACACCGGCGGTGACGATGATGACGTCGGCGCCCGCGATGTCCTTGTAATCGTTCGAACCGGTGATCTTCGCGTCGAAACCGGCGATCGGGCCGACCTGCGACAGGTCGAGCGCCTTGCCCTGCGGCACGCCTTCGACGACGTCGAAAAGGACGACATCGCCCAGTTCCTTCTGCGCGGCGAGCAGCGCCAGCGTTCCGCCGATATTCCCGGCTCCGATCAATGCGATCTTCTTGCGTCCCATGGCGCGCGGCACTCCCTTCTGTGGCAAGCCCGGCAATGCAATATCGGACCGGTGCGGCCACGGGCTAAAGCCGCCATTCCGATCCCAAGACTCGGGCCGCCACTACGCCGATTCCCTTAACGAAACAACCGCGAAAAGGACCAAAATCAGGCTTTTTATGCAAATAGTTCGCAATATCATTTAATCATGTGGCCGGGCGCTCGTGGAGGCAGGCTCCTTTACGGCTTCCTTGCGCACGAGCGACGTCACGTCCGCGATCTCGCCGCGATGACGGTCACGTCATCCCGCCGGGGAAGGGGTACCCGCGACGTCATCCTGGCCATGGCCCAGCGCCAGATAGTCGTCCGACTGCATCTCCGACAAACGGCTCGCCGTGCGCTCGAACTCGAACGCGCCGTCGCCGGCGACATAGAGTTCGTCGGGCATCGCCGCCGCGCTGGCGAGCAGCTTGACTTTATACTCGTAGAGCGCGTCGACCAAGGTCACGAAGCGCGCCGCCTCGTTGCGGTTCTCGGGCCCCATGCGCGGGATGCCGACGATGATCACCGCATGAAAATGGCGTGCGACCGCGAGGTAATCGGATGCGCCGCGCGCCTCGCCGCAGAGGCGTTTGAACGAAAAGACCGCCACGCCCTTCAGCGCCTTCGGCACGTGCAGCGTCCGCCCGCCCCCGACATCGAGGTCGAGCGTCGGCACATTGGCGCGATCCTCGGGCGGATAGTCGGTGAGGCGGAAGAAGGCCGCCGACAGCGCCGCGCTTGCTGCATCGTCGGCGGGCACGAACCAGCGCGCGCCGTCGCCCAGCCGGTCGCGGCGATAGTCGGTCGGGCCGTTCAAACCCATCACGTCGAGCTTCGCCTCAATCAGCGCGATGAAGGGCAGGAAATGCTCGCGGTTGAGCCCGTCCTTGTAGAGATCCCTGGGCGGCCGGTTCGAGGTCGCGACGACCGTGACGCCCTTGTCGATCAGCGCGGTGAACAGGCGCGACAGGATCATCGCGTCGGCGCTGTTGTTCACCACCATCTCGTCGAAGGCGAGGCAGCGGACATCCTGCGTCAGCGCCGCTGCGACCTGCGGGATCGGGTCGCCGCTCTCGGTCTTCCTGACCTCGCGCATCTGTGCATGGACGTCGAGCATGAAGGCGTGGAAATGGACGCGCCGCTTCCGCTGGATGTGGAGCTGGTCGTAGAAGAGATCCATCAGCATCGACTTGCCGCGCCCGACCGCGCCCCACAGATAAACACCGCGCGGGCTGTCGGGCTTGCGGCCCGCGATCCGCCACAGCAGGCTGCCGCGCGGCGGCGCCGCCTCGAGCTCCTCCTGCAAGCGGTTGAGCCGCACCGCCGCGCCGCGCTGCTCGGGATCGGGCTTGAGTTCGCCCGACGCGACCAGCCGGTCATAGGCGGCGAGGACGCCGGTCACTTCCTGCTCGCCTTGCGGATCGTCCCGGCGAAGGTCAGGACGATATGGCCGTCGCCTTCGCCCTGCACGACGAGCCCGCGCAGGAAGATCAGGCGGCCCGTTTCGCGCACCAGTTCGACGATCGCGTCGAGCGGCTCGCCCACCCGACCCGCGCCGACGAATTGCGTCGACAGGTCGAGCGTCACCGAATGGCCGGCGTCGAGCGAGCCGAACTGGTGCGACGCCGCAAACAGCGCGACATCGACCAGCGCCAGCGTCACCGCGCCGTGAACATTGTCGCCCAGGTTGCTGTGCCGACGCTCGGGCAACATCCGCACCCGTGCGCGCGGACGGCCATCCTCGGTCGGGCGCTCGGAGCGCACCGACAGCGGCTCAATGAAGCTGTTAAAACGGTCCTTGTCCTTGAGGTTCCAGCTGATCCAACCCCCATCCAGTTCCTCGGCGCTGAAATTTTCGCGGCGTTTCGGTTCCTCGATCCCGTCATTCATGCCTTGCAATATCCGTCCAGTTTCCCCGAGCGTATCAGCTCGCCATAATAACCGGCCATCGCCTTCGCGCGCGGCGCGTCGTCCGCGATCCACTTCGCGGCGCCCGCCACCCAGCCGGCCGAACAGCCCTCAAGCGCGCCCGTGCCGCGCGTGCAAGCGATAAAGTCGACGAAAGCGCGATGCCAGATGGCAAAATCGGCGATCGGCATGATCGGGCCGTGCCCAGGCACGACCTGTTCGGCCCCCGAACTCGCCACCTCGTCGAGCGCCTGCAGCCAACCCTCGGGGCAGGCTGTATCGAGAAACGGCACCGGCACGGTCACAAGATCGCCGACGATCGCGCGTTTCTCCGCCGCGTCGTAGATCCACAGATCGCGTTCGGTAACGGCATGATTGGCTACACGCAGCGATAGCGGCCGGCCCGCGATCAGCATGTCGCGGGACTCGTCGACGACAATATCGGGTTTGAGTTCGGCGCCGCGCGCGATCGTCGCGAGATCGCCCTCGACATCGGGGATCGCGTTGGCCGGAATGGCGCCTTCGGCCAGCGCCTTGCGCGATGCTTCGGCGCTCTTCGCGAGGAACCCCGACAGCGCGCCGTCGATCGCCGACGTTCCATAGACCTTGATATCGGGGAAAGCCGCCTTCAGCGCCGGATTGCCGCTGACATGGTCGAGATGCCAGTGCGTGTTGATGATCGCGACGGGCGTCATGCCGATCCCGCTGAACCCCTGACGGATCAGGGTGAGATGCTCGGCGTGGCGCCCGCTGTCGATCAGGAAGGCACCCTCGGGTCCATAGAGAATCAGGCTGTTTCCGTCGGGCGAGCGGCCGGGAGGAAACGTCCCGCCGATCAGGAAGGTCGCGCCGCCGATGCCGTGCGCATAGGCACGCGGCGGCGGCACGGTTTCGACGGCGGATTCTGCCGCGCAGCCGGCCAGCCCCAGCGCGATCAGCGCTGGCAGCCAGCGGCGCATCAGACCTGCCGCTCGGCTTCCAGCTTCTTGATCTCGGCGATCGCGCGCGCGGGGCTCAGCCCCTTGGGGCAAGCGTTCGAGCAGTTCATGATCGTGTGGCAGCGATAGAGGCGGAAGGGATCTTCCAGCTCGTCGAGCCGTTCGCCGGTATATTCGTCGCGGCTGTCGGCAAGCCAACGATAGGCCTGGAGCAGGATCGCGGGGCCGAGGAACTTGTCGCTGTTCCACCAATAGCTCGGGCAGCTCGTCGAACAGCAGGCGCAGAGGATGCACTCATAGAGGCCATCGAGCTTCTCGCGCTCGGCGGGAGACTGGAGGCGCTCCTTGCCGCTCGGGGTCGTCGTCTTGGTCTTCAGCCAGGGCTCGATCGACGCATATTGCGCATAGAAATGGGTGAAGTCGGGGACGAGGTCCTTGATGACCTCCATATGCGGCAGCGGGGTGATCTGGATATCGCCCTTCAGATCCTCGATCGCGGTGGTGCAGGCGAGGCCGTTCTTGCCGTTCATGTTCATCGAACAGCTACCGCAGATGCCTTCGCGGCACGAGCGGCGGAAGGTCAGGGTCGAGTCCTGCTCGCTCTTCATCTTGATCAGCGCATCGAGCACCATCGGGCCGCATTTTTCGAGATCGATCTCGAACGTGTCGAAATGCGGGTTCTCGCGCTTGTCGGGGTCGTAGCGATAGACCTTGAACTTCCGGACTTTGGTCGCGCCCTCGGCCTTGTGGACCGTCCCGCCCTTTTTCGGGCGGCTGTTCCTGGGCAGACGAAATTCGGCCATGTCTCTGGCTCCCCTGATGTAGTCGCGGTCGGACTAGACCCGAAAGACGGAGTCGACAAGGGGTTCATGTTCGCAAAAGCGAAAGCCGCTGGCACCCGTCCGCGCAAGCCGCTAGGGCCGCAGCCGATGAGCGAAGAGGCCGTCCAACCCGCCGTTACCAACCGCCACGTCGCACGCGGGCTCGGCACGACCGTGCTGGCGCGGCTCGGCGCGGTGGTCGAGATCGTGACCCAGCCGCTCTATGTCCTGATGTTCGGCCTCGCGGGCTTCGGCCTCTACGCCGTGCTCTGGGCGGCGATCAACCTGATCGAGAATATCTTCGACCTCGGCATGACGAGCGCGATGCAGCGTACCGTGCCGCAATCCGCCACCGATGCCGAGGCCGCGGCGGCGCTGCGCACCGCGTTGCTGTTCGGGGTCGGTCCCTGCCTGGTCGTCGCGGCGCTGATCGCGATCTTTGCCGCCGACCTCGCGCCCTGGCTCAATGTCGCAGAAAAGGACCGCGCGCTCGTCACCCCTGCGATCCAGATTTTCGTCTGGGCGCTGCCGCTCTGGGCCTTTGTCGAGATTGCGACCTCGGCGCTGCGCGCGCGGATGGTGTTCGGCGCCGAGATCCGGCTGCGCATCGTTTGGGAACAGGTGATGCGGGTGGTGTTCGCGGTGCTGTTCTTCGCGCTCGGCTTCGGGCTTGAAGGGCTGTTCATCGCCCACCTCTGTTCGCTCGCGGTCACCGCGATCCTCAGCGTGCGGCTGCTCCGTCGCTATTACAGCTTCGGCGACCTGCTCCGCGGCGGACGCGGCAGCGAGGTCGAACGCAATACCTTCTGGGCCGGGCTGTCGGTGTTGCCGTCGAACATCATCACGCGGCTGTTCGGCGACGCACCCGCGCTGATCCTGAACCTGATGCTCCCGGGGGCGTCGGGAGCCGCCGCAGCCGGTCTTTTCACCATCGCGCGCAAGCTGTCGAGCGTCGTCCAGCTCGTCCGCATTGCCTTCGCCTATGTCGTGGCGCCGCTGGCCGCGAGTGCCGAGCGCGGCGGGCGCGAGCAGGTCGCCGATATCTATGCCTATGCGACGCGGCTGATTTCGGCGATCGCGCTGCCGATGGCGGCGGTGCTCGCGGCGGGCAGTTCGTCGCTGCTCAGCCTGTTCGGCGCGCAGGCGCATGTCGCGCAGGGCGCGGTGATCATCCTGCTCCTCGCGCGCGCGGCCGAGGCGGTGCTGGGCATTTCGCTGCCGGTGCTGCAGGTGGTCGCGGCGTTCCGCCACCAGCTGACCGCCAGCCTGCTCGGCGTGCTTGTCGCGGTCGGCGCGGGCTGGCTGTTCGTCGACCATGTCGACGCGCTGACCGGCGTCACGCTCGCGATGTCGATCGGCCTCGTCGTGATGGCGGGCATTCCGATGCTGCAGCTCGCGATCGGCGAAGGGCTGCATCCCTTTGACCACCAGTTCCCGATGGTGGCGCTGCGCGGCCTTGCGATCACGATCGTCGCGGGCGCGCTGGCCCTTCTCGTGAGCCGCCTTCCCGATCCGGTCGCGCTGCCGCTGATCATCGCCATCGCGGTCGGCGCGATCTGGCTGTCGGTGCGGTTCGGCCTGCCCTATGCCGACCGCGCCTCGCTCGGCAAGACGGGACGCCGGTTGCGGCTGATCGGTCCCGATGTCCGGGTCGCGGAGGCGGGAGACCCGGCATGACGACGCCCGCCGACGCGCTCCGCATCGCGATCTACGATCTCGACCGGACGGTGCTTAGAACGCCGACCTTCACCCTGTTCCTGCTGTGGGCGGCATGGACGCGCGCGCCCGCGCGCCTGCTGCTGCTGCCGCTCTATGCCGCGCTCGCCATCGGCTATGCGCTGCGCCTTTATGGCCGCGACCGTTTCAAGCCCGCCGCCTTTCGCCTGTTTCTCGGCACGCATCTGACCCCGGGCGAGGCGGACGGCCTTGCGGCGCGCTTCGCCGGGTGGCGCGTCCCCGCCGACGTCCCGCCGGGGGCAGGCGCCGCCATCGCCCGTGACCGGGATCAGGGTTTTCGCCTGCTGATGGCGACCGCCGCCCCCGAATTCTACGCCGGCGCGATCGCCGACGCGCTCGGCTTCGATGCGGTGCTGGCGACGCGCCACCGCCGTGACGCCAACGGCAACTGGCTTCCCGAAATCGATGGCCATAATTGCTATGGCGCCGAAAAGGCGCGCCGGATCGGTGAGTGGCTGGACGCGAACGCCCCGGGCGGAACCAGCCACGTCCGCGCCTATTCCGACCATCTCAGCGACGCCCCGATGTTCGCGCTCGCGACCGAGGCCTGGTTGATCGGCCGCAAGGCGAAGCTGACGGCCATCGCGGCCGAGCATGGCTGGCAGGCGCTCGATTTTGAAGAGAGTCCCGAGGCGCAGCCATGCGCATAATCTTCCCCTTTATCGGCGAGCCGCACCACATCTTCCACGCCCTGCCGATTGCGGCAGAGATGGCGGCGATGGGTGCCGACGTCGAGGTGGCAGTCGCCGGCCCCGACCATCTGCGCATCCTCAAACAGATCGATCTCGTCTATCCGGGGTTCGACCCGCGCATCACCCTGCTCGGCCAGACAGGTCCGGCGCGCTGGCTGCGCGATGCGGGGATCATGCGCAACCCGCGGCTGCCGATCCTGTTGGGGGCCTTGCCGTTCCTCCGCGGCTTCGACGCGATCGTGGTGCCCGAACGAACGACGACCGCCATTCGCCATTTCCTGCCGCGACGCACCCGCCTGGTTTTTACGCCGCATGGCGCGGGCGACCGCGCGATCATGCTCGACCCGCGCGACCGCCATTTCGACTTCGTGCTCGTCGCCGGCAAAAAGAGCGAGAAGCGTCTGCTCGATGCCGGAACGATCCGGCCGGGCCATTATGCGGTGAACGGCTATGTGAAGCTCGACCTGATGGCGCGGCTGCAAAAATCGCGCCCGCCGTTGTTCGACAATGGCCGGCCGACCGTGCTCTACGCCCCACATTTCCAGCGCGCGCTGTCGTCGTGGGACAAGTTCGGGGCCGCGGTGATCGACTGGTTCGCGGGGCAGGATCGCTACAACCTCGTGGTCGCCCCGCACGTCCGTCTGTTCGCCGAGGCGAGCGATTCCGAGCGCGAGGCGGTGATGGAGCGCGCGGTGCCGGACAAGATTCTGATCGACCTCGGCTCCGATCGCCTGTTCGACATGAGCTATACCGGCGGCGCCGACATCTATCTTGGCGATGTCAGCAGTCAGGTTTACGAATTTCTCGCGACGCCCCGGCCGTGCCTGTTCCTGAATGCGCATGACGTCGACTGGCGCGGCGACCCCGACTATCTGTTCTGGACGCTCGGCGACGTCCTCGACGATCCTGCAGGACTGGGGGCTGCGCTCGACGCGGCGCAGGCGCGTCACAAGCTCTATAGCCCGGCGCAATGCGAACGGCTCGCGGAATCGATCGGCGGCGATCCCGCCGGTGCGGCGCGGCGCGGCGCCGAGGCGATCCTGCGCTTTCTTGCAAAGGACGGCTGAGCGGGTAAGAGCGCAGGTGATGACCACTGCCTCCGCGCCGCCCGCCCTGATCGCTTTCGGCGACAATTCGACCCTGCTGTGGGGCATGACCAACGCCGAACGGCTGCGCCGCCTCGCGCGCGCCGAGGGTCTGCCCGAAGACACCGATGCAACGGGCGCGCATCTCTATGCCAACCTCGCCTATGTCTTCGACCCGCTCTGGTTGCGGCACATATTGACGCTTCCCGACACGATGGTCGTCGATGGCGGCGAACCCGTGCTCGCTTATCTGAACGGCGGCCGCACGCCCGAGGTGGCGGCACAGGACAGCCGTGTGCGGATCATCGAATATCGCGACAATCCGCAAATCTACAACCGCCAGCTCCGCAAACTCGACTGCCCGTTCATCCAGCGGCTGACCCCAGAGACGCGGCGCCAGATCGAGCGGAAAAGCTATTTCGGTGCCTACAAGGGCGTCACCGACGCGCTGACCAAATATCTCTGGCCCGAACTCGCCCTCTGGCTGACCCGCATCGCGGCCAGCATCGGCATGACGCCGAACATGGTCACCGCGATCGGCGCGACGCTCTGCGTCTATGCGACCTATCTCTTTGCTATCGGCGATTATTGGTGGGGGATGCTCGCGGGCTTCATCTTCATGGTGCTCGACACCGTCGACGGCAAGCTCGCGCGCTGTACGATCACCTCGTCCAAATGGGGCAATGTCGCCGACCATGGCGTCGATCTGATCCATCCGCCCTTCTGGTGGTATTTCTGGGGGGTCGGCCTTGCGAGCTGGGGGCTGGCGCTGCCGACCTCGACGTTCGTCTGGATCATGGTCGCGGTGATCGCGGGTTATATCCTCCAGCGCGTGATCGAGGGGCTGTTCATCAAGGATTTCGGCATGGACATCCACGTCTGGCAGAAATTCGACAGCGATTTCCGCCTCGTCACCGCGCGGCGCAATCCGAACATGGTGATCCTGTTCGTCGCGACGCTCGCCGGACGCCCCGACCTCGGCCTCATCGCGCTTGCGTGGTGGACCGTCATCTCGCTGGTCGTCCACGCGGTGCGGCTGGTGCAGGCCTATGCGCAGCACCGGGCGGGCCGTCCGATCGTCAGCTGGATGGAGGAAGCGCAGCCATGAACGCCACGATCGAGAAATTCGGCTTCCCCGCCACGCTGGTTGCCGAGTTCGAGCATTGGGTCGTCCTGCTCCGCCCCGCGCAGCCGACGCTGGGCGCGCTGGTGCTCGCGGCGAAATCCGATGCGACGGCGTTCGGCAGCGTCGCTGCAGAGGCGCATGCCGAGCTGAAGGTCGCGACCTCGGCAATCGAAGCCGCGCTCGGCAAGGCTGTGGGCTATGCGAAGATCAACTATCTGATGCTGATGATGGTCGACCCGCACGTCCACTTCCACGTCCTGCCGCGTTACGAAGGCGAACGCAGCGGCGCGGGACTGACGGTCGCCGATGCCGGCTGGCCGGGACAGCCCGACCTGGGGAAGGCGGTGAAGCTCGACGACGCGCAAATCGCCGCGCTCACCGGCTGGCTCAAACCCTATTTTGCGTAGCGGCCTTCGGCCGCCCATTTCGCGGTGAGCGCATCGGCAGCTTCGACGTCTTGCGGGAAGTCGACCTCCTGCCACTCCAGCCCTTCGATCGACACGGTGCCGACGCGGTTGCCCTTCGCGATGATGTCGATCGCGCGGAGGTACCAGCGTTCGACCCCGTCGGGGGTGCGCATCATCTGGTCGACCTGGTTGCGGAAGATCGACGGGCCATCGCCGACGAAGGCGAGCATCCCGATCGATTCGGCATTGGTATCGGGCGGTAGCAGGCGCTTGCCGATCGCGTGAAGCCGCCCTTCGGCGTCGCGGTTCACCTTCATATCGTCGTCGTCATACTCGCCCTTGACGTCGACGGTGACGTTGATCGGCTCCCTCGCGCCTTCGATCAGCTTCGCGACGATCTCGTCCGAGACGATGGTGTCACCGTTGAGGATGATGAAATCGCGGTCCATCTCCTCGCGCGCGATCCAGCAGGTGCCGAGATTGTCGGCGACCTGGAAGAAGGGATTGAACAGCGTGCGAATGCGCGCGCCGGTGTCGCGATAGAGCTGCAGCGCATGATCCTCGACCCGCTCGGTGCGAAAGCCGGTGACGACGACGATATCCTTGATGCCGTTGGCGACGAGCGCCGCGACCTGCCAGCTGATCAGACTGCGGCCATTGAACTCGATCAGGCATTTGGGGATATCACGGGTCAGCGGCAGCAGGCGCGAGCCCTGCCCGGCCGACAGGATGATGGCTTTGTCGATGCTCATAGGGGCGCCCCTATAGCGCCTTGGCGCCGCGCGGCAAATATCCGTTCGATCAGCTCGATGTCCGCGGGCTTGTCGGCGTCGATGCACGCCTCGGGCTCGGACATCGGCACCACCTTCGCCTGCAGCCCGAACCGCCGGCCTGCACGCGCGATCCCCTGCTCGATCGTGAAGAGCCGCAGGAGCGCGCCGAGCAGCAACCACGGGCCGAACGCCGCGATGATCTTCAAGCCCTTCTTGCGGTCACGCTCGATCCGCCCCCAGAAGTCGAGCAGGGGCAGCACGCGCCGTCCGCCGAGGCGGAACAGGTTCGCGCCCGACCACCAGCCGCCGCGGAACTTGAGCCAGGTGCGTTGCGATTCGGGATAGCGCGCGAGCAAAACAGCTTTCTCGACCATCGCCACCGCGACGTCGCTGTCGCGAGCGCCCGTAACGAATTCGGCGATCATCGATGGCGTCAGCAGCACATTGTCGGCGGTCGTTACCAAAATGGGCGCGTCGCTGTCGGGCAGCGCCGCGGCGAGCGAGCTGCTGATCCCTTGCCCCGAGTCTGAAAAATGCAGCCCCGCGACACCGGCAAGCATCGGCTCGGCGGCCAGCTCGGCGCTGTTCTGCGCAAGGATGGTGATCGGCCCGATGTGCGGCGAGGCGCGCAGCGCGGTCACGACATGGACGAGCATCGGCTTCCCCGCGATCGGCAGCAGCGCCTTTGTCGAAACGCCGCTGCCGCTCAGGAGCGGATCGGGGCCGGGGCGGCTGCCGGCGAGGACGATCGCAGGGATCGTCATTCGGCTGCGTCCGTCGCGGGCGCGACACGGCGGCCGGTGACGCCGCGCAGGAAGTCGGTCGCGTCGTCGAGCACCGGCCCCCGCGACCGGAAGGGCGCCGACAGCGCCATGACGATGCCGGTGTGCCCCACGCCCGGATAGATGCGCAGCGCCGCCGATCCGCCGGCCTTTTCGATCGCCGCCGCGAGGTTCTGGCTGTTGCGCGGGCGCACCGTTTCATCCTCGTCGCCCGTCGCGAGCCACAGCGGCGGCGCATCGCCGCGCGCGTAGGCAATCGGCTGCGTCTTCTCCGCGGGCCGGACCTTGCCCATCGCCTTTTCGGCGCTGCCGCCCTTTTCCATCGGCAGGAAATCATAGGGGCCCGCAAGCCCCGCGACGCCGCGGATGATCGACGGGTCGCTCTTCGCGCCGCGCAGCCATTGCGGATCGAGCGCCAGCATCACCGCATTATAGGCGCCCGCCGAATGGCCCATCAGCGCGATGCGATCGGGATCGCCCGCGAGGTCGCCAATGTGTCGATGCGTCCATGCGACCGCCTTGGCGCTGTCCTCCAGGAAATCGGGCCAATGCGCCTTGGGAACCAGCCGGTAATCGGGGATGACGACGACGAAGCCCTTCTGTGCCAGCGCGCGGCCCGCGAAGCCATAGCTTTCACGCGCGCCGCTGTCCCAGCCGCCGCCATAGAAAAAGACGATCACGGGCAGCTTGTCGCCCTGCTTCGCATTCTCCGGCACCCATATGTCGAGCGACTGCCGCGGCCCGTTGCCATAGGGCTGATCGCCGATCAGCAGCCGCGCGCCGCCATCCGACCCGAGCAACTTGTCGGCCAGATCGAGCGACTTCGCGCCGCCCGCCACGACCATCTTCGCACCGCTGCCGAACAGCAGCAGGAGCAACACCAGAACGATGATGAACTTGATCAAACGCCGTCCTTTGGCTGCGCGCGCGGTCATAGCTATCGCGCCCTACAGGGCGGCGCGGCGCCGAACAAGATGGCGCAGCGGGGCGGGACGCATGGACCCGGATCAAGTCCGGCCGACGAGGACGGGAGGAGGCGACCTTTTCCCCGCTCGTGCGTAGGACAGGCCATGACCAGCCCCTTTACCCGCCCCGCCCCCTTCACCCGCCCCGCCCTCGTCTGCAACATCCAGAGCGGCAGCCACGATCCCGCGATCCGCGCTGCGATCGAGGCGGCGTGCCGCGATGCGGGCACGCCGCTCATCGCCACTTTCGAACTGCCCGATGGCGCGGTTCCCGACGCGACGACTCTTCGCGAGCGGGGCATCGACCTGCTGCTCGTGTGGACCGGCGACGGGACGATCAACGCCGCGGCCCGATCGGCGGTCGGCTGGAATGGCGCGATCCTCCCGCTGCCCGGCGGCACGCTCAACCTCTTGTCCAAGGCGCTTCACGGCGACCGCCCGGCGCCCGAGATACTGACCGATGCGCTCATGGGCAAAGGACGCCGCCGGCCGGTCCCGACGATCCGCTCGGCAGTCGGCGAGGCGTTCATCACCATCGTCGCAGGGCCGGCAACGCACTGGGCCGGGGTGCGCGAGACGATGCGCCAGGAGGGGCTGCTCGAAGCGGGGCGCGCGGCGCCCGACGCGCTCGAGGCGATGATAAACGCGCCCGGCGTGCGCGTCGTGGGGCACGGCAAGGCCTATCCGGCCGTCATCCTCACCCCGACCGAGGCCGGGGTACGCGTCGACGGCATATTGACCGAAGGGACAATCGACGTGCTGCGCCACGGACTCGCCTGGCTGGGCGGCGATTTCCGCGACGGGCCAAGCGAGGAGATCGTGCAAAGCGAGACGATCGTGCTCGAAAGCGATGCGCCGATCAGCCTCGAATATGATGGCGAACTGACCGAGACCGGATCGCCCGCGCGCTTCGGACTTGCGGCGAGCGCAGTCGATTTCGTCGCCACCCTATGAAGCGGCTGTTCCATATCAGCGATCTGCATTTCGGGCTTGAGGATCGTAATGCCCTCGACTGGTTCGCCCGCTGCGTGCGCGTCGAACGTCCGGCTGCGGTGCTGATCACCGGCGATCTGACGATGCGTGCGCGCAGCCACGAATTCGCCGCGGCCTGCGACTGGATCGCAGCCCTCGACGTGCCGGTGACGGTCGAGGTCGGCAATCACGACCTGCCCTATTTCAACCCCGTGGCGCGCTTTTTCCGTCCCTATGCGCGCATCCGCCGGATCGAGGGGTTGGTCGAACGCGAACTCGACCTAGATGGCGTCGCAGTCGTGCCGCTCAAGACCACGGCGCGCGCGCAGTGGCGGCTCGACTGGTCCAAAGGATGGGTCACGCGGCGGGCGCTCGACCGGACGCTGGCGGCGATCGACGCGCTGCCCGCCGGCACCGCTGTGCTGGTGACAGCGCATCATCCGCTCGTCGAGGCAGGGACGGAGGGCCGCGCCCTCACGCGCGGCGGCGAGCGCGCGCTGACCGAACTCGCGGCACGCGGGGTCGCGGCGGTGCTCACCGGCCACGTCCATGACGCCTTCGACCTCTTGAAGGAAACAAACGCCGGCCCGATCCGCATGATCGGCGCGGGGACGCTGTCGAAACGGCTGCGTTCGACCCCGCCGGGTTTCAACGAACTCACCATCGCAAGCGGCCGGATCGACGCCCGCGTCCGCAACCTCGAGCACGTCGCCACCCCCGACATGCAGATCGGCGCCGTCCCGCCCGACGCGCTGCCGCCTCGCACCCCCGGCGAGCCCGTCGCGCCCGTCGGCGCGGTGCCACCGATCGACCCGCCGGTTCGCTGAAGGGGAAGGCGTCAAGTCGGAGAGCGGCCTTTCAGGTGCGATGAGGACGGCAACAGCTTCGACCGCCAGGCGATCGCCAGCCGAACTTAGCCTGGTCCGATCCGGCCGCCCGCAATGTGAAAGCGCGTTACCGGCCCCGGCATGTCGGCGAACAGCGCCGCCTCGGTCCCGGTGAGCCAGGCTTGTCCGCCCTGCGCCGCCAGCCGGTCGTAAAGCGCGGCGCGGCGCAGCGGGTCGAGATGCGCCGCCACCTCGTCAAGCAGCAGCACCGGGCGCTGGCCGCGCGCGCGCGCGACGCAATCGCTGTGCGCGAGGACGAGCGAGAGCAGCATCGCCTTCTGCTCGCCGGTCGAACAGCGCGCCGCGGCGCGGCCGGTCGCGGCGTGGACGGCCGAGAGGTCGTCGCGGTGCGGCCCGGCGGTCGCGCGTCCGGCGGCAGCGTCGATCCGGCGGCGCGATGCGAAGAGCGTCTTCAGCGCCTCGACCGTGTGCGGCGCCTGACGCGGCGCCCCGTCGGCATCGACAAGCGTCAGCAGCGGGCGCGCAAAGGGCGCGTCGGGCTGACCCGCGAGCTCGGCCGACAGCGCCGCGAGCGTCCGCTGCCGCGCAGCGTCCATCGCCGCACCATGTTCGGCAAGCTGCGCCTCGAGGCTGGCGAGCCATTGCTGGTCGGCGGTCGCCATATCGGCGAGCAGCTTGACGCGCGCGCGCAAGGCGGCGTCATAGCGGTTGCTGTGCTGCGCGTGGCGCGGGTCGAGCGCGAGGACGAGCCGGTCGAGGAAGCGGCGGCGGTTGCCCGCCGTCTCGACGAACAGCCGGTCCATCGCGGGGGTAAGCCACAGCACGGCGAGCCATTCGCCGAGCGAGGCCGCCGCCGCCGATGCGCCGTTGATCCGCACGATCCGCCGCCCGGGATGCGCGGGCTCGATCCCCGTGCCCAGCGCGACCGGCGGCAAGTCGGCATCGGCCGCGGCAAGCAGCTCGGCAAAGATCGCGAAGCCGCCGGTCGCCCCGTCGCGCACCATGTCGGACAGCGCGGCGCGGCGGAGCCCGCGGCCCGGCGCGAGCAGCGAGATCGCCTCCAATATGTTGGTCTTGCCCGCGCCATTGTCGCCGTGCAGCGCCACAAGCCCCGGCCCCGCCGCCATGTCCGCGCCGGCATGATTGCGAAAGTCGGTCAGCGAGAGGCGGGCGAGCGTCATGGCGACGGCGCTACCGCACCATAAGGGGCGACGCCAGCCCACCGCACGCCTCTTCACCCGTCATCCCCGAGCACATCTCGAATAGCGATATCAAATTTTTCCCAAAATTGGGAATTTTTACCAAAAACCCGCAAAGAGCGCGCTGAAATATTCTATCTCCAGCTCAAAAACGGCGGTTAACCAGCGCTGAATGAAATTGGCACGGCTCCTGCATTACCTTCGGCATCCACCGGATGGTCCGGATGGAGGATGGAAAAAGGATAGGTAAATGGCCCACTTCAATGTTGAATCGCTCAAGAGCTACGCGATCGCCGCGGTTGCTTCGGCTTATTGTTCGCTCATGTTCCTCGCCGCTGTCGGTCCGAACGCAGTGCACTTCGGCGGGCTGGTTGCTTAACCAGCCCTCCGTACCCCGCCAACAACGCCGGTCCCGATGGGCCGGGATGGAAAGGAAAGAAATGAAACAGGGTTTTCGCAAGAATCGTCGCGATGGGGTGATCTTCGGCGTGTGTGCCGGGATTGCGGACCAGTTCGGCTTCGACGTCTTGTGGACGCGCGTCGCCTTTGTCGCCCTGACGCTGCTCGGCTTCGGCCTTCCGCTGCTGCTGTACCTGACCGTCGCGATCCTCGCGCCGTAACGCAGCCCGGGCCGGCCCGCCTTTCAGGCGCAGTCGCACCGGCCCGCAAATTTCCCAAAAAGACCAAGGGCTCACCGGCCTCGATCGGTGGGCCCTTTTCTGTTTCACGGCATGGACCAGCGCACGACGAACCTCAAATTCCGTCCCGCGACATCACGACCATCCGCGCTTTTCGGTGCAAGCCTGATCGTCGAGGCAAGCTGATAGGTCGAAAAGCGCAGGGCTTCCATCAGTTGGGCGGTATAGCCCGGGATAGTATTCGGGCTGGCTGCGATGGCACCGGGATCCCGGCACAATAGCTGAAGATCGGCCTCGATCTTGCACGTCACACGGACTTGCGCATTCACCGAATAGCGCATCGCGATCGACGGATAGAGCGCAGCGAGCAGGTTCCCGTCGAGCGGCGTCGCAAAGACCACGTCGCGTGTCGTCAGATCCTGTTCCGATGAAACCGAAAAGGGCGGACGCGCATCGGCCGGCGCGATGATTTCATCAAAGAACCGAACGGAAAATAACGCTTCCCCGTCGCCGGGAAGCAGGCGAATGGCTTTCACGCGTCGCGCCGCGACATCGAACAATGCGATATCGGCAGCGTTTGCGGCATGGCTGGCCGCTTGCCCGGCATCCATGATCTTGTCCCAGGCGACGATTTTCTGGCCGGGCGGAACCAGCGACGCCGGAACGCAATTGCCCGGGGCGCCCGACGGCACAAACACGATGCAGGCAAGGCGAATATGAGCCGGCTTGTCCGGCTGGGCCGTCAGTTCATCCCAGGTTACGGCGCGGACAGACGCGCTGATCGGTATGCGGACATCAGCGGGTGCAGCCACCCGATAGTCGACGGGGATGTTCATTTCTTCCGTGGCGGAAGCCCCGCCCGACGCCGCAACGAGCAATCCCAATATGATCGTCATTCTGATCTCCCCCCGAATAGCAACATAGGCATGAAATCCCATGTCGGAAAAGCCGTATTCGGACCAATCTTCGACACGCGGCGACGTCAGGTTCGCACCCAAAAAAGCCCCACCGGATCACTCCGGCGGGGCTCGTTTCTGTCAGGCTCCGAGGGGTTTATTCCCCGTCGCTCTGGATCAGATAATCGCCGGCATCTGCGTCGGTGCCGTGGGTTTCACCCTCGACCGCGCCAAGCGGATCGTCGCCGATCGCGGCTTCGGGGCCCTGCGCCAGTTCGGCGGCATGTTCCTCGGCCGCCGACTGCGGCGCGATCAGATGCGCCTCGGTGGCGTTGCGCATAGCGGCACGGAGCGCGGCATCCTTCGACGATGCGGTGACGCGGACGCGGTTCATGGCAGCACCGGTACCCGCCGGAATGAGGCGGCCGACGATGACATTTTCCTTGAGGCCCATCAGCGAATCGACCTTGCCCTGCACCGACGCCTCGGTGAGGACGCGGGTCGTTTCCTGGAAGGACGCGGCCGAAACGAAGCTGCGGGTCTGCAAGCTGGCCTTGGTGATCCCGAGCAGGACCGGACGGCCCTCCGCAGGCACGCCATTCTTCGGCAGCTTGGCGTTATACTCCATCATCTCCAGATAATCGAGCTGCTCGCCCGGCAACAGCGTGGTGTCGCCGCCGTTGGTGATCTCGACCTTCTGCAGCATCTGGCGAACGATCACCTCGATGTGCTTGTCGTTGATCTTCACGCCCTGCAGTCGATAGACTTCCTGGATTTCCGCGACCAGATACTCGGCCAGCGCTTCCACGCCCATCACGTCGAGGATGTCGTGCGGGTTCGGCGAACCGCTGATCAGCGCATCGCCGCGCTTGACCTGGTCGCCTTCCTGCACTTCGAGAACCTTCGACTTCGGGATCAGATACTCGATCGGATCGCCCTCTTCCGGAACGATCGCGATCTTGCGCTTCGCCTTGTAATCCTTCACGAATTCGATGCGGCCGCTGATCTTGGCGATCACCGCATTGTCCTTCGGGATGCGCGCTTCGAACAGCTCGGCAACACGCGGCAGACCGCCGGTGATGTCGCGCGTCTTCGACGCTTCGCGGGTCACACGGGCCAGAACGTCGCCCGCCTGCACTTCCTGGCCGTCCTCGACCGACAGCATCGTGCCGACCGCGAGCAGATAGCGCGCGGCTTCGCCCGAGGCGTCGTCGAGCAAGGTCAGGCGCGGCTGAAGGTCTTCCTTCTTGCCGCGGCCGGCGGCGCGATACTCGATCACGACGCGCTGCGCGATGCCGGTCGCTTCGTCGACCTGTTCGATCAGGGTCTTGGTATCGATCAGATCCTGATACTTCACGACACCCGGCTTTTCGGTGATCAGCGGCATGGTGAACGGATCCCATTCGGCAATCCGGTCGCCCTTCTTCACCTTCTCGCCGTCCTTGTGCATGATCTGCGCACCATAGGGCAGCTTGTGCGTCGCACGTTCCCGGCCTTCGCTATCGATGACCGCGATTTCACCCGAGCGCGACAGCGCCAGACGGCGACCGCGCTGGTCGACGATCGTCGCCATGTCGCGATATTCGATCGTGCCGTCGGAGATCGCTTCGAGGTTCGACTGCTCGTTGACCTGCGCCGCGCCCCCGATGTGGAAGGTCCGCATGGTCAGCTGCGTGCCGGGCTCACCGATCGACTGCGCGGCGATGACGCCCACCGCTTCACCGATGTTGACCGGCGTACCGCGCGCGAGATCGCGACCGTAGCATTTGGCGCAAACACCGAGGGTCGCTTCGCAAACCAGCGGCGAGCGGATCTTGACCGCCTGCACTTCGGCTTCCTCGATCTTCGCGACCATCGCTTCGTCGAGCAGGGTACCCACCGCTGCGATGATATTGCCGTCCTTGTCGGTGACATCTTCGAGCGTCGTGCGGCCGAGAATGCGTTCGCCCAGCGAGGCGATCGTCGAACCGCCCTGGATGATCGCGCGCATTTCCATCCCGCGTTCGGTGCCGCAATCATCCTCGATCACGACGCAGTCCTGCGACACGTCGACGAGGCGGCGGGTCAGGTACCCCGAGTTCGCCGTCTTGAGCGCCGTGTCCGCGAGGCCCTTGCGGGCGCCGTGGGTCGAGTTGAAATATTCAAGGACGGTCAGGCCTTCCTTGAAGTTCGAGATGATCGGCGTTTCGATGATCTCGCCCGACGGCTTCGCCATCAGGCCGCGCATCCCCGCGAGCTGCTTCATCTGCGCCTGCGAACCACGGGCACCCGAATGCGCCATCATGTAGATGGAGTTGATCGGGGCCATACGGCCATCGGGCAGCTTCGGCGTCGCGCGGATCTCGTCCATCATCGCGTTCGCGACCTTGTCGCCGCACTGCGACCAGGCGTCGATCGCCTTGTTGTACTTTTCCTGCTGCGTGATCAGGCCGTCCTGATACTGCTGCTCGAAATCCTTCACGAGCGCGCGGGTTTCGTCGACCATCCCTTCCTTCGACGCCGGAATGATCATGTCATCCTTGCCGAACGAGATGCCCGCCTTGAACGCGTTGCGGAAGCCCAGCGCCATGATGGCGTCGGCGAACAGCACGGTCTCTTTCTGACCGGTATGGCGATAGACCTGGTCGATCACGTCGCCGATTTCCTTCTTGGTCAGAAGGCGGTTGACGACGTCGAAGGGCACGGTGTGCGACTTCGGCAGGCATTCGCCGATCAGCATGCGGCCGGGGGTCGTTTCGTAGCGCTTGAGGTAGGTGTTGCCTTCCTCGTCGGTCTGCGGAACGCGGCTGATGACCTTCGTGTGCAGCGTCACCGCGCCGGTGAACAACGCCTGATGCACCTCGGCCATGTCGGCGAGCAGCATCCCCTCGCCCGGTTCGCCTTCGCGCTCCAGCGAGAGATAATAGAGACCGAGCACCATGTCCTGCGACGGAACGATGATCGGCTTGCCGTTCGCGGGGCTGAGGATGTTGTTGGTCGACATCATCAGCACGCGTGCTTCCAGCTGGGCTTCGAGGCTCAGCGGGACGTGGACGGCCATCTGGTCGCCGTCGAAGTCGGCGTTGAACGCGGCGCAGACCAGCGGGTGAAGCTGGATCGCCTTGCCCTCGATCAGCACCGGCTCGAACGCCTGGATGCCGAGGCGGTGAAGCGTCGGGGCGCGGTTCAGCAGGACCGGGTGCTCGCGAATGACTTCGTCGAGGATGTCCCAGACTTCCTTGCGTTCCTTTTCGACCCACTTCTTCGCCTGCTTCAGGGTCATCGACAGACCCTTGGCGTCGAGGCGCGCGTAGATGAAGGGCTTGAACAGTTCGAGCGCCATCTTCTTCGGCAGGCCGCACTGGTGCAGCTTGAGTTCGGGGCCGGTCACGATGACCGAACGGCCCGAATAGTCGACGCGCTTGCCGAGCAGATTCTGGCGGAAGCGGCCCTGCTTGCCCTTGAGCATGTCCGACAGCGACTTCAGCGGACGCTTGTTGGCGCCCGTGATCGTGCGGCCGCGGCGGCCGTTGTCGAACAGCGCATCGACCGCTTCCTGCAGCATGCGCTTTTCGTTGCGGACGATGATGTCCGGCGCGCGCAGCTCCATCAACCTTTTCAAACGGTTGTTGCGGTTGATCACGCGGCGATAGAGGTCGTTGAGATCCGACGTCGCAAAGCGGCCGCCATCGAGCGGCACCAGCGGGCGCAGTTCGGGCGGGATGACCGGCACGACTTCGAGGATCATCCACTCGGGACGGTTGCCCGATTCGATGAAGCTCTCGACGACCTTCAGGCGCTTGATGATCTTCTTGGGCTTGAGCTCCGACTTGGTCGTCGCAAGCTCTTCCATCAGGTCGACGCGTTCCTGCTCGAGGTCGAGATTTTCGAGGAGCACGCGGATCGCCTCGGCGCCAATGCCGGCCGAAAAAGCGTCTTCGCCATATTCGTCCTGCGCGTCGAGGAGTTCGTCTTCGGTGAGCAGCTGGAACTTCTCGAGCGGCGTCAGGCCGGGCTCAAGAACGATATAGGCCTCGAAGTAAAGGACGCGCTCGAGCTGCTTCAGCTGCATGTCGAGCAGCAGGCCGATGCGCGACGGCAGCGACTTCAGGAACCAGATGTGCGCGACCGGCGCGGCGAGCTCGATATGGCCCATGCGCTCGCGGCGCACTTTCGTGACCGTGACTTCGACGCCGCATTTTTCGCAGACGATGCCCTTGTATTTCATACGCTTGTACTTGCCGCACAGGCATTCATAATCCTTGATCGGACCGAAGATGCGCGCGCAGAACAGGCCGTCACGTTCGGGCTTGAACGTGCGATAGTTGATCGTTTCGGGCTTCTTGATCTCGCCGAACGACCACGAGCGGATACGCTCCGGGCTCGCGATGCCGATCTTGATCATGTCGAAGGTTTCGGGCTTCGCGACCGGGTTCATGAAGTTGGTAAGCTGGTTCATTTGTCTGCTCCATCTTCCCCTCTCGCGCGGGGCGAGAGGGGTGAGGAAAAATCTTATTCGGCGGCTTCGGGAAGAGCGTCCGGACCTTCGCCCTCGTCTTCGTCCGCATAGGACGAAAGCTCGACGTTGAGGCCCAGCGAGCGCATTTCCTTGACGAGCACGTTGAAGCTTTCGGGAATGCCGGCCTCGAAGGTGTCGTCGCCTTTGACGATCGCCTCGTAAACCTTGGTGCGGCCGATCACGTCGTCGGACTTCACCGTCAGCATTTCCTGCAGCGTGTACGCCGCGCCATAGGCCTGGAGCGCCCAGACCTCCATTTCACCGAAGCGCTGGCCACCGAACTGCGCCTTACCGCCCAGCGGCTGCTGGGTGACGAGGCTGTACGGCCCGATCGAACGCGCGTGGATCTTGTCGTCGACGAGGTGGTGGAGCTTCAGCATATAGATGTAGCCCACGGTCACCTTGCGGTCGAACTTGTCGCCGGTGCGGCCGTCGTACAGATCCGACTGACCCGATTCATGCAGGCCCGCGAGGGTCAGCATGTTGGTCACATCGGCTTCCTTCGCGCCATCGAACACCGGCGTCGCGAACGGCACGCCGACCTTCAGATTCTCGGCGAGTTCGACCACGCTGTCGGCGTTGCGCGCCTTGATGTCGTCGACATATTCGGCGCCATAGACACGCTCCAGCGTGTCGCGCACCGCTTCGGGCATCTGGCCGCCGGTCGCGTCGGGATTGGCGTCACGCCAATCCTCCAGCGCCTGCGTCACCTGCCGCCCGAGGCCGCGCGAAGCCCAGCCAAGGTGCGTTTCGAGGATCTGCCCGACGTTCATGCGCGACGGCACGCCCAGCGGGTTCAGCACGATGTCGACCGGCGTCCCGTCTTCGAGGAATGGCATGTCCTCGTTCGGCAGGATGCGGCTGATGACGCCCTTGTTGCCGTGACGGCCGGCCATCTTGTCGCCCGGCTGCAGCTTGCGCTTGATGGCCACGAAGACCTTGACCATCTTGAGCACGCCGGGGGCGAGCTCGTCGCCGCGCTGCAGCTTTTCGACACGGTCCTCATACTTGGCGTTGATGCGCTTGATCGCCTCGTCATACTGCGCCTTGATCGCCTCGAGGGCGGTCTGGGCGGTGTCGTCGACAACCGCCAGCTTCCACCAGTCGGCGCGGTCGAGGTCGACCAGCATGTCCTCGGTCACCTCGTCGCCCTTCTTCAGGCCCTTCGGAACCGCGCTGGTGGTCTGGCCGACCAGCAGTTCCTTGAGGCTCGAGAAGGTCGCGCGGTTCAGGATCGCGCGCTCGTCGTCGGCGTCCTGCTTCAGGCGCTCGATTTCCTCGCGTTCGATCGCGATCGCGCGTTCGTCCTTGTCGATACCGTGGCGGTTGAAGACGCGGACTTCGACGACCGTACCCGACACGCCCGGCGGCAGGCGGAGCGAGGTGTCGCGCACGTCGCTGGCCTTTTCACCGAAGATGGCGCGCAGCAGCTTTTCTTCCGGCGTCATCGGCGATTCACCCTTGGGGGTGATCTTGCCGGCCAGAATGTCGCCCGGACCGACCTCGGCACCGATATAGACGATGCCCGCCTCGTCGAGGTTGCGCAGCGCTTCCTCGCCGACGTTCGGAATGTCGCGGGTGATGTCCTCGGGCCCGAGGCGCGTGTCGCGTGCGGTGACTTCGAATTCCTCGATGTGGATCGAGGTGAAGACGTCGTCCTTCACGATGCGCTCGCTGATGAGGATCGAGTCCTCATAATTGTAGCCGTTCCACGGCATGAACGCGACGAGCACATTCTTGCCGAGCGCCAGTTCACCGAGCTCGGTCGAGGGACCGTCGGCAATGATGTCGCCCGAGCGGACGACGTCGCCTACCTTCACCAGCGGACGCTGGTTGATGCAGGTCGACTGGTTCGAACGCTGGAACTTCTGCAGGCGATAGATGTCGACGCCCGACTTGCCGGGTTCGACCATGTCGGTCGCACGGATGACGATACGCGTCGCGTCGACCTGGTCGATCACGCCGCCGCGGCGCGCCGCGATCGCCGCGCCCGAATCGCGCGCCACGGTGCCTTCCATGCCCGTACCGACGACCGGCGCCTCGGCGCGGAGCAGCGGAACGGCCTGACGCTGCATGTTCGAACCCATGAGCGCGCGGTTGGCGTCGTCGTTCTCGAGGAACGGGATCAGCGACGCCGCGACCGAAACAAGCTGCTTCGGCGACACGTCCATCAGGGTAATCTGGTCGCGCGGCGCCATCAGGAATTCGCCCGCCTCGCGCGCCGAGATCAGCTCGTCGATGAAGCTGCCGTCGGGGTTGAGGTCGGCGTTCGCCTGCGCGACCGTGTGCTTCGATTCCTCCATCGCCGACAGATAGACGACCTCGTTGGTCACCTTGCCGTCGATGATCTTGCGGTACGGCGTCTCGATGAAGCCGTATTTGTTGACGCGCGCAAAGGTCGCGAGGCTGTTGATCAGACCGATGTTCGGGCCTTCGGGCGTTTCGATCGGGCAGATGCGGCCATAGTGGGTCGGGTGAACGTCGCGGACCTCGAAGCCTGCGCGTTCGCGGGTCAGACCGCCCGGCCCGAGCGCCGAAACGCGGCGCTTGTGCGTCACTTCGGAGAGCGGGTTGGTCTGGTCCATGAACTGCGACAGCTGCGACGAGCCGAAGAACTCGCGCACCGCGGCGACCGCCGGCTTCGCGTTGATCAGGTCGTTCGGCATCACCGTCGAAACGTCGACCGACGACATGCGCTCCTTCACCGCGCGCTCCATGCGGAGCAGGCCGACGCGATACTGGTTCTCGAGCAGCTCGCCGACCGAACGGACGCGGCGGTTGCCGAGATTGTCGATGTCGTCGATCTCGCCCTTGCCGTCCTTCAGGTTCACCAACTCCTTGACGACGGCGAGGATGTCCTCGCTGCGCAGCGTGGTGACCGTATCCTCGGCATCAAGGCCGAGGCGCATGTTGAGCTTGACGCGGCCGACGGCCGACAGGTCATAGCGCTCGGGGTCGAAGAACAGGCCGCCGAACAAGGCTTCCGCGGTTTCGCGCGTCGGCGGTTCGCCGGGGCGCATGACGCGGTAGATGTCGCTGAGCGCCTGGTCGCGGTCCTCGGCCTTGTCGGCCTTCAGCGTGTTGCGGATCCAGGGACCGGTGTTGTTGTGGTCGATGTCGAGCAGGACGAGCTTGTCGATCCCGGCAGCGTCGAGCTTTTCGAGATTGTCGGCGGTCACTTCGTCGCCGGCTTCGATATAGATCTCGCCGGTCGCCTCGTTGATCAGGTCATAGGCCGAATAGCGGCCGAAGATTTCCTCGGTCGGGATCAGCAGCGTGTCGAGACCGTCCTTCGCCGCCTTGTTGGCAAGGCGCGGGCTGATCTTGTGGCCGGCAGCGAAGACGACTTCGCCGGTCTTCGCGTCGACGACGTTGAACGCGGGCTTCGAACCGCGCCAGTTTTCGACGACGAACGGCACCTTCCAGCCGTTCGAGGCACGCTCGAACACCAGACGGTCGTAGAAATAGTTGAGGATTTCCTCGCCCGACATGCCCAGCGCATAGAGCAGGCTGGTGACCGGCAGCTTGCGCTTGCGGTCGATACGGACGTTGACGATGTCCTTGGCGTCGAACTCGAAATCGAGCCACGAACCGCGGTACGGAATGACGCGCGCGGCAAAGAGATACTTGCCCGACGAGTGGGTCTTGCCGCGGTCATGGTCGAACAGCACACCCGGCGAACGGTGCATCTGCGACACGATGACGCGCTCGGTGCCGTTGACGAAAAAGGTGCCGTTCTCGGTCATGAGCGGCATGTCGCCCATGTAAACGTCCTGCTCCTTGATATCGAGGACCGAACGGGTGTCGGTTTCGCTGTCGACTTCGAAGACGATCAGGCGCAGCGTGACCTTCATCGGCGCCGCATAGGTGATGCCGCGCTGACGGCATTCCTCGACGTCATATTTCGGCTCTTCGAGTTCGTAATGGACGAAGTCGAGCTCGGCGGTGCCGGCGAAATCGCGGATCGGGAAAACGCTGCGCAGCGTCTTTTCGAGGCCCGAGACATAACCGATCGAGGGATCCGAGCGCAGGAACTGCTCATAGGATTCGCGCTGCACCTCGATGAGGTTGGGCATCTCCACCGCTTCGTGGATATTGCCGAACAGCTTGCGGATTCGCTTGGTCGCGGTTGCTTCGAGGGCCTTGCCCACCGACTTCGCCTTGGTCGCCATAAGTGATTGTCTCGCCTTAAGAAAATAGCTCGCGAGCGCAGGAGAGACGCAAAAAAGCCGCAAGCAACCGTTGCCGGTTTACCGCAGCTTTCCAACGCATCTCGAAATCCCTACCGCCCTATTCCTGTGACCCGTTGCGCAAAGTCAGGCCGCTTCCCGGACGATCGGGTGTGAAAGCGATATAGGATTTGGGCACCGCGCTGTCAACGGGAGCGGTGGCGCAAGACCGGAACGCATTGGCCCGCGCATAGCAAAAGGGGACGGCCTCCCCCCAGAGACCGCCCCCTCGAGCGCGTGGTCGCTGACCCGCTAGGCGATCAGAATGCGACGCCCAGCGTAAAGACCACGGTCGGATCGTAGAGCGTGTCGATCGCCTTGACGCCCGACTTCTTGACGTCGGTGTCGATATACTGGACCGATAGCGTCGCCGGACCGGCAGCGAAGGACGCGCCCACCGACCAGTCGAGATAGTTGCCGTCGGCCGAGACAAGGCCGAGCGAACCGTCGGTGTAACCGACACCCGCGGTCAGTGTGACCGGCGAATCGGGGATGCCATAGCCGAGGCCGAGGTTCAGATAGATATTGTCGTCGCTGCCCAGCGACTTCTGATCCCAGGCATAGGCGACGGTGCCGGTCGCCGAAACGGGACCGAGGCTCTGCGTCAGCTTGCCGATGACCTCGAAATAGTCGGTCGGCGCGCCGCCGTCGTCACTGCCGGGATAGGTGTAATAGGTGACCCCAAGGTCGACCTTGGTGCCCGGCGCGATTTCGGTCGCATAGCCACCATAGAGGTCGAGCTCGAACTTGCCATAGGCAGGACTGTCGGGGAAGGTCGAACCCCATGCACCGACGTAGAAGCCGCTTTCGTGGCTCAGCGTCAGCCACGGCTGCACCGCGACCTTTTCGTTCGAAAGCGAGACACCGCGGAAACGATAGTCGCTGGTCACGGCAATCCCGCCGTTGAGCGTGAGCGGACCGCTGGCCCCTTCTTCTTCCTCAGCGAAAGCAGGTGTCGACAGCGCCGACGCAGCGAGGAGCATGCCGAAGCAGGCTTTGGTGAGAAACTTCATGGGTTGATCCCCCTAAAAAACAAACCGGATCGTCCCAACCTGCCGTGCGCGCTCACGCCTCTGCACGGGCATGTAGCGACGAACGAGATGAAATTGCCGATTTTGCTGCATTGCACAAACAAAAATTGCGCCTCCATGCGCATTAGCTGGTGAACTGTGTCTTTCGAGCAACAGCGGCGGGGCCGCGCTTGCGCTTTGCCAAGCGCGCGCGCGGCCGCTAAAGAGCGACGCATATCTCCCCTCTTTTCAGGCTATGTCATGAGCGATCACAATCCCGGCCTGCGCCCCTGGCGCGACATCGCGCGACGGACGAGTCGCCAGATCATGGTCGGCAACGTCCCGGTCGGCGGCGGCGCGCCGATCACGGTGCAGACGATGACGAACACGCTGACCAGCGACGCCGTGGCGACGATCGACCAGATTCGCCGCTGCGAAGAGGCCGGCGCCGACCTGATCCGCGTCTCGTGCCCCGACACCGATTCGACGGCCGCGCTCGGCAAGATCGTCCGGGCCGCGCGCATCCCGATCATCGCCGACATCCATTTCCACTACAAGCGGGCCTTAGAGGCCGCCGACGCCGGCGCCGCCTGCCTGCGCATCAACCCCGGCAATATCGGCAGCAGCGAGCGCGTCGGCGAAGTCGTCCGCGCCGCGAAGGCGAACGGCTGCGCGATCCGCATCGGCGTCAACGCCGGCAGTCTCGAAAAAGACCTGCTCGAGAAATATGGCGAGCCCTGCCCCGAGGCGCTCGTCGAAAGCGCGCTCGACCATATCAAGCTGCTCCAGGATCATGATTTCCACGACTATAAGGTCGCGGTGAAGGCCAGCGACGTCTTCCTCGCGGTCGCCGCGTACATGCAGCTCGCCGACGCGGTCGACTGCCCGCTGCACCTCGGCATCACCGAGGCGGGCGGGCTGATTGGCGGCACGGTGAAGAGCGCGCTCGGCATCGGCAATCTCCTCTGGGCGGGCGTCGGCGACACGATCCGCGTCAGCCTGTCGGCCGAACCCGAAGAGGAAGTGCGCGTCGGATATGAAATCCTGAAATCCTTGGGCCTGCGCACCCGGGGCGTCCGCGTCGTCTCCTGCCCCAGCTGCGCGCGACAGGGCTTCGACGTCATCCGCACCGTCCAGGCGCTCGAGGATGCGCTCGGCCACATCAAGACCCCGATGTCGCTCTCGGTCCTCGGCTGCGTCGTCAACGGCCCCGGCGAGGCCCGCGAAACCGACATCGGCATCACCGGCGGCGGCAACGGCCGCCACATGGTCTATCTCTCGGGCGTCACCGACCACCATGTCGAGGACGACGACATGATCGCGCACATCGTCAAGCTGGTTGAGGCAAAGGCGGCGGAGATCGACGCGGGCAGCGCGGTGAGCATGGACACGCTGCACGGCAAGGCGGCCTGACAGCAACGATAAGGCGGGCTTCGGTCGGCCCCGGCTTTCGCCGGGGATCAGGATCACGTCAGCAATGACAGCGATCGCCCCCAACCCGACATCCCTTCCCTTCCGTCAAGTCCCGCGATACGTTGCAACAAAAAACGGGACGAGGACATATGCTGACCAAGGGCGACGACTTTCCGCTCCACCAGACCAGCGAACCGGTTGCGTTCGCGGGGACCGACCGCAACTTCTACGACCGCTATTTCTTCAACGGCTACAGCCCCGACGGGTCGGTTTTCTTCGCCGCCGCGATGGGCTTCTATCCGCAGCTCGGCATCGTCGATGCGAGTTTCTGCGTCATCGTCGACGGGGTGCAGTATAATCTGCGCGCCAGTCGCCGTTCGGGCGGCGAACGGCTCGACCTGTCGGTCGGCCCGATCGCCATCGGCATCGACACGCCGCTCGAAAGCCTGACCCTGCGCATCGCGGCCAACGACGGCCCCCTCGCCGCCGAACTGGTCTTTACCGGCCGCCATTTCCCGATCGAGGAACCGCGCTTCATCCGCCGCAACGGCACGCGGCTGTTCATGGACTATACGCGGATGACGCAGAACGGCCGTTGGTCGGGCTGGCTGTCGGTGGACGGCGAGCGGATCGCGGTCGACGATAGCTGGAGCGGAACGCGCGACCGCAGCTGGGGCGTGCGTCCCGTCGGCGCAAGCGAGCCACAGCCGCCGCCAGAGGGCAATTTCACCCAATTCTTCTGGCTGTGGACGCCATGCAATTTCGAGGGTCGCTCGCTCTTCTTCCACAGCAACGACGATCGCGAAGGCAATCCGTGGAATCGGCGCGCGGTGATCGTCGGCGACGGCGGCGCCGAACAGCATTTCGACGCCGCGACCTTTGCCATCGGCTGGCAACCGGGCACGCGGCGGGTCGCGCGGATGACGGCCGAGCTCGGTGGCGGCAGGTCGCTCGCGCTGGCGCCTGCGGGCGCCGTCTTCGCCATGAGCGGGCTCGGCTACACGCATCCGCTCTGGGGACACGGTCTCGACCACGGCCCCGAACCGGCGATCGCCCACGACCGCATGACCGAGGCCGAGCGCGGCTGGGGCAATCCGCTCGCTATGCACATCCAGGCGCTCGTTACCGCCGAACTGACCGACGGCGGCGGGACGCATCGCGGCGTCGGTGTCCTCGAACAATTGTTCGTCGGCCCGCACGCACCGACCGGCCTTTCCGGCTTGCTGGACCCCGTCGCTTGAGCTTCCCGACCTCGCCCGAGGCGATGTCGCCCGCGTGGCTCGCGGGCAAGCTCGGCCAGGAAGCAACCGCGCTCCACGGCTTCACCGTCGCCAAGGTCGGCACCGGGCAGATGTGCGACAGCTTTCGCCTGACGCTCGACTGGGCGGACGGGGTCGACGCGCCCGCCTCGGTCATCGCCAAATGCCCGAGCCATGACCCTGCGAGCCGCCATATCGCAAAGATCACCGGCACCTATGTCAAGGAAGTGAGCTGGTATCGCGAACTCGCGGCGGGCAGCGGGGTCGCAGCGCCGGGGTGCCATCATGCCGAGATCGCGGACGATGACGTCGACTTCATCCTGATCCTCTCGGACCTCGCCCCGGCGCGGCAGGGTGACCAACTCGCGGGGCTCGGGCTGGCGGGATTGGCGCCGTGCATAGAGGCGGCGGCGGGGCTGCACGCGCTGCTCTGGAACGATCAGCGGCTCGACACCTTGCCCTGGCTCGCACGCGACAACGGCGATGTGATCCGCTCGCTTTTCCCGCAGCTCTACGCGGGCTTTCGCGAACGCTATGCGACGCGACTCGCCCCCGAGGTGCTCGACCTCGGCGCGGGGATCGTGGACCGGCTCGACGCCTATCTCTCACGGCAGACATCGGCGCGCACGATCGTTCACGGCGACCTGCGCATCGACAATATCCTCTTCGCGCCCGACGGCGAGCGCTGCTGGCTCGTCGACTGGCAGACGCTGGGACGCGGCAGCGGCGCGACCGATCTCGCCTATCTGGTCGGCACCAGCATCGCCGATCCGTTCGAGCGCGCGGCGGCCGACCGACCGGCCTTCGATCACTGGATCGCGGCACTCCGCACGCGCGGGATCGCCCCCGACGCGGCCGCGCTCTGGACCGACTATCGCGTCGGCGCGCTCAGCGGCTATTTCATGGCGGTGTTTGCGTCGATGAATGTCGAGCGCACGGCGCGCGGCGACGAGATGTTCGCGGTCATGGCCGAACGCCCGGCGCGACAGGCGCTGGCGCTGGGAAGTTTGGAGCTGCTATAGAAAATGGCGGGTTTCGACCGGAACTGGCCGTCGCCCCCGCGCAGGCGGGGGCCGCTGTCGGTTTACGCGGCCGCGCAGGAATAGGCGGCTAGCGGCCCCCGCTTGCGCGGGGGCGACGCCGTTGATACATCAGCTCCCCACCCCAAAGCCGACACGAAAAAGGGCGGCCCGTTGCCGGACCGCCCTTTCCTTCTCCACCCGTCGGCGGAAGAAACTTTTAGCGCTTCGAGAACTGGAAGCTCCGGCGGGCCTTTGCCTTGCCGTATTTCTTACGCTCGACCGCGCGGCTGTCGCGGGTCAGGAAACCGGCGGCCTTGACCGGGCTGCGCAGCGCCGGTTCGAAGCGGGTCAGCGCCTGCGCGATGCCGTGCAGAACCGCACCGGCCTGGCCCGACAGGCCGCCACCCTTGACGGTCGCGATCACGTCATACTGGCCCGTGCGTTCGGTCAGGCCGAAGGGCTGGTTGATGACGAGGCGCAGCGTCGGACGCGCGAAATAGACTTCCTGGTCGCGGCCGTTGACGGTGATCTTGCCCGTGCCGGGCTTGACCCACACGCGGGCAACGGCGTCCTTGCGGCGACCGGTTGCATAGGCGCGGCCCTGCTTGTCGACCTGCTTCTCGCGAAGCGGAGCGGTCGGAGCAGCCGGAGCGACGGTGCCTTCGACGGCGCCGGCGAGATCCTTGAGATCGGTCATGGTCTGTTCGTCGGCCATTATGCACCCACCTTGTTCTTGCGGTTCATCGACGCGACGTCGATCACTTCGGGGCTCTGCCCTTCATGCGGATGTTCGGTGCCCGCGAAGATGCGCAGGTTGCGCATCTGCTGGCGGCCGAGCGGGCCGCGCGGGATCATGCGTTCGACGGCCTTTTCAAGCACGCGCTCGGGGAAACGGCCTTCCAGAACCTTCTGGGGGCTGGTTTCCTTGATGCCGCCGGCGTAGCCGGTGTGCTTGTAATAGCGCTTGTCCTGCAGCTTCTTGCCGGTGAACGCCACCTTCTCGGCGTTGATGACGATGACATTGTCACCGCAATCGACGTGCGGGGTGAACGACGGCTTGTGCTTGCCGCGCAGGATGTTGGCGATGATCGAGGCGACGCGGCCCACGACGAGACCGTCGGCGTCGATCAGCACCCATTTCTTTTCGACCGTGCCGGCATTGGCCGAAGCGGTCGTCTTGGTCAGCGCCTTCATGGCACGCTCCTTGACAGATATGGACCGGAGCCCTCCCGATAACCGTACCGGGCGCCCCGAAACAAACCGCGCCGCCTGTCGCAAATGGACGCAGCGGCGCTTCGGAGCGGGCCAATGACGGCAAATGCAGCGAAAGTCAATGATTCGGCGGCTTTGCTGACGGGTATTATGATACCGCGCAATTATCTGTCGGCATCGAGTTCGCGAATCTGCTCCTCCGCGAGCTGTCGTTCGTCGCCTGCCGGGCCGGTCAGCCAGCTTTGCCGCCGCTCGGCGATCAGAAGCCCGGTCGCGGTGTCGACGGTCCAGTTCCGCTCCACCACGAGGGGCTGCGGCGCCCCTGCCCGCGCGGAAAGTTCGCCTCGCTCGGTGCGCGCGATCGTGCGCAAGTTGCCGTCCTGGCGCATCGCCACCCCCGCGCCGGAGGACGCCGGGATATCGGCGTTGGCCGTGGCGACCAGCGCGCGAATGTCGGCGGTCGCGAGTTTTTCGCGGTCGCCGGGCGACAGGGCAGCGAGCAGTCGCGCGGCGCTCTTCGCCTCGGGCCGGTCGGCGGCGGCCGCCATCGCCTCTGTCTGCGCCATCACGCGCGCCCACAGGCCGTCGGGGTCGACAAGGTCGATGCTGCTGCCGTCGGCCGCGACAAGATAGGTGACAGGCTCACCGACGAGTGGCTGCATCAGGCTGGTAAACGCCCCGGCAAGCTCGGGCCGCGCGTCGGAGCCGGTGCGCTGCAGCGTGGCGACCAGCCGGATGCCGCGACCGGCGCGCTCCCATTGCAGGAGATAGTCAAGCGTATAGCTCGCGATCGTTCCGTCGCGCGACAGTCGCCGCGTGGTGACACGATAGCGCATCGGTGACCCGAGCGGCGGCGCGAAGACCCGCGGCCCGGCGACCGCCGGAGGGGGCGCAGGAAGGGCAGCAGGGCCGGCCTGCCCAGCCAACAGCAGCAGGACCGCGGCGATCATGCGGCGGGGCGTCCCAGCCGGTGCAGCGACGCGGCGGTCGTCGCGACGAGGATCGCTCCCGTGACCTGATGCAGCACCGCGATCCACATCGACACGCCGGTGACGACGGTCAGGATGCCGAGGGTCATCTGCGCCGCGACGACGAGGATCAGCAGCATCGCCTCGGTCCGCGCACCGCGCCGGCCGAGGGTGCGCGCGAGCAGCAGCAGCGCGATCGCAGCCGCCCACGACCACCAGCGATGGAGGAAATGGAGGAGGAAGGGATCGTTGGTGAAGGCGAACCAGGCGCCGCGGGACCAGTCGATCCCCTCGGGCACGAAATGGTCGTTCATCGACGGCCATGTGCTGGCGACATAACCCGCGTTCAGTCCGGCGACCCATGCGCCGAGCAGCAACTGAACGAAGAGGATCGCGATCACGGCCCACGCAACTCCGATCAGCCGCGGCCTGACGGCCACGCGATCACGCGCCATCAGGGCGAAATCGCGCGCGGTCCAGACCAGCGCCGCGAGCAGAAAGAGCGCGGTCAGCAAATGGAGCGCCAGCCGGAAGTGACTGACATCGGTCCGGTCGACGAGGCCCGAGGCGACCATCCACCAGCCGATCGCGCCCTGCAGCCCCACCAGTGCCGCTAGGCCGAGCAAGCGCGCGCCAAAACCCGCAGGGATCGCGCGCCGCCAGGCAAAGAAGGCAAGCGGCACGAGCAGCGCCATGCCCACGAGCCGACCGAGGATGCGGTGCAGCCATTCCCAGAAGAAAATCCCCTTGAACGCCGCGAGCGACATTCCGGCATTGATCTCCTTATACTCGGGAATCTGCTTGTATTTCTCGAACTCGGCCTGCCAGCCTACCTCGGTCAGCGGCGGGAGGACGCCCGACACCGGCTTCCACTCGGTGATCGACAGCCCCGATTCGGTAAGGCGAGTGATACCACCGACCGCGACGACCATGATCACGAGCAGGGCGACAGCCCAGAGCCAGCGGGCGAGGGCGGCGGGACGGGGGATAGAGGGCCGGACGGTCACGGAGGCTTGCGTCATCGCCTCGCCCTATCGCCGCTTGTCCGCCGATAGGCAAGAGGGCGAAAATTCATGGTCTCGACAGGCGCGGGTTGATAAGCGGCAGCGATGCATCCCCGCCTCCGTTCGTTTTCGATCCTGATCGGTCTCGTGTGCGCCGCACCCGCTTGGGCATCGGCGGACGCGCCCGCCACCGGCTATGCCCTGCTCGCCCGGCAGGAGGCGCGCGTCGCGACGATCGGCTTTCGCCTGACCACCGCCAACGCCGCCTGGTGCCCCGCGATCCAGCCGCAGTTCGGCTGGATATTGGGCGACCCCCGGCTTTATGACGCGTACGACCGCGCCGAAGCGCTGGCGGCCTATCATGCGACCGACGCCGATACGGCCTTTGTCGCGGCGGTGGCGCCGGGATCGCCCGCCGCGACCGCCGGGCTGCGCACCGGGGCCGCGATCGGTGCCGTCAACGGCCAGCCGGTGGATGTGGCAGAGGGGAATGACGCCTTCGCGCGCATGACCGCCCTCGAAAAACTCTTCGCCGCGCTGCCGCCGCGCGCCCGTGTGATGATCGCCGGGATCGACGGTCAGGCCGCCGCGATCGACCCTGTCCCCGGCTGCGCCAGCGACTTCCGCGTCAATGCGCGCGCGGCTGCGGCTGGCGGCGCCGACGGTCGCCTTGTCGTAGTCAGCGCGGGGCTCGTCGATTTTGCAGCGAGCGATGACGAGCTTGCCGCCGCGATCGCGCACGAGCTTGCGCACAATATCCTCCGCCATCGCGCGCGGCTCGACGCGGCGGGGGTCGACCGCGGGCTCGGCAAGCAATTCGGCCGCAGCGCGCGGCTGTTCAAGCAGACCGAAGTCGAAGCCGATCGGCTGTCGGTGTGGCTGCTCGCCGGGGCGGGCTATGACCCGGCGGCGACCGTCCGTTTCTGGTCCCGTTTCGGTCAGCGCAAGGGCGCGCCGCCGTTCCAGGCGGCGACGCATCCAGGCTGGCGCGACCGGGTCGCCTCCTTCGAGGAGGAAATTCGCGCGATCGACAGTGCGCGAACGGCGGGTCAACCCTTGAAACCACCTCTGATCGACGCGCCCCCGCCCTTGGAATAGTATGGGGCGCACCTTATTTACCGCGCATCCCCTCCCCCCACCAAAGGAACCATGCCATGACCCGTGAAACCGCGATCTTTGCCGGAGGATGCTTCTGGTGCACCGAGGCGGTCTTCCAGTCGCTGGCCGGCGTGGAAAAGGTCGAAAGCGGCTATATCGGCGGCACGACGGCGAATCCCACCTACAAGCAGGTGTGCGGCGGCGACACCGGCCATGCCGAGGCGATCCGCATCAGCTTCGACCCCGCGGTCATTTCCTATGCCGATCTGCTCGACGTCTTTTTCGCGACGCACGACCCGACGCAGCTCAACCGGCAGGGCAACGATATCGGCACCCAGTATCGCAGTGCGATCTTCCCGCTCGACGCGGGACAGGAGGATGCGGCGCGTGCGGGCATCGAGCGCGCCGCAACCGACTGGCCCGCGCCGATCGTCACGACGATCGAGCCCGCGTCGACCTGGTATCCGGCCGAGGATTATCATCAGGCCTATTGGGACGGCGAAGGCCAGCGCAATCCCTATTGCATGGCCGTCATTCCGCCCAAGCTCGCCAAGCTGCGCAAAGGGTTCGCAGAGCGGCTGCGCGCCTGAAAAGAACCAAAATGGCGGCAGACTGTTGCAATATGGTCGCATGACGTCACATTTCCTTGACTTTGCGGCAGTTTAGACTAGCGGACCCCGCCCAGCGGGGGCAGGGTAGCCCCATGGCGCGGTGAGGGGTCGCTGTCGGTGTTTGTTTCGCTTCTTCTGGTCGGATCGTCGCTGGCGGCGCCGCAGCTGGCGATGGAGGCGGCGAGCCAGACGATCGTCGACGGCAGCCCCGCCGGTGTCGCGACCGGGGTCAACCGGATCGTCGGCGGGATCATCAGCTATGCCCGCTGGCCGGCCGACCTGCCGCGCGCACCGCGCACGATGTGCGTCGCGGGCACGCCGCAACTGACCGATCACATCGCACCCGCCGTGCCGGGCGGACAAAGCATCGCGGTGCGACGCCTTTCCGCGCCCGCCAACGGCAGCGGCTGCGACATCCTGTTCCTCGGCAGAATGCCGGTCGCCGACCGGCAGCGCCTGATCGCGTGGGTGCGCGGCCGCCCGGTGCTGACGATCACCGACGACGATCCGGGCTGCAGCTTCGGCGCGATGTTCTGCCTCCGCGCCCGCGCCCCAGGCGTCAGCTTTTCGGTCAATCTCGACGCCATCGGCCGTGGTCCGCTGCGCATCGACCCGCGCGTGCTCCAGATCGGCAGCGACGGGGACGCCTCATGACCCGCCCGCTCGCACCCCGCAGCCCCGCCCGCCCCGCGGCGCACACGACGCTGCAAAAGCTGCTGTCGCGGTTCCATTTCGGCATCACCCTGTTCGCCGTCGCGCTCTCGGGCGTCGCGATCCTGCTCGCGGGCATCACGACGCTGCGCAGCTACGCCGACCGGAACATGGAGCTTGCGACGCGCGTCGGCGCCTATGGCGCCGAACCCGCGCTCGTGTTCAACGACCCCGAGGCGGCGCGCGAGGGGCTCGACCCTCTTCGCAGGATCCCGGGGATCGCACGGCTGCGCGTGCTCGATCATCGGGGCCGTCCGCTCTACGAATGGCAGTCGCCGAAGGGCGATCCGTCGCCCGTGCTGACCAGCCTGTTCTTTCCGCAGCCCTTTTCCACGCCGATCAGGCGCAACGGGTCGGTGATCGGGCGCATCGAGATCTGGGGCGATAGCTCGACCCTGATCGACTATGTCCGCATCGGCGCGCTTGCCGGGCTCGGTTGCCTGCTCGTCACCGCGCTGGGGACGATCATCCTCGCACGCCGTTTCGAATATGAGCTGGTCAAGCCGCTCGGCGAGATCGCGACCGTCGCGCACGACGTCCGGCTGCACCGCCGGTTCGACAAACGCGTGCAGCCGCTCCGGATCGCCGAGCTCGACCGGCTGGGCGGCGACATCAACGCGCTGCTCGACGAGCTTCAGGGCTGGCAGGGACATATGGAGAGCGAGAATGCGGTTCTTGCCCACCGCGCCTCGCACGACATGCTCACCGCCCTGCCGAACCGCGCCGCGTTCGACGAGCAGCTCGCAGCGCGGATCGAGAATGCGGCGCGGCGCGACGGGCGCTTTGCGCTGCTGTTCATCGACGCCGACAATTTCAAGGCGGCGAACGACAATCATGGTCACGCGGCGGGCGACGCGGTGCTGGTCGCGCTATCGGCGCGGATCAAGGAGACGCTCCGCACCGGTGATTTCGCCGCGCGCATCGGCGGCGACGAATTCGTCGTGATCGTCGACCCGCTCGACCAGGGACCGGGCGCCGAAGCGATCGCCGCGCGCATCCGCCAGATCGCCGCGCAACCCGTGGCTTTGCCCGGCGGCACCTACTATCGCCTCGCGATCAGCGTCGGCGCCGCGGTCTATCCCGACGATGGCGGCGATGCGGCCGGGCTGCTCACCGCGGCCGACACCGCCATGTATGCCGACAAGCTGACCAACCGGTCGCATAAGAGACAAGCGGAGACCTGATGTGCGCATGCCCCTGACCGATTCAGTCCGCAGCCTGGTGCTGATCCTGCTGCCGCTGCTGCTCGCCGCCTGCCAGACGATGCCCGCGCCCAAGGGCTTCACGCCCGCGCAGGTCGCGACATTGAAGGCCGAGGGTTTCGTCGAAACCGGCGACGGCTGGACGCTGACGATCAACGAGCGCCTGCTCTTCGCGACGAACGAAAGCGCACTGAAACCCGAACAGGTCACGATGCTGGAAGCGACGGCGAAGAATCTCGTTTCGGTGGGCATCCTGACCGCGCGGGTCGAGGGTCACACTGATTCGACCGGCACCACTGCCTACAACCAAACGCTGTCGCAGGCGCGCGCGCAATCGGTGGCGCGTGCGCTTCAGACGAGCGGCATGCGCTTCGACGCCGACCAGATCATCGGCCGCGGCGAAACCATCCCGCTGTCGCCCAACGACACGGCGGAGGGACGGCAGGATAATCGTCGCGTCGTCGTGATCGTGACCCCGCCGGCCTGAAATATTAACCATAACGGCCTAGACGATTGCGCCGGGACGCTCCATTGCCACGCGCGAACAATCGAAGGCCTCGCATGAAACCGATCCGTAAAGCCGTTTTTCCCGTTGCCGGTCTCGGCACCCGCTTCCTTCCTGCTACCAAGGCTATCCCGAAGGAAATGCTGCCGGTGGTCGACCGGCCGCTGATCCAATATGCGGTCGACGAGGCGCGCGAAGCGGGGATCGAGCAGATGATCTTCGTCACCGGCCGCGGCAAGAGCGCGATCGAGGATCATTTCGACATCGCATTCGAGCTCGAAAAGACGATGTCCGAGCGCGGCAAGGATCTGTCGGTGCTCGCACCGACGCGGCTGGGGCCGGGCAATTGCGCCTATGTCCGCCAGCAGGAGCCGATGGGGCTTGGCCATGCGATCTGGTGCGCGCGCGATATCGTCGGCGACGAACCTTTCGCGATCTTCCTGCCCGACGAGTTCATGCACGGGTCGCCCGGCTGCATGAAGCAGATGGTCGACGCCTATTACAAGGTCGGCGGCAATTTGATCTCGGTGCTGGAGGTGCCGAAGGAGCAAGTCTCCTCCTATGGCGTGATTGCGCCCGGCAAAGCCGACGGCGCGTTGACCGAGGTGAAGGGGCTGGTCGAGAAGCCGAGGGCCGACGAGGCGCCGTCGAACCTGATCATCTCGGGCCGCTACATCCTCCAGCCCGAGGTGATGCGCGTGCTCGAACGCCAAGAAAAGGGCGCGGGCGGCGAAATCCAGCTCACCGACGCGATGGCGACGATGATCGGATCACAACCCTTCCACGCCGTCACCTTCGACGGCGCGCGTTACGACTGCGGGTCGAAGGCCGGCTACATCCAGGCCAATCTGGCGGTCGCGCTCGCGCGGCCCGACATGGCCGACGAGGTGCGGGCTTTCGCGATCGACCTGCTCAAATAGGCAGGCGGGGGTTCCGCCCCCGCCGTTCGCCTTCCTAGTCGCCCTCTATATTGGGCTTCGGGAAGCTGTCGACGCCGACCGTCCGGTAGAGCCACCCGCCCACCGCCCCGCCGACCAGCGGCGCGAGCCAGAAGAGCCAGAGTTGCTGCAGCGCAAGACCGCCCACGACGAGCGCCGGGCCGGTGCTGCGTGCGGGGTTCACCGACGTGTTGGTGACCGGGATCGAGATAAGATGGATCAGGGTCAGCGCAAGGCCGATCGCGATCGGCGCGAAGCCTGCGGGAGCGCGGCCGTCGGTCGCGCCCATGATCACCCACAGGAAGCCCGCGGTCAGCACGACCTCGATGATCAGCCCCGACCAGATGTCATAGCCACCCGGCGATCCCCCGCCGAAACCGTTGGCGGCGAGGCCGTTGGTCGCAAGGTCATAGGCCGGATTGCCGCTGGCGATATAAAATAGCAGGAACGCCGCGACGATCGCGCCGAACACCTGCGCCACCACATAGAGCGGAATGTCGCGCGCCTCGAAGCGCCCGCCGGCCCACAGACCGATGGTGACCGCCGGATTGAGGTGGCAACCCGAAATATGGCCGATCGCATAGGCCATGGTGACGACGGTCAGGCCGAAAGCGAGCGATACGCCGAGCAGGCCGATCCCGACGTCGGGAAAGGCGGCCGCCAGCACCGCGCTGCCGCATCCGCCGAAGACGAGCCAGAAGGTGCCGATGAACTCGGCCAAGCCCTTTTGCACATTGGTCATATGACCCTCCTCCCCACCGGCGGCCACAGGCGCCGCCGGCGCTGGGGCGAAGCTATCATGCCTGCAGGGAAGCGCAAACCTCTGGAATCAAGCCGCCGCGACGCTCTCGACGAACTGGCGCGCGCGCTCATGGAGCGATTGCGCCGCGCGGCCGAGGTCCGACGACAACTCGCCGAGCGCCGCCGCGCCCTCGCCGACCGAAGCGGCGCCGCGGCTGATATACTGAACGCGGCTGTCGATCTCGCGCCCCGCGAACACCGCCTGCTCGACATAGGTCGCGATCGACAGGCTGGTTGCGCTCTGGCCGCTCATCGCCTGATCGATCGTATCCGAGAAGTCGTTGTTCGCGTCGATCGCGCGCTCGACCTCGCGGAAGCCGTCGGCGACCTGCGCGACGATCTCGCGGATGCGTTCGATATAGGGGGTGATGTCGCTTGCCGCCGCGCGTGTCTGGTTTGCGAGCGACTTGACCTCGGCAGCGACCACCGCGAAACCGCGCCCGGCGTCACCGGCACGCGCCGCCTCGATCCCGGCATTGAGCGCGAGCATGTTGGTGCGGCTCGCCATGTCGATGATCAGCGCCAGCATCTGTTCGATCGACTGGCTGGCATCCTGCAGCGCCGCCGCGCGGCCGCCGGCGTGGCGCACCTTCTGGTGCGCGTCGTGGCGGACCGCGCGGGCGCGCGTGCCGTCGTCGACGATCCGCGCCATGCTCGCCGCGAGCGCATGACCGCGATCGCCGAGATCCTGCAGCCCGGTCAGCGTCTGCGCGGTCGCGCCCGCGACCGACAGCGCGTCACGGCCGGTCTGTTCGGCGCGCTCGGACAGGATTTGCGCAACCCCCTCGACCTCGCGCGCGGTTTCGGACAGCGTTGCGGAGAGTGCGGCGATGTCCTGCTGGAAACGACGCCCGGCCTCGTCGACCCACGCCATGCGGTCGGCGCGCTCGCGCGCCAGCTCGATCTCGCGCAGCATCGCGAGCCGGGCGAGCTGGCTGCCGTCGAGCGTTTCAACGAAGCACCCCTCGTCGACGAGGACCAGCCCGTCATGGCCGTGTGCGTCCGACGCGCGGCGCAGCAGGCTGGCAGTCGATTCGGAAACGTCGGCGGTGATGCAGGGGTCAACCATCGAGTCGATCGACCCGCCGATCGTCGGATTCTGCATCAGCGAAAACCAGTAGGGGCAAAAGAGCAGTTCGCGCACGCGCTGCTCGCGGATGATCCCCACGGGCGCGCGCCGGTCGTCGAGGATCGCAAGCAGGCGCAGCTCGGGATTGCGGCGAAACGCTTCGATCACGTCGGACAGCGATGCATCGGCGCCGATCGCGACGGCATGACCCGATGCGGGCTCCAGACCGGATGGAACGGGAATAAGCGATACGGCGTTCATCGTCTCTCTTCGGGCTAGCGGTCCCTGCCTCGGGCCAGACCTAGCCACTCATGGTTAAGACGAATTTAACCATTTGTTTCAGTGATGTGACACGGAGGCGCAACAAGGCGGCGATTTACCGCAATCCGCTGTTCAGGCGCTGCCACCTATGCCATGGACGCCCGTCGCCCAAGGGAGGAAATCATGCGCGCCATCCTGTTTGCCCTGCTGTCCGCCTTTCTGCTCGGCGGCTGCGTCGGCGCCGTGAAGTCGGTCGTTACCGCGCCGGTCAAGGCGGTCGGCCAGGTCGCCGACTGGTCGACGACGAGCCAGGACGAAGCGGACCGCAATCGGGGCCGCGCGATGCGCGAACGCGAGGAACGGCTGGGTAAGCTGTCGCGCCAACACGACAAGGCGGCCGGAAAATGCCGCGACGGCAACGACGAACAATGTCGGCGGGCCGAAGTGCTCGAACAGGAAATCGAAGCGACGATGGCGCAGCCGATCTGATCGGACCGACGTCGGTCGATCGAGCTAACGCACCCGCCGCCCGGTCCACACCACACGGCCGACCAGCCGGATCGCGTTCAGGGGTAAATCGTCCCAGCTCTTGTAGTGCGGATTGTCGCTGATCACCGACACGCGCCCCTGCCCCGGCGCGCGCGCGACGCGCTTCACCATCAGCACATCGTCCATCCGCAGCACATAGATGCCGTCGCGCAGCCGGCCCGCGGCGTCGCCGCCGTCGACCATGATATCGTCGCCGTCGCTGAGCGTCGGGGCCATCGAATCGCCCTCGACGCGGATGATGCTGAGCGCGCGCGGGTCGGCACCGAGGTCGCGGAGCCATTTGGGGTCGAACGCGACCTGTCCCTCCACCGCTTCGCCGTCGACGCTCGCCCCCGCGCCCGCCGAAGCGCCGATCGCGAGCTTCGGCACCAGCACCATGTCGCCGCCGCGCGATCGCGCCGGCGCCGCGACACGCGGCGCAGGGCCGCCGAGCAGCGCTTCGGACACGCCAAGATAGGCGGCGATGCGTGCGCGATCCTCCTCCGCCAGCCGACGCGGCGAGCCGCGCTTGATATATTGCTGAATATAGGCGGGGTTGCGCCCGATGCGCTGCGAGAGCTGCGAATAATCGACGCCCTTTTCGGTCAGCAGGCGGTCGAGCGTGGCGCGCGGGTCGAGATCGAAATCAGTCATGGTCACCGGAAACTGGTCCTTCCTATTTCGCATATAGCGATAGGAATTTTCCTAGACAAGTAGGAAAATTGGCATCAGATAGGAAATATCCTATCGGGTGAGTCGCCTCGGGGATGTGACGAAAACAGGAGGAACTATGGAGCGAAACCTGCTGCACCGGATCGAGGCTTTCCTGGCCGAATCGCGGATGCCGCCGAGCGTCTTCGGTCGTGCCGCCGCGCACGACCCGCGGCTGGTGAGCGACCTGCGCGGGGGACGCGCGCCAGGTCGCAGCCTGGTCTGCCGCGTGGAACATTTCATGAACAAATGGCGTGCCGACTTTCACGAGGGCCGTGTGATGAAGCGGGGCGACCAACGATTCCGTGAGGAGAAGCGCGCATGATCCGCTGGTCGCCCACCGCGCCCGCCCGCCCCGCCTGCCCGCACCGGCGCCTGACCCGCCTGCTCGGCGCCGAGTTGGGCGAAGGCTTTGCGCTCGGGAATTCGACATTGCGGCCTTGGGCGAGCGCCAATTTCGTCGGCGCGCGCCACCTCTTTCGGTGTTCGGGATCGTCCCTGGATGCGCGCGCACTGCAGGACCGCCTCGCCGCCATCGAATGGCGCTTGCCCGGCCATATCGTCGCCGACCTGAGCGTCGAGGCACACAGCCCCTACGAAATCACCGTCGAAATATTGACCGTCGAGAATTGAACGCGGTCGCTCAGCCCTGCGTCTGGCGGTTCATCCGTTGCAGCGTGCTCAGCGCCGCCTCGAGCGCGAAATCGATCTCGGCATCGCTCTCTTCGCCCGCCACCGGATCGTTGACAGGAATCGGAAGCGTCGCGGCCGCCGGCAGGCGCTTGCGCGACAGACCGAGTTCGAGTCGCGCGACCATCGCGCCGAGCGAATTGTCGGCAGGGTCGGGAAGCGCGGGGCCGGTCGAAGCCACGGGTTGCAGCCATGGTTCAGCACCGGGCTCGTCGATTTCGACCGGGGCGAGGTCGGCGAGCACCAGCTCGTCAACCTCGCTCCAGTCTGCCGTCTCGGGAACGGCGGGGCTCAGAAAGGGATCGGGTTCGGCCGAGGCCTCGGTCGGGGCGGCCCAGACGCCGAGCCCCTCGGCGGGAAGGTCGCGACCGGCGCGGATCGGCGCGCGCGGCAAATCGTCGGGGTGCAGGTCAGCGCGGCGACGCGGCGGGACATAATCGCTCGCCTCTTCCTCGACCGCCCGGCTGGCTCTGCGGCGCAGCGCCGTGAGACCCGAGGCCTCGGGTTCGTTGATCAACAGCGCGACGAAAGCTGCAATCAGCGCGGCGATCGCCGACATGGCGAGGGCAAGCGCGAGCCGCGCGCCGTTACCGACGGGTGGCACGAACAAGTCCGACAGGCGGTCGAGATAAAGATTCCAGCTGATCCCGGCGACCCATGCCATCGGGATGACCGCAGCAAAAAGAAAGGTGAGCGCGGCAGCGCCGATCACCGCCGGAAGCGTCGTTTGCAGGGCGCGCAGCATCGCCCGCAGGCGGCTTGTCTTCGGCGCTTCGCTATCGTCGTCCATATCGTCCCACGTCTTTCGCACCCTCTGTCCGGGTCACTCTGGCCCCGCCAGAATGTCCTCAACCAGTTCGCGACCCCGGATTGCCTAGCAAATTTTGGTAAACAGGTTCGTAACGCAAAATATTCGACGACCAATTCCGTTCGGCCTCGACAAACGCACGTGCCACGCGCCGCCGCTCTCCCCACAAGGTGCGCCGCGCGAGCAGACCGGCCAGCACGGCCGCGATCGCCGCGGGATCGTCGGGCGCGAACAGGCTGCCCGTCACCCCGTCCTCGATCAGTTCGCGGTGACCGCCAACATCGGATGCGGCGACAAGCTTGCCCTGCGCCATCGCCTCGAGCGGCTTCAGCGGCGTGACGAGATCGGTCAGTCGCATCTTCTTGCGCGGATACGCAAGGATATCGATCAGCGAATAATAGCGTTCCACCTGCTCGTGCGGCACGCGGCCGACGAAGAAGATATGGGCGGCGACGGGCGAGGCCGCGGCCTGCGCCTTGAGCGCCGCCTCCATCGGCCCGCCGCCGACCAGCAGCAGGCGCGCGCGCGGCTCGGCGGCGATCAGCGCCGGCATCGCCGCGATCAGGTCGTCGATCCCCTCGTAATCGTAAAAACTGCCGATGAAGCCGATCACCGGATCATCCGCGCCCAGACCGAGCTCGACCGCCAGCGCATCGTCGCGCGGCGGCGGGCTACCGAACAGGTCGAGGTCGACGCCGTTCGGCGACACGATAATCTTGGCGGGATCGATGCCGCGCGCGACCAGGTCGCCGCGCAGCCCTTCACAGATCACCGCGACCGCGTCGGCCGATCGCACCGCATGGGTTTCGAGCCGGCGCGTCAGAAAATAGCGTGCGCTGCCTTCGCGACCCGTTCCGTTGCCGACCGCCGCATCTTCCCAGAAGGCGCGGATCTCATAGATGACGGGGATACCAAGCCGCTTGCCGACACGGAGCGCCGCAAGCCCGTCCATCACGGGCGAATGCGCGTGGAGCAGGTCGGGCTTCCATTCGGCGACCAGCGCCTCGATCCGCTTCGCCAGCGCCCCGATCTCGCGCCATTCGCGCAGCGGCGAAGGCGCAGGCTTGATCGGCGGCGTGCGATAGAAGGTGAGCCCGTCGACGGTTTCCACCCCGGGTCCGGGCAGCGGGTGGCGAACACCGGTCACACCCGCCACCGCCCACCCCTTCGCGGCCTGCGCCTTCATCAGCGCGCGGGTGCGGAAGGTATAGCCGCTGTGCGCGGGCAGGCTGTGATCTAGGACGTGCAGGATGCGGGTCATGGCCGCCCCCTTGGCACACCAGCCTTAACGCGGCGTCAACCCCGTTCTACTATCCTCGCCGCGACGACCGGTTTCGCGTCGCGAAGAAAGAGCGAAGGCACGCCGCACGATGGTCGACAATTTCTCGATTGCCCTGACCCACATCCTCATCGCGATCGCGCTGTGGCGCCTGCTTTATCGTGACGATCTCGATCACGAGGTCAGCCCGCGCAAGCTGTGGCAGCAGCGGCGCGATGCCGAAGTTCCGGCGGGGGATACGCACGGCGATGCGTGACCTTGCCTTTGTCGCCTTTCTCTTCGCCTTCATCGGGGTCGGCTTTCGCAAGCCGTTCCTGTTCGTGCTGTGCTTTTGCTACATCGACATCGTCGCGCCGCAAAAGCTCAGCTACTTCCTGATCAATTCGATCCCGATCTCGCTGATCGTCTTCGGGCTCGCAATCGTCGGTTGGCTCGTCTTCGACGACAAGCGCGACACGCGCTGGTCCGGCCGGCAGAGCCTGCTCGTGATCCTGCTGCTCTATTGCTGGGCGACGACGGTCAACGCCGATTTCCCGGTCGAGGCGCAGGACAAATGGAGCTGGGTGTGGAAAGCGCTCGTCTGGGCGATCTTCCTGCCGCTGACCCTGCGCACCAAGCTGCGGATCGAGGCGCTCGCGCTGATCATGTTGCTTTCGGCGGCAGCAATCGCGATCGCGGGGGGAATCAAGACTGCGGCGGGCGGGGGCGGCTATGGCTCGCTGCAATTGCTGCTGAGCGAGAATTACGGGCTCTACGAGGGGTCGATCATGTCGACGGTCGGCATCGCGATCATCCCGCTGATCCTGTGGTACCGCAAGCATGGCACGGTCTTCCAGCCCGACTGGCGCGTCTCGCTCTTCTGTTTCGCGCTGTGCTTTGCGTGCATGTTGCTGCCCGTCGGCACGCAGGCGCGCACCGGCCTCGTCTGCCTGATCGTGCTCGCCATCCTGTCGCTGCGCGCGGTCAGGCACCGCCTGCTCTACATGGTCGGCGCCGGGCTGCTCGCCGCCGCGGCGATCCCCTTCCTGCCGCAAAGCTATACCGCACGGATGGAAACGATCCGCGACCACCGCGCCGACGAATCGGCTTCGACGCGCGTCGCGGTGTGGGCGTGGACATGGGAATATGCGAAGGACCATCCCTTCGGCGGCGGCTTCAACGCCTATCTGCAAAACCACCTCCGCGTCGAGCGCGCGGCGAGCAGCAACGCCAACGCCGCGCCGCAGGAAGCCTTGCCATCGGTCTATGAGGACAAGGCGCGCGCCTATCACTCCAGCTATTTCGAGATGCTGGGCGAACAGGGCTATCCCGGCCTGATCCTCTGGCTGGTGCTGCAGGCGGCGGGCCTCTTCCGCATGGAGCAGCTGCGGCGGCGCTATCTCAAGACCCGCCGCGCCGAGGAACAATGGATCGCGCCGCTCGCCACCGCGCTGCAGCACGGGCATATCGTCTATATGGTCGGGTCGCTGTTCGTGGGCATCGCCTTCCAGCCCTTCATCTACATGATGCTGGCGCTCGAAATCGGGCTTTCGACCTATTGCCGGCGGCGCGAGCAGCAGTCGGGCTGGCGCCCGCTGATGGCACGTCCGGCGCAGGTTCCCGCGCGCCACGCCTTTCCTGCCGAACGCTAGCGCGGAACCATCGGCGGGGGCGGGGCGCTATTGCCCCATGTCCATCGCGCGCCTTATCCATGTCGACGACAGCCTGCCCGGCATCAGCCGCCAGCGCATCGATGGCGGCTGGCGCTACCGCGATGCGCAGGGTCGGATCATCCGCGACGCCGCGGAAATTCGCCGTCTGAATTCGGTCGCCCTGCCCCCCGCTTATGAGGATGCGTGGTTCTGTCCCGCGCCGAACGGCCATATCCTCGCGACCGGCTATGACGCGCGCGGCCGCAAGCAGTATCGCTATCATCCCGAATTCCGCCTCGCGCAGGAAGCGGACAAATATGATCGCTGCGCCGCCTTTGGCCATGCCCTGCCGCTTCTCCGCGCGCGGCTGGCCGACGATCTGGCCCGCCGGACGCTGTGTCGGGAGCGGATCGTCGGCGCGGTCGTCCGGCTGCTCGATCTCGCCGCATTGCGCGTCGGCAACGAGCAATATGCCGCCGCGAACAAGAGCTTCGGCGCAACGACGCTGCGGCGGCGTCATGCGAAGCTTTCGGGGCAGACGCTCCGCCTCAGCTATCGCGCCAAGGGCGGCTTGATGCGCGAGGTGACGATCAGCGACCGGAACCTTGCGACGCTCGTCCGCCGGCTGCAGGATCTGCCCGGCCAGCATCTGTTCCAATATCAGGATGAGGGCGGGCTCTGCGCGGTTGGCTCCGCCGATGTGAACGCCTATATCCGCGAGGCGATGGGGGCCGATTTCAGCGCCAAGCATTTCCGCACCTGGTCGGCGAGCGTCGAGGCCTTCGCCTACCTGTATGACGCGCCCGAGCCGCCGACACTGAAGGCGATGGTCGCCCATGTCGCCGACCGGCTCGGGAACACGCCCGCGGTCGCGCGAAAGGCGTATGTCCACCCGGCAATGATCGCGGCGGCGCAGGATCGGCGCCGTTTTGCTGCGGATGCGGGCGCCTTGCCGCGCGCAACCCGATATCTCTCGCGCTACGAACGCGGCTTTCTCGCGTGGCTCGAACGGGTGCCCGATGCCGCAGTCTTGCTCCGCTCCGCCTGATCCGCCAAGAGGACGACGTGACCATTGCCATCCTTCCCGCCGCCCATTCGGCCACCACCACGACAGCCTTGGCCACCAAGGCGCCAGCCGCAGCAACCAACCCGCTCGAGGATCTCCGCCACTACTGGGATATCAGCGCCGCCTGGGTGAACAGCCACTGGCTGCAGATCGGTATCGCGGTCGGCGCGGGGCTGCTCATCTATTTCCTGCTTTCGATGGTCCGCACCTTCGCGCTCAAACATGCGCAGTCGGCCGAGGGTGACCTCACGCTGACCCACATCGCGGGCCGCGTGATTCACAAGACGCGATCGACCGTCATCGCGATCGTCGCCATCCGCATGGTCGCAGGCTATGCGCAGCCGCCGGCGGCGATCATGCAGATCGTCCAGTTCGTCTTCACGATCGCGGTGGTGTTGCAGGTTGCGATCTGGGTGCGCGAGATCATCCTTGGCCTGATCCAGCGCCGCGCCGCCGAGGGGAACAACGAGACGCTCAGCAATGCGATGGGAATCATCCGCTTGCTGATCAGCGTCGCGCTGTTCGCGATCGCGGCGATCGTCATCCTCGACAATATGGGCGTCAACGTCACGGGGCTGATCGCCGGGCTCGGGATCGGCGGCATCGCGATCGGTCTTGCCGCGCAGGGCATATTCTCGGACCTCTTCGCGTCGCTGTCGATCATCTTCGACCGCCCGTTCCGCGTCGGCGAGACGATCAAATATGACACGAGCACCGCGACAGTCGAGCGCATAGGCTTGAAGAGCACGCGGCTCCGCTCGCTCAACGGTGAATTGCTGGTGATCTCGAACACCAATTTGCTGAGCAAGGAGATCACCAATTTCGCGCATCTCCATCGCCGCCGGATCACCTTCAGGATCGGCGTCATCTATCAGACGACGCCCGAAATGCTGCGCGACCTGCCTGCCCTGCTCGAGGCGCAGGTAGTCGCCGCGGGCCATGAATTCATCCGGTCGAGTTTCCTGACCTTCGGATCGTCCAGTCTCGATTTCGAATTGCTCTTCGACGTCTTCAGCGACGACTTCGATGTCGTCGCCGCGGCGCGGACCGATGTCGGCATCCGGTTGTTCGAGGCGATGGCGAAAGCGGGCTATGAGTTCGCCTATCCGACGCAAACGACCTTCACCGCCGCGCCCGACGGTACGATGATCATGCCCTTTGCCGAGTCCCCGAAGCCCAAGGCGCGCTCGGCAAAGACCACGAAGCCCGACTGACGCTACGGCGCCATAGCGCCGAACCTTGGGCCTTGTGCAACGCCGCAAGACAGGCCTAGAACGCGCCCCGAACGAACGATCAGAGGGGATGAGTCATGGCCAGCATCACGCCGCAGGACCTGCAAGCTAAGGTCGGTGAGCATATCGGCACGTCCGAATGGGTGCTCGTCGATCAGGACCGCATCAACAAGTTCGCCGAAGCCACCGGCGACTTCCAGTTCATCCATATCGACGAGGAAAAGGCGAAGCTGACGCCCTTCGGCGGGACGATCGCACACGGCTTTCTGACGCTGTCGCTGATCCCGATGCTCGGCGCGAGCACCGACGGACCCAAGATTGCCGGCGTGAAGATGGGCGTCAACTATGGCGGCAACAAAGTCCGCTTCCTGTCCCCCGTCCGGGCCGGCAAGCGGATCCGCAGCCACGTGAAACTGCTCGAACTCGAAGAGAAGCGCCCCGGCCAGTGGCAGCAGACCAACGAAGTGACGATCGAGATCGAAGGCGAGGAAAAGCCCGCGCTGATTGCCGAATGGATCAGCCAGTTCTTCGTCTGAACCGAAATATCCGGCCGACCTCCCCCGAAAAGACAACCGGATCCAAGCAGAAGGACAGATATCATGCGTGACGCCGTCATCGTTTCCACCGCCCGCACCCCGCTGACCAAGGCGGCGCGCGGCTCTTTCAACAACACCCTCGCCCCGACGCTGGGCGCCCATGCGGTCCGCGCCGCGGTCGAGCGCGCCGGGGTCGAAGGCGGCGAGATCGACGATGTCGTCTTCGGCGCCGCGATGCAGCAGGGTTCGCAGACGATGAACGTCGCGCGCCTGATCGCGCTGCGTTCGGGCCTGCCCGTCACCGTCCCCGGCATGTCGATCGACCGCCAATGCTCGTCGGGCCTGATGACGATCGCCACCGCCGCGAAGCAGATCATCGTCGATCGCCAGGACATCGCGGTCGCCGGCGGGATCGAGTCGATCTCGAAGGTCAGCGGCAGCGGCAAGGTGTTCATCGAGACCGACGCCGAGCTGATCGCGATGCACAAGGACACCTATATGCCGATGATCGGCACCGCCGAGGTTGTCGCGAAGCGCTACAACATCAGCCGCGAATATCAGGACGAATATTCGCTCCAGTCGCAGCAGCGCACTGCCGCCGCGCAGGCCGCGGGCAAATATGACGACGAAATCGTCGCCTGCCCCGCCACCATGGCGGTCGTGAACAAGGAGACGAAGGAAGTCACCTTCAAGGACGTCGTCGCCGACAAGGACGAGTGCAACCGCGCCGACACGACGCTCGAAGGGCTTGCCAGTCTGAAGCCGGTGATGGGCGAAGGCCACACGATCACTGCGGGCAACGCCAGCCAGCTCGCCGACGGCGCGTCGGCCTGTGTCGTGATGGAAGCCAAGGTCGCCGAGAAGCGCGGTCTCCAGCCGCTCGGCCGCTATGTCGGCATGGCGGTCGCGGGCACCGAGCCCGACGAAATGGGCATCGGTCCCGTCTTCGCGATCCCGAAGCTGCTCGAACGCTTCGAGCTCAAGATGGACGACATCGGCCTCTGGGAACTCAACGAAGCCTTTGCCGTGCAGGTCCTCTATTGCCGCGACAAGCTAGGCATTCCGAACGAGCTGCTCAACGTCAACGGCGGCTCGATCTCGATCGGCCACCCCTTCGGCATGACCGGCGCGCGCTGCGTCGGCCATGCGCTGATCGAGGGCAAGCGCCGCGGCGTCAAATATGCCGTCGTCACCATGTGCATCGGCGGCGGCCAGGGCGCAGCGGGCCTGTTCGAGGTCTTCTGATTTGCGCTTAAGTAAACCGCGTATCGAGCCGGTCGATTTGGACCGGCTCGATGCCGACCAGCGCGCTGCGCTGTCGCCCTTCCTCGACAATGGCGGCGGCAAGGTCGGCGGCGGAAAGGTGCTCAACATCTTCCGCACCCTAGCCCATGCCCCGAAAGCGCTGACCGCCTTCCTCGGCTGGGGCAGCTATATCCTGTCGCGCCGCAACGCGCTGTCGGAACGCGATCGCGAACTCGTCATCCTGCGTACCGGCTACAACTGCCGCTCGGGCTACGAGTGGACGCAGCACAAGCGCATCGGGCTCGACAGTGGCCTGAGCGAAGACGAGATCGAACGGATCAAAGCCGGTCCCGACGCCGCAGGCTGGGGCGACATCGACCGCGCGATGCTGCGCGCGACCGACGACCTCACTTCGAACCATTTCGTCAGCGACGCCAGCTGGGCCGCGCTTGCCCCGCTCGGCGACAAGGGCCGCATGGACCTGGTCATGACCGTCGGCCAGTACACACAGGTTTCGATGATGCTGAACAGCTTCGGTATCCAGGTGGAAGACGGCTGGGAGGTCGATCCCGACCTCAAGGCCTGAGCATTTAGGGAGAGAGATATGAGGGGCATCGGAGTTATCGCGACCATCCGCGTTCTACCCGGCAAGGAAGCCGAGTTCGAAGGCGTCTTCGCCGAACTCGCCCCCGCCGTGCGCGCCAACGAGCCCGGCAACAGCTATTACAAGCTCTTCCGCACCGCTGAGACCGGCGTTTACAAGGTGCTCGAATGCTATGACGACGAGGCCGCGATCGCCGCGCACCGCGCGTCGGATCATTTCCGCAGCCTCGGCGCCAAGCTCGGTCCGTGCCTGGCGGGCGCACCCGAAATCGAAAGCCTGCCGGCGGTTTGAGGGCGAGGCTGCCCGTTTTCCGCGCGGCGTGAAGGACGAAAAGCGGCCGTTTGCTGGCTATCAATCATCGTCACCCCGGATTTGGTCCGGGGCCTGCCTTGTCTTTTCATCCGAGGCCGGAAAAGGAAAGGCGGGTCCCGGGTCAAGCCCGGGATGACGAATAACGTGGCGACAGCTCCCCACCCCAAAGCCGCTATCAGCGCCCCAAGGCCTCAACCCACCTCCGCAATCTCCCCCGCCCGGTCGCCGAGCAGGTAGCGCGGCCCCGCGCCGCGCTGCGCCGCCTTGTCCTGCGCGTTATAAAGCCCGCATTTCTTCAAGGACAGACAACCGCAGCCGATGCACTGGTCAAGCAGCTCACGCGTCCGCGTCAAAGCCGCGAGCTGCGCATCGATCCGCTCGCGCAGCCCGGTGCTGATCCGCGTCCAGTCGGCGGCGTTCGGCGTGCGTCCCGCAGGCAGGCGCGCAAGCTCGCCCGCGATCTCATCGAGGCTCAGCCCCATCTGCTGCGCGATCAGGATGAAGGACACGCGGCGGATGTCGGCGCGCAGAAAGCGCCGCTGCCCCCCGGCGGTACGCAGCGCCTCGAGCAAACCCTTCGCTTCGTAGAAACGGATCGCCGACACGGCGGTGCCGGTGCGCGCCGCCAATTCGCCGATCGCGATCAGGTCGGTCCGATGCATGGCCGTGTTCATTCGCTTTCCGCTTGACCTAAACCTCACTTGAACTTTCATACCCGCTGCGTCAACCCGAATCACGAAAGCAGAACCATGACGCACCCCTTCATCGAACATGTGAACCTGACCGTCAGCGACCCCGATCGCACGGCGGGCATCCTTTCGGCCATCTTCGGCTGGCACGAACGCTGGCGCGGCCCGGCGCGCGACGGCGGCCGCACGATCCACCTCGGCAGCGAGGCCGCCTATGTCGCGCTCTATACCGGCCCCGACGGCCAGCACGCCGACGCGCGCTATCCGAAGGGCGAGCCGCTCAACCATCTCGGGGTGCAGGTCGATGATCTCGATACGATCGAAATGCGCGTGAAGGCGGTGGGCCTGACCCCCTTCAATCACGGCGATTACGAACCCGGCCGCCGCTTCTATTTCTTTGACCCCGACGGCATCGAATATGAAGTCGTCAGCTATGCGGAGCCGCGCCCGCGCTGAACGGCGCAACATCCTGCATTCACAAGCGTTCATCGCTTGTCAGGGGGGGGGGACAGCAGGAGTCTCGACCGATGAGTGACGACATTACCAAGCAATTCTGGAAGGCGCTCGACGCCAGCCCCTATGTCATGGTCGGCCTGACCGGCGAGCGGCTGCATCATATCCCAATGAACGCGCAGCTCGACAAGGACGCCAACAGTGCCTTCTGGTTCTTCACCTCGACCGACAATCGCATCGCAGGCGGCGGCCCCGCGATGGCGCAGTTCGCGTCGAAGGGCCATGATCTTTATGCCTCTATTTCGGGTGAGTTGCGCCGCGAGGACAGCCGCGCAGTCCTCGACAAGCTCTGGAACAACAGCATCGCGGCCTGGTACGAAGGCGGCAAGGATGATCCCAAACTCGTCCTGCTCCGCTTCGACCTCGAAGACGCCGAAATCTGGACCGCTGAGCCGAGCCTGAAGGGCATGTTCAAACTCGCGACCGGCATGACGATGAAGGAAGGCGACCTCGGCAAGCACGCGGAAGTGGCACTCTAGACCGACGGCGCAATCTGCCCTTCGCGGAACTCGAAGCCGCCCTCGCGGTCGCGTTCGAGTAAGGCAGGCCCATCGAGGTCGACCCACCGTGCGCGCTGCGCGAGTACGAAAGCGGGCGCGACAGCCAAGCTGGTGCAGAGCATACAGCCGGCCATGATTGACAGCCCCGCCGCGTCGGCTGCGTCGGCGAGCCGCAGCGCCTCGGTCAGCCCGCCCGCCTTGTCGAGCTTGATGTTCACCCCGTCGTAGAAAGGGCCGATCCGCGCGACATCTGCGACGGTGTGGCAGCTTTCATCGGCGACGAACGGAATCGGGGCATAGATTGGGTCAAGCAATGCGTCGGCGCCGACCGGCGCCGGTTGCTCGATCATCTCGACGCCCATATCGGCGAGCGCCTCGGCCTCGCTCAAGATATCGATCTGGCCCCAGCTTTCGTTGGCGTCGGCAATCAGTCGCGCATTGGGGGCGCCCTTGCGCACGCCGGCGACGCGCAGGCGGTCGCCCTCGCCGGTCAGCTTGATCTTGAGCAAATGGTAGCCGTCGGCCTCGGCGGTTGCGGCGGCCTCCGCCATCGCGCCGGGCGTGCCGAGCGATATGGTGTAGGCCGTCGTCCGCGCGGTCGGCGGACCATCGCATCCCGCAAGCTGCCACAGCCGGAGGCCACGCTGCCTCGCCTCGAGATCCCACAACGCGCAATCGATCGCATTGCGCGCGGCGCCGGGCGGCATCAATTCCTGCACAGCCGCCCGTGCCTCGGCCGCGCCCATTTCGGCCATGTAGGGGGCGACACGCAAAAGCTGGTCGCGGCATCCGACGGCATCTTCGCCGAGATAATAGACCGGCGTGCCCTCGCCGCGCCCGATCGCGCCCTCGCCTTCGACCTCGGCGACGACCACATCGACATGGGCGGTCGCGCCGCGGCTGATGATAAAGCTTCCCGCCACCGGCCAGCGTTCGACGCGCGCGCTTTTCAGATGAACGGCCATCGCTCCTTCCTATGGCCGTTTCGACGTTTCGCAAGCGGGCTTTGCGGCAATGGGCCTTCGGCTATCAGGCGCCGTTGGCGCGGATCCACTTTTCGACCACCGGCGCAATATCGTCGCGCCACTTGCGGCCGTTGAAAATGCCGTAGTGGCCGACCCCCTTCGCCATCAAATATTTCTTCTTGTCGGCCGGCAGCGACTTGGCGAGCGTCAGCGCCGCCTTCGTCTGTCCGAGCCCCGAAATATCGTCACGTTCGCCCTCGATCGCGAGCAGCCCGATATCGGAGATCTTGGTGAGATCGACCGGCTTGCCGCGATGGAGCATCTCGCCCTTGGGCAGTGCGTGGCGCTGGAACACGACATCGACCGTCTGGAGGTAGAATTCAGCGGTCATGTCGCAGACCGCCCGATACTCGTCATAGAATTCCTTGGTCTTGTCGGCGCTTTCACCATCGCCTTCGACCAGATGTTTGAACATCGACCAATGGCTCATCATGTGATTGCCAAGGTTCATCGACATGAAGCCCGCAAGTTGCAAAAAGCCCGGATAGACGCGCCGCCCCGCGCCTGGATACCAGGCGGGAACCGTGACGATCACATTTTCCTGAAACCACGCATAGGGCCGTGTCATCGCATGTTCGTTGACCGCGGTCGGCGCCTTGCGCGTATCGATCGGCCCGCCCATCATGGTCAGCGTCTTCGGCCGGCACTTGTGCTTGTCCGCCGCCATGATCGCGGCCGCCGCATAGCTCGGCACCGAGGGCTGGCACACCGCGAGCATATGCGCGCCCGGCCCGATGTGCTCGAGCCACGAAATGACATAATCGATATAGTCGTCGAGGTCGAACTTGCCGGCTTCGAGCGGCACGTTGCGCGCGTCGCGCCAGTCGGTGATCCAGACGTCATGCTCGCCGATCATCCGCTCGACCGTGCCGCGCAGCAGCGTCGCATAATGGCCGGACATCGGCGCGACGATCAGCAGCTTGGGTTTGCCCGCGCTCTTCTTGTGCGTGAAATGCTTGAGCTGGCCAAAGGGCTTTCGCGCCTCGACCTTTTCGGTGACGCGGACGGTCTCGCCTTCGGACACGGTCTCGTAAAGTTCGAACCCCGGCTTGCCGCGCGGCGCGGCAGCATGGGCGAAGACTTCGAGCGCCGAGGCGAACATCGGGCTGCCGCCAAAATAGCCGAGGGGATTCGCGGGATGCTGAATCACCTGTGCGCCGGCGGTCGCCAGCGCGCTGGCCCCCGCGAGCCAACTCTTTTGCATTTCAAAGGCATGATACAGCATTGTCGATAGTCCTTGCGTCCGGGGCGGCGCTCTGGCGGCGCCTGCTTTCGGACCAGTCTAGGCCATCGGTGTCATTGTGCAATGCATCAAAGCCGTTGCACCGACATTTCATCGGCAATATCATGCGATGGCGGACGCCGGTGCGTCCTTCGGAGTGAATATGTCTGAGATTGCGGGCAACCGCTAACATCCCGGTGGAGGGGATGGTGCAAACGCCGTTGGCCCATGGGTCGGCGCGCCTGTTGTTGCCTATAGTCTCGGACAATATCCCAATGAACATCTCGAAATCGGAACAGCGCGTGCTGCACGTGCTGGCGCAGGGTGGCATGATCCGCCACCGGCGCGATGATGGCGGCCGCGTCGTCGAGGCGCTTTGCGTAACGCGCGACGGCCATATCCTTGAAAACGGGGGCCTTGAACTGTTCCAGCGCCTCCGCCGCCGCGGCTTCATCGCGTCGCACCGCGGCATGCCGTACCGGATCACGCAGGCGGGCCTGCGCGCGGTACGCGCACAGCTCGACAACCGCTGATCGCGCATATTGGGGGGGAGCGCGGGTTCGCGTCCGCGCTCCCTTTGCGCAGCGCAGCTTCATGGCGCATGAAGCTGCACGCCACTTTGCGGCGTTGAGCGGCACCGGCGCGGCTGCTAGGGCGATGACAATGGCGACCAAATCCGACCCACCCGTCCCGCCCCGCAAGCTGTCGAGCCTGCGCATGGTCTGGCATCACGCCAGCAAATATCCGCTGCAACTGTTGATCGCGGCGATCGCGCTCGGCATCGCCGCGCTCGCGACGCTTGCGATCCCCTACCAGTTCAAGGAAATGATCGATTCGGGCTTCGTCGCCGGTGGCGGCGACGTCGCACCGCATTTCCGCTTCTTCTATGTGATCGTCGTGATCCTCGCGCTCGCCACCGCGCTCCGCTTCTATTTCGTGAGCTGGCTCGGCGAACGTACCGTCGCCGACATCCGCGAGGCGGTGCAGCAGAATCTTCTCCGCCTCGCGCCCGGCTTCTTCGAAGAAAACCGCCCCTCCGAAATCGCCTCGCGCATGACCGCCGATACGGCGATTATCGAGCAGACCGTCGGCACCACCGTCTCGGTCGCGCTCCGCAACACGGTGATGGGGATCGGCGGCATCGGTTACCTCTTCTCGCTCTCGCCGAAGCTCACGGCGGGGATATTGGTCGGCATCCCGGTCATCATCCTGCCGATCGTCCTCTTGGGCCGCCGCCTCCAGAAGGTCTCGCGTTCTAGTCAGGACCGCGTCGCAGACATCGGCGCCACCACCGCCGAACAGCTCGGCGCCATGAAGATCGTCCAGGCCTTCGGGCAGGAACAGCGCGAGGCAGGCCGCTTCGCCGACGCGGTCGAGGCCAATTTCGCGACCGCCAAGCGCCGCATCCGCCTGCGCGCGATCATTACCGCGACCGTCATCGGCCTGCTGTTCGGCGCGATCACGACCCTGCTCTGGTATGGTGCCGCGGGGGTCGCGGCGGGCACGATCACCGGCGGTACGATCGCCGCCTTCGTCCTCACCGGCGGCCTCGTCGCGGGTGCGTTCGGCGCGCTCACCGAGGTCTATGGCGACCTGCTCCGGGCGGCGGGGGCCGCCGAGCGCCTCAACGAATTGCTCGTCGCCGAGCCGACGATCGCGCCACCCGCCAGTCCCCGCCTGTTGCCCGATCCCGCGATCGGCACGCTGGAATTCGACCATGTCGAGTTCAACTATCCGACGCGCCCCGACGCCCCGGCGCTCCATGATTTCAGTCTCGCGATCCGCCCGCGCGAAACCGTCGCGATCGTCGGTCCGTCCGGTGCCGGCAAGTCGACGCTGTTCCAGCTCGCCGAGCGTTTTTATGACCCCCAGTCGGGCCAGATCCGCCTCGATGGCGTGCCGTTGACCGAGGCCGACCCTGCCGACATCCGCGCGCGCATCGCGATGGTGCCGCAGGAGACGGTGATCTTTGCCGCCTCTGCGCGCGATAACCTCCGCTACGGCAACTGGCTGGCGACCGACGACGAACTCTGGGAAGCGGCCCGCGCCGCCAATGCCGAGGAATTCCTCCGCAAACTGCCCGACGGTCTCGACACCTTCATGGGCGAGGGCGGCGCGCGTCTGTCGGGCGGCCAGCGCCAGCGGGTCGCGATCGCCCGCGCGCTGCTCCGCCGCGCGCCGCTGCTGCTGCTCGACGAAGCGACCTCGGCGCTCGACGCCGAATCCGAAAAGCTCGTGCAGGACGCGCTCGAAACGCTGATGCACGACCGCACGACGATCGTTATCGCGCACCGTCTCGCAACCGTGCGCGCCGCCGACCGCATCATCGTGATGGACGAGGGGCGGATCGTCGAGGAAGGCCGCCACGACGACCTCGTCGCCGCCGACGGCCTCTACGCCCGCCTCGCGCGGCTGCAATTCCAGGACAAGCTTGCCGCCGCCTGACGCCACCCTTCGAAGGACGCACCTCCTATGCCAGCGACACTCTATGACCTGACTGTCCCCGCTTATACGAACGGCTTGCGCGCCCTCTCGGGCCAGCTCGCGAAGGCGCTCGAATGGGGCGAGGCGAACGGGGTCGGCGAGCTTCAATTGATCGACTCACGGCTCGCGCCCGACATGTTTCCCTTGGCTACGCAGGTTCGCTTCACCTGCATACAGGCGATGCAGCCGGCGACGCGTCTCGGCGCTGACGGCGCGCCCGAGCTTGGCGACGACGCCACCGACTTCGCCGGACTGCAGACGCAGATTTCGACGACGCTCGTGTGGCTCGCTTCCGTCGATCGCGCCGCGCTCGACGGCGACCCCAACCGTCCGGTCGGGTTCGATCTGCCAAATGGCATGGCGTTCGACATGACCGCCGTCACTTATGTGCGCGACTGGGCGCAACCGCAATTCTACTTCCATCTCGTCGCCGCCTACGCCGTGCTCCGCCACATGGGCGTCCCGCTCGGCAAGGTCGATTATGTCGGTTACATGATGCAGTATCTGCGACCGGGGACCGCGCCATCGGCCTGACGCGTCGGCATTGACCGAAGGTGGACATTCGTTCCTCCCTGTCGCGTAGCGATGGGAAGGTGGCAGCGCCCTTCGACTGCCTTGCAGGCGCTCAGGATAAACTTCGCCCTTGGCGAAGCGCTGACGGAGGGGCGATGGCGCGACGTTGACGCCCCTCCACCACCGCCTACGGCGGCGGTCCCCCTCCCCATCGCTACGCGACAGGGAGGATGCTTCCCTCTTCGTCATCCCGGACTTGATCCGGGATCCATCCCAGCGTCGAAGTCGTGGACCCCGGATCAAGCCTGTCCTGAGCCTGTCGAAGGGTCCGGGGTGACGACTATCGGGAATCCACCCGATAGCCACCAAAAGAACGCAACGCGGCTAGATCAGCCCGCCATATTTGCGGATGCCCGGGAAGGCGAGCTTCTCGCCGCCATTGCGCCGGATCGCGCCAATCGCCTCGTCGACGCGCAAATAGCGCGCGCGTGCGTCGGGTTCGAACATCAGCACCGGCTGTTTGGTGCGCTCCGATGCGAGCTTCACGAGTTGCCCGAGTTGGGCAAGGTCGACCGCCTCGCCATTCCAGCGGATCGTGTCGGCCGTATCGATCGTGACGCGATTTTCGTCGAGGACTTTGCCTGTTACATCCGGCCCCTGCGGAAGCGTGATGTCGACGCTGTGCGTCGGCGGCGGGATCGTGATGATGAACATCACGAGCATCACCAGCATCACGTCGATCAGGGGCGTTGTGTTGATGTCGGGATCGCCATTGGGATCGGCGCGAAAAATGCTTTGGTGGAAGCGGCTGCGAAGCTTGCGCATCTTGTGTCTCCCCATCTCGCGGGGCGGCCCGAGTCCAGGCACCATCCCCGTACCTTGGGCTGAGGCGTCCACCGGGAAAGCCTCGACCTATTGTTACGGTATAACATTATACGCAAAGAGCAAATAAAAAGCGCTACGCGTCGGGCCGGCCGCATCGGCCCAACAAGAAAGGGCGGCACCTTTCGGCACCGCCCCTCTTGTCTTCAAACCCAACCGGGTCGGAAATCTTACATGCCCGAACCCGGACCGTACTTGATTTCCACGCGGCGGTTCTGATCGTTGCGGACGCCGTCGGCGGTCGCGACGGCCGGACGCGATTCGCCGAATGCTTCGGCCGAGATCGAGCCGTCCGAGATACCGCGAGCGGTCAGATAGCTGCGAACCGCATCGTTGCGGCGCTGCGACAAACCGACGTTGTACTTGGCCGAACCCGAACGGTCGGCGTGACCGGCGAGCCAAACCTGCGTACCCGAGCAGCCGCGGTTGTAAGCGCTGATCGCGTTGTCGAGCGTAGCAGCCGCTTCCGGCGTGATGTTCGACTGATCCCAGTCGAAGTACACGATGTACGGCCCAGGCTCGCACACAGCCGGCGGCGGAGGCGGCGGCGGGGGCGGCGGGGGCGGCGGGGGAGGCGGCGGCGGCGGGGGCGGCGGGGGCGGCGGTTCAGCGCCACCGAAGTTGTACGTCAGCGTCCCCAGGATCGAGTGCGAACGGAAGCGCGTCGAAACGTCGCGGCCAACCTGGTCGACCAGGTCGATCCCGCTGGCGTTGAAGAAGCGATACTTCAGGCCGACATCCCAGTTCTTGGTGAGCGGAGCGCGGATACCCGCGATCGCCTGCCAGGCGAAGCCGGTGTCCGAATCGTCGAGGAACGGACCGGCAAAGACCGGCTCGACCGAGACGCGCGCAACACCCGCACCACCGCCGATGAAGCCCTGCAGGCCATCATCGTCGCCGAAGTCGAGCAGGCCGTTGACCATGAAGCTCAGCGCATTCGAATCGCCGTTCAGCGCGGTCGAACCGATGAAGGGCACGCCGGTACCGCTCGGGCTCTGCGGGATACCCGGCGCCGAGAAGCTGCCCGACTTGATGTCGGCTTCGCGGTAGCCGACCTCGACTTCCGCGCGGAAGCCTCCGAAATCGTATCCGACGGTGCCTTCAACGTCATAGCCATTGCGATGATTGAGGTTTGCGGCGTTATCGATGGCACCGATGTCGAGGTCCATGTCCTCGATGATCATCACACCACCACCAACACCGACATACCAGGAGTTGTCGCGCGCCAAAGCTGGCGACGCCAGGGCAGTGGAGGCCAACGCCACAGCGACGGCAAGCTTCCTCATAGTAGATTCCCCTTTCAATTGAGATTTACGTCTCGACAGACGTCCTACTCGTCCCTTTGGTTCCGTGCAAGCTAACAAATCGTCAATCTGTTGCCAAAAAGTCGCACTTAACAGATCAATATTGGCAAAATCAGCCTGATTTCAGAATACCATGCGCGTCGAGGACCGACAGCAGCGCCGCGATGGCGGCGCGGGCTTCGACCTCCACTGTCGCGCCCCCGGCGGGAGCCGGAATCGCCGCGGGACCGATCCATAGCCCGCCTTCGAAGCGCAGCAGCGCCCCGTCGCTCAGCCGGATGATGCGCATCCCGCCGCGCGGCGCGACGAAACGCCAGCCGCCGTCGGTCCGGATCGCGATAGTCCCTCCTCGCCCCGACCATTCGCCGCCCGCTCCGGCTGCGACGAGCCAGCACTGACCGGCGACCGGTGCCGGCGGCGGCGTCGCAACGGGTCCGGCTTCGACCGCCGGATGCAGCAAGGCATCGAGCAGGGCAAGCGCCTCATTGTGCGTTACCTCCTTCTGCGCCTGCGCGACGGCGAGCAATGGCAGGGTGAAACGAGGGGTAGCAAGCGTATCGGTCATCATCCGGTCCCATCAGTTGAGCGTAAGGAAAAGCGGCCGCGAACGGCCCAGGTCGCCGAGCTGTCGAATGGCAAGCACTGCCGCAACCGGCAGGCCCGCGACGGCCGCCGCGTCAAGGTGCAGGGCCTGCGCCGTCGCCGTCCATGGACCGGCGCCCGGGACCGGCGGCACCGGCGCGATCTCCCAGGCTTCGCGGCTTTCGCCAAGGGGCAGGTCGACATGATCGCGCCACCCGGTGTCGAAGCGGCTGCAGCGCGTCCATTCGACAGCAAAGCCCCCCGCGCCATCGGGCCGCACCCGGCCATGCAAGGGGGGGAGCGGCGCCAGCGCTTGCCCCACGGCCGGCAGCGGGGCCTCGGCGACCGCCGTGCTTGCCCGCCCGGCCCATTGCAGCACCGCCGACCCGCTCTCGACCAGCTGCGCGACGGCATCGGGCACCGGCAACAACGCGATATCGTCGAGGAGGACGAACGGCGTACCGGCGGGATGACTGGCGATCTCCGACCCGCCGCGCCCGCGCAGCAATCGCGAAAGCCGCCATTCCGCGGCGCCGATCCGTTCCACCGTTCCGAACTGCACCATCTCGGTTCCCAGCATCGCGCGGTTGGCGCCACCGAGAAGCGCAGAATTTTCAACCGATTCCAGCATCATGGACGGATTGACGAGCGTTACGACAAGATTGTTTGCAAGATCGATCAACGCGCCGCCCGAGGCGGGCACCGCGCCCGCCAACGCGCCAAGCGCGGCGGCGGGGCGCACCATCCCGAGCGCGATCGGCTCGGCATCGGGGGCGGGACAGATCCAGATATCGGCGCCGCGCCATCCCGCATTGCTACCCGCCGCGGCGACCAGCAGACGCGGGGCGGAGGCTGGACTGGTCCCGATGTTCGGGCAATCGAACAGATGGACGACAGTTTCGCCGTCGGGCCAGTCGGGCGGTGTTACGGCCTGCCCACCATCGGCATCGATCGCGGTTACCGGCAGCGGCTGGTGACGATATAGCTCGAGCATCACCTCCCCGCCCCGCACCGTTCGCGACACGCTCCTCCAGGCACTTCCGTCGGGGAGCACGACCGGCCCGCCTATCGGTAGCGCCAGCGCCGCGAGGTCGGCCCGCCAGATACAGGTTTCACGGTCGTCCGCCGCCGCTCGGGCAAGCGCGTGCGCCAGCGCATACGCGGACTCGGCGGGCAGTGCGGCGGGCAGGTCGACACGCTCCTCGCGCACGCCGCCTCCCGCGACTTCGGCCGACTGCTGACCCAGCTGATAATCGCGCGCGGGCTCATAATACCGCAGGTTCACAAGCCCGGGCAGCGACGAAAGCGGTGCACGGCGCTGCTCGACCCGATCCGCATCGCGGACCGCACGGCGCATTTCGGCAAAATCGGACAGCATCGACGGTTCGGACGCCGCGGCGGGCGCCAGCCGCCACCCCGCCGGACCACTGGCGAGCCGGACACCGTCGACCGCGAACAGCGGCGCCAACGCCTCACGCGCCCGTTCGCCCGACGCGGCATAGCCCGCAATCGGCCAGTTCCCCACGCAGCGCCCCGCCTCTCCCAACAGCACATCGCCGACAAACCCGCCATCGACCGCAGCGTCGTCGGCCTCGACTTCGAAGGTCAGCGACGGGATGCGGTTGCCGAAGCCGGCGAGTTCAAGCTCCTCGAACACCGCATAGGCCAGACCCCGAAACGCGCTCGCCGAGCCGATCCCGACCGCCGAGGCGACAAGCGTGTCCGCCGGCTGGTCCTCGCTCCCGTCATGCCAGCGAAAGGTACAGCGCTCCCGGAAACTCCCGCCGGCACCGCGCAGCAAATTGCCGTCGGCCCATATCCGGCGGATCGCGCGGATCGGACGCGACGACAGCGCGACCGCCAGCGACACCGAATAGCTATATTCGGTCGTCGACGGCCGCCCCTTGCCGCCGCCGCGTTTCGTCCGCCGTTCGATCAGGTCGGTCGCCCAGATCACGCTGCCCGCTACGCGCATCGTCCCGAACAGCTTCGGGATCTGTTGGCCATAGATCGACGCCTGGACCTTCAGGTCGGCAAGCCGCGGCCCTTCGCGGCCCTTCGGCTTGAAGATCGCGGCATCGGCCTGCTGTCCGATCGCAGCGCCCAGCGCCGCGCCGACCGGCCCGCCGACGATCCCGCCAACCACCGTCAGCACCAAAGTCGCCATCCTTACCCCCTATTGTTCGAGCCGCCACCGGGCGGCCGCGCGCATGACATCGTCCGAAGGCGACTCCACGACCCTCCGCAGCCCGGCATGCGCGTGAACCATGCTCGCGGGCCCGATGACCCCCAGATGATGATGCCCGGCCGGAAGCGCGATCAGCGCCACGTCGCCGTCAGCCCGATCGGCCACCGCCCGGAACCCGGCCGTCATCAGCGCGGCAACAATCCGGCCGCGGCGCCACCCGCGCAGCGGATAGTCGTCGGGTGCCGGCAATGCGCACCCCACCGCCGCATAGGCCGCCCAGACCAGCCCCACGCAATCCAGCCCGTGCCGCGGGTCGCGCCCCTGCGCGCGGAACGGCACCCCCACCATCGTCCGCGCTGCCGCAAAGGCGCGCGCGCCCAAGGCCTCAACCACCGGGATAGCGCGTCAGCAGGTCATTCCCCGGCAAATGCGCCTCGCCGCGAAAATTGACGGCGTTGGCGAAACGGTCGCGGCATGTCGCGAGCCGCCGGTCGCATCCCTCGACCAGTCGAACGCGCACGGGAAGCGCGGGCACGAACGGCGGCATCTCCGCCAACATCAGCTCTTCCGCGTCTTCGGCGACCACCGGGCTCGCCAATCCACATGCCCGCCCCTCCATCCAGAGCAGTTCGCCAAAGGCCATCGTGCCTGCCGCGACCGGCATATCGAGCATGACACGGCGCCCCTCGACCGCGACGACGCGCCGCACATGCGTGCGCGGCGCAAGGTCGACCCGGCATGCCCGATCGCCCAGCCGCGCGCGGCACGACGGCGAAGTCGCCGGGCAAACCGGCGCATCGAGCCGCCGCGTCACGCCCTGCAGCTCCGCCGTAAAGGCTGCACCCCGCCGCTCGACCGCGCCCAGCGACCCGCGCGCTACCGTCACCGGCGCAACCTCGGGCGCGGTCCAGTCGGCCACGAACAGCTCGAGCTCGGCGCCGTCCCACCGCCCCGCGTCAAGGTCGGCGGCCGCAATCGCGTCGCTCGTCACCGCCCCTTCAAGGTCCATCGTCGCCGCATCGAGGCTGTCGTTCGTTTCCAGCGCCGACGGCTTCATTCCCGGCGCCGCGCGATAGGGGACGCCGCCGACGATCAGGTCATGATCGTGCGAGGTCAGCCCGATCACCACCCCGTCGCGCCGCGACAGCCGCCAGCACCAGGCAAGCGTCACCAACTCCTCGCGCAGCCAACCCGGCGCGCTCCCGCCGGACCCGCTCACCATGGCGCGCGCACCTCGACCAGCGGCACGCTCGCAAGCTCGCCTGCGAGGAAGGTCGCGCGGCTGACCTCCAGCCGGTCCTCGGCGAAGCGCACCGGCACGTCGAACAAATATCCCGCCCGCACCGCGATCCCCGGCCCCGGCGGGGCGTCGAGCAGCACCTCGCCCTCGTCCGTTACGGCGAATGTCGCCGTCTCGATCCCGTCGACCGACACGCGCACGCTGCCCGCAACCGGCAGGCGAATGCTCCGAACCTGCATCGCCTCGCCCGCGCCATAGCGCTTCACCAGCGCGAATTGCCGCCGGCTCCCGTCGCCGACGCCGAGCAGCTGGTCGCCGGGCCCCGGCAGCCCGCCATCCGCGGCCGAGCCATGGTCGAACGGATCGCGGAAGCGAAACGCCCGCGCCGCGCCGCGCCGGGCGCGAAAAAAATCGGCGAGCGCGCGCACGTCGCTCTCGGACCGCACCCCCGGCCCGGCGTCATAGCGCATCCGCGCCTCGGCCCATTCGCTCGCGCGCTGCTCATGCCCCGAGGGCGAGCTCACGATCTGCGTCGAAAATTCGGTTACGACCATCGCCTCGCGCCCGATCGCGAGCGGGAAATCCACCGCATCATAAGCCTGCACCGCATCCTCCCCGTCAAAGCTCACGAACCCGTCGCGCGCCACCTGCGGCAGGGCCCAGACGAACGCCCGCGCCACCCCCGCACGCCGTGCCGCATCGGCGGCATCGGCAATCGCCGCCCACTGCGCGCGATCCTCGCCGCGCAGCACGAAGCCCGAAAAATAATGCTGCTCTTCGGCGGGATAGCCGAGCCGGTCCGCCATCGCTTCGCGCGCCCGCGCCGTCTCCGCGCCGCGCCCGCCGGTCACCCAGTCATAATCCTCGAGCTGCAGCACGTCGAAGGCCGGCGCTGCCCATCCGGCCGGCACATTCGCCCGCCGCACCTCGGGCGCTGCCGCGTCGAGCACCGTCGGCAGATAGACGAGCAGGTGGCTGACGAGCCCCGCCGCACCCGCCTCGTCGCGCGCCGCCGCAACCAGCGCCGCGGTAGAGGTCGCGAGCAATTCGCCGAGAGCATCGAGCATCGCCTGCTGCGGCACGCTCAGGCTCGCTCGCACATCGGCAATCGCGACGCTCGCCGGCCCCAGCGCCGCCGTCGTCGCCGTATCATAAGCGCAAATTCGTCCCCCGGACGCGATCCACCACCAGGGTTCACCGACCTGAAACTTCACGTCCAGCCCCGCCGCCACCCCGATCGCGACGAAGCTTCGCGCCACGAGCTGCAGATAGTCCATGGCGCCTGCATGCGCGGGCGACAGCAGTGTCGAGGGCGGCGTCCATCCGGTCAGCGCCGGCGAGCCGTCGGCTGCACGCTGCTTCCAGTCGTTCCAGCAATAAGCGTCGAAATATTCGTAGGATAGCGACCAGATCAGCCCCAGCCCTGCCGCCGCGCATTCCTCCGCTAACCCGACGTGCCACGCCGCGCACGGCGCGTTGAGCACGCCCCCGGCCAGGCTCGCATAATATCCGCCGTCCAGCGCTTCGAGCCGCATATAATGGCTCATCCCGACATAATGGACGACATCGCCGCGATAGCCCAATTGCACGATCTGCCGCACCAGCCGCGCCGGCGTCAGATGATAGCTGTCGTCATAGCCGCTTGCGATTCCCGGTCCCTGCTCGGGCAGCACCGCATCGCCGATCGCCAGCACCGATCCCGACCCGCTGCACATGATCCCGCTCATCTCGGCCCAGCCCTCGACAGGCGCGGCGAGCAGCGCCGAACTCCCGTCATAGGCCGGTGAAACCAGCGAGATGAACATCCGGTCGACATCGCCGGCCCACACCGGATCGGCCTCGCCGGGCAACAGGAATCCGCCGTCGAGAGCGTCGAAATCGAGCGTCACGACCGCATCTTCGGGCGTCCCGACCGCATAATTCCACAGCCGCACATACCAGGCGCGCGCCTCGCCCGCCGCGTCGCGCCCCTCGATCGTCAAGGTCGGTCCATGCAGCGCATCGAGCGGCTTGATCCCGGCCGACCGCCAGCGAAAGCGGAGCTGCGTGCGCCGGAAATCGCGGCTTGTTTCATAGGCGAGCAGCGGATGGTCCCAGCGATCCTCAGCCTCCCAGATCAGCCCCGCCAGATCTTGCCGGTTATAGAACACCGCCTCGACGCGCAGCGCCTGCGCCGCGGCCGGATCGTGCGGCGTTACGACGCTCGCCATCATCGGCCGCGCGAAATCGACGGTCCAGAAGCGCGGATCGAAGCGTTTCAGCCACCCCTTGCGATGATGCGGCTCGGCGGCCGCGACGAGCGCCCAGCCCATCAATCTTCCCCCGCAGCGACCGCGCGACGAACCGCGCGCGCAATCTGCCGGCCCGTCTGTTCCAACCGTTTTGGTTCACTGCCTGCATCACCGCGAACATTTACGGTGATCGCGATCGTGCGGGCGTTCCCGCCCGTCTCGATCCGCCCGCTCGACGTCGGCACGAAATATTCGGGGCCGCGCTCGCCGACGCGATAGGCGCGCCCCGCACTGACCGGCCCGCCGGTCGCCCGCCCCGGCGCACCGAATACCGACGATGCGATCCCCTGCCCCAGCGCGAGCAGGCCGCCACCCCCGCCGCCCGAGCCGCCGCCCAGGATCGCCCCGATGCCGCTCTGGATCGCGGCGCGCGCAATGTCGGCCATCACCGACAGCGCCAGCCGCTTCAGATCCTCGAACCCCAGCTTGCCGGTCAGGATCGCGCGGGTCAGCGCCCGTTCGATCGCCTGCCCCGCCCGCTCCGCCTCGCTGACCAGCGGCCCGCCGATTTCGGCGCGCAGCGCCGCAACCTCGCGCCGGAACCCCGCCGCGTCGCCGCGCATCGCGCCGAACAGATCGTCCATCTCATCCATCGGGAAATTGCTCCATCATCGCTGCCAGCTCCATCCGGTCGACCGCCGCGGCCGCATCGCCCTCGCGCCAACTTCCCAACGCCGCCGCGACATCGGCCGGGGTCGCGCTCCAGAATTCGTCCGGCCGCCAGCCGAGCGCGCGCGCCATCAATCCCAGCAGCGGCAGCGCCGCAGCCGCGAACCGTTCATCGGCCACCTCAGCGCCCTTGCAATATCTGCCCCAGCAGCACCCGCAGCGCCGGCGTCACCGCGGCAAGCCCCTGCTCGACCAGCGCCTCGCCGACCGCCTCGCGGGTCAGCGTCTCGTCGCGGCCCCGGACGCAATGCCAGAACAGCGCCGCCAGTTCGCCGAGCGCAAGCCGTCCATCGGCCGCGCGCTCGACCAGCGCGAACAGCGGCCCCAGTTCCTCCTCCGCCGCGACCAGCGCGGCAAAGCTCGGCCGCAATACCAGCGAACGCGCACCGACGCGCAGCGCCGCCTCGCCTCTCAGCGCGTTGGCCGCGCTCACAGGCTCACCACCGCGCCGCTGCTTTCCAGGTTCAGCGTGTAATTGCGCTCGCCATTATAATCGCCGGCATAGTCGAGCCGCGTCACCAGAAAGCGCCCGCGCAGCCGCTCGCCACTTTCGAAGCTCAGCTCATAATCGTCGATCGTCCCCGACAACGCATGGCCGCGCAGCCGCACCTCGGCATCGGAGCCGGTAAAAATCCCCGCCGCGCTGACCGAAACCGATCGCACCCCGGCGCCCGACAGCAACTCGCGCCAGCCGCCCGAATCCTTCGTTGTGACGTTCACCGCCTCGCCGTTCACCGACAATTGCGTCGTGCGCAATCCGGCCACGGTGCCAAAGACCGGCGGCGCCGAACCATTACCGATCTTTAACAGAAAAGCGCTCCCATTTTCGATTGCCATCGTCTAACCTCCTCAACATAAAAAGTTCTGCAAATGGGGAGAAGCAGGATGCTGATCACGGCCTTGTTGTTGGCAACCGCGGCACCGGCGGGGGCCGGCAGCGTCGACACGACGCGTGCCGCCTTCACCAAATGCCTACGCGAGCACATGAAGAAATCGCTCGATGCCAAGATGAGCGAAGCCGAATATGAAATGTCGCTGAAGGGCGCGTGCGACAGCGAACGCTCGGCGTTCCGCGCGGCGGTCACCGCCGCCAACCGCGCCGCCGGCGATTCCGCCGCCGACGCGGCCGAAAATGCCGACATGCAGGTCGAGGATTATCACGCGAACTTCACCGACAAGTTCAAGGATTACTCCTCGACGGGCACGATGCCCGGCGATTGAGCGGCTCCCGCCACCAATAATCGTGGTGACAGCCCCGCGCGATTCCGTCACTCCGGCTTCGCGCCAAGGTTGCGCCCTTCTTTGGCCATCGCCTCCCTCTGGACGATATTATCCATGAAAACCGCAACGAGTCGGCTCCCCCGACGTCTGATCGCCGTGACGCTGATGGTCATGTGCTCCGGCGGCCGCCTGCCAGCCCCTGCCGCGGCGGCCGATCCTGAAGCCGGCCCCCGTTGGGAGGTAGATTATGGTGTCGGCAGCTGCCGACTGATCCGCCACATGGGAACGGCCGATCGGGACGATCGTCTGGAAGTGAAGCGTAGCTGGAGCTTCACCGGATATGACTGGACCTTATACGGCCCGGATATGCCTTCCTATTCCTCTGCCACGACGATCACGATTGCCTTACAGCCGTCGGCTTCAACCCACCATTTCAAGACCAATCCCTATATGGTCGCCGACGAGAGCGGACACGCGGTTGCCTGGAACGATCCCGACGGCCTCATCATCGCGGCGCTCAGGAAAGACCACCGCATCAGCGTGACGGGCACAAAAAACCTCAAGGTGGCGTTCGATCTGCCGAACGCTGCCGACGCCATCAAGGCTCTCGAAGCGTGCGAGGACGATCTCGTGGCAAGCTGGGGCTTCGATCCGCAGCAGGTCCGTTCGCTGTCTGGGCGGCCGGAACCCGCAAACAATGCCGCGCGCTGGGCCACCAACGACGATTATCCCCCGCTCGATCTTGCCCGCAAGAATGAGGGCACGACAACCTTCCTGCTCGGTATCGACGCCGATGGCGCCGTAACGGGATGCCGGATTCTCGTCAGCTCGGGATTCGCCAGCCTTGACAAGCGAACCTGCGACCTGTTGTTCGCCCGCGCCGCTTTTCGACCCGCCAGGAATGCCGCCGGAGTCGCCGTGCCCGCCTTCTATGTCAACAAGATAAGGTGGCGCACCCCGCGATAAAGCCGGCCCGCCCCGGAACGGCCGCCTTCGATCGCCGCCCCCTAATCCGCCAGACACCGGCACCGCACCACCAATTCGTGCCGCCACCCACCCTCGCGCGCGAAGGCGAACCGCGTCCGCACGACCCGCGCGCCGACGATCTCCCAATCCTCGGCCGCACCGCGCAGCCCGCCCGCCACCGCGTCGATCCGCCCCGCCGCGGCATCGTCGAGCGCTGCGCCCTGGCCGTGCAGCACCACGCTCAACCGCACCTCGCGCCCCGCCCGGTCCTTGGTGCCCCAGTCGCTGCCCTCGGCCGCGCCGACCGAGACATAGGGCGCACTCGCCCGCGCCGGGACGCCGTCGAACACGCCGTGCACCAACGCGGCGAGCGCGGCGTCGGCCTTCAGCAGCATCAGCGCCCGGCCGCGCACGGCCTGTTCGGCGCCCGTCATCGGCCGGCGCCCACCGCGATGCGCCGCCACGGCTGCCACAGCGCCGCAACCGCCGCGGGCGGATCGACCTTCGCATCGTCGCGCGCTTCGTACAGATGCTGCACCATGCGTAGCATGCCATGCCGGATCGCGGCGGGGACATCCGCGGCCGCCTCCGCCATCCCGGCGCGATAGGCGACGCGCAACCGCGTTCCATCGGTCGCGCCCGCCACCGTCACCGCTGCCAGCCCGTCGGCGATGTCGACCCGATAGTCGGCGGGATCGAGCACGACGTCGTCGCCGCCCGTATCGATCCGCGCCACCACATCGATCGCCACCACCGGCCGCGCCGCGAGCCGCGCCGTCTGCCGCCGCACCGTAAGCACCTCCGCGCCGTCCCGCGCCAGCAGCCACTGGCCCGTGAACGCCTCGCACATATTCGTCACCGCGCCGATCAGCCGCTCGACCAGCGCATCCTCATTCGCCGCGCCCAGCCGAAGCCAGGCACGCGCCTCATCCATCGTCACCGGCATGGCACCGCCGTCCTTCCGCTATAAGAGGTTTGGAGTCGGACTTTCGGGTCGAGATTTGGCGCAGGGCGAGGCGAAAATCCCGCTCTTCGAAAACCGTAGCGCAGCGTGCTTCTGCACGTGAGCAGCGGAAGCGCAGAAGAGGGGGATTTGCAGCCCGTCCTGGGCCAAGTCTCGGCTCGAAAGTTGGCGCCCGGCCCGATCCCGAAAGGGAAGGGAGCCAGGGCCGGGCGCCCTTCGCGCACCAGCGCTGCTTAGCTGGCGGCGAACTTCATCAGTTTGATGGCCTGCGAATCGATGATCGCACCGCCCACCCTTTTGGTTGCATAGAAATGCACGAATGGCTTGTTGCTGAACGGATCGCGCAGGATGCGCGTCTCGCCGCGGTCGGCGACGAGATAGCCGGCGCGGAAGTTGCCGAAGGCGATCGACAGGCTGTTCGCGGCCACATCGGGCATGTCTTCGGCCTCGACCACCGGATAGCCGAGCAAGGTCGCCGCCTGCCCCTCGACCATCCCCGGTTGCCAGATGAAGGCGCCGTCGGTGGTCTTGAACTTGCGGATGCGGCTCAGCGTATCCGAATTCATCACCCAGCAGGCCCCCTGCCGGTACGGCGCCTTCAGCGAATGGACCAGCTCGACCAGCTTGTCCTGCGGGTTCGACGCCGGAAAGGCGCCCGCATTGCCCGTCGCGAGATATTGCAGCGACCCGAAGGCGCGGATGCTGTCGGTCTCGTTCGTCGCGGCATAAGTGAGGAACCCCTTCGGCCGGTTCGTCCCGTTGCCGTTCACGAACGCACTGCCCTCGGCGATCGCGAACTCGCGCCCCAACTGCTCGGCCAGCCAGTCCTCGACGTTGAACATCGCATCGTCGAGCATCGCCTGGCTCGCCGCCGGATTGGCATAAAGTTCACCCGTCGGCGGCACGATCTCGGCAAAGCTGCGCGTCGCGGTTTCGGGCCGCGCCGCGGTCTCGCCGACCCAGCCCGTCCCCATCGACCCCGTCGCGACGAGCTTGCGATACCCGCTCGTCCCCGTCTGCACGACCGTCGCAATGCTACGGATCGGCGACAAAGTCTTGAGCGTCGCCGCGATGCTCCCGTCGATCTCGCGCGGCACCGCAAAACCACCCTCGCCGCCCGACGCCCCGGACAGGCTCTTCATTTCGACCCCCGCGTCGATCCCACGCCGCAGGTATCGCTCGACAAAGGCATCGCGCGCCGGATCGGCCGCCTTCGCCCCGTCGAGCGGCAGGCGCGACGCGGCCACGGCCTGCGCATCGACCTGCGCCTTCAAGGCCGCGACCGAAGCCTTCAGCTCGTCGACCGCTTCGGCCGCCAGCACCGCATCGAACGCCCCATCGAGCGCATCCGCCTTCACTTCCATATCGTCCATGCTCGTCACTCCTTCTGAAAACACCATCCTCCCTGTGGCGAAGCCATGGGGAGGGGGACCGCGCCCGTAGGGCGTGGTGGAGGGGCAGCGACGCTGCGCCATAGCCCCTCCGTCAGCCCTGTGGGCTGCCACCTCTCCACGCCTGCGGCGCAGCGAGGATCGATCCCCCTTCCACCGCAATCACCCGCGCGAGCGGCTGCATCGGCGCCGCCACCAGGCTCACCTCCGCCAGATCGAGCTCCACCAGCTCGCGGGGATTATCCCCGCGCGAAGCCCGCACCCGATACCCAAAGCTCAGCCCCGACAGCGCCCCGCTCGCGACCAGCTTCGCCGCCGCCGGGTGCGTCACCCGCGCCACGACGCGCAGCCCCCGCGCATCCTCCGCCAATGTCTCGATTACCCCAATGCTGGCTCCCGGCCGGTGCTGCCAAAGCAACGGCACCATCCGCCGCTCGCGCAAACTCGCCGCAAAGGCCCCCCTGCGCACGACATCGCCCCCCCGATCGACCCGGTCGAACACCGACGCATAACCGGCAAGCCTGATCCCCCCTCCCGCTTGTGGGAGGGGTTGGGGGAGGGCCTGTTCCGCCGCCGCCCTCATTTCAAAAGCCCCGGCAACCCCAGCTTCACCGCGAGCCCGACGACGAGCAGCGCCAGAACCCCGCGCACCGCCCAGTCGACCACCGCCGCCCACGCACTCTTCTTCGCATCGCGCCACGCACCGAGCAGCTGGCGCAAATCGCTCACATCGTCGCGCGCCGCCGCATCCGCGAGCCCCAGCCGCGCCAGCGCCCGCCGCGCCCCCAGCTCGCTCGCCTCCTCGACCACCGCGCGCAACAGCGCCGCGTCGGGCGCACTCGTCCCCGCCAGCGCGATCAACCGCGCCAGCGCTTCATCTTCGTCCATGTCGATGTCCTAAAATTGGCTCACACAAAGACACAAAGAGGAAGGCCCGATCCGCCGCCGTCAGGCGGCCTTTCAAGATCGGGTAAAGCCGCTTCACGGAACCACGCCAGGTCGCTCGGGCGAACTGCCCTCTTTGTGTCTTCGTGTGAGAATTGACAAAAAAGCTACCCGAGCCCTAACAGCGCCTTCTTCTCGTCCGCGCTCAGCCAGTCGGCCGCCGACACCTCGCGCCACAGCGCCATCCGGTCCTCGGCCAGCGCCGGCACCTTATCCAGATCGACGCGCAGCTCCGCGCCGTCGAACCACCCCGACAGCCCCTGCGCCACCGCCCCCAAAATCTTTGCGCAAAGCGGCAGCACCGTCAGCCGCCACAGCGCGCGATTGGCCTCGCGATAATTGGCATAGGTCGCGTCGCCCGGCAGCCCGAGCAGCATCGGCGGCACCCCGAACGCCATCGCAATCTCGCGGGCGCTCGAATCCTTCAGCGCCAGAAAATCCATCTCGGCGGGCGACAGCGACAAGGCTTGCCACTTCAGCCCGCCTTCGAGCAGCAACGGCCGCCCCGCATTCGCCCCGCCCGCAAAACTTTCGGCCAGCTCCTCGCGCAGCCGATCCACTTGCTCCGCCGACAAAGGCATGCCCTTGTCGCCCGGATCATGGACCAGCGCCCCCGAAGGCCGCGCCGCATTCTCGAGCAGCGCCGCGTTCCACCGCGCCGCGGCATTATGCGCCGCGATCGCGCCCGAGGCCGCACCCAGACACCCGGCGCCATAATGATCGTCGAGCGGATGCAGCGCCTTCACATGCACCACCGCGACGCGCCCCGCGCCATCCTCGGCGGGCAGCACCGCGGCCGACCCACCCGCCTTGTAGCGATAGGCCACCGGCCACCCCCGCGCATCGGCCTCGACCGTCACCCGCTCGGGCCGCAGCGCAAACAGCTCGGCCGGCGCGCCCGCGCCATCGGCCAGGATCTGCACATAGCCATTACCGTGCAGCAGCAACTGCGACGCCAAAGTCTCGACCAGCCCCTGCCCGCCCGACGTCGCGGAAACGAGCGCCGCCAACGCCGGATCGCTCGCCACCACCGGCGCGCTCCCCGCCGCCTCGGCGACCAGCCGCACCGACCGCTGCACGATCGCGTTCGAGAGATACCCCTCGCGAACCTGCGCCTCCCAGCTCATCGGCGCGGACGCACTCCAGCTTCCATACACACGCGACAAAGCGGGCCGCGCAGGAAGCTGCGCGGCCTTGCGGCCAAACCAGTTCATGATGTTCTCCTATTCGCCGGCCACCCCGCCGCTACCCAACAACGTCACCCCGGCCTCGACCAGGGGCCTGCCTGTTCCACTCTTTCGTCATCCCGGACTTGATCCGGGATCCACAACAGCGCCAAATTCATGGACCCGGGATCAAGTCCGGGGTGATGAATTGAGTATCGGGACCTCCCATCGACGAAGCCGCACGGAGGATATCCGGTAACTACCGATTGCAGACGTTCGCGGTGTCAGGCAGTCGCCACATATGAAGAATATCTTGTTCATCTGCAGCCAGAACAGGCTCCGAAGCCCGACCGCCGAGCAGGTTTTCGCAAATCATCCGGCTTATGAGGTCTCATCGGCTGGAACCAATGTCGACGCCGACAATCCGCTAACGCCGGAACTCGTGCAATGGGCCGATATAATCTTCGTGATGGAACGGTCTCATCGAAACAAGCTGCAAAAACGCTATCGCGCGAGTCTGAAAAACGCGCGCGTGATATGCCTTGATATCCCTGACGAGTATGAATTCATGGACGAAGAACTTATCCGCCTGTTGAAAACTAGGGTGTCTCGCCATTTGCCTGTCTGACGACAGCTCTGATCAAACCACCCGGACCCCCGGCACCAGCCCCCTCCGCCGCCCCTCCAGCAAAGCCGCCAGCGCCCATACGCACGCATCCGCCCGATCGGGCGACCGCCCCGGCCCCGCATAGCCGCCGCCGATCTGCAACCCGCAAAGCTGGTCCTCCAGGCTCGCGAACACCCCCGCATGCACCACATCGCCGCGCTCATAGGCGATCGCGACCGGCTCCGCCCTTCGCGCCTTGCCGACGCTCGCATGCACCGGCACCACGGGCAGCGCGCAGTCGGCCTGGCGCAGCGTCGCCTCGACCATGTCGCCGCCCATATTACTCTCGGCGACGACCCGGTCGGCACCCCAGCGCGCCGCGGCCGCGGCGACCGCCTGCGCCCACACCCCCGGCAGCGGCGTCTCGACGCTCGCATCCTCCACGACCGCTAGCCGCCCGTCGCGGAGCAACGCCGCAACGACGATCCCGCACGCATCGCCCTTCGCCGTCGCCGGCGGATCGACGCCGATGATCACCCGCACCGGCTTGCCGATGCTATCGGCCTCGACCCGGCACCGCTCGACCAGCGCCCGCGTCCACAGCGCGCCCTCGACATCGTCGAGCAGCTCGCCCTCCAGTTCCTGCCGCCCCAGCCGCGTCCCGCCATAGATCCTGTCCATCGTCGTCAGCCATTGCGGCGCCAGATTGTGGCGATTGGTCCGGGTGTTCCCGCTCGTCGTCACAACCCCCTTCTCGGTCATCAATCGCCGCACCAGCGGCACGCCGCGCGGGGTGGTCGTCGCGACAACGCGCGGGTCGCCGCCGATCCGCATCGTCAGCATCAGATTGTCCCACGCCGCCTCGCCCTGCGGCCATTTGGCGATTTCGTCGCACCAGGCGGCGCTATGCTCGGGTCCGCGAAGGCTGTCGGGCTCGGCCGCCGAATAGAGGGTCGCGACCGTTCCGTTCGCCCAGCTCAGCCGCCTCAGGCTGCTCTCATACTCTGGGCGCGCCGCGTCGGGCGCGATCGCCAGCACGCCGCTCTCCCCCTCGACCATCACCTGCCGCGCCTCGTGCAGCGAGGCCGCGACCAGCGCGATCCGTGCCCCCGGATGCGCTTCGGCATAGTCCCGCACCCACTCGGCCCCCGTCCGCGTCTTGCCGAAACCGCGCCCCGCCAGCAGCATCCAGACGTGCCAGTCGCCTGCGGGCGGGCATTGGTCGGCGCGCCGCCACCAGCTCCAGTCGGTGAGCAGGCTTGCCGCCTTGTCGCCGCCAAGCCGGTGTCCCCACGCCGCGAAATCGGCATCGGACATCCGCAGCACCTCGTCGAGGCCTTTCAAGACGCGCCATCCTCTTTTTCGCCGGCGCCTCTTTCCTCCGCCGCGACCTGCGCCCGCATCGCGGTCAGTTTCGCGAGCAGTCGGGCCTTCGCATTCCCTTTGGGCGCAGCCCCGGCCGGCGGGAGCTTCGCGCCGCGCACCGCCGCGCGATGCGCCGCGAGCAGCGAGAGCCCGAGGCGATATTTCTGTGCCCGCGATTTCAGCGTCGCTTCCTTCACATTCCCCGTCGGCGCGATCAGCGCCTCCGACAGCAATTCGGCCTCGAGCCGGGCGAACCCCTCGCACAGCGCCTCGTGCCAGCGCGCCGCAAAGCCGGTGTTGCGCCGCCGCTCGCGGTACATCGCATTCGCCGAAACCCCCGCCGCCCGCGCCGAGGCCGCGACATTCGAGGATTCGGCCAGCGCATCGAGGAAAATCTCCTTCTGCCGGCGGTCGGGACGGGGATTGCCGGTATCGTCCGTGGTCGTACCCGCCTGCCCCATCGCCATTCTCCCCAAAGCATCCGGGCCGGATCACCCTCCCGCATCGGAAGGGCGCCGGCCCGAATCGCAATTCTTCATGATGTGATAGTTGTGCCATAACAGCGTGACGATGTCAATAAAAAATAACCTATATGGTAAAATATGGATATCGAATCGTCCGACGGCCGGCTTGGGTTGGAGAGCGAAGGTTGCCGATCCTCCCCGGCACGGGGAGGGGGACCATGCGAAGCATGGTGGAGGGGTACGTGCAGTCTGGCGTGGCCTATGGTCCCCTGTGCCCTTCCACCACCCCGGTGCCCCCCCTTCCCGTCGCCGACGCCCTCATGCGCCATTGTGGGCCACGCGGCGCGCCGCTAAAGCAGCGCGCGTGACCGCGCTCTCCTCCCGCATCGCCGCTTTCGCCGACCGCCGACCCAAGGCGCTGGCCCTCCTCGCCGGTGCGCTATCCGCCACCGGCTTCGCCCCGCTCCACCTGTGGCCGCTGACCTTGCTCGCGCTGGCGAGCCTGATGGCGCTGGTCGCACGCAGCGCGAAAGGATCGGGCGCGCTGGGGATCGGCTGGGCGTTCGGGGTCGGGCACTTCACGATCGGCCTGAACTGGATCGCCACCGCCTTCACCTATCAGGCGGCGATGCCCGCCTGGCTCGGCTGGATCGCGGTGGTCCTGCTGTCGCTCTATCTCGCCGTCTATCCGGCCCTCGCCGCATGGGGGGCGTGGGCTGTGCAAAGATACGTCGTCGCCGCGCAGGCGGGGACCGCGGGAAGCAAAGAACCGGGGCGCGGTGCAAAGCCGACGGCGGCCCCCGCCTGCGCGGGGGCGACGCTCTCCTTCACTCTCGCCTTCGCTGCACTGTGGACACTGACCGAATGGCTGCGCAGCTGGGTGTTCACCGGATTCGCTTGGAATCCGCTTGGTGCCGTCTTGTCGTCTACCATGATCCCGAATCTGGCTCTGCCGGCAATTGGCACCTATGGTTTTTCGGCGATCATCGTGGTTCTCGCTGCATGGGCAGGCTCGACAGTTCTGTGGCTGGCAAACGCAGCGAACTGGAGCCGACCCAAGTCCGGATCGTGGGTCGGCATCGGCTTTTTTGTGATCTTTCTGCTGCCGCTTATCACAGTCCTTCTTTTCCCGTCGATCATTCCGACCATGCCCGCGCGGGACGATGGCATCCCCATCACCGTCGTCCAACCCAATGTCGGCCAGCAGGACAAATGGGAGGGCAGCAAGGCCGACCTCAATTTCGAAAAGCTGGCGCGGCTGACCACGCCGAAATCCGCGGAACCGCGCCTGATCCTGTGGCCCGAGGCGGCGGTGCCCGACTATCTGGAGACCGGCTATCCGCTCGTCTATTACGACCGCTCGCCCGCCGCCGCGCGCGCGCGGCTGACGGCGCTGATGAACCCCGACGACGTGATGCTGCTCGGCGCGCTCAAGCTCGAACTCGACAGGGCCGGGGACGCGATCGGAGCGCGCAATGCGGTGATGACCGTCCATGCCGACGGCACGCTCGGCCCGCGCTACGACAAGGCGCACCTCGTTCCCTATGGCGAATATCTGCCGATGCGGCCGGTGCTGTCGGCGATCGGTCTGTCGCGACTTGCGCCCGGCGACATCGATTTCTGGCCCGGCCCCGGCCCGCATACGCTCGACCTCGGCCGCTTCGGCAAGGCGGGGTTGCAAATCTGCTACGAGATCATCTTCTCGGGCCAGGTCGTCGACCGCGCGCATCGCCCCGATTTCATCTTCAACCCGTCGAACGACGCCTGGTTCGGCGGCTGGGGTCCGCCGCAGCATCTGGCGCAGGCGCGGCTGCGCGCGATCGAGGAGGGGCTGCCCGTCATCCGCGCGACCCCGACCGGGATCAGCGCGGTGATCGACGCCGACGGCCGCATCCTCGATTCGGTCCCGATGCACCAGTCCGGGCGGATCGACACCGTCGTGCCGCCTGCGCACGCCCCGACCTTGTTCGCGCGGTACGGCAACGCGCTGCCCGTCGCCTTCGCGCTGCTGCTGCTCGCGGCTGCCATTGCCTTTCGGCGGCGCGGGCGCTAACAGCGCCCCCGACATAAAGCTTCCTTTATATTCGTTCCAAGAAGGCTCCCATGCGCAACAGTTTCCTCTTCACGTCCGAAAGCGTGTCCGAAGGCCATCCCGACAAGGTCGCCGACCAGATCAGCGATTCGATCGTCGACCTGTTCCTGTCGAAGGATCCGGAAGCGCGCGTCGCATGTGAAACGCTGACCACGACGCAGCTCGTCGTGCTCGCGGGCGAAATCCGCTGCAAAGGTGTGTTCGAGAATGGCGAATGGGCGCCGGGCGCGCTCGACGAGATCGAGACGACGGTGCGCCAGACCGTGAAAGAGATCGGCTACGAACAGTCGGGCTTCCACTGGAACGAGTTCCGCTTCGAGAATAATCTGCACGCCCAGTCGGCTCACATCGCGCAGGGCGTCGATGAGGGCGCCGACAAGGACGAAGGCGCCGGCGATCAGGGCATCATGTTCGGCTATGCCAGCGACGAGACCCCCGACCTGATGCCCGCGACGCTCGATTACAGCCACAAGATCCTCGAGCGCATGGCCGCCGACCGCAAGGCGGGCATTGCGCCCTTCCTCGAACCCGATGCGAAGAGCCAGGTTACGCTCCGCTACGCCAATGAGCGTCCGGTCGAGGCGACCGCGATCGTCGTGTCGACCCAGCACGCACCGGGCTATTATTTCCATGGCGGCGAGGGCGACGAGGCGAAATATCTGGAGCTGCGCAAGTATGTGCTCGGCGTCATCGCCGACGTCATGCCCGCCGAGCTGCTGACCGCGAACACCGTCTATCACATCAATCCCACGGGCCGCTTCGAAATCGGCGGACCCGACGGCGACGCGGGGCTCACCGGCCGCAAGATCATCGTCGACACCTACGGCGGCGCCAGCCCGCACGGCGGCGGCGCGTTCAGCGGCAAGGACCCGACCAAGGTCGACCGTTCGGCGGCGTACATCACGCGCTACCTCGCCAAGAATATCGTCGCCGCGGGCCTCGCCCGCCGCTGCACCATCCAATTGAGCTACGCGATCGGCGTTGCCGAACCGCTGTCGATCTATGTCGACCTGCACGGCACCGCCGCCGAGGGCGTGACCGAGGCGGCGCTCGAAGCCGCGATCCCACAGCTCGTCCGCCTGACGCCCAAGGGCATTCGCACCCACCTCGGCCTCAACAGGCCGATCTACAAGCAGACGGCGGCCTACGGCCATTTCGGCCGCCAGGCCACCGGCGACGCCTTTCCGTGGGAACGCACCGACCTGGTCGACAGGCTCAAGGCCGCCCTCACCGCTTGACGGCCTTGCCCGCGCCCCAAGCCAAGGCTAGGGCGCGCGGCATGACTGCGCACAAACCCGGCGATCCGACCACCCTCAACCGCCTCTATGGCCGTGCGCAGGGCCGCCCCTTGCGCGCGGGCCAGCAGGATCTGGTCGACAATCTGCTCCCGCAGATCGCGGTGCCGACCGAGGGGCCGGTGACCGCGGATATCCTGTTCGGTCACGACCGACCGCTGCATTTCGAGATCGGCTTCGGCGGCGGCGAGCATATGGCGGGGCGCGCCGACATGTTGCCCGATCATGGCTTCATCGGCGCCGAGCCCTTCGTCAACGGCGTCGCGCAGGCGCTCGTTCACATATCGGGCGATCCCCATCTTGCGGGGAAAGGGGGCGCCCGACCGCCGCTCGGCAATGTCCGCATCCATCATGGCGACGCACTCGAGGTGCTGCGCCGGATTCCCGACGGGGCGCTGAGCTTTGCCTATCTGCTCCACCCCGACCCCTGGCCGAAGGCGCGCCACGCGAAGCGGCGGATGATGAACGACGGCCCGGTCGACCTGATCGCCGCGAAGCTGAAGCCCGGCGGCGAATTCCGCTTCGGCACCGATCACCCGGTCTATCTCGCGCACGCGCTGATGGTGATGCGCCGCCACCGTCACCAGTTCGAATGGCTGGCGAAAGACGCGAAAGATTTTCTCGTCCGCCCCGGCGGCTGGCCTGAGACGCGCTACGAAGCCAAGGCCCGCGCGCAGGGGCACGAGGTCTGGTATTTCCGCTATCGCCGCAAGGCGTAGGCCGCACAAACAAATGGGGCGGCCTCGTTATGAGTACCGCCCCAGTTAGTGGGGTCCGTCGGGAGAGGGAGAGGACGGACCGGAGATTGGTGTCTTGGGCTTATCGGTTAGCGCGCCGCCATCTGGCTGTCGGCTTCGACTTCGGCGACGCCGGCGACCTTCAGGGCCGCACGGAACTGCTTGGCGGCGGCACGTTCGTTGCCGGCTTCGCAAAGCTTCTTGCCGGTCGAGACGAAGCGCTTCGCGCTTGCCTTCTGGGCGGCGCTGGCGCCGTCGGCCGCGGTGTTCGCCTGGTCGGCGAGGCCCGCACAGCGATAGTCGCTGCCGCTCTGGGCATAAGCAGGCGAGGTCGAGGCGATCAGGCCGGTGAACGCGAGGGCCGAAGCCGCAACGATCGCGAAGGCCGAGGGGAAGCGGCGGAAAGAGGAGAGCTGATTGGTCATGGGAGAGGTTCCTTTCGTTTCGTTGTGCAACCTTTTTAGGTGCTGTTGCGCAAATAGATAATCCTCTCTAATCTGCAAGTGCTTTGAAGCAGGATTTAACAATCCCCCATGGGGCGCTCGACGGGATCGAAGCCTTTCTTCGCGTTGCGGAAAGACGAAGCTTTTCCGCCGCCGCCGCCGACCTCGGCGTCTCTCCCTCGGCGATCAGCCAGACGGTGAAAGCCTTGGAGGCGCGCATCGGCGCCCCGTTGTTCATGCGCACGACGCGGAGCGTGGGGCTGACGCAAGCCGGCGAAATGTTCCTCGAACGCGCCGCGCCCGCCTATTCGGGGATCGCCGACGCCTATGAGGCCGCGCGCAACCTCGGCAACCGCCCCGCAGGGCGGTTGCGGATCAATCTGATGCGCGGCGCGGTGCAGCCGCTGTTCGAGCCGATCATCGCCGGCTTTTGCGAAGCCTATCCCGAAATCGAACTGGAGATCTATGCCGACGACGCGCTGTCGGACCTCAGCGCGGGCGGGTTCGATGCCGGCGTGCGGATGGGCGAATCGCTCGATGCCGATGTGATCGCGGTTCGCCTGACCGGCCCGTTCCGCTTCGTCGTCGCCGGGACACCCGCCTATTTCGAGAAATATGGCCGCCCCGAAACGCCCGAGGATCTGCGCAACCATCGCTGCGTCCGCTTCCGGCTCGCGACCGGCGCGTTGATGCCCTGGACCTTCGAAAAGGGGAATCGCGAATTCGACGTTGCGGTGACCGGCCCGGTGATCGTCAACGACTGGATCGCGGCGACCGTGGCGATGCGCAGCGGCATCGCGATGATCATGACCGCCGAGCCGGTCGCGAAGGCGATGGTCGAAACCGGCGAGGTCGAACTGGTGCTCACCGAATTTTCGGGCGCGACGTCGGGCCTGTTCCTCTACTACCCGAGCCGCAAGCAGGTGATGCCCAAGCTGCGGGCGTTCATCGATTATGTCCGCGAATATCTGCCCGACGACCTTTCGGGACGGTCGGCCTGACGGTTTCACCGGCCGCGAAAACAAATCCCTTCACCGCCAGCAGAAAAATTGGGCTGGCAAATGCGCGCGAAAAGCGGCAGCCGGTTGTCAATTAATATAGTTGGGATGAAGTCATGTTCGATCTGGCGGTGCTGGACCCCTCTTCGCTGTTACCCTTCATCCTGATCGGCTTCGCGGCGCAGCTCGTCGACGGCGCGCTGGGCATGGCATTCGGCGTGATCTGCAACACGCTGCTCGTGGCGGTGATGGGAGTGCCGCCCGCACAGGCGTCGGCGCGCATCCATGTCGTCGAAATGTTCACCACCGCGGTGTCGGGGATCAGCCACCTGATCCATCGCAACATCGAATGGCCGCTGTTCTGGAGGCTGCTGATCCCCGGCGTGATCGGCGGTGTGCTCGGCGCCTATGTCCTGACCTCGCTTCACTCCGATGCGGTAAAGCCCTTCGTGCTCGCCTATCTCGTCGCGATCGGGATCTGGTTGCTGGTGCGCGGCATCCTCTATCCGCCAAAGGTGCAGAAGCCGACGGTGATCGCGCCCCTTGGCCTCATCGGGGGCTTTCTGGACGCGGCGGGCGGCGGCGGCTGGGGCCCTGTCGTAACCTCGAACCTGCTCGTCCAGGGGGCCGAGCCGCGCAAGGTGGTCGGCACGGTGAACAGCGTCGAATTCTTCCTGACGCTCACCGTATCTGCGACGTTCATCTATCATCTGGGCTTCGCTCAGATCGCCGGCGCGACGCTCGGCCTGCTCATCGGCGGCGTGCTCGCTGCCCCGCTCGGCGCCTTCATGGCGAAGCGCTTTTCGGTCAAGCTGATGCTGACGCTGGTCGGCGTCGTTTTGACCGCGACCAGCGCCTTCGGGCTCTATCGCGCGCTGACATAGGGCCGGCCGCACCTCCCGCCATCAAGGGCCCGCTCAGCCTGCGTTCAGCGTCCCTTCCTTACGCAGAGGTCAGTTATGACATGCTGGCGCGCGTTTGCGCTGGACCATCGGACCCATCCGCTGATACGGAGCGGGCCGGAACCTCTGTTATAGGGTGAAGATGACCAAAATTTCGACCATGATCGGGCTGATCGTCTCGGCCGCCGTTATCGCGACGCCGGTGGCGGCACAGACCGTCCCGGACAATGAAGTCCCCACGACCAGCCTCAATATCCCGGGCAATGTCCAGCTTTACGGCGATGCCAAGCCGAACGTCTATCGCCCCTCCGCGACCGTGAACGGCGAGATCATCACCGCGACCGATATCGAGCAGCGGATGGCGCTGATCCGTATCGCGAACAACAATGTCAACCTTCCGCCCGAGGAAGAACAGCGGCTGCGCCAGCAGGTGTTCAGCAACCTGATCGACGAGAAATTGCAGATCCAGGAAGCCAAGGCGGCGAAGATCGAGATCGACGAAAAGCTGGTCGACGACCAGTTCGCGCGGCTTGCGGCGCGCTTCAAGCAGTCGCCCGACCAGTTCTCGAAATATCTGACCTCGAAGGGCTCGTCGGCGGGCGCGGTGAAGCAGCAGATTCGCGGCGAATATGCCTGGGACCGCCTGCTCCAGCGCAACATCCAGTCGTCGACCAATGTGTCGACCGAAGAGGTCGAGGCGATCGTCAAGCAGATGAATGAATCGAAGGGGCTCGACGAGTTCCACCTCGGCGAAATCTATCTGTCGGCGACCCCCGAAACCGCCGCCGCCGTGGCCGAGAATGCGCAGAAGATCATTCAGGCGCTGCAGGCCGGCGGCAGTTTCCAGGCCTATGCCCGCCAGTTCTCGGAAGCCTCGACCGCAGTCGTCGGCGGCGACCTCGGCTGGGTCAAGGCCGCGCAGCTTCCGCCGACGATGGCCGAAGCCGCCGCGCAGATGGCGCCCGGCCAGCTCGTCGGCCCGGTCGAGGTGCCCGGCGGCATCTCGATCATGGTGATGATCGACCGGCGCCAGGTGCTCACAGCCGATCCGCGCGATGCGGTGCTCAGCCTGAAGCAGGTATCGCTCGACTTCCCCGCCGGCACGACCGAGGCACAGGCCACCGAACTGGCCGGCAAGTTCGCCGAGGCGACGCGCGCGATCGCCGGTTGCGGCGGCGCCGACAGTGTCGCGGCCTCGCTCGGCGCGCATGTCGTTTCGCGCGACAATATCCAGATGCGTGCGCTGCCGCCGCCGCTGCAGGCGACGCTCGCATCGATGCAGATCGGCCAGACGACGCAGCCCTTCGGCGCGGCGAAAGAAGGGATCAGCGTGCTGGTGCTGTGCGGCCGCGACATGCCGCAGACCGCGACCGCGCCCGACCTGCAGGAGATCGAGAATCGCCTGCTGGAGGAAAAGGTCAACAAGCGCGCGCAGCGCTATCTGCGCGACCTGCGCCGGGATGCCGTGATCGAATATAGCTGATGAGCGATTCCTGTCAGCGGCGCCCGATCGCGGTCACCATCGGTGACCCGGCGGGCGTCGGCCCCGAAGTCGCGGCCGGCGCTTGGGCGGCGCGACGCACGCACGATCTGCCCCCCTTCGTCGTTATAGGCGACGCCGCCGCGATCGAAGCGGTCTGGGATGGTCCGGTCGCGCGCGTGGGCGATATGGACGAAGTCGCCGCCGCGTTCGGGACGGCGCTGCCGGTCTGGCATCTCGAAGACAGCGGCCCGCTGACCCCCGGCTCGCCGACGCCCGCCGGCGCGGCGCTGGCGCTCCACGCGCTCGAAACGGGGATCGGACTGACCCGCAACCAGGCGGCGGCCGCGCTCGTCACCGGATCGGTGTCGAAACATGCGCTGCATGGCATCGGCTACACGCACCCCGGGCAGACCGAATTCATCGCCGAACGCTGCGGCGTCACCGCGACCAACGCGGTGATGATGCTCGCGGGGCCGGGTCTGCGCGTCGTGCCGCTGACCGTCCACATCCCGCTGGCGCAGGTGCCCGAACGCCTGACGAGCGAGTTGATCGTCGCCAAGGCGCGCATCGTCGCGCGCGGACTGACGCGCGATTTCGGGATCGCGGCGCCGAAGCTGGCAATTGCGGGCCTCAATCCGCATGCGGGCGAAAGCGGCCAACTCGGCGACGAGGAAGTGCGGATCATGGCGCCCGCCGTCGCGCAGCTTGCCGAGGAGGGGATTGCCGTCGACGGGCCGCTCGCGGCCGACGCGCTGTTCGCGCCCGGCATCCGCGATCGCTATGATGCGATCCTCTGCGGCTATCACGACCAGGCGCTCGCGCCGTTCAAGGCGCTGCATTTCCACGACGGCGTCAATCTGACCTTGGGCCTGCCGATCATCCGCACCTCGCCGGACCATGGGACGGCGTTCAATATCGCGGGAACGGGCAGGGCCGATGCCGGGCCGACGATCGCGGCGATCGCGATGGCGGCGCGCATGGCGGCCGCGCGCGAGCGCAGCTGCGCGCCCGCGAAGTGAGCGTCCAGCCAAGCGTCCCCCTGCCCCCCTTGCGCGAGACGGTGCGCGCGCACGGGCTGTCGGCCAGCAAGGCGCTCGGCCAGAATTTCCTGTTCGACGAGCAATTGCTCGACCGGATCGCAGCGCTGCCGGGCGATTTGGGCGGCGCGACGGTGTTCGAGGTTGGGCCGGGCCCCGGCGGGCTGACGCGCGCGCTGCTTCGCGCGGGCGCGAAGGTGATCGCGGTCGAGCGCGACGACCGCTGCTTGCCGCTGCTAGGCGAATTGTCGGACGCATTCGACGGGCAGCTGTCGGTGGTGCCGGGCGATGCGATGGCGATCGAAGCCGACGCGCTCGCCGGCGGACCCTATCATATCGTCGCGAACCTGCCCTATAATGTCGGGACCGCGATGTTCACGCGCTGGCTCGAGCCCGCGGCGTGGCCGCCGCAATGGCTGTCGCTGACCTTGATGTTCCAGCTCGAGGTCGCCGAGCGCATCGTCGCGCCGGTCGGCACCAATGCCTATGGCCGCCTCGCCGTCCTCGCGCAGTGGCGCTCGCACGCCCGGATCGCGATGAAGGTCCATCGCTCGGCCTTCACCCCGCCGCCCAAGGTCATGTCGGCGATCGTCCATGTGACCCCGGCCGGAGAGCCCGAAGGCGTCGATCCGCGCATCCTGTCGAAGCTCACCGAAAAGGGGTTCGGCCAGCGCCGCAAGATGCTGCGCCAGAGCCTGAAGGGCGTCGCGGGCGCGATCGAGGCGCTGGACGCGCTTGGCATCGATCCGACGCGGCGCGCAGAAACGGTCAGCGTCGCCGAATGGGTTGCGTTGGCCCGACTATTGGGTCGCTGACCTTCCGCTCAGTTCGCCGGCTTGGTCTCGTCGATCTTGTCGACCCATTCGGGATAGAAGCTCGGCTCGCGCGCCGACCAGCCCGGCGCGGTCGCGGCGGCTTCGCTGATCGACTGGAGCAGGGTCTTGCGCTTGTCGGGGTGAAGATGCGGCAACGAGGCTGCGGCGCAGAAGGCGCCGGGCAGCCACGGCCGCGCGTGCGCGCCGAGCAGCCGCTCGTACAGGAAGCGATAGGAGGCGAAACCGGGCAACCGGTCCTGCCCCAGGTCGAACGCCGACACCGCGACGAGCGGCGCCATGAAGCCTTCGAGCGCATCGAGCCCGCTGTCGTCGGGGATATGCGCACGGATATCGCCGATCCGCTGATAGACTTTCGCCTGCACGCGGATCGCGGTTTCCTCGACCATGTCGCGCGACCAACGGGCGATCGCGTCTTCGCGTTCGAGCCCGATATCGAGCGAGCGGCGGATGTACCGCTGCGTCGCGGCAGGAAAGCCCGCGAATTCCTTGATCTCGGATATGGACAGGTCGCCTGCGGCCGGTCCTGAACGCGTCGCCATGGTCATGCTCCCGCACGGCGCCCGGGGAGCCATCCCCCCGGAGGCCTGCATCCGACAATCTGCCACGAAAAGGGTTAGTGGCAGGTTAACCATGAAGTCGGCGATCGTTCAGCATCGCGAGGGGCGTTGCGCGGCCGCGCGACCGGGCCTAATCAGCGTGCCGAGCCAAGAACAGGACACGCAGGACGCACCATGTCGCACACACCGCAACCGGTCATTTCGTCGACCGGCCTCTTCACCCCCGCCGAAGCGATCTCCAACGAAGAACTTGTCGCCAGTTTTAACCAGTATGTTGCGCTGCACAATAGGGAAAATGCGGCAGCGATCGCGGCAGGCGATGTCATCGAACTCGCTGAATCGAGCGTCGAATTCATCGAAAAGGCGAGCGGCATCGGATCCCGCTACGTCGTCGACAAGGCCGGCATTCTCGACCCCCACCACATGGCGCCACGCATCGCCGAGCGCAGCAATGACGAGATATCGATCCTCGCCGAAATCGGCGTCGCTGCGGCCAAGGACGCGCTCGCCCGCGCCGGTCGCGACGCGGGCGACGTTGACGCCGTGCTCTGCGCGGCGTCGAACATGCAGCGGCCGTATCCGGCGATGGCGGTCGAGATCCAGGATGCGCTCGGCATCGACGGCTTCGGCTTCGACATGAATGTCGCCTGCTCGTCGGCCACCTTCGGCATCCAGACCGCCGCCGACTATATCCGCGCCGGCCATGCAAAGAGCGTCCTCGTCGTGAACCCCGAAATCTGCTCGGGGCACCTTAACTGGCGCGACCGCGACAGCCATTTCATCTTCGGCGACGTCGCGACCGCAATCCTCGTCGAGGATAAGTCGATGGCTCCCGAGGGCCATTGGGACATCCTCGGCACCAAGCTGAAAACCCAGTTCAGCAACAATATCCGCAACAATTTCGGCTTTTTGAACCGGGGCCATGGCGGGATCGACCAGTCGGGACCAAAGAGCGACAAGCTGTTCGTCCAGGAAGGCCGCAAGGTCTTCAAGGAAGTCGTGCCGATGGTCGCGAGCATGATCGTCGAACAGATGGAAGTGCTCGGGCTGGAGGGCGGCGACATGCGGCGGCTGTGGTTGCACCAGGCAAATACCAATATGAACCGCCTGATCGCGCAGCGCGTGCTGGGGCACGAGGCGAGCGAGGACGAGAGCCCGACGGTGCTCGACACCTATGGCAACACGTCGAGCGCGGGGTCGATCATCGCCTTTCACCTGAACCATGAGGATATGGCCGCGGGCGACACGGGGCTGATCTGCTCGTTCGGGGCGGGCTATTCGGCAGGCACAGTGTTCGTTCGGAAGACGTAAGGGGGGGGTCAAATGATACAGAAAGCTGCACTTACTAAATGCGCCATAGCAATCTTACTTGTTCCTATCCCGGTAAATGCGGCGTCATATGTCTGTAGCGCAAAAATCCAGAGCAGTTGCCTGAACGGGAAATCCTGCAAGACGCAAAACGTTGATGAGAACGCATATTTCATAGTCAATCTTACCGAACAGACTCTTCAAGAATGCGAGATTGATGATTGCAGATACCGGCCTGTTTCGTTTTGGAAGGGAGACGGAAACTCGGTGCTCGTCTCACACCGAGAGATTCCTCGGCTTACTCGTCTAAGTTTGTTCACAGGCTCCGGATCCAACTTAAGTGGCTACACGCAATCAACACTTTCGTCGGTGTCGACCGTGATCCAGAGCGGCGGTTGCTTTGAGCAACTACAAGTGCCGCCTGCCGTGACCATCCCCCAAAAATAGTAGACGTCTACGGCACGAAGGTCGTGAACAGGTAAACCGCGAACAGCATCAGGTGGATCGCACCCTGCAACACGGTGGTGCGTCCGTTCGCCAGCGTCTGCGACGCGACGATCAGCGACAGGAACAGCAGCACGGTCGACTTGGCATCGAGGCCGAGGCTGATCGGCAGGCCGGTGAAGATCGACAGGATCGCGACCGCCGGGATGGTCAGCCCGATCGTCGCCAGCGCCGACCCCAGCGCGAGGTTGAGGCTGGTTTGCAGGCGATCCGCCTTCGCCGCGCGCACCGCGGCCAGTCCCTCCGGCGCGAGGATCAGCGCCGCGATCAACACGCCGAGCACCGCGGGCGGCGCACCCCAGTCGGCGAGCAGCGCGCCGATCACCGGCGACAGGGCCTTGGCGAGAAGCACCACCGCGAACAGGCTGGCGAGGAGCGCCGCGCCCGAAATGGCGGTGCGCTGGACGCTCGGCGGCGCAGCGTGCGCGTCGGGCTCTCCGTCGCCGTCGGCATCGCCGTCGGGAAGGAAATAGTCGCGGTGGCGCACCGTCTGCACCAGCGCGAAGGTCGCATAGAGGATCAGCGAAACCGCCGCGACGAAGCCGAGCTGCGTCGCCGAATAGAAGGGGCCCGGCACGCTCGACGTGAAATTGGGGAGGACCAGCGTCACGACGGTGAGCACCGTCAAGGTCGCGAGCGCAGCGCCGATGCCGGTGCGCTGGAAGCGCTGCTCGTGATGGCGGATCGCGCCGCTCAAGAGGCAGAGGCCCATCAGCAGGTTCAGGATCACCATCACCGCTGCGAACACCGTATCGCGCGCCAGCGTCTGCGCCTTTTCGGGTTCGGCCTGCATCAGCGTCAGGATCAGCCCGACCTCGATCACCGTCACCGCGAGCGCGAGGATCAGCGTACCGAAGGGCTCGCCGACGCGGTGCGCAATGACCTCGGCATGATGGACCGCGGCGACGACGGCACCCGCCAGGATCGCGCCGACGAGCCAGGGATTGAGCGGCATCGCGAAGCTCGCGAGCGCGGCAACAAAGCCGAGGATCGGAACGATATCGTTGGCGCGGTCGGCGAGGCGGAGCTTGGACATCATGGGACTTTTATTGCAGCCCCCTCCAGCCGTGACCACCCCGGCCCGGGATTTAATGCGCGCGGACCGGCAATCCGGCGGCGGCGAGCCGCGCATGGGCCTCGGCGATCGTCGCTTCGCCGAAGTGGAAGATGCTGGCGGCGAGCACCGCGCTCGCGCCGCCCTCGATCACCCCCGCGACCAGATGGTCGAGGGTGCCGACGCCCCCCGAGGCGATCACCGGCACGCTGACCGCATCGGCGATCGCGCGGGTGAGCGCCAGATCATAGCCGTCCTTCGTCCCGTCGCGGTCCATGCTGGTGACCAGCAGCTCGCCCGCGCCCAGTTCGGCCAGCCGGACGGCATGGTCGAGCGCATCGACGCCGGTAGGCTTGCGCCCGCCGTGGGAGAAAATCTCCCATCGCCCTTCGTCGACCCGCCGCGCGTCGATACTGCCGACCGCGCACTGGCTGCCGAAGCGGTCGGCGATGTCGGCGACCAGTTCGGGCCGCGCGACCGCGGCGCTGTTCACCGCGACCTTGTCGGCGCCCGCGAGCAGCAGAGCGCGCGCATCCTCGGCGCTGCGTACCCCGCCGCCGACGGTCAGCGGCATGAAGCAGACCTCGGCGGTGCGGCTGACCATGTCGAGCAACGTCCCGCGCCCCTGATGGCTGGCCGAAATGTCGAGAAAGCAAAGCTCGTCGGCGCCCGCGGCGTCATAGGCGCGCGCCGCCTCGACCGGGTCGCCTGCATCGCGCAGGTCGACGAAATTCACGCCCTTCACCACGCGCCCGTCGGCGACGTCGAGGCAGGGGATGACGCGGACGCGGACGGTCATGCCGCTAATCTCTCAACCCCGTTAGTGTCGAGCGAAGTCGAGACACCCGTCAGGGCCGCGCCATACCGATGGGCATCTCGACTGCGCTCGATGCGAACGCGATTGGGACGGCGGGTCATGCCGCCCCCGCCGCAATCGCCTCGGCGAGGTCGAGGCGGCCGTCGTAGAGCGCGCGGCCGGTGATCACGCCTTCGATTCCGTCGGCGACATGCGGGCGCAGCGCGTGGATGTCGTGGATATCGGCGACCCCGCCGCTCGCGATCACCGGGATATCGACCACCTGCGCGAGCGCAACCGTCGCCTCGACATTGCAGCCCTTGAGCAACCCGTCGCGGCCGACGTCGGTGAAGAGCAGGGCGGCGACACCCGCATCCTCGAAGCGGCGCGCAAGATCCTCGACGCGGACGTCGGACACATCGGCCCAGCCCTCGGTCGCGACCATGCCATCACGCGCATCGACCCCGACGACGATCCGGCTGGGCAGGTCGCGCGCGGCCGATCTGACAAACTCGGGATCCTTGAGCGCTGCGGTGCCGATGATCACCCGCTCGACGCCGAGCGCGAGCCAGCGGTCGACCCCCGCGCGGTCGCGGATGCCGCCGCCGACCTGCACCTTGCCCGGAAAGGCGGCGATGATGCTCTCGACCGCGCCGCCATTGACGCTTGCGCCGGCAAAGGCGCCATCAAGGTCGACGACATGCAGGTGGCTTGCACCCGCATCGGCGAACAGCCGCGCCTGCGCCGCCGGATCGTCGCCATAGACGGTCGCGCGCGCCATATCGCCCTCGGCGAGCCGCACCACCTGCCCGCCCTTGAGGTCGATCGCGGGAAAGATGGTCAGGCCAGAATCTACGGACACCACTTCAAGAACCTTTCAAGCGTCGCGAGACCATAGGCCTGGCTCTTTTCGGGGTGATATTGGACGCCGACGATATTGTCCTTCGCCACCGCCGCCGTGAACGGCCCGCCATGGCTGCTCGTCGCCGCAACATGGGCGGCATCGGCGAAATGATAGCCGTGCAGATAATAGGCTTCGCCCGCCGCGATCACCGGATGCGCCCACGTGGGAACGACATCGTTCCAGCCCATGTGCGGGATACGCAGGCCCGGCTGCGGGTCGAACGCGCGCACCGTCCCGCCGATCCAGCCGAGCCCCGCATGTCGTCCATGCTCCTCGCCCGCATCGGCGAGCAACTGCATGCCCACACAGATGCCGAGGAAGGGCGCGCCTTCGCCGCGCACGCGCCGCTCCATCGCCGCGACCAGGCCGTCGATCGCCGACAGCCCGTTCATGCAGGCGGCGAATGCGCCGACACCGGGCAGCACGATGCGATCGGCCTTGGCGACAATATCGGGGTCGGCCGTGACGGCGACGCCCTCCGCGCCCGCCGCGACGAGCGCGTTATGCACCGAGCGAAGATTGCCCGCGCCATAGTCGATCAGGGCAATGGCGCTCATGGACGGCTCCTAGAGCACACCCTTGGTCGACGGAATCGAATCGCCCTTGCGCGGGTCGATCTCGACCGCCTGCCGCAACGCGCGCGCGAGCGCCTTGTAGCTGCTCTCGGCGATATGGTGGTTGTTCTCGCCATAGAGCGTCTCGAGGTGCAGCGTGATCCCCGCGGTCTGCGCGAAGCTCGCGAACCAGTGCGGGAACAGCTCGGTATCCATCTCGCCGAGCCGCGGTTGCGAGAAGCCCGACTTGTAGACGCAATAGGGCCGGCCCGAGATGTCGATGACGCATCGCGTCAGCGTCTCGTCCATCGGCGCGTGCGCCTCGCCATAGCGGGCGATGCCGCGCTTGTCGCCGAGCGCCTTGGCCACCGCTTCGCCGAGCGCGAGTGCGCTGTCCTCGACCGTGTGGTGCTGGTCGATGTGGAGGTCGCCCTTCACGGTCATGGAAATGTCGATCAGCGAGTGGCGCGACAATTGCTCGACCATATGATCGAGGAAACCGATGCCGGTGGACACCGAATAATCGCCGGTTCCGTCGAGGTTGACGGTGATCGCGATATCCGTTTCCTTGGTCGTGCGCTGGACAGTGGCGGTTCGCATGGCGCACGCCTTAGAGCGTCTGTTTCGCGTTGCAAGGCGATTCTCCCCCCTTGAGGCCTCTTGACCGGCGCCGGCGCGGCGTTCATCCCCCGCGCATGAGTGACGACGTCCGCGACAGCCTGATTCCCTATGACGAAATCGTGCAGGATGCGCTGCGCGCCGTGGTCGGCCGCGTGCTGAGCCAGATCGAGGGGCACGACAGCCTGCCCGGCGAACATCATTTCTATATCACCTTCAAGACGCAGGCGCCGGGAGTCGACATCCCCGCGCATCTGGTGGCGAAATTCCCCGACGAAATGACGATTGTGCTCCAGAACCGCTTCTGGGCTCTGACGGTCGAGGAGGATCGTTTCAGCGTCGGCCTGTCGTTCAACCAGACACCGTCGACCCTGGTCATCCCCTATGCGGCGATCACCGCCTTCGTCGATCCGTCGGTCGATTTCGGGCTGCAGTTCCAGGTCAGCGACGACGAGATCGAAGCGCCCGAGCCGCATGACGAGGCCGACAACGACCGCCCCGAGGTGTCGAGCGAGGATGGCTCGAACGTCGTGACCGTGGACTTCGGCAAGAAGAGATAAGGTGCCGGGCCCCGCCTGGCCTCCCAGCCGCTTCTGGCAATATTGGGCCCTCGCGGGCATGGTTGTTCTGACCGCCGCCTTCTGGTGGGGGGTCGAGGGCTACGCCTTGTTTGAGGGGGGCTATGCGCGAAGCCAGATCGCCGACGGCCTGCTCCGCTTCAGCTTGCTCGTCCTGACCCCCGCGTTCGTGCTGATCTGGCTCGCAGCCGCATGGCTGCGCCGCCGCGTCGGCGAGACCGGCTATTGGCAATTGCTCGGCCTCGTCGCGATGATCTGGGTCGGCGCGATTTTGGTGACAAGGATGATGCTGCGATGAACGAGACTCGGATCGAGAGCGACAGCATCGGCGAGATCGAGGTGCCGGCCGCCGCCTATTGGGGGGCGCAGACCGAACGCAGCCGGCACAATTTCGCTTTCCCGCCGCACGAGCGCATGCCGCTGCCGATCGTCCACGCGCTGGCGCGGATCAAGGGTGCGGCAGCGCGGGTGAACCGGAACCACGGCCTCGACGCAGCGCTCGCCGACGCGATCGCCGCCGTCGCCGACGCCGTCGTCGCGGGCGAATATGACGACCAGTTCCCGCTCGCCATCTGGCAGACGGGCAGCGGCACCCAGTCGAACATGAACGCGAACGAGGTGATCGCGGGGATCGCCAACGAAAAGCTCGCGGGCACCCGCGGCGGCAAGGCGCCGGTGCATCCGAACGACCATGTCAACATGGGGCAGTCGTCGAACGACAGCTTCCCCACCGCGCTGCACGTCGCGGTCGCGGTCGAAACGACCGTCCGCCTGCTCCCCGCACTCGCCGAACTCACCGACGCGCTCGCCGCCAAGGCCGCCGACTGGCACGATATCGTCAAAATCGGCCGCACCCATTTGCAGGACGCGACCCCGCTGACCCTGGGGCAGGAATTTTCGGGCTATGTCGCGCAGCTTGTCGCCGCGCGGGCGCGGATCGAGGGCGCGCTGGCGCAGAATGTCTGCAAACTTGCGCAGGGCGGCACCGCGGTCGGTACCGGGCTAAACGCGCCCACCGGTTTTGATGTCGCGATGGCGGCCGAACTGTCGAAAGCGACCGGCATCGCCTTCCAGCCGGCACCCAACAAGTTCGAGGCGCTGGCGTCGAACGACGGGCTCGTCTTCTTCTCGGGCGCGCTCAACGCGCTTGGCGTCGCGCTGACCAAGATCGCCAACGACATCCGGCTGCTCGGCTCCGGGCCGCGCGCGGGTTTCGGCGAGCTCGACCTGCCCGCGAACGAACCCGGCAGTTCGATCATGCCGGGCAAGGTCAACCCGACGCAGTGCGAGATGCTGACGATGGTCGCGGCGCAGGTGATCGGCAACCATCAGTCGGTCACCGTCGGGGGGCTCCAGGGGCATCTCGAACTCAACGTCTTCAAGCCGCTGATCGGATCGAACGTGCTGCGCTCGATCGAACTGCTCGCCATCGGCATGGCGGGCTTCACCGAACATTGCGTCGTCGGGATCGAGCCCAATCGCGCGCGCATCGACGAGTTGATGAACCGCTCGCTGATGCTGGTGACGGCGCTCGCCCCCGAAATCGGCTATGACAAGGCCGCGAAGATCGCCAAGCACGCGCATGAGACCGGATCGACATTGCGCGACGCAGCGCTCGATCTGGGCTATGTCGATGGCGCGACCTTCGACCGCGTCGTCGATCCGCGCACGATGTTGGGGCCGGAACCCTGAGCACGCGCGAGGCATTTATGGAGGGGAAGGAGAGAAAGATGATGGGACGGATCATCGGCGGCGTGCTTGGAAGCGCGATCGGACGCCAGAAAAATCATCACCCCATCGCGGGCGCGGTGATCGGCGCGGGAACGCTGTTCGCGGCGCGGCGTCTGTTTCCGCAGCGCTATGCGGTACTCGCCGCGACCGCCGCCGCCGCCTATCTCACCAAGAAATGGGCCGATCGTGCCGAGGCGCGGCAGGCGGCCGAGGAAATGCAGGCCGCGACCACGAAACTCGCGGCGAACGGCGAGCCGCCGACCGACGGCGAAATGCTGGGCGACGCACTCCCGCCCGAAATCCCGATCGATGCGAACGGGCACGCGGCCATCCACTAACCGCCCGCCTGCCACTCCTTCACCGCCTCGACCGGAGCGACCAGCATCAGGACATTGAGCGTCAGATTGTCGCGGATCGTCCACAGCGTGAACAGCTCGAACGCGATCGCGATCAGCACGGTGACCCACCAGCGCATCCGGCTCGCGGCGAGGAAGCCCAGCAACATGAACGCCGTGTCGCTGACCGAGTTCAGGATCGAATCGCCCGAATAGCCATAGGCCATCGTCACCTCGCGATAGCGGTCGATGATGATCGGCGAGTTCTCCAATATCTCCCACGCGCCCTCGATCCCGATCGCCAGCGCCAGCGCGACCCACAAGGGCCGCGACGGCATCAGCCAGCGCGACAGGCCAAAAAAGATGAAGCCGTGAATGATATGGCTGAAGCTGTACCAGTCCGAAATCTGCTGGCTGTTCTGGTTCGACTGGACGATGCCGTGCCACAGGCTGACCGTGCCGCACGGGCAGATCGGCGGGCGCCCCATCGCGAAGAGGATCGCGGCCAGCAGCGCGAGCAGCGCCGCGGTAACCAGCCAGCCCTTGCGCGACATCCCCGCCATCCGTCTCTCCCCCTTGACCGCTGCCCTCACCCGCGCGAATAGCGCGCATGACCGAAAGCGTCCATCTCAACCGCCGCGGCGTGCTCTTTGTCCTCTCCTCGCCCTCGGGCGCGGGCAAGACGACCATCTCGCGCATGATGCTCGAAGCCGACAAGGATATCGCGCTCTCGATCTCCGCCACCACACGCCCGCCGCGCCCGGGCGAGGTCGACGGCGTCCATTATCATTTCGTCGATACCGACACCTTCAAGAAGATGGCGGCCGACGGCGAGTTCCTCGAATGGGCGCATGTCTTCGGCCACCGCTACGGCACCCCGCGCGCGCCGGTCGAGGCGATGCTCGCCGCGGGCAAGGATGTATTGTTCGACATCGACTGGCAGGGCGCGCAGCAGCTTTATCAGGAGGCCGGCCCCGACGTCGTGCGCGTCTTCGTCCTGCCGCCGACGATGGACGAGCTCGAACGGCGGCTGCGGTCGCGCAAGACCGACAGCGACGAAGTGATCGCCGCGCGGATGGAGCGCGCCGCGAACGAGATCAGCCACTGGGACGGCTATGACTATGTGCTGATCAACGACGCGGTCGAGGAATGCTATGGCGAGGTGATGGCGATCCTGCGCGCCGAGCGGCTGAAGCGCCGCCGCCAGATCGGCCTGATCGGCTTCGCGCGCGACCTGATCCGGTCGGTGCCCGACGCGGACAGGAAACTTTAGAAGCAGGCTCGCCCCGACTTTTTGTCGTCATCCCGGACTTGATCCGGGATCCACTTACGCAGCGCTGGAATAACGGATCCCGGATCAAGTCCGGGATGACGAAGGTGAGGTTTGGCTAGGCCGCCCTCGCCAGCTTGGCTTCCAGCTCGGCGACCATCTCCGCCCGCAGAGGCCTTGCCTGACCGTCGGTGCGGCACACGACCACCGTGTCGCAGGTCGCGATGCAGCGGCCGTTCTGGAACATCGCCTGGACGATCGTCCAGCTCGAGGTGCCGAGGCGGCCGATGCCGGTCGCGATCTGGACCGGATCGGGGAAATTGCCCTCGGCGAGATAATTGATCTCGACCGCCGCGACCATCGTGCGCTCGTTCGCCGGGCGTTCCTCCCACGGGCGGATTTCGCGGTTCAGCAGGACGCGGCCGCTTTCGAACAGCGCTGCGAAGGCCACATTGTTGAGGTGGCCGTTGATGTCCATATCCTGGAACCGCGTCTGCAGTTCGATGCGGACGGGGTAGCTGGCGGCGTCGAGCCGCCAGCTTTCCGGTTTCGGCATATCAGCGCGGCGCCATGCGGATGCCGCCGTCGAGGCGGACGTCCTCGCCGTTGAAATAGCCATTCTCGATCATGCAGAGCGCGAGATTGGCATATTCGGCCGGATTGCCGAGACGCTTCGGGTTGAGCACCGAGGCGCCGAGCGCGTCGCGGACATTCTGCGGCGCGCCGGCGAGCAGCGGGGTGTCGAAGATGCCGGGCAGGATCGTGTTGACGCGGATATTCTCCGACGCAAGGTCGCGCGCCACGGGGAGCGTCATGCCGACGACGCCGCCCTTCGACGCCGAATAGGCCGCCTGACCCATCTGGCCGTCCTCTGCTGCGACCGACGCGGTGTTGACGATCGCTCCGCGCTCGCCGTCTTCCATCGGGTCGAGCGTCATCATCCCCGCCGCCGACTTGGCAATGCAGCGGAAGGTGCCGACGAGGTTGATCTGGATGATCCAGTTGAAGGCATCGAGCGGGAAATGCTTGATGCTGCCGTCTTCCTTGCTGCGGCTCGCGGTCTTGATCGCATTGCCGGTGCCCGCGCAATTGACGAGGATGCGCTCCTGTCCGATCGCGGCGCGCGACTTGGCAAAGGCGGCGTCGACCGACGCGTCGTCGGTGACGTTGCATTCGCAGAACACGCCGCCGAGTTCGGCCGCGAGCGCGGTGCCTTTCTCTTCCTGCAGGTCGAAGATCGCGACCTTGACGCCCTTGGCGGCGAGCGCGCGCGCCGTCGCGGCGCCAAGGCCCGAGGCGCCGCCGGTGACGACGGCGGATACGGTGGAATCGAGTTTCATGGGTTTCTCCTGAAAAAGCCCTCCCCTTCAGGGGAGGGTTTGGGTGGGGCATGGGGGAGGCAGCTCGCAGGCCCTCCCGTGTCACGAGTCACGTGCCTCGTGACGCCCCCTCCCGCAAGCGGGAGGGGAGATTTCTTACAGCCGCTCGACGATCGTGACGTTGGCCTGGCCGCCGCCTTCGCACATCGTCTGCAGGCCATATTTGCCGCCGGTCGCATCGAGCACGCCGAGGAGCGTCGCCATCAGCTTTGCGCCGCTGGCGCCGAGCGGATGGCCGAGCGCGATCGCGCCGCCATGCTGGTTGAGCCGCGCATGGTCGCCGCCCAGATATTTGAGCCACGCCAGCGGCACCGGGGCGAACGCCTCGTTGACTTCATAGGCGTCGATGTCGCCGATCCTGAGCCCGGCCTTCTTCAGCGCCTTTTCGGTCGCGAACAGCGGTTCTTCGAGCATGATCACCGGATCGCCCGCGGTCACGGACACATGGTGGATGCGCGCGCGCGGCGTCAGTCCATGATCCTTCAGCGCCTGTTCGGAGACAACGAGCACCGCCGAGGCGCCATCGCAGATCTGGCTCGACGTCGCGGCAGTGATCGATCCGCCTTCCTGCAGCAGCTTGACGCCGGCAATGCCGTCGAGCGTCGCGTCGAAACGGATTCCCTCGTCGACCTTGTGCCATTCCTTCCCCTCGGGGGTCTCGATCTCGACCCGCACGATCTCGCGCTCGAACACGCCTGCCTCGGTTGCCGCCTTCGCGCGGCGGTGGCTTTCGAGCGCGAAGGCGTCGAGGTCGTCCTTGGTGAAGCCGTGCTTCTTGACGATCATCTCGGCGCCCATGAACTGGCTGAACATGATGCCGGGATATTTCTCCTCCAGCCGCGGCGACTTGTAGTTGCCCAGCCCCTCTTTCATGAACAAGGTCGCGACCGATCCCATCGGCACGCGCGTCATGCTTTCGATGCCGCTGGCGAGGACGATATCCTGCGTGCCCGACAGCACCGCCTGCGCGGCGAAGGTGATCGCTTGCTGCGACGAGCCGCACTGGCGGTCGATCGTCACCGCGGGGATCGAGTCGGGCAGCTTCGAGGCGAGCACCGCGTTGCGGCCGACGTCCATCGTCTGCTGGCCGCCCTGGCTGACGCAGCCGGTGATGACGTCGTCGATCGCCTTGGTGTCGAAGTCGTTGCGGTCGGCGATCGCGTCGAACACCGCGGCGCCGAGGTCGACGGGGTGCACACCGGCGAGTTTGCCGCCGCGCTTGCCGCCAGCGGTGCGGACGGCGTCGACGATATAGGCATGGGGCATGGGGATAGTCCTTTCACTTCACTCCCCTCCCGCAAGCGGGAGGGGCTGGGGGTGGGCGCGAGCGGAGCCAGCATCTGGAGGTAGGTAGCCCACCCCGCTGCGACTAGGGAGCAAGCTCCCAAGTCTCGCTGCCCCTCCCGCTTGCGGGAGGGGAAATTACAGCTTGCGCCCGATCAGTTCCTTCATGATCTCGTTCGTGCCGCCGAAGATACGCGTCACGCGCGAGGCGCGCCACGCCCGCGCGATCGGATATTCGTTCATATAGCCCGCGCCGCCGTGAAGCTGGAGGCATTTGTCCATCACTTCCCACTGCAATTCGGTGTGCCACAGCTTTGCCGCCGCGCCCTCTTCGGGGGTCAGCTCCTTCTTGAGATGCCGCGCCAGCGCCCAGTCGAGGTGCGCCCAGCCGACCTGCAGCTTGGTCTTGAGATCGGCGAGCACGAAGCGCGTGTTCTGGAAGTCGAGGATCGGCTTGCCGAACGCCTTGCGGTCGCGGGTGAATTCGACCGTGTCGTCGAAGGCGCGCTGCGCCGCCGCCTGCGCGCTGACGGCGATCGACAGCCTCTCTTGGGGGAGCTCGCTCATCAGATAAATGAAGCCCTTGCCTTCCTCGCCAAGGCAGTTCGTGATCGGCACGCGGACGTCCTCGAAGAACATTTCCGACGTGTCGGCTTCGTCCTGCCCGATCTTGTCGAGGTTGCGCCCACGCTTGTAGCCTTCGCGGTCGGCCTCGACGAGCACGATCGAGACGCCCTTCCAAGCCGGCTGCACCTCGGTGTCGGTCTTGACGCACACCAGGATCAGGTCGGCGTTCTGGCCGTTGGTGATATAGGTTTTCGACCCATTGATGACATAATGATTGCCGTCCTTCTTCGCGGTCGTGCGCATCCCCTGAAGGTCGCTGCCGGTGCCCGGCTCGGTCATCGCGATCGCAGTGATCACTTCGCCCGCGACCATCTTGGGCAGCCAGTGCTTCTTCTGCTCTTCGCTGCCATATTTGATGATATAGGTCGCGACGATGTCCGACTGGAGCGAGAAGCCGGTGGTCACGCGGCCATTATAGGCGCTTTCCTCATCGACGATCGCATTATAGCCGAAATCGAGGCCCAGCCCGCCATATTCCTCGGGGACCGTCGGGCACAGCAGGCCGAGCTCGCCGGCTTTCGGCCAGATCGACTTGGGCACGATGCCGTCCTCGGCCCATTGCGCCGCATTGGGCGCGACTTCCTTTTCGAGGAACTGGCGCACCGTCGAACGGAACGCTTCGTGATCCTCGGTATAAACACTGCGCGAGAGGTTATCGAGCGACATCGTCTTTCCTTTTCCCAGTGGGCGGCCTGAGGGTCTGGTGGGGCCATGGTGCCGAGTCCCCGCATCATGCCGTACGGGTTTCGGCGCGCACCTGACCTTACGTTTACGTCCACGTCAAGTAGAAATGCCGCTACGGCAGGAAACTCGTTGCGCGGCGCGCCCTTCTCGCGCTCGCGCTTCGCCATCCCGGACTTGCCCGGGGGTGGCGAACCGACTTGGACCGCGCCTCTCCATTCGTCCCGCGTCGAATAGGTTTGCAGTTGCTGGGCAGCACCGGCGCCACGCGCTAAGCTCCGCCGATGGTCGAACTGCTTCTCGATGCCGGCGCGCTGCTCGGCGAATCGCCCGTCTGGCATCCGGGCGAAGCCCGCCTCTATTGGGTCGATATCGAGGCGCGGACGATTCATCGCACCGATCCCGCGACCCGCACCGACGAGGTGATGATGCTCGGCGAACAGATCGGCTGCATCGCGCCGCGCGTGCGGGGCGGCCTCGTCGCCGCGCTCGAAAACGGCTTCGTACTGATCGACCATTGGGGATCGACACCGCGCCCCTTCGGCCCCGATATCCTCGCGGACAAGCCCGGGCAACGCTTCAACGACGGCCGCGTCGATGCGGCAGGACGGCTGTGGGTCGGCAGCCTGACAAACGACAAGGCAAACCCTGTCGCGACGCTGTACCGCCTCGACCCCGACGGGTCGCTCGCCACGATCCTCGGCGGCCTCACCACCAGCAACGGCGCGGCGTTCAGCCCCGACGGGCGCATCTTCTACCACGCCGACACGCCGACGCACGCGATCCGCGCCTATGACGTCGACCGGGCGGCGGGCACGCTCGCCAATGGACGCGTCTTCCACCAGTTCGAATATGGGAAAGGCCGTCCCGACGGCGCCGCGGTCGATGCCGAGGGCTGCTACTGGTCAGCGCTGTGGGACGGCTGGCGCGTCGTACGCCTGTCGCCCGCCGGCGAGCTGCTCCAGACCGTCGACTTGCCCGTCCAGCGCCCGACGATGATCGCCTTCGGGGGAGACGAGCTTTGCACCGCTTTCGTGACCAGCGCGGGCAAGAATCTGACCGACGAAGACCGCAAGGCGCAGCCGCTTGCCGGCGGCGTCTTCACCTTCCGCGTCGACGTACCGGGCAGTCCGCAGCCCTTTTTCGGCGGCTGACCGCGCTCTTGCGCCGGGCCGCCCTGTCGGGCTAAGGCAGCCCGATATGGTTTCGCTCGAAACCAAAACTCCGGGGAGCTATGATGATGCCGCGCCGTGCGCAGCCCTTTGTCCGTTTGTCGCTGCTTGCATCGACCGTCCTCTTGATGGGTTATAGTCCGATGACATTCGCCGCCGATACCGCCGCCAGGCCCGCCGCGGACACGAACCCGATGCTCCAGCCCTGGACCGGCCCCTATGAGGGGGTGCCGCCGTGGGACAAGCTCGACCCCGAACTCTTCCCCGACGCCTTCGCCAAAGGCATGGCCGAGGTGAAGGCCGAGGTACAGAAGGTGATCGACAACCCCGCCGAGCCGACCTTCGAGAACACCCACGTCCCGATGCAGCTCGCGGGCGAATCGATGGAGCGCGTCTTCGCGCTGTGGGGCGTGCAGACGTCGAACAAGTCGAACGACCGCGTCGAGGACATCGACGCCGAATGGAGCCCCAAGCTCACCAAATTCTATACCGAGCTGTTCCTCGATCCCAAGCTCTTCGCCCGCTACAAGGCGGTGTACGACAAGCGGCTGACCAGCGGGCTCAACGCGCAGCAGATCCGCATCGTCGAGCGCAGTTATGACGAAATGGTCCGCGACGGCGCCAACCTGTCCGCCGCCGACAAGGCGAAGCTCGTCGACCTCAATGCAAAGCTCGAAGGCCTGTTCTCGGCCTTTTCGTCGAAGGTGCTCGGCGACGAGAAGCTCTACACCTTCGTCACCGACAAGGCCGAGCTGGCGGGGCTCGCCCCCGGCTTCGTCGCCTCGCTTGCCGACGCCGCCGAGGCGCAGGGCAAGCCCGGCCAGTGGGCGATCAAGAACACTCGCTCGTCGGCGCAACCTGTGCTGCAGAACGCCGCCAGCCGGAGCTTGCGCGAAAAGGTCTGGCGCGCTTTCGTGGGGCGCGGCGACAATGGCGATGCGAACGACACCAATGCGACGATCGCCGAAATCCTGAAGCTGCGCCAGCAGCGCGCCGAACTGCTCGGCTTCGCAACCCACGCCAATTATCGCATGGCCGACACGATGGCGAAGACGCCCGAAAACGCGATGGCGCTGATGATGAAGGTCTGGCCCGCCGCGGTCGCGCGCGTTCACGAGGAGGTCGCCGACATGCAGGCGATCGCCGATGCCGAGGCCAAGGCCGGCAAGGGACCGAAGATCACCATCGAACCGTGGGACTATCGCTACTACGCCGAAAAGGTCCGCAAGGCGAAATACGACCTCGATGAAAGCGAGGTGAAGCCCTACCTGCAGCTCGACAAGCTGCGCGACGCGATGTTCTGGTCGGCGGGGCAGCTCTACGACCTCGGCTTCCGCGAGATCACGGGCACGATCCCGGTCTTCGACCCCAAGGTGAAGACCTTCGAGGTCTATAATCTCAAGACCAACGAAAATGTCGGCGTCCTCTATCTCGACAATTTCGCGCGCGACGGGAAACGCTCGGGCGCGTGGATGACGACCTATCGCAGCCAGCAGGGCCTCGGCGGCGAGCGCAACGTCCTCGCGTCGAACAACAATAATTTCACCGAGGGCGCGAAGGGCGAGCCGACGCTCGTCAGCCTCGACGACGCGCAGACGCTGTTCCACGAATTCGGGCACGGCATCCATTATCTGCTGCAGCACGTCTATTATCCCGCGCTCGCGGGCGTGCCGCGCGATTTCGTCGAATATCCGAGCCAGGTGAACGAGAATTGGCTGATGACGCCCGAGGTGCTGTCGAAATTCGCGACGCACTACAAGACGGGCGAGCCGACGCCGCAGGCGCTCGTCGACAAGATCCTCGCCTCGAACAAGTTTAACCAGGGCTTCGAAACCGTCGAATATCTGTCGAGCGCGATCATCGACATGAAACTCCACGACCGCAAGGTGCCGGTGACCAATGTCGACAAGTTCGAGCGCGAAACGCTGAAGGACATGGGCATGCCGAAGGAAATCGTCATGCGCCACCGCCTGCCGCAATTCGGGCACCTCTTCTCGAGCGACGCCTATTCGGCGGGCTATTACAGCTATCTGTGGTCCGAAACGATGGACGCCGACACCTGGGCGGCCTTCAACGAAGCCGGCGGCCCGTGGGACCGCACCGTCGCCGACAAGTTCCGCACCATCCTGCTGATGACCGGCAACGAGACCGACCGCGCCGAAGCGTACCGCGCCTTCCGCGGCCGCGATCCAGACGTGAAGGCGCTGCTGCGCAAGCGCGGCTTTCCGACCGAATGATCTTTTGACTTAACCGGGGAGCAAAGGGGGCCACCGCGCCCCCTTTGTTTTGCCTGCGGCTGCCGGCCGGTATCGACCGTTATGTGCCCTTCACTCCTCCCTGTGGCGCAGCCATGGGGAGGTGGCAGCGCGAAGCGCTGACGGAGGGGCAATACCGCCGCCGTTGCGGCCCCTCCACCA